>NZ_NFLQ01000017.1 GCF_002160985.1 Lachnoclostridium sp. An118 | reverse complement strand
TATATAGACCCGTTCACGGGTGAGCCAGTAAAGCAAAACAGATAAGAAGAGCCCTTTAGGGCTCAAGTAAGAAAATGATGTTGCGATTGGCGAACCAAATCGATGAGTCTTTAGACTCCGGTGCCGGTAAAAGACCCTTATAGGGTCAAAGCAAGCCACCGGCTAAGCCGGTGGTCTTGACTACTCTCTCGACAAAATGCCGTTCCTTTCAGCGCGAAAACAGGCAGTTCGCCAAAAAATTTACTTAAAGGCATTAGAAATCCGAAAATGCCGTCGTTCTTATTTTATAGAAAACCATCTTGAACAGGAGGTGAACCCGATGTACCTTGCGTCGTTGCTTGAAAACATAAAATATGGGATTTTGCCGTAAGAAACGGCGTTTCCGCCGTCCTTCGGTGACAAGGTAGGAAATGAGAAATAACACAGGAAAGATACAGGTGTTGAAATAGCAAAGACTGTCTTTGCGCAGACACACAGACACCTATATTTTTTTGACCTTCCCGGTCGACAGAATTCAAAACAATATCCGAGAAGCGCCAATAAAAGCACCGAAAAAACGGGAATTTTACTTGGCTTGACTTTTTGCGGCCTTTACGCCTTAAAACAGCGGCAATCCGGCAGCTCTGTCGGCTGCCGCAGCCCTCCGTATCAATCGTTTTTGAAACCAACCAAAAACGATTGAACGGAGGCACATAACCTTGAAAAAACAACCCAAAGCGGTTTATATCATAGAAAACGGCGGGTACACGGAATTGACCTATGAGGAATTCTGTCGCCGTGAGCAAATCTGCCCGTTATATGCGGACAAGCTGTTCCTGCCTCTCTACGGCAGGCTTATGGAGGTATCCAAAGAGGATTACGCAGAATTCTACCGAGCAAAGCGTCGACAGAAATATCTGGACGAACGCTCTGCGGACAACGGCGACTTCTCTTACGATATGCTGACCACCGATGAATTCAGCGGCGAGGACATCCTCATCGCCGAGCAGCCGGATGTATGCGACGCCGTAGTGGAAAGCATTATGACGGACAAGCTCAGGAAAGCCATCCTCAAGCTGACCGATTAGGAACAGCTCCTCATCTACCGCCATTATTACGCCGATATTTCAGGCACCGACCTTGCCGAAATTTACGGCGTATCACAACAGGCAATCAGCAAGCGGATCGCAAAAATCAGAGCAAAGCTCAAAAATCTTTTAGAAAATTAAAAAACTTGGTTGTAGCCCCCTCAACTTTTCGGCATGGAAAGTGAGGGGGCTTTCTCTATAGCCTCCGCCCGTTCTTTGAAAACCGAATAGTACAGCGCATCCTTTACCTTCCTTCTGCCGTCGGCGAAGCCGATAAGCCACACGACCTTTTGAGTCGGACGGTGCGGCGCATCCGCACCGAAGGCCATGAAAAGCAGAAGCAATAATGATACTTGCGTCCAGTCACAGGCCGAGCGTTGAAGCGGTATGAACAAAATGCCGTGAGCCGTCGCAGCCAATGAGGGCGCCTCGCAGAGATCCTGGGAGTGGTGGGATTCCAATGAGGTCAAATGCATGACCGGAGGATGTGTTCCCTTGTTCGGGGCGTCGTGGACAAATACGGACAGAACCAAGAGCGATTGATACAAAACACAAGGCGGTCGTTTGCCCAAAAGCACTCGGCCGCCTTTTACTTAAACGGAGGCTAACTATGAAAGAGATTAAACGAGGCGAAATCTATTCCGCCGACTTCGGCGTAGGCTTCGGCAGTGAGCAAGGCGGCGTTCGTCCGGTTTTGATTTTGCAGAATAATACTGGCAACAAGCACAGCCCCACCACCATCGTGGCGGCGATCACAGGCAGAAAGACAAAAGCGGCTCTGCCCACCCATGTAGCGATAATAACAAGCGGTCTCAAGACCGAATCCACCGTCCTGCTCGAACAGATCCGAACGATAGACAAAGCGAGGCTCGGCGAGTATATCGGCAGGCTCGACAGCAAGACCCTCGCCACCGTTGACCGTGCCATTGTAGTGAGCCTCGGTATTAAATATTTGGAGGGGCTGCTCAATGGATAAAAGAACCGACATCAACACTGCATCATTCGCTTACAGCGTGAGCCTTTTACGAATAAGAATCAGCGGCTACCCGCCAGGAGCAGGAACAAAAAGACAGTCTATACATACCGCAGTCCTCCATGGGATTGCGGTATTTTTTTGTTCGACATTTTTTACCACTTTTCATCATTACTTTATTTCGTATGACGATTTTTGTCATGCGTGTGCATCTGCTTTCATGCAGGTGCTTTTTTTATTTGTCGGAAAATGTCGTGTTGTAATATACACCAGTTTGATTGAGCCTTCCTGCAGAAGCCCTCCATTCTTCTGAATTTTCTTAAAAGTTCAGAAGAATGGAGGCAGACAGCTTGAAAGCTGATAACAAGAAAATATGGATTCGTGGTCAATTTGTAGAAGTCACGGATGAGGTATATGCAGCCTATATGAAAGGCGATAGAAAAATAAGATATTTTGAAAATGATTTGAAAACAGGACGGACGGTTAAAGATAAGGATGGAAATATAAAACAAACCCTTCCAAGCCGAGAAGATTCTTTGGACAGGCTTATGGAAGATAACGCACAGCAGTTTCTTGATAGCCATGAGAGCGTGGAGGATATTGTAATTCAAAAAATTTCTGCTGAAAAAACGGAACGAGTATATGCAGAGCAAATAGGCGTTTCTCCAAGCACTGTTCATAGAAGAAGAGAAAAGATTATAAAAAAATTGAAAAACTATTTGAAATAGCGGAGCAGACCTCTCACTTAACGGCAAATAAAGTGAGAGGTCTTTTTATGGCCGCTTAGGACCTTGAAAAGTTCATACCCATTCATCAAGTACGTTCCTGTTGCTATCGTGATGAGCGTAAGCCACGTTAGCGGGTACGCCATGATCCGGACGGGTAAAGGCAGCGAAATCCCACATATTTAGAAGAATCGGTTTGCGGCTGTTTTATCTGTCCGGGGAGCGGAAAATACCCGGCTATAACTATCAGATTGCTACTGATAAGGCGATAACAGGCAACAGGTATCATGATACTCCTGTCCGGTCATAAAGTCGAGCATATAGGGGCCCCCGGAAAGAAGGATTCTTTTCGGGGAAGACGAGGAGCTATGCAGCGATGGAGCCTTGCCGCCTGCGGCGAGGCGAGCATAGCGGAATCAGCTCTGAGGATGTCGCAACAAGTGAGGGCAGCTTTGGGAGAACCTCAGAGGGGCATAGGCCCGTGGAGCTGATTCGCAATCAGCCGCTTGATGATTTCCCCGCATGAAATACATGCGATAACAGCCGGGGCGTCGAGGACAAATAGGCTGAAACAGGCAATTATGGTAGCCGGATACAAAGAAATGTTTTGCGTCCGGCTGATACATACCCACTGTGAATAATGGTTTCAAAAGAGCGGAGGGAGAGCCATACGGAACAAAGAAAGTTCTAAGGCGTACAGAGGAAGGAGATATGATTGTGGAAGAACAAGAAGTGCGGCGTGGAGAGATTTATCACGCAGATCTGAATCCTGTTTTCGGGAGTGAGCAGGGCGGATACCGTCCTGTGCTGATCATCCAGAACAACCGGGGAAATCGGCATAGTCCAACGGTCATTGTTGCAGCTATCACGAGCAGACCAAAGACAAAACTGCCGACACATGTACCGATTAATGGAATCAAAGGACTTGAGAAAGAGTCTTTTGTCCTATTGGAGCAGATCCGGACACTGGATAAAGGACGTCTGGATGATTTTGTTGGCAGGCTGAACCGGGAGCAGATGATAAAAGTGGATAAGGCACTGCGTACCAGCATGGAGATCAAAAAACTGGATAAACCGATTTTAATGTGCTTATGCCCGGTGTGTGCAAAGCCATTTTACAATTCAAAGGAACACTTTATCATTCGGGCAGATCAGGAACAGACAATAAAGGAAACATGTATGTTCTGTAATGTACGACAGGGATACGATTATTTAATAAGGAAGAAATATTATTGAATGAAGCTGATTTGATGAACATGGATCAGTTTTATTTGGGTGTGTCAAGTCTGCGATAGAAAATATCGCACATTTCACTTATTCATTGATGTGCGATATAGTAGGCGCAGGACGTCTGGAAAGAAGGAATGATCATGGAAAATACATTATTTGTAACTGCAGAAATCGTGGCAAAGGATCTAGGAGTGTCAAAACCCTTTGCTTACAAATTAGTTCGTCAGATGAATGATGAGTTGAATGCGAAAGGATACCTTACTGTGGCCGGCCGGGTGAGTAGGAAGTATTATGAAGAGCGATTTTATGGATTGAAAGAAGGTTAAGTGATGGCAGCATACAAAGATACGGAGAGAAATACATGGTATGTGGCATTTTATTACCGGGACTGGCAAGGTAATAATAAGAAAAAGAAGAAAAGAGGATTTAAGACCAAAAGGGAGGCTCTGGACTGGGAAAAAACATTCCGGCAGAAACAAGAAGCTTCTCTGGATATGCTATTTAAAGATTTTGTGGAAGTCTATGCGGAGGATATGAAACCCCGGTTAAAGTATAACACATGGCTTACCAAAGAGCATATCATCAAGACAAAATTACTGCCTTATTTCGGTAATAAGAAAATGAATGAAATCAAAGCGGCAGACGTGGTGCGGTGGCAGAATGAAATGATGTCATTCCGTGATGAAGATGGAAATGGATATTCAAAAGTATATCTGAAAACCTTACAGTCACAGTTGAGCGCTATATTCAATCACGGGATCAGGCTATATGAACTGAAAGAAAACCCGGTCAGAAAGGCTGGAAGTATGGGTGGAGAGAGGAGAAAAGAAATGTTGGTTTGGACGAAGGAAGAATATAAGAAATTTTCAGAGGCAATTATTGATAAACCGCAGGCATATTACGCATTTGAAGTTCTGTTCTGGACTGGCTTGAGAGTGGGAGAACTTCTTGCTTTGACACCTGCAGATATAGATTTTTCTGCTAAAACTATTTCTGTTACGAAATCTTATCAGAGAATAAAGGGAGAAGATTATATTACTGATCCTAAGACAGAGAAAAGTAACCGTACCGTATCTATTCCGGATTTCCTTTGTGAGGAACTTCAAGAATATCTGGCTATGCTGTATGGATTTAAAGATGATGACCGGATGTTCCAGATTACAAAAAGTTTTCTTCATCATGAGATGATTCGGGGATCAGAAAAGGCGGGAGTAAAGAGAATCAGAATCCATGATATTCGGCATTCCCATGTTTCTATGCTGATTGATATGGGATTTTCAGCGGTGGATATTGCCGGGAGAATGGGGCATGAAAGTATTGATATTACATTGCACTATGCTCATATGTTCCCGTCCGCACAGAAGGATATGGCTGAAAAACTGAATATGGAAAGGGTAGGGTAAAGAGTATGTATAAAAGACCAAGGCAAAAAGCGCAGCCAAAGAAAAAGAAAGACGAACATAATCGGAAGAGAGATATAATCGTTAATTTTCGTATGTCTCCGGAAGAACGGGCAGAATTGGAGCAGAGAATTTTGATAAGTGGGAAGAAAAAACAGGATTACATGATCCAGAGCAGTCTGGAACAAAAACTGGAGATTGTTGCCAATAGGAAGATGTTGATGGATATTCAGCATAGAATGGATGAGATCGAGACAGAACTGAAAAGAGTAGTATCCGCAGACGCAGTGGATATGGAAAAGCTGGTCGGACTGAAATCGCTAATTGAGTTGTTCCGGGCGGTAGAGGAATAAGAGAGTGACCGTATTGTGCAGAGTGTGGTATGGTCAAGGCATTGGCAGGGGGAAGAGTACATAGAATAGTATATAAATAATATTGTAATCTGACAGGGTTATGCTATACTATGTAAAGGAATAAGTTCTTTTTCTTGTTCATATGCAGAGAAAGAGAAACAGATGTGGTAAATAATTGACTTTCAGCATATTATAGTGTATACTTAGAATAGAAAAAGAAGATAATATAGTCGGAACGGCGACTTAAAATCCGTTTCCAGTGGTCGGGATGAAGACCTTAAACTCATTCCCATTACAGAGTAAACTGCTAAAAATCAGAAAAAGGATGGCTGCGGTCATCCTTTTTTCTTGATAAAGGAGTACAATGGCTGAAGAAAGTTTTAAAGAACGTGTCCGTTTGGAGATAATAAAGGCGGCTAAACAATATAAGACAATTTATGTTGACTATGAGTATTTGGTCTGTTCAGAGGCATTTGTACAGAATGATTACTACATAGTAGCTGCAATGGAAAATAATTTTCAACATTTGACGGGAGTACATTCAAATATTAGTTCCCAAGATTTTTTTGACAAATGCATTCAAGGTACATTAGAGGATACGGATTTTGATTTTATCAAAAGGGGACAGGATGAAAAAGCTGTAAAAGGTACTGTTAGAAGAAAAATTAAAGTCTTGCCGGATATGATGAGGCTTTTTAAAACTGGATTACAGACAGAAGAGAATTTTAAAAAGAATAAGGTTGTTTGTTCGTTTGCAACTGCTGACGGAGCTTGCACTTTGGGATTTTCGGAATCAACAAAAGCTAGGCCAAAATCTTTGATAAAAGGAAACGAGTTAAAAAATCCTAAACTTGTAGAAGTGATTTTAAGAAAAAAAGTAGGAGAAGAGCTGTTTAATGAAATTATTGTTGGAGATAAGGCATTATTAAAAAAATATCAAAATAAAATACAAGAATTAGTTTCTGATGAATTGTTCACACAAAAAGTGAAAATCGTTTTTGAAATAAATTCCAATCCAACAGCATGGAGCAATCAAGAAATACATTTTATATATAAAAGTGGAACGAGTGTAGACCTTATAATTGAGGGAACATATTGTGAGTTACAAATTGTTGGTAAAGATAATTTGGAAGAAATTATTTATGCCATATGGGAAATTTTAGCATGGAATGACGGATATTTTTATAAGCCTGTTGAATATTTGGTAGACGATATTAAACGTGATGTTAAAGAATTATTTAGAGTGCCATATTATGTGACAGACTCTAAGTGGAAAAACAGTGCTTTACTGATTGGCAGAAACCACCGAGAAATATCGGAAGATATTATTACACGATATATACAGATTAGAAATGTTGGAAGGGAACAGAAATCTTTAAATAAAACATTATTTTCTTCATATTTTTATTTGCATTCAGAAAATTACAGTGCAGTAAATATTGAACATAGATTAGTATTGTTAATGCACATATGCGATGGTTTTGCAATAGCTTTTTTGCATGGTAATCAAAAAAACAATGGAGGGAATATTAACAAGGTATTAGAATGTATAGATGTTGGTACACGTTTAACAAAGAAATACAAAATCGGAGCAGATATGTTGGGTGTACCGTCTGATAAGGCAAAAGAGGCTTTGCAAGACACTAGAACAGAACTTACGCATTATATTTATAAACCATCAAGTTTAGGCTCATTTATAAGTGATCCGAATAGTGATACTGATAATATGGTCAATTTGTATGTCTTTTATGTCTTAGACTTAGCTTTACGAGTTGGTCTATTGGAGACAATAGGAGCAACTGTTGAAGATGAAATAAAAAACTATTTACTGGATGAAAATTTAGATTGGATTAGATTGGAAAAACACATGGATGAAGAGTGTGTGATTCCACGAAATGCGATTAGGCAAATATTGGAAAAATTACAAGTTATGAAGAATGATGAAGACTAGTGTTTTCAAAAATCTAAGAATGGAATATTGATACTGTTCTGACCAAGAGGAGCTTACCATTATCCTTAAAAAATCTGAATTTTTCAGCCTCAGAAAATGAAGCTAAAAGTGAGGCGAAAAATGAAGCTGAAAATTATAGACTGATTTTAATGACATTGTAAATATAGTTTTAACAGAAAAGGAACCGTGGAACTATTATGGTACTAAAACCTGTGGGTACTCAAAATACCCCTAAAAAACAGTATAATATGGATACGAGAATTGCGAAAAATCCGCCAGAAATACCACGATTGCACAATGACTTTGAGGAGTTTGAATAGGGTTTTGCAAAAATAAACCCAGTATTTATGCCGTATCCAAGCAAATTCCGTTAATTCATGGCAACGGATTGGCAACATTCCTGCAATATCCGTTGAATAAAATATTATTTCTATAACATAAAAACCTTACTGATGAACTGTTTCCAAAATTGGAAAGAGCAGTCAGTAAGGTTTTTTCTTTTTGTAGTAGCGACGAGCCAAAGTCCAAGCTTGCTTGAGACCTTGGCGACCGCTTACAATCTCAGAACGTGCCCTTGGGCACTTCTGATGATTGCATTTCTTTATTGATTCTCTTTTTTCAGTGCCTTGATGAGTTCGTCAGAGAGTTCCTGAGACGGAACCTTTGCCCGAATCTCAGAGGTATCCAGTTCCGGATAGTTATATCGCCAGTTATCGTATTCTTCCTGGCTGAGTTCTCCGGCTTCCAATTTTGCAGCCATTTGCTGCCATGTATGAAAAGGTGTGAACAGGTGCTGATATTCTTTGTGCTCCCGGTCAAGCCGGAGGCAGAGCTCTCCGTCAATCTCTCCGATCTTGATTCCATACATATCTTCCAGTGCAAAGAGGGTGTGCATGAGACCAAGATAGGAGTCAATATTCGGAACATTGATGGCTCTGGTGCTTACACCGAAGATCTGTGCCATTTCTTTGACCAGATCAGCTTTAGGGGTTCTTGCTTCTGTCTCGTACTGTGCCACACGGACATCTGAAGTTTTTCCAAGGAATCCAAGAAGTTCGCCAAGCTCCTTCTGCTTCATACATTTTCTGTTTCTGAAAAATTTAATACGTTTTCCAAATGCCATAGGGATCTCTCCTTTTCCTGAAATCTTTTATTCAATTTTGAATATAAGTTCCTACTGTTGTGCAATGAATAGGAACGGGTGGTTAACGATATTTGTTTAAATCAGTATAGCATATGGAAAAATAAGACGCAAGAAAAACTTAAACAAAAAAATTTAATTACCGATGTTCAAACCACTTGACTTAACGAAAAATAGTTAATATAATACAAACAAAACTTAACTGAATAACGTTAAGTTCGAGAAAATTTGAAAATGAGGTTGTATAAGGTGCCTTGAAAGTTTGGATAAGTAGAGGGTTTTTTCCTTGAAGATGATGTGGAAGGAGGTGAATGGAATGTCTGAATTAAAGAATGGGTTTCTGACTGCGGAAGAGGTAATGGATATTTTACAGGTCAAACAGTCAAAGGCATACCAGATTATCCGCCAGCTGAATAAAGAACTCAGCGGAATGGGACTGATCACAGTGCCGGGGCGTGTGGATGCCAATTATTTCAAGAAAAAATTATTTTATGAAGAAAAATAGGAGGTACTTAAGATGGCTGTATATCAGGAAAAAGACAAAGGTACATGGAGAGTGGTGTTCCGGTACACCGATTTTACCGGGGAAAGAAAGCAGACGCAGAAACGTGGCTTCAAGACCAAACGGGAAGCGACTGCATGGGAACATGAAATGATGCTCCGAAAAGGAAATAAGCTGGATATGACGTTTGAGAGCTTTTATGAGATTTATTCCGAGTATAAACGCCCGAGGGTAAAGGAAAGTACATTTGAGACGAAAAGCCACATTATGCGGACAAAAATCCTTCCTTACTTTGGAAAACGGAAGATTAACGAGATTACCGTGGCGGATGTGATCGCCTGGCAAAATGAAATGATGGCATATCGGGATGAAAAGGGCAAGCCCTATTCCGTGGATTATCTGAAAACGATTCAGGCACAGCTCACGGCAATTTTCAATCATGCAGTCAACTATTATAATCTGCCCTGCAATCCGGCAAGACAGGCAGGAAGTATGGGAAAAGAGGTTCCAAAGGAAATGAAATTCTGGACAAAGGAACAGTATCTGAAATATGCCGAAGCAATGATGGATAAGCCCAGATCCTATTATGCCTTTGAGATGCTTTATTGGACCGGAATCCGAGAAGGGGAGTTGCTTGCCCTCACACCGTCAGACTTTGATTTTGAGAAACACACAGTGCGGATCAATAAAACTTACCATCGGATGAAAAAGCAGGACATTATTACTTCACCAAAGACAGCAAAAAGTAACCGGATTGTTGTGATGCCGGAGTTTCTCTGTGAAGAGATGCAGGACTATCTTCAGATGTATTATTCACTGGCACCGGATCAGCGGATCTTCCCATTTTCCAAATCTTATCTGAAACATGAAATGGAAAGAGGATGTAAAGCGACAGGAGTTCCAATTATACGAATTCACGATCTTCGTCACAGCCATGTTTCCCTGCTGATCCATATGGGATTTACTGCTCTTGCCATTGGAAACAGAGTAGGGCATGAAGCAGAAAAAATCATGTACCGGTATGCACATTTGTTTCCAACGGTACAGACGGAGATGGCGAATAAACTGGATGTGGAACGGATGGAGAAGGAGGATGAAATCTGATGGAGAAAACGTTGGACGCAAAAGGACGATGGAGAAACCGGACGGTGGGATTCCGGGTATCCGAGGAAGAAGCAAAAATGATTGATCGCATGGTGGCGTTATCCGGGCTTACCAAACAGGAGTACATCCTGAGAAAGTTGATGGACTGGGAAGTGACCGTGCAGGGAAATCCAAGAGTCTACAAGGCTCTGAAAAATCAGATGCAGCAGATTTTAGATGAACTGAAACGGTTGGAAAAATGCAGTGAAGAAAATGAAGAACTGCTTCAGACCATCCAGATGGTTGCTGTGACATTTAATGGGATGAGGGAGGAGCCGCAGCATGAGGAATCACCTGAACATCCCTAAAAAAGAAAATGCCCCTGCTGGTAACAAGGACATTTCTAACGGTAACAAAAACTTATGCAGGCTCTGGTAAAGCCTCATAGACAAAAACTCAATCCTTACGGGAGAAGTCTGCCTATACGCATATAGCTTTATGTGTAGTATAGCAAAGTTCTCCTGTAACGGAAAGAGGGAAAATTACTGAAATTAATAACAAATGATACAGGAGGATGGAACATGAACATTTTTCGGGAAGTGAAAGAACATGTCACCGCAAGGCAGGCGGCAGAAAGATATGGCTTAAGAGTGCGACGTAATGGGATGGTGTGCTGTCCTTTTCATAATGACAAACATCCCAGTATGAAGATTGATCAGAATTATTACTGCTTTGCCTGCGGGGCAAAAGGTGATGCGGTTAATTATGTGGCGGTGCTGTTTGGATTATCCCAGTTCGAAGCAGCGAAGAAAATCAACGAAGATTTTTCTTTGGGAATTCCAATCGGGAAAACAGAGATAGGAAGAAAACAAAATTCAGGTGCCAGGAAAAAAGAGAAGGTTCCAACAAAAGAAGAACGGATTCAATTTGTCCAAAAGAAAATTGACGGATGGGCAAAGGATGCTGCGAATGTATTACTGCGGTATCTACGATGGATGGAATTCTGGAAGGAGTTTTACAAGCCGGAATCTATGGAAGAGGAATGGCATCCGCTATTTGCCGAAGCTTTACAGAATGAAAGCAAGATAAGTTATCTGGTGGACATGCTGATGTTTGGAACAGATGAAGAGATTCTGGATTTTTCCAGAACAGAAGGGAGGAGGTGAAGCGGTATGAACAGAGAATTGCAGAATATGAGCGAGGAGTCCTTGCAGAACTTAGAGGAGATTGTGGAAACGGAGCTTCTGACAGTGGAGGATATCCGGGAACGGCTGGATACCACGGAAAAGGGGAAAATTCGTCAATCCATTCAGAACTGCAAATATGCGTTGGAGCATGATCCCTGTCTGAAAGGAGCTATTTGTAGAAATGAAATGACCTGTCAGATTGACATTATGAAGAAAATGCCCTGGAAAAGGCGTGGTGTTCATATGACGGATACTGATATGAACAATATAGCGTTATATCTGGAAAAGAATTATGGACTGACCAGTGACCGGGTGATTGTAAAGGCAATCGATATCGTGGCGAATGAAAACAGTTTTCACCCGATTCTTGAATATCTGGAGAGTCTGAAATGGGATGGTATTCCGAGGATTCAGCATATGCTGACACATTTCTTTGGAGCAGAAGATATTGCATATACCGGAGAGGTGATGAAGATGCATATGATGGGAGCAATCCGCAGGCTGTATGAGCCGGGAGCCAAATATGACATCATGCTCTGTCTGGTTGGAGGGCAGGGAACCGGAAAATCCACATTCTTCCGTTATCTGGCAATCAAAGATGACTGGTTTACGGACGATATGAAGCGGATCGATGATAAGAAGGTTTATGAATATCTGCAGGGACACTGGATCGTGGAAATGTCAGAAATGAATGCAGTAGCAAATGCCAAGAGCATTGAAGAGACGAAATCGTTCCTTAGTCGGCAGAAGGATATTTATCGTATCCCATATGAAAGGCGAGCCGAGGACCGGTATCGCCAGTGTGTATTTTGCGGTACTTCCAATGATCTGAATTTTCTACCGTTTGACCGTACCGGAAACCGGAGATTTGCTCCGGTCAGGGTATTTTCGGAAAAAGCGGAAACCACCATTTATGAAAATGAAGCAGAATCCAGAGCGTATATTATCCAGGCATGGGCGGAGGCAATGGAGATCTATCAAAGCGGAGACTATCCGATGACCTTTTCACCGGAGATGGAAGATCACGTTAAACTTCTCCAGAGGGAATTCATGCCGGAAGATACCCAGACCGGTATGATTCAGGCATTCCTTGATGCATACGAAGAAGATTATGTGTGTTCGACCATTATCTATCAGCAGGTATTTCATCAGGAAGGCATTGTGCCAAAATGGCAGTCAAAAGAAATTGGTGATCTTATGGACCATGAAATCATCGGCTGGACGAAACATGGCAATCACAGGTTTGGTGGATTAATCGGAACGCAGAGGTCGTGGAAAAGGATTCAGCCGAAAAAAGATGAAGAGGGATTTCTGAAGGTGGATGAAAAATGGAAGTCCCATTTGATTAAGCATTACTTTTAAAATGTTTTGAGCCTTGTTCACAGGTTTCTGTTCACAAATATCCGGGCGGAATGTGAACAAGAAGGTGTGAACAGGAGCGAAAAAACTTTGAAAACAAAGCAGAAACGAGAAACAGTCCCGGAAACGGGCATCAATAAAAATGGCGGATACGCCAATTAGAAAAAATCGTTCATCAGTAGATATAGAATCATCCGGATATGACCAAAAGAGCCCTCGGCGATTGAGAGCGAAATACACCCATCGCACAAGCTAAGCTTATGCTCTGTGTCTTTCGTCCTCCCGGAGGGCCTCGCAGGGGCAGATTTTGCCTTGCCAAAGTATTCTGTAAAAGCGAATAGAGGTGATGATTTCTGAGGGCAGTGTATCCGGCGGAAAGGAGGAAGTGTGAACAGACGAAATCATAGTTTTGTGATGGAAAGCAAGCTGCATGACGTAAAAGGCAGAGTGGATTATATCAGCAGCCCAAAGCGGCAGGAAAATCTGTATGCGGTCTTTTCCAATGTGGAGGGCAGCTACTGGAATCTGCTTGCCGAACAGAATCAGCAGGATTTTACAAAAAGCGGAACAGAGGGAACCTGTATTGAAGCCAGAGAGCTGATTATTATGTTACCGCCGAGCCTGATCGATTATGACCATGAGATTCTGCTAAAATATATAACATCGAAATTTCTGGAAAAGTATGATGTGGGCTGCTGTGCAGCTTTGCATCATAATAAGAGTAAAACGAATTTACATATCCATCTGATCTTTTCGGAACGGGAAATCCAGCAGGAAGTGGAGCGGAAAATTGCCAGTAGAAATATGTTTTATAATGAAAAGGGAAAGCATGTGAGGACGAAAAAGGAAATCCTCGATGAGGGCGGAAATCTCCGGTCCGGATGTAAGATCATCAAAAAAGGAGAAGTGTATGAGACGAATTTCTTTCAACCAAAGAAAGAGGAATTTAAGTCCCATGCATTTCTTGAAAATATGAAGCAGGTCATGACGGATGCTATCAATGAGATTGTGCAAGATGAAAATGAGAAGCTGCAGGTATTTCAGAAAGGCGGACCTTATCTTGCTACCAAGAAGATTGGGAAAAACAATCCCAAAGAAGCGGAGATCAGGGCAGATAATTATCTCCGGCAGGAATGGAACCGGAATGTAGATCGGGCATTGCTTACAGGTGCATCAGAAGTAGAAGTGATGATGGCAAAGCAATCACAGATTGATGAACCGGTGGCGGAGTCGCTCCGAGATTATGGGCAGGATCCGAAATTATTTACCGGGATTCTTCAGAAAGCAGTCGGATACCTGAGGGGATTTGTAGAATTTCTGCGGGAGACGAAATACTGCGATAGAGATTCGGAAGGAAATCCGCTGATTGATCATGATATGAGGATTGACATTACGCCAGAGCCACTGCCAGCAAAATCAAAAGGAGAACGTCCTTCCTCGGAAAAACAGGAAGCAGAAGTTATGAGATTACAGCAAATTCTCAATAAGATGAAAAAACAGGAACAGAAGATTTATGCCATTGAGCAAGCCATCGTGAAACTGGAAAAAGATCTGAAGGAAGTGAAAAAGAAATGGTTCCACCGAAAAGAGCAGAAAGAACTGGAAGGAAAGATTGATGCGAAAAAAGTCCAGTTGGAAAAGGCGAAGGCTGCACTGGATTTGATTCCGGCTCAATATGGATATCAGAATGCACTGGAAGTTACAAAGGCAATGAAGACTGCAAGAGCGGAGTTGAAGAAAGTTCAACAGGCTCAGAAAGTATGGGATTCGCCGGAACCGAAACAGGAAAAAATGTATCTGACGATTCCGGCGAATATTCCGAATGTCGAGAAACAGGAAATGCAGAAAAGCACCGGGCAGAAAAGGAGTATTCATGAACGGTTGGAGGAGAAAAAACAGATTGTGGAACAGCAGCCGAAAAAGAAGAAGCAGAGAAATGGAATGGAACTATAACTCGTATATATTTGGAGAATATGACTGATAAGCGAAACCCTGGATGGCAGAATGAAAACTGTTGATCCAGGGTTATTTGTTGTAGGATAGTCCATTAAATATTGTGTTGAAATCGGTATGAAATATTTCGGTCAAGGCAATGAGTTCACTAATTTTGATGTTGTAGGTACCTGCTTCGATCTGAGAGTAAATGCTACGGGTAGTTGGAAGATTTCGCAGCTGTAATTGAGCAACAACCTGTTCTTGTGTGAGATTAGCTGCGGTTCTTAAGTTTCGTAAATTATTTCCAAGGGAAACGTCATTGATTTGTCGTAACTTTTGCTCCATAAATAATCCATACCTTTCATTTGCATCATTGTCCTTGTGCTTATATTGATTTTACTTTAAAAATTTTCTATAATTGCAATGCATAGATTGCAAACAAGAGGGATAAGAAGTATGAATGAGAAACGTATATGTATAGTGTGCGTAATAATGATATTTGTTATCATGACGGGATATCATTTTGAAAAGAAATCTGAGGAAGAAATATCAATGGAGCCGGATGTAGTGAGCAGTATCAGTATGAATCGGGATCAGTATCTTAAAGTAGTTGCAAATCGGGATAGGATCGAAGATAAAGAAGAATTCGCAAAATTACTGGTGAAGATGTGTACGGAAAATTCATTTCATACAATTAAGTTTTCTACAGATAGAGGATATGCGACTGGAATTCATATGCAAGTATATTTATGCGACAATGATATTGAAGAGGCAAAAGTGGCGATGAAAATTGATTATATCCAGAGAGAGTATAATGAGAAATATGACATATGTAATAACCCGGAGGAATTTGAATTATTTGTGGATGGAGAGGTGACTAATTAGACGAGATATAGGTCTTTGTTAATTACAAGTAATTATTAATGTGATATACTAAAATAAATTGCAGTATTGTGATGTATTTAAAATCATCTTTTATATACAGGAAAGAGGAATGGGATGAAACTGGCATTTAATTTTAAAAAGAAAGAGGCAAGCCTTCAAGCTGATGTAGAAGGAATGATAGAAAGAGGTCTGGAAAGGAAAGAAAAAAGTCCAAAACGTAAGACACGATATCAGATTCGTCAAGAAGAAAAACGTAAAAATATGGAACTTAAACGTGAATTAGAACGTAAACAAATGGTGCAAGGGATACTGATGATGGCTGGAGTCATTGTGTTTTTTCTTATTATTTGTACAATTGGTTCAAGTATAAATTGGTAACTGTCGCGAAATTTACGGATTATATTATACATGAATAAATTGATAATGGGGGTATAAATATGGCTAGATCATTAACAGAACAAAAAGTATTGAAGAAATTAGGGATAGATGATTTTCGACATTTGACAAAGGATAAAGTCATTACTATGGCTTCTATGCTTGATAGGATGGACCCGGAAGTTGCAAAGAAGGCAATTGAACAGTTTCCTGAGTTCGCACATACTATGAAGGATATTCTGCAGGATTATAAGCAGACTTTGGACAAGGCTCTTGATGAAAATAGCGAGAGTGTGAAATCATATTACTCATCATGTGATGCTATTATCACTTCATTGCAAAAAGAGCTGGACAAAGAAAACTTATCTTTCGATGAGAAGAGGTATATTATTGATAAAATGATAGAAGTAAACAAGATGAAAGGCGAAAAAGATTCAGAGAATAAAAAGTTTATTGCTACATTAGCTGTTATTGGTGCGGCTGCAATAGGGACGGTAGCTGGAGTGCTTGCGTCTGCTATTGGTGGAAATACAAAGATTGAAATGAATGATGACGAAGAACTTGAGTAGCTTTAAAACATAAAATGAGGATTGGATTAAGATGGGAATATTAGGAAAGATTGTTGGGGCAGGTGCTTCTGCTATTGGGGCAGGATTTGAAGCAATCGGACAAAAATTAGAAGATGTATTTGTAAAACGTGAACAGAAGAATTTAGAATATATTGCAAATTATCCGTATGCAAATAAATATATCGTGAGAGAGGTTAAAGAAGTACAGGACGATATGGATTACGCCAAAGAGTTTGGTTTGAAGAAGAATTTCTTTGGAATATATTCTCCGGAAAATGAGCCTTTATATTTAGCATATAGTGAAGGAGAGAAATTTGGAAAGTGTAAATATACATTCGTAGACATGGCTGCGAATGAAATGGCATTTTTGGTAGCAAAGAAAAAAAGTTGCATTATTGAGTGTGGACATATTAAGTATGAATTAAAATCCAGCGAAATGTTCGATAAGAGAAAATTCAACTTGGTGAATAGCGATTATAGAATGGAGTGTAATGACACTGGCTCTGAAATAAAGGTATATGGAAAAAAAGGAAAGCACATTCTGATTCAGATCAACAAAGTGCCTTCTGATTTAGGAATGAAATGGGGAGAGTATATAATCGGTTGTAATGAGCGACAGGATGTAATGCTGACTATGCTGTTAGGAATAGCAGTAGGAACAATTTTGATGCAGTCGGCGAACTTGTTGGAGGTCGATTAACTATTAGCCTGGAGGAATACTTATGAAGATGTATCAATTGAATTGCCCTGCTTGTGGTGCGACTGTAGAAATTGAACAAGATAGAAAATCCATGTTCTGTTCTTACTGTGGTAGCAAGATATTTATGGATGATGGAGTAAAACGAGTAGAGATTACTAAAAAAATTAATTACCATCAAACATATACCGATGAGGCAAAAATTAGGGAACACGAACGAAAGGAAAAGATTCAGCTAAAACAGCTCGAATATGAAGAGCGTGAAAAAAAGAGAAACGATAGGGTAGTGTTTGCTTGCATGGGTATATTGTTTTTGATTGCAGCAATATGTTTCGGGATTAGTAGATTTTATGAGGTGGCTGGAAAACCGGATGCAAATGAAGTGCAGGTTCCATTTTCTTCAAAGGATTTAAAAGGTGAAAACTATGAGCAGGTAATTATTGATTTGGAAAATGCGGGTTTTATAGAAATCACTACTAAAAAGAATAAAGATCTAATAACAGGGTTCATCACAAAAGATGGATCGGTTGAAAAAGTATCAATAAATGGTGGCTCTGATTTCGAAGAAGGAGACATATTTCCAGAAGAAGCTGCAGTTGTTGTTACGTATCATACGTTCGAAGATAAAGATTAACGTAGGGAAGCTTGAATTTGGAGGAGAAATCTGTTTGACATATCTAGTGTATGATGCTAATATGATTATAGAAAAGGTGCTACCGATAGATGGTTAGCCCACATTATGATTAGTTAAGAAAAATAACCGTTCAGTTTGCGAGGCTGGGGCGGTTATTTTTTTGCGTGATTGCTTCCTATTGCGTAACCAAGTCCAAAGGCTGTTAAGCATAAGCTGATAACAGCAATCAGACCTTCGAGAGTCAACATTAGCATCCCCTCCTTTAGCAAGATTTCCGCAGATAGTCTGGAGATTTCTATGTAAACAGAGGGTCACAGTCCCTCTGGAGAAGGACTAACCGCCTACCGTGAATGGTAGCACCATGGAAATTATAACAAAGAGAATAAGGAATAAGGAAAAACAATAGACGAGAATATGAATCTTGGATAAATAGTGATATAATTTGATTACTAGAGAATACGGAGGGTAAATATATGTTTGCAGGTTTTAATTTAGAAATTGACAAACATTTTTTTGAATCACAACAGAAATCTTTTCATGAATATCAAAAAATCGGGGAAGAACATCTCGGAGCACAATGTGACGGGATAGAAAATGCATTGAGTGAGTATATCAATAATAATATTGTTGACGGTTCAAAAATACAGAAGGATTGGTTTCCAGAAGTGGATGCTGATATTTTCCTGTCACATTCAAGTGGGGATAAGGAATTAGTGAATGCAATTGCGGGATGGCTTAACGATACTTTTAATTTGAAATGTTTTGTGGATTCAAACGTTTGGTGTTATGCAGGAGATATTTCTGAAATGCTTAACTCAAATTATAGTAACAAGAGATCAAATGATAATGGTGGCTATTTGTATAATCATAAACAATGTTTAAAGGTTTCTGAACATGTTAATACCATGTTGAATATTGCACTTCAAAAAATGATTGACAAATGTGAAAGCGTATTTTTAATCAATACTGAAAAGTCTATTCATATAAATAGTGATTCAAAAAGTATTGACATAACATATTCTCCATGGATTTATTCGGAATTAGTGTGTAGTGAGATAGTTCGTAAGAAACCGTTGTACTTTTATAGATATAATACGGAATTATACCATTCAATTAATGAAAGTCGTCGGTTTGAGGCTACAAGCAATAATTTAACCATATCATACAATGCACCTACTCAACACTTAATAAAGATAAATCAAGATGTTTTGGAACAATGGAATAGGCAGTTTGATATGGAATATCCATTCCCGTTAGATTTATTATATATGGATTATTTTAAAGACGTGGTGGAGGAAACAAAAAGATATTTCAAATATTAATGTGATCCAGGGTGAAAAGATATGAGAGATAAAAAAGAGATTTCAATTGAAGAAATCCATAAAGAAATTGACTTGATACAATCATGTATAACTAGAATGGCACAAAATTCATTTATGATTAAAGGATGGTTTGTATCAATTTATGCGGTTATATTAGCTTTACTGCCTGAAAAAATAAATTTGCTTTTATTGTGTATAGCATTAACGGCGGTTAATTTGATTTTTGGTATCTGGATGGTTTTTTCCTTAGAACAGAAAAAGTATACAGAAAAATATATGATTGGGTCTTAGAAATGAGACCACAAAATAATAGAGAACTAATGTATCAATTAAATCCTAGTAAGTTTAGTGGGAAAATTGAAGAAGTTGAATCTGTCTGGAAAGTTATGTGGTCAAAAACTTTACGTTGGTTTTATTTGGTGCCATTAGGGATTGTCGTAATGGTATTTATAGTTAAATACTGGACAGTTCTATGCGCTGTAGCAAAAATATGTACTTGTAAGTAATGTGGAAACTTATGTACACAGCAAAAATGTATGAGGCAGTAAAGACAGATATTGAATATACGCAGGTCAAAGTGTTAAAATATGTATAAGCCAAAGAGTGTATAATGGAATATGTTCAGCAAATAAGTAACATAACGAATACACAAGTGAGGGAAGCATGTGGCTTTACACGAAAACAAGTTCTGAAATTATAGAAAATGCTAACATAAGAACGATTTATTGTGTTCGAAGTCAAGATTCTACGGGAAACTACATAAAAACTTTTGTTGATCGGAATATGGAAAGATAGGTGAATGAATTGGGGAAAAAAGTATTTGTATCTTATAAATATAAAGACAATGATGTGCAGATGATGCCTAACGTTACACAACCGACTTGGCCATGTGATTATGTTGATTACATAAAAAATAAAGTTTTGTGTGATGACGATATTTATAAAGGTGAAAAAAGTGATGAAGATATTTCTTCGTGGAGCGAGGATGCCATTTGGAATCACTTAAAGAATAAAATTTATGACAGTACAATTACAATTGTTTTGATATCTCCCAATATGAAAGAAACTGGAAAGTGGCAACGTTCGCAGTGGATTCCGTGGGAAATCAGTTTTTCAGTTAGAGAGACGACACGAAATAATCGTACAAGTCATCGGAATGCATTGCTTGCTGTTATTCTACCTGATAAAAGAGGATCGTATGATTATTATAATAAAAATAATCTTTTCCCTATATTGAAGAGCAATATTGAAAATGGTTATGCTTATGTAGTTACGTGGGACGATTTTTTGAATTATTCTCAGGTCGATATAAGCATTGCTTTTAACCACAAAGATAATACACCTTCCTATAAAATTGTTAAATCAGTTTAAGATTATTATGATACAGAGTTTTATTTATTAAAACAGAATGATAACTAAAAAATGACCAACTATAATGTAAAGAGAATATGCCATTGGGGGAGAAAAGTATTCCCCAGAAATAGACACAAAGGGAGGTCAAAATTTGAATAGAGAAATTTCGTCATTTATTGATAAATATGTAAAAGAAATTAAAGATAACAGCGCGGCCATGTTTATTGGAGCTGGATTCTCTAAAAGTGCAGGATATGTAGATTGGAAAAATTTGCTCAGAAGTGTGGCAGATGATTTAGAACTTGATGTTGATAAGGAATATGATTTAGTTTCTTTAGCACAGTATTGTTATAACAAAAACGGAAACAGAAGCATTATAAATGATGTAATTTTTGATGAATTCACTAAAGAGAAAGACGTGGATGAAAATCATCGAATTATTGCGCGTCTTCCTATTTCGACATATTGGACAACAAATTATGATTCATTGATTGAAGATGCTTTGACTGAATCAAAAAGGATTGTGGACGTAAAATATAATAATAAACAACTGTCGCTTACTAAGCCACACAGAGATGCGATTGTGTATAAAATGCATGGTGATAAGAATAATCCCGATGAAGCGATTCTGATAAAAGATGATTATGAAAAATATTATAGAGATCACGCTCAGTTTATTACTGCGTTGAGTGGAGATCTGATTTCAAAAACATTTTTGTTTGTTGGTTTTAGCTTTTCTGATCCTAACATCGATTATATATTAAGTAGAGTCAGAATTGATTATGGGAATCAAAACAACAGACAACATTATGCAATTATGCGCAAAGTGAATGCAGAAGATTATTCGGATCGGGCTGAATATGAATACGCAAAGCGCAAGCATGATTTTTTTGTTGAGGATCTTAAACGTTATAATATCCGTGCTTTGCTAATAGACGAATACAGCGAGATTACAGATATCTTGAATGAAGTTAGTAAGAGATTGAACCAGAATAATATTTTTATCTCTGGAAGTGCAGAAGAGTATGGAGATTATACTGAAATGGATGCGTTAGAATTAATTCGGACGTTGAGCCAACAGTTAATTGCACAAGATTTTAATATTATTTCTGGCTTTGGTTTGGGTGTGGGGAGTGCCGTGATAACCGGAGCTTTGCAAGAAATATATATGAATAAAAAGAGTGTAAATGAGGACAGGCTTCTATTGCGACCGTTTCCGCAAGGAGTTGTGGATAATAGCACTCGCCAAATTTTATGGAAAAAATATAGAGAAGACATGATTTCGCGTGCTGGTGTGTCCATTTTTTTATTTGGAAATAAATTAGTGGATAGTAAAGTAGTGTTGGCTAATGGTATGAGGTCTGAATATGAAATCGCTGTTGATAAGCACAATTTGATAGTTCCGGTAGGATGTACAGGGTATATTGCACAAGAAATTTGGAATGAAGTCAATAAGGATTTGTCAGCTTACTATACGAATGTTGATGACTCATTAATAGAAGCATTTGCAAAATTAAACCATAAATCTAATAACTATGATTTGGTTAATAACATTATTTCGTTTATAGGATTGTTTAAAAATGGAAAACATAGTCCAGTGTAACATAGAAAAAGGAGGTATTATGGCACATAAAACTTTTATCTCATACAAATGGAGCGAGGCTCAGCAGCTTAGAGATGATATCATTGATGCTCTTGGGGAGGATGCATCTTATTATAAGGGAGAAACAAGTGACTCGCCTGATTTGACTGATACAACAACGGATAATATTAAGAAAAATTTGAGAGATATGATGTATGATACATCTGTTACAATTGTTATTATTTCCCCACACATGAAAGAAAGTAAATGGATAGATTGGGAAATAGAGTATTGTTTGAAAGATGAAACACGAAAGGGAAGAACCTCTCATAATAATGGTGTTGTAGGGGTTATTATGAAATACAATGGAGGATATGATTGGTTTAAAACAACACATAAGAATGCTGATGGTTGTTCATCGACTACATATGAAGAATCGAAAGTATATGATATTATAAATAACAATCGTTTTAATCAAAATCCAAAAAAATACAGTTGTGATGTATGTAAAACAGTAAATTCATTAACAGGATCTTATATTGCATATGTTGATGAAGAAACTTTTTTGGCAAACCCATTTAAATACATCAATAATGCTTATGATAAGAGTGAAAATGATGCGGCTGGTTACGACTTGACTAAGACTAGATAAAAGCAGGCCGGTTTGAGAGTAATAAACCTTTTTATTCTAGAGACTTTTTGTTATAATAAGCCCATGGCAACATTCTGGCAACAGTTCATCAGAAAGCCAGTGGAAATTATGTAATAGAAATAAAAATTAGGCATATTGTAAGCGAAACCTTAATTAATTCCGTTAGGTTTTGACTCGACAGAGCCGAGTTCGAATAATTACATTTTTACTCAGATTACATCAAATGGCAGATATTCTACGGGTATCTGCCATTTGATATATTGCATATGGTTATAGTTTTAAAAAGATTTTTTGTTGCCAGTGCGGATAAATTATGATACATATTATTGACACCAAATATGACACCACATATAATGTAAACAGGAGGTATTCAAATGTCAAAATGGGATAAACTATTAATGCGTATCTGCACTTTATCGAGAGACCTCCGGTTTGATGAGCTGCGGAAAGTATTAGAAAGTTATGGTTACAAGATGAATGCTCCGAGAAGTGGTAGTAGTCATTATACATTTCGAAAATCTGGATGCCAGCCAATTACGATACCAAAGCATGAACCAATTAAGAAGGTTTATGTGGAACTTGTGAGATAGGTTGTAGAAAGTGAGGCGAGAAATGATGAAGACGCTGAATGATTATATGAAGATGTCTTATCGAATGGAAATCGTAGAAGATAAAGATGAAGGCGGATATGTGGTTTCTTATCCTGATCTGCCGGGCTGTATTACCTGTGGGAAAACGATTGAAGATGCGGTTGTAAATGCGGTAGACGCCAAGAAGGCATGGATTGAAGCTGCACTGGAAGAAGGAATTGAGATACACGAACCGGATAATTTAGAAGATTATTTGCAAATGTCAAGCACTTTTTTACATTGTTAGGTAAGATGTTTTTTACATCGTATGGTAAGGAGTTTGTTACATACCTTGGTAAGCAGATTTTTACATCGTAAGGTAAGTACTTTTTTACTTTACCCGGTAAGCAGATTTTTACATCCCAGTTTCTCCCTGCAGGTACAGGTCAGGGTGCTTCAGCCGGTAGGATTCCCCGCGGAAAGAGTAACACTTGGCATGGTGCAGGATCCGGTCCAGCATTGCAGTGGTAAGTACTGGATCCCCCATCATCTCAGCCCAGTCAACGATCTCTTTGTTGGTGGTAAAGATGATGGAACTGGTTTCATAGGTGTCACTGATAAATGTGAAAAAGCGGTTTGCCTGTCCGCGGCTTATCGGTGTATAGCCGATCTCATCAATGATGACAAGCTGTGCTTTCTTGATATTTTTGAGTCGGAATCCGGCTGCGCGCTCTGTCTCTGCGGTATCAAGGATCTTGATCAGGCTGGTCATCTTCTCAAAACATACAGTATAGCCGCTGTTGACAGCCTGTAGGCCGAGGCCACAGGCAACCATGGTCTTACCGAGGCCCGGAGGCCCCGCAAAGACAAGGTTGCCGCAGTTGTCCAGCCAGGACAGTTCTTTCAAAACGGAGAGCTGTGCCTGGGTGATCCCTGACTCCAGCTCTTCCGGGTCGAACTCTTCCAGCGGCCGGATATTTGGCGGGAAATGCGCCGCGGAATAGTTGCGCTTCCGACGCCGTTCGTTCCGCCCTTTCACTTCGGTCTCAAGAACAGCCAGGAGGAATTCCCTGCAGGAGGAGTCCTGAAGATCTGCGGTTTCCAGAAGATCCGGAAGCATACGCGCCGCATGTTTTAAGGCAAACGTTTCAAGCAGGGCCGTAAGCCGCTGTACAGGGATATGGCCGGTATCCATACTTTTTAAGATTTCACGGTTCATCGAGCAGCAGCCCCCTTCCTCTCTGTGCGTTCCTGAAAAGCTTTTGCATAAACGGAAAGATCCGTATAGCTGACACTGCCGGATGGAACCTGTGCGCGGCAGTCGTCTGTAGCCAGTTCCCGGCCGGCTTTTGCAAGGCTGTAAATGACCTTAAACTGTGAGAATTGATACCGGTATTTCTGGCAGCATTCCTTCATCACCTGCGCTACCAGGGATTTATCCGGATTCTCAGAATCAAGGAACTGTTCAATTGCCCGAAGCTGTTTGGAGATATGCCGCGGATTTTCCTTTTTCACACCATTGATGAAGTGCTGGAAGTCATAGCAGTTCCATTTCCCGCGGAGACGTTCCATGATCTCTATCCAGTCTCCGGAGTCCTGTTTCCGGTGTTCCGGGAGCTGATTGACACTTCCTTTCCTCTCGCTGAGATTATGGGAACAGATATAGTTCAGCTGGTCATCATAAATGTGGATCTTGCCACTGACAACTTTGAACCGTACTGTTTTGAACGCATAATCACGGGGAACCGAATACCTGCATGATTTATACAGGACGTACGGCAATGCCGCGATTTCATAAGTACGGAACGTATTCGGAGATGTTTCATACACGGATGGAAGAAGAGGCCGCATGGCTGACTTTTCAACGCTGTCGTAGACTGCTTTTGGGACCCGTAAGGTGGAACGGTGGATCCGCTGGTTTTTGCGTTCCAGCCATCCGGGAAGGGAACGCCACACATCATCAATACAGGTGACCTTCCGCGCGCTGAAGAAGTTTTTCTTCACGAACCCAACAGAGTTTTCGATAGGTCCCTTGCTTTCAGGATCTGCTTTATTGCATACCCAGAGTCGGAGATCCTGTTCTGTACAGAAATCTTCAAAGGTTCTGGTCTTAATGACTTCACCATAGATTTCACTGGAGACAAACACGGCGTCCTGGTCGATGACCAGTTCTTTAGGACGACCTCCAAGCCTACAGAAACTATGATAGATCGCCTTACAGGCTTCTTCCGAGTTATACTTGTGATCCTGTGCATAAACGCATAAAAAACGACTGTAACGTAGCAAAAGGCAGATGAAATGGATGTGCGTTGTTTTTGAGAGAGTCTCCTCACCGAAGTCGATCAGCATCTGTTCTCCGGGCGGGGTGTCAAAAACATAATCATAGATACGACGATGCTCCGGTTCCCTGTTGATCTGTCCGGAATCCTCAAGATAGTGGATATAGTTGCGGAGCGTCTGCTGGTTCCCGGGAAGTTTTTCATAGTCTCCGTTTTCGATGAATTTTTCTTCCAGGACATCGTAAACAGATGACATACAGAAACTTCTTCCGCTGTTCGTCTCAAGAATACTGATAATCGTGCTGCGGAAAGGCTCTGCGTCAAAGGTTTTTGGTTTTGCGAGCTTAGCACCGGGATCATCCGGGAGCACATCCATGTCATAATACTTGCTGATCGTGGGACGGCTGGGAGGCTTGCGCCCCTGCGCTTCATAGTATCTGATAATGTCAGCTTTTGTGTAACCTTGCAGTTTTAAATCCTGTATTTCCTGCATTTTTGTTTTTGTCAGCATAAAGGTCTCCTCTCTTGTGTACTGCTTACAGTATACAAAATCGGATGAACCGCTGACTCCTCCTGTGATAAAACTCGCCGCAGGGGATGTAAAAAAGTGATTACCGGACAGTGTAAAGAACTTCTTACCATCTCATGTAAAAAAGTCGTTACCGCATGATGTAAAAAAGATCTTACCACGTCATGTAAAAAACTCCTTACCCTGTGGCTGTAAAATCACCTTACCACGCACAATTATTCCGGACAATTTAAACTAAGAATTCCCCGGAGTCTGCACCGGTCTCTGGCAGAGCATTCTAAAAGAGAAGGGATCAGTATGAATCAGTACTGTGTGTACCTCCTTTCTAAGAATGACGCAGTTTATTCAAAATAGAGAAGACTACTGCAGTGGAACATATAAGATGAGTGGCAACATTTTGGCAACAGAAAATCAGTAAACCAAAATAATTGATGTAATTGAAGTAAATACCGGCGTGAATTCATACACAACCTAAACAAATACAGTTAATTATCCCAGAGAGCACGCCGGGTTCGAGTAACTCAGGGATTTGGCTAATCTACGCCAAACTGCTATAACAGAAATATCCATAATGAAAATTCCTTCCAGAAAGCTGTAAAAATCTACGTTGAATTTTACAGCTTTTTGCGTATAATATAAGTAGCAGAAATAATATGAGATCAAGGAAGGGGCTGAAAGAATATGCCAAATATTTTACCAGTATCTGATTTGAGAAATTATAATGAAGTCCTGAAGAACTGTCGCAAAGGGGAACCAGTGTATTTGACCAAGAATGGCAGAGGGCGTTTTGTGGTTATGGATATTGAAGATTATGAGCGTGATCGTGCAGAGAAAAAACTTCTGATAAAACTGCAAGAAGCTGAAGAAGCAGTGAAAGATGGCGAAGGTTGGCTGAATCTGGATGAATTGAAAGCACTTGTGGGGGAATAAGATGTTAAAATTGCGGATCAATCCGATCGTTGCAAAGGATCTAAAGAATATTCGAGATTACATTGCAGAAGATAATGCTGAATATGCTGCAAAGACCATAAAGGAAATTTGCGGCAAATTTGAAAATCTCCAGATGTTCCCGGGAATGGGTTCAGATCTTTCTAAGAGGGTCAGCTTTCGGACAGACTATAAATATGCGATATGGGAAGATTACGTGATCATCTACAAGGTAAGCAATGAGTATTTAGAGATTTATCGGGTGGTCAACCGATATCAAGATATTACAAGGATTTTTGAGTGATAACACAAATATGATAACGGATTGATAACACTAACTGTGATAGACCATAGATATGTGACAGTTGGAAACAAATAAAATCAAATAGTGCAAAATCTCCTATAAAAACTGTATAGAACTAAATTTGATTTTGCGAAATTAATTATACGTTATCATGTCCATTTCTTGTATTAAAATGCGGTTCCCGGAAATATTGTAAAGTCTTCATTTTTTCCAATGCTTCAGCTGCGAAAGATACAGATCAAACTGAGTGCGTCTTTCCTCGTTTTGTGAATTATCAGGATTGGGCATATGTTCAACAAGATAATCCAGTAATGCTTCCTTTGACGGGTACGCAAATTGACCACCTGAATAGCACCATTTGCAGTACTCCTCGTTCAATTCTCCGTTGGACTCCTTGCTGATGATGGAATCCTCAAGCGGCATTCCACAGCATTGACAGAATAATTTCCTCGGGGAACCTAAGAGAGTATTGATCGAAACCTCAAACACATTTGATAACAATTTTAAGGTTTCTGTATTTGGGACAGTTTCCCCGTTTTCCCAGCGGGAAACAGCTTGTCTGGTAACAAATACTTTCTGGGCCAGTTCATCCTGGGATAGTCCGTGTTTTGTCCTTAATTCATAAATAACGGTTTTGGTATCCACATTTATTGCCTCCTTGCAAACAGTGTATCACTCTACATACCACTGATAAAGCAACTGACTGTTGCTGCCATTTGCAAAGCAGTTTCAGTTTAATGGCAGGAAAAGGCTCTGTCAACCATAACAGAAGGAAATTATCTGCACAGTGCCTTCCCGGATATGTGCCTTCCTGTTTGCTGTGGATGTGCGGATGATAATGTGGTAGAATCGAAGGGCAGATATAGAGCGCTGCAAATGGAAGAGCTTTTTTAGAAGGCGATGCATTGTCCTGGGAGGAGGAGGCCTATGTCAAAATTTACACGTGACGCAATCAAACAATCCTTTTTAAAGCTTCTGAACGAGCGGCCGCTGTCGCAGATCAAGGTCAGGGATATCGTCTCTGACTGCGGTGTCAACCGCAATACCTTCTACTATTATTTTCACGACATCCCCTCCCTGGTTGAGGAGATGGTGATGGAGCAGGCTGAGGCCATTATCAGGCAGTACCCGTCTGCGGATACGGTCAGGGATTTCTTTGAGACTGCCATCAGCTACATACTGGAGCGGAAGACGCTGTTTCTACATATTTATCATTCCTCAAACAGGGAGATATTTGAGACATATCTCTGGCAGATGTGTGAGCAGATTGTTGCCCTTTATATTGAGGCTGTGCTGGATGGCCGGCAGATCAAAGAGACGGACCGCCTGATGATAGTGCAGTATTTGAAGGCTGTGAGCTTTGGCGTGATATCTGAGTGGCTGCAGGCCGGGCTGGGAGAGGATATCCGCCTCTTCTTTGACAGGATCTATGACCTGAAAAAGGGGACAGTGGAAGAAATGCTCCGGCGCTTTGAGACTGTATAAAAAAGAGATGCATGGATGTATGGGGATGAATGTATGGGCAAAACCCGCCCTGTGACTGATTTTCAGACACAGGGCGGGTTTTGTCTGTATAAAAGGGAGGAGTGCCGTGGTATATTTCTTATCAGCAAAATGACAGAAAGAGGGAAGCATATGATAAAAAGAGAACTACGCAGCCTGACACACAACAAGATACTGCTCTTGGTGGTGGCGGCGATCACGGTAATCCCCTTTATTTATGCGGGCTTATTTTTGAAATCCATGTGGGACCCGTACGGCAGCCTGGAGCAGCTTCCGGTCGCGGTGGTAAACGAGGACCAGCCTGTGGAATACGAGGGGCAGACATTAAGTATAGGAAATGATATGGTGGAGGCTCTGAAGGACAGCAGGGACCTTGACTTCCATTTTACGGATGAAAAGAGTGCCAGGGATGGGCTGGCAAATGGCACATGGTACATGGTGATCACCATTCCGGAGGACTTTTCGGGAAATGCAGCCACGCTCCTGGATGAGGAGCCGCAGAAGATGGAGCTTCGGTATGAGACGAATCCCGGGACAAATTATATCGCCTCAAAAATGAGTGAGACAGCGCTTGCCAGGATCAGAGATGAGGTTGCATCCCAGGTCACGGAGACCTACACAGAGGTCTTGTTTGACCGGATCGCACAGGCCGGAGAAGGGATGCAGGAGGCTTCAGACGGAGCCGGGGTACTTGCGGGCGGGGTGGCCGCTGCCTCTGACGGAAGCGGAGAGCTTACGGAAAATATGAAGAGGCTGGAGGACAGTACGCTCACCTTTGCGGACGGAGCAGACACGCTGGATAAAGGACTGAAGGAATACACGGAGGGTGTAGGGCGGGTCAACGACGGAGCAGCACAGCTCAAGCTGGGGGCGGACGCGGCACAAGAAGAGCTCCCGCGGCTCACAGCGGGCACACATTCTCTGGATGAAGGAGTGAAGGTGTACGCCGGCGGGGTGGAGCTGCTGCATTCACGGTCAGGGCAGCTTCTGTCCGCCTCAGAGGAGCTGGGAGAAGGAGCTTCCGGCCTTGCGGAGGGGCTGGAAGCCCTGGCTGGAGGTGCGGACCAGTATGTCAGTGCTGTCAACACCTTTGTGGGACAGGCCGCTGCCTATGCACAGGGGGCAGGAGAGCTGGAGGAGAGCTCGAGACAGCTGGCGTCTCTGGAAGATCTGGGGGAGGTGTCAGAGGGAATATCAGAGGTAAACCGTGCGGTCTCGGGCGGCGACACCTCGCTTGCGGCAGGGGCAGAGCGGCTTGGATCCGGGCTTGAAGAGGTGCACAGACAGATGCGGGCGCTTTCGGACAGTACATCAGACAGGCAGATCCGGGAGGTGGCAGACGCACTTGGTTCTGCCGGGACAGAGCTGGAGGAGGCACAGTCTGATGTGGACAGGCTGGCGGGAGATATGAGGGAAGCTGCAGAGGGCATCAGCCAGGCGTCAGACACAGTCAGAAGCGCAGGCGGCAGCATTTCTGATGCGGAGGAGCAGACCGAGAGTGCCAGAACAACCGTCTCAGAGGCGGCTGGAAATGCCGGGGCGCTGGTGGAGAGCTGTGTGGATGACGCAAATGAAAGGATCAGTGCAGCAGGCCGGCAGGCGCAAGGCACCAGAGAGGCTATGACAGAGGCGGCCCGGGAGCTGGAGGGAATATACAGCCAGCTCCTGGCGGAGGGCTCTGTACCGGGAGAGACGCTGGAGGGCCTGAACACAGTGATCCAGTCCCTGTATGCTTCCGCGGGAAGCCAGCAGGGGCCGGAAGGCCTGGACAAAGAGGCATATATGGAGAGCGCGCGTCAGATTTCAGAGCGCGCGTCAGGATCGCTGGACAGCTGGGACCGAGCTATGGCTGCAACCGCAGAGCAGATGGAGCAGACGGCGGGCAGCCTGGCGGAGGTGCAGGAGCTTCTGGCCGGGAGTGCGGATGCGCTGGACAAGGAGAGCAGCGTGCTGGATGAGAGAGCCGGAAGGCTGGGGACTGCGCAGGAAAAGATCCTGCCTGTACAGACGGATGAGCTTAGCAGGCTGGCAGATGAGGTTGGAGGACTCTGCGGCGAGGCGGAGCAGATGTCCGAAGAGGTGGGGGAGACAGCGCGGACCCTGGGACAGCTTGAGAAGGCGTCAGAATATTTTCCGGAGGCGGCAAAAGGAGTCGGCGGCCTCCGCACCGGGCTCGAGGCCCTTGCGGCAGAGAATACTGCGCTGGCAGGCGGTGCGGACAGCTTGAAGGCAGCAGGAGGAGAAATGCTCAGTGCAGTCAGTGCGGTCCGGTCCGGCGGCCGGGCGGTGGCTGGCGGCATGGCAGAGCTGGACCGTGGGATCAGGACCTATGCGGACGGGGTGTCCAGTCTGGCGGCAGGCAGCACCGTCCTGACAGAAGGGACAGGACAGCTTGCAGATGGAGTGGACGCCATGACCGTGGGGATGGACAGGTTTGCGTCAGGCACAGCCAGCCTGTTTGACGGGACAGCGCAGCTGACAGAAAACAGCGGGACGCTGACAAAGGGGGCGGACAGCCTCTCCGGCGGTGCAAGGCAGATCCACAGTGGAGCGGCCAGGCTGTATGAGGGCGCGGAGGCGCTGGACCTGGGGATGAAGGAGCTGCAGTCCGGATCGGAAGAGCTGGCAGCGGGGCTGCAGGACGGGGCCGGACAGGCCGGCAGAGTCAAGGCCGGAGATCAGACAGTGGGCATGTTTGCCTCTCCACTGGATGCGAAGGAGACGGAGCTGACTGTTGTAGAAAATAACGGGCATGCCATGGCGCCGTACATGATGTCTGTGGGACTGTGGGTAGGATGTCTGGCATTCTGCCTCATGTATCCTCTTACAAAATATACGGGCAGGCTGAAGGGTGGTTTTTCCTGGTGGGCCAGCAAGGCTGTCGTGCTCTACCCTGTGGCAGCCCTGCAGGGGCTCCTGCTCATCCTCCTTCTGCATGCGGTGGATGGATTTGCTCCGGCAGAGATGACAAAGACTGTGCTCTTTGCCTGCCTGACAGCGGCAGCCTTTACCTCGATCATGTACTATTTTAACATTACACTTGGAAAAGTGGGGAGTTTCCTCATGCTGATATTTATGGTCGTGCAGCTCTCCGGGTCTGCCGGCACGTACCCGGTTGAACTCTCCCCGCCGTTTGTAGCCAGGATACATGACTGGCTGCCTTTCACCTACACGGTAGATGCATTCAGGAGTACGATATGCGGCGGGGAGAGCATCCTCTCCTCCGTTGTCCTGATGGCGGTCCTGACCGCTGCCTTTACCGGCCTTACGATCCTGCAGTTCCGGCGTATGGCCCGCCGCCGGAATAAAGGGCAGAGGCTCCTGATAGACTGGCTGGAGGAAAAAGGGCTGGCGTAGGAGTGCGCGACCGACCGGGATACAGGGGGGGAAGACAGGCGGGATAGCCTCCTGGTATAAAGGACGGGCAGGATGAGGATACTGACAATAGGAGGAGATGACTATGTGTACCTGTATCACGTACGAAAATGGAGATTTTTATTTTGGGAGAAATCTGGACCTGGAGTATTCCTTTGGGGAGCGGGTGGTCATCACACCGAGAAAGTATCCCCTCACATTCAAAAGGATGGAGTCCATGGGCCGCCATTACGGCATGATCGGCATGGCGGCGGTGATGGAGGAGTATCCCATGTACGCTGAGGCGGTCAACGAGAAAGGGCTTTGCATGGCAGGGCTGAATTTCCCGGGAAATGCCTTTTATCCTGTGGCGGGGAAAAAGAAATACCAGGTCACACCCTACGAGGTGATTCCCTGGCTGCTGGGGCAGTGCTCCTGCGTGAGTGAGGCAGTGGGATATCTGAAGGAGACGGATTTAGTGGGCGTTCCCTTTGCGCCGGAGGTCCCCCTGGCCCCGCTGCATTTCATGATTGCAGACAGGAAAGAGGCATGGGTGGCCGAGCCGGTGGAGGAGGGACTGAAGCTCTATGAAAATCCCTTTGGGGTGCTTACAAATAATCCACCATTTCCCTTTCACCTTATGAACCTGCGGCAGTATCTGAATCTGACAGCCCGAGCTCCGGAGAACCGGTTTGGCGAGGGCCTGGACATGGAGCCCTTTGGGCAGGGCATGGGAGCTATCGGACTTCCGGGAGACGCGTCGCCGGCATCCAGGTTTGTGCGGGCCGCCTTCCTCAGATGGAATTCCAGGGCACCAAGGGAGGAGAGGGCAAATGTGTCCCAGCTTTTCCACATCCTTGACAGCGTGTCCATGGTGCGGGGTATGGTACTGACAGAGGAGGGGCGGGAAGATGTCACCACCTACTCCTGCTGTGTCAACGCCTGTACCGGAGTTTACTATTTCAAGACCTATGACAACCACAGGATCCAGGCAGTGGATATGAGAAGAGAGGACCTGGATGGAAGGGAGCTGATATCCTATGAGCTGCCCCTGGGGGAGGATATTCGGACTTTGTAGCGTTGGGCTGAGTCTGTATCCAGCATGCAGTGGCGGTTTTTGCCTGTTTCTTTTGCTGTATAAAGAGCTCTGTCAGCCAAGCGGAACAGTTCATCATAGGATTCTACAGAGCCATCAGAAATCCCGCATCCGATGCTGCAGGTGATATGGGTGTCTAGTCCCGGCAGTTTGATCTCAGAAATCTGCCGATGGATAGAGCGGCATTTTTCCTCAAGGGTGTCGCGCGTGAGTGGTCCTATGAGAAGGATCACGAACTCGTCTCCTCCGAAGCGGCCAACGATGTCAGTGGAGCGGAAGAGCTCGGGAAGCCTGTTTCCGATGAGGCTCAGAAGCTGGTCGCCAGCATAGTGCCCCAGATTATCATTGACTACTTTAAAATTATCAATGTCAAAGATCAGAAGTGTACAGGGGCGGGGGCAGCCGGAAATATCTCTTTGCAGGTAGGCCTTTGCAGAATCCTCAAAAGCCTTTTTGTTCAGGATGTCGGAGAGTGCATCGCGCCGGCTCAGCTGCTGGTATTTCAGTCTCAGGTCAAAATCCCCCGCGCGAAGGTGCAGGATCGTGTGTGCAATGACAAAGGAAAAGGAAATGCCTACGATAGAGGTGAAAATATCATACTGTGCGATAAATGATGTCTTGTAGGAAAGTGTGAGTGCGATATAGAGCGCCTCGAAACAGAAAATAAGCAGATAGCTCAGGTGCAGAGGAAGGATGAACATGGCAGGCAGAGCGAGACAGAGGGGAGCAAAAAAGGACCCGGGAGCCTCTCTTGAGGTATATACATCGATTAATATGATAAAGAAGGCTACGACCACTTCAAAAAGAATGCAAAGGAAAGTTACAAAGCGGAAGCTGCCCCGGTTTAGCTTTTGATATAAAAAGGAGATGAGAAATAAACTCAGCGAGGCAGGGAGGAACCAGAAGTGCTGAGGAGTCATCTCCCATTCCGGAATGATCAGCGGTGTCAGCAGGAAAAATAAGAGCAGAAAGGCTACTGTGGACAGGCTGGAGAGCTGAAGAAGCCGAAGATTCTGCTGCGCAATTTCCAGAGAGGCAGTCCGAAAATACTGCTTCTTTTTTCTGTTATCAATTTTAACGTATTGCTTCAGAGAGATCATGGCTACCTCCATTCTAAATTTTTTAATATTATACACCAATCCGGAATCAAATGCCATAATCAGTCATTGCATCTTTTGTAAAAAGGAGTAAAATAAAAAATGACAAAAGTACTGTAAGCTGCCTTGAGCGGCAGCTTGAGGAAGGAAAGAGAATAAAATAAAAGAGGGCAGGTGACACTGCCCGTTTTCTCTTTGGAACAAAAAGGCAGAGGAAGAGCAGAGTATGACTGGGAAAACAGCTGAAGAAACGACTGGGAAAATGATTGAAAAAGCGACTGAAAAGGGAAGCGGCCGCACGGAAGAGCGGTTCGAGATCCGCCTGATCCGGCGGTCGGAGGTCAGGGAGGCAGCGGAGGCGGAGCGGCTGTGCTTCCCGCCTAATGAGGCGGGGACCAAGGAGGTTGTAAAGGCCAGGGCCACCCTGGCGGGGGAGCAGTTCCTGGTGGCTGTGGACAGGGAGACGGGAAGGCTGGCGGGCTATCTGAACGGCCTTGTGACAGATGAGTCCACCCTGCGGGATGGATTTTTTAAGCAGACAGACCTCCATGACCCAAGGGGAGCCAATGTCATGGTGCTCAGCCTGGGAGTTTTGCCGCAGTACCGCCGTCAGGGGCTGGCCTCTGAGCTGATGGCCTGCTATGTCAGGCAGGAGCGGGAGCGTGGCCGCAGGATGCTTGTCCTGACCTGTCTGGAGGAAAAGGTGGGCATGTACCTGAAGATGGGATTTGAGGACGGGGGTATGTCCCAGTCCTGCTGGGGCGGCGAGAGCTGGCATGAGATGACATATATCCTGTGACAAAACATAACTTGCAGTTAAAAAAACTTCCTGAAAATTAAGAACCGTTCAATATACATCCTGATATCCGTCTGCTACAATAACAGTAGTGAAGGCCTTCGCAATAAAAACGAGGAGGAACAGACTGTTATGCATGTTATGCAGATGAACGATGTGATACGAAGAAAGCGCAGGGAGCTTGGTCTCACCCAGGAGCAGGTGGCGGAGTATCTGGGCGTGTCGGCGCCCGCTGTGAACAAGTGGGAGAACGGCGCCACCTACCCGGACATTTCCCTTGTTCCCGCCCTGGCCCGGCTTCTGAAGTCAGACCCCAATACGCTGATGTGCTTTCGGGAGAGCCTGACCCGGGAGGAGATGGCAAAAGAGATGAATGAGGTGGCCCGGATTTCCCAGGAGGAGGGGGTAGAGGCAGCCGTCGACCGGGTCAGGGACCTGGCGGAGGAATATCCCTCCTGCGGGGAGCTCCTGTACCAGCTGGCTACCATGTTGCGGGGACTTGTGATCCTTAGGACGGCGGGAGACGAGCAGCGGCAGGAGTGCCAGGAATATGCGGTCCGGCTGTATGAGAGGGCGGTAAAATGCGATGACCCTGTGTTCGCGGACCGCGCCAGATATGCGCTGGCCTCCCTCTGTATCCAGGAGGAGGACTATGAGAAGGCGGGGGAATACCTGCAGCGCCTTCCCGAGTACAACTCGCTGGACAAGAGGCAGCTGCAGATTTCCATGTATATGAAGCAGGAGAAAAATGAGGAGGCCGCCAAGCTGATCGAGCAGAAGCTGAACGGCTCCATCATAGAGGTCTATCTGCTTCTCGACAATCTGGCCACTGTGGCCGCGCGGGAGGGTGACCGGGAGCGGGCCCGGGAGATCGCCGGCTACGGGCGGAAGGTGATGGAGGCCTGGCAGTGGGATTACAGCGGCCTGACTCTGGAATTTACGGTGGCCGTGGAGGAGAGGGACGGGGACCGCTGCGTGGAGCTGCTGCGGGAGATGCTGGACTCCCTGTCCAAACCACGGGATATGGAAAAATCTTTCCTTTTTGCCCACATTGCCACGAAGGAGCTGGACCCGAATCTTGGAGGGCAGATAAAGGATGCCCTCATGACGGCCATTGAGAAGAATGAGCAGTCAGCATTACTGCCAAGGGAAGCTGTCACATTTGTTCCCTTTTGTCACGGAAATGTGTTATAATACTGTCTATCTGACAACGAAAGAAAGGGGACAGGAGAAACGGTGTGTTCTCCTGCGGAAAAGAGCATGAAAGATTTACTGATACTTGGGGCCGGCGGATTTGGCCATATGATCCAGGAGACCGCAAAGCTTCTGGGATACGAGAAGGCAGTGTTTCTTGACGACGCGGTGAGAGACCCGGATGTAGTGGGAAAGTGCTGTGACTATGAGAGCTTTCTTGGGCAGTACGACACGGCCGTGGCAGCCCTGGGGGACAACAATATGCGCCTCCACTGGACGGAGAAGCTGATGGAGGCAGGGTACGATGTGCCGGCCATCATCCATCCGTCGGCGGTGGTAAGCCCCAGCGCATCTGTCGGCAAAGGGAGCTTTATTATGCAGAGGGCTATTGTCAACACCCACACCGTGGTGGAGCACGGAGTCCTCATCAACAGCGGCGCTGTGGTGGACCACGACTCCTACGTGGAGAGGGGCGCCCACATCGGCCTGGGGAGCGTGGTGAAGGCGAACTGCCGCATTGCGTCAAAGGTGAAGGTGGAGGCCGGAGAAGTGATCTTCTCCACCAGAAGGAAGATTGACGGCGTGGAGGACAGGAATCTGGAGGATGCCATCTACGCCTTTGGCTTTGGGAACCGGTGCAGCTATGTGAAGCCCTTTGGAGCCGGCCATATCAATGAGACCTACGCCGTGTATATGCCGGGGCGGGAGGGGGACGAGCTGTCCTACGTCCTGCAGAGGGTAAACAGCAATGTGTTCAAGGATCCGGCCGGGGTCATGGACAACATCTTCGGCGTGACAGAGTATCTGAGAAACGTGATCCGCAGGGAGGGCGGAGACCCGGACAGGGAGACTCTCTCCTATATCAAGACAAAGAGCGGATGCAACTACTTTGAGGACAGCGAGGGAGAGCCCTGGAGATGCTACAACTTCATCCCGGACTCTGTCTGCTACCAGCTTGTGGAGGAGCCGGAGCAGTTCTACCAGTCCGGCAGCAGCTTCGGCCATTTCCTGAAGCAGCTTTGCGACTATCCGGCTTCAAAATTAAATGAGACGATCCCGGATTTCCACAACACGGTAAAGCGGTTCGGCGCCTTCCAGGTCGCCCTGAAGAGGGACCTGAAAAACCGTGCCGCCTCCTGCCGGCCGGAGATTGATTTCGCGCTGGCCAGGGAGAAGGACTGCGGTGTGCTGGTGGAGCAGCAGGACGCGGGTATCCTGCCCCTGCGGGTGACCCACAATGACACAAAGCTGAACAACATCCTCTTTGATGAGAAGACGGGGAAGGGGCTGTGCATCATCGACCTGGACACGATCATGCCGGGGCTTGCGGCCAATGACTTTGGTGACTCCATCCGCTTTGGAGCCGCCACGGCAGAGGAGGACGAGCCCAACCTGGACCTCATGCATTTTGACATTTCCCTCTATGAGCTGTATGTGAAGGGGTATCTGGAGGAGACGAAGGACGTCCTGACTGAGGCGGAGATAAAGAGCCTTCCCTGGGGCGCCCGGCTCATGACGCTGGAGTGCGGCATCCGCTTCCTGACAGATTATCTCCAGGGGGATACCTACTTCAAGACGGATTATCCGGAGCACAATCTGGTGCGGGCCAGGACGCAGTTCCGCCTGGTGGACGAGATGGAGCAGCAGTTCGACCGCATGCAGGAGCTCGTGGAAAAGTATACAAGATAGTAGAAAGAAAAAGGAGCAGCGCTCTCCGGGAACCTGTGAGGACAAGGTTCTTAAGGGGCTCTGCTCCTTTTGTGTTATGTGGAATAAATCCCGTCTACAGTGATCTTCTTAAAAAAGCGGGAGAGACCGAGGGTCACGGTGTCAGCCGTGCGCAGCGGCTCCCGGTAGATCAGGACCTCGCCAAAATCGTGGGCGAAGCTCTGGAAACCATTTGCTTTCAGGGCGGCCGCTTCATCCGGATCAGCAAACCTTGCTGATATGTTCAGCATCGGGCCGCCTCATGTGGAGCACACATGGGGGCTGAGCAGGATGTGGCGGTGTCCCTTCTCCTTCATGTGGTCGGTCAGACGTTTATCCAGCTTCACTTTCATGATATCTCCATCCCTTCTGTAAATGTTGTAACTGTATTGTACAGAAAAGGCAAAAGGATTTCTGTGACAAAGTTACACTTCCTTACATTTCCAGAAGGAAAGCGGAGGTATTACAGACACATCTTGAAAATGTGCTCTACATCATCTGTTGTCAGGTCTGTTATGCTGTGGAGGATGCCGCCGTGGTTCCCGGTAGCTTTCACCGCCATATCGTGGAGACGGTCCTCTGTGACGCCGAAGGCGGAAAGCCTGCTCTCAAGCCCCAGCTCCTCATACAGCCAGTGGCTCAGGGCATCGATGGTCTTTTGCGCACCCTCCGTATCCCCAAGTCCGGAAGGGATGCCAAAGCATTTCTGACCGAAATGGTAAAAGACAGGAGCCGTCTCTTCGCTTAAGACATACTGCATCCATCTGGGGAAGAGGATGGCGATGCCGTGGCCGTGGGGGATTTCATAGAAGGCGGCAATGCCGTACTCTGTCATGTGGAGCGCCATGTCCTGGATACCGCCCATATCCATGATGCCGCCGGTGATCATGGCCGACAGCCAGGACAGGTTCTGGCGGGCCTCCGTGTTGTTCGGGTCTTTCACGGCAATGGCTCCATATTTTACTGTGTTGGCAGCCATCACCTCCATCATTTCGCTCACAAATTCAATCTTGGGGTCCTTCAGGAAATAGCGGATTTCCACGATGTGGGAGAAAATATCCGCCGCTCCGACTGCTGTCTGGTAGGGGCTCACCGTGTAGGTGATGGAGGGGTCGATGAAGGCAGCGGTGGGCTGGTAGCCGGCGTGCCAGGGATCCAGCTTCTCGTTTGTGTCCGCATTGGAGATGACAGCCCAGGCGTCGTTCTCTGAGCCGGCAGATGCCATGGTGGGGACTGCGATGAGGGGGAGAGCCCGGGGCTCGTCCACTTTTTTGGTCACCAGATCCCAGCAGTCTCCCTCGTAAAAGGCTGCCTGGGCGACCACCTTGGAAGCGTCGATGACAGAGCCGCCTCCCACGGCGATCACCACCTGACACCCGGCATCCCTGCATATTTTTGCAGCCCGGTTGACCGAGGTGTACTGCGGATTGGGCTCGATACCGCTGCACTCTGCTGTCTCGATGCCTGCTCCGGAGAGGATGGACATGATCCTGTCATAGAGACCGTTTTTCTTGATGGAGCCGCCTCCGTAGACGAGGAGAGCCTTGTCCCCGTGCTTTTTGACCTCCTCTGCAAGGTGGGAGAGCTGCTGGTCTCCGAAATAGATTTTTGTAGGGTTGCAGTAGACAAAGTTATTGATCTTCATAGTGAAATCCTCCTGTTTGTTTTATCTGGCGTCTTTTGTGGACGCTGTCTTTTTGTTGTGGTCCAGCTCTGCTATGGACCAGATGACTGCAAATATAATGACAATGACAAGTCCGATCTGACAGGGGAGCCTTGGGTCTGCATTTCCCGTCAGGTCAGCAACTCCTGTGATGTAAAAGCTGGTGAGAAAGCAGCCTAAATTCATGCCGCTGACAAAGAGGGCGGAGGCCATGCTCTGTTTTGACGGCGGGACATAGCCGGCAAAGCTGTTGATCGTCCCAGGCCAGACGATCTGCACGGCAATCCCGCACACGACCACACCGATGACGATCATGGGCAGATTGTGGCCGAAGCTGAAAATGGCTGTTCCCGCGGCCCAGAGCACAAGCCCGACGGGGATCGTGAAGCGCCCTGCGGCTTTGTATACGCCTGCGAAGATTACTCCGGCGATGGCGTTACCGATGGTAAACAGGGAGGAGATGATCCCTGTCACGGCAGCTGTGCCGAGCCCCTCCTGGTCCACAATGGCGGACATGTTCAAAAGTATTGGGTAGAAGGCGAAAAACACGATCATAAACATGGCAGAGGCGAAGGCTGCCATAAGGGGAAGCTTTTCGCCGGGGCTGTTCTGTGAGCTGTCCGCTGCACTGCCTTGTATACTCTGTTCGGTTTCATTTTTTTCCGGTTCCTTCAAAAAGATGAGGACCAGGATCAGCGGTATGATCAGGATGCCGTGGACGAGCCAGACATAGGATGCGCTGATGTCGCAGACGGCTCCGGATACAAGCATATAGATGATAGAGCCGGCGGACATGGCCACGGTGGCTTTTCCCAGGACGCCGGGGCGCTCGCTGTCATCAAAAAGCTTCAGGGCAAGAGTGCTCTGCAGCGGAAATCCCAGACCGATGCAGAAACCTACGATGATGCGCAGTATAAGGACTGCGGTAAAATTTGTGATAAAATACGGCAGGACGCCGGCGATGATGGTCCCACCGAGAGAGACTACGGCCATCTGTTTAAATCCTACCTGCTTCCCGAGGACAGCGCCGGCTGCCAGGGATCCCGGGATCATGAAAAGGGATGAGATAGTGGACAGCAGAAGCACAGTGCCGTAGGCTATGTCCGGGTAAAGTTCCGTGGCAATGGAATTCATGGCAGGGCTCATGATGAAAATGACATTTGCGGCAAAATACACTGCCAGAACGCTGATAAAGTTTCTTCTTTTTTGGTTGGTATTGTTCATAATAAAAATTCCTCCTCCGCTCAGACTGACAGGCGGGCTGTCAGATGCGCATGGCCACATCTACTGCTTCGTGAGTGGCTGCGTACACTTTTCCGGCCTTTTTTGCATCCCCGATGACGTATACCTCGTCGGCCAGTTCCTGGAACTCCTGGCCGAAGGGATTGTAGTTTCTTGTGCCCAGAGCCAGGACAACGCTGTCAAAGCCATTCAGCGTGCGAACGGTCCCGCTTTCCTCTTCCAGATTGCTGTATGTGACGCCGTCGGTCAGGAATTCCTGAATAGCTGCATTTGTCAGAAGGGTCACATCGTGGTCCTTCAGCTCTCTGAGAAGCATGGGCTTTGCGTAGGGATCCAGGTCTGCTGCAATCTCCGGTTTCATCTCGATGACCGTTACCTCCCGGCCCTGCTCTGCCAGAAAATCAGCTGTCTCCGCTCCGATCAGGCCTCCTCCTGCCACCAGGACTCTGTGCCCGGTGACGGCCTTGCCGAGAAGGACATCGCAGGGGTTCAGCACGCCGGCGCTGTCCAGTCCCTTGATGGGCGGGGTCAGGTTTGTGCTCCCGGTCGCAATGACCAATACATCGGGATGGATTTCTTTTATCTTTTCAGTGGTCAGCTCGTTGCCGGTCATGATGTTGACTCCATATTTCCTGCACTGCCGGATATTGTAGCCGATCATCTTGGCTATAGGGCTCTTGGAGGGTGGATAGGCGGCCGGCAGAAAAGCGCCTCCAAGGTAATCCTCACGCTCGGCCAGGTCTACCCTGTGGCCTCTGGCTGCCAGGATCCAGGCAGCCATCAGGCCTCCCGGTCCGCCACCTGCGACAAGGACGTGCCTGGCATGCTCGGTCTTATTGGAGATGTAGGACTCTTCCGTGCTGTTGAAGGGATTGACTACGCAGCTTATGGGCTCGTCGGAAAAAAGATGCATGATGCAGCCCTGCCCGCAGCTGATGCAGGGAATGACAGAGTCGTAGTCCCCGGCTTCTACCTTCTCCGGGAAATGGGGGTCAGCTATGGACTGGCGCCCAAAGGCCACCATGTCGGCGCTTCCGTCTCTAATGGCAGCCTCCGCGATCTCCGGATCCGTATACCTTCCAACCGTGATGACCGGGATGCGCACGGAGCTCTTGACCCTGGCTGCGGCCTCTGTCTCATAGCCGGGAGCCAGATAGGTGGAGCCGATACAGTAAGCCAGGCTTCCGTAAGTGGAGATGCTGACATGGATGGCTGCCGCGCCTTCCTCCTCGCACATCTGACAGACAGCTTTTGTCTCCTCTACTTCCCGTCCGCCTGTGATCATCTCAGAGCCGCTGATCCTGACAATGACAGGGAAATCGTCTCCCGCTTTTTTTCGGATATCCCGCAGCACAAGGCGGAGAAAGCGCATCCGGTTGTGGAGGGAGCCTCCGAATTCATCCGTCCTTTTGTTGGCGTGCCCGGACAGGAACTGAGCGATGAGATAGCCGTGGGAGGCGTGGAGCTCCACTGCGTCAAAGCCGGCCTTTTTGCCTCTCGCCGCAGCGTCTCCGAAGGCCTGCACCATCTCGTATACCTCTTCTGTTGTCATCTCCCGGGGCATGGACTGGCAGGAGGGACAGGGAACCTTCGAGGGAGCCAGGACAGGAACGCCGCCGGTGTATTTTTCTTCTGTCTCCCGTCCGCAGTGCCGCAGCTGGACCGCGATCTTTGCCCCTTCTCTGTGAACGGAGCCGGTCAGCCTTTCGTAGCTGGGGATCAGCGAGTCATCCCAGAGTCCGCATTCATTGACCAGGGATCTTCCGTCGTAGCGGACCGCACAGCATTCCAGTATCAAAAGCCCGAAGCCGCCCCTGGCCCTCTCGGTGTAGTAGGAGATCAGTTCATCGCCCGCCTCGCCGCTGTGAAGGGCCAGGTTGGTTCCCATGGCAGGCATGACAAACCGGTTCTTTATTTCCATAGGACCGATTTTTACAGGTGTAAATAATTTCCTCTCTTGCATTTAAATTTCCTCCTTCGGATTTGTTTGTTAAAATTATGGCAAATAAGGAGGGGTTTTACAATTGATAAACAGGGAGCTGTCATCTGTATACAGATACACGGCACTGTTTTATCTGTGGACAGGCAGACGGGGAGTAGATGTCTATATGTAGACAATTTACCTGAAAATGTCAAAAAATAACTGCTTTTTTCGGGGAAATATGCGGTGCGATGTGATAGAATAGTCACAAAAGAAAAAGGAAGCAGAGAACCGGGAAGTGATGTAATATGGCGATCGATATTCACAATATGCTGGCGGAGGCCATGCTGGAGCTGTGCACGGAAAAGCCCCTTGCCTCCATTACAGTCAAGGATCTGCTGAAAAAGACAGGTGTCAGCAGGCAGACCTTCTACAATCGATTTAAAGACAAAAACGACCTGATCCAGTGGATCTATGAACACAAGGTGCTGGGGAATTTCCTGAACAATGACCCCGATTTTACATACTATGAGAACACGCTGAGTTTTTACAGAAACATAGATGCCTACCGGAATTTCCTCAAACAGGCATGCGCCATCCGGGAGCAGAACTGTCTGATGGACTTTATGCTGTGGTTTGTAGTGGACTATGACATTCGGTGGCATACATACCACAATGGCGGGAAGCCCCTGTCGAGGGAGCAGCTTTTTGCTACAAAGTACCATTCTATCGCCTCCATACAGACGGCTGTTGAGTGGATCATGAGCAGCGACCCGGAGCCTCCGGAGGTCATGGCCAGGCGCATTACCCTTATCCGGAAGATCAGTCTCAGCGACACGCTGTTCGGAAAGGACTGTAAGATTTACGATATAGAAGAGTAGAACGATATAGGCGAACAGTGCGGATATAAGGAGATAAAAAAGGGAGCCCCCAGGTTGGGAATGACCTGTGAGTTCCCTTTTTCTATGGTCTGTTTAATGGAAAAACCCGTCTACAGCTTCTCCCCTGTCAGCATCTCGTATGCCTGCAGATATTTGTCAATGGTCTTCTGCACGATGTCGTCCGGCAGAGTCCAGTCGTTGTCCGGGTTGGCCTTCAGCCAGTCGCGGGCAAACTGCTTGTCAAAAGAGGGCTGTCCGTGTCCCGGCTCATACCCCTCTGCGGGCCAGAAGCGGGAGCTGTCCGGTGTCAGCATCTCGTCGCCCAGGACGATGTTGCCTTCCTCGTCCAGGCCGAATTCGAACTTGGTGTCCGCGATGATGATGCCCTTTGACAGTGCGTAGTCAGCGCATTTCTTGTAGAGGGCGATGGTGCAGTCACGGAGACGGGCTGCGTACTCCTCGCCTTTTCCCGGGAAATATTTCTCCAGGTGGGCAACGCTCTGCTCGTAGGAAATGTTCTCGTCGTGGTCGCCGATCTCCGCCTTTGTGGACGGTGTGTAGATGGGCTCAGGCAGCTTGTCGGACTCCTTCAGGCCCTCAGGCAGCTTGATGCCGCACACAGTGCCGTCCTTCTGGTAGCTGGCCCAGCCGCTTCCTGTGATGTAGCCCCGGACGATGCACTCGATGGGGAGCATCTCCAGCTTGCGGCACATCATGCTGTTGCCGTCAAATCTGGGCTGCTGGAAGAACTCCGGCATGTCCTTTACGTCTGTGGATATCATGTGGTTGGGCAGGATGTCCTGGGTCATATTGAACCAGAATTTGGACATCTGTGTCAGCACGGTGCCCTTCTTGGTCACTTCATTTTTTAGGATCACATCAAAACAGCTGATGCGGTCTGTCGCGACCATGATCAGGCTGTCGCCGTTGTCGTAGATCTCGCGTACTTTTCCTTCTTTGATTGGCTTCATATTCAATACCTCATTTCTATGATATTTCTATGCTCTGTTGATGCTAAAGAGATTATAACACAAAAAATATTATTTGCTCTAATTTTTACATATTCTTTTATTAGCTTTTATAATAAGTGCTTATAATCATGCCAGTATCGCGCCGGCGGTCCTATCGCCCTCTTGTAAATCAGTGCTGTTGTGATATGATAGAGACAGGAAAAAAGAAAGGAAGGTGTCTGATATGAACAGAGAAGTAAAAGATTATGTTACAGAGAAAACCCATGAGCTGATGGAGGCACACTCCTGCAGCAGAGAGGCAAAGGAGGCCGCCCAGGCATGGCTTGACGCCGTGGGGACAGAAGGGGAGGCTGAGGAGACAAGGAAATATATCGCTGAGCTGGAAGCAGACATCATGCCACTGGATGGCCTGATCGCCTTTGCCGAGTCTGATATGGGAGCAAAGGTGTTCGGGGACAATGCCAGGGGTGTGGCAGACCACGGAAGAGAGCTCAAGGCTGCCGGGAAAAAATATTGTGACTGTCCGGCCTGCGCGGCTGTGGAGGCCATCCTGGAGAAGAAAGAGGAGATGCTGGCCTGAGTAGGCAGGGCAACACGTATCTGAAGCCGGGAGAGAGGTCCGAAACTACATTTCCCGACGGAAATCAAATGAAAACAGGAGCAAGTATGGCAGATAAGAAGAAAACGGTCCGGAGCTGTGCAGATTGTACCTACTACAGCTACGACGAGGAGTACGGCGGCTATGTCTGCGATGTGAACATGGACGAGGACGAGTATGTCCGGCTCATATCGGACAGCCGCTATGCCTGTCCCTACTACCGCAGCGGGGATGATTACAGGATCGTACGAAAACAAATGTAAGGGAATAGGGTAAGATGATGAGAAGACAGGGAAGAAGCTCCTCCGCAAAGAAAAAGGCGGCGCTGGCGGTCCTTGGCATCCTGCTGGCGGCGGCGCTGTGCGGGACGGCCTGGATACTCCTGAGAGGCGGCGGACAGGGGAAAACAGACACAGCCGGGACAGACCAGGACGGCCGGCAGGCAGAGGAAGAGGGACGGCCGGCAGAGGAGGACGATGCAGCCGGGGAAGAGACCGAGGATCAGACCCCGGAGGAGCAGCTGGCGGCGAGAGTGCAGGAGACGCTGGATGGGATGACACTGGAAGAAAAAGTGAACCAGCTCTTCATGGTGACGCCGGAGCAGCTGACGGGAGTGGGCACGGCTGTGCAGGCGGGGGAGGCTACCAGGGCGGCCCTTGAGCAGCACCCGGTAGGGGGTGTGATCTATTTTGCCCAGAATCTGCAGAGCCCGGACCAGACCCGGCAGATGCTGGCTAATACAAGCCAGTATGGGGAGGAGGCCGCGGGCTTTCCTATATTCCTCTCCGTAGACGAGGAGGGAGGCCAGGTGTCGAGGATTGCCTCAAATCCTGCCTTCCAGGTTCCGTCCTTTGAGTACATGAGCCAGGTGGGGCAGAGGGGAAATACACAGGAGGCCTATGACATCGGGAGTCAGATCGGGGCCTACCTGCGGGACCTGGGCTTTAATATGGATGCGGCGCCGGATGCGGATGTGCTGACCAACCCTGCCAACGAGGTGGTGAAATACCGCTCCTTCGGATCGGACCCCCAGCTTGTGGCCTCTATGGCGGAGACGGAGCTGCAGGGGCTTCGGGACCAGGGCATCATCGGCATGTACAAGCATTTTCCGGGCCACGGAGGGACCACGGCGGACTCCCACCAGGGGTATGCCTATGTGGAGGAAAATCTGGAGCAGCTCATGAGCCAGGCGCTGGTGCCCTTTCAGGACGGCATCGACAAGGGGGTGCAGGTCATCATGGTGAGCCATATTGCCTGCCCCAACGTGACAGGAGACAATACGCCCGCCACGCTGTCCTCCGTGATGATCACGGATGTGCTGCGCGGTCAGATGGGATTTGACGGGATGGTCATGACAGACGCCCTCAATATGGGAGCCATCACCTCGCAGTACTCCTCCGCCGACGCGGCGGTGAAGGCACTGCAGGCGGGAGTGGACATGCTGCTCATGCCGGAGGATTTTGAGAGTGCCTTCCAGGGAGTGCTCCAGGCGGTCAGCGACGGACGGCTGACAGAAGAGCGGATAGACCAGTCTGTGGAGAGGATACTGAGGATCAAGCTCTCCATGTGACCCCTCCGCGTGTTGGACATGCTCCTGAAAAGTAAATAAGAGCGCAAAGAAAATCCACTGTATCTTTTGATCTTTAAAGGTACAGTGGATTTTCAGCTTATTCCATCCATTGGAATTTACCTCCTTATTTACTTGATATCTATTTGAAACTATTATCTCAAATAGTGAATTTTTTGGATTTAAATTACTTTCCCATTGGTCTTTACCTCTTTCATTAGTTTTGTTGATAATTTGGATTTAAGATTAAGTTTTCGGTGGTCCGTCCTCCTTTTCTTTTGTTGTCATTATAATACCTCACAAAACTGGAAATGTCAATATAAAAAAACAGAAAAAATAAAATAAATAACAAAAATAACAGATTAAAAAGAATTATAAACAAAATAAAATTTTTAATTTGCATATAAAAATCAAAATTTTCAGATAAAACAGGAGCGGACCTTTAAGGTCTGCTCCTGTGTGGATCTCAGGGGCTACCTGACGGTGTCGGCAGCCTCCTGGAGTGTCTGGATGAGGGAAGTCAGCTCCTCCTCCGACAGTCCGGAGAAGCTCTTGAAGGAGCGGAGCGGAGAGTTCTCCAGCATTTTCAGAGTCATTTCCGGGGTGATCGCCTCGGAAGCGGCCTCTGAGGAGTTGTCCCCGCCTCCGGTCATGTCTGAGGCGAGACTGGTCATCATGGAGCGGATGACAGGGGCGGTCCTTTCATCTGCCAGCAGCTCTGCCACGGTGGTGTTCCTGTGGATGTGGAAGGGAAGCTGTGTCTCTGTGACAAAGCGGACGGTCCTGGTCAGTCGGATGTCCCTTGAGGAGGCCCCGGCCAGGATCTCGTAGTCGCCGGTGGCCGCGTACCAGTCGTGTATCTGCGTGTTGTACCAGGCGAAGCTGCGCTTGTCCAGCGTCATCTCCACAGTCTTCTCCTGCCCCGGCTCCAGGAAGACCTTGGTGAAGTTTTTCAATTCCTTCACCGGCCGGTCCGCGGCGCCTGTCCTGTCCGCCACGTAGAGTTGAACGATCTCCTTTCCGGCCACGGTTCCGGTGTTTTTCACCTTGAGGGATACGGTCAGGGTGTCACGGTCCGAGAGCTGTCCTCTGGAGAGCTGCATGTCGCTGTACTGGAAGGTGGTGTAGGAGAGCCCGTGGCCAAAGGGGAAGCGTACGTCCATCTCCTTCGTGTCATAGTACCGGTAGCCCACGAACACCCCTTCTTTGTACTCTACCGTCTGCCCGTCTCCCGGAAAATTCAGATAGGAGGGATTGTCCTGCAGCTTCAGGGGGATCGTCTCAGCCAGCTTCCCGCAGGGATTGGCAAGGCCGAAGAGGAGACGCACCTGGGCGGCGCCCACTGCCTGGCCGCAGAGGTAGGATTCCAGGATGGCATTCACATCGCCGGCCCAGGGCATCTCCACCGGGGAGCCGTTGTGGAGGACAACGACGGTGTTTTTCTGTACTCGGAGGATTTCCCGGATAAGCTCATTCTGGCACTCTGGCATCTGCATGTGAGACCGGTCGTAGCCCTCGGACTCAAAGGCGTCCGGGAGGCCGGCGAAGATGACGGCAACGTCCGCCTCCTCTGCGGCCTTTACCGCCTCGGCGAGGAGGGCCGGGTCGGTCCTGTCCTCCGCTGTATCGTAGCCCTGGGCGTAGGTGATATCAGAGGTGATCTCCGGCAGCTGCCCTGCCGCCTCCAGGGCTCCCGTGATCTTGCAGGAGTTGATGTGGGAGCTGCCGCCGCCCTGGAATCTGGGCTTCTGGGCAAATTTTCCGATAAAGGCGATCTTCTTTCCCGCTTTCGGCAGGGGGAGAAGACCATCATTCTTTAGGAGGACCATGGATTCCTCCGCGATCTTTTCCGCAAGCCTGTCATGCTTCTCCTTGTCAAAGTCGCCGGGCCTGCGGTGGTCCGCGAATTTAAAGATGATGCGCAGGATGCGCTCCACGGCTCTGTTAAGGACAGCCTCGTCCAGGGTCCCGTCTTTGACAGCGGCTACGATTTCTGCGTCCGTGTGTCCGCCGCTGGCGGGCATCTCCAGGTCCAGCCCGGCCTCCAGCCCCTTGACTCTGTCGTTGACAGCGCCCCAGTCGGACATGACATAGCCCTCAAAGCCCCACTCGTCCCGCAGGACCTCTGTCAGGAGCCAGTGGTTTTCGGAGGCAAAGGTGCCGTTGATCTTGTTGTAGGAGCACATGACGGTGTCCGGTTTTCCCTCCCTGACGGCCGTCTCAAAGGCAGCCAGGTAGATTTCCCTGAGAGTCCGCTCGTCGATCTCTGAGGAGCAGGACAGACGGCGGTACTCCTGGTTGTTGGCTGCGAAGTGCTTGATGGAGGTGCCCACATTTTTGGACTGCACGCCCTGGATGTGGGCGGCTGCCATCTGGGAGGCCAGATAGGGGTCCTCGGAAAAATATTCGAAATTGCGCCCGCATAAGGGTGAGCGCTTGATGTTCACCGCGGGGCCCAGGATGACGGACACGTCCTCCGCCTGGCACTCGTCTCCCAGCGCCTCCCCCAGCTCTCTTAGGAGCTCCCGGTCAAAGGAGCAGGCTGTGGCGCAGGCGGTGGGGAAGCAGACAGCCTTGATGCTCTCGTTTGCTCCCAGGTGGTCCGCCTTCTCGTTCTGTTTGCGCAGGCCGTGAGGGCCGTCGCTCACCATGACCTCCGGGACGCCCAGGCGCTCCACGCCCTTCAGGTGCCAGAAATCCCTGCCGGAGCACATGCCGGCCTTTTCCTCCAGAGTCATCTGACTGACAATGGTTCTGATATCGCGTTCCATATAATGTACCATTCCTTTCTAAAACGCCGGAATCTGCCGGCGCTGCCTTTTCTTTTACCATAGCATAAAGAGAGGGGAAATGACAGATGAAAATTTTCGGATTGCGGCGGCAAATGATATTGTATAAAATGATGTTAAGGCCAAAAGCCCGGGGCTATGATGCCTGCAGATTGATACAAATTGATACAAAGAGGTAAAAAAGGAGAGGGAAAATGATCAGATGGAACAATGACTACAACTGCGGGGCTCATCCCGCTATTTTACAGGCGTTTATGGATACGAACGGCGAGAGCTACGGAGGCTACGGTATGGACGAGTGGTGCGAGCGGGCGGCCGTTGAGATAAAGAAGCACCTGGGAGGGGCGGATGCGGATATCCACTTCATGCTGGGAGGCACTCAGGTGAACTACACCATGATCGCCGCGGCGCTGCGCCCCTACCAGGGGATCATCTGCGCGGACTCAGGGCACATCCAGGTCCATGAGACCGGGGCGGTGGAGCACACCGGGCACAAGATACACGTAGTCCCGGGGGTGAAGGGGAAGATCACGGCCCGAGCTGTGGAGAGGGAGGCGGAGGGCTACCGCTCAAGCGACATCCCGGAGCACGTGACCCAGCCGAAGATGGTATTCCTGTCCTTCCCCTCCGAGTACGGGACTATCTACACAAAGGAGGAGCTCTCGGACATCAGCCGGGTCTGCCGCAAGTACGGCCTGTACCTGATGGTGGACGGAGCCAGGATGGGCTACGGGCTGGGCGCTGAGGGAAATGACGTGACCCTGGCGGACATTGCGGCCGCGGCGGATATTTTCTACATCGGCGGCACCAAGTGCGGGGCCATGATGGGGGAGGCTGTGGTCATCGTGAATGAGGAGCTGAAGGACCATTTCCGCAGCTATATGAAGCAGAACGGGGGACTGCTGGCCAAGGGTTGGGTGCTGGGTCTCCAGTTCTACACCCTGTTCAGGGACGGCACCTACTTCGACATCACAGAGCGGGCGGACAGGTACGCCATGGACATACGCCGGGCCTTTGCCGAAAAGGGCGTAGAGTCCTACATCGACAGCCCCACAAACCAGCAGTTCCTCCTTCTGACAGAGGAGCAGAAGGAAAAGCTGGCCAAAAACCATATCTTTGAAAATCAGTTCCAGACCAGGGACGGCCGTTTCTGCGTCCGCTTCTGCACGAGCTGGAGCACAAAGGAGGCGGATGTGCAGGCCCTCCTGAGGGATATCAGGGCGCTCTAGCCGGAGAGGATTTTGCCGAAAAAGCGGACAGATATGATACAATGATACAAAAGCTGATTTTGACGGGAGGACAGAGGATATGAAACTATTTCAGGAGAAGCCGGAGGTGCATCAGTACGGCGGCGCGCAGGAGTTTGTGGAGGATTTCCAGATCGGGGAGGGGGATTTTGTCCTGGCGGGGAAATCCGTGCTTGAGGCCCATTTTGCGGGGCTGGAGAAGACCGGTGCAGTGATACGCTGCAAGAGCCGGTATGGCCAGGGAGAGCCTACAGACCTGATGGTGGACGCGCTTCTTGCGGACTTCCGAAAGACAGGCTGTGGAAGGATCATTGCCATCGGCGGCGGTGCGGTCATCGATATGGCCAAGATACTGGTGCTGGACGGAGATGCCCCGGCAGCGGATATTTACCAGAGAAGGACAGAGCTTAAAAAGGTGCGCTCCCTGGTGGCTGTGCCCACTACCTGCGGCGCCGGCTCGGAGGTGTCCAGCGTGTCCATCGCGGAGGTGACCGGGCTGCACACAAAGCTGGGCCTGGCCTGTGATGAGATTTACCCGGACCACGCGGTGCTGATCCCGGAGCTTTTAAAGGAGCTGCCCTGGCATTTCTTTGTCACCAGCGCCATCGATGCCCTGATCCACGCCATTGAGTCCTATGTGTCGCCCAAGAGCAATCTCTACACAAGGATGTTTGCAAAGCAGGCCATGGAAATGCTGCTTGGAGGCTTTCGGAAGCTGGCAGGGGAGGGGCAGGGCTGCAGAGAGAGCCTGTATGAGGAGTTCCTTGTGGCCAGCAACATGGCGGGCATCTCCTTTGCCAATGCGGGGACCGGCGCTGTCCACGCCATGTCCTATCCTTTGAGCGGGGTGTACCATGTGACCCACGGGGAGGCCAACTACCAGTTCCTCACGGCCGTGTTCCAGGCCTACCAGGAGAAGGCTCCAAATGGCGGCATAGGCGGGCTCAATGAGTTCCTGGCAGGTATCCTGGGATGCGGGCCCGGGCATGTCTACCGGGAGATAGAGGAGCTTCTGGGCAGCCTGATCCAGAGGAAGCCCCTCCGCGAATATGGCATGAAGGAGGAGGAGGTCAGGGCCTTTGCCGAGAGTGTGGAGGCGACTCAGCAGCGGCTTTTAAACCAGAGCTATGTGAAATTCACGGCGGACGAGATGGAGGAAATCTACCGGAAGCTGTACTGATAGGAAGCGATGGATGGGAGTGACGGAATATGGAGAAGACGGATATTTATATCACCCAGGGAAAGGATTACTGTGAGATGACCAGGGAGCTTTTGGAGGCCTGCTACGGCTCCCTCATCTACGCCCTGGACCGGGTGGACGAGACGGGGTACCTTAAGGGAAAGGTAAGAGAGAGTATTGCCATCGGCCAGGGGTTCCGGGGGAAGGAGGGAGAGCTGGGTGTGGGAAACTGCACCCGCTGCTTCCGGAGATCACTGGCAGGCTGCCCGCCCAAGGCGGTGGACATTGCGGAATTTTTAAAGAGGGAGTGGAAAGATGAGAGATAAGATGCCGGACAGGAGTATCCTGGTTGTGGAGGACGACCGGGAGCTGGCGGAGGGGATTGCCTGGATGCTGGAGAAGGAGGGCTTTATCCCTCTTGTGGCCCGCTCGCTTTCGGAGGCCAGAAGGCTGCACCGGGAAGCGGGGGCAGACCTGGTCCTTTTGGATGTGAACCTGCCGGACGGGGAGGGCTTTGACTTTTGCCGGTATCTGGCGGAGAGCGGGGGAGGCCGGAGCAGGACCCCGGTCCTCTTCCTCACGGCCCGGGACCTGGAGGAGGACATGCTGAAGGGCTATGAGCTGGGAGCCCAGGACTATGTGACCAAGCCCTTTTCCATGAAGGTGCTCTTGAAGAAGATCGATGTGATACTCAGGAGGGAGAAGAAGGACGCGGGGCAGATTTTTGACGACGGGCATCTGCGCCTGGACCTTCTGGGGGCAAAGGCGGAGGTGGAGGGCCGGCCCTGTCCGGTGACGCCCACGGAATTCCGGCTCCTTAAGGAATTCCTCTCCCATAAAGGGCAGCTCCTCACCTACGACCTGCTGCTGGACCGGCTCTGGGAGGGCGGCAGTCAGATCGTGGACCGGCACGCCCTGACGGTCAATATCGGCCGCCTCCGGGGTAAGATAGAGGACGAGGACCACAAATATATTTCAAATGTGTACGGGATGGGATATCAGTGGATCAGATGATGGCGATCACAGCCGCGGCCCTTGTCCTGGCAGGGATTTCCATCTGGAGGATGGGGCGGCAGAAAAAGGATATATATACATTTACAGAGGAGCTGGAGGAGAACCTGGATGCCCTCCTTGCGGGGGAACCCCTGAAAAATGACCAGGAGACCAGGGATACCCTGTCCGGGAAGGTGAATGAGAAACTGGCCCGCATCCAGCATATCCAGGAGAGAAGAGAGCAGGAGAGCCTGGAGGCCAAGGAGCAGATGAAGGAGCTCATCTCAGACATTTCCCATCAGATAAGGACGCCCATCGCCAATCAGAAGCTCTGCCTGGAAATCCTCAGGAGGGAGGAGCTCCCGGAGGAGACCGGAGTTTTTCTAGACAGGCTGGAGCACCAGACGGACAAGCTGGACTTTCTCTTTCGCAGCCTGGTGAAAATGTCCCGGCTGGAGACGGGGATCATCCAGATAAAAAAGAGGGACTGCGATCTGGCGGAGACGCTGAAGCGGGCCATCTCCGCCGTGGTGGCCGCCGCTGCCGCAAAGGATATCGAGATCCGGGCGGAGGCGGAGGGGCCTTTCCTTTTATCCCACGATTCCAGGTGGACAGAAGAAGCGGTGTTCAACCTTCTGGACAACGCGGTGAAGTACACCGGGCGGGGAGGCCGGATAGGACTGTCTGTCAGGAAGGGGGAAATCTTTGCGGAAATCCACGTGAAGGACACGGGAAAGGGAATCCCTCTGGAGAGGCAGGCGGAAATCTTTACCCGGTTCTACCGGGAGCCGGAGGTCCACGACGTGGAGGGGATTGGGATCGGCCTGTACCTGACAAGGCGGATCGCAGAGCTCCAGGGCGGATATGTGGAGGTCCGCTCCCGGGAAGGGGAGGGGGCCGACTTTGCCATCTGCCTTCCCCTGCAGGAGAGGGAGTGACGCGGTCACAGTTTTGTGATGATTCGGAACTGAGACTGGTTTGTGACTTTTGCGCTTTACAATAAAGCCATGGCCAGAGGAACCTATGGCCGGACGAGAAAAGGAGGCGTAAAAGTGGATAACTGGATCGTAAAGACGAAAAATTTAAAGAAATACTATCAGCTTGGCAAGAACACGGTGAAGGCGCTGGACGGAGTGGATTTTGCCGCGGCGGAGCGGGAGTTTGTGGCCATCATCGGGAAATCCGGAAGCGGCAAGAGCACTCTTCTGCACATGATCGGAGGGCTGGATGAGCCCACCTCCGGGGAGGTGTACGTGGACGGCCGGAGGCTTGCGGGCATGAGCCGGGAGCAGCTTGCCGTCTTCCGGCGCAGGAAGGTGGGTTTTGTCTTCCAGAGCTACAACCTGGTGCCGGACCTGAACGTGTATGAGAACATTGTCCTGCCCATCGAGCTGGACGGGCGCAGGATCGACCGGGCGTTTGTGGATGAGATCCTGTCCCTTCTGGCACTGGAAGAAAAGCGGGAGGCCCTGCCCGGCACCCTGTCCGGGGGACAGCAGCAGCGGGTGGCCATTGCCCGGGCCATCGCCAGCAAGCCCGCCATCATTTTGGCAGACGAGCCAACAGGCAACCTGGACACGGCCACCAGCCACGACGTGATGGGGCTTTTGAAGGTGGCGGCGAAACAGTTTCAGCAGACTATCATCCTCATCACCCACGACAGCGACATCGCCCAGATGGCGGACCGCATCGTGCACATCGAGGACGGACGGATCGTGAAGGCAGGTGATACCTATGCTGGCTAACAACAATCAGGGAGTCATCCGCCGGATGGCGAGACGGTCTCTTGCAAGCAGCCGGCGCAGGACCGTCATCATGGGCCTGGCCGTGGCCCTGTCGGCCTTTATGCTCTTTTCTGTGTTCACTGTGGGGATCACCTGGTTCCACATGTACCATCTCCAGAATATCCGCCTGGCAGGCGGGGACTTTGACGCGGTCATGTACGGCATGACAGAGGAGCAGAGGGAGAAATGTGAGGAAAATCCGGACATCGACAGGATTGGTATCGCCGCCGTGGCCGGCTCCGTCCTCTCCACGGATTACGACAATACTGTCAATGTGGGCTGCATCTGGGCGGACGATGTGTACTGGAACGATATCATGGCGCCTGCCAGGACCCAGGTGAAGGGCTCATACCCCCGGGAGGAAAACGAGGTCATGCTGACGCAAGGGGCGCTTGAGACCTGCGGCTTTGAGGACATGGGGCTGGGCATAGGCGACACCTTCCGGGCCCTCTGGCAGGACGGACAGGGCAACCAGATGGAGAGGGAGTTTCGGATTTCCGGCATCTGGGAGGGCTACGGGTCGCAGAATGAGTTCTATGTGTCCAAGGCCTTCTATGACCAGTGCGGCTACCAGCTCTCGGAGGTGGCTTCCGGCCGCTATTTCATGACCTTTCACAGGAATTTCTGGACCCAGGAGGAGCAGACGGCCTTCATCGACAGTATGGATCTGGAGAAGCAGCAGAATATTTTCTTCTCTGTGGAGGCCGGGTACTCCATCCCCATTGTCCTGGGGCTTGGGGGCATTGCCCTTGTCACCTGCCTGTGCGCCTGCCTTCTGATCTACAACATCCTGTACCTGTCCGTGGCGGGGAATGTCCGGTACTACGGACTCCTCCAGACCATCGGCATGACAGGGCGGCAGATACGCGCTCTGATGGGACGCCAGAGCGTCCTTGTGGGCGGTGCCGGCATAGCGGCGGGGCTGCTTTTGGGGACAGGGGTGTCCTTCTTCCTCATCCCCTCCATCATCCGGTTCCTCGGAGTGAGGGCGAAGGAGGCGGGTGCCATAGAGATCAGCTTCCACCCGGCGGTCTTCCTTCTGACCATCCTCCTGACCGGAGCCACGGTCTGGATTGGCAGCCGCAAGCCGGTGAAGCTGGCGGTCTGTGTCTCCCCCATCGAGGCGGCGGGCTACCGGCCGGTGTACGGCGGAAAGAGCGTGCGAAAAACCGGGAAGGGCCGCCTTCTGTGGCGGCTGGCGCTGCAGCAGCTCACAAAGGACAAACGAAAGTCAGCGGTCATCATTTTATCTCTGGCGGCCGGCTTTTCCGTGTTCCTGTGCCTGGTCACCATGATACAGAGTCAGGGCCCCCGGACCTACGTCTCCAACTTCATGGATCAGGACATGGAGATTGACAATGAGACCATGGCCAGGGCGGACAACCGGCAGTGGAAGGACATCCTGGGAGGGGACTTCCTGGAGCGGCTGTCGGACACGGAGGGGGTGTCCCGGGTAAGTCCGGTGCTGGCGGCCCAGATCACCGTGCCATGGGAGCCGGATTTCGCGGACATGTGGATGCGGGAGTTCTATGACATGTGGATGTATATCCCCTATGAGGATGACCTGCAGGAGTATAAGGAACACCCGGAAAACTTTGGGTCCTTCCTGGTGGGCATCACGGAGTCGGATTTTGACTATCTGACGGACTTTGTGGACGCGGAGATTGACAGAGAGGATTTCCTGGCGGGCAAGACCTGCGTCCTGTACCGGAACAGCCTGGAACTCACCGATGCGGACGTGATGGGAAAGACGGTGACATGCGGGGAATACCCGGTGGAGGGCCTTGCCGGGGAGGCGGACGCTGTCCTGAACGAGGAGGCCCTTGGAAACACCTGCAGCTTTGAGATCGCAGGCCTGACGGATGAGAGCTATTTTACCGGCCCCATGCTGGGCTGCCCGCCCGTGGTCATTGTGAGCGAGCAGGCGGTGCGGGAGTTTACAGACAGGTACTACGTGTCCAAGGCGGCGGTGCAGTACAAAGAGAGCTACGACGAAGAGACGGAGAGCGCGGTCCTCTCCCTTATGGATGCGAGCCCGGACGCAAAGGACTTTTCCTATACGTCCAGGATCCGCGAGGCGGAAACCGTCAAGAGCGCCCAGGGGAACATGATGGAGGTGGGCATCGGCGTGGCGGCCGTCCTGGCCTTTATAGGCATCCTCAACTATATCAACACGGTGATCGGCAATATCCAGAGCCGGAAGAGAGAGCTGGCGGCCCTGGAAAGCATCGGCATGACGGACCGGCAGATGAGGCGGATGCTGGTCATGGAAGGGCTTCTGGTGGCGGCAGGCTCCCTCCTTCTCGTGGGAACCCTGGGGCTTGGAGTCACCTACGTGATCTATCAGTCCATGAATTATATGGGAGCAGAATTCTATGTGCCCCTCTGGCCCGTGGCCGGCATGGCCGTCTTTGCGGTCTTTATCTGTGTGCTGGTGCCCCTGGCCTGCGGCCGGGCCCTGATGCGGGGCGGAAGCATCGTGGAGCGGATCCGGGCTGTGGAGTAAATAGGGGCGTGGAGTCGAGCAGGCTGTGGGCCTCGGGCCGGGGCGTGGAGAGAAGGCCGGGCAGGAGAGAAAGGAGTACGGAATATGAGGATTTGGATGGAAGAACAGGCGGGGGAGAGGGACCATTTTGCGGCAAAGATCACGCTGGCTTTTGCGGGGCTGGTGGCTGCCGTCATCGCCCTGCCCTGCGGGATTGTCGTACTGGCCCTGATATTGGACTGGCCGGTGGCGGAGGTGTCAATGGCAGCCTGCCTGATCGGAGTGGCGCTGGCGCTGTTTTTCGCAAGGCAGATCGGGAGGAAGGTCCATCAGTACTGCACGGTCTTCTGCCAGGACGATGAGGGAAGGCTCTTTGCGGTGGATATCCGGAAATTTGTGGGATATCAGAGAGGCCTGCCCGGGTTTATCCAGATGCTCTTTCAGATGCAGAAGGCAAAGACCAAGATGAAGAAAGATCACATCCTGGAGCGGTATCTGCGCCAGAGACCCAGCCTTACAGGCGTGGAGACCCAGATCTTATCTGTGGAGAGGATGCGGCCTGCGGAAGACGGCCTGCGTGTGAGATGCCTGGTGGAATACCCCAATAAAAAGCAGGGGAAGAGGAGCTACCTGCTGGTGAGCGGATACGAGAACGAGGGGGAGCTGGTGGCTGCCTTTGAGAGGCGGCTTCGGGGAGCCGTGATGTGATCTGTTAAAAATAAAAGAAAATTCCCAAAAAGGGGTTGACCCTCCTCCTGGGGCAGGGCCTACACTGTTATCAGATCCGGATCACAGACTGCAGAAAGGGGAAGAGGAACATGCTTCAGATTGGTGAATTTTCAAGAATATGCCAGGTGAGCGTAAAGACGCTGCACCACTATGACAGGATCGGGCTCCTGGCGCCGGCAAAGGTGGACGTCCTGACAGGGTACCGCTACTACGAGCCGGAGCAGATCGACGTCATGAATTACATCCAGCGCCTGAAGCGCTACGGATTTTCGCTGGAGGAGATACAGAAGCTGCTCACCCTTTCAGAGGACAGAGAGATTTTGACCATGCTGCGGCAGCAGAAAGAAAAGATCAAGTGGGAGCAGCAGGAGAGGGCCCTCATCCTGAACGAGCTCCAGACACATATTTCTGTATTTGAAAGGACAGGTGACATGATGACATACCAGAAAGGCTACAGGATTGAAGTGAAAGACTCGCCGGCCATGAACGTGCTGACAAACCGGGCCATGATGAGCGTGGATGAATTCGGGAAGTACTACAGCCCCCTCTTTGAGCGGGTGCCAAAGGAGCGGGTGACCCCCACCGGAATAAACGGGTCCAGGTACTACGACAAGGAGTTTGACCGGGAGTCCTCGGATATTGAGCTCTTTATCGGAATAAAAGAGAAGGACAAGGCGGATGAGGTGATGGAGCCCCGCCTGTGCGCCATGACGCTCCACAGGGGTAGCTACTCCACCCTCTCGGAGGCCTACGGGGCGGTGGTCTCCTGGATCCTGGATAACAGCTATGAGATGGCGGGGGAGCCCTTTGAGCTCTATCTCAGGACCCAGTTTGACACCCTTTCCCCGGAGGACTGGGAGACGGAGGTGTATTTTCCGGTGAGGAGGAAATAAAGGGAGAGAAATAATCATAGCGTTAAGACTTACAATCAAAGAAGGCTGGAGGGACAATTAAGTCCGGTTTATGGGACTCACTTTCTGTTATGATATGGGTGGATAACAGGAAGTGAGTTTCTTGTTAATTAAATTTAATAATGGTACAATGATCATACTAATTTTGTTTGCGTGTTTAACAGTGATTAAGCACTATATTCTGGATAAAGAGATAAGGAGAGTAAATGTTTGAAAAGGCACAAAATGAAAAAAGCAAGGTAACATATGATTTTACAAATTTGTGGTCAACACAATTTTTCGGATTTTATCAATTTAAAAATTTTTTGGAATTTGCATCGGATAAGAGTGTACAAATCGATTATCTGAAAAGTAGAGATGTGATATGGGGGAATGAAAATGGGGAAGGCCATTTGTATGATATGAAAATTTCGGATTTGGAATTCTATTATGAAGCTATAGAGAATTTACTGACAGTACTGGCAACAGCGCTAAAAAAAGTTGATATATATGTTAAAGATGAAGGGCAAATATTAAATGGAGAACACCAATGAAAAACTGGCAGGAATATTTTCTTCCCCGTATCCTGGAGCGGGGCTGGAACTATTATAAGGACGGTGCTGTACAGTCTCTCACCACAACGCCTACAGGCTATAGGGCCACTGTGTCGGGAACAGAGGACTATGAGGTGGAGATTGAGCTGAATGGGGATGAGATTGCAGAAATGTACTGTGACTGCCCCTATGCGGACGACGGCAATTACTGCAAGCATATGGCGGCAGTGCTCTACGCGGTGGAGGAGGAAGATGTAGAAGTCTTCGCCTCTGGAAACTGCGGCAAGAGTGCCCAGGCTGATAAAGCAAAGAAAAGCAAAAATAAAAAAGAGGATCAGATACAGGAGATCGTAGCGTCTATTCCTGAGGAGGAGCTGCGGGGCATTATCATGTCCCTGGCGCGTCAGGATGCATCTTTTTGTAATACTCTCCTGACAAAATACGGACCCAGGGATCCGATGATGCTTGTGCGTCTGGAAAAAGAGGTGGATGAGATCGGATGGCGACACTCTGACCAGAGCGGCTTTGTGGACTATGAGGAAGCCTATGATTATGCATGTGAATTACAGGATGTCCTATACGAGCACGTGCCTGAGCTGATCGGGAGAAATTGCCTGAAGGAGGCATTTGAACTGACCAACCATGTCTTCCACGAAATTGGGACCAGGGATATGGACGATTCTGATGGTGGGACGATGGAGGTGGCAGGCGCGTGCTATGAGATGTGGCGCCGGATACTGGATGCGTCAGATGAGAGGGAAGAGGAAGAAATGATCCGGTGGTTTCAGGAGCATCGGAAATGGTATGTCTTGGACTATCTGCAGGATGTCATGGAAGAGTTCATGATAAGTGAGTTTGGCAATGAGGAGCTGCTCCACGAACAGCTGTGGGATCTGGATGGACAGATCAGGGAGCTGGAGCAGAGCATGGACAAGGACTGGTATGCCGGATATCAGTGTGAGGAGGCAGTCCTGCGCCGGATCAGCATTATGGAGCGTCTGGGATATTCCAGGCAGGACATACGGACGTACAGAGACCAGTACCGACAATTCTCCGGGATACGCATGCAGGAAGTCAGAGAGTACCAGCAGGATAGAGACTATGATAAGGCTGCGGAGGTGCTGAGAGAGAGCAAAGAGCTGGATAAGGACAAGTGCGGCCTGGTGTCGGATTACAGTCAGAAGCTGATCGACATTTATGAAAGGACGGGAGATCAGGTTTCTTACAGGAAGGAACTTCTCTGGAATGTGTTTCACTGCGGACAGAGCGGTCTGGAGTGCCTTCTGAAATTAAAAAGTGTATGTACAGAGCAGGAGTGGAACGGATACCGGGAGAAATATCTGGAGCAGTCGGGAAGAGAGCCTGTGAAGTTTATGCTGCTGGAGCATGAGAAATTGTACGGGCGGCTTCTGGCGGAAATAGAGAGGGAAGGATGGATCAGCCGGCTTGACCAGTATGAAAAAGTGCTGAAGGAGCATTTCCCGGAGCGAGTAAGGGATATGTATATCCGCTATGTGCAGAGTCAGGCGGAAAGGACATCCTACAGGAAAATGTATAAGGAGCTTGTGGTATATTTAAAGAAGATAAAGAGATATCCTGACGGAGAAAAGATGGCCCGGAAGATTGCAGACGAATGGAAACAAAAGTACCGGCGAAGATCCGCCATGATGGATGAGCTTGGACGGGCTGGGTTTTAGGAGGAAAATATGTTTCACAGAAAAAAGAAAAGTACGTCAGCTTACGACCCGGCTACCCACATTCCGGTCATACGGTGCAGTATCTGTACCGGGGAGCAGGTAGCCGGCTTTCAGGAAACTGCCACCGGAAAATTCACAGATATCTGTCTCATACGGAATGAAGCGGATCTGAAGGAGTTTCGGGAACAGTACGGGATCAGCGGCGAGATAAAAAAGATATATTAAGACATATTGAGGATTGTATCCGGCACCACAATATGTTATGATACATAGACAAACACATGTTCGAAAAAAGGAAGTGGCTGCAGTGCGAGAGCAGACGAGCGAAGACCTGACAATCTACACAAAGACCGTTCCGGCGCGGACAGGAGAGTATGCGGACTTTCCCAGCGCTCTCCTGCCGGAAATAAGGGCCTATCTGGAAGGGCAGGGGATTTCCAGGCTCTACACCCACCAGGCGGAGATGTTCGAGAAGGCAGCCGCAGGGAAAAACGTGGTCATCACCACATCCACGGCCAGCGGCAAGACGCTGAGCTTTCTGCTGCCTGTGCTGCAGGCTGCCCTTACAGACCCTCTGACGAGAGCTGTTTTTGTCTACCCCACAAAGGCCCTGGCCAGCGACCAGTACCGGGCGCTGCAGCCGGTGTTGGAATATTTCGGGGAGGGCCGTATCTCGGCGGGGGTGTACGATGGGGATACTCTGCCCGCTGAGAGGAGCAGGATCCGGAAGAATGCCAACATTATCCTTACAAACCCGGAGATGCTGAACGCGGCCTTTCTTCCCAATCACAGTAAATATGGATTTGACTTTATCTTTGCCAATCTGAAATACGTGGTGATCGACGAGCTCCACAGCTACCGGGGCGCCTTTGGGGCCCACCTTGCCAATATTTTCCGGAGGATGAAGAGAGTCTGCGGGTATTACCGGTCCGGGCCTCAGTTTCTCTGCAGCTCGGCCACGATCGCCAATCCGGTGGAGCTGGCGGAAAAGATATGCGGAGTGCCCTTTGCGCTGATTGACAGGGACGGTTCTCCGGCTCCGGAGAAGGAGTACCGGATCTTGCAGCCGCCCCGGATCAAGGGCAGCAATGACAAGGTGTACGGCAGGCGCTCTGCCTCTTCCGTGGCGGCGGAGCTGATCCCGCGGCTTGCCAAGGAGGAGCACCATTTTATCGCCTTTGGGAAGAGCCGGAGAAATGTGGAGGTTATTTTAAAGGAGGCCAGGGACAGGCTGGACGGAGCCGGATTTCTGTCCGGGGCGGACGGCTCCCGGATCGCCGGGTACAGAGGGGGCTACACCCCGGAGGAGAGACGGCAGATCGAGGGGAAGATGGCCACGGGCGAGCTGCTGGGCCTGGTGTCCACCAACGCCCTGGAGCTGGGGATCGACATCGGGAAGCTGGACTCTACAGTGATCGTGGGCTACCCGGGGACGAGAGCCTCCTTCTGGCAGCAGACCGGGCGGGCCGGGAGAAGCGGGGAGAAGTGCGTCAACTATCTGATACTGGAAAATCAGCCTTTTGACCAGTACATTGCCATTGCCCCGGACTGGCTCTTTGCCGGCGGCAGCGAAAACGCCATTGTGGACCCGGACAACCTGCTGATCCAGCTCTCCCACATACGGGCGGCAGCGGCGGAGCTCCCCCTGTCGCTGGACGACGCGGCTCTTTTCCCGGACCTGGGGGAGGTGATCCCGGTGCTCCTTCGGGCAGAGGAAGTGAAGACGCTGGCGGGGCGATTTGCCTGGGCAGGCCCTGCCTTTCCGGCGGGCGATTACAGCCTGAGGAACATGGACAAGACAAGATACAAGCTGCTCCTCCGGTCAGGGGGAGATGGAGACATGCGGGAGATCACGGAGATGGATGAGTCCCAGGCCTACCACGAGCTCCATCCGGGGGCGGTCTACATGCATGACGGGGAGCTCTACGAGGTGCTGAAGCTGGACCTTGTAAGCCGGACGGCGGAGGCGGTGCCCTTTGACGGCAACTACTACACTGTGCCCGCGGGAAACCAGGAGACCAGGATCCTTCAGGTGTTCCAGCAGGAGGATTTTGAGCGGAGCCATATCAGCTTCGGGGACATTAATGTGAACGAAGTGATCTCTATGTACAAAAAGCTTCAGTTCCACAACCATCAGAATCTGGGCTATGTGTCCCTGACAGTTCCCCTGCAGGAGGACTATGACACAGAGAGTACCTGGATCAGGATCCCGGAAAATGTAGTGCAGACCTACCGGGGACTCCTGGCGCCCACCAGGACGGGAGAGCTGGCGCTGAACAACCACTTTGAGGGCATGGCTTATGCCATTAAGAATGCGGCTATGATGGTGACCATGACAGAGCGGGACGACATAGACGTTATTGTCTCAAACAATGCTCTGATCCCAAACGGCAGCAGGGAAGAGGAGGTCTCTCTATTTATTTACGACAAATACGAGGGAGGGCTGGGCTACTCCGAGAAGATCTATGACCTGATACCCCAGATCGTGGACGCGGCTATCCGGATGGTGGGAGGATGTGCCTGCGAGGACGGCTGCCCTGCCTGCGTGGGGGATTACAGCCTGGACAAAAGGATGGTCCTGTGGGGGCTGGAAAATCTGAGAGAACAGACGGCTCCTCCGGCCTTTCACGGCAAGCGGCTGGAGGCGGAGGTGCCCGTTATAGAGAAGGAATTTTCCTTTTTTAAGCTGGCGGATCAGTGGCCTGCCTTCTGCGACCGGGTAGTGAGAAGCGGGGAGAGCGGAGGCGCCTTTCTGGGAGTGATACGGAAAGTGGAGGTAGAGGGACACTGCCTGACTCTGACTCTTGGAAGCCGCTTTTATGAGGCCTGGCTGGAGGAGCCGGACAACCGGCGGGGTCTGGAAAATACCCTGCGCTACTATGCAGTCTGCCCGGCAGATATGCAGGTGCGGTTCCGTGTGGAGGAGGACGCGGAGCGGGTGGAAAAGACAAAGGGAAAGCTGAGGCGCAGATACGATGACAGACTTTCATAACCCATATCGACTGAACACATATCAGATGGAGGCGGTGCTGGATGAGAGCCCCGCCTGTGTGGTCAATGCCAATGTGGGGAGCGGCAAGACTACAGTGCTCATTGAGAAGATCCTGCACCTGCACTTTGAAAGACAGGTGTCCCTGAGGGACATGGTGGTGCTGACCTTTACCAACAAGGCCGCGGATGAGATCCTGCAGCGGCTTGCCCGGAGGAAGCCCTCTGTCAAAGAAGATGAGACGGCCTGCTTTGGGACATTTCACAGCGTGGCGCTTTATCTGCTGAAAAACTGCCTCCCCACAGAGGAGGCGGGGTGGACCAGGGAGTTCTCGGTGATGGACCCGGATGAGGAGGCGGAGCTTGCCCTGGCCATCGCGGCGGAGCGGGATTTGAAGATCAAGTACAAGAACAGATTGAAAAAGCGTATGGAGCAGGAGTACACTTCCTGGCTGAAGGGGAAAACCTCCAGATATAAGGACGAGCTTTTTCTGCTGTTCCCTCTGCTGGAGGAGGAAAAGAAAAGACAGAACAAGATGACCTTTTCCGACCTGCTCCGGGTGAGCACAGCCCTTCTGAATAACGAAGACAGGTGTCCGGAGTGGATCATTGTGGACGAGGTGCAGGACAGCGATGCCCTCCAACTGGATTTTCTGGAGGCGCTGGGGACAGACAGCGCCGGGCAGCGCCGGTCCCGGCTCTTTGCCGTGGGAGACCCTGATCAGGTGATCTACAGCTGGCGGGGAACGACGGAAAATATGTTTTTCCTCCTCAAGCACAGGTTCCAGGCCAAGGAGCTCTCCCTCCCTGTGAATTACCGGTCCAACGCCTCAATCCTGGAGGCGGCGAACCGATTTCTCCAGTTCGGAGGGAAGATCGAGGGGAGCCGGGAGGGCGGCGAAAAAATTACGGTCCGTAACCACTACGACCCATTCCAGGAGGCGGAGTATCTGGCCGGGCGGATAGAGAGCCTTCACAGGGGCGGGCTGGCCTACAGGGAGATAGCGGTCTTTTACCGCCTGCAGCGGCAGTCGGAGGTTCTGGAGAAGGTCTTTCAGAGGGCGGGTATCCCCTGCAGCCTGTCACTGAAAAAGACGCTGGGAGATGTGCCGGTGCTGGACTACCTGGTGAAGGTCCTTAAATTCTCCGTCAACCCCGCTGACCGCCAGACGGGACTGCAGGTGCTGACGGACCGGAAATATGGAGAGAAGGTCACTCCGAAGAGAGCGGCTTCCATCCTGGAAAAGGGGGAAGGAGGCGTCCTGCCTCTCCTTGACAGGATGACCGGGTTTCGGGAGGCGATGATGGAAGTGGAAAAAGATAAGGGAAAGGAAGAGATTTCAGCCCGGTGGCTGTTCGATTACTTTGACCTTCATACCCAGCTGCACCCTACCTCAGCTGACTATGAGAAGGATGCCAGGGAAGCGGGGAAGCTGCTGGAGCATCTGTGCCGGTCCTGCCGGGAGAAAGACGGCTCCTTCCTGGAAAACCTGCGCCGTTTTCTGGACAGCTCCATGCTCTATGGACTGGAATTCCTGAAGGAGAGCGAGCAGGAGAAAGACGGCGTCCGGCTGATGACGATTCACGCCTCCAAGGGACTGGAGTTTGACACAGTGTTTCTGATTGGTGTGAACCCGGGGCTGATCCCCCTGCGGTGCCAGAGCTATGAACAGGAGGAAGAGGAGAGGCGGCTCTTCTTTGTGGGCATTACAAGAGCCAGGAACCATCTGGAGCTGTCCTATTACACCAATCCCGGAGAGCCGGGCGTGCTGGAGGGATACAGCTCCTATCTGCGGATGATCCCGGAGCATCTCCTGGACTGGGGAGAGCTTCAGGGCCAGAAGGAAAGACGGGCCGATCTGCAGGAGCTCCGGAGAGAGGTGGCGGCGCAGATGCGGAAAAACCGTGTGGAGCAAAAGCCAGTGGAGCGGAAGCCAGACCTTGACCCTGGCTCCGGCCCGGCGGAGCCCTGTGTGGAGGAGCCGCATCCGGCGGAGGAAAAAGTCCGGAGAGCCCGCCACCGGAAGTATGGAGAAGGGATCATTGTGGGGGAGGACGAGATGATGGTCGAGGTGGAGTTTGAGAACTACGGGAGAAAGCAGTTCCTGAAGGCCCTGGGGGAAGTGGAAGAGGCAGGATAAAAAGACGCTTGGTGCAGTTTATAGATAGAGGAGATGATGACCATGGCAGTTGAAAATGGAGAGTGGGTCCCCCACGGTGCAGACTGGGACAGCCCGGAGCGGGAAGGTGGCATACGGAAAATTCTTCAACAAGAAGGCCGGATACCGGAGCAAGAAGATCATGGACCTCTTTGGGGAGAGGAATACAGACAGAACAAAGGAGAGCAGACTATGAAGATCACAAGCATTGCCCTGGACCTGGACGGGACCACGCTGAACAGCCGGGGCGTTCTGAGCGAAAGAACGAGGCAGGCTATCGAGAAGGCGCTGGGGAGAGACATCTGCGTCATCCCGGCCAGCGGACGCTCCTTTGACTCCCTGCCCGAGGAAATCCTGCATATCCCCGGGATACGCTATGCCATCACATCCAACGGGACTGCTGTGGTGGATGTGCGCACGGGAGGGTACCTGCGGAAATTTTCGCTGACAGAGGAGTCAGCGGAGAAGATCCTGGACCTCATGAGCGGCAGGGATGTGGCCTTTGAGGCCTTTATAGACGGAAAGCCCTATGCCCAGAAGGAATATGTGGAAGACCCGGTGCGGTTCGGAGCCATGCCGGCAGCCATCGGCTATATCCAGAGGACCCGGGAACCGGTGGAGGATATGGAGGCATTTATCCGGGCACATGGGAGAGCCGGGAAGCTGGACTGCCTGGATGTGGTGGTAAAAGGGGAGGAGAAGAAGCACAGCCTGTGGCGTCTCCTGGAGCGGGATGTGCCGGATATCTATGTGACCTCCTCTGTGCCCCAGCTTCTGGAGATTTCCTACAGAGATGCAGGCAAGGAGTCGGCGCTCAGGTTCCTGCTGCAGTATCTGGGGCTGGAGCAGGCGGAGTCGGCGGCTTTCGGAGACGGGGACAACGACAGGGGGATGCTGGCATTTGCGGGGATCGGCATTGCGGTCGCCAACGGGTCACAGGGCTGCCTGCAGGCGGCGGACCACATCGCCGGCTCCAACGATGAGGACGGCGTGGCGGAGGGGATTGAGTGGCTCCTGGCCATGCAGAAGGAGGAACAGCCATGAAGATCATTATCTCACCAGCAAAGAAGATGAAAAGCGAGCCGGACCTGTACCCCTGCAGCGGGCTGCCGGTCTTTTTAGACAAGACCCGTGAGCTGGCAAAGTGGATGAAAAAGCTGACCTTCCAGGAGGCGAAGGAGCTGTGGAAATGCAATGACGCTATTGCCCGGGAAAATTATCAGCGCTTTCAGAGTATGGAGCTGGAGAAGAACCTGACGCCGGCTATCCTCTCCTACGAGGGGATCCAGTACCAGTATATGGCTCCGTCTGTATTTGAAGGGAAGGAGATTGCCTATATCCAGGAGCACCTGTGTATACTCTCGGGATTTTACGGCGCTCTGCGGCCTCTGGACGGGGTCACGCCCTACCGGCTGGAAATGCAGGCAAAGGCAGCAGTTGCCGGCACAAGGGATCTCTATGAGTTCTGGGGAGATGCAATCTGCCGGGCGGTGACGGCAGGGGAGGGGACTGTCCTCAACCTGGCCTCCAAAGAGTATTCGAAATGTGTAGAAAAGTATCTGAGGCCGGAGGACCGGTTTGTGACCTGCGTGTTCGGTGAACTCAGTGACGGGAAGGTACGCCAGAAGGGAACCCTGGCCAAGATGGCCCGGGGTGAGATGGTGCGGTATCTGGCGCAGACAGGAGCCAGGGAGCCTGAGGACGCCCGGGGATTTGACCATCTGGGATACCGGTTCAGGGCAGACCTTTCCGGACCGGCGGAATATGTATTCATAAAGGAGTAGGAAAAGTGGATTTTTATCAGAGGGCCGGCATTGTGTGCAGAAGCATTCCCAGGGGAAAAGTGGCCTCCTACGGACAGATAGCTCTTCTGTGCGGAAAGCCGAAAAACGCCCGGCAGGTAGGGTATGCGCTGAACAGAGGGAAGCTGGGAGAGGATGTGCCAGCTCACAGGGTGGTCAATGGAAGGGGCCGGCTCACCGGAGCGGCGTCCTTTGATACATTTGACATGCAGAAAAATCTTCTGGAGGGAGAAGGGGTGGAGGTTTTCCGGACCAGGGACGGCTGGCAGGTGGACATGAAGCGGTTCGGGTGGAGACATACCCTGGAGGATGCGGAAGGATTCCGCACCCTTTTCCGTGAGATGGGTATTTAGAGCCGGCTCTTTTGGATCACGCCGAAGCCAATGGAGTAGGGGCCTGCGTGGACACCGATGGTGGCGCCGATTTGAAAGAGGGGAAGGTCGGGGGCCTGGTCAAATTCCGAAAGGAGCCGGGATTTTGTCAGAGACCGGAAGCGCTCCGCCTCCTCCCGGTCATAGCCGTAGCCTGCCAGGATGTGGCAGTCTGATGGAGTCAGGTCGTTATCTCTCAGGTAGGAGACGAGGAGGTCCACCACGCCCTCTATGGACCTGCGTCTGCCCCGGCGGATGCCGGAGGAGTGGATTTCCCCGTCCTGCAGCGTGATGAGCGGCTTGATCTGGAGAAGAGTCCCCGCTATGCCTGTCATTTTGCCGATGCGTCCGCCGTGCTGTATGTAGTCCAGGCTGCCTACAGTGAAGAGGATGCGGGCGGTGCTGCGCAGCTCCGACAGGACGGAGGCTGCCTTTTCCAGTGTGTACCCTGCGTCCCGCAGATGGCAGGCCTCCAGCACGTAGGCGCTCTGCATCAGGGTGGCGCAAAGAGAGTCTTGAACGATGACCGGGATGTTCGGGTACTCGTTTTCCAGCATCCTCTTTGCAATCTGGGCAGACTGCATGGAGGAGCTCAGCTTTGTGGAAATGCAGATGCACAGGATAGGCTTCCCCTCCCTGGCGCAGGACGCGAAGGCCTGATAAAAGTCTTCGGGAGAGGGGGCGGCAGTCCTGGGGAAATGCCCGGGCTCGTCCACCATTTTCTGATAGAAGTCTTCCAGTCCGATCTCCACGCCCTCTTTTTGATAGGTCTGCCCATCGAAGGAGACCAGAAAATGGACAATGTGAATATGTTTTCTTGCGGCCTCCTCCGCGGGCAGGTCGCAGGAACCGTCGCTGACGATCGCAAATTTTGTATCCATGGAAATCCCCCTTTACTGTTATCGGTCATGCTGCCCTTATCATAGCATAAATTCGGGAAAATGTCAGAGGACTCCCTGGATGCCTGTCCGGACGATGATGGCGGCCATGCCGGCGCCCACAATGACAACTTTTCTTTTTTCTGCTTTCATTTATTCAGTCTCCTTTCCGCTTTTATGTATTTATATTTGCGGGGAATGTCTGACGCTCTTAGCTTTCCGCTGTGAAGAGGACTTCTATTCAGGATATAAAAAATATTTATAAATCTGTTTTTCTCTTGCATTTTCGAGAAGGCTATGTTAACTTTGTACGTATAGGAAAGCAGTTCTGCAGTTCTTATTTATCATTTATTTATTCTATCTACTTGATCAGGCGTTTCGCCGGACGATTACCAGTAAATTTACAGATCCAGCTGTGATGGGAGGTGGTCTGCAATAAACATTTTTTTCTGACAACAGGTATTTTATAGAAAAACGGAGGTAAACATAATTGAAGAGGGTTTTGAGTGTTACGTGTTGTGTTTTGTTTTTGTTTGCAGCCCTTTTGTGCAGTGCCGCATTCCAGTCCCGGGCAGAGGAGGACAGTCCCGATGGAGGACCGGAAGAAGGCGGCCAGATCAGCTGGATGCTGGGGCGTGACAGTGAAAGGAAGGAGACAGACCGGTATGGAGTGGCAGAGGGAGGCGTTATGCCCCGGTCCGCTGTGGGTTCTCTGTGCACCATCTCTCACGGTGCCAGTCACAGCTACGGGAGCTGGTTCACAAGGGAGTTCTATGTGGAAGCTGAGACAGGAAATTACACGGGATACTGTGTGCAGCCCATGAGCCCGGCCCCGTCGGGAACCTATCAGGTGTCCAGGCTGGACAACGACGTGGTCAAGGCCCTCCTGATGATGGCGCCGGGGTATGCCTATTATGACCCCTACGGCATTATCCTGTTTGCGGGGGACAACAATGCCTACGCCTACGCCCATGCGGCCCTCAGCTATGCCTATGAAGGAAGCCTCACCGGCCTGAGCGCCAGCATGCAGGCCGGCGTGAAAAATATGGTCCACTATGCCACTGCCGCCGTGCAGGGCTCCTGGGCCCCGGAGGTCCACGAAAATCTGGACCGGTATCAGGTGTACATTGCCTACAATGACCAGCAGGATATTGTCTGGCTGGAGGAGCAGCCAAAGGGAGATGTGCAGCTGCAGAAGGTGTCCGCACAGACCGACATAACGGAGGGAAACTCCTGCTACAGCCTGGAGGGGGCTGTGTACGGCGTGTACACAGACGCTGGATGCACGGCTCAGGCAGGGGAGCTGGTGACAGATGTATCCGGGAAGAGCGGGATGTTGTCCGTCAATGCGGGGACTTACTATGTAAAAGAAAAGACATCTCCCAGAGGATATGCCCTGGACGGGACCGTGTACAGGGTGGATGTCCAGGCAGGGCAGACAGCCCAGGTGAGCGTAAGCGACATTCCCCAGAAAAATCCGGTGGAGGTGCTGCTGAAAAAATATGACGGGGAGCTGGATTTCCAGGAGGAGGGGAATACGCCTCAGGGGGCGGCCTCCCTGGCGGGAGCGGAATTTACCTTCCGGTTTTACCCGGGAGACTATGACAGCCTGGAGAAGCTGGAGGGAGTGAGCCCCGCAAGGACCTGGGTGTTCCGAAGCGATGACAGGGGATTTGTGTCCACGAGGGAGGAGCATTTTGTGGAGGGTGACCCGGTGTGGCGGGATGGAAACAGTACATTTTTCCTTCCTCTCGGCACAGTGACGATCCAGGAGACAAAGGCGCCCCGGGGTTACAATCTGAACAGTGAGACGCGGCTGGTGCGCATCACGCCGGAGGGGACGGGTGAGCAGATACAGACATACCAGATCCCGTCCTTTGAGGAGGCTGTGATACGGGGAGACCTGGAGCTCATCAAGGTATACCAGAATGAGGAGGAGAAGGAGGATGTGCTGGCGGGCATCGAGGGAGTGGAGTTTGCCATTACCTCCAGGACGACAGGGCAGGAAATCCTGAGGATCGTGACAGACCGTGAGGGGAAGGCCACCACCAGGAGCGGGGACTATCCAAGGGGAAGGCTGGTGTACGACACCTACGTTGTGACGGAGACGAAAACGCCGGAAGGGTACAATCCCATAGAACCCTTTGAGGTGGAGATCTCGGAAGAGAACGTGACAGTCAGCGGCATATACCGGCAGGACACGCTCATCACCAGCCCCATCCAGGTGCTGAAGGTGGACGCCTCCACAGGAAAGGTGATCCCTGCCGCAGGGACAGAGTTTCAGCTGCTGGATGCGGACAGGAATGTGGTGACCATGACAGCCCGCTACCCGGAATACCAGGTGTATGAGACCTTTGTCACAGACGGGGAGGGGCGTTTTACATTCCCGGAAAAGCTGAAGTACGGGACCTACTATCTGCGGGAAGTGAAGGCGCCGGAGGGCTACCTCCTGAACGGGGAGGAGCTGTCCTTTGCCGTGGAGGAGGACAAGGACTGGGAAGCTCCCCTGACTGTGCGGTTTGCCGATGAGAACGCTATGGGCAGGATCAGCATTGACAAGCTTGAGAAGGGAAAAGAGGAATCTCTGGCAGGCGCAGAGTTTGAGATACGGGCGGCGGAGGATATCGTGACGCCTGACGGGACCGTCCGCCTGAAGAAGGGGGAGCTGGCAGGGACTCTGACCACAGGAAGTGAGAGGGTACTGTCTGATGAGCTGTTCCTCGGGAAATATACGGTCCGGGAGACAAAGCAGGTTCCTGGATTTGCCCTCCCGGAGGAGACCTTCCAGGTGGAGCTGGCGTATAAGGACCAGACGACTCCCGTGGTGGAGGAGCAGCTCACTGTCTATAACGAGCCGACTTCCCTTGTGCTCCTGAAATATGAAAAGGGGGCGGAGGAGAAGACAGCCCTGGCAGGCGTCAGGTTTAAGGTGTGGCTGAAACAGGACGAGGCTGTGGAAGAGGGGCTTGTAGACCCCGGATACACGCAGGAGGAGATTTATGTGACAGATGAAGAGGGAAGGGTCGAGATCCCTTATCTTCTGCCGGACAGCACCTACTGTATACAGGAGGTGGAAGCCCTGTCTGGCTACATTCCCGACGGGACAGTCCGTGAGGTCTATGTGGATGCCAATGGACGGATAGAAGGCGAGGCCGTCTGCGTGATGAAATTGGAAAACGATTACACGAAGCTGCGCATCTCCAAGCTGGACGGGGGAAACCGCCAGTGTCTGCCCGGGGCAGAGTTGAAGCTGGAGAGAATTCTGGAGAGCGGAGAAAAGGAGATGGTGGAGAGCTGGATTTCCGGTGAAGAGGAAAAGAAATTTGACAGACTGCAGCCGGGAGAGTACGTGCTGACAGAAGAAAAGGCGCCGGAGGGCTATGAGAAGGCGGAGCCTGTGAGCTTCTCTCTACAGGAGACGGGAGAAGAGCAGAGGGTGGAGATGGTGGATCAGCCGCTGGTGAAGGCGCCAAGGACAGGAGATATCTCTTATATTCCGTGGCTTGGAACGGCGCTGGCCGGCTCCCTTGCCATGATGCTGTGGGCGCTGCGTAGAAGGAAAAGGAAGTGACAGGATGGATTACTGTGTGATCTGCGGAAGGATCGTCCCGGAGGGGACCCATGTGTGCGTGAACTGCAGGCATGCTGTACTGGGCACTTCGATGGGCACTGAGAGCGAGACAGGCGTTGTCATGGAAGAAAAAAGTGGATATAATAAGAAAAGGAATGCGGATGGAAAAGTCCCGTTCCGGAGCCATCAAAAGGAGCCATACCAGGATACAGGACGAAGGAGTGAGAGCAATGCAGATATATGAGGGACGCCCGGCCCGGACGGCGGGCAGACAGGAAAAAGAACTGAGGGTCTACGAGCTTCTGGATGGACTGGGGATTTCCTATGTCCGGGCCGACCACGAGGCTGTGATGACTATCGAGGCCTGCAGGGAGGTGGATGAGGCGCTGCAGATAGAGATATGCAAGAACCTGTTCCTGTGCAACCGTCAGAAGACGAACTACTATCTTCTCGTCATGCCGGGCGGGAAAAATCTGCAGACAAAGGAGCTCTCGCCTCAGATTCCCTCATCCAGGCTGTCCTTTGCGTCCGGGGAGGATATGGAGAAATACCTGAACGTGACGCCCGGGTCTGCCACCATCATGGGACTGATCTTTGACCCGGAAAACAGGGTCCAGCTCCTGATAGACGAGGATGTGCTGGGGGAGGAGTATTTCGCCTGCCATCCCTGCGTCAACACGTCCAGTATCCGTCTGAAGACAGGGGATGTGCTGGGGAAATTTCTGGAGGCAGTGCACCACGACTACATAACGGTAAAGCTGAGCAGATAGGTTTATCAGGGACAGCAGGTATACACCGCCCTATTCCGGTATAGACTGTAAAAAACAGGACTTGCCGGAAAGGGGATGTGCAGGATGGAGGAGACATACCGCCAGGCCGCAAAGGATGAAGTGCTGCTGGAAAAATGTGTGCTGTGCGGGCGCACAGTTCCGGTGCGCAGGGACAGTCATATTACAGGCAGAAGGTATTATGTGGAAGGGGCGGGACAGCTCTGCGCCAGGTGCTTTTACGAGCTGTATCACGATTAGATGGCCTTTTATCCGTGGAGAGTGTAATGCTGTGACTGATATACAGAGAAGATAAGGAGGAGGCTTACAATGGCGGAGCAAATGACACAGAGAGAGAGGATGCTGCCGGGCATCCGGTGCATCCCGAGACCCGGTGCACAGAGTGGGAGTACGCCATGGAGGTGAAGATTGGGGACCGGGTATGGATCGGCGGCAGGAGTGTGATCAATCCCGGAGTGACTATTGGGAATGACTGTGTCATCGCGTCTGGCAGCGTGGTCACAAAGGATGTGCCGGACGGCGTGATCGTGGGAGGAAATCCGGCAAAGGTGATCCGCCGAATCACGGAGGAGGACAAAAAGTACTATTTTAAGAAGCTTCCCTATGACAGGGGAGTGTAGACAAAAAGGCGGATAGAAGGCCTATGGCCGCGGGTGGGAGACATGCAATCTCCTGCCCGTTTCTGCTTTTCAGGATGCAGTTCCCCGGATGATGCAGTTTCCCGGATACAGGATAAGGACAGTGAAGGCAATCTATTGACAGCTTCTGTGATGGGTGATACTATGATGATATCAAAATGATATCATAACAAAACGCTTTCATCAAAGAAGGGGGAAAAGAGTATGAGCAAAGAGAAGATCAGGCAGGAGAGAATACTGAACCCGGTCAGCGGGTATCTGATGCTGCTTGTTGGAATCCTGGGAATGGTCGCGGGCATTGCCGTCATGGTCATCGGATTTATGGCCGGCAGCAGGAGCGGGAACGGCGCGCTTGCCGTTGGAGGTGTGATACTGGGACTCCTCATCCTCGTTGCGGCTATCATCTTACTGTGCGGGCTGAAGGTCCTCAATCCAAACGAGGCCTATGTGTTCACTGTGTTCGGCAATTACTATGGGACGCTGAAAAAAGAAGGGTTCTACTGGGTCAATCCCTTCTGCTCCGCCATCAATCCGACAGTAAAGTCGGCCCCTGTCGTGGCGGCGTCAGGCAATGGGCGGTCCGTCTCCGTGTCTGTGGGAGACAAGGAAAAGAAAGTTTCCATGCGGACAATGACGCTGGATAATAAAAAGCAGAAAGTCAATGACCTGCTTGGAAATCCCGTGGAGATCGGAGCGGTAGTCATCTGGAAGGTGGTCAATCCCACAAAGGCAGTCATCAATGTGGAGAACTACAAAAATTATCTGTCCATCCAGTGCGACTCCATCATCCGGAACACAGCCAGGCAGTACCCCTATGATATGAGTGAGGGGGCAGATGAGAAGTCCCTGCGTGGCAGCAGCCAGGAGATTGCGGACATCATGAGCAGAGAGCTGCAGGAGAGGACGGAGGATGCAGGCATCAAGATACTGGATGTGCGTATCACCCACCTTGCCTATGCGCCGGAGATCGCGTCAGCTATGCTCCAGAGACAGCAGGCGGCGGCCATCATCGATGCCAGGCAGAAGATCGTGGAGGGAGCAGTAGGCATGGTGGAGATGGCCCTCTCCAGGCTGAATGAGAAGGACATCGTGGAGCTGGACGAGGAGAGAAAGGCAGCCATGGTGAGCAATCTCCTTGTAGTCCTGTGCGGAAACAAGGACGCGCAGCCCATTGTGAACAGCGGAAGCCTGTATTAAAATGACAGAACGGTAAGAAAGGAGGGGGATGCTTTTGGAAAAAGAAAATAAAGCAGCTGATAAGTCCAAGGTAAAAAAGCAGGTGCCCCTCCGGCTGTCAAAAAAGCTGTACGATGAGATCGCCCAGTGGGCGGAGGACGACTTCCGCTCCATGAACGGGCAGATCGAGTATCTCCTGACAGAGTGCGTGAAGCACAGGAAGGGGAAGAAGGATTTATAAAATCTTAAGATTTTGCAAGGAAAAGATTAAAGTCTTCCTGCTATCATGAAGGTACCATTTCCCACAGGAGGTGGTACCTTTCCTATTGTTTTATTTATGGGAGAGCAGGAAGGAGAGAAGTCTTATGAATGAGAGGATCTTAGTGGCAGACGATGAACCGGAAATCGCGGATCTCGTCTGCCTTTATCTGCAGAATGAGAACTATGAGACAAGAGTGTGCTATTCCGGGCAGGAGGCGCTGGAGGAGGTCCGCCGGGAAAAGCCGGACCTTGCCATTCTGGACATCATGATGCCGGGAGTGAGCGGGCTCACTGTCTGCCGGGAGATACGGAAAAAAGATACGTACCCGGTTATTTTCCTCACCGCAAAGGGGGAGGAGATCGACAAGATCAATGGCCTGGCACTGGGGGCGGACGACTACATCACAAAGCCCTTCCGGCCCCTGGAGATGGTGGCCCGGGTAAAGGCCCAGCTGCGCCGCAGTAAGAAGTACAATTGTACCGGGCAGGAGGAGGACCTGCTGGTCCGGGGAGGCCTCACCCTGAATGTGCGGACCCACCAGTGTACCCTTGGCGGAAAGGACCTGAAGCTGACGCCAACTGAATTCTCCGTGCTGGAGATCCTGTGCCGGAAGAAGGGCAGCGTGGTCAGCTCTGAGGAGCTGTTCCACGCCATCTGGAAGGACGAGTATTACAGCAGGAAGAACAATACCATCACTGTACACATCCGGCATCTGCGGGAGAAGATGGGGGACTCTATTGACCATCCAAGGTATATCAAGACAGTCTGGGGGTGCGGTTATAAAATTGAAGAGCAGTAAAAAGTACTGGAAAGCGGCGGCAGGGGTTCTTGTGTCCCTGCTTGTGCTCTATTTTCTGTTTGATTTTGTGGACTATGTCTGCAATGGCGTGTTTGTGGAGTGGTTTACAAGAAATTTTGTCACCTCTGTGCCGTCCTGGTATGATCCCCAGACAGGGACGACAGTCATGCGGGAGGAGATCTTCTGGCCTTCCCTGAAAAATTTCATCTTCTGGGGTATGGCCGTGGTGGCTGCGGCCGTCATTATCCTTGTCTTTGTTTTTACAGAGAGAAATACAGTGAAGATCCGGCGGGAGGCCCAGGAGAGCATGGACAGCATGAAGGAAGAGCAGAAGAGGCAGGCCCAGGTCATTGAGGACGAGATGAGGAGGAAGGATGACCTGATCGCCTATCTTGCCCACGACCTGAAGACGCCTCTCACCTCGGTCATCGGATACCTGAGTCTCCTTGATGAGGCGCCGGATATGCCGGGAGAGCAGCGGGGAAAATACCTGCACACGGCCCTCTCCAAGGCGGAGAGGCTGGAGGGGCTGATCAACGAATTTTTTGACATCACCCGGTATAACCTCCAGAAAATGCCCCTGGAGAAGCGGCGGGTCAACCTGTGCAGCCTCCTTGTGCAGGTGACGGAGGAGCTCTATCCCATACTTGAAAAGCATGGAAACAGAGTGGAAAATGAGGTGGATGAGGAGGAGTACATTTACGCCGACCCGGAGAAGATGGCCCGGGTCTTTAACAATCTGCTGAAGAATGGGGCGGCCTACAGCGACCGGGATACCCCCATTAAGATATGGACCCGGAGAAAAGGGGAGGAGATTGCCATTATTTTTGAAAATACGGGGGTCACCATACCCGGGGAAAAGCTGGAGATGATCTTTGATAAATTCTTCCGTCTGGACGAGGCCCGCGGAGGAGAGTCGGGTGGGTCCGGGCTGGGGCTTGCCATTGCAAAGGAGATCGTCAGCCAGCACGGCGGCAGCATCGCCGCCCATAGCCAGGAGAGGACCACCAGGTTTGAGGTGCGTCTGCCCGCCTGGTGTTAGGCGCGGCTGCGGAAAAATCCTTTCAGATGCTCACAAAGTCTTAATCTTTTCTTAGTGATCAAACAATTCCATATTAAAGTTCCGCTCTCCCTTCTCTGGTAGATTAGGATCCAGAAGAAGGGAGAGAATGCTATGGACAGAAGAAAGAAAAAGCTGCGGGGACGCGGGAGAAACCGGCTCGCCTTTATCCTGCTGGCTCTGATGCTGATCTTCATATGGCTTGGAGCGAGAAATTATATGAATATGGAGGGGCTGGGATTTCCTGGCTCCGGGGACGGAGGACGGCTGTCCGCCTGCCTGGAGGACCTGCACAGTACATCGGCGGCTCTGGTGGATGCCGGGACCGGGGAGAAGCTGGGGGCATCCGGCGGGAGCAGGCGTATCTATCCGGCCTCCATGACAAAGATCATGACTGCCGTGGTGGCGCTGGAGCATATCTCCGGCCTGGATGAGACCATCACCATGCCGGGAGATTTCTACGGACAGCTCTATGAGGAGAACGCGTCCATGGCCGGGTTTGAGCCGGGAGAGGAGGTATCCTGCCGGGAGCTCCTCTACGGTGCGCTCCTTCCCTCCGGAGCGGAGTGCTGCATGGCCTTTGCGGAGAAGATTGCAGGCGGCGAGAGCGCCTTTGCGGAGATGATGAATGAAAAGGCACAGGAGCTGGGGATGCGGGGCACTCATTTTACCAACTGTACCGGGCTCCACGACAGACGGCACTACTCTACGGCGGAGGACATGGCCCGGCTTGTGGTGTATGCCCTGCAAAATGATGTCTTCCGGCAGGCCTTTACCAGCAGGTCCTACACCATGGCGTCCACTGCCTTTCACCCTGGAGGATTTACCGTGACAAGTACGCTCTTTGCCAGCCTTTCAGACCCGTCTGTCCCGGGAGGTGAGATCCTGGGAGGAAAGACCGGCTACACGGAGGAGGCGGGCCTTTGTCTGGCAAGTCTGGCAGTGGTGAACGGGAAAGAGTATGTCCTTGTGACGGCCGGGGCTCCGGGGGACCACCAGAGCGAGCCCTATCACGTGCAGGATGCGGTGAAGGTGTACGGGCGGATCGGAGAAAACGCGGAGTAAAGACCAGACTTCTACCAGGGGTAGCAACCAGATTTAAATTTCAATTTTCTATTGCAGTCCAAAGTGGATTATGTTATTCTGAATGTGTCAAGGCGGCGCTCCTGCCGCCTGGCATATATCAAGTGTACCGCACAGCGGATGCGGCGCATCTTTCTATTCGGAGCCTGATTTCCAGGCATGACCCGACCATTGCACAACTGAACA
>NZ_NFLQ01000016.1 GCF_002160985.1 Lachnoclostridium sp. An118 | reverse complement strand
TGTTCAGTTGTGCAATGGTCGGGTCATGCCTGGAAATCAGGCTCCGAATAGAAAGATGCGCCGCATCCGCTGTGCGGTACACTTGATATATGCCAGGCGGCAGGAGCGCCGCCTTGACATATTCAGAATAACATAATCCACTTTGGACTGCAATAGAAATTTTACGTTTTGTTATTTATCCCTTATTTCCGTCCGGCTTCCTCCCACCTGCGCATCTTCAGCTTCAGCAGGGCGAGCGCCTTCCTGGCGTCTGTCTCTGTCACCGTATTTTCCGCCAGCACTCTCGTCTCATCTCCCGGCTGATCCATCCTCTCCAGCGCTTTGTAATAGCAGACCACGCCGTCCAGGTGGTCGTTCTGCACCACAAAGTCCTTTGCAGGGCACTGGCTTAAGACTGCCGTGGGGACGCCCCGCTTTTCCGTCTCCTCGATAGCATGCGCAAAATCCACATGATTATTCCCGATCCCATTGCAGGAAAAAACTGCGCCGTCCACCCGCATGCACTCCAGAGAGACGCCGACCCTCTCTGCGGAGAGATATTTGTCTTCATTTTTATCCGGTGATCCCACGATCAGGATCCCTCTCAGATTGACATCTCTGTCCTCCGAGAGCACCTCCACCAGGGGGTCCCGGTAATAGTGGAGGGTCGTCTCCTTCATACTCGTTCCGATTCCCATATTTCATTCTCCTTTCCCGCCGGATATACCCTTCTGCCTAATCCATAGCGCGCATGATGCCGTCCCGGAATTCGTTGGGTGTCACCACCACCGGCATCCATCCCATATCAATGACAGAGCGCCCGCCCTCGTAGCCGCAGGGCTCATTTCCAAACAGCCTCGTATCATACACAGCTCCCTGCCCGGAAACCTCCTTCACGATCACCACATCCCTGCGTCCCGGCTCATAGGTCTCCTGGAACACATGCTTTTCCGTGCACTTATACCCGTTGAATTTTTTCATCTGCTCCCGGAAGATCTGGCAGAACACATCGCAGGCTCTGTGGATCGCCTCCGGACCTGGACGGTCCGCCCAGGTTCCCTCCCGCAGCACCACGTCAAAGGAGATCAGAAGGTCGCTCTCAAGCGGCGTGCCGGGCCTGCCCCAGGCAATCCTGTCCTTCAGTATCCCGTCGCTGGCACCGAAATTGCAGACCTGTCTCCCGCTCTCATCCACACCTGTCAGGATCACGTACACGCCCGTCAGCGTATGAGTAATGCCGTCTCCCACCTTCCCCAGCACCTTTACGGAGAGGGGAATGACATCCATCACCGTGTTGGTGTGCTGGTCATGCTCGTCGGGCCGGATGATCCGGATCTGTATCTCCTTTATCAGCGGCTCCCTCTCCCGTATGCTGTCCGCCACCGACGGACACACTGTCATACGGCCATCCACGGTGACGCGGTTTTCCTCCCCGTATTCTACAGACTGTATGTGATACGCCCGCACTGTAAGCCTTGTCCCTGTCTCCATCTGTCATCCCTCCTGTATGATCATATATAACCCACTTCCTTATAATAAGTAAGGATCAGTTCCACCATCCTGTCGTAGCTGGCCACCCCGTCCTCCTGCCCGTTGGCTTTCAGATAGCTGTCGTTGATCTGGTCCGACACCTCCGCCACCGGGCTGTCATATTTCTCCCAGAACCGGCTGTTGGCCGCAAGGTCCGCCTGCACCTCCTCAGACAGCCTGTCCCGCAGCTCCTGGTAAAAATCGGGGTCTACACTGTAAAGTGTGTTGGTACAGTAGATCCAGCCCAGCATGTAGCTGCTGTAGTTAAACTCCACGCTCTCTGACTGGACACCTGCCAGGTAGCCTATAAAATTGGCCTCCTGCTCCTGCATAAACCCACGCAGGTGGGCCAGCTCATGGCAGGCTGTAAAAGGAATATTGTAGGGGACCATATCCGCATTGTAATTTGCCTCTATGGTAAAAGGGGAGTAGATGCCTGTCAGCTTCTGCACAGACAGGAGCCAGGAAAACTCCAGGCCATTGGGCTGTGGGTAAAAGCCCTCCAGGCAGGGATACTCTCCGGCCAGCTTCTCCATCGCCCGCACGGCACGGACAGACACATCCTCTGTCAGTACCATGATCCCCTCCTCATCTCTGTGCACCTGCTGTCCGGTCCGGTTCACCGCCGAAGTCAGATCCTCGCAGACTGCCCGCAGCTCGTCCACCGAGGCCCCCTCCCACGTAAGCCCGGCCTCGTGGGCAAAGGAGCTCCTGTGATAGTTCACGCCGCAGAAGGCGGCATAGAGAACAAACAGGATACCTGCTGCCAGAAATGCCCCTGAAAAAAACGCTGCCAGCGGCTGTCCCACACGCCTTTCTTTCCAGCATCTGTACACCGCCCGTACTATCTGCCACACCAGAAAAGCGGCAAGCACGTACAGCATAAGCTCAGACACAGAAAAGGCAAAGATGCCGCAAAATCTGCCAAGCGTAGCCACGAAAAAGGAGTAGACGTGAAGCGTGTACCACTGGGCAAAGGCCTCGGATGCCGAGGCGCCGAAGAGGAGCAGAAATGCCGCGGCAAAAAGGACAATGCCCGCCACAGCCCGTCTCACAGCTGTCCCGTAAACATTGTTTCTCTTCTCGTCCCGTATTTCTCTCACCTTTCTCTCCTCTGTCCCCATGCCCGTCTCCTCTTTTGTCGCTTCATTTCCTGGTTGTAATCACATTATACACCCTCCCGTTACCACATAGTATAAAAAAAGCGGATAGCCCTCAAAAATATACAGAAAATTTTTGCCATTCCGCATCCCAGAGAGTATAATAACATGCATAGCCTATTAATACATTTTAAGAAAGGACATAACATACTATGAAACAGCCAAACATTCTGTTCCTGCTGGCCGATGACATGGGGCACTGGGCCATGAGGAACGCCGGGAACACAGACATCCACACCCCCAATCTGGACAGACTTGCCCAGAGGGGTGTAAAATTTGACAACTTTTTCTGTGCCTCACCGGTCTGCTCACCGGCCCGCGCTTCCATCCTTACCGGAACTATGCCCTCCTGCCACGGCATTCTTGACTGGCTGGACGGCGGCAGCATGGACAGAGCCTCCCTATCCAGGGAAAGTTTAGAATATATGCCCCACGAGACTATTCCCATCCAGTACACGGATCACCTCACCGCCTACACAGACATCCTGGCGTCAGGCGGCTACCGCTGCGCCCTCTCAGGCAAATGGCATATGGGAGACAGCATGACGCCCCAGCACGGTTTTTCCCACTGGTACACCATCGGCGGGGGCGGCGTCAGATACTTCAACCCTGAGACCATCGAGGACGGGGTCCTCTCCGAAAAGGAAGGATACATCACAGACCTCATCGGCGAAAACGCACTGGAGTGCCTGGACAGGTTCTCAAAGGAAGACGCGCCTTTTTATCTGAGCGTCCACTTCACTGCTCCCCACAGCCCGTGGGAGGAGACGGATCACAAGAAGGAATATCTGGATCTGTACAGGGACTGTGATTTCACTGCCACTCCTGACCTTCCCTACCACCCCTGGCAGGTCTTCACCTGCCCCCACGGCCAGGGTGAGCGCCGCAAGGAACTGCTGCGGGGCTACTACGCCGCCATCACAGCCATGGATCACCAGATCGGGCGTCTGATGGACCGCCTGGATGAGCTGGGGATCGCAGACGACACCATCGTTATCTTCACCTCCGACAACGGCATGAACCTGGGACAGCACGGCATCTGGGGCAAGGGAAACGGGACTTTCCCGCAAAATATGTACGACAGTTCTGTAAAGGTGCCTTTCATCGCCTCCTGGCCGGGGCATTTCGCGAAAGGGGCTGTGTGCAGTGAGCTGTTCAGCCACTACGACATCCTGCCCACTCTGTGCCATCTGGCCGGCTGCCCTGTGAACACAAAACAGGAGATCCCGGGCCACAGTTTTGCCCGATGGCTGGAGGATCCAGAGCTGGAAAGCAGCCGCCCTGTAGTCGTATTTGACGAATACGGCCCTGTCCGGATGATCCGGGACAAAGAGTGGAAGCTGGTTCTTCGTTACCCCTACGGCCCCAATGAGTTCTACCACCTGACCGAGAACCCGGATGAGACTGAGAACCTGTTCCATGATCCGGCCCAGGAAGATCGCATTGTAGCCATGCGCCGCCAGATGGAAGAGTGGTTCCTCCGCTATTCAGACCCGGACCTGGATGCCAGAAAAGAGGGCGTCACCGGCACCGGACAGTACTGCCGCGCCGGAAGCCGGGCCCATCTCCTGGAGAAATACGGGCCAATGCCCAGACCTGTAAAAAATGAATAAAACAGACTTTTCTGTTTTTTATTTCCGCACCTGCTCCATCCGGATCACAGCGCCCCCGTTCCGTCTGGACTCCTCCGCCGCCAGCGCAATGTAGTGGCTCTCCAGAGAGCGCTCTACAGAAGAAATCGTGTCATCCTCTGACTGCTCGCCGGTGACAAGATCCAGGAACGCGCTCACCAGGCCCCTGTCTCCTCCTCCATGTCCTGAGAAGTCCTCTGCCATCCTGGAGACATCGATCAGCTCCGCGTCCTTCCCAAACGGAGTCACTTCTATTGTGTTAGCCCCCATGTCGGCAATGATCTGCCCTTTTGTGCCCATAAGCTTTGCATATCTGGAGCAGTCTGCCGTAAATCCGCACATTGTAAAGCTGACGGTCGATCCGTCCGTCATATTCATGTTTACCACCTGATGGTCCACAACATTATTGTCACAGTAGTAAACACAGCGGCCATAGGGCCCCTCTTCAAGAGCTCTCCTCACACTCTCCCCGTCTGGATGCATGGTCAGGACATTGGCCGGCCAGCCGCTGTTACTTGTTTTTGCATAATGTCTCCTTTCTAAAGTGTTGAGAAAAAAAGAGGCGCTGCCCCCCTATCGGATAACGATAACGAGGCAGCGCTCCTGTTTTTTTATCTGGCCTCAGGCCGGATACACTCTTAACCTTTGATACCGCCGCCGGTAACACCGGAGATGATCTTCTCTGACAGGAAGACATACAGCAGCAGCGTGGGCAGGAAGACGATGACAACGGCTGCGAACAGGCCGCCCCAGTCTCCTGTGTACTGCATGGACGAAAGTACACTCTTAAGTCCGGGTCCTACAGGCATGATATCCGAGGACGATGCAAAGATCAGTGAGATAAAGTACTCATTCCAGATATTCATGAAGATGAAAATGCTGACCGTAACAATACCCGGCTGAGCCAGCGGGAACATGATCCTCCAGAATGTCATCATGGGCGTACATCCGTCGATGGCTGCCGCCTCCTCGTATGTCCTGGACAGGTTCTGGAAGAAGGTCATCAGGAATGTGGTCGTGTACGGGATCTGCATTCCTATGTACAGGAAGATAAGCAGTCCTCTGGAGCCGTTGATGCCAAGCTGAATGGAGATGGACATCAGCGGAAGTACGATCATGATGTTCGGGATACTCATGGCAATGAGGAAACCGGACCGGATCGGCTTATTTCCGAGGAATGTGAATCTTGAAAGTACATAGGCTGCCGGCGCACTGATAATAACCGCGCCTACCATGGTTGCAACAGCATACAGCAGTGAGTTCATGAAGAACGTGGAAATACTGTTTGCATTCCATGCATTGATATAGTTTTCAAAATGAAAGCCGCTCTCAAACTTGAAGACTTTGCCCTGCATGATCTCCGGAGCTGTGGAAAAGCTGGCTGCCAGGATCCACACCAGAAGGAAGATCGTGAAGAACACCCAGATGCCTACAATAAGATAACCGGGAATCAGTTTCACTTCTTTGCGAGGATTAAACGGCTCTCTGACCTTTTTTTCTTTTTCTTTCTTTTTTCCAAACATAAAAGCCATCCTCCTCTCTTAGAATTCCAGGTCGTCGTCTTTGACAAGCACGTTGACAAGTCCGAATACGACAAGCACGATCAGCGCCATCAGGATACCTACCGCAGCGCCCACGCCGGCATCACGGGCTGTACTTCCTGTTGTGCCGAACACAGCGTTGTACATGTACACAACCGGAGTGATCGTTGCGTTGTCGGACGGCATCGGTGATGCCCACATCTGTGACCACACGAAGAAGCCGACAATGCTGATGGTCCAGAATGTCATACATGTCTTGAACACGCCCTTGATCAGCGGCATAGTGATGAAGCCGAACTGTTTCAGCTTGTTCGCTCCGTCGATAGTGGCAGCCTCGTAGTAGTCCGCCGGGATCCTCTCAATACCACTGATGAATATCAGCATGAAATAGCCCACCGAGCCGAAGCAGAAGGCAATCAGCAACGACCAGAACTTCCACGATCCGTTCATGTAGTCGATCTTTGCCAGTTCTTCCAGTCCCAGAGCCTCAAAGAAGCTGTGAAGAAGACCGAATCGTTTGTTGAACACGTACTGAATCCACATAGTGGAGATAGCAACCGCGTTGATAATGTTGGGTACATAGATGACCGCACGCCAGAATGCTTTCGCCCGCACACCGCTTGTCAGGATGACAGCGAAGAGAAGTGCGATGACCATGACAGCGATGCCGCCAATGACGTAAATCTTGATCATGTTGACCATGGATGTCTGGAAAAGCTTTGTCCCCAACAGCTTCTCATAATTTCCCAGACCGTTAAAGGTCCACTCGCTCATCGGGTCGCTGACGCCTTCCACATTAAAGAAGCTCATGATGACTGTACGGATGATAGGGTACAGGAACATGACGAGGAAGAAGAGCAGCGCCGGAGTCAGAAAGCAGACGATCATTTTCTTATTCTGTTTCAAGAAGATGTCCCCCTTTCTCTCAGATATTGTCTATAGTATCAAAAAACGGTATGGCAGCCAGCCTCTGCCTGCCATACCGTTGTACTCCCAGATTGATTATTGAGCATCAGCCAATGCCTGAACGAAATCATCCGGAGTGGTGTTGCCCTGGATCAGTTTTACTACGTTCTCAGTAATAACAGGTGTAAAGTCAGCGTTTGACTCAAGACCAACTGCCCAGTCGTAAGCCTTTGTCATTTCCTTGAAGTAAGGCTCTGCCGCGGAGATTGCATCCGGCCACTCTGTGTTCTCTGTATCAGCAGGGATAGAGTTTACGGAAGAAGCCATCTCAAGGTCATAGTCGCCTGTAGCGATCATTGTTGCGAAGTCAAAAGCTTCCTGCTGCATATCGCTCTCTTTAACGATACCAAAGCCCTGTGCACCAACCATGGATGCCTCGGCTCCGTCTACACCGCCCTCAACTGACGGCCACGGGAAGAAGCCAAAGTCTACCTCTGTACCTGTGTTCTGAAGGATCTCGTTCGGGATCCAGGATGCGTTCAGGACCATGCAGCTCTCGCCGAAGCCGATCTCGTTCTGTCCATCCGGATACTGTGCCGGAGCGTTGGGTGAGAAGAATCCTTTTTCTACTAATGTAGCGATATCCTCTGCAGCCTTCTTAGCCTCCGGAACAGTTGTCCATGCGCCGTTGTTGAAGCACTCAAGAACTGCGTCCTGTCCGATGTATCTTGCCAGCTGGAAGCCATAGATCAGTGTTGCAGAGTCGGAGTTACATGTGATCGGGTTGTAGCCTGCATCTTTAACCTTCTGGCATACATCCAGGAACTCATCCCATGTTGTCGGAACATCTGTCACGCCAGCTTCCTCGAACATAGCCTTGTCATACCATACACCTGTTGTGTATACCTGATAAGGTACTGCGTAGAGCTTTCCATCTCCCCATGATTTAGCCTTGTCAAGGATAACAGGCATTACATGGCTCTCAAACTCTTCCTCTCCCTCCAGTGTGGAAAGGTCTGTCAGATACTCCTGTGTGTTTCTTATAGTACGCATATAGTCGTCGTCGAAGAGGTCGATGTCCTCGCCGGCCTCAAGAGCTGTACCGATGAGAGTCTTCATATCACGGCCCTTCCACTCGATATTGATGTGGATGCCTGTCTCCTCCTCGTAAGCATCTGCTGCTTCCTGGATGACTTTTGCCTGGGGCTCTGTGGAGTTCCACATGGACCAGTAGGTCATCTCCTTGCCGCTGTCGCTGGAGCCTGAATCAGAGCTTCCGCTGTCGGAAGATCCGCATCCTGCTGCCAGTGTTGCAACCATGGCTGTTGTAAGTAATACACTCACAATTTTCTTTTTCATAATGTTACCTCACCTTCCTTAAAATATAGGGTTTTTAGTTCTGCTTTTTGGTTCGGGCAAAGCAGGCCCCGATATAAGGACGGACACCGGTATGCTCTTCATAGAAGTCCAGCCCGGCTTCCCCTTTTATCCATTTTTCAACATCTGCACTCTGCGCGTCCTTTGCCTCCCGGTCATCTTCCGGGATGTTTGCGTAGTTGCCGTACAGATTTCCGCAGTACTGCGCTTTCTCAGTCTGGTGATGCCAGTCCTCTGTCCTGGCCTCATCCCCTGCATTTATAATAAGATTATTCTCTACCAGCATCCCTCCCTCGGACATGTTGGTCCGGATAAAGGGAACGCTTTCCTTTATAATGAATATGTTGTTGTGAATGTGCGCGTCTATGTTCCGCACCGGAGTGACAACCCCCGACCTCTGCGTACCGTCATTGACGCTGATGTTATAGCGGAAAATGTTGTTGACGCTCTCTCCCTCGCAGAACATGACACATCCGCCCTCGTTGTCGTGACTGTAGTTGTACTGGTAGATGGTGCCGTCCCCCGAGTCCGCGTCCCAGGCTTCCCCGTCCTGGTTGAAGTGTGTGTGTGACGCTTCGTTGTACTGGAAGAGCGCTGTCTTGCATTTCCAGGGCCATATGGCCGCCGCGACCATGCCCTCCCTCTCTCCTGCCTCTGTGTACACATCCCCGTTCATGTCAAGGGCCGCATGCTCTGATACGTTGTACTGTACCAGAGGTTTGAAGCAGTACATGGGAGTGATGGCATCTCCTCCGATCTCCCGGATGCGGTTGTGCTCAATGACCACATTGACGGAGCCGTATGTCCTGACCACCTCGTCCGGCAACTCCAGTGTGGTAAACCTGCCGTGCTGGTAGGTATATCCGGCTGCAATCCCCCATCTTCTGCACCGCTCTACCCGGCAGTGGTGGATGTGAAGGCCGTCGTATCTGGCAACTCCCGTCCGGCTCTCGTCGGCCGGAGTCAGGGCACTGGCGTAAATGCCGCCGTTGTTCAGATGCTTGTCATATACATTCCCGTCTACATCGTGGACATACAGGTTATCCAGCTCGATCCCGTGAAGGGTTCCTCTGTCCTTTGCCACAATGCTGACGCCTGTCCGGTCCATCAGGTCTCCCTGGTTGTACACCTCTCCCTCCCGGAGGGTGCTGTTGGTGATCTCAATGTTCCGCACCGTGATGTACTCCGCATCGTAGAGAAGCACTGCAGATGATACATACCCTTTCCACACGTGGGCCGGGCTGTCGAGAGGCGCTCCGTAGTTCTGATACCAAAGGCCGCTTCCCTCTGCCGCTATCACCGGCATCTCTCCCTGTCCATACGCATCTACTACAACAGGATGCTCCCTGGTGCCTCCCTCGTATATGTGGAGGTACTCTTCCTGGAAGACGGAGCCCCGCTCCAGAAGGATCATATCACCCGGCTCTCTTTTCTGTCCGGCTACTTTTCTCAGGCTCCGAAAAGGTGTCTCCTCTGACAAGCCATCGTTGTTGTCATCCCCCCGCAGGGTGCTGACGTAATAAATCTTCCTTCCGTCCATGTCTCCTCCTGTCCGCAATTTACTGCCTATGAACCTCTAAGCCGTCTGTCAGCTTATATCTGTATTATAGCTATCCCCTTTAGCCGTTTCTATCTTTCTTTTGCTCCTTTTTTTATAGTTCTTGCTTTTTTTGTGCATTCTATTTACAAAAATAAATGTTTTTCGTCAACATTCACTACATTTTACACAATTACACGCCGCAGATGTTCGCCGCACTTACGATATTTTCCCACAAATTGCACTTTCCGGACGCATTTTTTCCCTCTTCATTGGTGAAATAAGGGAGTCTCTCCTCCTCAAGCTCCGGCAGGGATGGGATCTTTCCGTCCAGATAATCCAGGATACGCCTGCGGGCGGACTTCAGCCTGATCTCCACGCCGGCCATGCGCACATCCATCACCTCATAGCCGTTGGGCTTGAACTCCTCCTGCCACATCTGCTCTCTCAGCGTGTGCATTTTCTGCACTTTCTTCCTGAGATCCGGCATCTCCTTGTCTGCGATCCTTGCCAGGGTGTCTCTGTCACCGGACAGGTAGGCGCTGCGGATCTTCACTCCCAGCTCGCACTTCCCGGCGTCGATGCTGGCCAGAAGTCTGTAATACCGGAACATTTTTTCCAGTTTACCCGCACGCTTCTGTGCCTTTTTCAACAGCTTTGCCGTCTCCGCGTAATACACATCCAGCCCCGTTCCCGCATACTGCCCGTCGAAGACGCCGGTCAGGGGATCCTGATAGAAGATCTGCTTGGAGGGGTTGGCGAATCCCTCATTGTACACGCCAGTTCCCGGTATATGGTCCAACCTGTCAAAGAGGAGCATATCCTGGTAGGACTCGCCGCAGAGCATCTTAAACCAGCTTTCCATCTCCTCCGGATCTGTGGACTCGCCGTAGGCACATCTGCTGTAGAAAGCTGCCATAGGAAGCCCGGCCCGCATGGGCGTCTCAGCCCCGTTGTCCAGCCAGAGGGTGCAGAAGCTGTCTGTCACGCCCGTGTCCTCCAGGCCGAGAAAAGCCTTCTTCGTGGCGTCCATGGCCTGGGCATAGTTGGGCGCAAGCCCGTTCCAGATCCAGGCTCCCCCGGCAAAGCACACCTGATCTGTCAGTTTTTTGTGGAGCGTAGCCATTCTTGTGTATCTGTCCTCATCATGTCCCTCATAGTCCCAGTATACAAGAGTGACTCTCCGGTCCGGCTTCTCGCTGTCCGACCACTCATAGTCTGCAGGCACATTGTAATAGTCTCCGCCTCCCGGCGTCACAAAGAACATATCGCTCCAGATCATGGGCTCCAGGCCGTATTTTTCACAGATCTCCATCACCCTGTCCAGATGCCTGCGGATCAGCTCTCCCTGCTTCACTTCCCCGTGGATCCTCCGGTAGTTTCCGTAGCCCAGGTAGAACGCCTCGTCCATGCCCAGGTGGATCCTCTTTGATCGGTACATATCCTTGACAGAGGCCAGCATGGCATCGATCAGCCGGTAGGTCCTCTCCTCCTCAGCCAGCAGGATGTCCGCATCGTCCCTGTATTTTTCCATGGCCGGCCAACGCAGGGCTGTACGCAGGTGAGCCAGTGTCTGGATGCAGGGGATCATCTCAATGCCGAACTGCGCCGCGTAGGCATCGCACTCCCGGATCTCCTCCTTCGTATACCTGCCCCTGAGGGCGCCGAAGCAGGGATACCCCTCCACCTCGTAGGTGTCCTCCGTGTAGAGGAGCAGCCAGTTCAGTCCCATGAGAGCCGCCTGACGGATCATCTCCTTGACCGCCTCCACCTTGAGGACGCCGTTTCTTGAGCAGTCAAACATAAGTCCTGTGTTCCCCTGCGTTCCTTTGTTCTCCTCTCTCCACTTCTCTTTCCCCGCATGTTCCAGGGCCTTTCCCAGCGCCCGGAAAGCCTCGGGGCGCGTATGCCAGGAAATATACACATCTCTCCCCGCCTTTGCGACGCTGTATCCCTTCTCGTCAGTTCTTGTAAAATGGATGCAGAGATCTCCCTCCATCCCGTCTTTTGCCGTCTCGTGTCCTCTCTCCTCCAGTATGTCGCGGATCGGCTGTATCTGCAGACCTCCTGTGCGGTCCTCGGTTCCTCTGATCTTAATTCTCATAGTCTTCTCCTTTTCTTTTCACTTGCTTTTGCAGTGCAAGTATATTAAGATGATGGGGCAAAGGGCCTTGCCCTGTGACTAATGTTTTATCATGGTTTATATACGAATTCAACACAAAAAAAGCAAAGGAGATCTGCAATGAACAAAAACGGCTCTACATGGTACGACACAGACGGAGAACTGATCCAGGCCCACGGCGGCATGATTCTGGAGCACGAAGGGATGTACTACTGGTACGGCGAAAACAAGAACGGCGCCACATCCATCGCACCCTCAGGCGATATCCGGGTGGATTTTATCGGCATTTCCTGCTACTCCTCGCCGGACTGCATGAACTGGACATACGAGGGGCTGGCCCTGGAAGCCTCCGGCGAACCGGGACACGACCTCTACAAAGACAGAGTGGGGGAGCGCCCCAAAGTTCTGTACAATAAAAAGACCGGCAAATTTGTCATGTGGTTCCATCTGGACTCTGCCGACTACACAGACGCCAGAGCCGGCATCGCCGTCTCTGACACTCCCACCGGGCCCTTCCGCTATGTCCGCGGGATCCGCCCCAATCGCTCAGACTGCCGGGATATGACTCTCTTCTGCGACCGGGACGGGAAGGCCTACCTGATCCACAGTTCCGACTGGAACAAGACCCTGCGCATCTCCAGGCTCACAGAGGACTATCTGGATGTGGACGGCGTGTACGGAAAAGCTTTTGTCGAGCAGGAGCGGGAGGCTCCGGCCCTTTTTGAGAAAGACGGCGTATACTACATGATCACCTCCGGCTGTACAGGCTGGGATCCAAACAACGCCCTCTTCGCCACATCCCCCACGGTCCTGTCCGGCTGGAAACTGATCGACAATCCCTGCGTGGGCGAGCATGCCCGCCAGACTTTCTTCGGACAGAGCACCTACATTTTCGAGAAAGACGGTGTGCACTATCTTATGCTGGATCACTGGAAGCCTGAAAATCTCAAAGGATCCGGCTACAGCATCCTGCCCATCCAGATTGAAGACGGGCATCTGACCATCGCTTTCCAGGACTACACAGACCTCGCCTCAAAATAGTCACAGCCTTTACATTCGGAGTGGCTGCCCTCTAGGCAGCCACTCCGAATTTTATTGCATTATAGATATTGATGACCACGATGACAGCCATAAGAAAGATAAAAAGCCTGTCCACACCCTTCTCGCTGATCTTCTTGTTGATCCTGCTCCCGATAGTCCCTCCCAGGACACCTCCCACTATCATAAAGGCGAGGTAGGACAGCTCCACGTCAGGGACCGTCCCGGTCACACAGGTCTGCACAAAACTGGTGATCTGGGAGAACAGGATGATGTAGAGGGAAGACAGGGCCGCCTCCTTTGTTGACATGGAGAAGAAGTAGGCCAGCACCACCAGGTTGATGGGGCCTCCACCGATGCCCAGGAAGCTGGACATGATACCCAGGATGAGCCCTATGGCCACGCAGAGCCAGAGCTGCCGGCAGTGCTTTGTGCGGATCTTCTCCTTGCAGATCGTGTAGACCAGCGTCCCCAGCGTGATCGCAATGAGGACGACAGCCTGGGTCATGCCCACGAGATTTTCATCCCCCACCGCGTTTTTCAGTCCCTGGAACATGGATTTCCCCGCCACGCCCCCGGCTGCGGCTCCCACGGCAAGAGCTGTCGCGATGCGTATATCCATCTTAGCCGTCCCCGCCCGCAGATTCTTCCAGACTGACACGACTGACATGGCAAGCACCGTGCACCCCGAAAGAAAGCTGATGCTGCTCACCCCCATGACACCCGTGGCGTCCAGCACAGGCTTGATGATAACGCCCCCTCCGATCCCGCAGACAGATCCCGCCGTGCAGGACAGGATGCTGACCGCAAAAAATATGAAAACCATACCCATTGTTCTTCTCCCTTCTGTACTCTCGGTGATTTCCTCAAAAAGCGGCGTCTGCCGCGCATTGTTCCTACATTATACTCTGTTTTTTCCTTTTCATCCACACAAAATCTCTTTCTCCTTTCCTCTGCCCGCTTGCTTTTCCCACAGGAATGTATTATTGTAGAGATAATTTCCCACAAGCAATGTATGCAAGAGATAAAGGAGAGACTATGAAACAGCCAAATATCATTTTACTTATGACAGACCAGCTCCGGGGCGATGCTCTGGGCTATGCGGGCCACCCGGATGTAAAGACACCCTACCTGGACACCCTGGCCTCCCGGGGCGTTGCCTTTGACCGGGCCTACAGCGCCTGCCCCAGCTGCATCGCCGCCCGCGCCGCCCTCCACACCGGCATGGAGCAGAGCCACCACGGCCGCGTGGGCTACGAGGACAGTATCCCCTGGCGGTACGAGCACACCCTGGCAAGAGAGCTCACAAGGGCCGGCTACTACACCCAGTGCGTGGGCAAGATGCATGTCCATCCCCTGCGCAACTATCTGGGCTTCAACAACGTGGATCTTCACGACGGCTACCTCCATGCGGCCAGGTACGGGAACGTGCCCTACCGGGAGTCGCAGCTGGTGGCCGACGACTATTTCTACTGGCTGAAAAAGGAGCTGGGCGCCGATGCCGATGTGACGGACACAGGCATTGACTGCAACAGCTGGGTGGCCCGTCCCTGGACCCACGAGGAAAAGTACCATCCCACCAACTGGGTGACGGACCGGTGCCTGGATTTTCTCCGCAGGAGAGACCCGGACCAGCCCTTCTTCCTGATGGCCTCCTACCTGCGCCCCCATCCGCCCTTTGACGCCCCCCAGTGCTATTTTGACCTGTACAGGGACAAGGAGCTTCGCCCGCCCTTTGTGGGCACCTGGGAGAGCGACGAGTATCTCCGCCGGGACGGACGTATCTTCGACTCAAGGACCGGCCCGGCCGACGCGGAGCTGATCCGGCAGGCCCAGATCGGCTACTATGCCTGCATCACCCACCTGGACCACCAGATCGGGAGGCTCATCATGGCTCTCGCGGAGCACGAGGTCTACGACAACACGGTCATCCTCTTCACATCCGACCACGGAGAAGAGCTCTGTGACCACCACATGTTCCGCAAATCCCGGCCCTATGAGGGGAGCTGCCGCGTTCCCTTCTTCATCTGTGCCGGGAAGGAGACCGGGCTGGCGCTGAAGGCCGGGTCCACCTGCCATGCGGTCGTGGAGCTCCGTGATGTGATGCCCACACTGCTTTCAGCCGCCGGGGCTGACATTCCCGGGAGCGTAGACGGGGCAGACCTCCTGCCGCTGACCGCAGACCCGTCAGAGACTGTCCGCCCGTGGCTGCACGGCGAGCACGCCTACGGGGATTTCTCAAACCACTGGATCGTCACGGAGACCGACAAGTATGTCTGGTACTCTTCCACTGGCCAGGAGCAGTACTTCAACCTGAGTGAGGACCCTCATGAGCTGACCGACCTGGTAAATGACAGTGCATCCAAAGAAAGGATATCCTTTCTCCGCTCCTGCCTTATCGAGTCTCTGAAAGACCGCCCTGAAGGATTTACGGACGGCAGCGTCCTGATCCCCGGGCGCCCGTACCCGGAAACTATGGAGCACATCAAAAACATCTGATCACAGGGGAGGTTCTATGAGCCACAGACAATACGCCGTCAAGACGACCAACCTGGAAAAGCTGAACGCCCGGCTCCTGTCCGTTTCGCTCTCCAAGGACGAGAAGGACTGGAAGAGTGTTTTCCACACGCACCATTTTACAGAATTGTTTTTTGTCGTAAACGGAGAGGGGAACTTCCTTTTCCGGGATGAAAAGTACCATATAAGGACAGGGGACCTTGTCATCATCCCGCCCTACATGGAGCACACGGAGCAGTCCATCAAAAACACGCCTCTGGAGTATTATGTCATCGGCGTGGAGGGGATCTCCTTCCAGCCGGCAGACGAGGAGACCTGCGTGCAGGTCTTCTGCAACTTCAGCAACAAATCGCTGATCTCGGACCTGTTCGCCCAGATGCTCTACGAAGTGCGGAATCCCTCCTACGGCTCTGACAAGATATGCCAGGACCTGCTGGAAATCCTGATCCTGCGCATTGTCCGCTACCAGCATGTGATCCCGGTGCCCATCACCTCCACTTACATGACAAAGGAGTGCGCCCGCATCAAGGAGTATCTGGACATCAACTACTCGGAGCCCATCACGCTGGACACGCTGACAGAGCTGACCCACATGAACAAGTACTACATGGCCCACTCCTTCGCCAAGTACACCGGCCAGTCCCCCATCCAGTACCTGAACCAGAGACGGATGGAGGCTGCCTGCACGCTGCTGAAGGATACGGACCACTCCATCTCCTCCATCTCCTCTGCGGTAGGCTTTTCTTCCCAGTCCTACTTCACCCAGGCATTCCGCAAAAAGTACGGCATGACGCCCATCAAATACCGTCAGCTCCACGCGGCCGATACCGACGGGGACGCGGAAAATACAGGGGGCATCTAAACAAGATGCCCCGCCATGTACTCCAGCCGTCCTATGGATTCCGCAAAGAACTTCTGGTACGTCTCACAGTAATAATTTCTTATCTTGCCCTCTTCCGGGAAGCAGTCCCTGCGGCAGCCGCCCCGGCACAGAGGATACCATCTGCAGGCCCGGCATCTGTCGTCCCGCCTGTCCGCCTCCTCGAAAAAAGGATGTCTCTTACTCCCGGCCTCTTCCGCCGCAATCTTCTGCAGTTTCACAAAGTCCGTATCCGGATCTTTCAGATTTCCCATCTGCCACGCGTCCAGCGCGTAAAAGTCACAGGGATAGACGGTCCCGTCGCTCTCCACCACGTTCTGCATGCTGCATCTGCCGTACATGCTGCAGGCCTCCGGCTGTCCGCCCCGGAGCATGGCCACATAGTTTTCAAACTGCCGGATGTACACCGGACGCCCCGCCATCCTGTCCTGACACCACAGGTCAAAGAGGGTCCCCAGAGCCTCCCCGTACAGTGCGGGGGTCAGGGAGAAGGACGCCTCTCCCCTCACTGTGCCCAGGGGATCCAGGCAGGGGATGTACTGCTGATGGTCAAAGCCCTTCCGCATGAAAAACCGGTAGATGGCTCCGATCCGGGGGGCTGTCTGGGCATTCAGCACGCAGAGCACATGGAAGGGGATCCCCAGTTCACGCATGCGCTCCGCGCAGGCAAAAACCCTGGAAAAGGTTCCCTCTCCCGCCCGGTCCTTCCTGTTCTCGTCATGGGTCTTCCGGACACCGTCCAGGGAAAGTCCCACAAGGAAATTTTTTTCTTTCAAAAACTCAAACCATCTCTCATCCAGCCTGTTTCCGTTTGTCTGTATGGTGTACACCGCCTCCTGATCCGGCCTTTTTCTCTCCTCCACATATGCTGTAAAGTCTTCAAAAAAGGACAGACCTGCGAGTGTCGGCTCTCCCCCCTGAAAGCCGAACACGCAGGTCTGCGATGCCGCCAGTGCCTTGTCCACAACCGCGCGCATGGTCTCCCGGCTCATTTTCCCATGATCGCCCACAGCGCGGTTTGCTGCCTCATCCTTGTAAAAGCAGTAAGTGCAGTCCAGGTCACAGGCAGAGGAGACTGGCTTGATGAGAAGCTGAAGCTCTCTCATCTTTGTTTCTCCTTTATATCTTTTTCATCTTTTTCTTTTTAAATCTCGTACCAGTAGATACCGTTTGCCTCCAGGTCAAGGTCAAAACTTGTGCCGTCTCCCTTGTACACAGTCGTGCTCTGGGGCTCGTAGGTATTGTTTACAACGCAGTACTTTCCGTTCTTCACATAGGCATGCACTTCCACATTGTAGTTGGTGCTGAACCATTTGTGCAGCTCGCCCTCATCGTGGGATGCCCACAGGATGGAGCGGTACAGGAGACGGCTGTTCTCAAAGCTGTAGGGAAGTCCGCTGATGTAGACGCTGCGTCCCTTGCCAAAGTCATTGACAGCCAGCTGTACTTCTTTGTCATTCTGCTTCAGGATCGTAGTTCCCTCGTAAGCGTAAATATTTTTCTTTCCTTCACCGAAATCGATGTCGCCTTTGCAGTCCTCTGTGATGAAATGCTCGTGCTCATCCCAGTTATATTTGTCCACATTCAGAGTAAAGCCATTCTCTTCCTCCACGCCCATGACTGTGGCCAGCTGGAAGAAATGTCCTTCATGCTGGTGCGCTGCCGGCTCGCCGACACCGATGAAACCGCCGCCGTTGTAAATAAATTTCTTTACAGCAGTGATGATCTTCTCGTCTGTCCAGTTCTCTCCTCCGGTGTAGGCTGTATCTGCGTCGCCCACGTTCAGGATCACGTCAATGTCATCCAGTATCTCCGGGTTGCTGCGGATATCGTCAAAGCTGATCCACTTCACATCGAACGGCGCTCCACTGAGGGCCTCGATGATGCCTGCGTAGGAGTAGTTCTGCTTATAGTAGATGGCGTGGTGCACCATGTGGTTGCCCCATGCTCTCATTTTACCCCAGCAGTTCAGGACCGCCACTTTCTTCACGCAGTAGGGAGTGGTTCCCTTAATGTTGTCGTACAGTGTGCGGAACTCCTGGCACACGCTCTCCACATAGTCGATAAAATCCGGGAACTGCATAGCCAGCTTCAGGTATCCGCCGTAGCCGATCCGGTCGATAGGGCTTCTCAGGATGGCACGTCTTGCTGTCACCCAGTTGATCTTCGCCTCCTTCACCGGGTCTCCTCCCTCGTGGAATGTATCCGGGAAGAAATAGGGAAGAAGACGTCCCTCTGTGTACTTCACGCCCTTGATGTCACTGATCAGGCGCAGGGTAGATCCGTTTCCAACGCTTCCTACAACTGCGTCAATCCCAACATTCTTGAACTCGTCCATGAAAGGCTCCATGCCGATCCAGTGGTCGCCCAGGAACATCATGGCTTCCTTGCCGCACTCGTGGGTGATGTCCACCATCTCTTTTGCCAGCTTTGTCACTTCTCTTCTCTGGAAATCCTGGAAATCCCGGAATTCCCTGGAGGGGATGCGGTAGGTGTTGTTCATGTAGCCCTGGTCGATGATGTACTCGGGACGGAACTTGTAGCCCACTTCCTTCTCAAACTGCTCCAGGATATAGGGGCTCACAGATGCGGAATATCCGTACCAGTCTACATATTTCTCTCTGGCCAGCTCATCAAAGATCAATGTGAACTGGTGGAAGAAAGTGGTGTAGCGGATCACATCCACGTGAGGGTTCTCCGCGATGAACCTGCGCAGACGCTCCATGGAGTAAGCCTTTGTCTTTGGCTGGCGCACGTCAAAAGTGATCTGCTTCTCAAAATTGGTCCAGCCGTTTGTCACTGCATTGTACATATGGACCGGATCCCACATAATGTAGGCAAGGAAGCTGACTGTGTAGTCGTGGAAGGCCGCTGCGTCATGGATGGTCACATCCCCGGTCTCCCCGTCATAGCTCCATTTTTCCACCGGCACGACTTCCCCTGTGGTGCGGTCGATGACTTCCCACCATCTGGTGATATCATCATGGTCGTTCACTTTCAGCATATCCGGGTAGAGATGGTTCATCAGGTGGATGGAAAGCTCGCTCTCCACCGCTGTGTAGAACGGTGTCATGATATACATCTGCTGGATCTCATCCGGATTGGCCTTGGCCCACGCATTGTCCTTTCTTGTTGTGTAATATGTGGAGTAAACCTTCGCGTCCACGTTCTTCAGCTCTTCCGGATAATCCGTCCCGTCACAGTCACGGATAGCATCGGCTCCCCAGCGCTCTACCAGCTCCAGTGTCTCCGGCACAACGTCAACGTCTGTAGGTATGGTAACTCTTCCTTTTGTCTGCTCCTTCACTTTTTTCTCCTTTCTTTTTGCATAATGCTGTTTTTAAGTTTCTTTTCCCTGCACATAGTTTGTACATTTTACTTAAAACAAGCATAGGCGAAAAGAGGATATCCGTCAATTTGCATGTTGCTTACATTTTTATGATTCTTGCTTTGATTTGAAAACCAGAGACCATTGTTACTAAAATCGCGATCAGCAGGGCATCACAGGAAACGCGGACCTGAATATCCAGATGGTCCCGCAGTAGATGGCAAATGCAATCACCAAAAAACAAATATCCGAAGGCATATACCAAAAGCCGGATGCTCCACAAAACCTAAACGGAACATCCGGCTTTCTTTTCGGCCTTACCGGCCTTCTCTTTTATCAAAATTCCTTATTCTTCGCGATCAGCACAGAATGGCTTCCCATATTCACCACGATCTCTCCGTCGATCACGTCAATCTCATAGAACTCCATGGTGTAGCCCTCCTCGTAGGAGTAGATCAGCCTCCTCATGCTGCTCTTCATGGGCACGCCGAGCACCCAGACAGGCACCCGCACCTCCTTCAGCTCACTGCTGTGGTTGACGATGATGACAAACTGGTCTGTATCGTTAAACCGGCCGTAGGCCAGCACATTGTCCTGCTTCACAAGCCACTGGAGAGACCCGGTCCGGAACACCTCGTAGTTCTTGTGTATGCGTATCAGCTCCCTGTGGTAATCGATCAGCTCTTTGTTCTCCCTGCCCCAGGGGTAGGTCCTTCTGCTGTCCGGATCTGTAAACCCGCACAGCCCCGCCTCGTCGCCATAGTAGATGGTGGGCGCTCCCACCCAGGTCATCTGGATGGCCACCGCCTCCCGCATCACCGGCAGGCTGATGTACTCCTCCGCCTTCTCCGGCCCCAGGCTGTCGATCCGGCCCACCATGTGGTTGGTCCTGGTGAGAAACCGGGAGTGGTCATGGTTGGACAGCTCATTCATGGCCACCTGCTGGGAGGGGGTGAGCATATGGGACATCTGATGGAAAATGGACCGTATGAAGCTGTCCCCGTTGCCGTGGAGCTCCTCCCTGTCCTCGTCACTGTGCTTCTCCATCCCGGTCAGGAACCAGGTGACCGGTTCCATGAAAGCGTCATAGTTCATGACCGAATCCCACTCATCGCCGGATATCCACTCCCTGGGGTCTCCGTAGTGCTCCGCCAGGATCAGCGCATCCGGCTTGGCCTTCTTGACCTCCCGGCGGAACTTCTTCCAGAACTCATGGTTGTACTCTATGCTGTGTCCCAGGTCAGCCGCCACATCCAGCCTCCAGCCGTCCACATTGTAGGGCGGGGATACCCACTTGCGGCCGATTTCCAGTATATAGTCCTCCAGCTCCTTCGAGCCCTCGTAGTTCAGCTTGGGCAGGGTGTCGTGCCCCCACCAGCCGTCGTAACTTCCGTTGTAGGGCCAGCTCGCGTCCCCGCTCTCGAAAAATTCAAAGAAATCCCGGTAGGGGCTGTCCGCGGAGACATAAGCTCCCTTTTCATACCCCTCCTGGCCCTCGTAGATCCGTTCCCGGTCCATCCATTTGTTAAAAGAACCACAATGGTTAAAAACGCCGTCGAGGATGACTTTCATTCCCCTCCTGTGAAGCTCTTCCACAAGCTTGATAAAAAGCTGGTTACTGGCCTCCAGGTTTTTCCTGTCCGTCACCCTCTTCTGATATTTCGTCGCATATACATTTTCCTTCACGCCCACCGGGAGAGGCTCTCCGCCGTCCTCCACGATGACACCAAAATGCGGGTCAATGTAGTCGTAGTCCTGGATATCGTACTTGTGGTTGGACGGTGAGACAAACAGGGGGTTAAAATAGATGACCTCCACTCCCAGCTCCTGGAGATAGTCCAGCTTCTCCATGACCCCCTGCAGGTCTCCTCCGTAGAAGCGCCGCACGTCCATGGCCGCCGGATATTCGTCCCAGTCCTTCACCCGCTCCACAGGCTCCCCGATGTAGACGTACTCTCCGTCCTCCACATCGTTGGAGGGGTCCCCGTTGCAAAACCGGTCCACAAAGATCTGGTACATGACCGCGCCCTTGGCCCAGTCAGGGGTGTGGAAGCCCGGAGCGATCTGGAACTCATACTCCTCGATGCGCTCCCTCGTGACGCCGAACTGATTGTAATACCAGGTCTCCTCCCCGGACCACACCCGGAAGCTGTAGCGCAGGTTCTCCTCCCCCAGCTCCAGCGACACCGCATAGTAGTCAAAGACTCCGGAGGTGCTCCGCTTCTCCATCTCGTACTCTCTGCCGCCTGTCAGCAGGCAGACACTGTCCGCATCGTCTGCTCCGGTGCGGAACTGCAGTGTGACCTGCTGCCCCGGCAGTGGCTCTGGCGGGAAAACGTAATTTCCTGTTCCGTCGCAAAATAGTGCATGTATGTTCATTCTATCGCCGCCTGACTTTATATTTCTGAAACTTCAATCCCGTCAAATAAGGACTCAAATTCCTCTCTTGTTATCTTTTCCTTCTCAAGCAGAAGCTGTGCGCACTTCTCCAGCACGCCCTGGTACTTCCGGATGATATATTTCGCCCTCCGGTAGCATGCGTCTATGATGTCCCTGACCTCCTGGTCTATAGTGCTCGCCACCTGCTCGCCGTAGCCCCTGGATGTGTGGGCCAGGTCCCGGCCGATAAACACCTCGTCGCTGTCGTTGTCGTAGTTGACAAGCCCCAGCTTCTCGGACATGCCGAACTTCGTGACCATGGATTTTGCCAGGCTGGTAGCCTGCTTGATATCCTGGGACGCCCCGGTAGTGATATCGTTGAAAATCTCCTCCTCCGCTACCCGGCCTCCCAGGGCCACCGTGATGTCCTGGAGCATCTTGCCCTTTGTGTTGAACATCTCGTCTCTCTCCGGCAGGGGCATCGTGTAGCCCGCGGCTCCGGTTCCCGTGGGGATGATGGACACGCTGTACACCGGCCCCACATCCGGCAGGACATGGAAGAGGATGGCGTGGCCCGCCTCGTGATAGGCCGTTATCTTCTTCTCCTTGTCGGAGATGACACGGCTCTTCTTCTCCGCTCCGATACCCACCTTCACAAAGGCCTTTCTTATATCTGACTGCTGCAGATAGACCCTGTCGTCCTTGGCCGCCAGGATGGCCGCCTCATTGAGCAGGTTTTCCAGGTCCGCTCCCGTAAAGCCCGCCGTGGTCTGGGCAATCTGCTGCAGATCCACATCATCTCCAAGGGGCTTGCCCTTGGCGTGCACCTTCAGGATCTCTTCTCTCCCCTGCACATCCGGCCGCCCCACGACCACCTTTCTGTCAAACCGGCCCGGGCGCAGGATAGCCGGGTCAAGGATATCCACACGGTTGGTGGCCGCCATGACGATGATGCCCTCGTTGACACCAAAGCCGTCCATCTCCACCAGGAGCTGGTTCAGGGTCTGCTCTCTCTCATCGTGGCCGCCGCCCATACCGGTTCCCCTCCTGCGGGCGACCGCGTCGATCTCATCGATGAAAATGATACAGGGCGCATTCTTCTTGGCGTCCTCAAAGAGGTCGCGGACACGGGACGCTCCCACGCCGACGAACATTTCCACAAAGTCGGAGCCGGAGATGCTGAAGAAGGGCACCCCGGCCTCCCCCGCCACAGCCTTCGCCAGCAGGGTCTTTCCTGTTCCCGGAGGGCCTACCAGGAGCACGCCCTTGGGAATCCTGGCTCCCACCTGGATATATTTTTTCGGCGCTTTCAGGAAATCCACGATCTCCTCCAGCTCCTCCTTCTCCTCCTGCAGGCCTGCCACCTGCGCGAAGGTGATCTTCTTATCCTGCTCTGTGCTCATCCTGGCCCGGCTCTTGCCAAAGCTCATGGCCTTCGCGTTGGCTCCGCCATTCTGCCTGTTCATCATGTAGAAGAACAGGAAAAACGCCGCCAGTATAAGGAGCACAGGAAAGATATTTGTCATAAACCAGTTTTCCTGGGGCACATCCCTGAGGGTGTAGGTCACATCGTGCTCGGCCAGATAGTCCTGCACCTCATTGACATCGGATACGTAGACCTGCTTGGCCTCGTCTCCCTCCTGGGCGTCGGCCGCCGTGATCTCCAGACGCCCGGTCGGTACATCCCGGTTCTGGACGATAGTCACCTCCGAAACCTCACCGCTTTCCACCAGGCTCTCAAATTCCTGATACGCGATCTGCTTATCACGCTGATCGATCTGATTGGTGAACCAGAGCGCTGCAAACAGCAATATCACGCACACAAGCAGTGTGGCGCCGCTCAGTCCCCTGCCTCTTTTATCGTTCAAATCTTTGCTGCTCCTTTCTACTCCACGCCTTCCACAACTCCGATGTAGGGAAGGTTCCTGTATTTCTGTGCATAGTCAAGGCCGTATCCCACGACGAATTCATCCGGGATGTTAAAGCCCACATAATCTACGGTCACCGGCTTCACCCTGCGCTCCGGCTTATCCAGGAGCGTGCAGAGCTTAAGGCTCCTCGGCCTTCTCTTCTCCAGGATCTGGATGAGGTAGGACAGCGTCCGCCCGGAGTCAATGATATCCTCCACGATGAGGACGTCCTTTCCCTCCAGCGGCTCATCCAGGTCCTTGGCGATCTTCACCACACCGCTGGACGATGTCCCGTCGCCGTAGCTGCTGACACTCATAAAATCCATGGAAACCGGGACCGTGATCCTCTTGGCCAGCTCACACATAAAAAACACGCCGCCCTTGAGGACACATATCAGATGCACATGCTTTCCCGCATAGTCCTCGCTGATCTGTCTTCCCAGCTCACACACTCTCTTTTCAACTTCCTCTTCTGACACAAGCTCTCTTATCGTCTCTGCCATCGTATTTTCCTCCCTTATCTATCGTGATCTCCAGTATCCTTCTCGTCTGTCCGGTCACTTCACAGCCCAGCCCCCTCCGGTAGCCGATCACCCACAGGATGCGGCTGCCGTCTGCTGCCAGGAGGATGTGGTCTCTCTCCTGTGACGGTATCTTCTCATTGATAAAATACCGGTTCAGCTTCTGGGTCGCCCCCTCCCTGTCTATCACGAGATAGTCTCCGGGGCGGCGGGTCCTGATAATAACACTATTTTTTATTATATCATAATCAAACCATTTCGTGTAGGGTGTTTTGGGAATTGCCTCCTGGAGAGGGCCTTCTATATCCGCCGGCTCCAGGATACGCAGCTTTATCCTGTCTTTATCCCACACTTCTTCCCGGGGGGCCTTCCAGTCCGCACTGACCACCCGCACCCCCTCGTAGCACCGGCAGGCCTTCATGCCGTAGGGAAGGCTGATCCGTCTGCCCACCTGCCTGTCAAACAGCTCCTCCAGGTCTTTGAAGTGGACGGTCTCCAGATCCTTCTCCCTGCCGCAGACCAGCCCCAGCACACGCCTCAAAAGATAGGGCCGGAGCACCCTGTCCACCCGCGCAAAGCCCGGACCGTCTATGACCATCTCTCTCCCCCGGCCGTCCGGTCCCGTCCTAAGGGCAGTCAGGCGGTCGGCTGCCTCGTCCGTCTGCCTCTCCATATACTCCCAGAGCTGTGCCAGCTGCTCCGCAGTCCCGCACACATGATCCACGACCCTTGGATTGACCTGCTCCTCCATATATGGAATTATATGATTGCGGATGCGGTTCCGTGTATAAGTATCCTCATAATTTGTGGCATCCATGCAATAAGGAATATTTTTTTCAGCCAGGAGCTGTTCTATCTCCTGCCTGGACACCCCCAGGAGAGGCCGGATGTATTTGCCCGAGCAGGGCCGGATCCCGCCCATCCCACGCAGGCCGGTGCCCCTGGCCAGATTGAGGAGCACTGTCTCCGCATTGTCATTCTTGTGGTGGGCCAGCGCGATCCTGGAGGCGTTCCACCTTGCGGCGGCCTCCTCAAAAGCCCGCCGCCTGGCCTCGCGCCCGGCCTCCTCCTGGGTCAGCCCCTCCTCCCGGGCCATCCGGCGCACATCCACATGGACGCTCTCCAGAGGAACTCCCATCCCGCGGCACAGCTCCTCCACATAGGCCTCGTCCGCCGCGGCGGCCGCCCCCCGGATGCCGTGGTTCACATGGACAGCCCGCACCTCCAGATCATACTCCTTTTTCAGCTCCAAAAGCACACAAAGCAGGCATACGGAGTCCGCTCCTCCGGATATGCCTGCTATGACCACATCTCCTTTATCCAGCATCCCATGCGCGCGCGCATAGTCCCTTATCTTTTCATACATGTCCTTTCCTCCCTGCCCAAGGGCAGGCCTCTTCGCTGTCTGTCAAATATATTATACTATAAAGAATCCGGCGGGAAATTGCAAGCCTTCTCATACTTTCCACAGCCCTACAGCCAGGATGGTCATATCGTCCGCCGGCACCTCCCCCGACAGCTCCAGTACCTGCTCCAGGAGATAGTGGGCCAGCTCACCGGGATTGTTGGTGCCGGCACCCCCGATGAGCGCCGACAGCATGGCCTCCTGGTTTCCCACGGGCAGAGCGTCCAGCACTCCGTCCGTCACCATGACCACAAAATCCCCGTCCCCCAGCTGCCGGACGGTCCTCTCGATCTCCAGCTCCTGGAGCACGCCGACAGGAAGCGTGGCAGAGCTGACCCGTTCCACCCCGCCGCCGGTCCGGATAAAGGTAGTGGAGGCCCCCGCCTTCATGAGCTCGCAGGTTCCCTGATAGAGGTCGAAGATACACATATCCACCGTGGAGAAGCACAGCTCCTCCCTGCCCGCCACCAGGGCGGTGTTCATCATCTGGACAGCCGTGCAGGGCGGAAAGCCCGCCTCCAGAAGCTCCTCCAGCATTTCCACCACCATGGCGCTCTCCTGAAAGGCGTGCTCCCCGGAGCCCATGCCGTCAGAGAGGACCACCCCCTCCCTGCCTCCCGGGAGCTGAGTCATGGAAAAGGTATCTCCTGATATCCTCTGACAGCCCTTCCCTATCTTGGCCACTCCCTGGATCGTCTGGAAGGCAGGCCCCTCCATGAACACGAGGGTGCCGTAGTTTTCTGTGACGACCGGGCACTCTCCCTTCACCAGGAGCATCTGCCTTCCCAGGCAGGAGGACAGCACTTCCGCCGCCTCCCTGGAGGCTACGCACTGGCCCTTCGGCGCCCGGACCGTGAGATGGACCTCGTACCTGCCCTGCTTTGTCACGAAAAACACGCTGGACAGAAGCTTCAGCCCGTTCTTCTTCAGCCGGACCTTTACCTTCCTCTGCAGGTGCTCATCCACGCAGATGCCTGCGCCCAGCTCCCGGGCCGCGTGCTGGACAAGGTCCGCGAAGGCGTTCATGGACGCCGCGCAGCCCTCCCGGTTCATCACCAGCTTCCGGTTCCACACCATTTTCTGCTTCTGGGCCTGAAAGACCTCCAACGTCTCCCGCAGGAACCTAGGCGCCATGACACATCTTTTCTGCAGCCTCCTCTTCAGCTCCACATTCAGCTCCGCCCCGTACTCCTCAGCGGCCGCCATGATCTCATAGACCATCTGCCTTGTCCGCTCCCTGCCCTCTCCCAGACAGAGGCTCTTCTTCTCACAGCCCTGGCAGACCTTCTCCGATACCGCGCCGAACATCTCGTCTATCTCCTCGCCCGTCAGCGTTCTCCTTCCCTTTTCCAGACCCAGGAATGTCTCCGAGAGGTGCTTGAGAGACCCGGCAAACTTATCCATCTGGATCACATAGGGATTGACAAAAAGCTCCTTTTCCTTAACCTCACCCATCTTTATACTCCCCCGCGCCCGGGCAGCCCAGGAGGCGCTGTCCGGGAAACAAAAAAGCTTTGGGACTCCTTCCCAAAGCTTTTCTTTCGCATACTTACTTTTCTTACTTACCCTTAAAAATAATCTCGTTCTCATGGACCAGCCCCAGCTTATCCTTGGCCGTCTGCTCCACGTACTCATCTGTACCGACGTACTCTTCCAGATCGTCGATCTCCTCCGCGCGGTCCTTCTCAGCCTGGATCTCTTCCTCCAGCTCCTGCTCCTGCTCTATATAGGCGCTGTTCTTGGCCCGGAGCTCAATGCTGCTCACCGAGACAATGACTGCCAAAAGCAGGATCACCGCACTGATGCCCAGCATGCTCCTCCTGTGCTGCTGCACCTGTTTTTTCCGGCGCCTTGCCCTGTTCTTTTGTTTGATACTTCCCATATTAATTACTCACCCATTTCGCCAGCTTTCACTGGTTATTATCTTTTATCTTATCTTTTTTCTCCTGTTTGTTCAACTGTTTTCGCCGAATTTCCCCCTCCTCCTTGCGTACAATTTTTTTCGCAGTTTTCCCGGGATTTTCGACAGACAGGAGAAAAAAACGCTCCCCAGCACAACACCTAGTATAAAATACCATCTGATGCTACCACTGGTAGTATGGTGAATTTGCACAAACATGTAGAACGCCGTCCCCAGCCAGAAAAAAAGGTCCTCCGCGGCAATGGCCGCCGGGGTGTGGCGGATGATCCTCCGCAGCGCTCGCAGGCATGTGTAGACGCTGCAGACTGTCATTCCTGTAAGCACTGCCTCCAGGAGCGAAAGGCTCTCTGCCTCTATCCCGTACATGCGTCACCTGAACAGTCTGCTCAGTATATTTTCTCCCGTCTTAGCCGCCGGATGCACATCCGAGTAGGCCACGCTGTCTATGGTCCCGGACAGGTCCACCTCCCCCTTCTCCAGGCTCAGCCTGTTCACATGCAGGTCCGAGCCCTTGACCATGAGCATCCCCTGCTCCGTCTCCAGGAGGATCTCGTTCAGGTCAAAGGACAGGACATCCAGGACGCCTGTCACCAGGCTGGTCTTCCGGTTATTCACAACAAGCTTGTGCGCTCCCCGCGCCTGCTTTTCTTCCATTGCCATCACAACCTTTCTTGATAATCATATGAAAGGCTGTCTGAGATTATTACAGATATTTGAACAGATCCTTCGCCTCTTCCTTTTTAGACGTGTCTTTTATGTCGAGGACTTCCACTTTTACGGCCTTTGTGCCGAACTGTATCTCTATGACATCCCCCGCCTTCACCTTGGTGGACGCCTTGGCCGTGGCGCCGTTTACCAGCACCCTGCCGGCGTCGCACGCCTCATTTGCCACGGTGCGCCTCTTGATCAGCCGGGAAACCTTCAGAAATTTGTCAAGCCTCATACTTCACCTCCCTCTCCCCCGGTACGGGGGCCTGATGCTTCATGCCCCGCACCAGCACAAAACGGCACTGCAGCCTTCTCCGCCGCAGTGCCGTCTTCTATCACAACAACCTCTATGCGTTCACAGCATCCTTTAAAGCCTTTCCGGCTTTGAACTTCGGAGCCTTGCAGGCCTCGATCTTCATGGTCTGGCCTGTCTGAGGATTTCTTCCCTCTCTTGCGGATCTCTTGCTCACTTCAAATGTACCGAAGCCTACAAGCTGTACCTTCTCCTCTTTCTTTAACTCCTCTGTCACTACATCGACAAAGGCTTTTAAGGCTTTCTCAGCATCCTTTTTGGATATCTCTGCATTTTCAGCAATCGCTGCTACCAATTCTGTTTTGTTCATGGAAAACTCCTCCTTCGACTTATGATAGAACCCTTATCATATTCTATTCAGCTTATTGTGCATCCCACGCCGTATTTCCACTGGGCCCGCGGGACGCCTTTCAAATAAAGTTATACAGGCTTTCCCCTTGTTTGTCAAGGGAAAATCCCCGAAAAACCCGGCATTTTCAAGGTTTCTGGGCTTTTTACAGAGAAAATGAGAACAGCCGTTCCAGGAATCTGCTCTTCTCCTCCGTCTGCGTCACCACGGTCTTCAGCTTCTCCAGATTCTTGGCCGGGACCCACGCCTTATTGGAGCAATAGTAGGAGTCTGCCAGCTTCCAAAATTTTTCCGGATAGATGAGACGTATCTTCAGATATTCCACCTCTTCGTCCGAGAGGGGACGTATGGCGCTGTAGGCATCCAGCATGTGATCCCCGCTCTTCACATTCCAGCCGTGCTTCTCCATAGCCTTCCGCAGAAAATAGTACAGGTCCTCCATCTGGATGCCCGCCCTGCATCTGTCGAAATTGGTGGTGGCATATCCGCCCGCCGTGACGAGGATATTGTGATAATTATAATCCCCGTGTATCATGGTGTTATTCTCCGCGGAAGCCTCCCATATTTTGCCAAAATCCCTGCGTTTGCTCTCCTCCTCCGCACACCGGGCCCAATCGAACATTCTGTCAAAATACCGCAGGAACTCCAGCTCAAACTCTCCCTTTGGGGACTGTCCCCTCATAAACCGCCGTATCTTTTTCAGCTCCCGGTTATGCCTCTCATACTCCTTCTCCAGTCCCTCCGGCCGCGCGGGTGTCCCGCCCTCCTCCGGCTCCGGGCAGGGAGGGACCTGCCCCATGAACCGGTGCAGGTGGGCGAGATTGGCGGTCCCTTCCAGGAGCTCCCGGCTTTTCCGGACGTCACACTCCCGCCCTCTGAACCACTGCTTCAGTATATAGGTCCGCCCTTCCGGGGAGGTGGAGAGGAGCTCCCCGTCGCAGTTGGCCACAGGCAGGTCCGTCCGCATATTTCCCTCCTGGTACAGATAAACTCCCACATGCCGCATCAGGATGGCATGGCGCCTGGACACCCCCGCCTCCCGGAGCAGAAAAAGTCCCTGGTCTGTATCACAAAAAAACGCACCCCTTGTTTTGCGGGTGCACTTTACATTGATTGGATATTGCTCCAATATACTCAATTCGTAATCCTGCATATTACCGTCCCCTGCACTCTTCCAATATCATGTTCTGTTTAATGTATGTCATCGGAAACGGTAATATGCCTGTTCCTCTTTTACTTCTTTTTCTCCTCAGCCAGAGCCAGCAGCCTTTCCCTCTCGTTGAGCTCCGGCTCCCGCATCACATCGTCCAGGAGGCTCTGCAGGATTTCCCCCAGCTCCCTTCCCGGCCGGAAGCCCGCCTCTATGAGGTCACTGCCGTTGACCGCCAGGTCTTTCAGGGTAACGCACTCCCGCCGGGCAAGGGCCTCCCTGTAGAGGCGCTCCACCCCGGCTATATCCGCCAGCTTCTCCTCCCGGAGGTACAGGCTCTGGGCCAGCACATCCGCCCGCCGCACCTCCAGGTAGAGGGGAAAGAGGGCCGGCCCGATCCGGTTCATGGCCCGCCGCACAGCCTCCCCCCGGACCGGCATCCGGTAATCGTGGTACCTCACGAGGGTGGCCACGCTTTTCAGCGTCTCGTTGTCGAACTTCAGGCGGCGCATGACCTCCCTTGTGAGCTCCTCACTGCGCAGGGCATGCTTCTTGAAGTGGGCGGTCCCATCCGCATCCACGGTCTTCAGATCCGGCTTCCCCATGTCGTGGAACAGCATGGTGAGCCGCAGCACCCTGTCCGGCCGCACATTCAGGAGGGCGTGGAGCGTGTGCTCCCCCACTGTGTACATGTGGTGGGGCGTCTCCTGGGAAGTCTCCATCATCCTGTCAAATTCCGGCAGGAACCAGGCGGTCATCCCCAGCTCCCAGGCGGTCCGGAGCATGTCCGGCCTGCCGGACAGGAGGATCTTCAGGAGCTCTGTCTGTATCCGCTCCGCACTGATCCTCTGCAGCGTGGGGGCCAGCTCCCGCATGCCCTCCCGGGTCTCCTCCTCCAGGTCAAAGCCCAGCTGGGCCGCGAAGCGCACGCCCCGCAGGATGCGCAGGGCGTCCTCCCGGAATCTCTCCCTGGCATCCCCCACGCAGCGGATCACGCCCCGCTCCAGGTCCTCCATGCCGCCGAAGATGTCCACCAGCCCCTCCTCGTCGCTGTAGGCCATGGCGTTGATGGTAAAATCCCGGCGCAGCAGGTCCTCCCGCAGGCTTCTCGTAAAGGTGACCTCCGTGGGATGGCGGCTGTCCTCGTAGGTCCCGTCGATCCGGTAGGTGGTCACCTCGAAGCCCTCCCCCTCCAGGAGCACGGTCACGGTCCCGTGCTGGATCCCCGTGTCAAAGGTCCGGGGAAACAGCTCTTTTGTCTGCTCCGGCAGGGCGGAGGTGGTGATGTCCCAGTCCCCGGGCGCACGCCCCAGGATAGAGTCCCGGACGCACCCCCCCACGGCCCAGGCCTCAAAGCCCGCCCCCCGCAGCGTGCGGATGATCTCCTTTACCTTGTCCGGCATAGCTATATGTGTCTGTCTGGCGCCATTCATATCTATCAGTCCTTTACCCTCTGTTATCGTATCTCTATCATATCATAGCCTGTTTTCTGTTTCAGAATCGGATAGGGGAAGCTAAGGGGCGGAGGTTTTTATCCTTCCGCCCCTTAGTCCTGACTTTGTTGTATCGTTTCTCCCGCTTTTTCCTTTTCCGGGCTCCGCCCGGGAAGACAAAAGGCAGGGATTAGTAGGATTTACCCCAGTATGCCATGTGCTTGGCCGGCTTGCCGCACCAGATACACTTGTCGGAGATGAACTCCTCGTCCTCGATGAGACACCTGGTGGCCGCTCCGCCTGTGGCGTACTTCACTTCACCCTCGCACTCCGGATCTCCGCACCAGCAGGCCTTTACAAAGCCTCTGTTCGCCTTGAACTTCTCCACCATCTCATCCATGGTGGTGGCTGTGTCGATGTGGTCGTTCAGGAACTTCTCCGCTCTGTTGTACATATCCTGCTGGATGGTCTCCAGTATCTCACGCAGCTTTACCGCGATCTCGTCGAGAGACACAACGATCTTCTCTCTTGTATCCCTGCGTACTACCACCACCTGGTTCTTCTCGATATCCTTGGGCCCTATCTCGATACGGGTGGGGATGCCCAGCATCTCCTGCTCGGAGAACTTCCAGCCGGTGCTCTTCTCAGAGTCGTCGATCTTCACTCTGTAGCCGGCCTTCTTCAGCTCATCCAGCAGCGCGTCGGCTCTCTCCAGCACGCCCTCCTTGTGCTGCGCGATAGGGATGATGCGGCACTCTACCGGCGCTACGTGAGGCGGCAGCACAAGACCGCTGTCATCGCCGTGGACCATGATGATGGCGCCGATGCTTCTTGTGGACCATCCCCAGGATGTCTCATACACGCTCTGGAGCTGATTGTTCTTATCCAGATACTTGATGCCGAAGGCATCCGGGAAGCCGCTTCCGAAGAAATGGCTTGTCGCAGACTGGAGCGCCTTTCCGTCGTGCATCAGAGCCTCGATGGTGTAGGTGTCCTGAGCTCCCGCGAACTTCTCGTGCTCTGCCTTTCTTCCGGACACGAAGGGGATAGCCAGCGTCTCTCTGTAGCAGTCCTCATACACGTGGAACATCTGGATGGTGCGCGCCTCAGCCTCCTCGTATGTGGCGTGGATGGTGTGTCCTTCCTGCCACAGGAACTCCCTGGAGCGGAGGAAGGGCCTTGTAGTCTTCTCCCAGCGGAGCACGGAGTTCCACTGGTTCCACACCTTGGGAAGGTCTCTGTATGATTTGACCGTCTTGGCCCAGAGGTCACAGAACAGTGTCTCGGATGTAGGGCGGATGCAGAGACGCTCCTGGAGTCTCTCCATGCCTCCGTGTGTCACCCAGGCCACCTCTGGCGCAAAGCCTTCGATGTGGTCTGCCTCCTTCTCCAGAAGGCTCTCCGGGATGAGCATGGGCAGGCATACATTTTCCACGCCTGTCTCCTTAAAACGTCTGTCCAGATCCGCCTGGATCAGCTCCCAGATCGCGTATCCATTGGGAAGGTAGTTCAGACATCCCTTTACGCTGGAGTAGTCGCAGAGCTCTGCCTCGCGCACTACGTCTGTATACCACTGCGCAAAATTCTCATCGCGGGAAGTGATATTTTTCACCAATTTCTTTTCATTAGCCATGACTTTTTCTCCTTTTTTCTGATTTTTCTCCGGAGCCCCCTGCCCCGTCTGTCTGACTGTGGGAAATGATATTCCGGCTGATCTTTCTTCTCCGCAGGCTCCTCCCCGGCGGGTGAGCCCTGCCGCGGGAAAATAAAAAATCGCCGGACCTCTCGTCTCCCCGAAAAAGGGACCGAAAAGTTCGGCGGTACCACCCTAATTAACTGCAGCCCTTCTGCAGTTCTCTCTGTCTGCCATTAACGCTGACATGACGCTGTATTTTCATACAGAGGCTCCAAGGTAGGTTCATGATACCCGAATGCAGGGAACTTTCAGCCGCAGGATCCCCTCTCTGTGTACACCGGCCTTACCATTACTATTCCTCTTCACTGCCAGTCCTGCCTTCCGCAGCCATCACTGCCGGCAGGTATGCTTTTGTCTGAATATATCAGTTAAACAGAATTTTAGCGAATACAGTTTTATTTGTCAAGGGTGAATTTCCCGTCCCGCCCACTTCTTTCTTTTTTCCGCACGTCCTGCAGGAAAAAAATGACAGGAGCCCGCTCAGGATGCTATACTGGTCTTACCTTGTTCCATAAGAAAGGAGGGGCCCAGCATGCCTCAGATCCACACCACACATCCAGACCAGCTCTCCCCGCGCATCCTCTATGAGGACAGCCATATCCTTGTCTGCGCCAAGCCCCACGGCCTGGCTGTCCAGAATCGCCGGGCCGGCTCCCCGGACATGGAGAGCCTTCTGAAGACTTATCTGGTCCGCCAGGGACAGGAGCCCTACCTGGCTGTCGTCCACCGGCTGGACCAGCCCGTCTCCGGCCTTCTTGTCTTCGGGAAGACAAAAAAAAGTGCCGCCTCTCTGAACGCACAGCTCACAGGCGGCTCCTTCGGAAAGCACTACCGGGCTCTCGCGGACGGGTGTCCGCCCGCTCCCAGCGGCACGCTCCAGGACTATCTTGTAAAGGACGGGCGCAGCAACACCTCACGAGTCTGCTCCCCCGACACGCCGGGCGCCAAAAAGGCGGTTCTGGAATACCGTACTATCTCCGGGGAAGCTCCCTTTTTCCCTGACGCAGAGGACAGGCAGACAGAGCTGGAAATCCATCTCCTGACCGGCCGGCACCACCAGATCCGTGTGCAGATGGCCCACGTGGGATGCCCCCTGGCCGGGGACACCAAGTACAACCCGGCAGCTCTCTCCCACTCCCCCGGCTCCTGGCAGGTGCTCAGGCTGTGCGCCTTCCGGCTGGAATTTCTCCACCCGGTGACCGGGAAAAAGATGCGCTTCTGCCTGGAGAAGGACGTGTAGACGGATCCTTACCCGTCGATGGGTTGGTCCACCGATACCGGCAGCGCCTTACCCGTCGATGGGCTCCTGCTCCAGAGCCGCGAAAAAGAGCTCATAGGCGTCGTTCTGCCCGTCCAGGAGAGGCGAATTCTCTCCGCCGCCGTTGGTGCTCCGCTTGATCTCGGCGTAGAACTCCTCCCCCGCATTCACCAGCTCCATCTCATATATCTCATAGCCCAGCTCCCTGCATTTCCGGCAGAAGGCCCCCAGGGGATCGTCCCCCCTCCTGGTGGCCAGAAGCTCCTCCTTAAGCGCCGGATCCTGGTGGGCCCTGTGCTGCAGCTCCTCCAGCATTTCCATTGTCGTTGCCATATCTGTCTCTCCTTTCTGTTCTCGGTCTCCATTCCTGCAATTTCTATATCCTGTCCCTAATAGTTCCTAAGACACGGTCTCCCCCTCCGTCCTGTATCCGCACAGGCATTTCCCCGACATCACATCGTTCCAGTAGTACAGCCCTGCCGTCTCCGTCACCCGGAACATGGAGAAGAGCTCCGGCATGTCGGGGCAGATGGCAGGGAAGACATTTTCGCATTTTTCTGTCAGCTCCGGGTGATAGCTCCTGGTCCTGCGGTCCATCCAGACTGCCGCGTAAAAAATCCCCGCCTCCACCAGGTCCTGGAACATGTGGCTGCCGTAGCTCAGCTCCGGCATGTACCCGGCCCTGCTGTCGGACACCTCGCAGATCCCGGCAAAGCCGGAAATATCCGCAAACTTTACCGGAACTCCCAGCTCCGGCGAGGAGGTGCCTATCCGCCCCGGCGCTGTCAGGAGCAGGCTTTTCCCCTGTCCCCGGTAATATCTGTTGATCCTTCCCACAGCCTCCGCCGCCCGGTATTTCTGCCCGTAGGGATATCCATAGTAGGCCCTGGGGTCTATCTGCACCACCACATCGATCCGCCGGGAGGCGGAGTCTCCCACGGAGGAGTCCTGCAGGCTGAACAGCACCTGCTCCTCCGGCACGGGCGGTATCTCCACCTTCCCGTTCCTGCTGCCCGTGTACAGCGGACGGCACTGGAGCAGGTTCACCACGAACCTTCCCTCCTGGTCCAGATTGACTGTGTACTCGATGTCCACCGGATTGCCGTAGGCCCTCTCCAGGACGCGGAGCAGCTCCCGCATATAGTCCGTAAACTCCTTATTTTCCAGCAGCCCCTGGCAGGTGATGAACCACACCTGCCGCTCCCGTCCCATCCGGCGCAGCGCGGCCTCGGCCTCATAGTCCCTCTCCATCACAGCCCTCCTGAGCCAGAGCGGCATATCCTTCGCCGCCTTATCCGCCTCCACTGTCCTCCACGCGTTTTTCTCTGTATCCAGCACGTCCATCCTCCTCTGGGAGAACCGATGCCTGTCCGCCGTGTTTGTCTGCATGGACACAGCCGGCCGGTCCAGGGCCGCAAGGCGCGGATAATCATTTTCCGTCCGGTCCACCGCCCGGGTGCCCAGCCCGGCCACGATCCGCAGAAGTCCTGCCGACGGGTCCATGTCCGCCCGCCATCTGTAGGCGCTGTAGCTGTATCCCACGCCGGCCGCGGCAGGGAAGAACAGCTTCCCGTGATAGGAGCCGGATACCCGCTGTACCAGCACTGCCATCTGTTCATCCCGGTCCTCCAGTCCCCGCTGCTTTCTGTACTCCAGCGCGGAGACATCCATAGTGCTCGCGTACACGGTCCGGACCGCATCCTCAAATTCCTGCAGGCGTTCTGCCGGGCTGCCCTGGTTCACGCAGAACACAGACTCATATTTCCCGGCAAAGGCGTTCCCGAAGCCGTCCTCCAGAAAACTGGAGGACCGCACGATGACAGGGCTCTGCCCGAAATAATCCAGTATGGACCGGAACTTCTCCCGTATATTCCCGGGGAATTCCCCTGTCAGCAGAGCCTGTCTGAGTTCCTCCGCCCGGCTGAAATAGCCCTCCTTTGTCCGCTGGGCTATGCGCAGCTCCCAGCAATTGTTGGACACAATGTACGTGTAGAACACATCCGAGCCGATATAGAAGGAGTCGTGGGGCTCCAGGCAGCTCTCATAACCGGGGAGCTCCTTTCGGACGATCTTGCGGGCCAGCAGCATGCCACAGGCCTTGCCCCCTATGGAACCGCTCCCCGCCATCCTGTCCCGGAGCAGGAAATAGTCCCTGGGCTCAAAATACCGGCGCAGCATTTCCTGGAGCCGCCGGTCCTTTGTCATGGTGCTCTCCACGATCTGCCGCTCTGTCTCCCTGCTGAAGCTCCCCTGGCGGAAGGCCATCCTGGCCGCGGAGAAAAAGCGGTCATGGCTGTCCAGGCTCTGATCCTGCTCCTGGGCCTCTTCCTCCTCCAGGACGCGGTAGTAGCGGCTCAGGGCCACGCCGTCCTCCACCGTCCTCAAAGTCCCGTCCCCCGGGTCCCAGGCGTGAGGGAGGAACATTTTTGCCGAGTATCGGTCCCACACCTTCAGAGGGTGGATGTAGTACAGGCCCTCTCCCCTGTACACATCCAGAAAAATCTGGGTCGTGTCCCGTATCCTGGCCACGGCGTCAAAGGAGTGGCGTCCCCGGAGCAGGGGAAAGCAGGCCACGGTATCCAGGCGGAACAGGTACGGGCAGGTGACCCGGAAGAAATTTCCCATCATCAGGTCCGTGTACCACACGGACTGGAGCTCGGAGAGGCTGTCAAAAATGTAAAACGCCTCTCTTCCATTTTCCGTAATGCAGTTGTAGATGTCAACTGTAAAAGCCTCAAACCCCTTGTCCGGATCGAACTCCCGTATCTTCAGCCCCGGGCGGGGCCGGAGCAGGGGCTCATGGCCGGCAAATCTCATATAGATGACCGTCCGCCCGTCAGTCAGCGCCTGGTCCGCAAAGGGCTCCGCAAAGCATCTGAACTCATCCAGGCTCTTTACCCGCCACACAACATTGTCCCCAAGCCGGATATAGTTCAACAGCCGGTCTATATCCGGAAAGCCGCTTAAGATCCTTTCAAATGCACTCATATCCTTCTCTCTGCCTCCTCAAAATGCTGTCCCGGGAAGACCCGGAGCCCGGCTCGCCGCCGTCACAAAAAGGCGCCGGGAAATCCCTCCCGGGATCTCCACAGCGCCTTTGCTGTCCGCTGGTCACTCACACCAGCCTGTTTTCTCTTTTGCCAATCTATCGATCAGGCCATCTCCGGCTCGGCTTCTGCCTCCTGGCTCAGCGCCTCCTCGTATTTCTCCAGGATAATGCTCTGGATACGCTCTCTTGTGGCTGAGTTGATGGGATGGGCGATATCCCTGTACTCTCCGTCCAGCGCTTTCTTGCTCGGCATTGCGATAAAGAGTCCCTTCTCGCCTTCGATGACTTTAATGTCATGCACGACAAACTCCTCGTCCATTGTAATGGACACTACTGCCTTTAATTTCCCTTCCTTCGCAACTTTCCGCACGCGTACATCTGTGATCTGCATGTCTTCTAGCCCCTTTCTTGTCAGTCACTGCATCTTTCCCTTTTTTCTCTTACAGTGCATATCTCTCATTTTTTTCGACTACTATCTTTACGCCATTCTCACCTACGTGGCGCGTATTGGCCCGGATCGTATCCCGGCTCTCCACGATGCAGTTCTCAATGTAGGTGTTATCGCCCAGATACACATCATTGAGAATGATCGAGTTCTTGATCACGCAGTTATTCCCCACAAAGGTCTTCTTGAACAGCACGGAGTTCTCCACCGTACCGTTGATGATGGACCCGCTGGCCACAAGGCTGTTCTTCACCACAGCCCCCGGGTTGTATTTCGCCGGTGGCAGGTCGCTGACCTTGGAATAAATGCCCGGATATTCCTTAAAGAAGTAATTTCTCACTTCCGGCCTCAGGAAATCCATATTGGTCTTATAATACGCGTCAACTGTAGCGATATTGCTCCAGTAGTCTTTGATCTTATAGCCGTATATCTTTTTCAGATTCTTGTATCTGATGAGGATATCCGTGACGAGATCATGCCTCTCCTCCTCGGCGCAGTGCTCGATCAGGTCGATGAGCTGACGCCTCCTTATGATGTAAATGCCTGTGGAAATAGTGTTGTAGGCCGCCATCATGGGCTTCTCCTCAAACTCCTCCACCCGCATGGTCTCGTCCATCTTCAGGGTGCCAAAGCGGGTCGCGTCCTCGCCGGGCTGCAGGTCCCTGCACACGATGGTGATATCCGCCTTCTTCGCGATGTGGTATTCCAGGACTTTGTTGTAATCCATCTTGTACACCGCGTCGCCGGAGGTGATGATCACATAGGGCTCATGGCACTTTTTCAGGAAGTCCAGGTTCTGGTAGATAGCGTCCGCCGTCCCCCTGTACCAGTAGCCGTTGTCCGCCGTGATGGTGGGGGTGAACACGTAAAGTCCCCCCTGCTTTCTCCCGAAATCCCACCACTTGGAAGAATTCAGATGCTCGTTCAGAGAGCGGGCGTTGTACTGTGTCAGCACAGCCACCTTCTGGATATGAGAGTTTGTCATGTTGCTCAGGGCAAAGTCTATTGCCCGGTAGCTGCCCGCGATGGGCATGGCGGCCACCGCCCTCTTCTGGGTCAGTTCTCTCATCTTGTTGCTGTTTCCGCCTGCTAATATAATCCCTACTGCTCTCATATTCTCTCACCCGCCTTTATCAATGTCTCTCCGCTCTCCAGCACGCCGCCGGGGTAGTCCTCCCTGACGGTGACGCCGCTGATGGCTGTATTCTTTCCTATCTGCACGCCGCCGGGTATGACAGAGTTCTCCCCGATGGTCACAAGGCCAAAGGAGTAGATATTCGGCTTGTGCCTGTTGGGAACATCCGCGCCTGTGCCCAGGGTGGCATTGTCGCTGATGCGCACGCTCTCCGCGATGATGGCCTTGTCGATGATGCAGCCCGCGCCGATCTCCACATCCTTCATGATAATGGAATCCCGGACCACACTGCCTGCCCCGATGGTCACGCCGGAGCCGATGACACAGTTGTGTACCTCCCCGTATATCTCCGCGCCGTCCCCTATGATGCTCCTGTCGATAATGGCCGTGTCCGCAATGTACTGGGGCGGGATGATGTCACTGTTTGTATAGATCTTCCAGAACTCTTCGTACAGGTTAAACTCCGGTATGATATCGATGAGCTCCATGTTGGCCTCCCAGTAGGAGCCCAGCGTCCCCACATCCTTCCAGTAGCCATTGTACTCGTAGGCGAACAGCCGCTTTCCTTTCTCATGGCAGTAGGGGATGATATGCTTTCCAAAATCGCAGCCCGGCACGTCCTTCAGGTCCATCAGGGCCTTTTTCAGCACCGGCCAGCTGAAGATGTAGATGCCCATGGAAGCCAGATTGCTCTTGGGCTCCGGCGGCTTCTCCTGGAACTCTGTGATGCGGCCGTCCCCGTCCGCCACCACGATGCCGAACCGGCTGGCCTCCTCCATAGGAACCGGCATGGCGGCGATGGTCACATCCGCCTCGTGCTCCTTGTGGTAATCCAGCATCACCTCATAATCCATCTTATAAATGTGGTCTCCCGACAGGATCAGCACATAGTCCGGATTAAACGTGCTCATGTAATCCAGGTTCTGATAGATCGCGTTGGCTGTGCCTGTGTACCACTCGCTGTTTGAGCTTTTTTCATATGGCGGGAGAATGGACACGCCTCCGATGTTGCGGTCCAGGTCCCACGGGATGCCGATCCCGATGTGTGTGTTGAGCCGCAGCGGCTGGTACTGGGTCAGGACGCCCACTGTGTCGATTCCCGAATTGATGCAGTTACTGAGCGGAAAATCTATGATTCTGTATTTCCCCCCAAAAGCAACGGCCGGCTTGGCAACCTTCGCCGTGAGGACTCCAAGTCTGCTGCCCTGTCCTCCTGCCAGCAGCATTGCTATCATTTCTTTTTTGATCATGCCATCACCCCTTCTCAGCAATTTTAATGACTTTTATTATACCATACTTCCGTATTTAAGTGAACATATTTTACAAAAAAAGTGGTTATTCTACCATTTTTTTATCGATATATCACAAAAAAAGTTTCTTGGCTTTTCTATTATATATGTTTATAATAATATAAATGAGATGCCAGGGGCAAAAGGTCTGAACCCACATGAGCTTGCTCATAAGTGGGAGAAAGACCTTGGGACCCGCCCCAATATGAGCATAAAAGTGGGATGTATATCCCACGATATGCGAATATTGGGTAGGATTGTGAAAGTGCGTAGCACGGAACAATCCGCAGGCATCGTAGTCCCGGGCTTTTGCCCCGACATCATAAACAATGCACAAAGTGTCTTTTCGGCGCCGCCGGCATCCACATATCGCGTTGTTATTATATGGATATCATTTTTACAGAAAGGTATGTTGACCATGTATAAGATCAATTTTCATGAACCTGTTCACGTACATTTTATCGGCATCGGCGGCATCAGCATGAGCGGCCTGGCTGAGATCCTCCTCAAGGAGGGCTTCACCATCTCCGGCTCTGACGCAAAGGAGTCCGCCCTGACAGACCATCTGACCGCCCTGGGAGCTCAGGTCTTCTACGGGCAGAAGGCCTCCAACATCATCCCCGGGATCGATGTGGTGGTCTACACGGCCGCTATCCACGAGGACAACGAGGAGTACGCCCAGGCAGTCCGGCAGGGCCTTCCCATGCTCAGCCGGGCGGAGCTCCTGGGCCAGCTCATGCGCAACTACAGGGTTCCCGTAGCCATCTCCGGCACCCACGGGAAGACGACCACGACCTCCATGCTCTCCCACATCCTTCTGGCGGGGGAGAAGGACCCCACTATCTCTGTGGGAGGCATCCTGAAGGCCATCGGGGGGAATATCCGGGTGGGAGGCTCCGACATCTTTGTCACAGAGGCCTGCGAGTACACCAACAGCTTCCTCCACTTCTTCCCGAAGATCTCCGTGATCCTCAACATTGACGCGGACCATCTGGACTTCTTCAAGGACCTGGAGGATATCCGCCATTCCTTCCGGAAATTCGCCCAGCTCCTGCCGGAGGACGGCGTCCTCATCATCAACAGGAGCATCGAGAGACTGGAGGAGATCACGGAGGGGCTGAAATGCCGGGTCATCACCTTCGGCCTGGAGCCGGATGCGGACTACTCCGCTGCTGCCGTCTCCCACGATGAGTTCGGCGACGCCTCCTTTGACCTTATCCGGCACGGAAAGAATGCAGGGCGCATCCGCCTGTCCGTGACAGGGGACCATAACATCTGCAATGCCCTGTCCGTCATCGCTGCGGCAGACCTGCTGGGCGTGTCCCTTGAGGACGCGCAGAAGGGACTCTCCTCCTTCAGGGGGACAGACCGCCGCTTTGAGCACAAGGGAGACTGGAACGGAGTCACGGTCATCGACGACTACGCCCACCATCCCACAGAGATAAAGGCCACCCTGAAGGCGGCCGCGGCCTACCCCCACCGGGAGATATGGTGCGTGTTCCAGCCTCACACCTACACCCGCACAAAAGCGCTCTTCGATGATTTTGCCGACGCCCTCACCCACGCGGACCATGTGGTGCTGGCAGACATTTACGCAGCCCGGGAGACAGACACTCTCGGCGTGTCCTCGGAGCTGCTTGCAGAGGCGCTGAAGGCGAAGGGCTCTGACGCTTATTACCTCCCCTCCTTTGAGGCCATCGAGGGATTTCTCGCCGGCCGCTGCCAGAGAGGGGACATGTTGATAACTATGGGGGCCGGAAACGTTGTAAATATTGGAGAGGATCTGCTGAAAGGCTAGTTATCCACATTTTCCACAGGATTTTATCCACAAAAAAGATGGATTTTGGCTCAAAAAGTTCTTTTTGCCCGTCCCTCTCCGGTGCTATAATAGGTCTGCGATAAAACGTATACGACAGATAACGACAAGCGAGGATAGGAGAAGCATGAAGAAACTGACACTGAAAAACTGCCGGCAGGACAAGGCACTCCTGCTGGATTTCGAATTCATTGACAACTATATGCCGGAGGCAAACGGAGAGTACGTGAAGGTCTATCTTCTTCTGCTGCGCTGCCAGGCCTGCCCGGACAGGGAGCTGACCATATCCGGCATTGCGGACATCCTGGACGACACGGAGAAGGATGTGATCCGCGCTCTGAAATACTGGAAAAAGCAGGGGCTTCTGGACTACGAGATCACGGATGGCCCTGGCAGCGGCATGCCTGCCTCCTCGGCGGCATCCTCCGCAGTGCTTTCTCCTGCCGCTCCTTCCCGCGCCGCCTCTCCCTCGGTCCAGACCGATGTGCCGGCCGGTCCCGAGAGGGCGGAGACAGGGGAGGGAAGGGAGCCGTCCTCTTCCCCTGAGAACGTGACCCGCTTCCGCAACCGCAAGGAGCTCAAGGAGCTGCTTTTTGTGGCGGAGCAGTATCTGGGCAAGACTCTCTCTGCCACGGATATGAGGACCATCACCTACTTCTATGACGAGCTGGGCATGTCCACGGACCTGATCGAGTACCTGATAGAGTACTGCGTGGAGAACGGGCACAAGAGCATGCACTACATACAGAAGGTGGCCCTGTCCTGGACGGACCGTAAGATCCGGACACCGGAGGAGGCAAAGCAGAGCGCTGCCTTCTACAGCCGGAGCTGCTACGGTGTCCTGAAGGCCTTCGGCATCACCGGCCGCTCTCCCGCTTCCTCCGAGCTTGGCTACATCCAGCGCTGGAGCGGGGAGTACGGCTTTTCGGACGAGCTGATCCTGGAGGCCTGCAACCGGACCATGAACAGCATCCACCAGCCCAGCTTCGACTATGCGGAGTCCATCTTAAAGAGCTGGATGGACGGGGGCGCCCGGACCATGAAGGACGTGGAGGCTCTGGACCAGGCATACCAGAAGGAAAAGCTGGAGCGGAAGGAAAAGCGCCAGACGCGGTCCGCCTCCTCTTCCGCCGAGACACCCAAAGCTGCCCGGAACCGCTTTAACAATTTTGAGGGCAGGACCTATGAGGACATGGAAGACCTGACCCGCAGGCTCATACAGAACCAGTAGGGACATGGCTGCCCTCCACCACTTGAGAAGGGAGAAGACTTGTGGCTCTTACCAATTCCCAGTACGAACAGATCATGCACACCTATGAGCAACACCGCCTGGAAAATGAGTACAGGCGGCGCAGGCGCTATGCTGATATCGAAATAAAGATCCCTCAGATAAAGGAGCTGGACAATGAGATCTCCAGCCTTTCCCTACAGCAGGCCCGCCGCCTCCTGGAGGGGGACGAGTCAGCCCTGGACACTTTAAAGAAAAAAATCCACGCACTTTCCCAAAAAAAGCTTGCACTTCTTCGGGAAAACGGTTATCCTTCGGATTATCTGGAGCTTCACTACACATGCCCGGACTGCCAGGACACGGGGTATATCGGAGACAGGAAATGCCACTGCTTTAAGAAGGCGGTCATCGATCTGCTCTATACCCGATCCAACCTGCAGGAGGTGCTGGACCGGGAGAATTTTGACACCTTTTCCATGGAATACTACTCCAACAGCCACATCGACCGCCTCACCGGGCGGTCCTCAAGGGAGGCCATAGAGATCGCCCTGAAGAGCTGCCGCGAATTTATCGATACATTCGGGACAGAGTTCCGCAATCTGCTCCTATACGGCGACACAGGGGTCGGAAAGACCTTTCTCTCCCACTGTATCGCAAAGGAGCTTCTGGAGCAGTCCTTCTCCGTGATCTATTTCACGGCCGCCCAGCTCTTTGACATATTCGCAAAGAGCACCTTCCGGCGGGAGGAGGAGGCCGGGGCTGACTGCGACCACATCTACAGCTGCGATCTTCTCATCATTGATGACCTGGGAACGGAGATGAGCAATTCCTTCACCAACTCCCAGCTTTTTATCTGTCTGAACGAGAGGATCCTGCGCAAAAAGTCCACCCTGATATCAACAAATCTCTCGCTGGAGGACCTGAAAAACATTTACTCGGAGAGAGTATTTTCAAGGATCACAAGCGCCTACACCGTGCTCCGCCTGACAGGTGACGATATCCGGATACAGAAAAAACTGATGAACAGAGTGCAATAAAATATTTCAATCAACAGGAGGTACCTTATAAGATGCTGCGCCGAAACGAACGTATTTTAGACAATATTCCCGTGGGAGCCCTGGGGATCATCGCCCTGGACGGATGCCAGGATATGGGAAGACGTGTCAACGACTATCTCGTGAAATGGAGGAGAGAGGACGGACATGTACACAAGAATGATGTCGTCTTCAGCGGATATGAGAGAGACAATTATCTGATCGACGCGAGAGTGCCCCGGTTCGGCTCCGGTGAGGCAAAGGGGATCATCGGAGAATCTGTCCGCGGAAAGGATGTCTATATCATGGTCGATGTGTGCAATTACAGCCTGACCTATTCTCTGTCAGGCCACACCAACCATATGTCTCCTGACGACCATTTCCAGAACCTGAAGCGCATCATCGCCGCTATCGGGGGCAAGGGACGACGCCTCAACGTGATCATGCCCTTCCTCTACGAGAGCCGCCAGCACAAGCGGAGCAGCCGGGAGTCCCTGGACTGCGCCCTGGCTCTGCAGGAGCTGGTACACCTGGGCGTGGACAACATCATCACCTTTGACGCTCACGACCCGAGGGTGCAGAACGCCATCCCCTTAAGCGGCTTCGAGACCGTGCGCCCCACCTACCAGTTTGTGAAGGGACTCCTGCGCACAGTGAAGGATCTGAAGATAGACAGCGACCACATGATGGCCATCAGCCCTGACGAGGGCGCCACAGAGCGGGCCGTGTACCTGGCCAACGTGCTGAACCTGGATATGGGCATGTTCTACAAGCGCCGGGACTACACAAGGATCGTAAACGGCCGCAACCCCATCGTGGCCCACGAGTTCCTGGGCTCCTCCGTGGAGGGCAAGGACGTCATCATCCTGGACGACATGATCTCCTCCGGAGACAGCATCCTGGATGTGGCACGCCAGCTGAAGCAGCGGAACGCGAAGAGGATTTACGCCGCCGCCACCTTCGGCCTTTTCACAAACGGAATGGAGAAATTTGACAAGGCCTACGAGGAGGGCATCATCAACGGCATCCTGACCACCAACCTCATTTATCAGACGCCTGAGCTGCTCTCACGCCCCTACTATATCAACTGCGACATGAGCAAGTACATCGCCCTCATGATCGACACGCTGAACCATGACGGCTCCATCAGCAGCATCCTGAATCCCAGCGCGAGGATCCAGCATGTGGTGGAGAAATACCGCAGAGGCGAGGAAATCTAAGAAGAATAAAAAGGACAGGCCCTGTTTTCCGCTGCCGGATCGTCTTATGCTCACGGCACAGGCGGAAACAGGGCCTGCTTTTTTCTGTCTGTCTTAAGCCAGTCCTGCCGGGGGCCCACCCCCACGGCATATCAGGGAAGATCTATCCGGTCAAAGGGGATAGACTCCCTGCGGAGGATTTCTCCCTCCCGGTGCTGACAGGTAAAGAGCAGGACCTGCTCCCTGTTCCCTGCCAGCCACCGGAGAGTATTGGCCAGCCGCCTGTCATCGTAGCTGGCAAGAGCATCGTCCAGGATCAGGGGATACTCCTCCTCGTAGAGAAGGTCTGCCGCCGCCAGCCGAAGGGCCAGGAAGGCCTGCTCCATGGTGCCCCGGCTCACCTGGGAGAGAGGAATGCGGCGCCCATCCTGGAAGAAGACCAGACGGGCCCCCTCCTCCACCAGCAGCCTGGTATATTTTCCACCGGTGATGCCCTGGACGATCCCGGAGACAGCTCCGTTCAGATCCCGGCGCACCTGGCTCTGCATGTCCCGGGCCACCTGGGAGAGCCTGTCCTGCGCCAGGGCCAGGGCCGCCCGCTCCTTCTCCTGCTCTTTGTAGATGCCATCCAGCTCTCCCAGCTCTGCCAGCTCCTCCTGAAGGTTCTCGTACTGGGTCTGCTTTTCCTTCTTCTCCTCCTCCAGGTGCTGCTGCTCCCAGCGCAGCTTCTCCGCAGAGGCCAGCTCCTCCTCCGGGGTGATCTCCTCCAGCATCAGCTCAGGAGCGGTCTTCTGCCGCTTCTTCTCCACCTTCATCCGGTTCCAGATATAAATCCCTCCCGCCAGGGCTGCCACCACAGATGTGGCATAATTCCAGGGGCGCGGCATCAGGACAAAGAGAACGACCACCGCCAGGATGATGCCCGCCACCTCCAGGGGATGGATCCGCCACCTGTCCGGGCGCAGCTCATCGATCATGCGCTTCTCGCTCTCCCTCTTTTCATTTTCTTCTTTCGCTCTTTTCAGCTCGAGGCCTTCCCGGACCCTCTCCAGCTCCTCCTCCAGCCGGTGGATATCCCTCCACACATAGGATGCCTCCTGCTCGATCTTCTCCCTGCGGCTCTGCCGCTCCCGGGTACGGTCCCTTGCCTGCCGGTCCAGTGCCTTCTCCTGTTCCCGGAGTACCTCCTGAGCCGCCGCAAGGTCAATCCTCGCATCCCCGGAAACAGAATAGTTTGCAGCGAAGTTTTTCAGCTGCGCCGCCAGCGTCTGTCCTGTCTGGGCGCCGGACTGCCTGATATAAAGTGTATCCTCATAGCTGTCCGCCTCCAGTCCCGGCAGTATCATCTCCAGGTCCCCGTCCTCCAGGGAGAGCTGCTCTCCGTCATCCAGGCAGACCAGCCCGGCTCTCTTCCCCTGTCTGTCAAATCTCCTCTCCAGCCGGAAGGTCTTGCCCCCACAGGTAAACTCTATGGCTCCCCCGTAGGCGCCAGACTCATCCCAGGGCTCGTACCGGCTGAAGGTATCAACGGCCGCCGCCCTGCCCCGCCCTCTCTCCATGCCAAAGAGCATACTCTTTATAAAGGTGTGGATCGTGGTCTTACCGGCTTCGTTCTCACCCTGGAGGAGCTGTATGCCGTCTCCCAGCAGGATGGTCCTGTCTCTGAATTTCCCGAAATGTCTCAGTTCCAGCTTCTGAATTTTCATTCTGTTCCCCTTCTTGTCTCCATGAGAGCACTGACCCCCTCAAAGAGCGCTCTGTATTCCACGCTGTCCTTTTCCGCACCGGAAAAGCTCTCTATGTATCTGCCGATCAGATTGTTCTTGTTGTTCCTGTACAGCTTCTCCATGTCCCAGGCCGGCTTTGTCTCGTCCGTGATGTCAGTGATATTTCCTCTCCTGTCCAGGGCATCCAGGTCAAAGAGGATGTCCGGGTCACGATATCCTTTCAAAAGAAACTTATATATATTCTCCACGCCTTTTTCTTCTATTTTTCCCTGGATCAGCTCTGCCAGTCCCGCACCTGTCGTCCGGCGGTCCACCTCCACCTCACAGTGGATATACTCCCGGCCGGCAAAGGGGACAAAGGAGAAACAAGTCCCCCCCTCCGTGATCTCCCCCTGTATGTAGCCGTGCTTCCCCGTGTCATTCTTGTCCGTGGGCTCCAGCGCCCCTGCATAGGCCGCAAGTCCGGGGATGACCACCTGAGGCATGTGGATATGCCCCAGGGCCACATAGGCGTAGCCCAGGCCGGCCAGCCTCTCCCTGTTGATGGGAATGTGGGTCCCGTCTCCGCCGTGAGCCAGGAGGATCTCCGTTTTCTGTCTCCCGGCCGCCGGCGCGCTGTCATAGAGGGGCTCCCGGATCTGCCTCTCGTGGTAGCTGCACCCGTACACTGCTGTCTCAAGGGCGGGAAGCTCCACAGCCTCCACCCTGTCCGAGCCGAGAAAATGCACGTTGGGGCTCCACTGAAAGGTGCGGTAGTAGGATTCCCTGCGCATGTAGTCGTGATTGCCCGCAACGAGGACCACCTGAGTCCTGTCCAGAGAGGCGAACAGGCCGTCCACCTCCTTCAGCTCCCGCAGAAGGGGCTGCCTGTGAAAAAGATCACCGGCCACCAGGAGAAGGTCCGGCATCTCCTTCTTGCACACTCTTATCAGTCTTCGGAAGCTTTCCCAGATTTCTCCGCTTCGCTCCCCGCTGTACGCTCTTCCTGCCTCGGGCGACACCCCTAAATGCACGTCCGCGATGTGTATGAACTTCATTGTCTTCCTTCTCCTCCTGCTCTTTTTCAGACGGCAGCGTCACGATAAACTGTGTCCTCTCATCGTCACTCCTGGCCATGATGCGCCCACCGTGAAGCTCCACGATCTCCTTGGCTATGGCAAGGCCAAGACCTGCCCCTCCGGTCTCACTGGACCTGGAGTCATCCAGCCGGTAAAATTTCTCAAAGATAGTCTGCAGCTTTGTCCCCGGAATCTTCTTCCCCTTATTCGAGAATGTGATCTCCACATCCCGGTTCTTCCTGCAGGCACTGATCTGTATGGTTGTCCCCGCATAGCAGTAGGCTATGGCATTCCTCAGGATATTGTCAAAGACTCTGGCCAGCTTATCCGGGTCCCCGTACACCACCAGGCCGTCCTCTGTCTCCACCTCGCAGGTGAGCTGCTTCTCCTGGAGGACGCCGTACAGCTCGTCCGCGATCTGCTCCAGCATCATGGACAGGTTCAGCTCCACCGGCTCCAGCTCGATATCCTGGAGATTGAATTTGGTGATGTCAAAGAACTCGTTGATCAGCTCCCCGAGCCTTGTGGCCTTCTCGAGGGAGATGTGGATATACTTGGCCCGCTCCGCCTCCGGCATGTCCGGGTGGGCGTCCAGCATAGCCAGATAGGCCACCACAGAGGTGAGGGGGGTCTTCAGGTCATGGGCCAGGAAGAGCACCAGGTCATTTTTCTTCTTCTCGCTCTCTATGGCCTCCAGGTCCTGCCGCTTCAGCGTGGCCTTGATCTCATTCAGCCGGATCTCGATAGGCTTCAGCTCCGTGATCAGGTGTATGGGCTCCGTGGACTCAGAGATGATGTTCTCGATGCCATCCCCCACCTGGTCCAGGTACTTTGTCATCTTGGACAGGGCCACGTAGAAAAACAGGGCAAACAGGAGCAGGAAGCCGACGATCATAAAGAACTCCTTATTGTCTCCTATAAGCCGCCAATATAAATCAATGGCGGTCTGTTCTTCCACGTGAAAGGCTGTGAGTATCTTTACAAATGTCGTCGCAAAGCTGTCATTGTATACCCCGTCGATCACATAATTCAGAAGAAAGCCGCCAACAAGTACAGTCAGTGCTGTCACCAGCACTGTCTGCAGCAGGATACTGAATTTTAATTTTCTGTAATTACTCTTCAACTTTATAACCCACTCCCCACACTGTCTTGATAAAGTCTGAAGTTCCCGTGGGTGCGCTCATTTTCTCCCGCAGATGCCGGATGTGCACCATCACTGTATTGTTGCTGTTTTTATAGTATTTCTCATGCCATACTTTCTCGAACAGCTCCTCGGAGCTTATGACTTTGCCCCTGTTCTCACAGAGGAGCCAGAGAATATCAAACTCTATGGGGGTGAGGGTCAGAGGGACTTCATTATAAATGCACTCGTGGGAAGTACGGTTCAGCAGAAGGCCGCCGAAATCGATGACCTCTCCCGGCTCCTTTCCGCCGTCATTGTACTGGGTGTAGCGGCGGAGCTGGGCCTTCACCCTGGCCACCAGCTCCAGAGGATTGAAGGGCTTGGGTATGTAGTCATCTGCCCCCATGGTGAGCCCTGTGATCTTGTCCATGTACTCGGTCTTGGCCGTCAGCATGATCACCGGAAAGGTGTATTTCTCCCGGATCTTCTTCAGTATCTGGAACCCGTCGATATCCGGCAGCATCACATCCAGGATAGCCAGGTCTATCTTCTTCTGAAAGATACAGTCCAGAGCCTCCTGGCCGGTGTAGAATTTGTAGACCGTATACTGGTCGTTCTGCAGATACAGTTCGATGACGTCCGCGATCTCCCGCTCGTCATCCACTACTACGATATTCATACTCTCGTGAACCTCCTTATTCTGCCCCGGCGAAGAGAAGGCTTTAGCCCTCCCTCCGGCGGGGGAATCCGTGATGTCCCCTCTTCATTCCTTTTTTGCGTTCTCTTTTAACTGCCTTTTACAGCTCGCAGTTGTTCACTGTCCTTGGGAACGGGATCACGTCGCGGATGTTGCCCATTCCTGTCAGGTACATGATACATCTCTCAAAGCCAAGGCCGAACCCGGAGTGGCGTGTGGAGCCGTATTTTCTCAGGTCCATGTAAAAGCCGTAGTCCTCCTCCTTGAGTCCCAGCTCCTTCATGCGGGCGGACAGCTTCTCGTAATCGTCCTCCCTCTGGCTTCCGCCGATGATCTCGCCGATGCCGGGCACAAGGCAGTCTACAGCTGCCACGGTCTTTCCATCCTCATTCAGCTTCATGTAGAAGGCCTTGATCTCCTTTGGATAGTCTGTGACAAACACAGGTCTCTTAAACACTTCCTCTGTCAGATAGCGCTCATGCTCTGTCTGCAGGTCTGTGCCCCAGGAAACTTTGTATTCAAACTTGTCGTTGTTCTTCTCCAGGATCTCCACAGCCTCCGTGTAGGTCACTTTGGCAAACTCGGAGGACACAACATTGTGAAGCCTGTCCAGAAGTCCCTTGTCCACAAAGGAGTTGAAGAAATCCATCTCTTCCGGCGCGTTCTCCAGCACATAGTTTATGACATACTTCAGCATGGCCTCCGCCAGATCCATGTTGTCGTTCAGATCCGCAAATGCCATCTCCGGCTCGATCATCCAGAACTCCGCCGCGTGTCTTGTGGTGTTGGAGTTCTCTGCCCGGAAGGTAGGTCCGAATGTGTAGATATTGCGGAAAGCCTGGGCAAACGTCTCGCCGTTGAGCTGTCCGCTGACTGTCAGGTTAGTCTCTTTTCCAAAGAAATCCTGGGAGTAGTCCACTGTGCCATCTTCCTTCTTAGGCACATTGTTCAGATTCAGGGTGGTCACCTGGAACATCTCCCCTGCCCCCTCGCAGTCACTTCCTGTGATCAGGGGGGTGTGCACATAGACAAATCCCCTCTCCTGGAAGAATTTGTGGATGGCGTAGGCTGTAAGGGATCTTACCCGGAACACAGCCTGGAAGGTGTTTGTCCTGGGGCGCAGATGAGCGATGGTCCGCAGGTACTCAAAGCTGTGGCGCTTCTTCTGCAGCGGGTAGTCCGGAGCGGAAGCCCCCTCCACCTCCACAGTCTCAGCCTGGATCTCAAAAGGCTGCTTTGCCTGGGGCGTAGCCACCAGTGTTCCCTTCACGATAATGGCAGCTCCCACGTTCAGCTTGGAGATCTCTGCAAAGTTGTCCATGCTGTCATGGTACACCACCTGCAGGGTCTCAAAGAAAGAGCCGTCATTTACCACGATGAACCCGAAGGTCTTGGAGTCGCGGATGCTGCGCACCCAGCCGCCCACAGTCACCTCTTTGTCCAGGTAACTTTCTGTGTTCCTATATAATTCCTTGATCGTTGTCAGTTCCATAATCATTACTCCTTCTGATACTATCTTTTTTCAGCACTTGCAAACATTATAGCATACCGATGGCAGTTTTAAAAGGCAGAATGGGGACGTAATACTTTTCAAAAATGTTACGCCCCAAACTAATCCAACTGGTGTGTAATTGTGTCAGGCCAACCCATTGTTTACATACTTTTTTCGCTCATACTATGATTAATCTGTCATAAAAAACCAAGGGCTTCTTCCGCGTAACGCAGGAGAAGCCCTTGGTTTTTTATGACAGCAGCTTCAACAAGCAGAAAAGCTGCCAGCTACATTTTACACAATTATACACCAGTTAGTTTAGATTCGGACGTAACACTTTTGAAAAGCGTTACGTCCGGATTTGATTATTCTGCCTGCCGCTTTCTTCTCCTGTGCAGGACAACGATGACTCCTCCCGAGAGGATCAGCGCTGCCGCAAGCGGCTGCCACGGCGATATATCGCCTGTCCGGGCTGCTCTCGCTGCACTGTACGTATTAGTAAATGCGGCTGCCTCTGTGCTGGTCACATTCGTGCCGTTCTTTGTGTACACGGCGCTTTCCACAACGAGTACATTCTCTTCATTCACCACTGTCACCTTCAGAGTCCAGGTGCTCCTGTCATAAGTATATCCTGCTGCGCTGCCTTTGTCTTCCTGGATCTTAAACTCATAGGTTCCCGGTTTTCCAAAGAGGATCCTGCCAAACTGTGCTGTGCCGCTGTTTACCACAGAAGCGGACGCCCCTGTCAGCTGCACTGCCTCTTTGTCATCCCACAGTGACTGTTTCAGCGTAAAGGTAAATGTATCGTTCTGGCCCGGCTTATCCCCGCTGATGTTCTTTCTCACAGACGGCGTGTACTCTGCCTCTGTGTAAGTAAAGCGGTTTGTAAATACTGCACTGTCTGCGTTTTTGCTGTCCGCCGTCTCATCGGAAGACTGGTAAGTCACATCTTCCACTTCCAGATATCCGCCTTTGTCCACCACTTCCGCTGTCACTGTCCATACCGTCTCATCGTAGGTGTATCCAGGCTCCCTGGTATCTTCCTCTGTGATCACAAGGATATAGGTACCTGCCTTTGTAAATGTCACTTCATCAAAGGCTGCTTTTCCCTCTCCTGTGATCTCTGCTGTCGTCTCCTCCGGAAGGGCCATTCCCTGACTCTCTTCCCCTGCTTCCAGGTTAAAGATAAAGGTCTTGTCGTCGGGCGCCTTGTCTCCTGTCAGTTTCTTCTGCACCTCCGGTGCAAACGAAACCGGATCTACATGGTAAGCATTTTCAAATGCTGCCGCTGTCTGTGAACTCTCCTGTCCTTTGGCTTCATATACTGTTCCGATCACCGAGAGCTTTCCGCCCAGATCGTCCACTGTCACAGTCAGTGTCCATTCCGCAGGATCATAGGTATAACCTTCGGCGCTGCCTGGTTTTTCCTTAATGGTAAAGCTGTACCTGCCTGCCTTTGTAAAGTGGATGTTGTCGAACCGGGCCGTGCCTTCCCCGGACACTTCCGCCTCTGTATCAGACGGGAGAACCGCTCCGTCCTGCTCTTCTCCTGTAAGAGTAAAGATAAACGTCTCATCTGCCGGCGTAGGCTCGCTGTCATCTGAAAGCGTCTTCACAACCGCCGGCGCATAGTCTGTGGGCTCTGTCTGATAGCTGTTCTCAAAAGATGCCTCCGTCTCAGAAGTCTCATGGTCCCTGGACTCGTATGCCGTGCTGGTCACGTCAAGCTTTCCACCCACATCCTCCACTGTCACGGTCAGTGTCCACTCTGTCTTGTCGTATCCAAATCCGTAATGCTCATCCGGATAGCTGTCTGCTGTATCATCCTGCTCTGTAATGGCAAATCTGTACTCGCCTGCTTTTGCAAACCCAATCTCGCCAAACTTACCTGTATAGCTCTCACCGGTCTTGTCTGTCTTAATCTGGATGCTGCTTCCCGGCTGTCCCTGCGGCATGGTCACTCCCTCGTAGCTTTCTCCCTCAATCTTCTTCAGATCAAAGGTAAAGCTCTGGCCGTCAGGCATATCCGCGCCTGTCACTGTCTTCTCCACCTGGGGTGCATAAGCTGTGGGGTCTACCTTGTAGCTGTTGCTGAAGACTGCCTGCCCGTCGCCTGTTCTGCCGTCATCGGCTGTATAGCTGACAGACTCGACTGTAAGCTGTCCTTCTTTGTCCATCACCTTCACCTGCAGCGTCCATTTTGTATCATCATAGCCATAGTTGTAGGACTTCGTATCCGGCACATCCTCTGTGATCAGGAAGCTGTACTGTCCGGATTTCTTAAAGGTGATCTGTCCGTCAAAGGCTGCTTTGCCTGCATCCGTGACAGAGGCTTTGAGAGCTTCTTCTCCATTGGTAAATACCGCTCCGCCCTCTCTGTTTCCATCTGCCTGCTTCAGCGTAAAGGTAAAGGTCTCTTTATTCTGCGGTCTGTCCGCACTGTCTTCAGTGAACTGTTTCACGGCCTCTGGTGTGTACGGAATTTCCTTTACTGTATAGCTGTTTGTAAAAGCTGCCGCCTCATCGTTGGCCGTTCCGTCTTTGGGAGCGTAGCTTCCTTCCGCTTTCAAGGTTCCATTGTCATCTGTCACCGTCACTGTCAGCGTCCATTTTGTCTCATCGTAGTCAAATCCCTTGCCGTCTGTTCCATTTTCGCTGATCGCAAATGTGTAAATGCCGGTTCTGTCAAAGGTGATCTCCTCGAAGGTAGCTGTACCCCTGCCCTCTGTTGTCTGTGCTGTCATTGGAAGGCTTGTAGTGATACTCTTTCCATTTTCAAGGGACGCTCCAGCCGGATTATCCTCTGCTGCTGTCAGTGTAAAGGTAAAGTCTGTCTGGCCCGGAAGGTCTTCATATCCGTTCAGCGTCTTCCTCACCTCTGGTGTGAACGGCGCGTCCTCCGGGTTATATCTGTTTTCAAAGGCCGCTCCAGTCTGGTTGCTTTCATCAGCACAGGTGTATGTGGCTTCCGCCTTAAGCTGTCCTGCCTCATCCGTTACTTTCACAACCACATTCCATCTAGCATCACTATAGTGGTAACCACCTTCCTGTCCGGACTGCGGCTTCTGCTCCGTAATGGTAAAGCTGTACTCGCCTGCCTGCTTGAATGTAATCTCCTGGAACAGTGCTTCGACAGGTGTTCCTGTCTCTGTCACATGGGCCGTCGCTGTCAGGTCTTTCGGCATCTCAAGCTGGTCTCCCGTATAGGTTCCGCCTGCCGCCAGAAGGAAGGTAAAGTCCTTTGCTCCAGGCATCGCATTGCCCGTCACAGTCTTGACTGCCTTCAGTGCAAGAGGTGTACTCTGCGGCTGGTAGATATTCTCAAATGCCGCGGCGGCATCATCGCCGGCCCCGCCGTCCTCTGTCTGATAGATGGTCTCTGTCGTATCAATGTACAGATTTCCTGTGAGATCATCCTTCACCGATACGGTCAGGATCCAGTCTTCCGGATCATATGTGACTCCTGCAGCGTTTCCGGCTTCTTCCTCAATCTTAAACTGATAGCTGCCTGCTTTCGCAAAGGTGATGGCTTCAAAGCTTCCGCTCACCTGCACTCCCGTACTCTCCGCTTTCAGCTTCAGAGTCGCATTGGCCGGCATGGTCACACCGTCATAATTCTGTCCGTCTATCTGACTCAGCGTAAAGGTAAATTCCTGCCCGCCGGCCGGCATCTGCTGTCCGGTCACTGTCTTGGTCACTTTAGGTTCGTAAGAAGTTTTTTCTGCCTGATAGCTGTTGCTGAAAGTAATGCCGCCTTTCGGATACACTGCTGTAATTCCCAGGCTTCCATTCCGGTTGTCGCTGACTGTGACTGTCACCTCATACCTGTTCGTATCTACGGTGACGCCGTTTCCATTTTTCGTGGTCTCCTTCACTGTGTAGGTATGGATTCCCACGTTGTCCATGTCATACTCTATGGAGTCAAAGTTAATGGCTGCCGTCTGTCCGGCTGTTCCCGCAGATACGCTTCCTCTGGACACTACATCTGTTCCTTCCAGCACCTCAAAGGAGAACTCCCCGTTAGTGATATCTCTTCCGGTAAGGATCTTGGAAGCTTCGGGCGTCCAGGATGCAGATGCCGTATAAGTATTGTTAAAGGTGATGTCTTCTACTGTTTTACCATCTTTCGTGATCGTCTTGTCAACGTTCAGCTTTCCTTTTCCTGCATCACTGATTGTAACTGTAACCGTATATTCCGCTCCATCCGGTGTATAGTTATCTGCCAGTCCACTATCTGCCTGAACCGTCCCTTCCTTGACCGTATAGGTGTAGGTCTGACCGATGTCGTCTGTGTCATACTGGATCGGGTCAAATGTTACCCTTCCATCAGCGTCATTATATTTCGTCTGGTTTACAGTTGGCGTATCTGCGCCGGATAACAGTGTAAAGCTGAATCTTCCCGCTTCTGCCTCCTGGGGCTTTTCACCATTGACGGTCTTTGCTGCAGTCAGGTCCAGGCTTCCCGTGGCATTGTAGATGTTCTCAAAAGTTACATCTGAAGCCGTCTCCCACTTAGTTTCATCTTTCGCCTGCTTTTCGTAGGTAATCTCCGGCACCAGTTTATTCTGTTCCGCATCCCACTGTACATTCACTGTCACTTTGTAAAGTGATGTATCATAGGTGATACCGTCTTTTGGATCGTCTCCTTCTATCTTCTCCCGGATGTAGTAGATCCTCTCTCCTGCACCTTCCAGAATCAGCTTTTTAAAGATGACTTTTCCTTCGTCATCATTCTTCCTGGTATCAAGCACCGTTGTCCCATCGTCGTCCAGCAGTTCAAACGTAAACTGATCTGCCTCAAGTTTCTGTTCCTGTCCATTCATCATCAGCTTCTTGGAAGCAGTGAGCTGAACCTCTGTCTGGCGCTTATTGGTTACGGTCATCTTATCCAGCGCATCCTCTTTCTCGGCTGTCGGCACGCCCAGCACCCAGGCTGGTTTCTCATTTTCCAGATTTTCAATGTCTGTTCCCGGGACAGTTGCCTTCCCTGTCGCACCGGTCAGCAGGTAGCCTTCCGCCTCACTGCCGGCATCGGCTCCGGTTTCCACAATGATGTACTTTTTGTACCAGAGGAGGTTCGGCACTGTGACCTTTCCGTCTGAGTCTGTTGTATAAGTACCGACTTTTTCGTTCAGTTCATAGCTTTCAGCCTTTTCGTCAAAGGGGCCGTATACAGTAAACTGTGCGCCTTCGATAAACTCGTTTGGATCGTCATCCGCCACCTTGGTGATCTCCAGGTCACGGTATGGTACAAGACCAATATCCTTTGTCGTATCGTAAGTCTCACTTCCCGACCACAGGTAGAACCGCTCGGATACTGCGCTGGAGTTCTGGTAGGTAAAGTTGTTGTCTGTCTTATGATCATCTGGTATGTGTCCCGGCTGGAAGGACATCCTGCGCACATTGAGCGTCTTCGCGACCTCAAATTTTCCTTTGGCATTCTGGAAATCTGCCCCGATGGTGTAAGTGACAGGAGCTGTTCCCTTCAACTGGGCCGGATCCAGCACATTATCCGGATAGAGAGTGTCATCAGATACATTCTTACGTCCCGCCGGTGTGAGAAGGCCTCCCATTGGATCATCCGGGTCAGCATTCTCCTTTCCGAACTCAAAATACCCTCCCCATTGTGAGCCTTTTACATAAGACGTGGTGTCCGAGGAGCTGTTCGATGTTCCTGTATAGGTGTAGAGCTGCACTACCATCTTATCCAGAAGATCCTGAATCAGACGATTGCCGCCTGACAGATCAGCTATATCCTCTCCCTCTTCCCACAGGCCATCGTTATCTTTGTCAATCCATACATGGCCGCCTACCTTTGCGCCTTCCGGCACGATGGTGGTGGACACAGCGTTGGACTCGATGATCTCGGATGCCGGTGATGGAACCGGGTTTTCCACAGATAAGCTGTAGCTACTGTAATGACAGGCACATGTATTTACTGCATTGTTCCAGGCATTCAGTGTCAGGTCGTCGCTGTCAAAGCCTTCTCCGCTGTTTACAACCGCAGTATACTCAACAACAAGACTCTCCTGCGCCCCCAGCTTTAACTCATCGCTCACTGCCACGATAAAGGCTCTCACATCTGAAAGTGCTGCCGGATCCGTTGGTATTCCTTCAGACCAGCCGGCCGGAGGCGTCTCTGTAGCATATTTAATAACCTTAGCCGCATTGTAAATGTCCGTATATGATGCGATGGGTCCCTGCGTGGTGTAGCAGTATACCTTGTATTTATCGGCAGGTACCGGTGTCGCAACCCCCTTCTCATCTATTACAGAGACGCTCGCTACCTCCTTCAGATCCAGCGACCAGGCGCTGTCTCTGTCAGCATTGTTGGCCGTCTCGTCTCCCACCTCCGGGAGCACATCCACAAAGCTGATATCTGTACGCCCGTCCTGTTCATTGGTATTGGACGCTGTGAGCCTGTAGTGCATCAGACCGCCCTCGTTCGTAATAGTGGAGAGGGTCGTAGAACTGTATCCCGCTTCTGCATTGACATTTCCGTATCCGGATTTGACGATCTGCATTTCACTGCCTGTATTCCACGTCAGTGTGTTCCCGGCAGACACGAAGCCATGTTCCTTCCTCTCTCCCAGGATCTGCTTAAGATCATCTCTTCTGTCCTGCGGCAGGGAACTAAGTACAGTATCCACGCTCTCCGGCCATTTTCCATTTTCATTTTTGAAGGACGCCGCCCGCGGATTATCCACACTTGCTTCTCCTTTTTCATCGCTGCCGGCCAGCACATAGTTATTCAGATCCGGGCCGTAGCTTACAACCTCCTTCTCTGCCTTCACCTGGATCTTGACTGTCACCTGCTCTCCCGGCTCCAGACTTCCGTTCATGTATATAAACACCGCGGTCTCGCCGTCATGGCTCTGGCTCCTTGTATGGCTCAACGTAATACCTGTGCTGCCTGCCTCTAACGTCACGCCGTACTCATCATCTGTGCGCGCCCATGTAGTTCCCTGTGGAAGAAGATCCACAAGGAACGGTTCCCTCATGGTCGCCTCCTCCGCTGTCAGTGTACTTTTATTTTCCAGTGTCAGACTGTAGGTTACAGTATCCTCCAGCCTCACAGTTGCCGTATCCGCCTCTTTTGTCACACTTACAAGAGCCGCTGTCTGGTCTTTAAAGGTTACATCCGCATCTGCAGATTGTGTTATTTCTTCAGGCGTATCGTTTCTTGCACCCGCCCCGGTCCATGTATAGTACTTCAGCGTACTGTCTGCACTGTTGCGGATCATGGCGATCGCGTGGGCATCCGGTCCGCCCTCCTGCTTCTGCACCTGTACTCTGGCCGTCACAGGTCCCGGATTAAAGTCTGTTCCCAGCACATAAGCATTATCCGAAGCTTTTGCGATGCCTTCTGAATAGTATCTGATGGAGAAGCTCTCTGCCCTGCCCTTATCTCCCGGCATCTGCACAGTCGCAGCGCCCTGGCTTACATTTACAGGTGCCATCTCGTATGTCTTCCCGTCAAATCCTTTAAATGTCACTTCTGCATAGATAGTGTCATTTCCGGGCTCCTTATACGCTCCTGTGTCATGGCTGGACTGTCCCACCGTGACACTGGTGATGGAATACTGATCATCAAGCGTTCCCTCTCCCATCGGCTGATACTCCTGGCTGCCATCCTCATAATAGGCTTCCAGCCCTGTATCCTCCAGGACAAATTCGTGCAGAGGATATGTGTTATTTACAGAAGGAGTAATGGTGTAGGTAATATCCGCCCCCTGGGTAAACAGGCTCGTGTATTCTGCCTGCTCCGCACTCTTTACCAGCGTAAGATCCGCTGTTCCGTTTATATTTTTCAGCACTGCGGTCTGTCCGGCCCGTGTGCCTTCCGGGTACTTCACTACTGTGTACCAGGTGACACTGCTGTCGTCCCGGATCTGGGATATACTGCTGTCCGTCTCCACTACAAGGTATCTCTTTCCTGCCACAAAAGTTGTCTGCAGTCTGGGATCCTCTGCGTAAGTGTAGTCCTTATCCTTCGAGAACTGATCAACTTCTACTCCGTTCAGCAGTGCTGACCCGTCTGCGAGCAGCTCTTCCACTGCCGCCCGATCCGGTGTATCGGACATTCCATCCGGCATCTCATAGACAGAGACTGTGGCCGTAGGCGCCGGAGCGCTTCCATCCACGTTCTGCTTCCGGATCTCCATGGGCACATGCGGAATATTGTAGGCATTATACCGGTAAGACCGTCCTGCCTCCAGCGGCTCACTGCCGTTGACCGGATACACGGTTGCTGTCTCCGGCTCTCCTCCAGTACCTGCTACTGTTATCTGCTGTGCCTCCACTTTCTCATCCTGCAGATCCGTCCACACGCCTTCCAGTCCGGCTCCGTTATACCCCGCCGGCATGGCCGTCTCATCCACAGCATAAATCTCACCGTCTGTCACGGTAAAGCGCAGCGTTCCATCCTCGCTGGTCACATCGTCAGCGCTGGCCGTCCATGTACCCGAATCCTCATTATACTGGTAGAGTGTGAACCGGGCTCCTTCAAGGGGCGCTGCATCCTTGGAATCATGTACATTGTCATATTTTGTCAGATCAATGTAGGCCCCCCTGTAGTTGGGGAAGATCCTTTCGGCCAGCATCTCATCATTATCATTGGCATAGCTAGCATTCCATACAGGTGCCTGCTGCTTTTCTCCGGGTCCTACTGTCACCTCCACATGCTGCTGGCTGTTCAGAAGATAGTCCTCCGGCTGCTTTGTCTCGTAGATGCGGAATGTCTCGCTCTGGTTAGCAGAAAGAGGAACCACAACCCTGTACACGCCTTGATTCTCCACATCCTCTGTGAAGGTCACATCCAGCTTTTCTCCCTGCTCCTGGCCGTTCATCCGGTAGATGGCAAAATCCGCGCCGCTTAAGCGCTCTCCTGTCTCTCCATTTACTTTCAGTACAGCCACTTCTGCCTGCAGGTACCTGTTGACCGCTGTCACTGCCAGATTACTGTTGCTTTCCGGTACTGTAAACCGGTAATAGCCATCTTCTTCCTCTGTAAGTGTCAGTCCTGCTGTCCCTTCCAGGGACTCAAACGCAAAGCCGGAAGGTATGCCTGTTTCTTTCAGATAATAAGTTCCGCCCTGGCTAAGTCCCACCTTGAAAGTACCCTGGACATCTCCTCCATCAACAGAGGTTATCTTTATCGTGTCGATCTGCGTTTTAGCTTCATTATATAATGCAAATGTAAATGCACTGCTGCCGCTTACAGAAAGCTCTCCTTTATTGATCTTTTTTGTAACTGTCAGGTGTACCTGTTTGCTGTCCTTGAAGGCAAGAGATTCCTTAGGATCTTTCATTGTCACTTCCTGGGCGCCCAGTGTCACTGTTCCGATGTCCATGCCGCCGGTAATGACAAAATATCTGAAAGCGGAATCCGTAATGTCATAGCCGCCCGGAGCCTTTGTCTCCTTTATCCTGTACAGTCCCGGCTCCTGTCCGGTTACCTGGCAGGTACCATCTTCATCTGTTGTGTAGGTCACAGGCTCTGACCATCCTGTATCTGTAAACGCCTGATCTCCGCCCCATCCTGTGAATTTCTGATGGGACACCTGGAACTGCGCCTCTTTCAGAGGTCCATTTGTCAGCTTATCCGTCTTTTGAATCGTAAATCCGCCCTTCCGGGGGTTCTCTATATCAAGGGACAGCCCTGCATCCAGTCCATAGCTGGAAAGATCTTTTTTCTCCGTCACAATAAGTCCGCTTTTCTCTCCCGGCTCTGGCTCAGACTGAACCGTGTATCCCAGGAAAAGCCCATCCCCGTTCACCAGGTTATTCAGTGCTTTTCCTCCGTACGTAGCTTCAAAATACTCGCTGAAGTAGCTGCCGGAGTGCGTCTGGCTGCCTGTCTCGGTCAGTTTATAGGTGCCGGTTCCGATACCTTCCAGGGAAGCTTTACCACTGTTGTCCGTGGTAGCTGTCACCTTACCCGAACCATCCTGCTGTATCAGCGTATAGGTTACGCCCGAAAGGTTTGTAGTTCCGCCTACATCCGTTTTCCGGATATCAAGCTCAACCTTCTTCGGGTTGTACATGCTGACATCCACGTTGTCCGCCGTCACATTGAAGTAGTACGCTTGAGCACTTCTCTCCCCGCTGGCTCCCTGGGGCGTGCTGCCGTCATAGATCATCTCGTACTGGTTCACCAGATCCTCATATCCTGACGCGCTTCTCACCTCCACGATGCGGTAGCTGCCCAGCCGCAATCCGTTGCGGAACACGTATCTGCCGGATGCATCCGTGGTGAATTGCCCGCTTTGCGTGTTGCCGTCATAGTTATAAGGCGTCCACTTTCCGTCCTGCAGACGGTCCAGGCGCATAACCATCGGCAGCCCCACGCGGTCCGTGTGCGCGCCGGAGAAATAGTATTCATCCAGCTGCTGAGACGTATATCCCTCGTTGTCCTCCTGCACTTCATATCCGTATTTCTGAACGGTCACTGCAAAGGCGTCCACCGGCCAGTTTACCAGCCGGTACTTGCTGGTCTCACCTACACCAGCAACCAGCCCATAGCTGCCATCTCCATTCTCTCTGGTAGGATACAGCGCCCACTGGATGTCATTCTGATCCTCTGCAAGCGGAACCTTCTCTTCCGTCTGATCGCCCGTTACATAGTACGCGTCATTGAAAATCTCCGTCACCTTCCCAGGCACGTTCTGGAAGTACATGTACATATAGCAGCAATCCTTGTCTGCCATGTATCCGGTAGGCACATCCTTCTCTACAATGGCTACCCGCACATAGACATTTCCATCCTTGTCTACTGTACATATATCTGGATTCTCCAGCCTCTCCGCATAGTCCTTCTGCAGATCCGTCCACTCAAACATCCTGGAGGAGGCCAGTGCGTCCAGGTCTCCCTGCGGCTCATCCTCCTGGATCGTATTGTCCAGTCCGGTGGTCATCTCACCCAGCGATTCGTACAGACGGCCTTCTTTATCGGCAAGGTACAGCTCAAAGACAGCGTTTCCAAGAGGTGTATATTCGTGTATCTTTTCTCCTGTGTCATTGTATTTTCCTGCCCACTTGGCAATACGCACCGTGGAGAACATACCGCCTCCCTCTCCGTACAGAGGTTTGTTTTCTACCGCCACATCCTCTGTAACCTTATTATCATGGTATGTATCCTCATTTGTACATAGCACCGGATCTCCAACCGGATTTCCCTCATCATCCACAAGCTGGTACATGCTGTTGTTGCTATACTTTGTGCCCTCCCTCTTGATCAGGGTGACAGCGTTCTCCGGGATAATCTCAGAACCAATGCCAGCCTTTGTCTCCACCAGCCAGTACACCACGTTGTTGGCAGACTTCAGAATATCCGTGCTGAACCAGCCGTCCTGACGTTCCTTATCCTCATAGAAAGTACCGCTGGTGTAGCTGCCTACCACTGTACAGTCGGCTGAATCAAATGTAAGCACCCTGTCTGTATCCTCAATGCCGCTTACATCATCCAGCACCTGCCGATAGAGGGTGAACTCAGCGTTGTTGATTTCGCGTCTTTCCCCGATATCTGTGGTCTCTGTATCTTGTGTCTCTATCGCAAATTTTTCAACTCTGAGCTGCGCCCAGTTCTCGACATTGATAAGTTCTCCCGACTGCGCCCCCTCCGGAACGTCAGATGGATTGGCTGCTTTTGTCACATAGCTGTAATTTGCAAGCTCTGACGCAGTAAGTTCCGGTGGCAGGTCTTTATCTTCCTGATAATCCGGATCCAGATACGCCTTCTTGCCCTTGGGCTCCAGATAGGTGTAGGCGTCATCGTCCGGCACCCGCACCTCTATGGCTACATACTCGTCTTTCTGGGTCAGGCCGTTGAATGTGACTCTTCCGTCCTCATCCGCAACCTGTGTCTCTTTAAACGTATACGTTTCTCTCTCCTTCTGGTAGAGGGCAATGACTGTTCCGGGCAGCGCATACGACTTGCCTGTAAAAGCATGCTCCCACATATTATAGTAGGATTTCGTCACAGTCAGGGATGTCACCGGCTGATTGACAAACTCCAGAGGAGCCTTTTTTGTATCCGTAGTCACCGTCTTTCCTGCTTCCAGTTCAACCTGGAACTCTTCTTCACTCACTGTGAAACCGGCAGGGGCTTCTATCTCTTTTACAATGTACTTGATCTTATCTCCGTCCGCATCATAAATGGGGATATCTTTAAACTCCGCAATACCACCGTCGGCGCTTTTCACACTGGCCACACGTTCCAGCTCACCGTCTGCATTCTCTGTAAAGATTCCGATGGTGGCGCCGTCCTGTTCTACCTTCGCGCCGCTGCCCACCGCTGCCCGGTACTTCCTAACCTGGACAGCACCCTTGTCTGAGTAGTTCGTAATAGTACCCAGGTCATTGACAGCCTGCTGCTGTTTCACTTCGTAAGGTCCAAAGTAAAAGCTGCCATCGACGCTGACGCCATCCTCTTTCGCATATAAATTACTGTGGCGGGAAGGATCCAGGATCTGATTCGGATTGTCTTCCGGCACCACTTCCTTCAGATAGTATTGGCCTGCCGGGAGCTGAAGGGCTGCCCCTCCTGCTGTAAGGGACAGACTCTTGCCGTCATATCCTGTCGCAGGCTGCATGGAACCATCAGCATTCTTCGTGTACACTTCAAATTCCACACCTGTAAGATCCGTCTTTTTCCCTGCCGCGTCTACCTTTACCTTCTCTACCGTCATGGTAGGATCCGGCTCATTTTTGATGGTGACTTCCCTGCCTTTAGTGCCTGTGTCCACTGTCACATCGGTAAGGTCTATGATCAGATCATCCGCATCGGTTACATTGTGATAACCGACAGGCGTTACTGTCTCCTCAACAATATAAGTCGCTCCCGGGTCCAGCTTCGCCAGAGATCCGGCTGCATCTGTAATCTCCCTCTGCCCGATGACAGTCTGCCCTTTTTCACCTGTCTTCTTATCATATAAAGAGACCGTGTAGGACGCGCCGGCCACAAACGAATGTGTGTAACTGTTCTCCTTCTTTACCACCACTGGAACCTTCTGTTCCACATTGGCAATGGTAATATCCTGGGCCAGCACAACTCCGGATCCTTCTTTCATCTCTTCCGTGAAGTTAAAGGGACCGTAAGCTGTCAGTTCTTTCTCGTTTATCGTCACTGTCGTCCGCTCTGCCGCATTGTTCCCGGACAGATCCTCCTGTGACGCGCCGTAGCCCTCCGGCAGTTCTGTCTCCACAAGATAGTAGTATCTGTCCTCACTGCCTTCTGTCCTTGGCAGGTCTCTGATCGTAAGGGGATTCCCGGCTGACACTTCATAGCTGCTGTCGCCATATTTTGTCAGAGTTCCTTTTTCCCCATTTTTATAATAGAGTTCAAACGTAGCCGTTCCAGACTGTGTCTCTTTCATACCTCCGGCGGCTGCCTCGTAAAACTTCTTTGTGAGAGTGATACTGCCGTTCCGGTCATTTTTCATGATGATCTCACGACGGGTGGCTGTACTGTTCCCCAGGTCATTCTCCAGGGTAAACTCCTCGGAGTAGGCTGTCGTCTTATCAGTGGAAAGCTCTGTTTCTTCCGGAGCATACCATCCATCCGGCAGCAGTTCCGCAAAGCGGTAGCGGATCAGCGTCGTTCCGTCATCCTCGTAGACTGGAAGCGCCTGAAGGATCTGCCCGTTCTGTCCCAGAGACAGCTTATCCTCCACTGTCTCCCACTGTCCCTTGGCAACTTCCTTTTCCAGGGAGAACCGTTCCGTAAATTCACCGCTATATATCTGGTCTACATTTTCATAGCTTCCGGTTCCAACATCCCGGATCTTCTTCTGCATAACTACGTAGGCCTGGTTGTATTTATTTGTAAATGTTACTGTTTCTGTCTTGTTTTCCTCGGAGATGATCACTTTCCGGACAGTGCTGTCCTTGATATAGCCCTCCGGCGCCTCAACCTCTTTCAGATAGTAAGTGCCGTATGGCAGCCGGTCGAAGGTCACCCTTCCATTGGCTCCAGTAGGCAGGGGCTCTCCCACCTGGTCTTCATCCCTGCAGGCCTCCGTTGTGTAAAGACCGAACTTTGCATCCTGCAGCACGGTCTCATTACCGTCCCGGAATCCCTTTTTCTCCACGGTGACCGCGCCAAGCTTCTCTATATTATAAAAATCAGTCGTTGCGCCTTTACCCGCTTCGAGGATAACCTCTCTGGGATCCGCGTTATAGTCCTCATTCTCTTCTGCCGTTACCCGCCTTGTATTTTCAGGACATGCGACCTCTGTAATTACATATGTTCCCGCATCAAGGTAAACTGTCGTTGTCGGAGAGAGCACCTCATTCTCCGGTTCAATGGTGACTGTTCCATCTGTCACCTCCAGCTTCTCATATGTATTATCTTCCTTTTTCACATACAGATCCGGATATTTCCCTGGTTCATCCGCATATTCTATCTGAAACCTGGCAGGGCCGCTGACAATGTCCCCTGCCGGGAAATTATCATAGATGTAGTCCTGCGGATCATCATTATTATAGCCAAAGATATATTTTCCGATGGTCAGCTCTGCAGGAGGCGTCACTTCGCCGGCTTCCTGCTCTGCACGGCCGTCATCTGTGCGTATTTGATCTTCTCCTGCCAGCGTGTAGGAGATCTCCACATTATTCTCCACCTTCAGCATTGCCTGGTTTACATCCTTGTAGCTGGCGATAAACTTCTCATACGGATAAACCACTTCTACTGTATAAGAAGAAAAGAAGGGGGCTGTTCCCGCCACATCCGTGGTTGCGCTGATGTCTTTCCCCTGGCAGGTATCGACGGGAACCGTAACCGTAACGCCTGCTTCCGGAACCTGTATGGACTTTTTATCTCCGAACTGCGGGGTGATGGTAATACTCTCTGCCGTGATCGGGTTACCATCCCTGTCATGAACGGAAGGGGTCTCCTTCAGACTGATCTCTGCCTTTCCGTCTTTAAAGGGAACACGGCCCGGTCTTCCGTAGGTAGCAGGATTACTTACAGCCTCCCCTTCGCTGCCTTTCAGACCGATGTTCAAGGTGTAGGTAACTGTCACCTTCTCCTTCTTGCTGTCTGCCTTGGCATCGACTGCCGTCTTGTCAACTACCCATTCATCGTCGGTTTCAGTACGGACATCACTGACCGTCCCGTTCATAGGAGTTGTCTTGTCATAGGTTTTCCCATCCGTCACATGATCCGGATCTGTCCGGTCCTTGATGGTAAACTCCGTCCGGATCTCCGCCAGGTTCTCCGGCTCGCCCTCATCACCTGCGAAGTCAAACCATGTCCCCACCGGTATCTCGCCGTTGCCGTCCACCCGGACATTCACATTAAAGCTTCTCGTTGTATCCGTAGTCGCCCGCACGCCCCCTGCTATCTTAAAAGTCCAGATATTATTTTCCTTATCTCCGGGTATCTGGCTGTCATCCGGTCTGATCAGCTCTTTAACATCATCAAGGATCTCCTCCTCATTGACGATGCTAAGTCCCTCCGGCAGGCGCAGCCTTACTTCAATCGTTGTATACTCATCATACAACGGTTCTACCTGCTCACCGTAATTGTAAACCGCCGCCGCTTTCAGGACATATTCCAGTCTCAGAGGAAGAATCTCCCCGGCTTTCACTGTATCGCCGGATGTCTGGCGGGAGATGGTCACAGTGGCCGGAGTCACTGTTCCGTTTTCTCCGTAATACTCCTCAGCCACTTCGGCAAACGTCTTGCTCTGTGCAATGGTCAGAGTGTTGGAATCAGCAGTCGCTCCGCCGTATGCAGCGTGAAGTCTGTAGACATAGGATGCATTTGTCTCACTATACTGGAATGTATAGCTTGGGCCTGTCTGTCCGCTTACATCCTGCCAGCTTGCTCCCTGGTCACTGGAATACTGCCACTGCAGGGCAGCCTCTTCCACTGACACATTTCCCGTCAGTGTAACTGTATCACCGTAGGCAGCCCGGTCCGTGCTGGACGAAATGCTGACTGACAGTTCCACTGCCGGTGCTGGTGCAGGCGCAGCCGGAGCTGCCTGCTGTGTATCCTGCCCGGAGGCAGGAGGCGTCTGTGTATCCCGGGGCATCGCATTCTGCCCCTCTGCGTCCTGCGCTTCCACATTCTGGTTTCCGGTGCCCTGTCCTTCCTGTACATCAGCGGCACCGCTGTCGGACGAGACGCTGCTCTCTGCCTGTGGCAGCTGCGTATCCGCCTTGTCCCCGCTCTGTTCTTCTGACGGGGCAGTATCTGTTTGCACACTTTCTTCCACCGGAGCCTGAGTATCCGATGCATAGGAAGAAAGCACACCGCTGTTCATGATCATGACAGCGGCCAGAAGACCCGCCAACACTCTTCTTCCTTTCATAATCCTCCTCCTTTTCACGATCCCTTTCTATTTCTCAGCCTGGGTGTCTCCACATTTTTTCTCACGTACTCTGCCTGTTTATGACCAGACCGCCACTCTTTTTTTCCACTTCAAAAATCAGCGGATGGGTCTTGCCCCACCCCGGATCTCGGTCCGCCTTTTCCTTCCACTCATAGTAGGACTCCAGAAATCCCCGCTGGATCGCCTGCTCTGCCTCAAGCCTGGCAGCTACCGCCTCACCGTAGTCGGAAAAGCTTCCCAGATAGTAGCGCTTCCCCTTGAAGCCTATGTCTACCCGGTATTTGCCTCCCTTCAGCTTAAACACCCCACGGAAGCCGCTGGTGTTGTCCCGGCGGGACTTCCGCTTCTCCAGTATCTCCACACAGGTGCCATCAATACGGTTAAGCTTGCCGGCAATCTTTCTTTGGTTTTCTCTCTTCAGACAGCCGCAGCTTGCACAGTTTCCGTGTACCAGGGCGTCCTCTGTCGCCTCTGTCTCATTACCGCAGTCACATTTGCAGCGCCAGTATACAGCTCCCTTCCTGTCCCTCCGGTCAGTGGGCTCTATAGCAGTCAGCCTGCCGAACCTCTGCCCGCTCAGATCTACCCGGTTATGCCTGTGATCGTGGGCATGGCAGCCGCAGCTTTTCACCTTCCCCGCCTTCAGGTCCCTGGCAAGGACCGCCTTCTCTTTTCCGCAGTCGCAGCGGCAAAGCCAGCAGGTGCGGCCTCCCTTGTTCTCTGTTCTCCTGAGCACGGTCAGATAGCCAAAGGTCCTTCCGCTCAAATCCTCCGCCACATTGCCCCGCTGGGCTGTTGCCCTGGGAACACAGCCGCAGCTTGTAACAGTGCCGGCCTTCAGCCGCTTTGTGTTGGCCAGGATCTCGCCTCCACAGTCACACCTGCAGCGCCACAGCCTGTACCTGTCCTGAGTCTGTCCTGTACACTCCGTGACCACCAGCTTCCCAAATCTTTTTCCAATCAGATTATTTTTCTCTGACATCATTCTTCTTCCTCTCCCCTCCTCTTTCAGGTACAGCGAGAGCTGTTTTACAACATAACGTTAATTATGTTGTAAAGTACGGTTTCCTTTGAAATAAGTGGGCTTTCAGGTAATCGGTGAGCTGAGGACGTTAAAAGAAGGACGTGTGAAATAAATATACGCAATGCACATGCTGTATAGAATAAATTGATATTTTGTATTGTATTGTCGATTTTATTGACTTTTTGAATTATGTAGTATAAAATTATTAAGAATTCACTATTTTTAGTTTTTATGGACAGTTTGTTTACAACATAATTAACGTTATGTTGTTTCAAGCAGCTTTATCCTTTCAAGATTTTTCTTCCATGCCGTCAGCCCGTCCGACGCGTAGATCCTTGTCACCTCCAGACTGCTGTGTCCCAGGATATCCGCCAGATTGAGAAGATTTTTTGTTTCCTTATAAAAGGTCCGTGCAAAGAGGTGGCGCAGATTGTGGGGAAATACCTTTTTCAGCCCGATTCCTGCCTCTGCCGCAATATCCTTCATCTCCCGCCAGATATTGGAACGGTCCTTCGCTCTCCCCGTCCGTGTCCTGAACACGATCCCGGCTCTGATCCGATTCCGGCTGATGTAGAGGAGCAGCTTGCTTCTGAGAAGCGCAGGGAGGATGACCAGCCGGCATTTTCCCTTGTTCCACACCTTCACGATCCCGCTCTTTACATTGTCCACCCGGAAAAACTTCAACTCGCTCACACGTATCCCTGTGGCACACATCGTCTCCATGATCATGGCAATCTGCTCTTTCCCCTGGCCTCTGGCCTTCCTCACCAGCCTCTGAAATTCTCCCTTTTTCAACTCCTTTTCCAGATACTGGATGTCCATTCTCTGGACTCTGACGCGCTTCAGTCTCAGTCTCTCCATATCGGCAAATACAAGATACTGGTTCAGCGCGGCGATCATAGAATTCACGCTACTGACAGAATAATTATCTATAAGCCACTGCTTGTAGCTCATCAGGACTTCTTTATCGACCTCTTCTCTTTGATCCATAAACCAAAAGAATTTTCTTACATCCCGGAGATATTTTCCGATCGTTGCCTGAGAATTCTCTCTTTCCTGCAGATATTCCTGAAACCTCTCCAGACTGTATTCCCTGTTCCTCACTGTACCTTTCATCATTACAAATCCTCCTGGATATATTTTTTGCTTTTAGTGTTCTTATAATACTCCCCTGTCATACATCAAAACGCAATCAGCTTTTCGCTGTCTCCCTTCTGTGCTACAATAAAGCCAGATTAATAAGGGAGGGTATCTGCTCATGAATTTTTTGTCTGATTTTGAACTGGAACTGCTGTGCCACGCTATCGATCTGCCGGGGGAATGCCGCTCTCATGTCCGCTGCTTTCACCAGAGTCACGGATTTGAGGCGCTCCTCCCACAGGCCCGCCCCCTTCTAAAGGCTCTTCTTATCCCCGCCGCCTGGGATGATGCCCTGGCACGCCTGAAAGCACTGATAGGAGACGATCCCAGAGGCATGAAGGTCCTCACATTTATGCTCGTGTGCTGCGGGGAAACCTGGGATTCCTATCAGTCTCTTGGCATTTCCGATGATATATATATCGAGACCCTGAAATGCTTTACCCGCTTTATAAACGAGCACCTGGAAAGCTACGGGACCTTCGGCTTTGACCGGGATTTCTGGACCATGCGCCAGCTTTCCGCCCGGCTCTTCCGCCTGGGCACGCTGGAATTTGAGCTGACAGAGGACAGGGGACAGAAGGCGGTCCACGTCCACATCCCCTCGGACGCGGACCTCTCCCCTCAGGCCCGCCACCGCTCCTACGATACAGCGCGGGACTTTATCGCCCGGCTTTTCCCCGCATACGAGGGCGTCCCCTTTCTTTGTACCTCCTGGCTCCTGAGCCCTGCCCTGAAGGAATGTCTGCCGGAGAGCTCCCGCATTCTCTCATTTCAGAGTGAGTACAAGGTGACAGAAGTATTTCCGGATCACGACCAGTTCCTCACATGGGTGTACAAGCGTCCGGACATTCCCCTGGCCGACCTGCCGGAGAGCACCACCCTGCAGCGGAATCTGAAAAAATATCTGCTGGCTGGCGGCCGGATAGGGGAAGCCGCAGGAGTTCTGGATCTGCATCTCTGATATGACCAGTACCGGACCACTGCCTTACATGGTATATCGGACAAATCCCGGACATTCCTTGATTTTTCCATCCTGCCATGCTATACTATGCTCCGTTGCAAGGCCCATCATACGCCAGGGTGAAAACCAGGGGCTGCAGGGGCTTGCCGCCGATTCCCGGCGTTATGGGAAGTTCCCAGAGCCATCCACCGGAGGCCTTTGGGAACCGCTCAGGCGCGAGTGTTCGAGACCTTCCACTCGTAAAACAAAACTAAAGGAGAGAACTGAATATGAAGAACAAGAATGTAGCATTTATGACACAGGCAGCCATGATCGCTGCCATCTACGTGGTGCTGACCTACATTTTCGCACCTATTTCCTTCGGGGAGATCCAGGTGCGGATCGCAGAGGCACTGACCATCCTGCCCCTCTTTACACCGGCGGCCATCCCGGGACTTTTCATCGGCTGCCTGCTGGGAAATGTTGTGGGCGGTGCCCTTCTTCCGGACATCATCTTCGGAAGCCTGGCCACACTGATCGGCGCCGTCTTCACCTGGCTGCTGCGGAGCCACAGGCCGGTCATCGGCACACTGCCTCCCATCATCGCGAATGTAGGCATCGTCCCCCTGGTGCTGCGGATCGCCTACGGCGTAAACCTGCCGCTGCCCTTCCTCATGCTGACAGTAGGCATCGGAGAGGTGCTTTCCTGTACCATCCTGGGACTCATTGTCTACTATGCGCTGAACCGCTATCGGAACACTTTATTTCCAAGGGCTGCTGCCATGTAGGCCGGACCCGGCATAAATCTACTGTTTTGCCCGGATAAATAAAAAAGGGGCGCAGGACGGTCCTGTGATGTGATACACACAGACGTCCTGCGCCCCTTTCTCTTTGTTCTGTTCTTATTCTAATGCACTGATAAATGTGCGTCCGCTTCCCGCCAGAAGGCTGTCCATCTGCTCATAGGAGATCGCCGTCCTGTTTCCCGTTGCCGTCTCGATGTAGGTCACATAGGACTGGTCGTAGCCGATCAGGATCACAGAGCTCCCGTCCCCCACAACGCCCACTACAGGCATGTTGTTATTGACAATGTACAGCATCTCTTCTGTGGTGCACCCGGTCAGGTCCAGGATCTGGCCGCCCAGCACCTCCCGGACCGCGTCCACGGCGGAGGCGTCCCCCGCCAGTCTCTCCCGCAGAGCGTTCACCGCGTCGTCCCTGTCCGTGATGAGATATTCCAGATACCGGTTTCCTCTCTCCCACACATATTTCTGGTCCCCGGACACCACTACGCCGCTGACCTCGTCCGCCTTTACAATGGCGTCCCCGGCCCTGTCGTAGGTTCCCTGGAAGCGCCCCGTTCCGTATACGTAGTACACATCCCCCTCTCCTGTCTCCTCGAAGGCCACCTGGGCCGCCTGCTCATAGAGCACCTGCTTGGGCCTCAGCACCTTGGGATCCCTGTCTGGAATGCCGTCCGCAAAGGTCAGTCTCATCTGAGTCTCCTTCAGGTCTGTCACATAGGACTCGAGGGAAATGTTGCTCTCCTTTTTCTCCTCATTGCTCGTGATCTGGCTGGATGCTATCTGCGTGTATGAGTCCCCGCTCTTCACCACCCGCTCCAGGTTGATCATGCCGCCGGACACCTCCACGCCCAGCACATAGTCGCTGTCCGACTGATAGGTCCTCTGCACCTTGTCGGCACTGCTGCGTATCTCTACCTTGTACATGGGATAGACCTCCTCGCCGGAGACTGTGCGGCCCGCATCCGACTGTCTGGACATGCCGCACACAAAATCCGCGTTCACAAATCCCAGTGGCCGGATGGAGGCGTCCTGCTCCGCCTGCACCGTGTAGCTGTCCCCGGTCTCCAGGTCCATGACGGTGACCTCCGAAGCCTCGTACAGCGTGCCGCTGGTCTGGTAGGCCGCCATCTGCCCGTCGTCCGAGGTCACGTACTGCCCTTCTTCCAGGCCCTCCGCAAGGACTGTCTGCTCTTCATTGGCCATATCGATCTCATAGAGAGTGCCCCCTGCCAGCACATAGAGCATCTCCCGGTCCACGCTGTAGTAGACCAGCTTTCCCAGCTCCTCCGAGGCAACCGCGGCGGACTTGCTGCTGGGGATAAACGCCTTCTCGTCAATGTTATTCTGCTCAGCCTGATAGTAGTAGATGGCCGCCCCCACTTCCCCTTCGTGAGAACCCCGGTTCATATAGCCGTAGACGGCAAAGGTGACATTCCCATTTCCATCCATGCGCAGAAGACGGATCTCGTGTTCATCCGTCAAATTGCGGATGTCCTTGCTCTCTGAGTCCATAAAACTGAAGAGAAGGGACATCTCATCCGCCTCCTGGTTGTAGTACCAGAGCTCGTTCGCCTGGATAAAGGCCACCCGGGTGCCATCCTCGCTGACAAGATAGGGCACCTCCGGGTCCGTGATGCCAAGGAGGATCCCCTTCTCGCTCAGCACCGTCTGGGAGGGGTCAAATACCTGCTCCATAGTCCGGTCATAGTCCAGGAGATACATCGTGCCGGACGCGTTCCTCACACGGAAAAATTCTTTCACCCTATACAGGTCCTGCTCATTTTCCTCTCCCGCACACTGCACCTGGTATTCCAGGATGACCGATGTGTATGTAGAGTTGGACTCGGTGATCTTCCACCGCTCAGTCCCCGTCACCTGGGGCTGCAGGCTTCCCCAGGACACATGGTCATAGTCGGAATTGATGGTCACATGGTAAAAGCTCGTCCCCTCCTCACCGCTTGGCTCGAGGGCTGCCCCCACACCCACGTTCTCCACCTTTCCCATAGCATTTACATGGTAGTCGGAAATATATTTCATGCACTCCGGAAGGGAAAAGCCCGTCCCGTCCGCTATCCTCGTATAGTAGTAGATTTCCCGGCCGTCCACATGGAGGGTCAGGAGGAGGAGCCGCTCCTCTGTCAAAAGCTCCGCGTCAAAGGTAAGGCTCACGGTCTCCTGGGGATCATCCACACTCTCCTGGGAGAGCTGCCGGGAGCCGTCCAGGGTGTACACCTCATAGTCCAGGGACTGGACCCGCGCGTCGTAGGTCTGGATGTGCAGCTCCAGGGTCTGGTCTGTCACCGGGGTGATGCTGTCCCGCATGGTAGTCACATCCATCTCCCGCACATAGCCGGTCAGATAATTCACCTCATATCCCTGACAGGCAAAGGACACCGAGGGCAGGGTCGCTGTCCCCAGGTCCGCAGTCATATTGTTGTTTCCTCTGTTTGTCACATAGCTGAACACGATGACCGCCGCGACGAAGACGGCGGCCAGTATGCCCGCGTGTATCAGGCGTCTCTTCATCTGTCTGTTCCTCGCTCCGCATCTGACTTGGTATCTAACAGCCTCCCAAGCGTGGGGCGCACATGCAGCGCCTCCTCGCATGCCTGCAGCTTCTTCTCATTGCTCCCCTTCCTTCCGGTCTTCACAGCCCGGATCAGTATATTTTTCGGCGTGTGCTCCATGTCTATGAATTCCAGTATCTGGGTCTCATAGCCCTCCCGCTCCAGATACTGGGCCCGCAGGGCGTCTGTCACCAGGGCTGCCACTCTCTCTTTGATAAGCCCGTATTTCAGCACCGGCTCCAGGACATCGCTCTCTATCTGCCGATTCAGCTCATGCTGACAGCAGGGCACCGACAGGATGACCCTGGCGTCCCACCCTATGGCCTTTGCCAGCGCATAGTCCGTAGCCGTGTCGCAGGCGTGGAGAGTGACTACCATGTCCACCCTGTCCACGCCGGTGTAATCCGCAATGTCCCCCTCCAGGAACCGCAGCTTTTCATAGCCGTATTTTTCACTCAGCTCATTACAGCGGCGGATCACATCTCTCTTCAGGTCCAGGCCGATGATACGGATATCATACCCCTTCAGCTCATGGAGATAGTAGTACATAGCAAAGGTCAGGTAGGATTTCCCGCATCCGAAGTCAAGTATGGTCAGCTCCCCGCCACCCCGGGCCCTGTCCTCAAGGCGGGGCAGGATGTCTTCGATAAATTCCAGGAAGCGGTTGATCTGGCGGAACTTGTCGAATTTTGCGTGGACCACCCTCCCCTCCCCGGTCATGACCCCCAGGTCCACCAGGAAGGGCACGGGCACGCCCTCCTCAAGGATATATCTCTTCTGCCTGTTGTGGGACAGGTCCGCCTCCTTTGCCGGCTCCCTTCTGGCCTTCTTCTTCACGGTAACCTTCCCCTTTTTGCTCACCAGAGCCGTGATGGAGGACTGCCTCGTCTCCATCTGGAGCTGCTTCATCTCTTCCATATAGAGAAGAAGGGCCGCACAGGCCTCGTCTGCCGGCAGGTTCCGGTGGAACGCCTGGTTCCCCTTAAACTCCTCTAACTGAAAGAAAAGTGTGCCCTTCTTCAGCAGGGGGCGCACCTTCACTTTGACCGCGCCGCCCTTTGTCCTTGGACTGCTCAGGGTGGCGGAGATAAAATCTGTATTTAAATTTTCTTCAAAAACTACTCTTAAATTTTCCATAGCCATATTATAGCGCAAGATGGGAAATGAGTAAATGGGGACTGGTCTTTTTCAGAAAATACCAATCCCCGTTCATTCTTTATCCTGCTTCTCTTTTCATTCCCGCGCCATTACCGCTCCGGCGCCGTCTCCCGCACCTCCGGGGCCCTCTCCCTGGCCACCCTTGGGAAGGTGATGGTCACCTTGAACAGATCGCCGTCCAGATAGAGCGTAAATGTACCTCCCTGCATCTCCGTCAGGGATTTCGCAATGGAAAGTCCCAGCCCGCTCCCTTCCGTGCTCCGGGATACATCCCCCCGGATAAAGCGCTCGGTCAGCTCATCCGCGTCAATGTTCAGGGGCTGCTCAGACACGTTTTTCAGATTAAAGGTCACGGTCTTTGCATCCACTGTCAGGTCCGCGTAGATCCTGGTGCCCTCCATGGCGTATTTGGCCGCATTGTTGTAGATATTTTCCAGCACTCTCCACATGCGCCGCCCGTCCACATGGATGATGGCCTCCTCCTCCGGGAGTGTCAGCATCTCCTTCAGTCCCCGGGCGCTGAATTTCTCCTCGAATTCCCCGCTGGTCTGCTGGATCATCTCCACCAGATTGATGTTCATGTACTCCAGGGAAATATTCCCCGAGCTCACCTTGGACGCTTCCACCACGTCCTCCGTCAGGGTCTTCAGCCTCTGGGCCTTGGCCTCCAGCACATCCAGATACCCCTGTATCTTCGGGTCTGTGAAATTCTCCCTCTTCAGGAGGTCCACGTAGTTGATGATGGAGGTGAGGGGCGTCTTGATGTCGTGAGACACATTGGTAATGAGGTCCGTCTTCAGCCTCTCATTTTTCATGCTGGCCTCCAGGGCCGCGTCAAGCCCCGCCCCAATGGTGTTTATCTTCTCCGCAATATCTCTCTGGCCGCCCTTAAGCCCCTCCAGAGGAATCTTGTAGTCCACCTCCCCGGCCGCGATCTTCTCGATGCCTGCGCCCAGCTTGTTCCTTCCGATGGCCTGCTGGATCATATAGACCGCCACCAGGATATCCACCGCAAACATGAGGAGCACAAAAAGGAATACACTCCCTCCGGACTCCAGCACGAGGAAGTGGAGGAACAGCACTGCCAGCAGCGCCAGCACGATGCGCCACACCTCGCCCATATGCCGGGCCACCCTGTGCGAAAATCCGCACAGCCATTTCAGGATGCTGTTCTTCCAGAGAGTGCCTCCCTTGATCCTGCGCACCAGGCTCAGGTAACCGACCATGAACATGGCACAGCTGAGCACCGCGATCAGGGACACGATCATCACATCCGCCACATTGATGTCAAATGCGGTCTCCGTGTAGTAGTAGGACGCGTCCCCCTGATAGACAACTCCCACAAAAGGTCCGTAGACATTGGTGGCCAGGTATACAAGGAAGAACCATGCCGCCACGGTCAGCGCCGCCGCCAGCTCTGTCCTGATCCGGTCAAAAAAGTTCAGGTGAAGCTCCCCGTCCCTGTTTGTGCGGCCGGCCACAATGGTGAGCCACACGAGGACGCCCAGGATACCGACCACCGAGAGGATGCCCATGGCGATCACTCCCTGGATGGCAGGCGCATATTTCTCATATCGCTGGTTCTGCCCGTAGTAGCTGTCCTGCACCGGGTAGTCTGTGTTGATCCCCACTGCGTAAACGAAATCCTCTCCCGCGGTTCCCATATTCTCCACGGTATGTCTCCAGTCATTTCCCTCCACGCCGTTCATATTGCTCTCAAAGTCGGCAAGAGCCGGGCGGACCACCGTGTAGCTGCCTTCCTCCTTCAGCTTCTGGATATTTTCCTCCAGGCTGTCATAATCCGCAAAGGCCGCTCTGTTTGTGCTCACCCTTCCGGAGGAGGTATCCGCATAGATATAGGTGAGATTGGTGTTTCCTTCCTCCCATGTGTCGCTTGCCGCCTCATAGTTGCTCATTTTCGACGTCACCAGGTCGATGGCTGAGTAGATGTCCGAGTAGGCGTCGTAGAGCTTTCCGTTCCAGCGCTCGTCATCGTTCACCACATCCAGGATGGACTGGGCCCCGTTTGGTTTGGCCCCCTCCTGCAGCCAGAAGCTGTCATAGTTCCAGATGGTGCGGTAGATCACCTGGTTGTTCTGGTCCACCACAGTTCCCATGCTGTCCCCCTCATACAGGGTACCCGCCTGCAGATAGGACAGGATGTCCTCCGATGTGACCCCGGTATCCGGGTCTGTCATGAAAAACAGCTCTCCCGAATCGATCCGGCTCCTCAGGTCCTCATAGTAGTAATACTCGTATGTGCCGTCCGGCTTCTGGCACACCACGACAGAATCCTCCCCGCCGTAGGATGACATGTTGTCACTGTAGGAGAGATTTCCGCTGTTCAGCCTCTCTCCCCAGTCCACCAGCTCGCGGACGGTGTACGCCAGGCCGTTTTGATTCTCTCCTGAAATATGTCCTGTGTCGCATATTGTCCGGATGTCCACCAGCTTATTTTCATCCAGCTGTCCGTCTGTCTCCAGGTCCTCCTTGTCCGCCAGAGCGTTTAGTATGCTCTGGGAGTCATAATATGCCTGCTGTCCGAAGCCCTCTGACCGGGCGTAGCTGGTCTCTGTCTCCCCCGAGAAAATATCCTGGGTCATGCCCGGATAGGCCGCCAGCCACACAAGACTGATGACCGCCAGGACCACGAGCACATGCTGGACCAGGAGCAGCACTCCCTTCACGGGAGCTGATCTATACCACTTATTCATATGTTCTCCCTTCTAAAGCTTCTCCACCTTATAGCCCACGCCCCAGACCACCTTCAGGTACCTGGGGTCCTTCGGATTGATCTCGATCTTCTCGCGGATGTGCCGGATATGCACCGCCACTGTGTTGTCCGCTCCGATGGCATCCTCATTCCAGATATTTTCATAAATCTGTTCAATAGAGAAAACTTTACCCTGATTTTTCACGAGAAGCAGCAGGATATTGTACTCGATCGGTGTCAGCTTCACCGGCTCACCGTCCACGGTCACCTCCTTGAGGTCATCATTGATGGAGAGCCCGCCTGTCGTGTACACTGCCGCGTCTGTCTCCTTTGCCGTGCTCCCAAGCTGGGTGTACCTGCGCAGCTGGGATTTCACCCTGGCCACCAGCTCCAGCGGATTAAACGGCTTTGTCACATAGTCGTCCGCCCCCACATTGAGTCCGAGGATCTTATCTGCGTCCTCCGACTTTGCAGAAAGGATGATAATGGGAATATTGTTCTCTTCCCGGATCTTCAGCGTTGCCCGGATCCCGTCCAGGCGGGGCATCATGACATCTATCACAAGAAGGTCCACATCGTTTGCCTTCAGCACGCCCAGCGCCTCCTGCCCGTCGTAGGCCTTCAGCACTTCATAGCCCTCCTGGGTCAGATATATATCGATCGCCTCCACAATTTCTCTGTCGTCATCACATACTAATATTTTTGCCATCTTTATCACCTCCCTTACATATTACAAGAATAGCAGGGATTTTTTAAGAGGCAGATGGGGAAATTCTTAAGAAATTATGAAACCGAATAAGATTTCTTCAGATAGTGCTCCCGATGGCTTCTCCCCCTGTTCCCGCCTCCCCACAGAAAGCCAGGTCCAGCCCCGCGTCCCCGTCGATCCCGCTGACCTTTCCTCTCCTGCTGTACTGCCACATGGCAATGTCTCCATCTCCGGCCCTCCCGGCGTCCCCGGCAAACCAGAGAGCATACTTCTCCCGGAGCCTGCCGTCAAACATCCGCTCCAGAAAGTCCGGGCCGCTATAGTACATGGCAGAGCATCCCGCTTCCTCCACCCTCCCGCAAAAAGCCTCCACGATCCGGGTGGCCAGCTCCCTTGTCACTGTCACCCCCCGGGACCGGACATACCGGACCGAGTCCTGCCCAAAGGCAATGCACACCGGGTATGCCACCTGGTAGTCTTCCATGATCTCCAGACACTGCCGGGCCTCCTCCCTCGCCATCTCCGGCGCGCAGGCGTAGGAGAGCCAGTACGCTCCAAAGGGGATCCCATTCCTGGCACACTCCTGGGCGTTCCTGCGGAACTGGACGTCAATGCTGCCGCTGCCAAACCCGGCACGGAGCATGGCAAAGCCCACGCCTGCTCTCTTCACCTCCGGCCATTCCACATTCCCCTGAAGGCTGCTCACATCAATTCCGAAGGCTCCCACAAATCCACCGCCTTTTATACCTTCTCCTGATCAGTATATGTCTTTTTTCCCGAAGAGTTCTCTGTGCGTCTTGTTTTATCGTGGATTGTCGGATAATGTCGTTTATAATTAGAAGCGGGCTGCTTTCCGATAATATAGAATGTGGAGTTCTGCCAGGCAGGAAGGGAGTTATAGTTATCGCTGAAATGAAAGATATTCAATACCTTGTGCGTTCTCTTGGAATTGGTGCTACATATCGGGGATATAGATATTTGATCGTTGCGGTTTCACTTTGCCTTGAAGACGAGGACTACCTGCTCGGCATCAGCAAATTACTATATCCTAAAATCGCAGAAATCTGTCACACCAGCGCGGGGAGTGTGGAGCGTGATCTGCGCACAGTTATTACCGTGTGCTGGGAAAGAGGAAACAAAAATCTTTTGCAGGCTATCTCTCCCTGCCCTCTTTTCAGCAAGCCTACAACCGGTGAATTTGTCGATATCCTGACAGGGCATTTAAGGTAGCAGAAGCAAAACGGGCCTCCTCCCTTCCTGCTTTTCTTTCCCGCCACGACAGGCAGGCTCCCACGTGCCTGATATGGATATTTATATAGATTTATTTTGATTTTCACATTTTCCCTTGCATTTTGCAACTTTCTATGATAAGATAACATTCGTTCGCGGGTGTAGTTCAATGGTAGAACACCAGCCTTCCAAGCTGGATACGTGGGTTCGATTCCCATCACCCGCTTGATTTTTTTACAAAAGCTGTTATACTAGAAATATGCAGATATAGTCTATCGGTATGACGCTAGCTTCCCAAGCTGGAAAGGCGGGTTCGACTCCCGTTATCTGCTCTTGACAGGCCGGAGATGCTGTAAGATCAGTGTCTCCGGCTTTTATGATGCCTGAATGCTGCTATTGCCATAAACCTTGAGTTTCCGCAAACTGCAATAAAAAAATAGCTATGTCTACCCAAAGTACCAATCTGCCCATTTTTTGAGAGATTTAGAATGGCAGCACCGAGAGTAGAGGCACTTTTATAAGCCC
>NZ_NFLQ01000015.1 GCF_002160985.1 Lachnoclostridium sp. An118 | reverse complement strand
GGCGATAGACATTATACCAGAAAAGGGAGGTCAATGCTCTTTTTATTGAAGATTTCCCTAAAAATCAAGGTTTCTATAGAATTTAGATACAAAAAAACAGGTAGTATTTGACACTACCTTTCATAGGGGAGAAGTTTACTCATGGTCTTTTCCCTCCATGAGCCGCCGCAGCCGCTGCAAAGCAAGCTGGATATGCCGCCCCGCTGTGCTGCGTGTCCGTCCAATATGTACGCCGATCACTCGCTGCGTCTGGCGCAGAAAGTAATAGCGGAAAATTTCTTCCTGTGTCTGCTCCGGCAGAAGGGCAAGGGCGGCGGCAAGTTCCGCATGGTACAGAACGGCGGTCTGGCCGCAGGCGGTAAAAAGATATTCTTCAAGCTGCTCCGGCTCGGCAAGCTGGACAAACTTCTCATTCATCAGATAGTCAAGGGAGATTTCCCGTTCCCATCTACGGCGCAGCTTCAAAATTTTATCTATGGCTGCGTGACGAATGACAATCTTGCAAAAAGCGTTGAATGTGTACTGGATATGCACTTTGTAGGCTTCATCTTCGGTCATGGAAATTCCCCCTCTCTGAATAATAGTGCGGGGCGGCAGCACTCCTAGCTGTCGCTCCTTGATTGACGGCCAGCAAAGGCGGACGGAGCTGTCAACGACAACGCGAAGCGGCGTTCATTTTATCATTGACTGGCTCGACTGGATTTGCTATACAGCCTTATGAGAAATTAGAAAGATAATTTTGCAATAATTCAGCTAATTTCCCGATGTGTATTCCGTCCACAAATGAGTGGTGGACTTGAACAGAGAATGGCAGAAGTATTTTCCCGTCCTTTTTGTAAAATTTCCCCCAATCAAATAGTGGCGTAGCATTATTTTTGTTACCAGAGTCCGTATGGGATATATGACGGTACGATACCCACGGGAAAGGCGAAAACTGATAAATGTCATTTCCCATAGGGCCTGTAAAATACACCGTCTGATTTGCTTCGGTTTCTTTGGCTAATGCTACATATTCTTCCATGCTGTCCTGCATTGGTACATTAACAACTTTGAAAAGCTCTGTGCCTTTCTTTAAGTAGGTAAAAGAAGTGTTGACCGTATCTAATACGGCGGGTTTCCCGTCTACAAACCGGCAACGAAAGGCTTCTATCTGGTTCGCACATTTTGTAACTGCGTAAACAAATGCAAAGGTAAAAGAATATCCTTTAGCCTTGATTTTTGGAAGAAAATTGGTAATATCCAAATCAAATGTAACACAATATTGTGGTTGCACACTGTTTCTAAACGCTTGGTAGTGCATGGCTCTGTCCCATGTAGATAAGTCAATAAATCTCATTGCTTTCCTCCTTTGGTCTTGTGGCGAATACGGGGCTATACAGATATAATACATCTATTGTTGTATGATGTCAATGAGACATACTATGTCTTGCTCTAAAAAAAGTGCCTGCCGGTTACTGGCAAGCACATTCTCTTAGTCAATCCCTAATTCTTTGATAGCGTGCATGATATGAATTTTCATGGCGTTTCTGGCTCCCTCTGCGTTACGCTGCTCCAAAAACTCCATTATCATTTTGTGGTCGTTTACCGTATCGGAAATTGCCCGGTCACTTTGCGTTGACAACACTACTCCCTTGGAAATTGCCTGATACAGAATAGGCATGAGTTTATTCATAAACTCATTATGAGTAGCTTGTGCAATCGCCTTATGAAAAGCGTGCTCGTCTTTTGTCCTGTCTTTACCTTGTCGGATTTCATCTTCGATACGCCTGCCATAGTCTAAAATTCTTTTTATCTCTGCGTCTGTGCCTCTGATTGCCGCATAGTAGGCAGCTTCCGGTTCAAAAATAAGACGCATTTCATAAAGGTCTTTTGCATTTACTTTGATATTAGATAGCTGTTCTAAATCTTCTGATTGTCTAAACGCATTGTCTGTGACATAAGTTCCTTTTCCCCGTTGAATTTCCAAAACTCCATAGGCAACTAATATACGTATTGCTTCCCGGAGAGTGGTACGGCTCACATTCAATTCTTCTGCTAAATCCAATTCATTTGGAAGCTTCTCCCCGGCAGAAAAGCGTTTTTCAACAGTTATCATTGTTAATATATTATCTGCAACGCTTTGAGAAAGCATTTTACTTTTCATGGTTGTACCGCCTTTGCTTTTTCTCACATTATACTATGTCTTAGTAGTTACTTCAAACGGAATAGTTGAAAAGCTGTCTATCAAAATTCTTATATGTTACTTTATGGCGATCATTTTCAATACACTCGGCTTTGACTTTTACAAGCTATCGCGGATGAATAGAAGATATTGAAAAGGATACTGTCAAAAGTGCCAAACATCAAAAACAGCCCATTCAATTTCCGGCACAAGAGAAAATGAAAACTGCCGTTGTGGGAATGAGTGTTCCTGCAACGGCAACTTTCTGCGTTAATATTATTTTTTCTCTATCATATAAGATTGTAAACTCTTTTGGCAGCCATTCTTTTCATAAAATGCTTCAATTCCCGGCTGTGAACCAAAATACAGCATGGTGGGTGTGTTCTCCTTGGCAAGTTGGAGAAGTCGGCTTCCTATCCCTTGCTTCTGATACTCTGGAAGTATAAGTAGCTCGGTAATCGTTCCGAAGAAATATCCGTCTGAAAGAATACGCAGGCAACCCACAAGTTTTTTCCCATCATAAGCAGTTATATTTAGAGTTTTATCTAAAGCATTTTTCGTCTTTTCAATATCATAATCTCCCGGCCATACTTGTTTTACAAATGTAAGAAATACCGAAGCGTTAAGCATTTTATCATCAATTCTGTATTCCATCGTCCCTGTACCTCTCAAATTTCATTGGAGTAAATCTCATTCCATCAGCTAATTGCTCACTATCCATATCAATAAAGCCCAGTTTTATCGAGTACATTACTGTTCTCTTTTGGACTAATTTATATTTGCATTTCCGTATTTTCTCTTAAGTAGTTAATGATATTTTCATCTAATACATTTTTATACTTTTCAAAAAATTGCGATACAAACGGCGCTACCCAATATTGGGAGCCTTCTGGTGGAACATCTCCACAATCCAGATAATCAATATAATCATATGACATAATCAACAATGGACGTATAAGTACCATTAAAAACAGGAAGGTAATTGTAATGTATATTGTCATCTCAGACATCCCATTGCATTTTTCCTCAATCTTCTGTTTGACAATCAATTTAGAATACGGCTCATTATAAAAGAAATATCCATTCGAATGTACATAATTGTTTAAATTATCAGCAATTTTATCAAAAGACTCCTTTAATCCATAGATTTTAATTGCCTTTTTAGCGGAAGGATGTAATGCAATACATTTTAATACAGAACCTATATATAAATCCTTTTGCTTATTATGCGCCCATTCCCATATATTCTTTTCATCTGAGCTTAATTTATCTAACTCTACAAATTTAGTCAAATCACTTTTGTCTGCTACTACAAGTAGGTATAAATAATAAAACAAATCATCTCTAAATTTTCTTAAAAGGGTATACGCATCTGCAAAATTTCCACTCATGCAACAGCAACGAATACTTTCCATTGTTCTTGATGCAGACTCCAAAACAATATTTCCTTCAATTACACCCGTTATTCGGATAACTGAAAAATCCCTTCCAAAAGTCAAATATCCTAACTCGTTAAGAAAATCTCTGATTTCTGTAAGCGTTTCTAATAACTGTCTAATAGTCTTATCTTTCAGAACAGCATTTTTATTTTTTTCAAATTCATCTTCTGATAAAAACATTTATTTTTCTCTTTTCCTTTATAGAATATCACATCGAGGCTCTTTCAAAAATGGTGTAGTAGTGGTGTAGTAAGCGCCTTTCCTCGCCGTGAAACTATTGATTTTACAGGCTTTTCCGGAATTTTTCAAGATACTGCCGTGGTAGATAAAAAGAATTTTAATGATGTTCGTATTTCTGCTTATATGCAAATGTTTCTTCTTCATCACAATTATTACTTTATCGCATACTTAGTACCTCTTCCCCTTCCTTCAATTTTCACGACGCCTTTTTTACCCATTTGTTTCAGTAACTGTGTTGTCTTTGATTTTCCAAACTCCACATAAGGAGCTATTTCGCTAATTGATTTCAACATTGTCCGACTTAAAAGCTTATATATTTTTCTTTCATCTTCCGTTAAATTCAGGTTTTTCTCAAAAACCGGAAGTACAATCTTGATTGTGTTTTCCGACACTTCAAAATCCGGCTGTATCAAGCCTTCTTCATAGAGCTGTTTTATCCTTGTGATTCCTGTGCCGAATATTTCGACAAACCCCAGCCTGTAAAATACATTTGCCAGATTTCTATTTCTTAAAACCGAAAGTTTCCCCGATAAATATTCATCTTCTCTTATTCCAGAAGGCAATCCTCCCGGAGAAACAATTTCTATCCTGTCATCAAACATCGAAACTTTAATCTGCGAATCCACATCCCACGCTCTGTGGATCAGTGCGGTTGCAATCGCTTCTCGAAAGGCAGCCTCCGGTATTTTTTCTATCTTTTTCCTTTCAGGGCCTTGTATTTCTTCATATTCATAATAATCCTTGAACACCTCTGCCGTCTTTTCGTAGACTTCCAAAATGGATATATGATCAAATGTTGCTCTCTTATGGATCACACTGATGTTTTCACCGAATTTCACAATATCAATTCCCGGAAAATGATTTTTATCAGCCAAAATACCAGCTGCATTATTATATCCAGTGGCGCTGTTATATAAATTCAGCGTTTTCAAGGTATCTTGATTAAAAGTTTCAATCTGAATATATTCTTTTAATTTTTCGCATAAAATATCAAACGTCAGTTCTTGATCTTCACAGGGCAATTCTTCAAATCTAATATTTTTCCCTTCTAAAATCAGTCTTGACAACTCCAGTGTGTCAACCTCTATTGTTGCAGTATCATTTCGTTTGTAGGCTTTTGATTTATATAAATATGGCTTATGACTCCCACTTTTTACAGTCAATTTTATCGTTCTATCATTATTCTGCAATTCCAATGTGTAATCGGGCTGCGGAGTAATGCTGTCATTAACTTTGTTTTCAATGTCCAGGCACGCTTGTTTTACATCCGGCAATCCTTTGATATTGCCGTTGTCATCAATACCAAAATAGATTTCTCCACCTTCGTAATTCGAAAAGGCACTTACTGTTTTTAAAAATGTATTTGTAATCTTTTCCTTGAACTCCGTTGTTCTCGTTTCACGCATACACAGCGCTTCCTTTCCAATCTTACTATTTATATTATAGCCAAAAACGCGCAGAAAATCAATCGTATTTTTTTATGATTGTTTTTCTGATTGTTAGGAGATAACACTCCACATCTTATCATATATTCCTTTCAACGTATATTCCCCCAGAATATGCCCGTCCTTTTCCCGATAAACTCATTGAGATAAAATTCAAAAGTCAGATTTAACAAGTTATCCAACGTCAAAATATACAACTCATAATTTTCCTCACGTAATAATATACCCTTTTATCGGAACAACAGCAACGTTATCGTGATAATATGATTGTCCCTTTTCGTATGATCCAATATCAGCAGTCCAGAGTTGAAAGCACGAAAATCCTATTGACATACATGCAACATGCATGATACGATATACATACACAATGCATGTAAGGAGGTGGGCTCTTGCCGCGAAACAAATATCCGGAGGAAACAGTCCAGAAAATCCTAGACGCTTCTTTAAAATTATTTTTGGAAAAAGGGTACGAGGAAACAACCGTATTAGACATCATCGGTGAAATGGGCGGCCTGACAAGAGGGGCCTTTTACCATCATTTCAAGTCAAAGGAAGAAGTGTTTGACGCTTTATGTGAAAAGCTTTTTAATGAGAGCAATCCCTTTGAAAGGGCCAAAGAGCACACAGAGCTGAATGGCCTGGAAAAGCTGAAATTTGTTCTGAAAACGTCCTTTGATGACACCGAACACCATCAGCTGAGCATGGCCTCCATGCAGCTTATGGGAAGTCCGGCCTTTCTGAAGAAGCTGGTGGAAAGCAATCAGGAGCTGGCGCCCATGTACCAGGAGCTGATAGAGGAAGGGATACAGGATGGCTCCATAAAGACAGAGCACGCAAAATTGCTGGCAGAGCTGTTTGTCCTTTTAACAAATTTCTGGTCCATCCCCACCATATATCCAATGACACCGGAGGAGACATGGGAAAAATTTTTAATGATCAAAAACATCATGGACAAGCTGGGACTTCCGGTGATTGACGATGAAATCGTTGAGCTGTGCAGACAGCATGCATAGGAAAATAAGATTGCCTTTTGGCAGTTTTATTTTTACCTATATACATACATGCTACATGTATAAATAAAGGAGGAATTTATGAGACCTTATATAAAACAAAATAAAATTTTATTTGCATTGACACTTTTCACAAGCGTGATCGCCTCTTTAGGGTATGTTTTCATGGCTGTCCTTCTCCAGCAGCTGCTTGATATAGCTGTTGAAAGAGATATCCGGCAGTTTCTGCAGATTGTTGTATTTTCCATTGCCTATTTTGCGCTGCTGGGGATGTTTCTCTATCTCCAGTCTCTGCTCAGCAAAAAGGTGGTTTGCCGGATCATTTACCAGATCCGCTCAGATATGTTCCGGGGAACGATGGCTCGGAATATGGAAGATTTTTACAGGAAAAATACCGCGGATTACATTTCTGTCATGACAAATGATGTGAAAATGCTGGAGGAGAATTTTCTGCTGCCTCTTTTCGAGGTCGTGCAGTACACGGTCATATTCATCTCCTCCTTTGTGCTGATGATCTGCTTTGACCTCATTGTCACAATTTTTGTAACCATGGCAATTGCAGTCATGTTCCTCATTCCAGGTCTGCTTGGCAGGTCGCTGGAGATAAGGCAGAACAGCTTTTCCTCCAAGCTGGCAGCCTTCACAGTCAGCCTGAAAGACATTCTGTCCGGATTTGAGGTCATAAAGTCCTATTCCATGAAAGAGTACGCCGCGCAGAGATTTGACAGAGAAAATAAAGAGACAGCCCGGTCTAAATACAGCGTTGACAGGCTGCTCGCGCTAAACGAAGGGGTGTCCGCATTTCTCTCCCTTATGGTTCAGATCGTAGTCCTTTTTCTATCCGCGTATTTTATCATTACCGGACGCATAACTGTGGGAACCCTGTTAGGCATGGTACAGGTGAGCAGCAATCTGGCCAACCCTCTTGTCATGATATTTACGAACATTCCCAAGATGAAAAGCATGCAGCCGATCATCGAAAAGCTGAAAGAGACAGCAAATTTCCCTGCGGCTCTGTCCAGGAAAGGAGTCCCGGCCTCCTGTCAGAACTGCATATGCGCAAACGAGCTTTCCTTTTCTTACGACGGTCAGAAGGAGGTCTTATCCGGTGTGAACTGTACCATTGAAAGAGGAAAGAAATATGTCCTTGTCGGGAAGAGCGGCTGCGGAAAGAGTACACTTATCAAGCTTTTGTCCGGCTGCTACTCCACATACAGAGGGGAAATCCTGTATGACAATACGGAGCTTCACAGGACAGACCCGGATACGGTGGCACAGCTGTCATCGACGATCCATCAGAATATTTACATGTTTGACGAGTCCATATACGATAACATCTGCTTGCATGAGGACTATCCCGGGGAAATGATCAAAAAAGCCACGGATGAGAGCGGACTGACCGAATTCCTGTCAGGGCTTCCGGAGGGCCTGCAGTATCAGGTCGGAGAAAACGGTTCAAACCTCTCCGGCGGGCAGAAGCAGCGGATCGCAGTCGCCCGCGCCCTGATCAGGAGCAAGCCCATCCTCATATTAGATGAGGGTACTTCCGCCATTGACAGGCAGACAGCGTATGATATTGAAAACAGATTGTTAAAGCTGCAGGATCTGACTCTCATCACAGTCACTCACCATCTGGATGAGGACCTGCTGAAAAAGTATGACAAAATCCTTTATATGGAAAACGGGTGCATTAAAGAAGAGGGCGCTTTTGAGTCTCTCATCAGCGTCCCCTCCCGTTTTGCAGCATATTTTCAGTTAAAGAAATAACTTAGAATACATACCTGCGCACTGCGCAGTTTTCCACACCAAAGGCAGCGTACTCCGCATTTGTCATATCAAAAAAATAGGACTGGATCACTCTGGAAATCCCGTTGTGTGCCACCAGGATATAGGTCTTTTCCTCTGCCTCTGCCTTAATCTCGTCCAGCAGGTCATAGACTCTCTGGGCCAGCTGCAGCATGGACTCCCCGCCGTCATAGCGGCAGCAGAAGTCCTCCTTCGCCTTCTGGAACTCGGCTCCGTGTCGGGATGTCCCCTCCCACTTTCCAAAATTCTGCTCCCTCAGGCGGGGCTCCATCCGCCGGGGGATCTTGGTGATCTCCGAGATGTGGCGGGCTGTCTCAGCCGTCCGGACAAGGGGGGAGTACAGGATTTCATCGGCCTGTATCCCCTCCGCCAGTATCTTCTCTCCAGTCTCAACGGCCTGCCGGTGTCCCAGCTCTGTCAGCTCAATATCCGTGGCGCCGCAGATTTTATTCTCCACATTCCACACAGTCTGTCCGTGGCGGACAAAATATACGCATCCCATCCTGCCTATCTTACCTCCACCAGCTCGATCCGGAAGTTCAGCTCCCTGCCCGCCATCTCGTGGTTGGCATCAAAGGTGACCGTGGTCTCATCCTTAGCCACCACCTTCACCGGGAATGGCTGTCCGTATGGATTGGTCAGATACACCTGCTGCCCTGCCTCCAATTCTTCTGAGCCCGGGAGCTGGGCAATCTCAACTGTAAAGACAGCGCTGGGGTCCGGCATGCCGTAGGCCTCCTCCGGCATCAGGTGGACATCCACCACCTGTCCCACCTCCATGTCAGCCACAGCCTGATCAAATCCCCGGATCATCTGGCCTGCGCCGCAGATAAATTCCAGCGGCTCTCCCCTGTCATAGGAAGAGTCGAACTGGGTCCCGTCATCGAAGGTCCCTCTGTAGTGGGTGCGGCATGTCTTTCCCACATTACGCCCGGTGATGGCCGGCTGTGAGCCGCATCCGCCCGCGCAGCCGCCACCGCAGCCTGACCCGCAGCCACCGCCGCAGGAATGCCCCTCTTCAGCCTCTCCGTGCTCTCCGCAGTCGTGCTCCTCCCCGTGATGGTGGTCACAGTTTGCCCCTGTGGAGACAAGCTCTCCTCTCAGATAGGCCTCCACTGCCTGGTCCGTGTCTCCCTCGGCGCCGGCGCACAGCTCCACGCCCGCCTCCTTAAGGGCTGCCTGGGCTCCCTCGCCGATGCCGCCGCAGATCAGCACATCCACCGACTGGTCTGCCAGAAGTCCGGCCAGCGCGCTATGGCCGGTGCCGTTGGAGCTAAGTATCTCGCTGGAAACCACCTTGCCATCTTCCGCCTGGTACACTTTAAAAGCTTCTGTCCTTCCAAAATGCTGAAATATGTTTCCCTTATCATAGGTCACTGCTATTTTCATCTTCAAAATCCTCCCTGTTGTTTTCCAGCCTATTTTATCACATGGAGCCGCCTTTTTGAACGGATTTTTCACGGCAGGAGACCAAAACGTCCCCAAAAGGAAAACCGGCTTGCAGGGTTTCCCCCTAAGGCAGCACCTCCGCCGGCCGGAAGCCCAGACAATCGCCCGACACCAGCATGTACCGGATACCCCGGTATTCTCCCCGGATGCTGTCCCCGAAGCGGCTCTCCCCGTGACAGTGGGAGTACACGACAGCGGTCACCTGATACTCTTCCGCTATCTCTGTGAAGGGGGAAGTCTCCTCCAGTATGCTGGTGGGCGGGTAGTGCAGGAACATAATGAACTTCCGGTAACCAGCATCCCGGGCCTGCGAAAAAGAGCTGCGCAGCCGGGTCATCTCCCTTGCCACCAGCTTCTTTGCCCGGGCCTCGCTCTCTTCATCCCATCCCAGGATGCGGCCCCTGCCGTCCAGATAGAAGGGGCCCTCAAATGTGCAGCCCTTCGTTCCCACCAGGGCGTGATCCTGGTATACCGCAAAATTATTCTGGAGGAAAAAAAGCCTACCCTTAAATTCTTCATTCAGACTCTCCGTCTTCTTTGCGTCCCAGAACATATCGTGGTTTCCCCGAAGAAGGATCTTGCGGCCGGGAAGCCTCTCTATAAACGCCAGGTCCTCCCGGCACTCGGGCAGCTTCCTCCCCCAGGAGTGGTCGCCGGTGAGCACAAGTGTATCCTCCGGCTTTACGATCTGCCGGACATACTTCTCAATCTTGCGCTCATGGTGCCGCCACACTCTCCCGAATTTATCCATGGATCTGTCGGCCTGAAAGCTCAGATGCAGGTCTCCTAATGCGTAGAGCGCCATAAAGGCTCACCTCCCCTTTTCTTGCTTCTTTCTGCTGCTTCTGTCTTCTGACTCTACAGTCCATTCCTGTACACATCATTCATCACTGCCTGGGCCTGCTCCATCTCCTTCTTCTGCATGATCTGCTGCCTGTCGCTTAAGATTGCCAGCATCTCATCCACCAGGTCCTCGATCCTGGGATTGCCGACCCGGTGCAGATATCCCAGCATCCTGCCTGCTGTGAAGTCTGTATTCATATTTTTGCAGGCGATCTCAGCGCAGAACTCCTTCGGATATCCCTTCTCAAGGAGGAGCCTGTACAGCTCCTTTGTCTTTTCCTGTGCCACCGTCTCACACCTCCAGCTTCTCAAACCGGTATGTCTGCTTTACATCCGGATACTTCTCTCTGTCCACCAGACTCATGAACATGGCGTAAGGCCTGGCGCAGATCTTAAACGGGGCGTACAGAGCCTGGTAGATCACCAGACGCTCCCCCGTCTCCGTGTGCTGCGCAAAGGCAAGCACCTTGTAGAGATACTCTGATGTCTCCTGAGACACCCACTCCCTCTTAAAATGCCGCACAATGTCGCCTGCCCGGATATCCCTCTTTGGAGCCCTTTCCCCGGTCTTCTCCCCGGCCGTCTCGCCACCCGGCTCTGCATTTTCCTCATCTGGCTCTTTGTTTTCCTCATCATCCGGCTCAGGCTCTGTGTCCAGCTCCATATACTCATCCTTATCCAGGGAAACCGGGATTCCCGACTTCCCGGTAATGTGCACGCCCCCGTACCAGGTGCCTGTTATCTCAAAAATGTCGCCAATGTCATATTCTGAATTGAACTCGTCATTCTTCTTTATGATCCTGATCCTGGCCATATTGTCCTCCTTTATAGTCACTGAAAATAAATCCGGTCCACCTGCTCAGGAACCGGAAAATGCTCCGCATCCGCCAGCTCAAACTCTGTTCTCTCCGCCCGGGCTGCCGTCCTCGCATTGTCCCGCGCCTTTTCAAATATCCTCTCGTCGTACTCCACGCCAATCGTCCGGCACCCTGTCTGCCAGGCCAGAAAGAAATCCACCCGCCCCTTGCCGCAGCCGTAATCCAGCAGTGTGTTCCTCTTCCGGATATACCCGGAATTGGCCAGCCTCTCCAGCACAGAGTAGGGCGTGGGCTCATAGGGATACCGGTACTGGTCCGCCTGCGAGTCGTCCCGCCCGGCTGTCCGTATCTTTAAAAGCCTGTCCCACTTGTCTTCATCCATGCCCTATAGCTCCCGGTAAACCACTTTTCCGTTCTTCGTCTCCGATTTCATGAGAGACGCTCTCTCCACCGTCATCTCTGCCTTCGGGAGATGGACCTGGTAGGGCTTTTGGGCGGAAATCTTCCGGACCAGCGTGATGTGGGGCACAAACCTGTCATTTTCAAAGGGAATCCCATTCTCCTTCAGGGCCTCCCTCAGCTCCTTCACATAGGCCTTCAGCTTCTGGTTTCCCTTCACCCCGGCCCACAGGATGTTGCCGAAATTCCCCTTCTCGGAGAGGGCCAGCCTGAAGCCGGGCAGAGGCACCTTCCCGATCACTTCCTTTACCTTTCCCGGATCGTCATACTCCCCGATAAAGGCCAGCGTCATGTGCAGGTTCTGGGCGGGGACATAGTTTCCCTCCACCCCCTGCTTCTTCAGATCGTGCATGCAGGACACCAGGGCCTTCTGCATGCCGTCGGAGAGACGTATGGCGATAAACAGTCTCATAGTGAACACTTCCTTTCCTACTCTGTTTTTCTCCTATATCACTGGATTGTCAATCCAAATCCTCTTTCCGCAACAAGACATTGAGCCATGCCTCGCCGCTCCTTCCATGTCTCACATCCTCTGTCAGCCACATCCTCTCCAGAGACAGCTCCTCCAGCCGCCCGCTGAAGGCCTGAAAGGACTCCTCGGTAAAGTCTGTAAAATGCCGCCCCCTCCTCTCCCCCTCAAAGGAACCGTATTTAAAGGATGCGTAGAGGATCCCGCCGCCTTTCAGAGCCCTGCTCATCCTCTGAAAAACATCCCCAAGTTCGTCCTTTGACAGGTGGAGGACAGAGGCGCAGGCCCAGATCCCATCGTATTTTTTCTCCTCCCTCAGCTCCTGAAAACGCATCTGTCTTACGGGAATCCCCGCAAGCTCTTCCGCCGCCCTGCACATTTTGACAGAACCGTCCGCTGCCTCCACGCGGTATCCCCTTTTCAGGAAATATTTCGCGTCTCTTCCTGACCCGCAGCCAAAATCCAGGATCAGCGCCTTCTCCGGGAGAAGATCAAGGAAGATATCCTGGATTTCCGAGAGATCAGCTCCGGCTGTGTCAGACAGGAACTCCTCCGCGTGCCTGTCATAGTATCCTATGGTGGTATCTGCCCCGCAATCTGGCCTGTCATCTGCTCCGTGTTCTTTCTCCTGCCTCCGCCTCCCTGGGCCTTTATCCAGGACGGCTTCGTGGGGAATATCGATCCTCTCCACATGCCAGCCGTCCTCCCGGACAGTCAGGACTGCCATGGTGATATCCTGGTTGAACCGCCTCTTTCCGCAGCTCCCCGGATTAAGCCAGAGACGCCCGTCCCGGATTTCCTCCAGATATTTGTGGGAATGTCCGAAAATAACAATCTGCCTGTCGCCCAAATCCTCCGGGATATCTCTCTTGCTGTGCACCATATAGAAATTCATCCCGGCCAGGCTGAACTCCTGATAAAGGGGAAGGGACCGGGCCCACTCCTTGTCATTGTTCCCCCTCACAATATAAAAGGGCACGTCCGGAGACGCTGCGTCCTTCATCTCATCAATGACCTTCCGGGAATTGATATCCCCCGCATGGAGCACTGCCTCACATGTCCCGATGATCTTCTTCACCTCCGGGCGCAGAAGCCCGTGAGTGTCCGAAAGCACTGCTATCCGCATCTCATCTTCCTCCTTCCAGTCATCTTCCCAGCTCCCAGAAGGCTACCGCGCTGGCAGCCGCCACATTCAGGGAGTCCACGCCGTGACTCATGGGGATCTTGATGGTGTGATCCGAGGCGGCTATGGTCTCCTCCTGCAGTCCCTCCCCCTCGGTCCCGAGAATGAGGGCCAGCTTTTCTTCCTGACGGAGGACCGGGTCGTCGATGTCCACGGACTCATCGTGGAGAGCCATGGAGGCAGTGGAAAATCCCAGGGATTTCAGATAGTCCATCCCCTCCCGTGGCCAGGCCCCCGCCTCCTCTTCCCCCAGGAAGGTCCAGGGGATCTGGAAGACCGTCCCCATGCTGACCCGGGCCGCCCTCCGGTACAGAGGGTTGCTGCACCCCGGCGTCAGGAGGACTGCGTCCATATTGAGAGCAGCCGCAGACCGGATGATGGCGCCTACGTTAGTGGGATTCATGACATTTTCCAGGACGGCGATGCGGCGCGCGTCCCTGCACAGCTCCTCCACCCGGGGCAGAGGCCTGCGGCGCATGGCGCAGAGAAGTCCCCGGGTCAGCTTGTATCCGGTGAGCTGTGTCAACACCTCAAAGGGTGCCGTGTAAACCGGGATATCCGGGCATCTTTCAAGCACCTCCCGCGCCTCCCCGTTTATATGTCTGTCCTCTGTCAGAATGGAGACCGGCTCATAGCCTGCGTCCAGGGCCCTCCTGACGACCTTGGGGCTCTCTGCGATGAAAAGCCCATCCTGCGGCCTGTCCCTGTTCAGGAGCTGGGCCTCCGTCAGCCGGGCATAGACGTCCAGCTCCCCTGCGGAAAGATCCCTGATCTCTATTGTATTCCCCATAGCCGTATGTCTCCTCTGTTTTTCTGTCTATATTTCGTCTTCTTTCCCTGTTCGGTCCGTCCTTCTCCCGGCAGCTTCAGGCAGGGCTTTAGAAGAAGAGCAAAAGCACTATCTGGGCTGCCAGCAGCACCGGGATGGCCCGGAACAAAGGCTTCCTTGTCTTGTGGTGAAACAGGTGCATGCCCGCCAGAGCTCCGGCGGCCCCTCCTATGAGGGCCAGTCCCAGCAGAGTGGCCTCCGGGATCCGGTACTTGTGTCTGACAGCCTTCCTCTTGTCAATCCCAAATGCCGCAAACGCAGCTATATTGACCAGGATCAGATAGCAGGCTGTCCAGTTTAAATCTGTCATACTCTGTCCGCTCTCTCCTTTCGGATAGCAGAACAGTCCGGAAATCCATATTCATTCCGGACTGTTCCCTTTTATTTTTCCGCGATCACCCGAGGAGCCTTCGCACCATTTTAGCATCAAACGTGACAGACCTCACATGGTCCACCTCAATCTGATACAGAGCGTTGGCGGCAATGTGCTCCGCAGCCTGTTCCAGGTCCCGGATACCGCTCGTGTTCCTGTGCAGGTCAATGACAGCCTCCAGGCCGTCCTGTGTCAGGCTGCACTCCTCCTTCTCCATGCCGATCCTCTTCAGCACCTTCGGGAGGGCGTATTCTGAGAAGATGACCTTCTTCTCCTCCGGCGTGTAGTCCGGTATCTCGATGACGGCAAACCTGGACATGAGAGGCGCACTGATCTGCTCCCTGTCGTTGGCGGTGGCGATGGGATATACGCCCACCGTGGGGATCATGCACTCGATATAGTTGTCCGTAAATCCCAGGTTGTCCAGGAGGGTCAGGAGCACATCCGCCGGATTGCCGTTCCCTTTCCCTGCAGCCGCCTTGTCCAGCTCATTGATGATAAAGACCAGGTTGGACTCCCCTGCCATGGAAAAGGCATCCATGATGATCCCGGGCTTGGCGTTGGCGTAGATCCTGGAGCTTCCGGTGAGCTGCTCCGGGTCATTGATGGAGCTCATATCCAGGGTAGTCCAGGGCAGCTTCAGTATCCTGGCCACTGCATAGGCGATCTGGGACTTTCCCGTCCCGGCAGGCCCGATAAGCAGCAGGCCGTAGGCGGGCAGGGTATGGGTCCTGTTTATCTGGATGATGGTCTCGATGATACGCTGCTTCACCTGCTCCATGCCGTAGAGCTCCTCATCCAGGATACGGCGGGCCTCCACCGGGTCGATGGACTCAAAATAGTTCCCCTTCCACTGGATGTTCATCATAATAGAGAGCGCTCTCTGGGCATGGCGACGCTCCTCTGCGGACACCTCGTTGGACCGGGCTACAGCCAGGTTCCTCCTGGCCCAGAGCCGGATGTTGTCGGGCAGGGTCCTCCCCGCACAGTTCATGAAATCCGTAATGCTCTGGATGCTGGTCAGCTTCATGCTGTCCCCAGTCTCCTCCTCGTCCTCATCGGGCTCCTCCTCCGAGGGCGCATCGCTGGAGAGAAGGCGCTCGATCATAAACTGCAGGAATCCATCCTCTGCTGACAGCTTGGCTCCCCCTCCAAAAGCAATCTCACGTATCTTGTACACAGCGTAGCCGTCCTCCCGGACCACACCGGAGAGGCGCACGTTGATGTGGTTCTCCCCCAGCCATTTCAGCAGGCTCACAAAGCGGGCGTCGATCTGCAGGATATCCGCGCTGACTGTGCCCTCCTCCGTCTTAAACTCAAAGGCTGTCTTCCGGACCGGGTTGGTAAAAGCGCCGTTTGAGTGGTGCTTCAGCTTTCCGGCGCTGTTGTCCAGCACGAGCATGGGATGCTCAGGCCCCGCCTGAGAGTGGCTGGAGTAAAAGACTGTATAGGTACACCGGGGAGCCTTTGACTCCTCCGGCGTGTTATTGAAATCAAATACTGGCATAGTATCCCCCTGTCTTTTCTTCTGTTTTTCCTACAGTTTACCATATTGACGCGGGGAGCACAATCTGCTGTTCTATGAAATGTCCTCCCAGGCAGGAAGCCCATAAGCGCTCCGGGCGCTTTTCACTGCCGCGGTGATGGCCTCGCTCATCACCTCCGCTGCCAGCGTTCCCACCAAATCCTGGTCTGCAGACACTTTCTTCCCCTCAGCGTCTCTCACTGAGACGGCGTAAATGCTGTCTCCGTCCGCTGTGGTGTGGACCGGTCTTATGGAGCGGGCGTAGCCGTCTTGGGCCATGCCCGCGATCTTACAGAGAGAAGCCTTCTGGAAATCGGCATTTGTGATGACAACGCCGATCGTCGTATTACCCGTAAATTTATTCTCTACTGTCCGGGTATCCGCATACATCAGGTCCTCTGTCCGGCGGAAGGAGCGCCTGTCCTCCGCCAGCAGACCGGCCAGCTTCTGGCCGCTTCTCCAGTCGTAGATATCGCCCAGGGCGTTGACAGCCACCACGGCACCCACCTGGAGCTCTCCGACCTGAAGGGCACAGCTGCCGATACCGGACTTCATGCAGTAGTCCATGCCCGCAAATTTCCCCACAGTGGCACCGCAGCCCGCGCCATAGTTTCCGTCTCTGTAGTTTTCCTCCTCAGCCCGCAGGCAGGCCTCATAGCCCATGGCCCGGTCCGGCCTGACTCCGGGATCACCCGCTGTGAGGTCAAAAAGGTCCGACTGGCAAACAAGGGGAACCTTCGTCACTCCCACGTCAAATCCAATCCCTCTCTCCTCCAGATACTGCATCACGCCATCGGCAGCTCCCAGCCCAAAGGCGCTTCCCCCGGCCAGCACGATGGCATGGATCTCCTGGGCAGCCGCCAGGGGCTTCAGAAGCTCTGACTCTCTGGACGCAGGACCGCCGCCCCGCACGTCCATTCCCGCCGCCATCCCGGCCTCCGAGAGGAAGACCGTACAGCCGGTGCCTCCCTCCGGGTCCTCTGTCTGTCCGATCCTGATGCCTTTGATGTCCTTAATGCTGATCGTTTCCTTCATTTTTCTCCTCCCGTCTCTCCTACCTGTGCATAGAGAAGGATGTCTCGTCGTAATTTTTCAGGTTGTCATAGATGCCCCTGTCATCCGCCTCCTGGATCAGCGCATCCCTTGACTTCTTCGCCAGCATCTGGTCTTTAAAGGAGCTGGGGCCTCCCACGCAGCCGCCCTCGCAGGCCATGCCCTCGATAAAGTCCTCCGGGAGCCGGCCCACCTTTAAGAGGAGCAGCGCCTTCTTGCACTCTGCCGCCCCGTTTGCCCTGCGGACCTTGATATCCGCATCGCTGCCAGATTCCTTCAGACTCTCCAGCACGGCCGCTGTGACGCCGCCGGAATTGCCAAACCGCTTTCCAAATACAGAGGACTCCTGGTACGTATTTTCCGCCGGCTCCAGCCTCACGCCCTTTGCCCGCATCATCGCCCGGATCTCACTGTATGTAAGCACGTAATCTGCGTTTCCCTCAATCTTCTGGTCCACTACCTCGGACTTCTTGGCGATACAGGGGCCGATGAACACAGTCACCGCCTCCGGGTCCTTTGCCTTGATCAGCCTGGACACAGCGCACATGGGGGACACGGTGGTGGACACGGCGCCATCCAGCTCCGGATAGTGCCTGCGCACCATATTGACAAATCCCGGACAGCAGGATGTCACCTTTTTCTTTCCCTCTTCATAGGCTTCCAGCCACTCCTGCGCCTCGCTCTTGGCCGTCAGGTCTCCGCCCAGCCCCACCTCCACAAACTCAGTGAAGCCCAGCTCCCTCATGGCGTTCTGCCAGCTTGCCATGGTGATCTCCTGGCCGAACTGCCCTTCTGTAGCCGGGGCAGCCATGGCATACACATGCTTTCCTGCCCTGATAGCCTCGATCACATCCACGATCCATGTCCTGGATCCGATAGCCCCAAACGGACAGCTGTGGATACATCTTCCGCACCGGATACATTTTTCCTCATCAATGACGGAGATGCCGTACTCATCATAGGAGATAGCGTCCACCGGGCAGCTGAATTTACAGGGACGTTTCAAATGGGCGATGGCATTGTAGGGACATTCCTCGGCGCACCTGCCGCACTCTTTGCACTTGGAGGCATCGATGTGGGTGCGGTGACGCCCCCTCTCGATCGCTCCGAATTTACAGGCATTCATGCATGCCTTTCCCAGACAGTTCTGGCAATTCTCCGTAACTGTATAGCTGGAAATAGGGCAGTCCTCACAGGCGGAGCTGATGACCTGGATCACATTCCCGTCGTCCACCGGTCCCGGTGCCTTCCCTTCCGCCAGCCTCACTCTCTGCCGGATGATCTCCCTCTCCTTGTAGATACAGCAGCGGAACTGAGCCGTGGGTCCCGGTATCAGGGTAAATGGGATGTCTTCCTTTCTCTCTTCCAGCTCCCCCGCAAAGGCAAGCCTCGCCACCTCCTCCAGTACTGCATGTTTGATCTTGATCACATTCGCGTCTGCGTATTTCACTGTTCTCTCCTCCATGATTCTCATTCATTTTGTGATGTCAGATGCCCGGATGCCGTTTTCCTATTCTTTAATCATAACATGATGCCGGCGATTTTCCCAGCAGTTTACGGTCCATAGCCAAGAAGGACCTTCAGGAACGCCTCCCCATACTGCTTTACCTTTTTCTCCCCCATTCCATTTACATCCAGCAGCTCCTCCTGGCTGCGGGGCCTCCTGACACACATATCCCTCAGAGTCTTATCCGAGGCCACCATATAAGGAGGGATCCTTTTCCTGCCAGCAAGCAGCATGCGCGTTTTTCTCAGCTCCTCAAAGAGCGCCTGCTGCCCTTCGGTCAGGTCAGCCACCTGGTCAGACCGGCCTCCCGGGGCCCCGGACGCCTTCGTCTTCCTCCCCGCCTTCTCCTCTTCCCTCTTATAAGAAATGCAGAAGGGCTGCGTCTGCTCCAGCAGTCTTTCCGAGCTCTCTGTCAGCCTCAGAAGTGAATACTTATCTTTTGACTGACAGAGGTACCCTCTCTCCAGCATGGTGCGGATCACATCCTGCACGCGGGCCTTTCCCAGCTTGCTCTGCTTTCCGTAGACAGGGCTCTTATCCATGCCTCTGTCCCGTATCCTGGCTGTGCTCTCTCCCAGGAGTGTGCCCGCGATCATGCTCTGGCCAAATCGCTGACCGCAGGCACGCACACACCGGACCACATCAGCAGCCGCCTCCGTGGCGTCCATCTGCTCAAATTCCGTCATACAATTTCCGCAGCTTGCGCAACTGTCCTCCGCACTTTCTCCGAAATAGCGGAGAATGTATGCGCGCAGGCATCCTGTGGTGGTACAGTAGCCCTCCATTTTCCGCAGCCGCACCGCGTCCTGCTCACGTATCATCCTCCTCTCCTCTTCTGTGTACTCCTCATCCAGCTCCCTGCTCTCCAGCAGAAGCCGCCCGATCATAGTGTCCTGCGGTGAGTAGTAGAGGATGCACTCCGCCGGCTCTCCGTCACGGCCGGCCCTCCCGGCCTCCTGGTAATAATTCTCCATGCTCTGGGGCATATGATAGTGGAGCACAAATCGGACATTGGACTTGTCAATGCCCATCCCGAAGGCATTGGTGGCAATGATCACACGGGTGCGGTCATATATGAAGTCCTCCTGGCTCCGCCTCCTCGCGTCGGCACTCATGCCGGCATGGTATCTCCCTACGGAAAACCCGGCATTTTCCAGCCAGAGATACAGCTCATCCACCGCTTTTCTCGTGGCACAGTAAATAATCCCGCTCTCCCGGCTGTGCTCTGCCAGGTACCGGCGCACCCGCTCCTTCTTATCTCTGGCCCTCTGCACCTCAAAATAAAGATTTGGCCTGTCAAACCCGGCTACCGTCTCACAGGGGCGGACCAGCTCAAGGGAGGTCAGGATATCCTGCCTGACCTTCTCTGTAGCCGTGGCCGTGAAGGCAGAGACCACCGGCCGCAGGGGAAGCTGGCGGACAAAGGAGCGTATCCGTACATAGCTGGGTCTGAAGTCCTGTCCCCACTGGGAAATGCAGTGGGCCTCATCCACAGTGATCATGGATATCTGCGCATGGCAGGCAAAATCCAGGAATCTCCGCGTTTCCAGCCGCTCCGGCGCCACATAGATGAGCTTGTACCGCCCCTCCTTCGCCAGCTCCAGCGCCCTGGCCGTCTGCCTCTCCGAGAGGGAGCTGTTGATATAGGCCGCATGCACTCCCGCCTCATTGAGTGCCTTTACCTGGTCCATCATCAGCGAGATGAGAGGAGAGACAACTATCGCCGTTCCAGGCAGGAGGAGGGCCGGCAGCTGGTAGCAGATGGATTTCCCTGCCCCAGTGGGCATGACAGCCAGCACGTCCCGCCCAGAGAGGATCTGGTCTATGATCTCCTCCTGGCCGGGACGAAAGGTGTCGTATCCAAAATATGTTTTTAATGCGTTCCTCTTCTGCTCTGCTTCCAATCAGTTTCCCTCGCCTTTCCCCATTCTTTTATCCAGCTCGTTTGTATAGATCCGCCAGGTCCTGTCATCAAACAGCACCCACTCGACTAAATCCAGCCTTCCCGGATACTCCCTGACAAATCTTTCAGCCGCGCCCACGGCGATCCTGGCTGCCTCTTCCACAGGAAAATGATACACGCCTGTCGATATGGATGGAAAAGCAATCCTTCTCACACCGTTCTCCACAGCCAGCTCCAGGCAGGACCTGTAGCAGGAGGCCAGCAATTCCCTCTCTCCATGGCCCCCTCCCCGCCAGACTGGCCCCGGCGTGTGTATCACATATTTACATGAAAGTCTGTAAGCCCCTGTAAGCTTCGCCTCCCCGGTGGGGCATCCGTGGAGAGTGCGGCACTCCTCCAGAAGTCCGGGGCCGGCGCTTCGGTGAATGGCGCCATCCACACCTCCTCCCCCCAAAAGGCTTGTATTGGCCGCATTGACAATGGCATCCACATCTGTGATCCCCGTGATATCCCCACGTATGGCCTTCCACTCTGTCCCTTTCATAGCTGCTCCTCCTGTCTCCTTCAGTCTGCCATCATTATACCACAAAAGGCTGTTCCGGACTGCTGCAATATTTTTTTCTGTACTCTGTCGGACACATCCCCATATGCTTTCTGAAAACACGGCTGAAATACAGTGGATTCTGATAACCCAAAAGCTCACTGACCCCGCTGACAGGCTCGGGCAGAGCGAGCAGCTCACAGGCTTTCTCCATCCGCACGCCTGTCAGGTACTGCTGGGGACTGACTCCCATCTGGCGTGTAAACTGCTGTGTAAACCATCTGGGACTCATGCCGCAGGACTTTGCATATTCACTCACGCAGAAGGGCTGGCTGAAATTCTGGTGGAACCAGCGCACCGCCGCCTCCACCTCGGCTGTACGGCGCACTGCCGCGCCTGTCTGGACCGCCCTGTGCCTTGCGAACAGGCTGAGCAGCTGCCTCAGATACGCTTCTGTCAGCTCCTGGAAATGACACTGTTTTACCTGCAGCTCTGCAATGATCTTCTCGAACAGGCAGTCGTATTCCCGGCTGCTGCCCACATAGAAGATATGTCCCTGACTAAATCCCAGTCTTTCCAGCTCACTGTCCACCTCAGTCCCGGCAAAATGGACCCAGTATATATCCGGCTGGTCTGCCAGCTCGTTCCTGTATCTCTGCGGCTCCCCCGGACGGTAAAGGATGATATGTCCCTCCGTGACATGCCGGCACTCTCCATCTGTCCAGTAATCTCCTGCTCCTGACTTCACATAGATGATCTGCCAGTCCTGTCTCCCATCCGGCCGGACAGTCTCCGCCATCTGTCTGCGGAGCAGCCTGAAACGCCCGCAGCTCACCAGCGTCATTTTCTCTTTCCCGTTAAGCCTCACCTGTCCCGGTTCCGGGCACATCCATCCTGTCTGTGTATACATAGTATTGTCCATCCCCCTGAATTCCTGCGGTCACTACCTGGATTTTATCTCTTTTCTTCTGATTTGTCCATATCCCGTTCCCCTTTCACCATGTACACCAAAAGGAATGACCCGTATAATAAAAGAAAAACCAAACAAGGAGTGACACAAAATTGAAGCAATTCATTATGATCATGACAGACACCCAGAGGCTTGATATGGTAAGCTGCTATGAAAACAGCGGCATCTCCACCCCCTGCCTTGATTCCCTGGCCAGGGAGGGGATAAAATTTGACAAAGCCTATACTACGCAGCCTGTGTGCGGTCCGGCAAGGAGCGCCCTTTTCACGGGGCAGTATCCCTGTGTCAACGGCTCCTTTGCCAACTCACTCGCCCTGGGCGCAAATGTAAAGACGATCGGACAGCGCCTGTCTGACCGGGGAATTGCCACCGGTTATATCGGAAAATGGCATCTGGACGGAGGAGACTATTTCGGCCTAGGCGTCTGCCCGGATGGATGGGACCCTGACTACTGGTACGATATGAGGAACTATCTGGACGAGCTGTCAGAAGAAGACAGGCGGAAATCCCGGGACAGCCAGACCATGTACCGGGAGGGCTGGCCTGCCGAAAAAACCTATGCTCACCGCTGCTCAGAGCGCGCGATAGATTATATCAAGGCTCACAGCAAAGAGGACTTTTTCCTCGTGTTGAGCTATGATGAACCGCATGACCCCTCCCTCTGTCCCGAGCCCTATGCCAGCATGTACAGCAATTTCTGCCTCCCCAAGCGGGAAAACGTCTGGGACACGCTGGAGGACAAGCCGTCTCACCAGCAGGCCTGGAGCGGCCCTCGCAGATTTGAAGACCGGGATGCTCTCTCGATCCGGATGAAGGAGCTTTTCGGCTGCAACAGCTTTGTGGACAGTGAGATCGGACGTGTCACAGATGCAGCCAGGGAAATCCTGGGGCAGGATTTCACCATCCTGTACACAAGCGACCACGGAGATATGGCGCAGTCTCACTGTCTCTACGCGAAGGGGCCTGCCGCCTACGAGGAGATCACCCACATCCCTCTCATTCTGTGGGGACAGGGGACTGGAGTGATAGATACGCCTGTTTCACACATTGACGTTGCCGCCACTGTGTGGGATTTCTTCGGCTTTGAAAAGCCCATGATGCTGCAGGGCGAAAGCCTGCTTCCGCTGGTGTGCGGAAAGCTGCAGCCCTCGCGTCGGGATATCTTCATGGAATTCGGGCGCTACGAGATCGACCATGACGGCTTCGGAGGCTGGCAGCCCATGCGCTGTATCTATGACGGGCGCTATAAGCTGGTGATCAACCTCCTGTCTGAGGATGAGTTCTACGACCTGGAGACAGACCCCTTTGAAATGCGCAACCTCATTCTGGAAGAAAACACCTCCGCCGTGAGGGACAATATGATGAAGCGTCTTCTCTCCCACATGGACCAGATACGCGATCCTTTCCGGGGCTACTGGTGGGAACAGCGCTCCTGGTATAAGGACGGGGCATCCCCCTCCTGGGACTACACCGGCTACACCCGGCAGAGGGCGGAACCGGACTATGAAGCTCCGCAGCTGGATTACAATACAGGACTGGTACCGGACAGTCTGGTCAGACGAAAATAAGCTACAGCATATAAAAAGCCCGCCTCATCTCTGAGGCGGGCTTTTCTATTTACCACACTATATTCTGCTGTGATCAGTTCTTCTTCTGTGCGATCGCAGCCTGAGCAGCAGCCAGACGAGCAATCGGTACACGGAACGGTGAGCAGGATACATAGTCAAGACCAAGCTTGTTGCAGAACTCTACAGAGCTCGGGTCTCCACCGTGCTCGCCGCAGATACCTACGTGGAGCTTCGGATTAACCGGTTTTCCAAGGTCGATAGCCATCTTCATCAGCTTGCCAACGCCAACCTGATCCAGTTTTGCGAACGGATCGTTCTCGAAGATCTTAGCATCATAGTAAGCGTCAAGGAACTTACCTGCATCGTCACGGGAGAAGCCGTATGTCATCTGTGTCAGGTCGTTTGTACCGAAGCAGAAGAAATCAGCCTCTGCAGCAATCTCGTCAGCTGTAAGAGCAGCTCTCGGGATCTCGATCATCGTACCAACTTCGTACTCCAGGTCGCTTCCTGCAGCAGCGATCTCAGCGTCAGCTGTCTCAACAACGAATTTCTTCACGTATTTCAGCTCTTTGATATCGCCAACAAGCGGGATCATGATCTCCGGCTGAACCTTCCAGCCCGGATGAGCCTTCTGTACATTGATAGCCGCGCGGATAACAGCCTTTGTCTGCATCTTTGCAATCTCAGGATATGTTACAGCCAGACGGCATCCACGGTGACCCATCATCGGGTTGAACTCATGGAGGCTGTCGATGATCTCTTTGATCCTCTCAACGGATTTGCCCTGAGCCTCTGCCAGCTTCTTGATGTCCTCTTCCTCTGTCGGAACGAACTCATGGAGCGGCGGGTCAAGGAAACGGATCGTTACCGGGTTGCCTTCCAGAGCCTCGTACAGCTTCTCGAAGTCGCTCTGCTGATACGGAAGGACCTTCTCAAGAGCTTTCTCTCTCTCTTCCTCTGTCTCAGCACAGATCATCTCACGGAATGCGTCAATTCTTCCCTCGCCGAAGAACATATGCTCTGTACGGCAAAGTCCGATACCCTCAGCGCCAAGCTCAGCAGCTTTTCTCGCGTCCTCCGGTGTATCTGCATTTGTGCGGACTTTCATTGTCCTGTATTTGTCAGCCCAGTCCATGATACGACCGAACTCACCAGCGATCGTAGCGTCTACTGTCGGGATGATACCGTCGTAGATATTACCTGTGGAACCATCGATAGAGATAGCATCTCCCTCGTGGAACTCTTTTCCACCAAGTGTGAATTTCTTATTTGCCTCGTCCATAACGATGTCACCGCATCCGGATACGCAGCACTCACCCATACCACGGGCAACAACGGCTGCGTGAGATGTCATACCACCGCGGACTGTCAGGATACCCTGAGCAGACTTCATACCTGTGATATCCTCAGGTGATGTCTCAAGACGAACAAGGATAACCTTCTCGCCTCTTGCAGCCCACTCTACAGCGTCATCAGCTGTGAAGACAACCTTACCGCAGGCAGCTCCAGGAGAAGCTCCAAGACCTTTGCCCATAGGAGTAGCAGCCTTCAGTGCAGCAGTGTCAAACTGGGGATGGAGCAGTGTATCCAGGTTACGGGGATCGATCATTGCAACAGCCTCTTCCTCTGTCCTCATTCCCTCGTCAACCAGGTCGCAGGCAATCTTAAGAGCAGCCTGAGCTGTTCTCTTACCGTTACGTGTCTGCAGCATGTACAGCTTGCCGTGCTCTACAGTAAACTCCATGTCCTGCATATCTCTGTAGTGTGTCTCCAGAGTCTTGCATACGCTCTTGAACTGAGCAAATGCCTCCGGGAATTTCTCTTCCATCTCTGCGATGTGCATAGGTGTACGCACGCCGGCAACAACGTCCTCGCCCTGTGCGTTTGTCAGGAACTCACCGAAAAGTCCGTTCTCTCCTGTAGCAGGATCACGCGTGAAGGCAACACCTGTACCACAGTCATCACCCATGTTACCAAATGCCATCATCTGTACGTTGACAGCTGTTCCCCATGAATACGGGATGTCGTTGTCACGACGATATACGTTTGCTCTCGGGTTGTCCCATGAACGGAACACAGCCTTAACAGCTCCGATCAGCTGCTCTTTAGCGTCAGACGGGAAGTCAGAGCCAATCTTCTCTTTGTACTCAGCCTTGAACTGTCCTGCAAGAGTCTTCAGATCCTCTGCTGTCAGGTCAACATCCTGTGTAACACCTTTCTCTTCTTTCATCTTGTCGATAAGCTCTTCAAAGTATTTCTTACCAACTTCCATAACTACATCAGAGTACATCTGGATGAATCTTCTGTAGCAGTCCCAAGCCCAGCGCGGGTTACCGGAAGCCTCTGCCAGAGTCTCAACAACTTCCTCATTTAATCCCAGGTTCAGGATCGTGTCCATCATACCAGGCATGGAAGCTCTTGCACCGGAACGAACGGAAACGAGAAGCGGATTCTCTTTGTCTCCGAATTTCTTTCCTGTGATCTCCTCAAGCTTAGCCATAGCAGCCATGATCTGATCCATGATCTCGTCATTGATCTGTCTTCCGTCCTCGTAGTACTGTGTACAAGCCTCTGTCGTAACGGTAAATCCCTGCGGTACCGGGAGTCCCAGGCCTGTCATCTCAGCGAGGTTGGCGCCTTTTCCGCCAAGAAGGTTTCTCATGGTCGCATTGCCTTCTGTGAACATATAAACCCATTTTGTTGCCATGTTCCAATGACCTCCTAAAATTTTTTCTTTCTAGTAACATCTAGTAATTTGCACATAATATTTTACTGTTTTTGCCATGGTTCGTCAAGTCCTTAACCAGTAAGTTCTCAAATAATATGCACGGGTCCTGCTTTTTCCGAAATGCTCCGTCAAAGCCTGACATATTACATCTCCTGGAGAAATGCTTTATACCCTTTATACGCCTCGTACACATCGGCTTTGCTGGTGATCTCCCAGGGGGCGTGCATGCACAGGACAGCCACGCCGCTGTCAATGACCTCCATGCCGTAATTTGCCATGATATAGGCGATAGTCCCGCCTCCGCCCGCATCTACCTTTCCGAGCTCGGCAAACTGGTAGGCAACATTCCGGTCATCCATAGCCCGCCGGATCTGTGCCAGATACTCCGCATTGGCGTCATTGGAACCGCTTTTTCCCCTGCTTCCGGTAAATTTGTTGAACACAAGCCCCTTGGCAAAGAAGGCAGAGCTTCTCTTTTCAAATACTTCCGCGTACATGGGGTCATAGGCAGCGCTCACGTCAGAGGAGAGCATCTTGGAATTCTGCAGGGCCCGGCGCAGCTTCAGCTCTGACTCGCCCTCACTGAGCGCCAGCACCTCCGCCACCGTGTTTTCAAAAAACCTGGAGTGCATGCCGGTAGCGCCCACACTGCCGATCTCCTCCTTATCTACAAGGATACAGCAGGCGGTCTTTTTCAGATCAGCCGTGTCCATCATGGCGAACAGGGATGTGAATGCGCAGACTCTGTCGTCCTGTCCGTAGGCCATGATCATGCTGCGGTCAAGGCCGCAGTCCCGGGCCCGTCCGGCTGGAACGATCTCCAGCTCTGCGGAGCAGAAATCCTCCTCATCGATATCATAGTTGTCGCGCAGGAGCTGCATGATCTGCTGTTTCACCGCCTCTTTCCCCGCTTTTTCCTTTTCGTCCTCCCCGCCGCTCTCTCCGGACAGGGGTCTGCTGCCCACAAGGAGATCGAGCTTCTCGCCCTCTATGACAATGTTAGCCTTTTTCTCCAGCTGCTTTCCTGCCAGATGGACAAGGAGGTCAGTCACTGCAAAGACAGGCTCATCCTCCTTCTCTCCTATGCAGATATCCACGGCGGCCCCGTCCTTTTTCGCCACTACGCCGTGAAGAGCCAGCGGCAGAGTCACCCACTGGTATTTTTTTATCCCTCCATAATAATGGGTGTCCAGATAGGCCAGCTCCTCGCTTTCATAGAGAGGATTCTGCTTTACGTCAATACGCGGGGAATCAATGTGGGCGCCCAGTATGTTCATTCCCTTCTCCAAAGGCTGTTCTCCCATGTGGAACAGGAGTATGCTCTTGCCCATGCACACCGCATAGACTTTGTCTCCGGCTCTTAGGGATTCTCCCTTCTCAATGACATCTTTTAAATCCCTGTATCCCTTTTCCTCCGCAATGCGGACAGCAGCTTTCACGCACTCCCGCTCCGTCTTGCCCTCATCCAGGCAGCATTTGTATAAATTGTTGATGCGCTCCAGCTCTCCAAGCTGCTCCTGTGTATAGCCAAGCCATGCATTTGTTCTTTCCATCGTTGTAGACCTCCTTTTTGATGATGGGTATAGTATAACACATTTGATGGGGGACGTGATCCTTTTGAAAAGTATTACGTCCGGAATTAAACTAACTGGTGTGCTTTTATGAAATATTCCCCGTGTAATTGTGTCAGTTGTTTTTTACCTGATTTTTTACTTTTGAATATAGAAGTTTAGATTTGCGCTGTGATACATGCAGTGTCTGTTGAATCCTTTCCACATATTCTTCCCGATATTCTTTTTCTTCAAACACCTGGCTGAGATAATTCATCTTTGCCTGCGCATACATTTCTCTTGCGATTCTTTCTGCAATCTCAATCCTCTGCTGCTCCATTTCCTCATAGGTATCCTGGAAAATTTCGTACTTCCTCTTTCCATGGAAATCATCAAAAGACATCCTATCACAAAATCTCTGTTTTACTAGTTGTATACTGTCTGGATGTATCAGCGGATCTTTCCCAGAAAAGAACTCTTTCATACTGCTGAAGCGGTAATCTCCTGCATGCGCCACCATTCCGGCTTTTACCGGGTTCATATGAATATAGCGAAGACAATTCCAGAAATAAGATTCTGTCTCAATACATTCACTTGTAAAACGATTCTGAAACACATGCCCATTACGGTTGTGTTTATAATTATAATAAAATGCGTATTCTGCCAGGATCCTGGCCATGAACAAAGATAAAACCTGAAGCTCTGCCCCTATCATAATATGCACATGATTCGACATGATACAATAGGCATAGATTTTTACTTCATATTTACTCTGATATTTTCTGATAATTTTCTGGAAATATTTCTTTTCTCTTGTCTGATCGAAATTATTTTCCCGGGCTATTCCTTTTCCAACAACGTGGTATATGCCGGTACTACTCTCCTGTCTTTTTCTCTGTGGCAAAATATCTCTCCTCTCACTTGCCACAGGGACATTTCACACAATTACACACCAGTTAGTTTAATTCCGGACGTAATACTCTTGCAAAGTATTACGTCCGGAATTAACGGAATTACATATTACAATCCCATCTCTTCTCTTACTTCGATGAAGCATTTTACGATGAAATCGATATCTTCTTTTGTATGGCTTGCACACACCTGTGTACGGATCCTGGCCTTGCCCTTCGGTACAACCGGGTAGGAGAAGGCAACTACATATACCCCCTTGTCCACCATACGCTTTGCAAATTCTGCTGCTGTCTTCTCATCGTACAGCATGACAGGGACGCAGGGATGTGTGCCCGGGATCACGTCAAAGCCGTTGTCCACAAGAAGTTTTCTGTAGTAAGCTGTCACTTCTTCCAGATGATCCCGAAGTTCTGTGCTCTCATCCAGCATCCTGAACATCTCAATGCTGGCGCCTGCAATAGCGGGAGCAAGGGAGTTGGAGAACAGATACGGACGGCTTCTCTGGCGGAGAAGGTCGATGATCTCCTTGCGGCCGGATGTGTATCCGCCTGATGCTCCGCCGAGGGCTTTTCCAAGAGTACCTGTGATAATGTCCACACGTCCCTGCACGCCGCAGTACTCAGGAGTTCCCCGTCCTGTCTTTCCGACAAATCCGACTGCATGACTGTCATCCACCATGACCAGCGCGTTGTACTGGTCTGCCAGATCGCAGATGCCCTTCAGGTTACAGATAATTCCATCCATGGAGAACACACCGTCTGTAGCGATCAGCTTGATCCTGGCTCCGGCCTCGTCAGCCTCTTTCAGCTTAGCTTCCAGGTCCTCCATGTCGTTGTTTTTATAGCGGTATCTCTTTGCCTTGCACAGGCGCACGCCGTCAATGATGGAAGCATGGTTCAGCTCATCGCTGATCACTGCGTCATCAGCTGTCAGAAGTGTCTCGAAAAGTCCGCCGTTGGCGTCAAAGCAAGAGGAATACAGGATGGTGTCATCTGTTCCAAGGAAATCGGAGATAGTCTTCTCCAGCTCCTTATGGATATCCTGTGTTCCGCAGATGAATCGCACGGATGCCACGCCAAATCCTTTTTCGTCATATGTTTTCTTGGCAGCCTCGATCAGCCTCGGGCTGTCGCCCAGGCCCAGATAGTTATTTGCGCACATGCAGAGGAGCTCTCTTCCATCCTCCATGGTGACTCTTGCCCCCTGCGGAGAAACGAAAGGCGCCTCGCCTTTAAACAGTCCTGCTTCCTTGATTCCCTCCACTTCTTTTGCATAAATGCTTAAAATATCGTCTTTACGTGCCATTTTCTTTTTTCGCTCCTTTACCTTATTATTAATGCAGCTTCCTGCGTACATTTTCATCGCAGCCTATGATGATAGTACGTCCCCTGCGATGCCGTTTCCCGGCACCTTCGGGCCGGCATATCACCCCAGGACCGGCGATCAGTCATTTACATGGGCCCAGTCCAGGATCACCTTGCCGGACTCTCCGGAAATCATCGCCTCAAATCCCTTGCGGTAATCTTTGATGTCGAAATGGTGCGTGATAATGCCGCTGATATCCAGACCAGCCTGAAGCATAGTGGACATCTTGTACCATGTATCCCATACCTTTCTTCCATAAATACCGCGCAGGTTCAGTCCGTTGAAGATGACGGTCTCCAGATCCACCTTGGCATCTGTCCTCTGCAGTCCGAGAAGCGCGATCTTGCCGCCGTGCTTCATATTGTGGATCATATCGTGGAGCGCTGCCTGGGAACCGGACATCTCAAGACCAACGTCAAAGCCCTCTGTCATTCCGATCTCTTTCATAACATCCGGAAGCTTTTCTTTGCCCAGATCAACTACCCTGGTAGCACCCAGCTTCTTTGCCAGGTCGAGACGGTACTCGTTGAAATCTGTCACCACCACGTGTCTTGCGCCCGCAAATTTTACGATAGCTGCTGCCATGATACCGATGGGGCCTGCGCCTGCCACCAGTACATCCTCACCCAGCACGTCATAGGAAAGAGCTGTGTGGGTCGCATTTCCAAAGGGATCGAAAATCGCATACATCTCTTCCGGTATATTAGGATTGCAGGGCCATACGTTGGAAGCCGGGATGACCAGATACTCCGCAAACGCTCCGTTGCGGTTTACACCCACACCCTTGGCATCCTTGCAGTTTTCCTTGTGTCCTTCCAGACAGTTGCGGCATTTTCCACATGTGATATGTCCTTCTCCGGACACCAGGTCACCGATATTAAATCCGCGAACGCCTTCCCCTGTCTCCACGACTTCCCCAACATACTCGTGGCCGGCCGTAAGACCAATGGGAATCGTATGCTGTGCCCAGTCATTCCACTGCCAGATATGTACGTCTGTCCCGCAGATCGCTGTCTTGTGGATCTTGATCTTCACATCATTCGGTCCTACCTCCGGTATGGGTACTCGCTTCATCCAGAGTCCCTCTTCCGGTTTCTCCTTGACAAGCGCCCACATCATTCCATCATTTTTTCCTTCTCCCATGATATACATACCTCCATATTCTATCAATTACTGCCCCGTTTTTATAGAAATATTCTATAAAAAATAGCGGCAGCCTGCCTTTGTTTATTATAGCACTCCTGGCCAGTGACTACAATTATATATTGACAAATTTTATGCATTTTGCATTATTTTAATTGTTAATCTTATAACATTTTTGTAAGATTTATTCTACTTTTTACAAGTTTTTTCACTTTTTCTATAGCATTATTGATGATAATATGCGATAATAAGTCCTATCAGGAAATACAGCAACTGAAATCATGAGAGAAAGAGAGGAGAAGCAGATCCAAACATATCTGCGAAAAAAAGTATGAAAAATCTAATCAAAAAATGGAACAGCATCAGTCTTGTAACGCGTATCATCTGCGGATTGATCATCGGTATCATCCTGGGGCTTGCTGTTCCACAGGCAACCGGCATTTCCATTCTCGGAGATCTGTTCGTTGGGGCGCTCCGCGGCGTTGCACCCGTCCTGGTATTCTTCCTGGTCATGAGTGCACTGTGCCACATGGGCGAAGGACAGAAGACCAACATGAAGGCCATCGTGATCCTCTACTGCCTGGGCAACCTTCTGGCCGCTCTGGTAGCTGTGATCGCGCACTATATCTTCCCGGTCACCGTAACCTTCTCCGAGAACACTGCTACAAGTGATGTAGCTCCCCCGAGCGGCGTTGTAGAAGTGCTGACCAACCTTCTGATGAACCTGGTGGACAATCCGGTGAATGCCATCGTGAACGCCAACTACATCGGCATCCTGGCATGGGCCATCATCTTCGGCGTAGCCCTCAAGAAGGCCGGCCCCGGCACGAAAAAAGCCCTGGAGGATATCTCCGAGGCCGTTTCCGTTGCCGTGCAGTGGGTTATCAGCTGTGCTCCCTTCGGTATCATGGGCCTGATCTTCGGCACCATCTCCGAGCAGGGACTGGGTGCACTTGTAGAGTACGGAAAGCTGATCGCTGTTCTGGTTGGCAGTATGGCGGTTGTCGCTTTTATCATCAACCCGCTTGTTACATTTATATGTGTGCGCAAAAATCCATACCCGCTCGTGTTCACCTGCTTAAAAGAGAGCTTTATCACGGCGTTCTTCACAAGAAGCTCTGCCGCCAATATCCCGGTCAACATGGAGCTCTGTAAGAAGCTGAACCTGGATGAGGATACATATTCTATCTCCATCCCGCTGGGATCCACAGTCAACATGGCCGGAGCCGCTATCACGATCTCCACCATGGCGCTGGCAGCAGCGACAACACTGGACATCCAGGTATCCTTCGGATCCGCTCTGATCATGTGCGTACTGGCAGCAGCAAGTGCGGCCGGAGCTTCCGGCGTGGCCGGCGGTTCCCTTCTGCTGATCCCGCTCGCCTGCAGCCTCTTCGGCATCCCGAACGATATCGCTATGCAGGTTGTCGGCGTAGGCTTCATCATCGGCGTTATCCAGGATTCCTGCGAGACAGGTATCAACTCTTCCACAGATGTTCTCTACACAGCCTGTGCGGAGTTCCGCGACAGACGGCTTCACCCTGAGAACTACGTTGGAAAGCCGGAAGCTCGCTTCAAAGTTCCTAAGAACAAATAAGATAATACAGACAAGTAAATATACGGCAAGTAGAATAGGGTGCCGCCCGATCATCAGATCAGAGGATCGGGCGGCACCCTTGTTCTGTTTATGGAAAAATCAAGAGAGTATCCCTCTGTTTGTGGACATACTCCTGGTTCAGAAAAGATACGAAAGGGTTCTTCCTGCCAGCAGCCACATAAAGTTGACATCCGCTCACACGCCGTCTCAACCCTTCTGGATAAATAAATGTTCTGGGAAACTTATTGTATTTTTTGATATTGCTCATATCTGATGATACCATGGATCACGACCTTTGGAGTCCGTTTTCTATTTTAAGCACAAAAAAGGAGCATTGCTCCACAGATGAATGACTCATCTATTTTGCAACACTCCTTTTCTTATCAACTCTTTTTACTTTCTGCTGCTGTCTTACCATTCAAATTTCTTTTCGAAATATTTCTCCAGATCCTCGATCTTCACTCTCTCCTGCTCCATGGTATCTCTGTCGCGGACAGTCACTGCGCCATCCTCCTCCGACTCGAAATCATAGGTCACGCAGTAGGGCGTTCCAATCTCATCCTGACGGCGGTAACGCTTTCCGATATTGCCCCGCTCGTCAAACTCACAGTTGTACTTTTTGCAGAGCTTCGCATAAACCTTTTCAGCTCCCTCGCTCAGCTTTTTAGAGAGAGGCAGCACACCGATCTTCACGGGTGCGATCGCCGGGTGGAAATGAAGGACCGTGCGCATGTCTCCGCCCTCCAGCTCCTCCTCATCGTAGGCGCTGCACAGGAAGGCAAGGACCATCCTGTCTGCTCCCAGGGAAGGCTCGATGACATAGGGAATATATTTTTCTTTCTTCTCATCGTCAAAGTAAGTCAGATCCTGCTTGGAAACCTCCTGATGCTGGCTCAGGTCGTAATCTGTCCTGTCAGCGATACCCCAGAGCTCACCCCATCCGAAGGGGAAGAGAAATTCCACATCCGTGGTCGCACGGCTGTAGAAGCACAGCTCCTCAGGTGAATGGTCTCTCGGACGGATTTCTTCATCCTTGATCCCAAGTGTCTTCAGCCAGTCAAGACAGTATTTCTTCCAGTAAGCGTGCCATTCAAGGTCCGTTCCCGGTTCACAGAAGAATTCCAGCTCCATCTGCTCAAATTCTCTTGTACGGAAGATAAAGTTTCCGGGTGTGATCTCATTTCGGAAGGATTTTCCGATCTGGCAGATACCAAACGGGATCTTCTTCCTGGATGTACGCTGCACATTCTTAAAGTTTACAAAAATACCCTGGGCTGTCTCCGGCCGCAGATACACAGTATTTTTAGCGTCCTCTGTCACTCCCTGGAAGGTCTTGAACATGAGATTGAACTCCCGTATCTCTGTAAAATTATGTTTTCCGCAGGACGGGCATGGAACACTGTGTTCCTTGATGAAGGCCTCCATCTGCTCGTGACTCCATCCATCAATGGTAGGGCCGATGTCAATGCCGTTCTCCTGGGCAAAGTCTTCGATCATCTTGTCCGCGCGAAATCTCTCATGGCACTCTTTACAATCCATCAGGGGATCGCTGAAGCCGCCCAGATGCCCGGATGCCACCCATGTCTGGGGATTCATCAGGATTGCACAATCCACACCTACATTGTATGGATTTTCCTGGACAAATTTCTGCCACCATGCCCTCTTTACGTTGTTTTTCAGTTCCACGCCAAGATTTCCATAGTCCCATGTATTTGCAAGACCGCCGTAAATCTCAGACCCCGGATAGACAAAACCTCTTGATTTCGCAAGGGCCACGATCTTGTCCATTGTCTTTTCAACCATTTTTCTTCCTCTCCTTTATATAGTTCTGGATAATGTCAATATTATACCGTTAACCACCGCAGTTTTCAAGCCCCGATCATCTGCTCCAGTATATCCAGCGACTTAAAATGGCGGTCCACATAGATTTCCATGTACCTTTTCATGATCAGGCCCAGCTCACCCAACACCTTCTCCGAGACAGCAAAAGTGTACAGCTTTTCAATGCTGGAAGTCTCGATGTACTGCATCGTGTAGAGGGTGGATGGGTCCATGGGCAGACAGTCCGCGCTGAGGTGCCGGCACCCGTCACATACCAGGCCGCCCTTAAGGGGGCTGAAGGAGCTGCCCTCCGCATTTTTCCTGCAGACTACACAGTGGAAAACATCCGGTCCTTCTCCGTTAATGGTAATGGACTTCAGCTCATATATGTACCGTATCAGTTTATCAGGGATGGACTTCTTGGCCAGGGCCCGGAGGGTCTGATAGAGCAGCTTCAGGAGCTGGGTCTCATCATTCGCCTCCCGTGCATAGTAGTTGGCAATGTCCATAAAATAGAACCCGTAGCAGGCTCCCTCCACGTCCATCCGCAGCTCCGCAAAGTAGTTGGAGATAGAGGCGGATACCAGCGTGTAGGAGGTGCGCCCCTCATACAGGGAAAAGCTGCCAAAGGAGAAGGGTTCAGTCGCACCTGCCAGGAGGCTGTTTGGCCTGCGCGCCCCCCTGGCAAATGCGGCAATCTTGCCCCGCTCCTTTGTCAGCAGCACGACCCGCTTATCATATTCACCGATAGGAGTGGTCAAAAGGACCATCCCTGTCAACATTATCTGCTCCACTTTTCTCCTCTCCCATCCCGGCCACAGCGCTGTCATACTTCTGCATGATCTCCATGCATCTTTCCATTCCCTTGTACTCGAGATAGTCTTTGACCGCTCCCGAGCGCATGAACCTGTCCCAGTATCCTTCCATTGTATCACCTCATCCTGTTCCTGATGAGGTTAGCATCTCCTCTGGACAGTTCTTTTTATTCATCCTCCCGGTATCCAAAATTTTTCATCAGGTATTCACTGTCTCTCCAGTCCTTTTTCACCTTCACCCAGAGCTTCAGATTTACCTGGCATCCCAGCATTTTCTCAATTTCGTACCGGGCTGTGCTGCCGATCTTTTTCAACATATTTCCTTGTTTTCCAATGATTATCCCCTTGTGGCTGTCCCGCTCGCAGATAATGGTAGCATCGATGTGCATGACCTTCCTGTTTTTTTTCATGCTCTCTATCGTCACGGCGATGCCGTGGGGGATTTCTTCATTTAAGCAGTGAAGGGCCTTCTCCCTTATCAGTTCAGCCACGATCTGGCGCTCCGGCTGGTCTGTGATGGTGTCCTCATCGTAGAACTGCGGGCCAAAGGGCAGGTATTTCATGATCACCTTCAGGAGCTCATCCGTATTTTCTCCGCTCCTGGCAGATACAGGCACGATTTCGGCAAAATCGTAGAGGTCCTTGTAGGCGGCGATAGCAGGGAGCACGTCCTCCTTCTTTACCATATCCACCTTGTTGATCACAAGGATCACCGGTGTTGTCACCTTCCGGAGCTGGTCCGCAATGTGCTTTTCACCTGCCCCGATAAACGTGGTGGGCTCCACGAGCCAGAGCACCACGTCCACCTCGTTCAGGGTGCGCTCAGCGATATTGACCATATACTCGCCCAGCTTGTTCTTCGCCTTATGTATGCCCGGCGTGTCCACAAAGATGATCTGGCCCTCCTCCGTGGTCAGCACGGTCTGTATCCTGTTCCTCGTAGTCTGGGGCTTGTTGGATGTTATCGCAATCTTCTGGCCGATCAGATAGTTCATGAGCGTTGATTTCCCGACATTTGGGCGACCTATGAGAGTCGCAAAACCCGATTTAAAATTGTCTGTCATATTAACTCCTTTTACTCCATTTCACAGGGGATCGCGCACAATTGCGCACCAGTTAGTGTTAATCCGGACGTAACACTTTTTAAAAGTGTTACGTCCCCTGTTAAAAGTTTGTCACACTGTCAAACATGTCCCTGTTTTCCTCAATTTTCTCCTCGCTTCCGATGACGCAGATCTGGTCCGCCGCCAGCATAGCCTCCACAACGCCTGCCAGAGCCCGGATATCCTCCTGGGTGGCGTCCAGCACCTGGGCCCGTTCTGCCCGTATCATCTCAGCGCTGACATGGTTCATATAAAGGTTCATGGACCTGTCTCCCTTGGCCGCCGGGGTCATAGGCTGATCCAGATTGCTGATGGTACCTATGATATATTTGTTCATATCCCGGTCGCTGACTGTGAAGCTTCTCAGATAGTCCGCAACACCCTCGTACACGTCCATGGTGCGCTTTAAATGAGGATCACGATAAGAGACCAGATATCCCTCCCCGATCCGGTTAAAGCTGCTCATGCAGCCGTAGGCACCGCCCTTGACGCGGATATTCTGCCACAGGTAGTCGTAGCTCAGGATCACCTTCAGTATCTGCAGGGCCCCTGTGTAGGACGCCCCGTGGTCGATGAAGTTGCCGGTGCGGGCCACATACTGGACCTTGGAGGCTGTCCTGAAGCCCTCGTTCTTCTTCTGGCAGTGGATCACGCAGGGCGTCCCCTGCGCCTCCCCGGCGAAGAGGCTCTCCTTCATCTCTCCTGCCAGCTCCTCCATCCCTTCCAGTCCTTCCCGGGAGGCGGTGTAGCTGACCATCATATTGTCTCCCCGGAAGATATGGCGGGTCAGGGTCTCAAGGGTCCGGGTCAGGTCCTCTTTTCTCTCCTCAAAGTGGTCTGTCAGGTCTGCCACGAACTGATAGAACTCAATGCCGTTTGTCATATCCTTGAATTTCGCCGAGGGCGAGGCGTAGGACAGTGCCCGCAGGGCGGCCGTGGTGTGTCCCGAGGACTGGAACCGCATGAGGAGCCGGGATTTCAGCATATCCAGTATCTCCCTGATCCGCTTTGTATCCTCCAGTTTTGACCCGGTCAGGATCTCCCTCATCATGCGGAAGGCAAAGGGGAGCTGGCCGTACATAGCCTTTGCCTTGATCTCAAAGGTGGCCCGGAATGCCTTCTCCTCCACTCTTGTCACATCGTTGTAGAGCTCCAGGGATGTGCCGATACCGCCGGTGTGGCTGTTGATCTCGTTGAACAGTTCCCCGTATCCGTAGTTCTCCGTGTCGATAATGCCCAGCACGGACTGAAGGATACCCACATACCCCAGCAGTTCCTCCGGCACATCCGAAAGATCAAACATCAGATCCACATAGCCGATCCCGTTGGTCCAGGTCTCGTGGAACACAGCAGGCACACCGGCAAGTGTCATCTCCTCGTTGATGATGGGCGCAATCTCCCGGGAAATATCCGTCCTCTGCAGCACGGGGATCTTCTCAATATCCTCCGGCCTGTCCGGCTGGGACTGGTAGTCCTCCAGCTCTTTGGTCTGCTCCACCAAGCGCTCTTTCTGGGCATCGCTGAGGCTGTCCTTGAGGGCCTCCAGCTTCTCCTCCAGCTCCCTGTCCATCCTGGCCGTGCGGCCCTTCTCCGGCTTCACCACGACAATGGCCCCGTGAGTGTTGTCCAGCAGGTATTTCCGGATCAGCTCCTCATAGTACCCTGTTCCCACCTGACTTTTCAGGAACGCAAATGTATCCAGGGCATCAATGTGCATAAATGGCTCGTTTTCATCGTAGAGCCAGCTGTCCATCATCTGCAGCCCGTACATAAGTCCCTTGGGATAGCTGCCGAAGTCCGCCTCCCTGTACCGGAATTCATGGTAGTTGATCCCCGCCTCCAAGGCTTTCTTGTCTATGCCTTTGTCCGCTGCATCTGTCAGCACCTCTTCGATGATGCGGATAAATTCCTCTTTCTGCTCCGCGTTGGCATTTTTGGCAACAACAGAGAAGATGGGCTGGTAGATGCCGTTGTCGTAGGAGCCCATGATGTCCTTTCCGATACCGGCGTCTGTCAGCGCCTTCTTGAGGGGCGCTCCCGGCGCGGACAGAAGAGCGTAATCCAGGATCTGGAAAGCCAGATACAGCTCTTTGTCCAGGCTGGTGCCGATCACTTTATTGTAAGAGAGGTAGGTGTTATCCTCCTCCGGTTCATCGCTTGCGATGGAGTAGGGGATCTCCTTTTCCACCATCCTGTCAAAAGGCTTCTGCAGACGGATGGCCGAGTCCACCGGCTCATTCTCATAGGCGCTCAGATATTCCGCATCCAGCCAGTTCAGCTTCTCCTCCATGTCCATATCCCCGTAGAGGTAAATGTAGCTGTTGGACGGATGGTAATATCTCCGGTGAAAATCCAGGAACTGCCCGTAGGTCAGCTCCGGGATCACCTCCGGGTCCCCGCCGGACTCATTGGCGTAGGAGGTGTCCGGGAACAGGGTATTCAGCACCACTCTGTCCAGCACACCCTCAGGTGAGGAAAAGGCCCCCTTCATCTCATTGTACACGACCCCGTTGTAGGTCAGCTTCCCGTCCTTCTCCTCCAGACGGTAGCTCCACCCCTCCTGGCGGAAGATCTCATCGTGCTCGTAAATATTCGGATACAGCACAGCGTCCATATACACATGCATCAGGTTCTGGAAATCCCTGTCATTGCAGCTGGCCACCGGATAGACCGTCTTGTCCGGGTAGGTCATGGCATTTAGAAATGTGTTCAGGGAGCCCTTCACCAGCTCCACAAAAGGATCCTTTGCCGGAAAATGCTTTGACCCGCACAGGACCGAGTGCTCCATGATATGAGGCACCCCGGTGCTGTCTGAAGGCGGTGTGCGGAAGGCGATGCTGAACACTTTGTTATCATCGTCATTTTCGATGAGGACCACTCTTGCTCCGCTCCTCCTGTGTCTTAAGAGGTAGCCCGTGGATCTGAGCCCCTCCAGCTCCTCCCGTCGGATCAGCTCATATGCTCTGCAGTTTTTTATCTCCATACTATCTATCCCCGTTTCTTCTTTGATCTCTTTTTATCTGAACATATATTATAGCAGTTTTCCCGCAAATAAGAAAGCTAATCATCTCTTTTTACCCCCCTGACCAGATGAAAAAAATCTCAGGATGTGCTATAGTCAGGGCAGATTGAAAAAAGCAGATCGGAGGATATACAAATGACAGCATTCAGACATTCCACACCGGATGATATGGAAGAGATCATGGAAATCACAGAGCGGGCCCGCACCTTTCTCAGGTCCCAGGGACTGGACCAGTGGCAGAAGGGCTACCCGGACAGGCAGACCTTCCTCTCGGACACAGCCACAGGCTTTGGCTATGTGCTGGAGGAGGAGGGGCATATCGCCGCCGTGTGCGCTGTCACCTTCACCGAAGACGCGTCCTACGGGGAAATTTACGGCGGACAGTGGCTGACCCAAAACAGGGACGGAAAAGCACCCGCCTACGCTGCCATCCACCGCATGGCCGTGAACGCCTCTCTGCGGGGGAGAGGGTATGCGGGCCGTCTCTTTGAGGAGGTCGCTGCCCTGGCCCGGGAAAGCGGCATGGACAGCATCCGCATCGACACCCACGAGGGAAATCTGCCCATGCAGAGGGCCCTTGAGAAATCCGGCTTCGCCCGCTGCGGCACCATCTTCCTGAAAGGCGGGGCTGAGGACGGAGACCCGAGGATCGCCTTTGAGAAGCTTCTCTAAAAATATCGCCCGGAACAGGAAAAGAACCCGGAAGAGCTGCTCGCAGCCCCGCCGGGTTCCCTTGCTTTCACGCTGTCCATTCCAGACGGACAGCCACTATTTTACTGCCAGGATCTTAAAATCGTCCGCCTCTTTGCCAATCTGGCAGAGGAGGCGCCTCATGTTGCTCTCCTTCAGATTCCCGTCCAGAGTCATGGTGATCTTCTGTACTCCGCCCTCTGTAGACAGATTCATGCTGTCTATGGCAATCTTGTTCAGCTTTGTCATATTGATGAACAGATTGAGATCGCTGGTCGCCGCCGGGCAGGTAAAGGATATCTCCACCCGCGTGTGGGCGGCATTTTTATCCACGCCTGCCGCAGCCGCAGCGCCATCCACCACTGCGTCCTGCATGGCTGTCAGCTTGCCGTACTGGTATCTTCTGCTGACGCTCATAAGATGGCGCAGGAATGTAACATACTCATCGTAAACTTCCTTGTCCACATCCCCGGCTCTCTTCTCGATAATGGAAAGTTCTCTCTCGAGGACGAACACATCGCCCCCTGTCTGGGCCTTCACCTCGGCCACTTTTTTTGCACATTCCATTCTCTTCAAAAACAAAGGTTTCATCTGTGTATCCACAGCGTCAATATCCGCGCGAGCTTCCTCAAGTGTCATGATCCGTCTCCTTCCCTGTCTCTTTTATATAATTTCGTACTTCTTTACAACCGTGTTACAGAAGCGCTCCCTGCTTCTCCAACTCCGCGCGCACCGCCTCTGCCGGAGCCTCACCGTGAAGCGCCTGGCAGGCCGCCGCCACGCCTGCTGCATGCCCGGTAGCAAAGCATGTTCCCATGACCCGGACCGCCGCGTGGGCTGTCTGCTCGGAGGACACCATCCTTCCGGCACCGTAGAGATTGTCCAGGCTCTCGCACTGGAGAGCGCCCAGTGGCACGTCAAACCAGCTTCCCTCAGACACCTCGATGTAGGTTCCCATCTTGTTGGCATCCATGTGGATCTCCGGCTTCCATCCGGCCCTGGCCACACCATCGGGCCGCTTTCTCCTTCCCAGCACATCCTCTGCCGTGATGATCTCCTTGCCCTTCATCCGCCTCGTCTCCCGGAAGCCGATGGCCGGGCCGATGACTGTCAGCTCACAGTCCTCCATGCCGTGGAGATACTTTTTAAAGGCCTCCACGTAGTAGAGCACCTGTCTTCTCGTATCCAGCTCCATTTTCGTGAGCTCCTCGCAGTCCAGGCCTGCGGGGATGGTGCTGGGAAGCAGGACTGCCACCTGATCCGAGCCTTCCCTTTTCAGGATGAAGCCCTTCTCCTTTGTCAGGTGGGGAATACCATCCTCCTTTGCCCGTATGACTGCCTTCTCCACCGCCTGAGGCGTCAGGTCACAGGAGGTGTCCACGCCGCTTAAGCGGAAGGGAAGCGTGGCCGCCTGCACATTCCCGTTTTCATCTCCCCAGAGCGTCGGAGCGCCCGCCAGGTGGACCACATTGGCGTCTCCGGTCGTGTCCACAAACGCCTTTGCCTCCACCAGGAAGCCCCCCTCATCGTCCACGCATTCAAGGGCTGTCACTGCCCGCTCCTCCGCGCAAACGCCTGTGATCCTTGTGTGGAAAAAGCAGGTGACGCCGGTCTTTTCCAGCACATTGTCCATGGCGCACTTCAGATACTCCGGATGAAAATTGACATTTTTATTTCCCGTGGCAGAGACAACATAGTTCCAGGAGCTTTCGCTGAGAGCCTTCATCTCTTTCAGGATCAGCTCTCCCGCTCCTTCCACGACCCGAACCGGGTTTCCGCCGCAGGTGAAAAATCCGCAGAAGGCAGCCACGCCGGAATGGGTGGCCTCGCCTCCAAGGTAAGGATTTCTCTCAATAAGCAGTGTCTTTGCCCCTGCCATGGCAGCTCCGGCGGCGGCAGCAACTCCTGCCGTCCCGCCGCCTGCCACGACTACATCATACTGATATTTTCTTTTCATGTGAATTTCTCCTCTCACACAACAGATATCCTTTTATCTCCTATGCAATGAACAGAGATCCAAGCGGGTATGCGATAAAGCTGAGCACCAGGATACCTGCGATGGCAAACAGTCCGCCCCACACGAACATGGACTTGGTGTCTGTCCATCCTGAACCAATGGCAACCGTGTTCACCGTACTCTGTCCTGCCGGCGTCATGTTGCAGATCGCCGCCGCAAAGCCTACCATACATACAACAGCGCCCACATTCACGGAACCTGCCGGAAGGGCTGTCAGGACAGACAGGGCAACCGCGCTAACAACTGTTGTGGTAACGATATTGGACGAGAAGTTGGTCTCGATAACCGCCCATGTCATGAAGAACAGGATCAGTCCGATCACGGGGAGGTTTGCTGTCAGAGGCTCAAGCGCACCTGTCAGCCAGGAGCTGATGCCTACGTCCTCGTTTGTCAGGCAAGAGCCAAGCTGCGTGGCTGCCGCTGTCATCAGTACGCTGCCCCAGAGGACCCCCTTGCTGACAGTCTCTTTAAAGTTCATGATGCTCTCGCCGTTCACACGCACAACGAACAGGATGATGCATCCAAGAAGCGGAGGCATGGCTGTTGACCAGCTGTTGACGGTCTCGTAGAACTCCGGAAGCACATTCTGCACAAGGCTGGGAGCCACCCAGAGAAATACGGTGAGGGCCATAACGCCAAGTATCACTTTCTCTTTGAAATCCGCCGCCGGAACAGTTCCGCGAAGACTCATGGCCTTATCCGGCTGGATGTCCTTCATATCGTCCGGACGGTAGATAAATTTAAATATCAGGATCAGGATCACGATCAGGATGATACCTGTGGGAATACCCATAGCCATGTACTGGAACTGGTTTACATCATTTCCCGTAGCCGCTGTGTAGTACCCGATGGCCATTGTGGGCCACACATGGCCGATGGCTGTCATACCGGAGGAAAGGCTGATGCAGAAAGCAGAGCCCATCATGATCATATTTCCGGCCTTGCCGCCCTTCTTAAGTCCCAGTACCTGGTAGATATCCTCCAGGAAGGGCATGAAGGCCACGAACAGTACGGACGGGGAAATAAAAAGTCCCATAAACGTCACAGCCGCAAGCAGGAAACACACAAAATACCAGGGTCCTTTTCTTGCGATCCTGTTTGTGATAAAATAAATGGTACAGCGACGCACAAAGTTGGTCTTGGAAAGCGGATATACCAGCATGAAGGTAAACAGCAGGAAGGCTACCGTTGTATTGCCGAACGCCCCTGCAAATGTACCGGAAAATCCGAATATCGGGATCAGTCCCAGAGCCAGCAGCGTGATCATACTGGGCCAGTCAATGGAAATCCCGATCCACATGATGAGTGAACCGAAAAATACACCCAGCACAGCCCATGCGTCTTCGGAAAGTCCTCCCATGGCCGGCATAAACCGGGAGCCTATGATGACTACAAGGGCAAGTACCAGGAATGCAGTGTCTTTTACGCTTTTCTTGTTTTGCATTGTCATTCTCCTCTCATTCCTATTACTTTATTACTTTGATGTATTAAATTACTGTTATATTATAAACAATCTCGTGCTATTTGTAAAGAATTAATATATTATAATACCAATAGGTTTTTCTTATACCATAATCCATTCATAAAGGAGGTCATTCCCATGCAGATCCAGCAGATGCGCTATGTGCTTGCCGCCGCGGAAAAAAAGAGCTTTTCAGCGGCAGCCAAAGCTTTATTCCTCTCCCAGCCCTCCCTGTCCCAGCAGATCCTCCATCTGGAAAAAGAGCTGGGGGTCTCCCTCTTTGTCCGCCACTCCAAGTCCGTCTCCCTCACCGAGGCAGGGGAGCAGTTCGTCACAGCGGCCCGGCGGATCCTCAATGAAGTAGACCAGCTTGCAGAAAACATGAAAAAATACAGTATCCTGGAGGCAGGGACGCTGCGCATCGGCATGCTCTGGATCGCGGGATATCTCCAGCTTCCCAGAGTGATCACCGATTACCACCAGCTCTTTCCGCTGATCAGCTACCAGCTCCATGTGGACGGCAGCAACACTCTGATGCGCATGCTGGCCGCCCGGCAGCTCAACGCCGTTTTCGTCATCGCATCCGACGACCTTTCGGACAGCGAGGACTTCTACTGCCACAAGATCATGGAAGACCATTATGTGGCCGTTATGTCACAGGCCAATCCGCTTTCCGGAAAAGACACCCTCTGCATCCGGGATCTGGACGGGGCAGACATTCTGATGCCTGCAAAGGAATCCGCCTTTCGCAAGGATATTGAGCAGGTCTTTGCCCGTTTCCAGGCAGTCCCCAATGTTCTCTGCGAGACCAGCCAGTCTGACATTGTCATGCAGCTCGCTGCCCAGAATCTTGCCGTGGGCTTTGCCTCACGCTCCATTGCGGAAAGGCTCCTCGTGCCGGGATGCCGCATCGTTCCTCTGGAAGTCAGTCTGTCCCGCACCATCTACTACGTAACCTTAAAAGAGCTTCTGGATACCCCCGCCGTCCGGTCTTTCACTGATTTTGTAAAGTCCTATCCGTTTTAAAAAGCGGGGCTGTGCCGTCAAGGCACAGCCCCGCTTTTCTTTTATCAGCAGAAGCCTATCCTTCCTCTTTTCCGTAAATATGTCTCAGCACAAGCAGCACTCCCAGTGTAAGTACGATACCTGCCGGAAGAGCGATCCAGGCTGTCTGCACAAACCCGGCAATGATGTAGGTCACAAACGAGATGGCCGCCACTGTGATCGCGTAGGGAAGCTGCGTCGTGACATGGTTCACATGGTTGCACTGGGCTCCCGCTGACGACATGATCGTGGTGTCCGAGATGGGCGAGCAGTGGTCGCCGCACACAGCACCTGCCATGCAGGCGGAGATGGAGATGATCATCATGGTCTCGTTCTGTCCCTGGAAGACAGCCACAACAATGGGGATCAGGATACCGAATGTTCCCCAGGATGTTCCTGTGGCAAAGGCGAGTCCGCATCCTACCAGGAATACGATGGCGGGCAGGAAATTCATCAGCCCGTCCGCACTGGACCTCACAAGCTCGGACACAAATACGTCCGCTCCCAGACTGTCTGTCATCGCCTTCAGCGACCACGCAAAGGTCAGGATCAGTATGGCCGGAACCATGGCCTTAAATCCGTCAGGCACACAGGACATGCACTCTCCAAACCGTATCACCCTGCGCGCCATGTAAAAAACGATCGTGATCACGTAGGCAAAAAAGCTTCCCAGCACAAGACCCACAGAGGCATCGCTCTGAGAGAAGGAGGTGACAAAGTCCGTTCCGGAGAAGAAGCCTCCTGTGTATATCATTCCTATAACACAGCAGATGATCAGCACAACGATCGGAAATACAAGGTCGATGACCCTTCCCTTGCCCTCCACGATTTCCTTTTCCGCATCTGCGTAGGGCCGGTCCGGCGTAGTATATATATCTCCCTTGATCGCGTTATCCTCATGAAGCCTCATGGAACCGTAGTCCACCTTAAGAACAGCCAGACCGATCATCATGACAATAGTGAGCAGTGCGTAGAAGTTGTATGGGATAGCCCGGATAAAAATGGAAAATCCATCCTCTCCCTCCACAAATCCCGTCACAGCTGCAGCCCAGGAAGAAATCGGCGCTATGATGCACACCGGAGCCGCAGTGGCATCTATCAGATAGGCCAGCTTTGCCCTGGATATCTGATGCTTGTCCGTCACCGGCCGCATGACACTTCCTACTGTGAGGCAGTTAAAGTAGTCATCGATAAAAATGAGCACACCGAGGAGGATCGTGGAGAGCTGAGCGCCTGTCCTTGTTTTGATGTGGTCCTTGGCCCACTCTCCGAAGGCGGCTGAACCGCCCACCTTGTTCATCATGCACACCATGATACCGAGGATGACAAGGAACACGATGATCCCCACATTGTAGCTGTCCGAGAGCACCGAGATGATGCCTCCCTGGAATACATGTGTGATGGTCCCCTCAAATGTGAATCCCGAATAAAAAATACCGCCGATCAGGATCCCGATAAACAGGGAGCTGTACACTTCCTTTGTGATCAGCGCCAGCACAATGGCCACGAGGGGCGGAAGCAGGGACCACGGCGTGGCAAACAGCTGCGGGACATACTCTTCTCCCTCCTCAGCCGCAAAAGCCAGGAGCGGACTGCAGGCCACGAAGAGCATGACCAAGGAGAGCGTCCACAAAATCTTTCTTTTTACATTTCTCATAAGTACCTTCCTCTCTCATACAAAGACTTCTCGAGGGGACCCAAAGGGCTTCCCCGCAAAAACAAAAATACCATGAATAAGCGCTGCGTGCACTCATTCATGGCATGTCAAACCAAGGTCAGATATACTGCCTTCCCGCCGACAGGACAGTGTATGTTCCTCATCCATTGATACTATGATAGCGCTCCACAGTTGTGACAGTCCGCAGGATCTTCTCCGTACGGCCCAGGGAACCCACTCCGGGCAGCTGTTCCCTTCGGCAGAGTCCCCTTTCCCTGTGCGGCAGTCCTCCCGGGACCATGGCCGCGCGGTACTGATGGACACTGCGCCTCTATCCAGTCTTACTTATCCATATATACATTTCTATCATCTTTGGCCGGGAAAGTCAACCGTTATTTCCACATCCACACTGTAAATCTGACGAAAACCCGTCCTGCATGGATCACCACGGGTGCCTCAGGGCGCATTCCGGGATGGCAGGCACTCGCCAGGGTACCGGACAGGCCCGGACTTTGGCTTTCCGTCATCACAAAAGCGGCCAGCAGACGGTTGTCCGCCTGCTGGCCGCAGCTTTATCTCTGTCTGATCTGTTTTACAGAACCTTCTTATTCCTCTGTTCCGTACAGGGTAACGAGCTTCTTCAGGTAGTCGTATCTCTCTTTTGCCTCCTGCTCGTTCTTTGCAAACAGGACCTTTGCCTTCTCCGGGTTGGATCTTACAAGTGAATTGTAACGAACCTCGCCGTTCAGGAACTCCTGGTATCCTTCCATCTTAGGCTCTTTGCTGTCCAGAGTGAACTTCGCACCCTCTGCTGCCGGGTTGAACCGGAAGTTGTTCCAGTATCCGCACTCTACAGCCAGCTGCTCCTCTGTCTGGGCTTTGCTCATGCCCTTCTTGATACCGTGGTTGATACACGGAGCGTATGCGATGATAAGAGACGGTCCCGGATATGCCTCAGCCTCGGAGATGGCCTTTACAGTCTGGTTGAAGTCAGCTCCCATGGCGATCTGAGCAACATATACGTATCCGTAGCTCATGGCGATGCCGGCCAGGTCTTTCTTCTTTGTCTCTTTTCCGCCTGCTGCGAACTGAGCAACCGCGCCTGTCTTTGTAGCCTTGGAGGACTGTCCGCCTGTGTTGGAGTAAACCTCTGTATCGAATACCATGATGTTGATATCCTTGCCGCTTGCAAGTACGTGGTCAACACCGCCGAATCCGATATCGTAAGCCCATCCGTCACCACCGAAGATCCACTGGGATTTCTTGGACAGGAAGTCTTTGTTGTTCACGATTTCCCTGCATACTTCGCAGTCGCATCCTTCCAGAGCTTTTACAAGGTTGTCTGTAGCAGTTCCGTTTGTAGCGCCGCATCCGTATGTGTCAAGCCACTCTTTGCATGCAGCTTTCACTTCCTCAGAAGCTTTGTCGGACTCCATAACAGACTCAACTTTTGTCTTCAGACCTGCTCTGATCGTGTTCTGAGCCAGCAGCATACCATATCCGAACTCTGCGTTGTCCTCGAACAGGGAGTTGTCCCATGCCGGTCCCTTGCCTTCCGGTGTTACCGTGTAAGGTGTGGACGGTGAGGAGTTACCCCAGATGGAGGAGCATCCTGTAGCGTTGGCAATGTACATTCTGTCACCAAAGAGCTGTGTGATCAGTTTTGCGTAAGGTGTCTCGCCACATCCTGCACATGCGCCTGAGAACTCAAGCAGCGGCTGTTTGAACTGAGAACCTTTTACTGTATTTTCTTTGAATTTTGCTACTACTTCCGGTTTTACAGGAATCTCTCTTCCGAAGTCGAATCCTGTCTGGCATCCTGCGTTCTCTTCCATGTTTGCCATAACGAGAGCCTTCTCGCCCTTCTTGCCCGGGCAGACATTTGCACAGGAACCGCATCCTGTACAGTCGTAAGCTGATACAGTGATGGCGAACTTCATGCCAGGCATGCCGATCATATCGATCGTGTCAAATCCTTCCGGAGCCTTGGCTGCCTCTTCCTCTGTCAGCGCTACCGGGCGGATAACTGCGTGCGGACATACATACGCACAGCGGTTACACTGGATACAGTTCTCTGACTTCCATACCGGGATGTCTACTGCGATACCGCGCTTCTCGTATGCAGATGTACCGGACGGTGTGGAACCGTCTACGTAATCCTTGAAGGCAGATACAGGCAGTGTATTTCCTTCCTGAGCATTTACCTTGGACTGGATATTCTTAACGAAGTCTACGACCTCTGTCCTTCCGCCCTTAACCTCAGGTGTGAATAATCCTTCATCTGCACAGTCTTTCCAGCTCTCGGGAACTGTCACTTCGTGCACCTGTTTTGCACCTGCATCGATGGCATCGTAGTTCATCTGTACGATCTTGTCACCTTTTCTTCCGTAGGTAGCCTTTGCAGCGGCCTTCATCAGGTCGATGGCTTCCTCTTCCGGAATGATGGCAGCCAGTTTGAAGAATGCAGACTGAAGGACTGTGTTGATACGTCCGCCAAGTCCGATCTCCTTACCGATCTTGATACCGTCGATCGTGTAGAATTTGATGTTGTGGTTAGCGATGAATGCTTTCACCTGTCCCGGAAGGTGTTTCTCCAGTCCTTCCATATCCCACGGGCAGTTCAGAAGGAATGTTCCTCCGTCTACCAGCTCCTGTACCATGTTGTACTTGTTGATGTAGGACGGGTTGTGGCATGCAACAAAGTTAGCCTTCTTGATCAGATATGTGGATTTGATCGGCTTCTTACCAAAACGAAGGTGAGACATTGTCACACCGCCGGACTTCTTGGAGTCATAGTCAAAGTAAGCCTGTGCGTACATATCTGTGTTGTCACCAATGATCTTGATGGAGTTCTTGTTCGCTCCTACAGTACCGTCGGCTCCAAGTCCCCAGAACTTACAGTTGATGGTTCCTTCCGGAGTTGTAACAAGCTGCTCGCCCTCTTCCAGGGAAAGTCCTGTCACATCGTCCACGATACCGATCGTGAATTTCTCTTTTTCTGTGTTATTGTATACAGCAACGATCTGTGCCGGTGTTGTATCCTTGGAGCCTAATCCGTAACGTCCGGAAAGTACCGGAACTGCGTCGAATTTTGTTCCCTTTAATGCAGCGACAACATCCAGCCACAGAGGCTCGCCGAGAGCTCCCGGCTCTTTTGTCCTGTCTAATACAGAGATTGTCTTAACTGTATCCGGGATCGCATCGATCAGTGCCTGTGCGCTGAACGGTCTGTACAGACGTACTTTTACAAGGCCGACTTTCTGGCCTGCCGCGAGCAGGTAGTCAACTGTCTCCTCGATCGTGTCGCATACAGAGCCCATAGCGATGATGACTTTCTCTGCATCCTCTGCTCCGTAGTAGTTGAACAGCTTGTAGTCTGTGCCGATCTTGGCGTTAACCTTGTCCATGTACTCCTGAACGATAGCCGGCATAGCTGTGTAGTACGGGTTGCTTGCCTCTCTTGCCTGGAAGAAGATATCCGGGTTCTGAGCGGAACCTCTCTGGCACGGATGGTTCGGGTTCAGAGCGTGTTTTCTGAACGCATCGATGGCATCCATATCTACCAGGTCCTTCAGGTCCTCGTAATCCCATGTCTCGATCTTCTGGATCTCGTGAGATGTACGGAAGCCGTCAAAGAAGTTGATGAAAGGAATGCGTCCCTTGATAGCTGCGCAGTGTGCAACCGGTGTCAGGTCCATAACTTCCTGTACGCTGGACTCGCAGAGCATTGCGCATCCGGTCTGACGACAGGCATAAACGTCTGAGTGATCACCGAAGATAGAAAGCGCGTGGCTTGCAAGTGCACGGGCAGATACGTTGAACACGCCCGGGAGCTGCTCGCCGGCGATCTTGTAAAGGTTGGGGATCATAAGAAGCAGACCCTGGGAAGCTGTATAAGTAGTAGTCAGGGCACCTGCTGCCAGTGATCCGTGAACAGCACCTGCTGCGCCGGCCTCTGACTGCATCTCTGTAACCTGCACTTCCTGTCCAAAGATGTTCTTTCTTCCCTGTGTCGCCCACTCGTCTGTGGCCTCTGCCATAACGGATGAAGGCGTGATCGGGTAAATAGCTGCAACGTCTGTATATGCGTATGACGCATGAGCTGCCGCATGATTACCATCCATGGTCTTCATTTTTCTTGCCATTTTCTTGTTCCTCCTTAGATTTTTGAAAAATAATAATTTAATTTTTCACATATATCTTTATTATAGACCGTGCCATTTTAAAAGTCCAGATTTTACCCTGTTTTCTTTTGTTTCTTTTTTGGTACAAGCCCCTTTCTCCCGCACACGATCCAGACTGCGGATACCACCACCAGCACGCCTGCCAGCACCTGGGACACCGGGATCTCCGTGCCCGGTATCCACAGCTGGTCCGTCCTGAGTCCCTCGATCCAGAACCGGCCGGCTCCGTAGCCCGCCAGGTACAGGAGAAAGATCTCACCCTCAAACTTCTTGTGAGTCCGATACAGGAGCAGGAGCACCAGCACCATGAGGCACCAGAGAGACTCATACAGGAAGGTGGGGTGGACCTGGATGTAGGACACCCCGTCCACCACATCCATGTGCTCCCGGATCTTCTCCGTCACGTCCGATGAGCGCACCGCGTCCAGAGGCAGCCTCATGGCAAGGGGTCCGTCGGTATAGTCTCCGAAGGCCTCCCGGTTAAAGAAGTTGCCCCATCTGCCGATCATCTGTCCGGTCACAAGCCCCAGCACCGCCGTGTCCAGGAGCCGGGCCACAGGCAGTTTTTTCACCTTTGCCACCACAAACACGGTGATCACCGCCGCTATGACGCCGCCGTAGATGGCCAGGCCGCCGTGTCGGGTGTTGAATATCTCCAGCAGATCGTCCTTATACATATCCCAGGCAAAGATGACATAGTAGAGCCTGGCCCCGATGATCCCGAATATGATGGCAAAGATGGCCAGGTCCAGGTAGTCCTCCTGGTTCTGGCCTGTCCTCTTCGCCTCCATCATGGCCATACCGATGCCCGCCAGCATGCCGATCCCGATCACAATGCCGTAGTAGGCAAAATCAAAACCGAACACGGTCACCGTCTTTCCCACGTTTTCCAGGTGGATGCCAATATTGGGGAATTCAATTGAAGTGTGCATGATACATCTTGTCCTTTCCCGTCTGTCTCTCTACACATTGAAACGGAACAGCATGATATCTCCGTCCTTGACCACGTAGTCCTTTCCCTCCAGGCGGACCAGCCCCTTCTCCTTCGCCGCATTGTGGGAGCCGCAGGCGATCAGGTCGTCGTAGGCCACCACCTCGGCCCGGATAAATCCTCTCTCAAAGTCAGAGTGGATCTTGCCGGCAGCCTGGGGCGCTTTTGTACCGTTCTTGATCGTCCATGCCCGCACTTCCGGCTCCCCTGCCGTCAGATAGCTGATAAGTCCAAGGAGACGGTAGCTTGCCTTGATAAGCTTTTCAAGGCCGGACTCGGAGAGCCCCAGATCCTCCAGGAACATCTTCTTCTCGTCATCGTCCAGCTCCGCGATCTCCTGCTCGATCTGGGCGCACACAACGAACACCTCGCAGCCTTCTTTGTCCGCGTACTCCCTCACCGCCTGCACGCCGGCGTTGGAGGCGCCGTCGTCAGCCAGGTCGTCCTCCGCCACATTGGCGGCAAAGATCACCGGCTTCCAGGTGAGAAGGTTGTAGCTCTCCAGCCACTCCTGCTCCTCCTCGTCCTCAGCCCCGTCAAAGCTCTTGGCCAGCTTACCCTCCTCCAGGTGGGCTTTTATCTTCTCCAGGAGCTTCAGCTCCTTGGCCGCCGTCTTGTCATTTCTGGCCACCTTTGTGGTCTTGGCGATGCGCCGCTCCAGGATCTCCAGATCTGAGAATACAAGTTCCAGATTGATGGTCTCGATGTCGCGGAGCGGATCAATGCTTCCATCCACGTGGACAATATTGCTGTCCTCAAAGCAGCGCACCACATGCACGATGGCGTCCACCTCCCGGATGTTGGCCAGGAACTGGTTCCCGAGGCCCTCTCCCTTTGAGGCTCCTTTGACAAGCCCTGCGATGTCTACAAATTCAATGGCCGCCGGGATGATCTTCTTTGTGTGATACATCTCTCCCAGCACGTTCAGCCTCTCGTCAGGCACTGTCACCACGCCCACGTTGGGGTCGATGGTGCAGAAGGGGTAGTTTGCGGACTCCGCCCCCGCCTTTGTCAGTGAATTAAATAATGTGCTCTTGCCCACGTTGGGCAGGCCTACGATTCCTAATTTCATATATCTCTACATCTCCTTTATTTTTCTTGTATTTACAAGGCTTTCTTCGGTGGCACAACACCATATTTACACAATTTTCGCATGGATATACGCCGAGTTATATGTCAGAATACCCGATTCCTTTCCCCAGGCGGAAAAGGTTCCACTGCAACACTCAGATTATATCACAGTGACCTTAAACCCTCAAGAGTATAGTCGTCAGATTACAAGACTCTGACTGATGTACTCTTCAAATTCTTTACGTGTTACCAATTTTCTGTACCACAAAAAAGCCGCTGACAGGTAAGATCCCTTCATTGGAATTCTTTCCCGCCAGCGGTTTCTCATGAAATATCTGTTTTAACTTCCGGAAACCTTCCTACGCATCCTCACTTAATTTTTTTACTAATGATATGATCCTTCCTGCGCATTCACGGATCTTTTGTTCTGTCAGATCACCCCGTGCATACGCCTGCCGGATATTCTCATCATCATCACTATTTCCCGGCATGATGATATCATTTCCGGCATCGGCACATTTCCACGGGATACTTCCGTCCTCCGGTACTGTTGTATTCCAATCCGACATGATCACGCCTTCAAATCCCCATTCCTTTCGTGCGACAACCGTACACAAGTCGTAACTGTTCGCCGCATGGACGCCGTTGATCAGATTGTATGATGACATGATTGCCGCCGGTGTACTCTCTTTTACCGCAATCTCAAACCCGCGCAAGTATATCTCACGCAGCGCCCGCTCTGAAACACAGGAGTCCACTCCCATTCTGTTATCCTCCTGATTGTTGCAGGCAAAATGTTTGACCGTCACACCACATCCTGTTTGCTCCTGAACACCCCTGGTGACTGCGGATGCAAGTACGCCTGTCAGAAGCGGATCTTCCGAAAAATATTCAAAATTTCTCCCGCAGAGAGGATTTCTCTGGATATTCATACCGGGTGCCAGCCAGAGATCTATATGGAATTCTCTCATTTCTTCCGCAACTGCACGTCCGAACTCGCAGAGCAGGTCGGTATCCCATGTCTGCGCCAAAGCAGTGCCTACCGGAAACGCCGTACAATACTGATAGTAAGTGTCCGCGTTTTCATAAATTTCCTCTGATTCCAGAAAACCGTTTTCCAGAGAACCTAAAACGCCGGCGCTGTGAACAGAGTCTGTCTCCCTGTCAACCTGGTAACTCTGTCTGAGCCTCAGACCTGCCGGTCCGTCCGCCATGATCAGAGAACGGATATCATATTTTCCCTCCAGTGATTCTGTTGTCTCGCCCGCCGAACCGGGTACACGGATTCCGGCTGATCCAAGTGTACTGGCTCCTGCTGTAATATTACCGTACAGAAGCGGGATCAGTTCCTCCACAGAATACTGTTCTTCTGCCGGTGATACATACTGAATTTCCGGTTGGCTGCATGGCACAAATTCATATACCGGTATCGTTTTTTTCTTTTCTTCCTCCGCTCTGCTTTCACTGTTTCCGAAACTGTCCCGACATAGTTCTTCAAACGGCTCTTTTCGGGGACAGATCCGGTGCGTTCTCTCCAGAACCACTTCCCGGGGGACTGTGAGATAAGCCGAGAGCACAGCAGAATCCAGACTGTTTCCCACCCATATACCGTATGTTCCTGCTTCCACGATCCACGCCTGCCGCTCTTCAGAAAATACGGCAAGCTGCTTCTGCCGGATCTCCACAACTACTTCCCGGCTCTCTCCCGGCATCAGACGGTCTGTCTTTGCAAATCCCGCAAGTCTTCGGCTCTCTTTTTCAATTCTGCCCTGAGGAAAAGATACATATACCTGCACCACTTCCCTGCCGGCATAGCTTTGTCCTGTATTTGTGACCGCGACCCGTGCCTGAACAGAAGATTTTTCCGTCTGCAGGACACGGAATGCCAAGCCGAACGATGTATAGGAGAGTCCGTATCCGAAAGAAAACAGCGGCTTTACGCCAAAACTGTCAAAGTAACGGTACCCCACATAGATACCTTCCCTGTACTCTTCTTTTTCCAGATCTCCGTTGAGATAGCTGTATGTATCTGAGAAAGGGTAGTCCTCATACTGCCGGGCCCATGTTGCCGTAAGTTTTCCTTCCGGCACCGCCCTGCCGAAAAGAATATCCGCAACAGCGTGTCCACCTTCCTGCCCCGGCTGGGAAATGTTCAGAACCGCACGGATATTCTCCGTTTCCTGAAGGATATCCGTAAGCTCAACCGGACCGCCGGAGTTCAATATCAAAATCAGAGGAATATGAAACCTGTCAAGGTACAATATATCCTCCCTCTCTCTGCTGCTCAGATAATAATCTCCCTTTTCAATGCGCCGGTCTTTCCCTTCTCCGGAGATCCTGCTTATCACATAAACCGCGGCAGCGGCTCCCTTCAGATCCGTTTCCTGAATTCTGCGTCCGTCCGGAAGAGAAAACGGATTCGCCGCGTAGGCATCAAATGGATTCTGTACATGACGCACATCCTCCAGTATCTTTTCTTTCCACTCTTCTCTGGCTTCTTTATAACGTTTATCATAATCCTGGATCCAGTCCTCATTTGTAACCACTGCTCCGGCTTCTTTTATTCCTCTGTAAACAGAAATACTGTTCCTGTTATTTACATCGCCGGATCCTATGCCGCCTTTTACTGTCTTCCCGGCGCCGCTGCCGAACAGGGCGATGGGATCAGACGTCTTCAGCGGGAGCATCCCCTCGTTTTTAAGAAGCACGATTCCTTCCGCCGCCGCTCTTCTCGCCAACGCGCTGTGTCTTTTCTCACGTTCAGACAGTTCCTGTTTCAGACTGCCGCTGTGTATCTGTTTTTTCATTATCATACCCCGTTATCTATTATAATTTTTTATATTACAGCAAAAGAAACCGCCACCGTGTTTTCCTGCATATTAAGAGGATTGCCCCGTAGCGGTTTCTCAGTTTTTCTGCCTTTTATTCTTTTACACCACCAAGCGTTACGCCTGCAATGATGTATTTGGAAAGAAGAAGATATACAATAATGATCGGCACGATTGCTACTGTGATCATCATGTAGATTTTACCCATATCAAAATTCATATAATCCGCGCCCCGGAGCGTTGCAATCAGGATCGGCACCGTCATTTTGTCCTTGGACTGAATCACCAACGCAGGAATAAAGTAATTATTCCATGAACTTACAAAAGTAAATATTGCCTGTACTGCAATCGCCGGCTTCATGATCGGGATTACAATCTGGTTAAACGTCCTAAACTCTCCTGATCCGTCAATTCTTGCCGCTTCTACAAGGGACAGCGGAAGAGACGACTGTAGATAACTGTACATAAAGTAAAATACAGCGGGAGACGCAATGGACGGTATGATCAGCGGAAGAAGCGAATCATACATACCCATATTTGTGATCAGCCGAAGAAAACCCATTGCCGTTACTTGTGTCGGCATGACAAGTATTGCCATGATAAATGTAAATGCAACTTTTTTGGCCTTAAAATCATATGCGTAAAGACCGTATGCGGTCAATGCTGAAAAGTATGTACAGAGAGCCGCTGAACAGGCAGAAACAATCAGACTGTTCAAAATTCCCTTAAACATTGGAAAACTTCCATCATTTGCAACGTTCTTCAAGTTTTCCAGAAAATAGGTTCCCGGAATTGCCGAAAAACCTTTTTGCAGATCTGCATGGGAACGTGTTGCGTTCACAATCAGGATATAAAAGAAAAATAGGCATAAGAACGAAAGGAATATAAGCACTATATAGGCAAGTATTGTCTTTCCCCGCATTCTATTTTTCGATTTCATAACCTATCTTCCCCCTTTCCGTGTTTTTCTTAATTTCTTCTTTTCCGCTTTTGTCCCATCATCGCTGCTCCCGTTTGTGATTCTGTATACAAAGAAACATAGGATTCCGCTTACAATAAACAGATATACGGACAACGCTCCTGCCATTCCATAGTTTCTGCTCTCCAGATGGCTGTTAAGGAACATAATCAGTGTCATGGATGTACGGTCCGGATTTCCCTGTCCATTGGTCAGGATCTGCGGTACATCGAACATCTGCAACCCTCCAATAATTGATGTGATCAATGTATATGCAAGAATCGGTCTGATCTGCGGAAGTGTTATATAAAAGAATCTTTGAATGCCTGTACATCCGTCCAGTTCACAGGCTTCAAATATATCCGGACTAATCCCCATGATTGCCGCCATAAGCATAATCGTCGTATTTCCAAACCACATCAGGAAATTCATAAGTCCTATAAGGGATCTGGTCCCGATCACGGATCCGAGGAAATCTATCGGCTTGCTGATCCATCCTAGAGATATCATGATCGAATTGATCGGTCCGTTTGTTGAAAACATTGCAAAAAACAGCATTGCAAATGCGGATGCCATGATCAAGTTCGGGAGATAGATAACCACCTTAAAGAACTGCTTGCCTCTGATCTTCAGACGGATATCCGTAAACCAGTTTGCAAGAAGCAGCGCCACAACAATCTGCGGAATAAATCCAATGACCCAAAGGATCAGTGTATTGCCCGCATATTTCAGCATATCTGATCCCAGCAGGCTGATATAATTCTGCATCCCGATAAAATCGGGACCGATTTCTTTGATCCCCGACCGGTAATATTCAAAGAAACTATATCTGACTGTATCGATCAGAGGAATCAAAGAAAAAATCAGAAAACATATAAAAAACGGCAGGATAAAAATATATCCCCACTTAGCATAGCTGACACTTTTACGCTTCTTTTTCATAAAGTATCATTCCTTTCTGTTTCCGGCAGCCCTACGGACTGTCCGTCCGCGGGGCTGCCGGCTTGCTGCATTATTCGGGCCACTCAACCTCTGTGATATCCGGATAACGCTCTTTGATTGCGGTTTCAAAGTTTGCTTTCGCCTTGTCAAAGTCTACATTACCCTGAAAATAATCGCTGAATGAGTTCTGGAACAGTTCGACACATCCCAGATCATACGCTGAAAGCGGAGCAATCTTTATATTTTCCGCTACCGGTGCGTAGTACTCATATGCGTTCTGTCCGCCCAGGAAATCAGATGCATATGTATCGTCTGCGGCTGCCTCTTCCATACCGCTTACCGTATTTGTAAAGTCAAGATAATCCTTGGAGATTTTCAGCAGAGTATCTTTGTCTGCAGTCATTGCCAAAATAATGTCCTTTACGTGTTCTGGATTGTCCGTACCCGTTGCCGCATGGATGTAAGATCCGCCCCAGTTGTATTCCTGCGGAGGATTCGTGACTGCCCATGCGCCTGCATCGCCGTCCCAGTTCGGGTTCAAGGTAAAGTCAATGCCCCACGGCGGAAGCAGGAATGCGAACACCTTGGAAGAAGATCCCATTGCCTTGTTCCAGTCATCATTAAACTGGCCTTTTACAGTCTTGTCCAGATAGCCGGCATCCAGCCACTCTTTGGAATTTTCCACCCAGTCCATGATCAGCGGGTCTATTTTTACTGTAGTCTCGCCGTCCGCTACCCAAGGCTCGCTCATATTGTTGCTGTATACACGGAATGTATCTGCATAAGAAGCAAATGTATAATATCCTTTTGCCTTCAGCTCCTCGGCAGTTGCTTTCAGAGTATCCCAGTCTTTTACTTTCTCGCCTACTGCTGTCGGATCATCCGTTCCGAATACATCCTTTGCAATATCTCTGCGGTATACAAGGACTCCCGGGCAGCACTGCCAGGTAGAACCTCTCTGGACTCCTTCACGGTCAGAAGCTGTTGTCTTTGTAAAGTCATACTGATCTGCAAGATCTGTGTCCGGATCAATTCCCAGATCAGTAAGCGGCATTGCAACGTCGGCTTCTGCATCCGTATATTTATAAACATAATCTGTCTCTGATAAGAAAATATCGATCTTATCATCTGCCGCCGCGTCCGCCTGGTTCATGAGCGCTTCATCGAGTTTCTGCTGGTAGACGCCGTCCTGGTTCGGATTGATCACCCAGTGAATCTCCGTTCCATCTTTCAATGTGGTTACTGTTCCGTCATCGGATGTACTCTCAACTTCCGGATACACAGCCTCCAGCCGAGTACGGAACTCATCATTCCAGCTGTAAATATTGATGACCTTTCCCTCTTCCGTGCTCTCTGTTGTTCCGGATCCTTCATCAGATCCCGAACTGCCGCAGCCTGCCAGCAATCCTGCCGCAGTGACTGCTGCCATTAAAGCAGCAAATACTCTCTTTTTCATTGTTCAATCCTCCTGTCTTATATTATCCACAAGGCCCCCGCCCTGCTTACGATGATAGAATTATAGCTCAAGCCGGCTGCTCAATATATTATAAATTCCGAAAAAATATCAGATTTATGACCCGTTTTCGGCACATTAAGATTTCATGTCATGATTCTGATATTTTTCCCCCTTTTTCTGATTTTTGCTATATAAAGATTCTTATATAATTTCCATAAATAATAAATAAGAATCATGAAAGGAGACGCAAAATGAAACATCTGCAGTTTATTGACGAATACGGCAGTTTTTCTATAAAACAGCCGGAAAATACTAGTTATCTTTATTTTCCGCTGGCATCAGAAACAGGGTTGAAGAGTTCTCTTACCCCAAATCTGGGCGGTGACTCCAAGACAGATCAGGAAACCTTCTTATTAGAACCTGTCAGCGCGGAAAATCTTCATAACAACCGTTCTGTCAGAAATTTCTGGCTTGTATGTGAAAAAGAAGGGATTTTCTCTGCGACTGGCGCATCTGCAAAGCAGGAAGCGGTAAAGTTTACAGCCCTTCAGGATCAAAGCAAAATTACCGCAGGATTCATGTGGCATACACTGGAAAGGTTCTCTTCCGCCCTTTCCCTTGAGACACGGATCACTTCCTTTATTCCTGTAAATGATAATGTAGAAATCATGCACATTACTGTCCGTAATCAGTCAGACAGTACAAAGGATCTGATCCCTTACGCCGCAATTCCGATCTACGGACGGAGCGCTGATAATATAAGGGATCACAGAAATGTAACTTCCATGCTCCACCGCATCCGGACAGATTCCAATGGAGTCTTCGTCCGTCCGACAATGTCTTTTGACGAGCGGGGACATCGTCCCAACACAAAAATCTACTATGTATGCGGATGCAGCGGCAGCGGTCAGGCTCCGGAAAGTTTCTATCCCACTGTAGAGGACTTTCTGGGAGAAGGAGGCACCTACACACATCCCCGTGCCGTCTGTGAAAATTACTCCGGTGTGCCGGCAGGAACCACAGCCGCCGGCAAAGAAGCAATGGGCGCTTTCCGTTTCCCCCGGATCCGGCTTGCCCCCGGCAAAGAAGCGGAATATATCCTGCTCCTCGGAGTAGAAGGCACACACGAGGGCATTGCCCGTATTTATGAAAAATACAACTCTCCGGACAAGGTACGGAAGTCTCTAGAAATAACGAAATCATGGTGGAAAGAGAAAGTCAACACGGGATTTCATACCGGAGACGCCGATTTTGACCGGCTAATGAAATGGATCTGTTTCCAGCCTTTCCTCCGGCGTCTGTTCGGATGTTCTTTCCTGCCTCATCACGATTACGGAAGAGGCGGACGAGGGTGGCGGGATCTCTGGCAGGACTGCCTTTCTCTCCTTCTCATGGATCCAAACGGAGTAGGGCAGATGATAGAGAAAAACTTCGGCGGAGTGCGGATCGATGGAACAAACGCAACGATCATCGGAGACGGAGACGGCAATTTCATCGCAGACCGCAACGGAATCTCACGGGTATGGATGGATCACGCACTCTGGCCGCAAATGACTACGAAACTTTACATCGACCAGACAGGTGATATCGATATCCTGAACAGGCAGGCTCCTTATTTTAAAGATGCCCAGTCAGACAGAGGAACACAGATCGATACCCTGTGGGATGCCGGGCAGGGAAATCTGCTGCGCACAGAGGACAATAATATTTATACCGGAACCATATTGGAACATCTTCTGATTCAGCAGCTGACCGCTTTTTATGAGGTCGGTGGCCACAATATTTACCGCCTTCGGGGAGCTGACTGGAACGACGCCCTGGACATGGCCTCCGAACACGGAGAAAGCGTCGCTTTTACCTTTGCATATACAGGGAATCTTCGCGAGCTTGCCTCAATGATCCGGCTTCTTGAAAGCCGCTCTCCTGTAAAAGAAACAAAACTGACCGAAGAGCTGCGGATCCTGCTCAACGATGATCCTGAATTATTTGAAAACACAGCAGACAAAATAAATTTGCTTGCAAGCTATACCCAGAGCTGCCGGCACAGGGTCAGCGGCAGACGGTTTTCCGTCCCTCTGTCCGAACTGGCGGAAAATCTGGAGCACAAAGCTGACTGGCTGACGGGTTATCTGAAGGATCATGAATGGATTGACGGCGGAGCGGATGAAGGATGGTTTAACAGTTATTACGATAATCACGGGCGCGCGGTAGAAGGATTTTTCCCAAATGAAGTCCGAATGATACTCACAGGGCAGGTTTTTGCAATTATGGGGAATGTCGCTTCGGAACAGCAGATCCGCAAAATCGTAAACAGCGCGGATCACTATCTCTACCAGAAAGAGATCGGGGGATACCGGTTGAACACGGATTTCCATGAATTAAAGTTTGACATGGGACGCATGTTCGGGTTTGCATACGGTGAAAAAGAAAACGGAGCCGTATTCTCCCATATGACTGTGATGTATGCCAACGCCCTGTACCGCCGTGGTTTTGCCAAAGAAGGATGGAAAGCGCTGAAAACATTGGCAGAAACTGCCCTGGATTTTGACACCAGCCGTATCTATCCGGGGATTCCGGAATATTTCCGCTCCGACGGAAGAGGAATGTACCACTATCTGACAGGAGCCGCAAGCTGGTTCATGATGACCATGATCACTCAGGTCTTCGGCGTCCGTGGAGAGGCCGGGGATCTCATCCTGGCTCCCCGGCTTATGGCCGAACAGTTCGACGATCAGGGAAAAGCATCGGTCAGCCTTGTTTTCGCCGGAAAGAAACTTGATGTCATCTACGAAAATCCTGACAGGAAAGACAGCGGCGCCTACAAAGTCTCCTCGTCTTTCTGCGAAGGGCAGAAGCTTCAGACAGACAAACTCGGCCGCGCCGTTCTTCCTCGCAGAATGCTTGATACTCTTTCGGGTGGACGTCACCGTATCATAGTAAAGCTCAATTAAAACCAATGGAAAGGACAGAAATAAGATTATGAAATATGGATATTTTGATGACAAAGAACGTGAATATGTGATCGACCGTCCGGACACACCTGCTCCCTGGGTAAATTATCTGGGATCGCCGGAGTACGGAGCGATCATCTCTAACAATGCAGGCGGATACAGCTTTGCCAGATCAGGGGCAAACGGGCGTATCCTCCGGTATATATTCAACCAGTTTGACCAGCCTGGGCGCTACATTTATATCCGGGATAACACTTCCGGCGATTACTGGTCCGCCTCATGGCAGCCGGTAGGAAAAGACACCAAAGAATATCAAAGCAAATGCTGCCACGGTATGGGTTATACAAGAATGCTTGCAGATTACAGCAGCATACATTCTGAGGCGGACTACTATGTTCCCCTTGGGAAATCCTATGAAGTCTGGGCGCTTTCCGTGACCAACGAATCGGACCGGAAGCGGGAGCTTACACTTACCGGATATGCAGAGTTCACAAACCACAGCAATTATGAACAAGATCAGGTGAACCTCCAGTATTCCCTTTTTATCACCCGCACATTATTTGAAAAAAACCGGATCATCCAGCAGATTCACGGTAATCTCGATGCACTGAGGGAAGATGAAAAAGTAGATGATAAAAAGGTAACAGAACGATTCTTCGGTCTTGCGGGAGCAGAAGTTTCCTCCTATTGCGGAGATAAAGCAGTATTTCTGGGAAAATACCACGGATACGGCAATCCTCAGGGCGTAATCTCCTCTGATCTTGGAAACGTAAACAGCTACAATGAAAACTCATGCGGCGCTCTCTCCTGCAAGATCACTCTGGATCCCGGCGAATCCAGGACTGTACTCTTTCTTCTCGGTATGAAGCCTTCCGCGGAAGCGGCCGCTATCATCGACTCCTATAAAGATCCGTCCGCACAGGTAAAACAGGAGATCAGCACACTGAAAGCAGACTGGTATGGAAAACTGGATCATCTGAAGATCAAAACGCCAGATCCCGCCTTCAATACGATGGTCAATACATGGAACGCCTACAACTGTTTCATAACCTTTGTCTGGTCAAGGGCCGCATCTTTCATTTACTGCGGACTGCGAAACGGCTACGGCTATCGTGATACCGTACAGGATATTCAGGGAATCATCCATCTTGCCCCTGAAATGGCATGTGAGAAGATCCGCTTCATGCTCTCGGCACAGGTAGATAACGGCGGCGGTCTTCCACTTGTAAAATTCACCCATGATCCGGGACATGAGGATACGCCGGACGACGCCTCCTATGTCCGTGAAACCGGGCACCCCGCCTACCGCGCCGACGATGCCCTCTGGCTGTTCCCGACAGTCTACAAATACATCTCGGAGACAGGAAATACCGCGTTTCTCGATGAAGTCATCCCCTTTGCCAATAAAGATAAAGGAAGTGTTTACGAGCATCTGAAACGCGCCGTACAGTTTTCCTTTGATCATCTGGGCCCCCACGGTATGCCTGCCGGATTATATGCGGACTGGAATGACTGCCTCCGCCTCGGAGCAGAAGGGGAATCCTCCTTTGTCGCACTGCAGTTCTACTATGCAATGACCATATTAAAAAAATTTGCCGTCCATAAACAGGACAGCGAATACATCCGCTATCTCGAAAAAAAGCAGAAAGAAATCGGAGAGAAGATTCAAAAACTTTGCTGGGATAACGACCGTTTCATCCGCGGCTTTACTGAGAATGGTGAGCGGATCGGCGCAGCAGCGGATCCGGAGGCAAATATGTGGCTGAATCCCCAGAGCTGGGCTGTCATCAGCGGTCTTGCATCCAAAGACCAGGCTGATGCCGCTCTGGAAAATGTGTATCAGAGGCTCAATACATCATACGGCGCCATCCTGATGGATCCGCCCTACCATGCACACGCATTTGACGGCGCACTTGCCGTAATCTATAATCAAGGGACAAAAGAAAACTCCGGCATCTTCTCTCAGTCCCAGGGCTGGCTGATCCTTGCTGAAGCTCTCAGCGGCCATGGCAACCGTGCATTTGAATACTTTACGGAAAATGCGCCTGCCGCCCAGAATGACCGGGCAGAGATCCGTCATCTTGAGCCGTACTGCTATGGACAGTTTACAGAAGGGCCGGCCAGCAGACATTTCGGCCGTTCCCACGTACACTGGCTGACAGGAACCGCTTCCACCGTAATGGTAGGCTGCGTAGAAGGGATTCTCGGACTGAGGCCGGATCTGGATGGGATACGGATCGAACCGGCAATACCTGAAACATGGGATTCCTTTGAGATGGATAAAGATTTCCGAGGGAAGCATCTCCACATCCGGGTTGAAAATCCGGATCACCGTGAGTCCGGCTGCAGGAGCCTGATTCTGAACGGGAAAGAACTGCCTGATAATTACATACCTGAAGAACTGCTCACAGAGAGCAATGAAATTTTCCTGACAATGTAAATACAAACGGGATACAGGCCAAATGGTAACTGTATCCCGTTTTTTCAGGAATTCTCTTTGTCCGGCGCTCAGGCATCGCCGTCGTTCGGTTTTGGCGCATCTGTTTCGATGTTCCACTGAACCATATAGTATTCATCTCGGTATTTCTTTGGAGTCATCCCAACCGCTTCACGGAACTGCTGTATAAAATGACTCTGAGATGAAAAAGAAAGCCTGTTTGCAATTTCTATCATAGAATAATCACTGAATCTGAGAAGGTTCTTCGCCATATCAATCTTCTGTCTGCGTATATATACGCTTACGGACACCCCTGTCTCTTTTTTAAACAGGCGGGAAAGATAACCTGACGATACGCCAAGTTCATCTGACAAATCTTCAATCGTAATCCTCTCTTTAATATGCGAATATATGTATTCCTTGCATGCATTAATATGCTTCGAATTAGTATCATTGCAGGAATATTTACGCATTTTCTCCGTATAGTCCATGACCATCTCGTCATGAAGTTTACGTACTTCCGTTTTCGTATGTATATCGTCCAGTTTCTGGATATAAAAATCACTCATTCGGAAAGCCTGTTCCAGCTCCATACCGTTCTGCCTGCAAAGGCGCGTGATCATGGCGGTTGTGATCACAAAGTGATACTTCAGATTAACCACAGGATCCCTTGAGAGAATGCCTACTCCCTCTTCTTCTATAAAGCGCCCCTGCTCACAATTCTTTTTGACTGTTTCCACATCTCCTGTCGCCACTGCCCGGTAAAACAAAAACTCTTCCGTGGGTTCACGGTGTTCGATCTCGTCAATGTCATCATCTGCTTCTAATAGAAACCATTCATTTTTGTAACCCATAATCCAGCCTCTTTAACCGCTCTATGTGCATACTTACTAAGCAAAATCCCGGGTCTCCATCAGGATGACGATCCCGCCGATAAAATCAATGACCACTTCATCCTCCTGGAACTCATTGCTCACGCAGAGACTGTCGTAAGGCGTCAGCGTATGATCCTCCAACGGGTACTTTGCCCCGCAGATATTAAATCCGTAAATTGTCTCCCCCAGCGGGAACACGGAAAAGTAGTCCCCGAAGGCATCCTCTTTTTTCAGGTGTGTCTCTCCGCCAATAAGCCGTATCCTGTTCATCGGATCCAGAATGACAGCATCGATCCCGGCCTTGAACGGAATCGTCAGAGTCTGTATATTCGCCCACAGATGGTCCACCCGGCTTCCGGTAGCGCCCAGGATCACCATCTCGTGGCATCCCAGGGTGATGGCAAGCCGCACTGCGATCTCCGTGTCAGAGGCGTCCTTGACCGGATTGAACTCACGCACGGAGACGTGGGTCTCGTTTTTATAATAGTCCACGATCTCCTGGGACAGACTGTCAAAATCTCCCACGATATAACTGGGCTGGATCCTGTGACGATACAGGAACTCCACCCCTTTGTCCACGCCGATAATGCATGGATCTTCGCACTCCCCGATGGTCTTTTCTATCAGCTCTTCGTACAGAATTCCCCCGCTGATGATCACTGCTCTCCTACTCATAGCTCTTCAGTATCTCCATGAAATTCTTTGTATTTTCTGCCGGGCTGCCGTTAAAGACAGCGGAGCCGGCGACGATCACATTGGCCCCCGCATCCAGCACCTCATGGACATTGGTCAGGTATACGCCGCCGTCCACCTGGATGTTCAGATCCATCCCTTTTTCCACGGCCATCGCCCGCACAGTCCGGATCTTGTCCAGAGACTCGGGGATAAATTTCTGGCCGCCGAACCCTGGGTGGACGCACATGATGAGGATCATCTCCACATCGCCCAGGTACTTCTCCACCTCCGCCGCCGGCGTCTCTGGACAGATGGAAAGTCCCGCCTTCATGCCGCACGCATGGATCTTGTCCAGGGCGGCCTTCACATCCGGGCATGCCTCAAGATGGACGGTCACACCGTCCGCTCCCGCCTCCTTGAAGGCCTCCACATAGCGGATCGGATCCTGCACCATGAGGTGGGCGTCCATGAACTGTCCCGTAGCGTGACGGATGGATCTCAGCACAGGCATGCCAAAAGAAATACTGGGGACAAACATGCCGTCCATAACGTCAAAATGGAGCCAGGCAGCTCCGTTTTCCTCTGTCAGCCGGATCTCCTCTCCCAGCTTTGTAAAGTCCGCCGCCAGTATGGACGGCGCTAAAATGTAGTCCATAACCTCAATACCTCCTCTTTGCCTTCAGCTCTTCATACATATCCAGATAGCTGTCGTACCGGGTCCTGTGTATCCTTCCGGCATCCACCGCCTCCTTCACGGCGCAGTCCGGCTCGTGCACATGGTCGCATCCATTGTATCTGCACTGTCCCTCATAGGGGAAAAATTCCGGGAAATAATGCTTCAGCTCCTCCTTCTCGAAATCGTTTGTGTAGAGGGAGCTGAATCCCGGCGTATCCATGATATAGGAATCTCCGTCTATGGCGATGAGCTCGCTGTGGCGGGTGGTGTGCCGCCCTCTCTCGATCTTCTCGCTGATAGAGCCGGTCTCCATCCGGATCTCGCTCTGGAGCAGATTGATGAGGGAGGATTTTCCCACGCCGGAGGGGCCTGCCACTGTGGTCGTCTTCCCCTCCAGGATTTCCTTCAGCTGCCGGATATTTTCCCTTTTCTCCGCGCTTGTAAAGAGGATCTGGCAGCCGCAGTCCCGGTAAATCTCTTCCAGCTGCGCCAGCCTCGGGTCATCGGCGATGTCCTTTTTGTTAAAACAGAGCACGGCCGGGATCTCTTTTCTCTCCATCATGACCAGGAAACGGTCCAGCAGGTTCAGATGGGGGTCCGGCTTTGCCGCCGCAAAAACGACGAGGGCCTGGTCCACGTTGGCCACCGCCGGCCGGACCAGCTCGTTTTTTCTCGGCAGGATGCGGACCAGGTTTCCCTCCCTGTCCCTCTCGTCCAGCACATCTATCTCCACATTGTCCCCCACAAGGGGCTTTTTGTTCTCTTTCCTGAAAATCCCTTTTGCCTTACATTCGTAAATACCGGATCCCGCCACGTGAACGTAGTAGAACCCGGCAATACCTCTTATGATCTTTCCCTGCATGGATTACTGTCCTTCTCCTGTGTCCGGTTCATCCGGCTCATCTGTTTCCCCGCCGGACGAAGACTGTCCCTGGCTTACCACCAGGTTGACTGTGGTGCCTCTGGACACGCTGGTCCCCACGCCGGGGTCACAGGATATCACCTGGCCTGCCGGTGCCGAGTCCTCCCTGTAGGTCACGGTCCCCACACTGAGCCCGGCGCTGGCGATCAGCTGGCGGGCATTGCTCTCCGACACGCCCACCACAGAGGGCACGCTGACCGGTCTTGACCCCAGGCTGACCACGATATTCACGTTTGTCCCCGCGTCCACCTTTGTGCCGCCCGACGGGTCCTGGGAAATGACATTTCCCTGAGCCACGCTGTCACTGTAGTCCGTGGTGACTGTCACTTTCAGCCCGGCGCCCGACAGCGTGTTCTTGGCTGTGTTTTCATCTGTGCCCCGCACGTCCGGAACACTGACCTTCTCTTCCCCCTTGCTGACCTGTATGGTCACAGTGGAGCCCTTGGCTGCCTGGGTACCTGCCTCCGGGGTGGTAGCCACGACTTCCCCCTGGGGCTGACTGCTGTAGACTGCGGTGGATTCTACCTTAAAGCCTGCATCCTCCAGGGTCTTCTGGGCATCCGCCTCGTCCTGTCCCACCACGTTGGGCACCTCCACCTGCTCCTCGGCTTTGCCGGTGCTCACATCCAGCGTGATCTGCGTGTTCTTCTTTACTTTTTCACCGTCCTCCGGATCCTGTCCCATGACATAGCCCTTGTCATACTGGGCAGACTCCTCCTGCTTGCCGATCTTCCATCCAAGTCCGGCGTCGTTCAGCTCCTTCTTGGCGTCGTCCAGTGTCATGCCCACCACATCGGGCACCTCCACCTGGCCGCTGTCCTCCTCCTGCTGGGTCCCTGAGCCCCCGAAGCGGAACAATCCGGCTGCCCGGCCGATCACAAGGGCAAGCACCAGTATGATGATGACCGCCACGACGATGGTCATGATCTTGATGACCTTGTTCATGCGGGGATTGACCTCATCGCTGTCGTGGTCGTCCTCGTCCTCGTCGTAATCCTCATCGTCCTCGCCGTAGTCGTCATCCTCGTCATCATCTCCATAGGAACTGCGGATATCGTCCAGGTCATCCTCCGTGATGATCACAGTGTCCGCATTTCCTACAGGGACGATCTGGACAAAATCTCCCTCCGGGTCCACAAGGGAATGCTTCAGGTCCTGGATCAGCTCGTCCACATCGCTGTATCTTCTCTCCGCGTTTTTCTGGGTACATTTCAAAATGATCTGCTCAAGACTGTAGGGGATGTCGGGCACCAGCTCTGAGGGAGGCGTGATCTCCTCCTGCAGATGCTTCATGGCCACCTCCACCGTGGTGTCACCGTTGAAGGGAACCTGGCCTGTGACCATCTCGTACAGTGTGATACCGATGGAATAGATGTCGCTCTTCTCGTCGCTGTAGCCGCCCCTCGCCTGCTCGGGTGAGGTGTAGTGGACCGACCCCATAGCCACTGTGGTCGTGGTCGTGGAGGTCACCATCCTGGCAATGCCAAAATCTGTCACCTTCACCTTTCCATCGTTGGATATAATAATATTCTGGGGCTTGATGTCCCTGTGTATGATGTGATGCTTGTGGGCCTCCTCGATGCCCGAGCACATCTGAATGGCGATGCTGATCACTTCTCTGGCGGAGAGGCGCTTCTTCCGGTCTATATACTCCTTCAGCGTGATGCCCTCCACAAGCTCCATGACCATATAGTAGAGTCCCCTGTCCTCCCCCACATCATAGACATTGACGATGTTGGGATTCAGGAGGCCCGCCGCGGCCTGGGCCTCGGAGCGGAACTTCTTTACAAAGGTCGCATCCTCCCGGAACTCTTTTTTTAAAACCTTGATAGCGACATAGCGGTTCAGCATCGTATCCCTGCCCTTGTAGACATCCGCCATGCCGCCTGCGCCTATCTTCTCTATTACCTCATATCTGTTTCCTAAAAAAATACCATCTTTTACCATTTGCCTACCTCATCAGCGATGGGCTCTGCCATCACTACCCCTATATTATCTCTGCCTCCATTTGCATTTGCCCTGTCGATCAGCATATGCACAGCCTCTATGATATCTCTGGAGCCTTTCACGATGCCGAACATGACTTCGTCTTCCACCATGTTGCTCAGGCCGTCCGTACACATCAGTATCTTGTCTCCCCTGCTGATGCGGAACTCATAGAAATCTGCCTCCGCCTCGTCCTTGACTCCCATAGCCCTGGTGATGATGTTCTTGTCCGGGTGGTTTCTGGCCTCCTCCGCCTTGATGCCTCCCAGACGCACCATCTCCTCTACCAGAGAGTGGTCCTTGGACAGCTGACGGATGTTGTCACTGATCAGATAGAGCCGGCTGTCGCCGATATTCGCAAAGTGCAGCGTATTGTCAATGACCGTGGCCGCCACCAGGGTAGTTCCCATGCCCTCCAGCTTTACATCCCTTTGCGCCTCCTCGATCAGTCTGCGGTTAGCGGTGTCAATGGCAGCTTTGAAAATCTCATCCGGTCTGCCCGGCGCGCTCTTTTCCAGTTCTTTTTTCAGCGTCTCAACGGTAAATTTGGATGCGAAATCGCCGGCCTTGTGGCCGCCCATCCCATCCGCAACTACCAGGAGATTCGGGAACGGTCCGATAGGACTGTCTGTCGCAAATACATAGTCCTGATTTACCTCCCGTCTTCTCCCCACATCAGTCAGCGCGTAAAATTTCATCTGCCCTTTCCTTTCCCGCAGCCGCGTAGCGTCTCCGTAATTGTCCGCAGGCCCCGTCAATATCGGAGCCTCTTTCCCTTCTTATAGTAACATTTATTCCGTTTTTTTCAAGTTTATTTTGGAATTTGAGGGCATTTTGGCGGCTGGGCCGCACGTAGCTCCTCTCCCGCACCGGGTTCACCGGAATCAGGTTGATATGGCAGTTTCTGTGTCCGGCTATGCGAATCAGCTCCGCCGCGTCCTCGTCCGTGTCATTGACATCCTTCACCAGACTGTACTCAAAGGTGATCCTCCTGCCCGTCTTCTCGAAATAGGTGTCGCAGGCTTCCAGCACCTCTGAGAGCTCGTATCTGTTTGCCACGGGCATGAGGCTCTTCCGCTTTTCCTGGGTGCCCGCGTGGAGGGACAGAGCCAGGGTGATCTGAAAGCCCTCCTCCGCCAGCCGAAGGATGCCGGGCACAATGCCGCAGGTGGAGGCGGTGATGTTCCTCTGGCTGATGTTCAGCCCCTCAGGGGCGCTGACCATGCGGACAAAGCGGACGAAATTGTCGTAGTTGTCCAGAGGCTCCCCGGTGCCCATGACCACGATGTTGGACACTCTCTCCCCTGTTATCTTCTGGATCCTGTAGATCTGCCGCAGCATCTCCGAGGTCGTCAGATTCCTTATGAGCCCGCCGATTGTGGAGGCGCAGAAGCGGCACCCCATCCGACACCCGGCCTGGGAGGAAATGCAGACAGAATTCCCGTAGTCATATTTCATGAGGACGCTCTCCACCATGTTGCCATCCTCCAGCTCGAAGAGGAATTTCTCCGTAGGGTCCGCCTTGGAAATCTGCCTCTCCACCAGCTCCACCCTGGCAATCTGGTACTCCTTGTCCAGCTTTTCCCGCAGGGCCCTGGAAAGGTTGGTCATCTCCTCAAAGCTGTCCGCCAGCTTCACGTGGAGCCACTGGTAGATCTGCTTTGCCCGGAAGGCCTTCTCGCCGGCCGCCCGCATCTCCTCTGCCAGCTCTTCGTATGTATAAGAACAGATATCTTTCTTTTTCCCCATCGTTTCCCCCATATGCTTAATCCTTTCTGACGAAAACAGCAATGTAAAATCCGTCTCCCGCCTGCTGCCCGGGGAGGAGCTGCTCCTCGCTCACCAGCCGGAAGTCCGGATGCTCCGCCTGGAACCAGGCCGCGTTCTCCTCGTTCTCCTCCCGGTTGATGGTGCAGGTGCTGTAGACCAGCTTCCCGCCGGGCTTCACATACCTCCACACCACCGAGAGCATCTTCCTCTGCAAAGAAGCAAGCTCAGCCTCGCTTTCCGGTGTCATCCGGTATTTCAGGTCGCTCTTTCTCCCCAGGACTCCAAGTCCTGAGCATGGAAGATCCGCGATCACAATGTCTGCCTTCTCCACAGATTCCTCATCCAGGACCGTGGCGTCCCAGCGGACTGCCCGGATATTGTCCATGCCGGACCGGCGGATATTGTCCCATATGAGCTCCACCTTGTAGTCGCTGATATCCCTGGCCTCCACCATACCTGTTCCCGCCAGCATATCCGCCAGGTGGAGCGCCTTCCCGCCGGGGGCAGCGCACACGTCTATGACATAGGCCCCCTCCTTCGGGTCTGCCCGCCGGGCCACCAGCATGGAGCTGATGTCCTGCACCTGGAAGTCCCCCTCCTGAAAGCTTGGGAGGGCCGCCAGATAGTCATAGCCGGAGATGAGAAGAGCGCAGGGAAGCTCCGGCACTTCCTCCGCCTTCACCCCTTCACGGGTCAGCTTTTCTTTGAGCTCCTTCCTGGAAATCTGGTGGAGATTGCAGCGGATGGAGGTGGGCTTCTCCTGAAGGAAATCCTGCAGCATCCTCTCCACCTGCTCCAGGCTGTATACAGAGAGCCACTGCTCCAGTATCCACCGGGGCATGGAGTAGGCCACGCTGAGATGCTCCAGGGTCCCCTCCTCCGGGTAGGACACTGTGTCCAGGTTTCTCGCAATGGAGCGGAGCACCCCGTTGACAAATCCCCTCAGACCGCCAAATCCCCGTGAGACCGCCAGCTTCACCGCCTCGCTGCAGACAGCACGATTAGGAACGCTGTCCATGTACTTCAGCTGATAGACCGCGCTCCTGATAATGGCCTGTATGACAGGCTTCATCTTCTTTACTTTTACTTTTGAAAACTGGTCTGTGATATAGTCCAGCTCGATCATCCGCTCCAGGGTCCCCTCCACCACTCTCGTGATAAAGGCCCTGTCACTTTTATCCAGATACTGATATTTCCCCAGCACCTGATTCAGCGCAATATGGCTGTACTGTCCGTCCCTGGTGACAAGGAGAAGGATCTCCACCACCAGGTCCCTTGTATTGACTTTTGCCATCGGTCCCTCCTCTTTCTCTCTTTGTCCGTCTTGCGCGGCTCTATCTCCGCCTGTTTCCTGCCAGCAGGATGATACGCAGAAGCTGCAGGATGGAGGCCGCCGCCCCCGCCACATAGGTGAGTGCCGCCGCTCCCAGCACCTTCTTTGTGCCCTGGAGCTCGTCCGGGTACATGATACCGGAGCTGCCCAGGATGCGCACCGCTCTGTTGGAGGCGTTGAACTCCACCGGCAGGGTCACAAGCTGGAACAGGACCGCCAGGGAGAAGGCAAGGATGCCCAGGTTCAGGAACATCTCCGAGGAGCGGCCTGTAAAGAGGAGCCCGATGAGGATGAGGGGCCAGGCCAGGGTGCTACCCAGGTTGGCCAGGGGCACCAGGGACCCTCTGATCTTCAGGGGCACATACCCCTGGGCGTGCTGCATGGCGTGCCCGCACTCATGAGCCGCCACCCCCACCGCCGCCAGGGAAGTAGAGCTGTAGGTGGCGTCGGAGAGGCGCAGCACCTTGGTCCTGGGGTCATAGTGGTCGGTCAGGTTTCCTGCCACCCTCTCCACCCGCACATCGTAGATGCCCGCCCGGCGCAGCACCTCACATGCCGCCTCCTGCCCGGTCAGGCCGCTGTGGCTGCGGACCCTGGAATATCTGTTAAAGGTGGACCGCATTTTGGCGGAAGCCGCCAGACAGATGATCACACCCGCAATGACAAGTATATACGTGGGATCAAACCAGTAATACATTGGATACAACATAATGATCAACCTCCTAGAGGAGTATTATATACGAAAAACAGGCTGTCAACCTGTTTTTCATATAAATTTAACACTTTTTCATTTATTCTTCAATTTATCCTTCGCCAAGCCTTGTCCCGGGCTCCAGCCTGTAGCCTCTGAGAAAGGCGTCCGCAGCCATTTGCTTCTTTCCCGGGATCTGCAGCTGTGTGACTGCCAGAAGTCCCTTCCCTGTCTGGACAAGGAAGCCCTCCTTCGTCACCTCCGCCACGGTGCCGCAGGGCTGTCCGCTCTCCTTTTCCAGCACCTCTGCCCCCCAGATCTTCATGGTCTCTCCCTCCCAGATGGTCCAGGCGCTGGGCCAGGGATTCAACCCCCGCACAAGCCGCTCTATGGAGGCAGCGTCCTCTGTCCAGTCGATCCTGCCCGTCTCCCTGGACAGCTGCCGGGCATAGCGGGTGGGCGTCTCCCCCTGCTTTTCGGGATGCGCAGTTCCATCCTCCAGGGCCTTCAGCGTCTCCACGCAGAGCTCTGCCCCGGCTGCAGCCAGCTTGTCGTGAAGGCTGCCGCCGGTCTCGTCCGCCTCGATGGGTACCTCTGCTTTGAGGAGCATATCCCCGGTGTCCAGCCCCTCGTCCATCTGCATGGTGGTCACGCCGGTGACCGTCTCCCCGTCGATGATGGACCACTGGATGGGCGCGGCGCCTCGGTACTTCGGCAGGAGGGAGGCGTGGACGTTGATGCAGCCGTAGGGGGTGAGCTCCAGGATTTCCTTAGGGAGGATCTGTCCGAAGGCAATGACTACCATCACGTCCGCCCCATAGCGGGCCAGCTCCTCCACGCAGCTCTTCTCCCTCACCTTCACAGGCTGAAAGACCGGGATGCCGTGCTCCAGGGCCTTCTCCTTCACCGGCGTGTACTGCACCTTCCCGCCTCGCCCTCTGGGCCTGTCAGGCTGGGTCACGGCCAGCACCACCTCGTGCCCCGCCTGTATCAGGGCCTCCAGGGTCCCCACGGAGAAATCCGGAGTCCCCATAAAGATCACTCTCATCTACTCATCCTCCTCATCGTAGGTCACATCGTGGAGCTCTCCCTCCACAAGGTCCACGTACATCTTTCCGTCCAGATGGTCGATCTCGTGGCAGAAGGCCCTCGCCAGAAGTCCGGTGCCCTCCAGCTCAACCTCTTCCATGTCCTCGTTCAGCGCCTTTACCTTCACATAGTCAGGCCTTGTCACCTGGCCGGATTTGCCGGGCACGCTCAGGCACCCCTCCTCGCCTGTCTGCTCGCCGGAGGTCTCCAGTATCTCCGGGTTCACGAGGATGATGGGGCCCTCCCCCACATCGATGACAACGATCCTCTTGAGCACACCCACCTGGGGGGCCGCAAGCCCCACTCCCAGGGCCTCGTACATCGTATCCAGCATATCCTGGATCAGGACCTTTGTCCGCAGGGTCATCTTCGTCACTTCTTTGCACTGCTTGGTCAGCACTTCGTCTCCAAGCTCTCTTATCTTTCTGGTTGCCATATATCTCAAGCTCCTTCTATAAAAATATTCTCTGTCTGTCAAAACGGCGTCCTGTCAAAAGGAATGCAGGGGGTCAAAATCAAACTGGATCCGGATGTCGCGGAACCCCCGGTTCAGCTCGATATACTGCTCCATCCTGTCCTTCGCCTTAACAAGCATACCATATTTCTCACATTTTAGATAGAGTATCTTTCGGTAAACATCGCTCACCTTCCCCACATAGGGACTGGCCGGACCGATCACCACAAGCTGTCCCGAGGCCCCCAGCCGGGCCGCGAATCCTCTCAGGTAGGCGGAGGCGGCTGTCAGCTTCTCCTCGTCCTCCGCAGACAGGAGCACGGCGAGGAGATGGGCAGTGGGCGGGTATCCCATCATCTCCCGGTACCGTATCTCCTCCTCGTAGAATGCCTCGTAGTCCTGACGGGCAGCGGTCTCGATGCTGTAGTGGTCCGGACTGTAGGTCTGGATCACCACCTCGCCCCCGCAGTCTCCTCTTCCCGCCCTGCCGGCGGCCTGTGTCAGGAGCTGGAAGGTGCGCTCCGCGGAGCGGTAGTCGTCGCTGTAGAGGGACATGTCCGCAGCCAGCACGCCCACCAGGGTCACGTTGGGGAAATCGTGGCCCTTGACGATCATCTGGGTGCCCACAAGGATATCCGCCTCCCCGTCCCCGAAGGCGGAGAGGATCTTCTCATGGCCGTCCTTTCTCCGGGTGGTGTCCGCGTCCATCCGGAGCACTCTGGCCCCCGGGAACTCCCGCTTTACCATCTCCTCGATCTGCTGGGTGCCCGCCTTAAACCCGCCGATATGGGGTGAGCCGCACTCCGGGCAGGTCCGCACCATGGGCCTCTCGTAGCCGCAGTAGTGGCAGACGAGCTGCCCGCCCCGGTGTGCGGACAGGGACACATCACAGTGGGGGCATTTGATGACATGGCCGCAGGCCCGGCAGGACACAAAGCCCGCATAACCTCTCCGGTTGATAAAGAGCATGGCCTGCTGTCCCTTTTTCAGCCGGTCCTCCATGAGCGCTCTCAGTCTGTCGCTGAAGATGGACCGGTTTCCCCTCTTCAGCTCCTCCCGCATATCTGCCACACAGACCCGGGGCAGAGCGGCGCTGCCGGCCCTGGATGGCAGGCGCAGCAGCACGTACTCTCCCCTCTCACAGCGGTAGAATGCCTCCAGGGATGGCGTGGCCGATCCAAGCACCACGCCGGCTCCCTCCAGACGGGCCCTCTCCACAGCCGTCTCCCGGGCATGATACCGGGGTACCTGCTCACTCTTGTAGCTCCCCTCGTGCTCCTCGTCTATGACAATGAGGCCCAGCCTGGGAAAGGGGGTAAAAAGGGCGGACCTTGGGCCGATCATGACGTCTATCTCCCCCTTTTTCGCCCGCTGCATCTGGTCATACCTCTCCCCTGCCGACATCCGGGAGTTGAGGATGGACACCCGGTCCCCGAACATCCTCTGAAATCGGAGCACGGTCTGCCAGGTGAGGGCGATCTCAGGGATGAGCACAATGGCCTGTCTGCCCGCCTCCACCACCTTCCGGATCATGGCCATGTAGACCTCCGTCTTGCCGCTGCCGGTGACGCCGTAGACCAGGTAGGTGCGCCGCAGCCCCTGGTCATAGTCCTCTGCAAATCTCCGGATGGCCGCCTCCTGCTCCGGAGTGTACGCGATCTGTCTTCCTTCTTCCCCTCCGGCCTGCACCGGGTTCCGGTACACCCGGGAGGACTCTGTGCCAAGAAGTCCCGCCTCCTCCAGGGCCCGCACCACCGGACGAGTGATATTCAGCTTCTCTCTGGCCAGGTCGTAGTCCAGCCTGGGGCTTGAAAGGAGGGCCTCAAGAAGACGGGCCCGGGCCTTCTGGTTCTTCTTCTGATACCACCGTAATCTCTCCTCTCCCTCCTCCGGGGAGACGAGAAGGACCAGTGTCTTCTTCTCCCTCTCCCGCTCCTTCCTCTTGATGGGGAGGACTGTCTTCAGGGCCTGGATCATGGTTCCCCCGTAGGACTCCTTCATCCAGGCGGCCAGGGCCACCAGCCGGGTCTCGATGCCCACGCTCTCCTCCGGCACTGCCAGGATTTCCTTTATCTTCGCCGGATCGTAGCCGGGAGTCTCGGAAAACCCCACAATGTATCCCCGGGTCTCTTTATTTCCCTTTCCAAAGGGGACAAGGACCTCCGTCCCCACCTCCAGCCTTCCTTCCAGCTCCTCCGGAACCGTGTACTGGAATATTTTGTCCAGCTTTTCAGTTGTAATGTCAATGATGATGTCTGCGTAAATCCTTCTTCCCGGCATCCTTACCCGTCCTTCTCTCCCCGGAGTGCATCCAGTATGGTCTCCCTGTCGTCCATGGGATACCGCACTCCCTGTATTTCCTGGTATGTCTCGTGTCCCTTTCCCGCGACCAGGACCACGTCCCCGCTCCCGCTCCTCTCCAGCGCACAGCGGATAGCCTCCCTGCGGTCCGGTATGACCGTGTAAGTCCCTTCCGTCCGCCTCATTCCCTCCACAATGTCTGCTATGATGTCCTCCGGTCTTTCCTCCCTGGGGTTGTCGCTGGTGATGAACGTCTCGTCCGCCATCCGCCCCGCCGTCTCCCCCATCTCGCGGCGCCTCTGCCTGGACCTGTTTCCCCCGCATCCAAAGAGGACAATGAGCCGGCCTCTCGCGAACCCCCTCAGAGTGGACAGGGCACAGGAAAGGCTCATGGCATTGTGGGCGTAATCGAGGAAAATGGTCCGCCCGCCCGAGGAGGAAACCAGCTCCATCCGTCCCGGGACTCTGACCCGGCTCAGGGCCTTTCGCACTGTCTCCCCCCGGGCGCCCAGCTCAAAGGCGGCAGCCGCAGCTGCAAGGGCATTGTACACATTGTATCTCCCCGGGAGAGGGATGAAAAAGGTCCCTTCCCGGCCCTCTATCTCAAAGCTCATGCCGATGCGGCCTCCCCTGGTCTCCTCCTTTATCTTTACGGCCCGCCACTTTGCGCCCTCCCCCGTGCCGAAGGTGACTCTCCTGCACCCGGTCCGGTCAAAGATTTCCCCATAGCAGGGATCATCGATATTGCCAAGCCCGGTCTCGCACTGGAGGAACAGAAGATGCTTGCACCGCCGGTACTCCTCCATGCTGTCATGCTCCCCCGGGCCGATGTGGTCCTCCCCCAGGTTGGTGAATATCCCCATGCGGAAGGGAATGCAGGCGGTCCGCTCCAGCTTCAGCGCCTGGGAGGACACCTCCATCACCGCACTTGCTATGCCCGCCTCCCTCATCTCCTGAAAATATTTCATGAGCTGGCAGGACTCCGGGGTTGTGCGTGTGCTTTGAAAGCGCCGCAGCCCTGTGTCCGTCTCGACAGTCCCCACCAGGCCGCAGGCTCCCTCCTCCATCCGCAGGATATCCCGCAGCATCCAGGCAGTGGTTGTCTTCCCCTTGGTCCCGGTTATGCCGATGACCCGCAGGTGCTCTGCAGGATATCCCCGGGCAGCCGCGGACATGGCGGCCAGGGCCCAACGGGTATCAGATACCCGGATCACCGTCACGCCGGGGGGGCAGGTGATCTCCTTCTCAGCCACAATGACCCACGCGCCTTTTTCCACCGCCTCCGGGACAAACCCGTGTCCGTCTGTTCCGTACCCCGCAATGCAGACGTAGACATCCCCCCTCTTTAAATCCCTCGTGTCGTTCGTCACACCCTCTGCCGGGGTGTGGACTGTACCTTGTATCACCTCATATCTCACCTGTGAGAGCAGCCGGGTCAGTTCCATATCTGCCTCCCGCGATATAAGCCTTATCTATAATTTTCACACAGCCGGGGGAGCCAGTCAACTGTTTCCGTGCGCCAAATTTCCCGGTCGGGTGACAAAAGGGCCGGAACAACATGTCCAGCCCTTTCTCTATTCCTGTCCTGCAAATTCTTTCACAACCTTTTTCTGGATGCGCAGCAGAGTCTCCGCATCCCGGGGCCCCAGAAATTCCAACAGCCTGGCCACATCCTCCAGCGCCTTCTCTCTCTTGTCTTCGATCTCAGCTCTGCCTGCAGGAGTAAGAGAGACGATGACCTGCCTGTTATCCTGGCAGTCAGCCGCGCGGGTCACCCACCCCTTCATCTCCATATGCTTTAAAAGCGCGGCAATGCGCGCTGTGCTGACCTGCATCTCTCTGCTGAGATCCTTCGGGAAGGCTGTCCCTCCCCTTTTTTCCAGATAGTTCAGGACAAAGCACTCTCCCTTCGTGAGCCTGGCCAGCTCCTCATTCGCCGCCACATGAGACCATTCAGAGCGCATTTTCAACAGCTCCTCTGCCATCTCTTTGTAATCCATGCTTTCTCTCCATCCGCAATTGCTATTAGTATTAGTAATAATCATAGGCCCCACGGCAGAGTTTGTCAATCCTTGTTTCAAAGAGGCAGCTTTTACGCCAGGCTGCTGACAAAAGAGGTCACCAGCCGCTCGAAGTGATCTTTCACCCTGTCGGCCGTCTCCTGCACCTCCTGGTGGTCCAGCGGCCTGTCCAGTATGCCTGCTGCCATATTGGTGATACAGGATATGCCGCACACACGCATTCCCATATGGCGGGCTGCCATGGCCTCACAGACCGTGCTCATGCCCACGGCGTCCGCCCCCAGGGTGCGGAGCATCCGTATCTCCGCCGGCGTCTCATAATTGGGTCCGGACATCTGGGCATATACGCCCTCCCGCAGGACGATCCCCTCTCTTTGCGCCGCACCCCGCAGCTTCTCCATCAGTCCCCGGTCATAGACCTGGCTCATATCAGGAAAGCGGGGCCCCAGCTCCTCCATATTGGCTCCCCGCAAAGGACTGGGAACAAAGGAAGAAATATGGTCTGTGAGCATCATCAGGTCACCCGGCTCGTAGGACAGGTTGATCCCTCCTGCCGCATTGGTCAGAAGGAGCGTGTGCGCCCCCAGCATCCCCATCAGCCGGACGGGCAGGACCACCTCCTGCATGTCGTACCCTTCGTAGTAGTGGACTCTCCCCTGCATCAGCACCACAGGCACTCCCCTCACCGTGCCGAAGAGGAAGCGTCCCTGATGGCCGGCCACAGTGGAGACCGGGAAGCCCTCCAGCCGGCTGTAGGGTATCTCTGCCTCCACCCGGATCCGCTCCCCGTAGGCGCCGAGCCCTGATCCCAGCACGATGGCCGCGCCGGGAACAAGATCCGTCCTCTCTCTTATGATATCCACATAGTTTTTCAGTCGTCTGTACATAGTCTTCCCCTTTCTCCGCAATTCTCTACAGCAGCTCAGGCAGCCGGGAGGTACCTATAGTCCCCTCCGGCAGCTCCAGGCCGAAATTGTCCGTCACGGTAGCCCCTATGACGGCAAAGGTGTCCGCATCCGGCAGTGCCCCTCCGCTCTCCATGGAGGGAGACCAGGCAATAAAGGGCACGTACTCCCGGGTGTGGTCCGTCCCTGTGTATGTGGGGTCATTGCCGTGGTCCGCCGTCAGGATCACCAGGTCATCCTCCCTCATAAGCTCCATCAGCCGTCCCAGGCCCGCGTCAAACCTCTCTATCTCCCCCGCATACCCGGCAGGGTCTCTCCTGTGTCCCCACAGGGCGTCAAAGTCCACCAGATTCGTAAAGCACAGTCCCCGGAAATCCTCCCGGCACAGTCCGCAGGTCTGCTCCATGCCGTGTACGGAGCTGTCCGAGTGGAGGGAGCGGGTGATCCCCTCACCCGAGAAGATGTCGTGGATCTTGCCAACCGCGATCACATCGAGGCCTGCGTCCCTGAGCACGTTCATAGCCGTCCTTCCAAATGGCTTCAGCGCATAGTCCCGGCGGTTGCTGGTGCGGACAAACTGGCCCTTCTTCTTTCCCACATAAGGTCTTGCAATGACCCGCCCCACCTTCCACTCATCCCTCATAGTAAGCTCCCTGGCAATCTCACAGCACCGGTACAGTTCAGCAAGGTCAAAGGTCTCCTCGTTGCCTGCGATCTGGAGCACCGAGTCGGCAGAGGTGTAGACGATCATGGAGCCGTCCCGTATCTCCTCCTCCCCCAGCTCGTCCAGGATCTTCGTCCCACTCTCGCTCTTGTTGCCTATCACCCTTTTGCCGCACCGCTTTTCCAGCTCGGCGATCAGCTCCGGCGGAAATCCGTGCTCCGTAAAGGTCTTAAATGGTTTCTCCACCTTCAGCCCCATCATCTCCCAGTGACCGGTCATGGTGTCCTTGCTCCTGCTGGCCTCCGCCATCCGCATGAAGCGCCCCGCAGGCGCCGGAACAGGGCCCAGCTGCGGACAGGGATGCAGGTTCAGCATGCCCAGCTTCTGCAGATGAGGGATGGAGAGAGGACCCACAGCCCGAAGGATATGTCCGAAGGTATCCACACCCGCATCTCCGTACTCCGGTGCGTCGGGCATGGCTCCTACGCCCAGAGAATCCAGGACAATAACGAAAATCCTTTTATAGCGTTTCATAGTCTCCTCCTTTCGCGGCCCGTATCTGCCGGAGCAGCTCCTGCTTTACACTGTCGTCCGCAAAGGAGACCTCAGCGGCGTTCTCCATCATCCGGCGGATCTCCAGGTCACTGATACCATAAAGTTCCTGCACAAGCTCCAGCTCCCCGGACAGCGTGCTGCCGCTGACCGTGCGGTTATCGGTGTTGACAGTGACCTTCAGTCCCCCGTCCAGAAATTCTCTCAAAGGATAATCCCCGGGGCTCTCCACCGCCTTTGTCTGGAGATTGCTGACAGGGCACAGCTCAATGCCGATATTCTTCTGCCTGCAGAGCCTTTTGAGCTCATCCTGCCCTCTCATCGCAATCCCGTGGCCGATCCGCCAGGCTCCGGCGTCTATGGCATCCCGGATATTTGCAGGGCTCCCGCACTCTCCCGCATGGATGGTGAAGGGCATCCCCATCTCTTTTGCCCGGGCAAAGAGCTCCAGGAAATCCGCCATGGGATAGGCCGCCTCATTGCCCGCCAGGTCCGCCCCGCACACGCCCTGGCCCAGAAACTCCCGGGCCGCCTGAAGCATAGCCAGATTCTGCTCAAAGGTATGCCCCCGCATGGCGCACACAATGACATTGTACTCTGTCCCAAGCTCTCTTCTGCCCTGCTCCAGCCCTTCCAGGAGGGACCGTATCACCCTCCCGCAGGTAAGGGAGCCGTGAGCCGAGAGGGAGGGCGCAAAGCGCACCTCCACATATCGCACATTCTCCCTTGACACAGATTTTATAAAGTCATACCCGGCTCCCCGCAGCCCCTCCTCGTCCTGGAGGCAGGCAAGGGGCAGGCTGAATTTTTCCAGGTACTGCAAAAGGCTCCGGCAGTCCCTGTCCACCTGCAGCTCCTTAAGGGACACCTTCCTCCCCAGCCTCTCTTCCACGAACTCCCGGCTCAGGGAACCGTCCAGGTGGCAGTGCAGCTCCACCTTGGGGAAATCCGTCCATTTATTTTTCTGCATAGCCTATGCCTCCCTCCTGACGTAAAAAATACAGCGCTTTATCCGGCTGTCTAGCCCTTCTCATAGAGGAATCTCTCCGGCAGTTCCACCTGAAATTCCTCTGCAAGGTCCTGGAAATCCTGAGGCTGGATCGTCTGCCGCTTGTCCGGGCGCATGGAGAGCACCTTCACCAGTATCTCGGCAGATTTCTCCACGGTGTGCATCAGTCCGAAGGTCAGGTCAAAGTCCTCCCCGGAGCAGAACATGCCATGATGAGCCCAGACAGCCACATTGTATGTGCGCATCAACCTGCTTGTCTCCACTGCAATATCTCTGCCGCCGGGCACCATCCATCCCACAACGCCGATGCCGTCCGGGAACACGATGGGGCACTCTGTCATCATCTCCCAGATTTCCCTTGTAAACACCTCGTCTCTGAGGGGAAGGACAAAGGTGAGAGCGATCACATTCGGGGTGTGGGCGTGGTAGATGACTCTGTGCCTTCCGCCTGAGACTTCCTTTTTCACCTCATGGTTCATCAGGTGGCTGGGCAGCTCGCTGGTAGGTCTTCCGCCGTTCACCAGCCCCCAGCAGATCCGGTAATTTTCTCCCTTCCCATCGATTTCAATAATGGCCGTACTGTCCTCCGGGTCCAGAGACACGTTACGAAAATACTTCCCACTTCCGGTGACCAGAAAATATTCCTCCGCAAGTCCGGGGACAGAAGCGCCAATGGACTTCCACTCTCCGGTCCTGTCAAGCAGGGGAAGCACCTCCCGAACTTCCTCCTCCTTCATGCGATAGGTAAGATTTCCTCCGTTCCTCTCATGCCATCCAAGCTCCCATCCGTCACTGCACATTTTCATAAAACCCTGTACAAATTTTGCATCCGTAACACCACTCATTTTTACTTCTCCTTTTTCTTTTATTATATCTCTTCACCGGCGATCTGCCTACTGTCTGCCGGCCAGAGTTTTCCTCTCGTACTCCTTTACTTCCTCAAACCATGACTCGCCCACAGGAACCCCTTCCTTTTCGCAGAAATAATCCCATACAGCTCCGAAGGGGTATGTCTTCAGCTCCTCCCGCAGCACCATGACCTCCGTAAGCCTGCCCTCCTTCTGGAGCTCTGCCAGTCTTTCATTTGGTGTCAGGAGCGCATAAAGAAGGGCCTTTCGAAAGCTCCGCAGCCCCACCGTCCAGGCAGCTATGCGGTTGATACTGGCATCAAAGAAATCCAGGCCGATCATCACTCTGTCCAGAGCATTATTCCTCACGATCTCTCCGGCTATCTCCCTCGTCTCATCGTCAAAGAGCACCACATGATCCGAATCCCAGCGCACCGGCCTTGTCACATGCAGCGCGATCCTGTCAAAGAAAAGCAGCATGGCAGAGAGCTTGTCCGAGACCATCTCCGTGGGATGGTAGTGACCGTTGTCCATCAGGGGGAGGATGCCCCTTCCGGCCGCATAGCTGACGGCAAACTCCCAGGAGCCGACCGTGTAGGACTCCATGCCGATGCCAAACACCTTGGACTCCAGACACACAAGCACCTTCTCCCTGTCGTAGGGGAGGTCCAGGATCTGGTCCAGAGAGGCTTTAAACCTGGCTCTGGGCGACAGGCGGTCCGCCGGAATGTCCTTGAATCCGTCTGGTATCCATATGTTCATGACACAGGGCTGCCCTGTCTCCTCAGCAAAATACTCCGCGATCCGAAGACATGCCTGTCCGTGGCTGCAGCCTGTCTCTGTCCACCTGCACTCCATCCTCAAAAACCGCATAGGATGCATGGAGATTCAGCTTTGTCCTGCCCGGGGCCAGGGCCAGCACCTTGTCTATATCCTCCATCAGCTCTTCTGGTGTCCTGGCCCGCCCCGGATAATTTCCGGTTGTCTGGATCCCGCCTGTGAGCGGGCCGTCATAGTCAAAGCCAGCCACGTCGTCGCCCTGCCAGCAGTGCATGGACACAGGGATCTCCTTTAAAATATCCAGCGCCCGGTCCGTGTCCACAGCTATTCCGGCATATCTTGACTTTGCCTCCTTGTAACGCTCCTCGGCTGTCATTTCTTTTATTCTCCCTTCTCACATATTCTCTGCGGCGCAAATACCTTTATCCCAAACGACTCTCTGACGTGCTCTCTCGCCTCCTTCAGGCTGCCAAACACGCCGTCCGCCATCATCTGCACCACCAGATTGCCTATAGCGGTCGCCTCTGTAGGGCCGGCGGACACACAGCGCCCGGTAACCTCTGCCGTGATCTGGCTTAAGTAATCAGCGTTCGCTCCGCCTCCTATAATGTGGATCCACGGGTAAGTCTGTCCCGTGACCGCTTCTATCTCCTCTATCGTCCTCCCATAGCACTCTGCCAGGCTCTGATAGATCACCGCCCCGATCTGCCCTGGCGTGTCAGGCACCTGCTGTCCTGTGCTCCGGCAATATGCCTTCACAGCCTCTTTCATACTTTCCGGGGCCAGAAAGCTGTCGTCATTTACATTTACTCTGGAGGGGAAAGACTTGTTTTTTTCTGCCTCCCCGCAGATCCATGCAAAGCTGTAGGCATCTCCGTCCTCATGGCGCACAGACTGTATCATCCACAGGCCCATGATATTTTTCAGAAGCCGAAATCTCCTGTCATAGCCCCCCTCGTTGGTGAGATTTGCTTTCATCGCCTGCCCGGTCAGGACTGCCTCTCTCACCTCTGTCCCCATCAGGGACCATGTGCCGGAGCTGATGTACAGCCCTGTGTCCTCCCGGCATGGCATGGCGAGCACGGCAGATCCCGTATCATGGGTGGCCGGCAGCACTACCTGACAGTCAAATCCCACCTCTTTTCGGATCTTCTCCTGAAGCGTCCCGAGGACCGTGCCCGGTCTGTGGATTTTCTGGAAGATCCTGCCAGGAAAGCGAAGACGCTCTATGAGCTCTCTATCCCACTGTCCAGTCCTCGCATTCACAAGCTGAGTGGTAGTCGCATTTGTGTACTCTGCCGACTTCTGTCCTGTCAGCAGAAAATGAAAATAGTCAGGGAGCATGAGAAGGCTGTAAGCCCGGCTCAGCAGCTCCGGCTCACGCTCTCTCAGGGCCGCAAGCTGATACACGGTATTAAACAGCTGCTTCTGGATCCCGGTCCGCATATACAGCTCCTCCTCCGGCACCGTCTCATAGACCTTCCGGTCCATCCCCCTTGTCCGTCCGTCTCTGTAACCCACAGCCGGGCCGAGCAGGCGGTCCTTCTCATCCAGGAGCACAAAGTCCACCCCCCAGGTATCAATCCCCATACTCCCGGGAGTATATCCCATCCTAACGCACTGCTTCATGCCGTTTATGATCTCGCCAAACAGCTCCTCCACATTCCAGCAAAGCTTTCCGTCCCTCTGAGTCATCCCGTTTGGAAAGCGGTAGATTTCTTCCATCTTCATCCTGCCGTCTTCCATATATCCCAGCATATGACGGCCGCTGGAGGCTCCGATATCCACCGCCAGATAGCTCTTCATCTGCTTCCTCTCTCCTTTCGTTTTTCTTTTAGGATACCCTCTTTTTCTCCGGTTTTTTAGGTCTGCATTTTCAAAAAAAACGGACCTTATTTGCAGCATGTGCTATACTATATACTAACATACACCCAATTGGAGAGGAGAGGCAGAATGGATCCACGGATTTTAGAAATATTAAAACAGATCACACCGGAAGAACAGGAAATCCTGAATGGAAATACAGATGTCCGGCGCGAGCTCTACACATCCGCCAAAAGCTTTATCATCGACAGCGGAAGGCTCCTGTCAAAGGGAAAGCTTATTGAGGTCCGCCCCCACACAAGGTTTGTACACTTCCCCCGGCACGGTCACAACTATGTGGAAATGGTCTACATGTGCGCCGGCTCCACCACCCACATCATTAACGGATCCCACCGGATCGTGCTCTCAGAGGGGGACCTGCTTCTCCTGGGGCAGAACGCTACCCAGGAAATCCTTCCTGCCGGGGAAAATGATATTGCCGTCAACTTCATCATACTCCCTGAGTTTTTTGACAAGGCTATACACATGCTGGAAAGCGGGAGCATCCTCTATAATTTTATCCTTTCCACTCTTCAGGCGCACAACGCAGGAAGGAGCTATCTCCATTTTCATGTCCGGGATGCCCTTCCCGTCCAGAATCTCATTGAGAACATGATCTGGACGCTGGTGCAGAAGAGTTCTGCTCCAAATACGATCAATCAGTTCTCCATGGGCCTGCTCTTCCTCAATCTGACCAGCTTTGCAGACGCCATTGACTATGAAGAGGGAGAGCTCTTTGACCAGAACCTGGTCTTTATGGCTCTGCAGTACATCGATGAGCACTACCGCTCCGGCACCCTGGAGGAGTATGCCTCCTCTGTTCATATGAAGCCCTACGCCATCAGCCGCCTTTTAAAGCAGCACACCTCCAGAAATTTCAAGGAGCTCCTCATGGAGCGCAGACTGCAGCAGGCCGCCTATCTGCTGGCAAACACAAAGCTCCCGGCAGAGGACATCCTGCATGCGGTAGGCTATGAAAACAGCAGCTTCTTCTATCGCAAATTCAGGGAAAAGTACCAAAAAAGCCCCAGAGAATTCCGTCGGATATCCCAGCCGCCGAACAGATAGACAGGAAAGAGCTTCTCACAGGGAACGGGGACTGTCCTCCTGCCGGACAGCCCCCGTTCCCTATATCTGTTCCCCTGAGTGCAGCTTTTTCTTTTACAGCCTCTTCGACTTCTCTGTAGCCACGTTGATACACTCCATGACCGCGCCTCTCATGCCGCCCTTTTCCAGCGCCTCGCAGCCCTCAATGGTTGTTCCTCCCGGAGAGGTGACCATATCCTTGAGCTGGCCCGGGTGGATGTCCAGATCCAGGATCATCTTTGCCGTACCCAGGCAGGTCTGAGCCGCCAGCCGATAGGCGGCAGCCCGGGGCAGTCCCTGCTTTACGCCCCCGTCAGCCATTGCCTCGATGAACATGGCCACATAGGCCGGGCCTCCGCCGCTAAGGCCACAGACCGCGTCAATGAGATGCTCCGACACCTGCTCCACAGTACCGATGGATTCGAAAAGCTCCTCGGCCGCCGCCATCTCTTCCGCCGCAAGGTCATTGTCGGAGCAGAGGGCGAACGCTCCCTCAAACACCATGGCCGGCGCATTGGGCATAGTCCGCAGGATGCGGGGACTTCCCTTACACATCCCCCTCAGTCTCTCCGCCGTGATCCCGGCCACTATGGAAACGAGGGCCTTCCCCTCCAGGGCGTCCCCGCACTGGGCCAGCGTCTGCTCCGTGTACTGGGGCTTCACCGCCAGCAGGATCAGGTCGCTGTTCCTGCACACATCCGCACAGTCCGCCCCCAGAGCCACTCCCCATTCCTCTGCCTTCTCCATGGCGGCTGCGCTGACATCATAGACCATGGCGTTTTCCCTGGCAAGCACACCGCTCTCCAGAGCTCCGCGGAGGATTGCTCCTCCCATGTTTCCGCATCCGATCCATCCAATCTTCTTTGTGATCATTTTCATTCCTCCTAGTATAATAATGGTGTAGTCAATAATGACTACGGGTTAATAGTTACAAAGTCTAAATGAATAACTGAAGGAGGGCTTCCCTCTCCATCAGATGTTATTGTTTCCTTACCGT
>NZ_NFLQ01000014.1 GCF_002160985.1 Lachnoclostridium sp. An118 | reverse complement strand
GCGACTGCCTAACATGAAAAGTGTAAGACTAAATGCCGCATTTGTGGAAGTGGAAATGAGTGAAAGACTAAAATCCACTTTGCCCCCATCAAAGTGGAAATAAACTTTTCACTTCAGCGCGTATAAAGATGCGCAGAGTAGATAAAGGTTTTTATAGACGGCTTTTGAAGCAAAATGTATAATCAAAGTATCTTTGATCAAAACCTATGAAAGGACGGATACTGCCATGAAATGCCCTTACTGTGGTCAGGAGACTCCTGACGACTCCACCTTCTGCGCCGAGTGCGGCGAAAGACTGGATGACATGCCCCTGGACCCCTCCCTCAATCTTCCGGAGGACCCGGACGAGCGTAAGCCCCGGAGAAAGAAAAAACCCCCCCTGCTGATAGCGGCCGGCGCGGCATTCCTTGTGCTCGCCATATCCGGAGCTGTATTTTTCTCCATCCGCACTCCCGAAAAGGACTCCTCCGGAGGCCAGACCGCGGAGGCAGAGAAACCCGCAGGGGATGACACGGAGGCTGAGGATGGGGCCGCCCCGGAGACAGAGGAGGATATAGACCCCTCTGACGCGGATTTCAACCTGACGACCAGTGGCCAGCTCCGCCTGGATGGATATATCAGGAGCGCAGCGGGAAACCAGAAGCTCCTCCGCTGGGATGACGGATTGTCCTTTTACGGGAGAAATCCAGATGGAACGGAAATCCTTCTGGAGGACATAGACAGGGCCTCCATTGACGACTCCCTTCTCCCGGATGGCATGCTGGATGAGCTCAGCTCCAACCAGAAGGTCCGGGTTGACGGACAGATGTACATTGACAGCGGCGAGCTGTACATCATGCCCTATGAGATTTCTGACGGGGACGGGAAGGACCTGATCGCGGCTTACGAGAAGAGCCAGTCGGAGCCTGAAGATGACTCTTCTTCCACTGATACCGCCGCTGGCGGCTACATCCTTCCCCAGAGCAGCGCCCGGCTCCTCACAGAGAGCGACTTAAGCGGCCTGTCTCTCCAGGAGGTCAACTATGCCAAAAATGAGATTTACGCGCGCCACGGGCGGATGTTCAACTCCCGGGAGCTCCAGGACTATTTCAACAGACAGAGCTGGTACAGCGGGACCGTCTCCCCGGAAGCCTTCAGCGAGTCTGTCCTGTCTGACGTGGAAAAGCAGAACGCACAGTTCCTATCCAATGCGGAGTATGCCATGGACCCCAATGGGTATCGGCTTGACGCAAATTGATATAAAATGCACAACTCTCCTGCCGGTAGATTGCCTTCCGTGCCATACGAGGGGTAAAATAGGCGCAGGAGGTGTAAACAGATGTACCAGATCGACAATGAAAAGTTCGGACAATTTCTGAGCGACCTGCGAAAAGAAAAATCCATGACACAGAAGGAATTGGCCGACAGGCTGTTTGTCTCGGATAAAACCGTCAGCAAGTGGGAACGGGGAAACAGCATGCCCAATGTCACACTGCTCATTCCCATCGCTGACGTACTGGGGATAACTGTAACAGCGCTTTCATAAAAATGCCTGCAAAAAAGGCAAAAAAACCCGGGGCAAAAAAATATCAAAAAAATTAGCACTCACCTCTTGCTGTGGAGCGGGTGGTTTTTCCCTGTGGTGTCAGAGCCCGTGGAGCCTTATTTTACAAGGGTTCTGCGGGTTCTGTCTTTTTGTCTGGGAGTGTCAAATGGTGTGGTTTTTTGCGGAAATGGTGTAGTAAATGGTGTAGTGGGGTGACTTCGGAAGATACGGAGAGGGATGAAAAATAAGGGGATAGCGAAAAGTAGGAGGATTTGATAAAATTAAGAAGAAAATGTATGAATGACCGGAAATTAATGAATTCGTATAAGAACGATAATGAGAAGGAAAAATCATATTTGAAAAAAAGATAAAGTGATAATTTTATCCAACATAGCGGAGTACTTGATATGATTCTATAGAAATAAACGAAGATAATATTCAAGATTTAGGACTGTCAAAGAAAGCGAGGTGTCAGGATGACCATAGAAGAAAATCTTGCAGGGGAATCTAAGAATGTGGAGTTCAAAGAGAGCCTGCCGGAGAAAAGCATCAAATATATGAAGTCTGTAGTTGCATTTGCAAATGGTATCGGAGGGGAAGCATTTCAGTTTGTTCTGCGAAATATTCACCTGGGAGCTACCATTGTGGGGATTTATCGCCAGGATGTTTATGAGATTCCACCGGATGCTATTCGTGAGTTGATTATCAATGCCATGGTGCATCGTAGTTATTTGGATCATGGTACGATACAGGTTGCGGTGTATGATAACCGCTTGGAAATCACTTCCCCGGGAAAGCTGCCAATGGGACAAACTATGGAGCGTATGAAAGAAGGCTATTCCAAAATCAGAAATAAAGCTCTTGCTCATGCCTTTGCGTATATGAATCTGATCGAGCATTGGGGAAGCGGCATTCCGAGAATTTTTGATAAAGTAAAAGCTGCCGGACTGCGGGAGCCGGAGTTTATTGGCGGCGAGGTTGATTTACGTATTAATATCTATCGTGGACAGGTTGAAACCAAGGATCATAATGACTTTATTAATGCCAATAAAGTGCCAGATACTACGGGGGAAGTGCCGAATAGTGCCGATGGAGTGCCGGATACTGTTGAAAAAGTACCGGATAGTGCGAAAAAAATGCCGGATACGATGGCGAAACTGCCGGATAATGAGCAGGAGCAGCAGATTTTTAAATATGTATTGAAAAATAACTTCATTACGACAGCCAAGGCAGCAGAGCTTTTAGGAGTAAAACAGCGTAGAGCAAGAGCTGTTTTAATGAATATGGTTGAGAGTGCTTATTTGAGAAAAGAGGGCGCGGCACGAAGCACAATTTATGTAAAAAATGCGGAAGGGAGATAATGCCGCATGGATACAGACAAAGTAATGCAAGACCTGTCTGGTTAATGTGTCCTTACTTATCCGCTAATTATGTCGCAGACTGTCCGCCGAATATGGCACAGGTGTCCGTTTACAAGGCCGAACGGACCGGAAGGTGTCAGAGCCCGTGGGGTCTTATTTTACAAGGTTTCTGCGGGTTCTGTCTTTTTGTCTGGGAGTGTCAAATGGTGTATTTTTTTGCGGAAATAGTGTAGTAAATGGTGTAGTAAAATGCAAGATAAAATTTATCATAGAGGCATTGCATACATAGGGTGGCTTAAGGAGCCGGTCGCAGAGTCTTCCCTGAAAACTGGAGCAATATAAAGTACAGCGCCTGCTCCTGCAGCGAGAGCAGAGAAAAGAGCAGGCGTTGTTTCCGCACAGTCCCTGGACGTTGCAGTCCTCATAAAAAACGCATTCAGATCTTCTCCTGTTAGAGGAGTCATGATAATGAGGGACAAGGAAACGATGACGGCGTATTTCTTTAGAGATAGTGGAAGAAGACTTTGCCAGTTCTTTAGCGATCCGGGAGAAATTTGCGCCCTGTTCGATCAAAGTTTCGATGCGGATCCTATCATCAAGAGTAAGATGTTTACGATCACCAATATGATTAATAGCCATAGTAAGCCTCCAATCTAAATATAAAAAATTTCAGAGGCTTCTGTATCCAGTTTTAACCCCCCTGCAAAAAATTTTCAAAAATCAGCACTCAATAGTTGACAGTGCTGATAATAAGTGTTATAGTACAACTAGAACAAATGAAGAGGGTTCAAAAAGGAGCCTCGCTCCGGCAGTCTGGACCGCTTCCGATGTTCTGATAACTCGACACCTCGGATTTCTCCGACAGTGCTAACAATTGCAACATATGATCTTTTGAAAGGAGATATGACTTATGATGATGCCTAGTATTTTTGGAGAAAACTTATTTGATGACTGGATGGACTTCCCATTTGACGATGATCTTGACAGATACTTCTTTGGCAAGAAGAACCCGTTATATGGAAAGCATGCTAAAAATATGATGAAGACCGATGTGAAGGAGACGGACGGCAGCTACGAGGTAGACATTGACCTGCCCGGATTTAAGAAGGATGAGATTAACGCCAAACTGGAGAACGGATACCTTACCATCTCCGCCGCCAAGGGACTTGACAAGGACGAGAAGGATAAGAAGGGCAAATACATCCGCAGGGAGCGCTACGCAGGCGCCATGAGCAGAAGCTTCTATGTGGGCGAAGGCGTGACCCAGGATGAGATCAAGGCCAGATACGAGGACGGTATCCTGAAGCTGACTGTTCCGAAGAAGGACGCAAAGGCCGTTGAAAAGAACGACTACATTGCCATCGAAGGATAATTTTCCAAAGGATTTTTCCCGGAGGATGATTTCCCCGCAGATGGAATGGGCGGTTCCCGCAAGGGAGCCGCCTTTCTTATGCCTTATTTTATCATTCCATAGCAACAAAAAACAATTCAGATATGCGAGCCTGCGACAGATCATTTCACCCCATTTTTCTCTGCCGGCTTCACGGTTAAATAGGAAGTTCCAGATAGATATCCTTTCCTTCCTTGATAGAGATCACAACCTTACCGCTCTTGATGGTCGTAACTGCTCCCTGCATGCTGGCAGCTGCCTCCACTGCCGCTGCTGCCGGCGTTTCCTGGGCTGTCTCCTCCTGCGGCGCTTCTTCCTCGCCGTTGTCGTCCTTGTATCCCTCCACATTGTCTGGTGTAAGCGGACATAAGGAGTCGCTTGTCTTGGTAAGTTTTGCGCCAAGCACCTGTTTGATCTTCAGGCATCCGTCCAAAGACAGCAGTCCGGAGTCAACCAGCTCGTCAAAAATAGCAGGATCTTCGAGGTTTGCGGGCTCGATGGTGATGCCTGCCTCCGCCCTGCAGCAAAGCACTGCCGGATCATTTTCATGCTGTTTTGCGGTTTCCGCTGTAATTGACATTTCCATTACCTCCTATTGCTTTTCTATCTCTAAGTATAGTAATTTCGGAGCATAAAAGCCAATTGATTTTACACATGCACTTATAGATGGCCTCTATCACTGTGCCTGCCGCACATCCTCTCCCTCATCCGGTCTGCCTGCCGGATATCAAAATAGGGAAGAGTCTGCGCCATGTCCCCCGCTCCCGCCAGGAGGTGGAGAGTCCCCTTGCATATCCCGCAGGCGCGGGCTATAAAATTCTGCTCCAGGGTCACGTGCTGCACATTCGCATACCTGACAGCCACCACCCTGCGCCCGAAACAGCCGGAGGCGGCCTTGACAAAGCCGTCACTCATGACAAAGCCGGAACTCTGATAGCGCAGGGCAAGGACTACGGGACCGGCTGCCGCGAGGAGAACGAGGCCGGCTGCCGCCACCCTGTGATACAGCTGTATGTACTCTGCCGGAACATACCCCGGCAGCCACAGGAAGGCCAGCGCGCCCGCCACAGCCAGGCATATCTCATATATGGCAAGAGGCCACATCCAGGCCGCCCAGGCGGACCGGGGCTGCCTTTGGACCTGCAGGGCCGCGATATCGACAAACTCCGGCAGGATGGTTCTCAGCTTCTCGCACACCTCTCTCTCTGAGCCGTAGAGGATGAGAAAGGAATTCTGCTCCCCCTTGTCATCCCCCATACCTACATTCACGATCTCCGCCATGTATTTCCCCAGCAGGCGGGCGATCAGCGTCTGGCGCAGCTTCAGTGCCTGTATCATGTCCACGGGGATGGTGTACTCCACCTTCTTCAGCACGCCGTAGCGGATACAGATCCGGTCCCGCTGCCGCTTCACCCGGAAATCCAGATACCGCACAAAGTCCTTCACAATGTCCCACACAGCGGACAGGATGATGGCGATGGCTGCCAGGAAGCTCACCGCGGACCGGAGGAGGGAGTCCAGGACATGCTCCTCTCCCAGGGCCTCCGCCGCCATGACCACAGCGCCCACAAGGCCCAGTATCACAGCCAGGAGAGACAGCACGCTCATGGAGCAGACGCCGTGGCGGATGATGTCCCCGGAGCCGGCCCGGAAGTCGTAGGTCTCCTCTTCTTCACCCGGTGCGGCCGCTGCCGCCCGCTCCCCTCTCAGCAGGGACTCCACCTCAGCCCTAAAGGCCTCCGCCTTCGCCTTTTTCAGGACAATGGTCACATCCGTGCTGTTGGCAGTAGAAAGGCTCCCGGTGTCCAGCTTGACCTTGCAGGTCCCCATGAGCATCTCAAACAGATTCTGCTCCAGGTTGATATTGGAAATATTTCTGATACCAATGGTGTTCTGTGAACCATTGAGCGTGTGCTTGTCAATGACAATGGCCTGGTCCTGGATAGATATCCACGTCTTTGACCAGGTCCACATAGCCTTCCCAAGGCTGACAGCCAGAAGACCGAGACAGATAAAAAGCCCCAGCAGGGCTCTCCTGTCCGCCAGCAGGGAGCCTCCCACGTCCAGCAGCTCGTCCGCGTTCTGGATGAAGATGCCCGCCAGGACCGCCAGCAGGGCATAGGTCCCGGCTCCCACCCGCTCAGCCACCACAGATACATGATTTCTGAACCTTCTATTCTCTTCCATGGTCCGTCTCCCGCCTCTCTTCTCTCTGCTCCACGACGATCTCATTGATCCGCTTCTTGAGAGTATCCGCAATCCGCTCCGCCCGCTCTGTGTCCAGAAAGGCGATGGTCACGTCTCCTCCCGCCGTGGTGACGATCACCTTCGCCACCCCGAAGGCCCGGTCCAGAGGCCCCGTCTTCATCTCCAGCTTGTGGAGTCTCTCGATAGGGACAATATGCCTCTTCACGAAGAGGTAGCCCTCCTCAATGTCTATGCACTCCTCATTGATGCCGTACCGGTATCGGCAGAAGCGGAACCAGGGGCTGACGCACACATCCGCCAGGATCAGAAGGACCGCTGCGAGAGAAATCCATTTCCCGGCGTCAATGTCCTCCGGAAATACCCAGAAATAATCCACAGCTCCGATGACAGCCAGCAGGATGACCCCTGTGACCGCCCCCGCCGCGTACATGCAGCGCAGAGCATTTTTTGACAGCTTCTCGTATACCATTTTCCTTCCTCCCTCTGTATTGCTTTTGTCGCTTTATACTATCACAATAATACAGTCAGGTCAATCCATTCTCATTTCTTAAAAAAAATGTTAGAATTATGAAGAAAAAAACTCATATCCATCTGCTATACTGCATTTGAAAACAAAAACGGAGGGGATTTTCGATGGAACAATACAGCATTTTAGTGGTGGACGACGACCGGGAGATCGTCCGCTCCCTGGGCAAGCTCCTGGAGCTGGAGGGCTACCGGGTGCTGACGGCCTTTAACGGCATGGAGGCCCTGGACCGGCTGGAGACTGACACGGTCCACCTGATCCTCCTGGACGTGATGATGCCGCAGCTCAACGGGCTCTCCGCCCTCATGCGCATCCGCCAGAAGCACAACATCCCTGTCATCATCCTGTCTGCCAAGACAGAGGAGAGCGACAAGGTCTCCGGCCTCACCATGGGGGCTGACGACTATGTGACAAAGCCCTACAACACGGCGGAGCTGATGGCCCGGGTGCGGTCCCAGCTGAGAAGGTATTTCTCTCTGGGCTCGGCGGCAGGGGATGGCAATGTCTCCGGCAATGTGCTGAAAAACGGCGGCCTCCTGCTGGACCGGAACGCAAAGCAGCTCACCGTGGACGGGGAGCCGGTCCGGCTGACAGCCACAGAGTACAAGATACTGGAGCTCCTCATGGAGCACCCGGGCTACGTCTTCTCGGCAGAGCAGATTTACAGCCGGGTGTGGCAGGAGGACGCCTACGCCGGCGAGAAGACGGTGATGGTCCACATACGCAGGATACGGGAGAAGATCGAGATTACTCCGAAAAACCCAAAATATTTAAAGGTGGTGTGGGGAATTGGCTACAAGATTGAAAAATATGATTAAATCCGCAGCAGAAAAACTGAAATCTGTCTCTGTCTGGGCGAAGACCGCCTTTGTGCTCTGGCTGCTGGGCGGCGCTGTGGCCTCCTTCGCGGCGTACAGGTTCATTTACCAGCACAATTTTTACATCAGGTGGTACAGCGTCTCCTACTCGTCCCCCCTCTGGGCAACATACGCCCTGAGCCTTGGACTCCTGGCGGGAGCGGCGCTGGCCGCCTATCTCTACCTGCATTTTTTCCGCTCCAGAGCGGATGGCTGGAAAAAGCTAAAAGTGCGGGCCCTGGACCAGCTCAGCGCTGAGCTCTTGCTGGCCGCGGCCATCCTCACAGGATTTCTTTGGGTGGGGGAGCTAAGGTCCGTGGTCTTTCAGTCCGAGTCCCTGGCAGGCTTTTTCGTCTTTTACGGTCTGGAGAGCCTGACACTTGGCTGCGCGCTCCTCTTCTTCCCCCTGGCCCTCCTCTTTCTCGGCTGCCTCATCCTGCTGATACGGCGCCGTCTCCTGGGCATATGGGGGGACACCTCCTGGATATCCAGGCTGTACCGGAGGTGGCAGAAGGCCACTCCCTTTGAGAAGCAGCTGCGCACAAAATATCTCCTGTCCTACACCCTGATGGCAGGGGGCATCCTCCTTGGCATCGTGTGCTTCTATCTTCTCTCCACCTGGTATGGCGCAGACGAGCTGATCATCCTGGGTCTTATCAGCGAGTTCCTCACCTTTCTGGCAGCCGCATGGGCCTTAAACAACCGGCTCTACACAGATCTGGGGCAGCTCCTCGGGCAGATAGGGGCCATGGCAGGCGGGGACCTGTCTGTCCGCACCTCCCTGGATGCCAGGTCGGACCTGTATCCCGCCTCCTGCCAGCTGGGAGAGATAAGCGAAAGCCTGCAGACCATCCTGGATAAGCAGATGCGGGCGGAGCGGATGAAGATCGACCTTATCACCAATGTGTCCCACGACCTGAAGACCCCCCTGACCTCCATGATCGGGTACGTGGACCTCTTAAAGCAGGAGCCCTTGAGCGACGCAGCACAGGATTACGTGGAGGTGCTGTCCTCCCGGATGGAGAGCTTAAAGGACATGATACAGGACATCTTTGACCTGTCCAAGTCCACCAGCGGCACCGCGGAGCTCCACCTGGAGACGCTGGACATGAAAAAGCTGCTGGAGCAGACGCTGGGGGACATGGAGGACGCCATAAAGAGCAGCGGCATGGTCATCCGTGAGGCTATGCCTGAGATGCCCCTCAAATTCACAGGGGACGGCAAAAAAATGTACCGGGTGCTCCAGAACCTGATCGGGAACGCCCTGAAATACTCCCTTGCCGGGACCCGCATCTACATCATCGCGGAGCGGCGGGCCTCCCAGGTCCAGGTCACCATCAAGAACACCGCTGCCTACGAGATGGATTTTACCTCGGAAGAAATTATGGAGCGGTTCGCCAGGGGAGACAAGTCCAGGAACACGGAGGGACACGGCCTTGGCCTTGCCATAGCGGAAAGCTTTGTAAAGAACATGAAAGGCGGGCTGCAGGTCACCGTGGACGGCGACCAGTTCAAGGTACAGCTCACCTTTCCTGTAGTGGAGGAGACGAGGGTGATGGCGTGACAAGCGCCATGGCCTTCACCCTACAGCTTCTCCCATCCTTCTTTTATCCTGCACTCCAGCTCCTCAAAGGAGCGAAGACCGCCAAGAGCGTCATAGGCCTCCACGCAGCTGGCCCCTGTGGCCGCTGCCAGATGGAGGCTTTCTTCTATGGAGCGCCCCTCCATCCGGGCCTTCAGGAACGCCGCGATGCTGGTGTCCCCGGCTCCCGTCCCGGAGAGCACTCTCTCCGGTTTATAGCTTCTCTCAAAAATCTCTGTCCGCCCGTCCGTGAAATACATGCCCGGCGTTCCGCATTTGATCAGAAGGCGGGAAGCGCCCATGTCCAGAATTTTCTCCGCCAGGGGCCGGATATCCTCCTCCACGCTGATGACAGAGGTCACGTCCCCGCCTGCTGCCCGGGTCAGCCACTCCTCATAGCGGGGTCTGTCCGCCATAAAGCAGAGTTCCTCCACGCTGGGAACAAAGTAGTCCACATAGGGGAGCACTTTTTCCAGGATTTTCCCCCAGTCTGCCTTCCCCGCGTCAGAGTCCGGGTCCACGGCCGCCATGTCGAGGGAGGTGGTAAGGCCCGCCTCCTTCACCCGGCGGAAGATGCCTGCCAGCTCCTCCCCCTCATCCTCGTACATGTGACGCATGATGGGGGGATAGCCGAAGTGGAAGAAATCGGCCTCCGCAATTTTTTCAAAATCCAGGTCCTCTGCCCGGAAGGTGTCGTTGGCCCCCGGGTTGTGGAGGAAGATGCGGTCCGTCCCGGGAGGAGCGATGACCACGGAGTAGGAGGTGCTGCTGTCCTCTGACACCAGCATCCCGCCCTCCGCGCCGCAGCCTCTCAGCCGGTCCAGGACGATCCGCCCGAACTCGTCGTCCCCCACCTTTCCCATGAGCTCCACGTCCGCCCCCAGCACCTTCAGCGCCAGGCCTGTGTTGGCCACAGCGCCGCCGGTGCTGATGCTGACATCCTTCATCTGGACCAGCTTCCCGGGGGTCAGGACGCTGGAGAGGGGCTGGGCCTTCTCAGAGGCAAAGACAGGGGTGATATCCAGGCAGATGTGGCCCGCCACAATGATCTTTCCCGCCATAGGCTCACCTACCCTCTTCCCGCGCTTCCGAAGACGCGCATTTTCTTCATGGTCTCCTGCTTCACCGCCTCCGTTATCTGGTTCTGGATGTCGGTGAGGCCGCAGCCCTGGCTGTAATTGTCGTAGGCTGCCTTTGCGGCCGCGCAGTTGATATCTGTGAAAATATTGATCTTGCTGATGCCGTTTGCCACGCAGTTTTTAAAATCCTGGTCAGAGAGCCCGCTGCCGCCGTGGAGGACAAGCGGGACGGGAACGGTTTCGGCAATCTGGGCCAGGCGCCCGATATCCAGCTTGGGCTTTTCCTTGTAGGCGCCGTGGGCTGTGCCGATGGCCACCGCCAGGGCGTCCACCCCGGTGCGCAGGGCAAAGTCCCTTGCCTGGTCCGGCTCTGTGTAGATGCTGTCGTCCCCGGCGCTCTCGTCGTTGGCGCCCACGTGCCCCAGCTCTCCCTCCACGGAGGCCCCGAACATGGACGCGATCTTCACCATCTGCGCCACCCGGGCGATGTTGTTCTCATAGGTGTCTGTGGAGCAGTCGTACATGATAGAGGAAAAGCCCAGCCGCAGGGCCTCCACGATCTTCGTGTCCGTCAGGCCGTGGTCAAAGTGGAGCACCACCGGGACAGAGGCCTTCTTTGCCATGGGGACAAGGAAATAGGCCAGCTCCTCCAGGCTGGCGTAGGGCAAGAGCACTTCCGCCGTGCCGATGATGACCGGGCTTTTCAGCTCCTCCGCCGCTCCCAGGACGCCCTTTGCCATCTCCAGGCTGACGGTGTTGAAAAGTCCCACGCCGTATTTTTTCTCACGGGCATCCTTTAAGACTTCTCTCAGTGTAACAAGCATTTTTCTCCTACCTCCCTGTCTGGTCGATGCCCATGAGCAGGTTCATGACATACATCTCAAGAGCCTCAAAATCCCTGTTCTCCACGCATTTCTTCTGGAAATCGTAGTCAAATCTCTCCACCTTTTCCTCCAGAGCCTTGAAGATATTCAGGCTGTTCTCCAGGTGCTTGTAGCTGTCCTCGTCCTTTGTGGTGCGCATGGCCTTTACATCCAGTCCCACGTACTCGCCGTGGCTGCCGTAGCCGTTCTCCTTCAGCACCTTCACCTGGTTGAAGGCAGCGCGCAGGTTCTCCACGCCAAAGGTCTTGTCCTGGTCGTAGCGGATGCCGTTCTGGTCATTGAGATGCACGGTCATCAGCTTGCCCATGGCCATGGCAAATCCGATCTCGTGGGCCGGGTCCAGGCCTGCCAGGATGGCGTGAGCGCTCTCCAGGTTTCCTCCCACTCTGGAGGGGTCGATGGTTGCGGCCGAGATGGCCATCACATGGCCCATGGTGCCGCAGATGCTCCTGTCGATGGGCTCGTTTGGCTTGGGCTCAATGCAGACCCGGATCTTCGGGTCATACTCCAGCATCTTGTTGATGGCCTGGATGAGCATCTTCGTGGCCCACACAGGGGATTTGCTCTCCGCGCAGAGGGTGCCCTCCCTGGCCAGCCAGAGGACCACCATGTCTGTCCCCAGCTCGTTGGCGATGTCGATGGAGCGGTAGGCCCTCCACATGGCATAGTCCCTGTCCTCCCTGGAGGTGCTCATGAAGCCGCCCTCGATGGTGTGCCCGTCCATCCAGAGGCGGGGAGCCACGAACTCAGCCTTCAGCCCGTACTTGTCCAGCGTCTTCTTCAGCTCTCTTGCCTTCTCCTTGATCTCCTCCTCTGTGTAGTCGTTGATGTTCGGCACAGCGTCGTCGTCGTGGAACTGCACGGCGGAGAAGCCCAGCTCTGCGAATTTCTTAAACTTCTCCTCGATGGGTATGGTCTTTCTTGTAGCCGGCCCGTAGGTGTCCGCTCCTTCGTGCACATTCCACGGTCCCACTGAAAATTTAAATTTTGTCATCGTCTCTTTTTTCCTTTCCGTTAGTCTGTCTTGAGAGCATCGTCAAAGGCCACGTCTGAGGGCGAGAAGTTGATCTGCTTTGTGAACTCACAGGCCTCTGTGCCGCCGAAGACTCTCTCCATGCCGCTGTCCTCCCACTCGATGGAGAGAGGGCCGTCGTAGCCGATCTGGTTCAGCACCCGGATGATGTTGTCAAAATCCACATCCCCGTGTCCCGGAGACACGAAGTTCCAGCCTCTCCGCTGGTCGCCGAAGGTGATGTGGGACCCCAGGATGCCGTTGCGGCCGTTCAGGTTCAGCTTGGCGTCCTTGATGTGCACGTGATAGATGCGGTCCGCGAAATCGTAGAGGAACATGGCCGGGTCCAGTCCCTGCCATATCAGGTGGCTGGGGTCAAAGTTGATGCCCAGGGTGGGTCTGTAGTCAAAGGTCTCCAGTAGCTTCTTTGTGCTCCAGTAGTCGTAGGCGATCTCTGTGGGGTGCACCTCCAGGGCCAGCTTCACGCCGCACTCGTCATACACGTCCATGATGGGAGACCAGAGCTCTTTGATCCTCTGATAGCCTGCCTCTATCTGCTCCTCGCTTGTCTGTGGGAAGGAATACCACATCTTCCAGATAGGTGAGCCCATGAAGAAGGTGACTGTGTCCACGCCCATGTTCTTTGCCGCCTGGGCTGCGTACTTCATCTGCTGTGTGCCCCAGGCCCGTATCTCCTCCGGCTTTCCCGCAAGAGCGGAGGGGGCAAAGTTGTCCAGACGGGGATCGTAGGCCCACTGGTCTGCATCCCCCACACACTGTCCCGGCAGGTGCATACCAATGGCCCAGCATCCCAGTTCATATCTGGCCAGCGTGTCTTTGAGCTCCTTCACATAGGCCTCATCCTTTGCGGCCTTCTCCACGTCTATCTGTCCCCAGGAGGCGATCTCCAGCCCCTCGTATCCCATCTTCTGCGCCGTCTGGCACATCTCCTCCAGCGGGAGGTCCGCCCACTGTCCTGTGAAGATCGTTACCGGTCTTGCCATATCATTTCTCTCCTTTCTCACATTACCTGTTTTATCATAGTACAGCTCCTAGAGCTCCACCCACACGTTTCCGTTCTCATTGCTCTTTAAGCAGGCCTCCACATACCGGATGCCCTGCACGCCTGCTGCCACTGTGGGATAATCGATCATATCCTCTGTAAATGTCCCGGCCTCCTTTGCCTCCACGCACTGGGTAAAGCTGTCGTACAGATTGCCCATGGCCTCCAGCCAGCCCTCCGTGTGGCCGGACGGGAGCCTGCCGTATTTCGCGGCGTCCGGGGTGACCGCGCCGTATCCCCTCTTGATGGTGCGGGCGATGCCGTCCTCCCTGATGAGGGTCATCTCCTCCGGGTTCTCCTGGAACCAGAGGATGGTCCCCTTTGACCCGTAAATGCGCACCCGCAGGCTGTTGTCGCAGCCGATGGCGAACTGGGAGGACCAGTTCACGCCTGTGGCGCCGCCCTCGTACTCCACCAGGATCTGGTCGTTGTCATCCAGCTTCCTGCCCGGCACCACCACATCCATCTTGGCCAGGACTCTCTTCACCTTCAGACCTGTCATGGTAGCCACCGCATTTTCCACGTGGGTGCCCAGGTCGCCCAGGCAGTTGACTCTTCCCGACTGGGCCGGGTCGCATCTCCACTCGCCCTGCTTGCCGCCCCAGTCATTTTCATTGTAGAGCCAGCCCTGGGGGTACTCTGCCATGACAGTGCGGATCTGGCCTATTTCTCCTGCTTTGATGAGGTCCCGGATGTACTTGGCTGTCACATGTCCCATGTAGGTGTAGGTGACCATGAAAAGAAGTCCTTTCTCCTGGGCCAGCCTCTGCAGCTCCTCCGCCTGGGCGCTGTCTGTGGCCAGCGGCTTGTCGCAGGCCACGTGGATGCCCGCCTCCAGAAATGCCTTGCATATCTCATAGTGAGTGGCATTGGGAGTGACGACCACCACGAAGTCAATGCCGTCCTCTCTCTTTCCCTCTGCCTCGGCCATCTCCCTGTAGTTCGTGTAGCATCTTTCCGGTTCAAGTCCGAGAGCCTCCCCCTGGCTCTTCGACTTCTCCGGTGTCCTGGAAAAGCATCCTGCTACCAGACGGGCAGAGCTGTCCAGGCTGATCGCTCTCCTGTGCGCGTCTCCGATAAAGGATCCCGGGCCGCCGCCCACCATTCCGTAGGTTAATGTACTGCTCATGCTGTCAACCTCCTTTTCGTCCTTTCTCCTGTCTCCCGTCAGCTTCCTGACGGTCTCTCCTGAGAGGATTCCTATAGCTTTACTATAGGGCAGGGAAAGATATCCTGCATGGATTAATTCATGTTCGGACTATGACAAATTAGCTTTTTTATTTGCGCGTCTTCTGTGGTTCCTGTATACTGGAAGGGAGGTGGATAAGCAGTGAAAGATGAGTTTGAAGTGATTTCCCACGGGGCCGGACAGTACAAGGTTTTTATGGTCAATCTCCTCTACCGGACGCCCCATGTACATAAGGATTTTGAGGTCTGTCTGCTCCTGGAGGGGACGGTCTGCCTGCTGTCCAGGGGAAGGGAGTACACCTATGAGAAGGGCAGTCTCTGGGTCATCAACCCCTTTACCAGCCATGAGCTGATCGCGGAGCAGCCCGCCCTCATCCTGTCTTTGCAGATTTCCCCCGCTTTTTTTGCGGCTGTCTTTCCCCAGATAGAAAATATGGAGTTCTCCCTGGATGCACCCGCCCGGGATGGGCAGGACCCGGATATCCGTGCCTCCCTGGCCCGGATGCTCCTGGACATCGCCAGCGCCTATTTTCATCCCGGGGACTATTCCGCCCTCCGCTGCGCGGGACTGATCTGCCTATTTTTCGAGAAGCTCCCCATGTATCTTCCCTGCGCCCGCATCTCGGAAAAGGAGCGGCAGCTCTCCGCCACCAGGGCCCAGCGGGTCAGGAAGATCAGCAGCTACATAGACAGCCACTACTCTGAGAAGCTGCTCCTCACGGACATGGCCAGGGAGCTGGGGCTGACCATGAGCTACCTGTCCCACTTTTTCAAGTCTGTCTTCGGCATGTCCTTTCAGTCCTATGTGATGAAAATGAGGTGCGAAAAAGCCCGCCAGCTTCTCCTTCTGACGGACTTTTCCCTTCTGGATATCAGCATCGCCTGCGGCTTTTCTGACATCAAATATTTTAATCAGGGGTTCCGGCGGCAGTTCGGCTGCTCTCCCCGGCAGTACAGACAGCACTTTGAGCACGAGGAGCTGTCCCAGCAGCAGAAATCCATGCTCTCCACCCAGGACTTCCTGTCACCGGCGGCCAGCCGGGTGACGCTGGAGAAGTATCTCAGCTCTGATCCCGGCGGCTCCCGCTAAGCCCCGCAGGCGCTTTCCAGCGTGCTGCAGATCGTCTGCATCCCCTGCTTTTGATTTTTGACTCTGGCTGTCACGGAATTATTGACCAGGGACCTCTCCGTGACTCCCACGTAGCAGGACACATTGCTCAGAGCTCCCAGTGCCAGCATCTTCGCTGTGCCCTCCATGATCGTCCCCCATGCCTTGCCCGTGTACGTCTCTCCCTCAGGCCTGATCGACTCCAACATCCTTTCCATATCTGTATCATTCAGCAGTACCGCCATATCCATCCCTCCTGATAATAAACTCTGCCTGTTTTCTGGCTTTATTATACCCGGCCCCGCATTCTCTGTTCTACCCCGACAAAGAAAGGTCTCTGTAAACTCAAAGTAAAATCCAGACAGTCAGGACAGCTCAGCGGTCTCTCCGGCACCAGCTCACTCCCGCCAGCACCGCAAAGAGGATGGATTCCACGGCCGCCGCGCCCATCATCAGGTACGGGAGCCAGATAGCTGTATTGCCCAGGTAGGCAAAACCCGTGTCCATGGCCGCGTAGGTAAAGCTGCTTATCATGCCCACGCCGCCGGCAGGCAACAGGCAGCGGAGCCAGTCTCCTATATTTCCGCTCAGGATCATGTACACCACCATGGGCAGGATGAGGAAGGCAAAGGCGGCTATGCTGGCGGAGGCCACTGTCTTCATCCTGCCCGACAGAAAGAGGGTGAAGGCAGCCGTGGCCAGCAGGGAGACAAACCCCGCCGCCCCGATGAGGAGCTCCATCTGCCCCACGGTAAGAGGCAGGAACACGGACACCGACACAAGCAGCTGCAGGGAGGTGTCCAGCCCCTGAAAGTCAAAGGAGGCATTGAGGAGCAGGAGGAACAGAGCCATGCAGACAAGATAGAGCACACTTGCAAGGAGAAGACCGGCGCCGATCCTGGCCGCTGCCAGGGGCCTTTTTCCGTCCCGGGTACACTTAAGGATCTGGTCTGCCTGGGTCTGATAATCACTGGAGAAGACCGGCACCATCAGAAAGGTGCAGATCAGCACCAGAAGGAACACATAGATCCCCACATACTCCAGGGCGTTGGAGCTGAAACCGGGCTCGTAGGTAAAGGGCATCTCCACCTGGCTGTAGAGGGCCCGGGCCTGCGCAAGGGCGCTGTCTGTGCGGGCATTCCTGCCGCCCTCCAGATACAGAAGTTCCTGTAAGTGCTTCCTGCACTGGTCGTAAAAGCCGGCCACCTGGTCTTCTGTCAGATTTTCAGCTCCGGGAGCCAGACCTGTGTCCGGATCTGCCCAGGCCTCGCTGACCCGGCCCAGAATCCCCTCCACATTGGATACCTTTTCATAGTAATCGCTGGCCGTCACCCGCTCGTCGTAGATGCCGTCTGGAAGGCCGCCCTCGTAGCCTGCGGCAAAGTCCCTGTATCTTGCAAGAGCTGCCTCCAGTATATCCTCCGTGATCTTCCCCTGGAACTGTCCTTGGTTCTCCTCCTCCAGCTTCAGCGCCTCCCGGCCTTCCACCCGGACTTCCTGCCCACTTTCATCCCTGTATGTCCAGGACGCAAAAGAGGCAGGAAAATAGGCCAGTACCGGGGCCAGGATAAGGGCCGCCAGCATCAGAGCCAGAACAGATCTTGTCTTTAAAAGCCTGCGCAGCTCTGCTGTAAATACTCTCATGTCACTGCACCTCCTTTCCCTGTGTGTTTTCCTGTGGAAAAAGCCACAGGTAGAGATCCTCAAGCCTTGGCGTCTGCCCCGCGGACTCCGGAACAGAAGGCCTGTCAGCCAGATACCGGATGGACACCATTCCTTCCTCCTCGTTGCGGATATTCACTACCTGGACCAGTCTTTCATATCTGCGGAGGTCATACTCCGGGATAACGGCGGACCACACCTTTCCCTCCATGTCCCACAGAAGTTCCCCTGTGGTTCCCTCTGCTATGATCTTCCCCTCTTTCATCACAGCGTTTCTGGAAGCGATGTACTCCACGTCAGACACAATGTGGGTGGAGATCAGCACGATCCGGTCCGCGGCAAACTCAGACAGAAGGTTGCGGAAACGCACCCTCTCTCCCGGATCCAGACCGCTGGTGGGCTCATCCAGGATCAGCACCTCCGGGTCATTAAGAAGGGCCTGGGCAATGCCCACCCTGCGCTTCATGCCGCCGGAAAGCTTTGTGATCTTCTTGCGCCTCACATCCGCCAGGGAAAATGTCTCCAGCAGCCTGTCGATCTTCTCCTTTGCATTCTTCCTTGAAAGCCCCTTTAAAGCCGCCACATAGTCCAGGTAATCATACACCGTGAACTCCGGGTAGAACCCGAACTCCTGGGGCAGGTAGCCGAAAATATCCCTGTACCCCTTCCCCAGCACATCAATGGGAACGCCGTCGTATTTCACCGTCCCTTCTGTAGGCGTCATAAGTCCTGCCGCCATGCGCATGAGAGTTGTCTTGCCGGCGCCGTTGGCTCCCAGCAGTCCCCACACCCCCGGTGTGATAGTCAGGCTGGCGTGATCCACGGCCCGTTTATCTTTAAATTGTTTAGTCAGATTTTCTATACATAACTCCATCTTTCCATCTCCTTTCTGCCCTGCTTCCATATCTGGAACGCCCAGAGAAGCAGCGCTGCCCCGCACAGAAACCATCCGCCATCCGCAAACGCCAGAAAATCCCCGGGGCTTCCGGCCTCTCTGCTGACATATCTCCACACAAGTGCAAACACAGCGAACCCGGCCGCCAGTCCTGCGCTGCACCAGGGAGTAAACCTCCCTTTCGTCCTGTCAAGAAGGAAGAGCATGCAGTTCCAGGCCAGAAGAAAGGGGAGGAACAGCCAGGCCGCCAGCGCTTCCAGGTTAACCTGCCAGAGCGTCCCTGCTGCCGCAGCCACGGCCAGTTCCATAATAAGCGCGCTGCTTCCTGCGATCAGAAGCCGGGCTGCCTTAAGCCGGGACGGCTGACAGCCTGCTGCCTCCACTTCTGCCATCTTCCATCTGACAGCTCTGTCAAAGAAGGGAACACAGCTCCAGGCCGACAGGATCCCTGCCCCGCACAGAAGCACCGGGATCCTCCGATACAGGAACATAAGGAAATAGGGATCTGTAAGGCTTCCCCTGTCGCCGGTCCGCTCAAAGGCGGAGACGATAAGAAGAAACAGAAGGATCTGCCAGATCCAGATCGGTTTTCCTGTGTATCTGACCTGCCGGAGCACAAAGGCTGGAAAGCGCATTTTGTTTCTCCGGGGCGCTGCCGCCTTGTACGCGTTCTGCGCGAGGGCAGCGGTCATTGCCCTGTGTCTTTCGTCCGGCCGGATGGCTTCTTTCTCCTGCTGTGCCAGACATCTCAGCTTTTCATTCACCTGGCTCCTCTTCATGGTTCCTCTCTCCTTTCCAGTTCCTGCTTTAAAAGGTTCAGCGCTTTTCTGAGTCTGGACTGCACAGTCCGCATGGGAAGTCCTGTCACCCTGGCGATCTCCCTCAGCTTCAGCTCCTGGGAAAATCTCAGGATGACGATCTCACGCAGCTCCTCCGGAAGGAGCTCCACAAGCCTTCGAAAATCCTCCCTGTCCTCCTCTTCCTTCAGCCCTTTCTCCTCAAAGGGAACCTGCTTAGGTATAGGCTCCCATGTTTTCTTTCTGCAGATATCGATACATACATTTGCAGCCACTTTGTAGAGGAAAGCCCGGAAGTTTCCCCTGTGGGTGTAGCCGTCAAAATAGCGGAACACACGCAGAAACGTCTCCTGCACAGCGTCCTGTGCCAGAGACCGGTCCGGCACATGGAACAGACAGTATCTGAGTATATCGCCGTAGTAGAGCTCTGCCAGCTCCCCCGCCGCAGCCGGGTCGCCTTTGTTCAGTTTTTCAAAAATTTCATCTTCCTGAGTCAAGTCTGTCCCCCCTGACCTGTGTGCCATTCTGGTCCTTTTAAGCAGCTGCCTATATGTTATAACGCTGCGGGGCTGTAAAAGGATTACGATTTTTAAAATATTTTAAAAAGGCCGCGCACACGCAGCCTTTTCTCTTTCATCTGATTTTATCTGATATCTTTTGTCCTGTATCTGATCCACCCAGCCAGGATACCTGCCCCTCCATAGCAAAGACCCAGCAGGATCAGCGTCCCATCCAGGATGCACTCCGGCAAGATCTTTGCGGCGTCTGCGTAGGCGTAGGGTGTGATATACTTGACCGTCTCCGCCTTTTCCGTGATATTTCCCAGAAGCCCCAGGAAATACAGAAAAGCCGCCACGCCGATGCCGGCACTGATGCTCCCTCTTCTTAAGAAAGCTGAAATCCCCAGGCAGATGCCTCCGATCTCTAGCTGCATAAGAACCTGGGCCAGATGAAACAGGCACAGCCCTTCCCAGTCCGGGCTCTCGCCGATCCAGCGGATGGAGATCCAGGCAAGCAAAATGACCACCAGGTTCATCAGAAAGATCTGGACTGCCATGGCTGCTGCCTTCTGCCAGAACACAGATGTGCGCGTCACCGGGTGGGTGAGGAGAAAGTCTGCCGTGTGGTCTTTTTCTTCTTTTGCCAGAAGACCTGTTCCCAGGATAGCGGCGTAGAAGATTCCGCCGATCCCCAGCATGCTTCCCGCGTAAATACCGTAAAACCCGGTGATATCACCGTAGTTCAGCCGGTCCATCCCAAAGGCAGCCCCAAAACCGCCCATATCACTCATGGCATCCACCATGTCCCCCAGCTCCTTTTTCAGCTCCGGGAACAGGAAGACGCACAGCATGATGGTCCCGCCGATGATAAGCCCCCAGATCAGTGTGGATCGCAGAGACCTTTTCAGTTCATGTCCAAATATGTTCATCCCTTTTCCTCCTTACTGCCGCCCCTCTTTACCTGGCAGCCTTCCCCTCTGCATAAAAATGAAGAAATGTCTCTTCCAGATCCGGTTCCGTGATAGTAAGATCCGTCACAGGAAGCGGGGCCAGCGCCTCCAGAAGCCGCTTTGCCTCTCCTCTGTATAAGAATGTGACACCATCCTCCAGCACACGCAGGTCTGTCAGCGGCAGCCCCGGAACACCCGAAATGCCCCGCACAGTCACCCGCTTTGCCGCCGAGCCGCAGATATGCTCCATGGTGTCCTCCATGACAATGCCTCCGTCCCGGATGACTGCCGCCCGGTGGCAGTATTTTTCCACCTCCCCCAGGACATGGGAGGATAGGAAGATGGTCGCCCCCTTCTCATTCTTCTCTTTAAGGAGCCTGAAAAATTCCCGCTGCATCAGAGGGTCCAGCCCGCTGGTAGGCTCATCCAGCACGTAGAGATCCGCGCCATGCTGCAAAGCACACACAATGCTCACTTTTTTGCGGTTTCCAAGGGACAGCTCGTCCACTTTTTTCTTTACATCCAGCTTCAGCCTCTCGCAGAGCTGTCCTCTCTCCTCCCGGCAGTCCTTCCGGTAAAAATCCGCCGAGAATTTCAGAACGTCCGACACTTTCATACCGCTGTAAAAGAAAGCCTCCGACGGCATGTAGCCGATCCTGGAGAGCATCTCCTTTTTCTCACGCTCTGTCTCCGGCCTCTCCCCGAAGATCTCCACCGTCCCGCCATCCTCCTTAAGCAGTCCCAGCATGGTGCGGATGGTTGTGCTCTTCCCTGCCCCGTTGGGGCCGATAAATCCGTAGATCTCCTGCCGGTTTACAGACAGGGTGAGATGTTCCACTCCTTTATGCTTCCCGTAATATTTTGTAAGATCACGGATGTCTATGACCTTTTCCATGTATCGTTCCTCCTCATACTGCTTTCTTAAGTCTCCGGCTGATCTTTCAGATAGAAGACCCGGAAACGCCCTGCGGCGAAAACATAGCTTTTCTTCTTTTCTCTATGTCTTCTCCCCGCAGGGCGTCCTGCATGTCTACTTCCGGGATGTATCCTGCAGCTCCCTCAGCTCCTTTGAGAACATCTCCATCACCTTCTCCACGTTGCGGCACAGCTCGTAGATCTCTTCGTACAGCACCCTAAATTCCGGGTAAGACTCCAGAAGCACTTCCATCTCACCAGGATCATCTGTACTGAAAAACAAAAGCCATGCTTCCAGCTTGTTTCTGATACCTTTATTCTGCACAATTCCAAGAAATATGTCAAGTGCGATAAAGCAGTATTCCTGGAGAAGATTGACTGCAAGCCCTGTGTCGGAACTCTGGGAAAAATGGTGGATATAGTCATCCGGGAAATTTTGAAATTCGCCAGGGCTCTTCTTTGTCCTGGAAAACGGTAGCCCATCTTCTGCACTTCTACATTGGCTATACTGTGATCCTCCATCTCCACCACAATGTCCATCACCACCAGGGAGCTCTCGTCCGCGATCCTGGCAGAGTCGTTGGGGATAACCTTCAAAATTTTCACCTGCTGCCCCAGCACAAGTGACAGAAATTCCTCCAGTCTCTGCTCTTCGCTCCATCCCAGATACACGTCAGAGAGCCTCTCATCCTCAAAGATCACTTCCAGCATCTCTCTGCGCGTGCGTATCATGGGAAAATACTTCTGTAAAATACCAGCCATCCATTTCCCTCCATACTTTTCTTCTGTGCTTCATTTTCAGTTCCATTCATTTACGGGTACAGTTTCCGATGTGGAAATTCCGAAAATGAGAAAGCCCCTGAGCTTTTAGATCGTCTCCCTTGACAGGAGAGCTGTTCTGGCAGAAGACATCCGCCGATATAATATATAAGATAACATAAAAACCGGGGGGGGATAACAACCATTTTAGTAAAATCGCTGTCATCTCCCGGATTATCCGTGCTTTTTATCCTGCTTTCTGTTTCCTTCTCTTGATCACCTTCAGCCTTGTGAATTCCTCCCTCTCCTTCTCCTCCAGTGCATTGGTGATATCATGCACAAGGGTAGTGTACATGGGAATGGTGATATTCTGAAGAGCGTTGGCCCTCTTCTGGGTCTTTTTGATATTGCTGGCAAGGCGGTAGGCTGCATTCTCTACCATGGAAAGCTTCACTGTCAGATCTTTCACCTTGCGGAAAGCATCCACTGCCCTGTCTACCGACTCCCTTGTGGTGCTGAAAGCGTAGGTAGGTACCGGCGTCTGAGGCGTGTATTTTACATGGGGAATTTCTGTCCCCATGATACTTCTCGTCTGGATCACAATGGAGTCCTCAATAGGCACTGTGTAGGCGATCTGGGAGACCAGACTGATCCCGTTCTCGATATTGGCTTTCTGCAGACACTGATAGGCGTACGTGAACGTGCTGTCAATCTCCTCCTGGATACTGCGGGCCTGGTCAATCAGATCCATCAGTTCACGGATGAGAATGTTCCGCTTTTTATCCATCAGCTCATAGCCCTGCCGGGCAAGAGCCAGGGAATTTTTTGCCAGCATTAAATTTCCTTTTGTCGGAAATGTGCGGGGATCCATGAAATTCCTCCCTTCTTGGTTTATTCTATCCTGCTGTCCGGGCGGAGCGCTGCCGGAATGGCACTGTCGCCAGGTACAGCAATGCCAGCCGCAGGGGGCGGCACTATCGCCAGGTACAGCAATGCCAGCCGAGGGAACGCCCTCCAGCCGTTCCCTCGGCTGATGGCGGAGCGCCATATGCAAGGTACAGGAAAACGTGCGGACAAATAAATTTGTCCTTCCTTTTTCCCGCACCTTGCGCATTGCTTATCCGTTGTCACATATTTGCGATAGAGCCGGGGCTGGCGCTTGTGGTGACGCCTTCATCCCGCTTTGTGGGATGATAGTATTTGTCCAGTATCTTTGTATCCACACGGTCCAGCTCCTCTTTCGGAAGGCGGCCTAAAAGTTCCCATCCAAGGTTCAGTGTCTCCTCGATGGTCCGGTTTTCCTCGTGCCCCTGGCCGATGTACTTCTCTTCAAATTCTTTTCCAAAGGCCAGATACTCCTTGTCAATAGGAGACAGCTCATCCTCGCCGATGACGGAGGCCAGGTTGCGGGCATCTCCTACTTTTGCGTAGGCGGAAAAGAGCTGGTTCGCCAGATCCTGGTGGTCCTCCCTTGTAAAGCCTGCTCCGATGCCGTCTTTCATAAGACGGGACAGGGAGGGCAGCACACTGATGGGCGGATAGATGGACTGGCCGTTTAAGTTCCGGTCCAGCACGATCTGCCCCTCTGTGATGTAGCCGGTCAGATCCGGGATAGGATGGGTAATATCATCGTTTGGCATGGTCAGGATAGGGATCTGGGTCACAGACCCATTCACCCCCTGTACAATCCCTGCCCGCTCGTAGATGGAGGCAAGCTCGCTGTACAGATAGCCGGGATACCCCTTTCTGCTGGGGATCTCTCCTTTTGATGAGGACACCTCACGCATGGCCTCCGCAAAGGAAGTCATGTCTGTCAGAATGACAAGGATGTGCATATTCTGCTCAAAGGCCAGGTACTCGGCCACGGTGAGCGCCACCTTTGGCGTGATGAGACGCTCCACCACCGGGTCGTTGGCAAGATTGAGGAACATGGCCACGTGGTCCGCCACGCCGCTCTCCTCAAAGGTCCTGCGGAAGAAATCCGCCACATCATGTTTTACGCCCATGGCGGCAAACACGATGGCAAATTCTTCGTCAGAGTCCTCCCCCAGAGAGGCCTGCTTCACGATCTGCGCCGCAAGCTGGTCGTGGGGAAGACCGTTGCCGGAAAAAATAGGCAGCTTCTGTCCCCGGATCAGAGTGGTCAGCCCATCGATGGCGGAAATGCCGGTGCGGATATAGTTCCTCGGGTACTCTCTTTTTACCGGATTGAGGGGCAGGCCGTTTACATCCCGCTTCAGTTTTGAGACAATGGGCCCCAGATCGTCAACGGGCTGCCCGATGCCATTGAAGGTACGTCCCAGCATGTCTTTTGACAGGGCGATCTCCATGGGATGGCCGGTGAGGCGGGTATGGGTGTTTTTAAGGGACATATTCTCCGATCCCTCAAACACCTGGATCACTGCCTTGTCCTCGTACAATTCTATGATGCGGCCGATGCGCCGCTCATTTCCGTTTATGACAAACTCCACGATCTCATCGAAGAAGGCGTCCTGCATCCCCTCCAGCGCAATCAGAGGGCCGTTGATACTGCTAAGTCCAAGATATTCTATTGGCATACTTCTCTCCTCCCTCTTCTACGCATTTTTCTCCAGCACACGCTGATAGAAACTGTCGATGTCACGTTTATACTGTGCAAACATTTCCAGTCGGTCATTGGGTACATCGTACTTGATGGCAATGACCCGCTCAAAGATATTTTCTGACTTCAGCACAGACATGGGATGTCCCATAGTCACAAGGGCTCTTGCCTGCTTGTAAAGATACAGGATCGTGTCCATCATGAGGAACTGCTTTTCCATGGACACGCAGGTGTCATCCTTGTGGAATGCGTTCTGCTGCAGGAAGCCCAGACGGATGACCCGGGCAATCTCCAGGATCAGTTTCTGATCGTCCGGCAGCACATCGCTTCCGATGAGCTTCACGATCTCCATAAGACTGCTCTCCTGGTTGAGAAGAGCCATGATCCTGTTCCTGTAGTCAATAAATTTGGGCGACACATTGTCCTGGTACCAGGGGGCCAGGTCTGTCAGATACTCACTGTAGCTGGACAGCCAGTGGATAGCCGGGAAATGCCGGGCGTAGGCCAGGCTCTTGTCCAGTCCCCAGAAACACCTTACGAAACGCTTTGTATTCTGTGTCACAGGCTCGGAGAAATCGCCTCCCTGGGGAGACACAGCGCCGATAATGCTGACCGATCCGTCTGTGCCGTTTAAGTTGTGCATCATGCCCGCTCTCTCGTAGAAGGCAGAGAGGCGGGACGCCAGATAGGCCGGGAAACCTTCCTCGGCCGGCATCTCCTCCAGACGTCCGGAGAGCTCACGCAGAGCTTCCGCCCACCTGGATGTGGAGTCCGCCATGATAGCCACATCATATCCCATATCCCGGTAGTACTCCGCCAGGGTGAGGCCTGTGTAAATGCTGGCCTCACGGGCAGCCACCGGCATGTTGGATGTGTTGGCAATGAGGGTGGTCCGGTCCATCAGAGGATTGCCGGTCCTTGGGTCCGTCAGTTCCCCGAACTCTTCCAGAACCTGGGTCATCTCATTTCCACGCTCACCGCAGCCGATGTATATGATAATATCCGCGTTGGACCACTTGGCGATCTGATGCTGGGTCATGGTCTTCCCTGTCCCGAAACCGCCGGGAATGGCAGCCGTGCCTCCCTTGGCGATAGGAAACATGGTATCTATGATCCGCTGGCCGGTGACAAGAGGCTCCGAAGCCGCAAATCTCTGGCTCACAGGCCGGGCCTTCCGGATGGGCCACTTCTGGGCCATGGGGATCTGCGTCTCTTTACCGTTTCCGCTGCGCAGCGTGATCAATGGTTCCTCTATCGTGTAGCTGCCGTCACTGACAACCGACACAACAGTCCCCTCCAGATCCGGGGGCACCATGCACTTGTGGACAATGGCCCTTGTCTCCGGCACCTCCGCAAAAATATCCCCGCCGTGGAGATAATCTCCTTCTTTTACTGTTATGTGGGTATCCCACTTTTTCTCCCTGTCCAGGAAATCCACAGCCGCTCCTTTTGTGATAAAGGCGCCGCCGCTCTCCGCGATCTTCTCCAGAGGTCTCTCGATCCCGTCAAATATATTGTTCAGAATACCGGGAGCCAGAGTGACGGACACAGCTCCCCCGGATGCGGTGACCTCCTCACCCGGCCGCAGGCCTCCTGTCTCCTCGTACACCTGGACGGTGGTCTGGTCCTTGTCAAGGGCAATGACCTCACCCACAAGCTTTTCCCGGCCTACATAGACCATCTCCGACATGGAAAAGCCCGTGTTTCCCTTCAGATAAATGACCGGTCCGTTAATCCCGTATATTTTCCCTGTCTTAACCAATGTCATCACCTCCCGAGAATATAAACTGGTCATACTCATTTTCAAGGGACGACTTAAAGGAATGGTCGATGAGAATATTTCTTCCACGGAGCACAGCCCGCATACCTCCCATGAAGTCTTCCGTGCTGATGGTCAGCGCAGCCCCTGTCTTCTCCTCCAGTTTCTCCTTTTTGTCCCTGTCGGAAGGATTGATATAAATGGTCATCTCCTCCCCGGAGGCAAACTCCAGAGCGCTCTCGATACACTTTACCAAAAAGGCATCATAGTCCGGCGTCTTCATGAAATCCCGGACAAGCTCCGCTACTTCCGCAAAGAGCTTCTCCTTCAGCTCCTGCTGCACCTTTCCCTGCTGCCTTTTCAGATCCAGCTGGGCTTTTGCCATGGCCTGGTTCTTCTGCTGCCTGGCATTGGTAGACTCCGCCCGCACCCGCGTCTGGGACTGACGGACAGCCTCCTTCTTATGATCTTCAAACACTTTCTCAAGGGCGGTCTTGTAGGCGCTGATGATCTCGTTTCCCTCCGCCCTTGCCTCCTCCATGGAGATTGACTGTATATGAGCGATTTTTTCTTCTAATGTCAAGAGGTATCCCTCCTTTATTTATAGTTTCAGCCCGATGGCTTCCGTAATGTAGGAAGTGATAAAGTCCTTGCTCCGGCCGGTTCCGTGCCTGTCGGGTATCTCCACGAGCAGGGGCATCTTCCGCTCCAGGCGAAACTGATCGATCATGTCCGGGAACTCCCGCCCCAGCTTCTCCGTAAGGAGTACTATGCCCACTGTCTTGTCCTGCAGCGCGTCCTGGAGGGCCTGGTACAGCTCCTCCCTCTCGTGCACCACCACGCCGTCCACGCCGGCAAGACGCATACCCGTGTAGGTATCCACATTATCACTGATGAGATACATTTTCATACTACAGCTGCCCCAGGATCATGAAGGAGATGATCAGCCCATACAGGCAGACACCTTCCGCAAGACCTACGAAGATCAGCGACTTGCCAAGCACGCTGGAGTCTTCGCTGATGGCTCCAAGAGCTGCGCTGGCAGCGCTGGCAACGGCGATACCGCCGCCGATACAGGATAAACCGGTAACCAGTGCGGCTGCGATATAGCCAAGTCCTGTGGCGTTGGACGCTGCCGCTTCGGCGGCGGCGTCCGCAGCCTGCACGTCTGCTCCCTGGAACATCATGATGCTGCCGATGATGCAGGCGCCAAAGAAGAAAAATATATTGACTGCAAGGGCCGCCTTATAGCGCCCTTTCTTTTTCTCCCCCAGAAGATAGTACCCGAAGGGGATGATGATACTTAAGATCAGTGCTGCAATGAGAATGAGTCTGGATGCAAGAGTCATAATTAAGCTCCTCCTTTATTTTTATTCTTTTTCGTCTTGGTATATGGGTCAAATGCCCGTCCGCTTCCTTTGTAGAAACGGCTGAACATTTCATAGTATTCCAGACGGAGAACCTGGATCCCGACCACCAGGCCTTCCATCAGACACACAAACAGGTTGCCCAGAACGATGACCGCCCAGTTGGGGGCTCCCGCCTCCGCGCCGGCCAGCATCAGCACCACCTCCATCATGGCGGCGTGGCTGACTGCAAAAGCGCCGATACGTACAAAAGACAGTGTGTTGGAAAAATAGCTCAGCAGTGTCTCGAACAGTTCAAAAAATCCTTCCACGAAAAACATGGCTTTGCTTTCTTCCATTTTCTTTGCCTTCTTCTTGATCCTGTTTGTCAGCGGCTCCTTGAAAAGGATCAGAAGCAGCGGCACACCGAACATCACTGCCATGACAATGCCTGCGGGCATGCCATGTCCCGTCATAAAAAGGACGATCACAGCCACCACCGAGGCGTAGAACACAAGTCCCGCCACGCCGTTGGCGTCAAACCAGGCCCCCGCCGTATCGTGATCCCGCAGGGCGTTTATGATGTGCAGGATCATGGCCACAATAATGAGAGCCATACCAAAGGCCACCGCCACAATGAACACGGTGTTCAGCTTGCCCACAAAGGGGAGGGTGGTCATATGGTCAATGGGCCGCAGCCACAGTGGTTCTATAATATCTTCAAATCCGAAGATGCTTCCAAACATAAATCCGAAGATGGTGGAGAAGATCCCTGCTGTGGCAATGATCCCGGCCAGAGGGGCCTTCTTGAAATGATAGATCAGCGCTCCCGCAATGACAAGGAGCAGCCCCTGCCCCACATCCCCGAACATGGCTCCGAAGATAAAGGAATAGGTGATCCCCACAAACACGGTGGGATCCATCTCGCCGTGGGCCGGAAGTCCGTACATCCGCACAAACATTTCAAAAGGTTTGAAAAGCTTCGGATTTTCCAGCTTGGTTGGGGGCTCTCCAAAATAGCTGTCATGGTCGTCTTCCACCACGATGAAGATCTTGTCATCGTCCTTTGACTCCTCCATAAATTTCTCCACGTCATCGTCTGCCATCCAGCCGCACAGGATATAGTAATCTTCCTTTTTATCCGCCACCCGGGCTGCCATTTTCCGCACGTCAAAGTTGTGGGCCAGCTCTTCCAGCCTGTCTCTTGCCGCCACAAGGCGGGGAGCTTTCTCCCCCAGCATCGCGGCAGCTTCCTTATCTATATCGTCCATCTCTTTCTGGATGTCATAGATCTGCTGCGCCAGCTCACAGCTGGCCTGCTCCGGAGTTCCTCTGTACTCTGCCGGAATATCGATCCTCTCAAAATGCAGGGAACGGAACACAGCATCCACCTTCTGTGCCTCCCCGGGGGACACGAAGTAAGCGCCGTACACGCTTGTCGCATCCTGCTGCCCTTTGACGAAAATGGCTCCCAGGTCGTTCATCAGATATTTTTCCATCTTCTGGTACTGTTCCGCCGGCAGTTTCCCGAACCGGCAGGTAATGTACCGGAAAGAAAGGATCCTGCCAAGGTCCCCATCCATAGGGCGGAAGGGCTCGATGACCTTCTGCTTTGCCTGCAGTTCATCCTGCTTTCTTTTCAGCACATCTTTCCTGGCCTGGAAGGTAAGGTACTCCTCATTTGTGGCCCGGATCAGCTCAAAGATGTCATCCAGTCCCATGGATGTGTCCGGAGCAATCTTCTCCGGCTCATTCAGATAGCTCACATACTGCTGGGCCTTTAAAAGAGCGTCCCGGTAAGGATTGATCTCCACAAAAGGTCTTAAGTTCTCCACAGTTTTCAGCTCCGTAAGAGCTGACTCAAGCTGGATCTCATACCTGGACAGATACAGATCCATCACCCGGTCAATGTCATCCCGCGGCCCCGATATATTGATAAATTTCATTTTTACGATCATAGCTTGCGACCTCCCACATACTGCAGCGTCTCATCGGGAGAGACTCCGTAGCGCACGCACTCCATAGCTGTCGTCAGCTTCTCCAGTTCCTGCTCCTTCATAAAAAGATAGGTGTTGATGCAGGCAATGGAGTATGGATTGCTCCTCCTGTCCGTTATATAGAGATAATAGAGACAGTCCGCATACATCTTTTCTATCGTCAGCTGGTCCGTGAAGTGATAATGTCTCGCATAGGACGTCTTCGACACAGCGCGCTCAAAATCTTCCATCGTCTCCGCCTCCACCATCTCCTGCACCAGCTCTGTCCGCAGCTTATAATGGATGGGGATGAGCAGTGCATATATATCCGCCGGTTCCAGGCTGAAATATTTCTTGGCCCGGTAGATCCACTGGATATTCAGAAGATTGATCTTGGATCCGCAGTCTCTCGTAAATATCTCCAGTTCCTTGTTCTTCAGCACCTTTTTCCTGCTCTTCCACATGGATGTGAAGTAGTACAGGTTCAGGGCCAGGTCATAGTCAAAGAGAGTCACTGCCTGTCCGTCCCGGAGCTTTTTCAGTGTTCCGTAATACTCTGTATCCCGCAGGTTCTCAATGACCTCATCCGTTGTCCTGGAATGGATCAGCTTTTCAATGGAGATTTGAGAATATTTGTCGAAAAACGGCTTCTTGTAATTCAGATCAAAAGGCTCCTTGTAATGGTTGATGACGATCCGCAGGCAGTAGTTGATCAGAGCAACCTCGTACCGCTTCAGATACAGCCGCAGGAATTTTCTCTGCTCCAGACTGCAGAAACGGTAGATCTTCGTATAGTCATGATATAGGGACAGCTCCAGAAGCTTTTCAATATTCCCTCTGTGGATCAGCCCCGGATCCAGGTTCTCCAGAACCTCTTTGTAAGTGGAATTCTGGATCAGCCAGGAAACTACCTCCGGCACACTCTTCATGGCTGCGATCTTTTCAAAATCCTCTTTCCAGAGAAGCTTCGCCTCCATGGCCCTGACCTTTGTGGCGATCCCGCTGTAAGCAAGTAAATTCCCCATAAGCTACACCTCTGTCATGCGGGCCAGTATCTCCTTGGCATATCTGGTATGATTTGCCTCATACTCCTGTTTAAGGAGAGCTATGGAGCCCTGGCTTCCCTCCATCTGTCCGCCAAGAAGTCTCTTCTTTTCCTCCTCCAGCTCGTCCCGGATGGCCTGCAGTTTCTTCTCTGTCTCCTCCTCCAGTTGCCTGTCAAAGGCTTTTTTTCTGTCTTCATACTCCCTGTCCAGCTCTGCCTTCTGCTCCTGAGCATGAGCCACAATGGCAGAGGCTGCATCCTCGATTTCCGTTAATCTGCCGATAACTGAGTCCATAGAAAGCCTCCTTTTTGTACGAAATGCCAATTTACTCTAATGATACACCTTTTGAAGAAAAAATCAATCACTTTCAGCAATATTTCAGCATATGAAAATAGCACTGATCTCATGTCTGAAATCAGTGCCTTTTCCCTATAAATATACTTTCAGATCCTTTGAAAATTGTTCTTCCAGCTTCACCAGCTTCTCCGCCAGGGAACGGCTCTCTCTGGATGCCTCCTTGTACCTGTTCTGTGCCTCTGTAATCCCCTGGATCCCCATATTGCAGCCGTCCATAAGAAGCTTTGCGATCTGGCTGCCGCTCTCGTCTATCAGAAGTTTGACATTGGTAGTGATCCAGGACATGGCCGAGACGGCCAGCCCGGCCTGGGGCTCCTCTTCACCTTCCTCCGCCAGAAGCCTGTCCGCTTCCCTTTCCAGATCCCTGTGCTTTTTCCTGTATCCGCTGACCAGCTCCTGCATCTTCCTGTCCTTTATATGCTCCCGTATCTGATCAATACTTTCTGCAGCCATCTTGCAGCCTTTGCTGCATTCTTCCAAAAGTTTCCTTGTCTGCTCACCCATACGTTCTTGGCCCCTTCCTGGTATATTTGCTTTTACTGCTGCAGATAGTATGGGTTATAATTCGTATTTGTATACTCTGTAAATAAAGCTTTCCTTTTCCATGGTGAAGGATCTGATCAGATCGTTCTCGCTGTCGTACTCGCCCCAGATGCCCTGCATGCCGCTGTCAGCCACCACATTGTCCCCGATCTCCTGCACGCTGCTGACATAGCCCGAGTAGGGGAGCTCAAAGCTTTCCACGAGCTCATAGCTTCCGGAGGTCTCATCCACCAGATATTTGTAATAGTAGGACGTGGTCCCGTCCACAGCCTCACTCTGGATACCGTCGATAATGCTCCAGTCAAAATCCGGCCGGGTCTCGCTGACGCCGATATTGTTGTTGAACATGTAAAGGTAATACTGTCCCTCCGGCAGGCTCTCATCCTCCACACTGTCCTGCTCTGTGTCCGTGGCCAGGAGCAGGATATTCCCGTCATCGTCAAAGACGTAGTCGTGGTGCAGCTCATACTGCCCCAGATCGTAGACGGCCGTGACCTGACCCAGCTCATCCATCCGCGCCATCTCCATCTCGGATATGCTGAAGTACATGCCCTCCTCCGAGAAGAGGAGTCGGTGGCTGCGGTAACCGATGATGGGGACCTCGCCCCGGAGAACGCCGCTGTTGTCGTAGTAATACATAAAGTCCAGCCCGTCGCTGTCATTCCCAAGGACTACATAGAGTCCCTCCTCCTCTGTCATCCCGCTTTCCTGTCCGTCGCTCTCCTGCCCCTGCTCCTCCTGCGCCCCGCATCCTGCAGAGCCTACCGCCAGGGCCAGGGCCAAACCTGCAAATACTGTTTTTTTCCGCACATTAAAATCCTCACTTTCCGACTTTTATTATACAGTCGGAAACGTGAGGATTCTTTGTTCAGCCTGTGTAAATTTTAAGATTTTTCTGTGTCTGCGGCGGCTTCCGGACCATCCTCCGGCTTTTTCTCCGCCTCCTCCATAGCTTTTTCCAGGAAATCACGCTCCGCCTCCTTGGGTCTTGGGATCAGGCGGGAGGCAAATTTCCCCTGCCCTCTTTTCTTCACATAGAAGTAGCCTATGACAGAGAAGACCACAGCGCCGACAAAATTGACAAACAGGTCCTCCATGGTGTCGTTGAGGCCGATATCCAGATACCCGCCAAGGCCCAGGCTTTCCCCGTTCACCGCCGCATCCGTGATATCCCGGATGATGACGGTGTGATTGCCGCCTGTGGGATCCAGCATCACCGTACTGATGGTATGCAGCACGGTATCCTTCTGCATGTCCAGCAGAAAGAGCTTGTCCATAGCAAACTCAAAGAACTCCCACACCACGCCGATGGTCATGGAAAAGCAGAAGGCCACTATGGACACAAAGACCGGTGAGAGCTGGATGGAAAACCTCTTATTCCGGTTCAGTATGTCCACAAGGGAAAAGCCGATGGCCGCCATCAGGAAGCCGTTCACCGTGTGGAGAGCTGTGTCCCACTGGGGGATGCGTATGTAGTAGGCCTGTATCTCCCCCAATATCTCCGCCGCAAATATAAAGAGCAGGAGTATGATCTCCAGACCGGTGGGCAGCTCGATCTTCAGGTTCACCTGTATGAAGCTGGGCACGATGAGCAGTGCCAGGGTCAGCGCGCACAGGAACACATTCTCAAAATTGCGGTTTAAGATCTGCAGGACCATCATGATGATGACGAGGGCCCTCAGGACCACATAGACCATAAAGGAGCTCTTATGCTCCCGTATCTCCATGTGGAGCGCCCTCCCCATGACTCTCCAGCGCTTTCTCCATCTTTTTTTCTTTTTCATATCCACCTTCTCTTTCCGCCCCGGCTAAAAGTCCGTCTCCGGGATCGCGTAGCCGTGGTCCATGGGGCCGCTTCCCCGGCCCAGGTCAAGTCCGGCGCGCAGGGCTCCGGAGATATAGACCTTTGCCCTGCGGATGCTCTCCTCCATGGGAAAGCCCTTCGCCAGGTTGCTGGCGATGGCGGAGGAGAGAGTACAGCCGGTCCCGTGGGTGTTGGGGTTGTCGATGCGCTCTCCCCGCAGCCAGACCAGCCGTCCCCTGTCATACAGCAGGTCGTTGGCATCGCTGACCTGATGTCCTCCCTTGATCAGCACCGCTCCGGGATACATCTCTCCCAGCCTCCTGGCCGCCTCCTCCATCTGTGCCTCGCCAGTGATGGACCTGCCTGTCAGCACCTCCGCCTCCGGGATGTTGGGGGTGATCACGGACGCCAGGGGCAGGAGCCTCTCCATGAGGGCCGCCTGGGCATCCTCCCGGAGGAGCCGGCTGCCGCTCGTGGAGACCATCACCGGATCCACCACGATATTCGAGGCCTTCCACTTTGTCAGGCTGTCCCCGATCACCCGGATGAGGGGGGCGGAGGAGACCATGCCGATCTTCACCGCGTCCGGGAAAATATCTGTAAAAATGCAGTGAAGCTGACTCTCAAGGAACTCCGGCGAGGACTCCATGATCCCGTACACGCCGGTGGTATTCTGGGCTGTCAGGGCCGTCACCGCGCTCATGGCGTACACCCCGTTTGCCTGCATTGTCTTCATGTCCGCCTGGATGCCCGCGCCGCCGCTGCAGTCACTCCCGGCTATGGTGAGTACACATTTCCTCTTCATTTCTCTATCTCCTTCATCTGCCTGTAGTCTGTAATGTACACATCCGCCTCTGCCCGGATCAGCTCCATCTCCTCCGCAGCAGACTTATCCTCCACGGCCACGGTGTAAAATCCCGCCTCTCTGGCATTCTGTATCCCCTTCAGGATATCCTCAAATACGATGCTGCTGCCCGGCTTCGTTCCCAGCCGCTCTGCCGCCAGGCAGTACACCTCCGGCGTGTCTTTGCCGTGGGGCGTCTCCGAGGACAGGGCAAAGGCATGAAAATAATCGTAAATGCCGTTATTTTTCAAGGCCGCCTCAAAGAGGACCGGCTCCGAGGATGTGGCCGCGGCAATCTTCACTCCCACTCTGTGGAGATATTCCAGGTACTCCGCAGCGTGAGGCTTAAGCCCGATCTCCCGCTCGTACATTCCTCTTGCCAGGGCAAACCACTCCTCCATGATGGCCGCCTCGCTCTCCTCCATGGCATACCGCTTCTTTGTGTAGGCAGCTGCCTGGGGGAAATTCATATTGGTCAGCGCTTTCAGATAACTCTCCTCAATGGGAAGCCCGTGCCGGGTCAGGAACCTGCCGTCCACGCTCTCCCAGATCCACATGGAGTCCAGGATGGTCCCGTCCAGGTCAAACACTGCGCCCTCCCACATTTTCCCGTTGTATTTTATCATCTTCCGGTTCCTCTCCTGTCCTTCTCTTTTCAGCTGCGGAAACCTTCCGACAGCTCCCGGGCTGCCGCCTCTATGTCCTTCGCCGCGATCACAGCGGACACCACGGCCAGGCCGTCGATGCCGATGCCTTTAAAGTTCTGATAGGTCTGCTGGTTGATGCCGCCGATGACCACAATAGGAAGGTCAACACTCTCCCGTATCTTAAGGAGCTCCTCCCGGGAGGTGACATCCGCGTCCTCCTTGGTGCTGGTGGCGTACATGGCCCCCACGCCAAGATAGTCCGCCCCGTCTGCCGCCGCCTTCACGGCCTCCTCCACACAGCCGGCGGAAACGCCCACCACCTTGTCCGGGCCCAGTATCCTCCTGACCTCCTTTGCCGGCAGGTCGTCCTGTCCCACATGGACGCCGTCCGCATCCACAGCCAGGGCAATGTCCACCCGGTCGTTGATGATGAGGGGAACCTGATACCTGTCCGTTATCTGCCTGACCCTCTGCGCTGTCTCATAAAACTCCAGGGATGTGCAGTCCTTCTCACGGAGCTGCACTACCGTGCAGCCTCCCCTGACTGCCTGCTCCACCGCCTCCTCCAGGGTGTCCGTGCTCATGAGTCCCCGGTCCGTGCACAGATATAACGTGTAATCAATCTTATCTTTCTTCAATGTCTGCTCTCTCCCTTATACTTTTTTCACTCAGTCCTCCCACAGCGTCAAGGAGGGCCATGTGGAAGCTTCCGCACCCCAGGTGCCCCGCCTTCTCAAAGGCCGTCTCCCCGGCGATCCCCATGGCCGCCAGGGCGGCCACGGCAGCGGAGAAGACCTCTCCGCTGTCCCCTGCGGCTCCTGCAAAGGCCCCGGCCAGGGCGCTGGTCATGCAGCCCGTCCCGGTCACCCGGGCCATCATGGCGCTGCCGCCCCGTATCCTCGCCATATGCTTTCCATCTGTCACCACGTCCGCCTCGCCGGTCACCGCCACGGTACAGCCAAGCCGCCTGGCCGCAGCCAGGGCCGCCTCTGTCCGGTCAATCCCCCGGTCTGCCTCGGACACATCCACGCCCTTTTCACAGGAGGCGAGGCCCGCCGCAAAGGAAATCTCCGACACATTGCCCCGCAGGATATCCACCCTGACCTCCCGGATGAGCCGCTCTGTCATCTCCTGTCTGAGCCGGGAGGCCCCCGCCCCCACCGGGTCCAGGATCACGGGGATCCCTTTTTCATTGGCCTTCTTTCCGGCACGGACCATGCCCTCCAGCTTCCGCCTGGAGGGGGTGCCCATGTTGAGGACAAGGGCGGAGGCCGCCGCCGCGATCTCCTCTGTCTCCTCCGGGTCGTCCGCCATGATGGGGGATGCCCCAATGGCAAGGAGGATATTGGCACAGTCATTGGCTGTCACATAGTTGGTGATGCAGTGGACGAGAGGCCTTTTCCTCTTCAGCTCTGACAGCAGCCAGGCCGTCTGCTCCGCCAGCTGTCCCGCTGTCTGTCCGTCCATGCTTCCCCGCCTGTTTTCTTTTCCAGTCTTTTCTCCCCGCATTAGTTTGCCTGCTTTCCTCCCTGTCTTTTTTGTCCCGGCCGCTGCCGGAAAATTAGTTACAGTATAACGCCCGGCCTGTAAAAATACAAGAGCCGGGCGCTGGCATTTATGAACTTATATGATACCGCCTAATCCGCGGATACACAGCCCTCTTCCCTCTCGTCCGCAATGCATTCCGCCACGCACAGGCCGTTGGCCGAGGCCTGCATCAGCCCTCTTGTGATGGAAGCTCCGTCTCCCATGGCGTAGAGCCCGGATAGAGAGGTGTGGAACTGCCTGTCTGTCACCACCTTGTTGGAGTAAAACTTCACCTCCACCCCGTAGAGCAGCGTCTCATCGCTGGCAATGCCGGGCGTCACCCTGTCCAGCGCCTGTATCATCTCCTGGATAGCTGTCATGATCCGGTGGGGCAGCACGAGCGAAAGGTCTCCCGGGACCGCATCCTTCAGTGTGGGCACCACGTTGCTGCGCACCAGACGCTCCTCTGTTGTCCGGCGCCCCCTCTTCAGGTCCCCGTACCTCTGCACGAGGATTTTTCCCCCGCTCAGCATATTCCCAAGCCGGGCAATGTGTTTTCCATATTCAATGGGAGACTTGAAGGGCTCGGTAAAATTCTTGGACACAAGAAGAGCAAAATTGGTGTTCCGCGTCTTCATATCCTGAGATTTGTAAGCGTGTCCGTTCACAACGGCAAGCCCCCCGTCGTAGTACTCTGTGGCCACCTCCCCTGAGGGGTTGGTGCAGAACACCCGCACCTTGTCGTCAAACGTGGGAGTATAGTAGACAAGCTTGGCCTCGTAGAGCTTCTCGTTCAGCTCCTTCATGACCTCGTCCCGGACCTCTACCCGGACGCCCACGTCCACCGTGCCGCTCCGTGTCCGGATCTGATGCTTTTCGCACAGCTTTGCGAACCACTCAGAGCCCTCTCTTCCCACCCCGGCTGCAATGGCCCCGGCCCGGTATTCCTGCCCGTCCTCCGTCACAACGCCGACAGCCCGTCCGTCCTCCGCCAGGATGTCGCGGACCATGGTGCGGAACAAGATCTCCACACCCACGTCCAGCAGATGCTGCTGGAGCCTTGCGTAGATCTTGTAGCCTTCTTCCGTCCCCAGATGGCGGATGGGGCACTCGATGAGCTTCAGGTTGGCACGGATGGCCTTTGCCCGGATGGTGTCGATGGCATCCGGGTCATCGATGCCGTAGACCTTTTTGTCCGCACCGAATTTCAGGTATATCTCATCCGCCCTGCGGATCAGCTCCTGCGTCCTGTCGTACCCCAGTATCTCCGGCAGAGTGCCTCCCACATCCGGGGAGAGGGAAAGCTTCCCGTCAGAGAAGGCTCCCGCCCCGGCAAATCCGGTGGTGATGGAGCAGGGCCGGCACCCCACGCACTCCTTTGTCACCCGCTTGGGGCAGGAGCGGTCCTCTATGGACCGCCCCTTCTCGATCATGAGTATCTTCATGTCCGGATGCAGTTCTTTCAGGCGGCAGGCACAGAAAATCCCGGACGGGCCTGCTCCGATGATAATGACGTCATACTTTTTCATAGCTTGTCCCTTCTCTAGTTCAAAAATGCTTCCACGATCACGCCCTCTGCCTCCTCCTCGGTCATTCCGAAGGTGCGCAGCTTGATGAGCTGCTCGTTGTTGATCCTTCCGATAGCCGCCTCGTGGATGATGGCCGCGTCCAGATGGCGGGCGTCTATCTCAGGGATGGACCGCACCTGGGCCTCATCCATGATGATGGAATCACACTGGATATGGGCGTGGCATTTGGCCTCTCCCACAGCCCTGGGGTGGAAGACCTGAGTAGAGCTTCCCTTGGCCACAGACCTGGAAATGATCTGGGCGGAGCTTCCCTCCCCCTTCATGTAAACGGCCATATTGGACTCCGCCTTCTGTCTGTCGTGGGTCATCAGCTTCTCCACCACATAGAGCCTGGCGTTCGCCCCCATGGTCACCTCCGTCTCCCGTACGGTGGAGTCCACGCCCTTGATCTGGGCAGTGTCCAGGGTGAACATGGAATCTTCCTCCATATAAATCTTTGTCACCGGGTTCAGGACCCTTGCTCCGGTCCCCTCGCCCTCGCCGTAATGCTTTTCCTCGTAGCGGACATTGGCCCCCTTCCCCACGTGGAAGGCGTGGATGCCGTCATGGCGGCTCTCGTTGCAGCCGCTGTTGTGGATGCCGCAGCCGGCCACAATGGTGACGTCCGCTCCGTCGGCGATGTAGAAGTCATTGTACACGATATCCACCATACCGGAGGTGCTCACCACCACCGGGATATGCACCTGCTCGCCCTTTGTATCCCCGTCTATATACACATCTATACCGGGCTTGTCTTCCTTTTTCTTTATCTTGATGTGCTCCGTGCTGCCGTGGCACAGGGAGACTCCGTTCTGCCGGAGATTGAACGCGCCCTCCTGTTTAAATCCGGAGCCGCTGTCTATCTGCCGCAGCACCTGTTCTGTTATCTTATCTAATAATGCTGGCATCTGTCATCTTCTCCTCTCTTTTCGCTTTCCGCCTCTTCTTATGCCTGCTGGTCCATACATGTGCAGGACGGCTCCTCCTTGAGGAGCGTGGGGAGCACTTCCTCCCTTGGGCCGATATTTTTTATCCTTCCATCGTCGATGACCATGATCCTGTCCGCCATGCGGATGATCCTCTCCTGGTGGGAGATCAGCATCAGCATCTGGTCCTTCTTCTCATGTATCTTTTCAAACTGCTGTATGAGCATGGAAAAGCTCCACAGGTCAATGCCCGCCTCGGGCTCGTCAAAGATGCAGAGCTTGTGGCTCTTGGCCAGCACTGTGGCGATCTCAAGGCGCTTCATCTCTCCGCCTGAGAGGGTCCCGTCAATCTCTCTCTTTAAATATTCCCTGGCGCACAGTCCGACAGCGCTCAGCATCCGGCAGGCCACCTGCTCCGGGAGCTGCTCACCTGCAGCCAAAGACAGCAGACGGTCCACCGTCATCCCCTTGAACCTCGGGGGCTGCTGGAACGCAAATCCAATCCCCGCCTTGGCTCTGTGGTCAATGTCGTAGTCTGAAATATCCTCCCCGTCCAGGATGATCTGCCCCGCGTCGGCCTTCTCGATCCCCATCAGCACCTTGGCAAGGGTTGATTTTCCGCCCCCGTTGGGGCCTGTGATGACCAGCATTTCCCCGTTCTCCACGGTGAAGCTGATATCCTTCACGATGCTCCTCTCCACACCGTTTTCGTTCACTTTAAAAGTCAGGTTCTTTACTTCAAGCATCTTCCTGATCTCCTTTCCGCTTTTGCTGCATATTGGTGTATGATCTATCCGCTTTTTCTGCCTCCCGCGCCATGTTCCTGTATTTTCCCGGCGAGACGCCGGTGCTCTCCCGGAACCTTTTTACAAAATAGCTCATATGATTGAACCCGCAGGAAAAACAGATATCTGTGATACTGTCGTCCGTCGTCTCCAGCTGATGCGTGGCCTGCCTGATGCGGTAGCTGTTCAGATAGCTCTTGGGGCTCTGTCCCGTGATCCTCTGAAAGCACCGGAAGCACTCGGTCCGGCTGATGTGCACCTGCCGCGCCACATCCTCCACGGAGATATCCTCCTGGTAATGGTCCTGGATAAACTGCAGGATTTTCCTGGCCCTCTCCTCATAGGCCATCTCGCGGGGCCCTCCGTCCTCTGCCTCCCTCTGCTCTTCCCGGCTTCTGATAAACAGCTCCCAGGCCTGGGAGAGCTGGTTGCGCAGGCGCATCTCTGTGAGCCACCCGTCCTCTCTGCTCATGCAGTAGATCCTCCGCAGGCAGACGAGAAGCTGCTCCTGCCACGGGCTTCCCCGGCGCAGCGGCTCTCCCCGCAGCCCGGCATCCTCCATGACCGGCTCCACAAATTTATGAAAGATAAGGTTCTCCGTTCCACCGGAGAGAAACTGGGGCAGGAAGACAATGGATATACTCTCGCTGTCCTCGTAATTCCCGAGTACCCGGTATCTGTGGAGCACGCCCGAATTCACAAATACGCCTTCTCCCTCCCCGATCCTGTACCGCCGCTCATTCAGCCCGCACTCAAACGCCCCTTTAAGCGCCACCATGAACTCCATCTCGTCATGGCAGTGCCAGTCCTCAAGATGCTCCCGGTAGTGCGGGAAATCATTGAAATATACCTGAAAAGGGAAATCCTTTGTCCCGTGCTTCTGTAATTCATACATGGTCTGATCCACCAGGATACGCTCCTGGCTGCGCAGGTGACTCACGCAGGCTCCCTCCTTTATCACATCTGGTACAAATATTACATGAATTGGTCTGAATCTGACAGACACCGGAGCATTCCGGCACTATAATTATATAGTATGTATCCGGTATGTCAAGTGGGGCAATACAATTGCAGATGCCTCCCAAAAGGATCTCCGGCATATTCCACTGTATCACAAAGGAGCGAACATGCGATGGACAACGAAAAAACAAGACGTATCCTGATGACTGTCTGCGGCATCAGCCTGAACGGCATTGCTGTAGGCATGTTCAATTTTTCTGACTTCGGCATGGACCCCTTCCAGGTCTTCGCCCACGGCCTGTGGAACCTGGCTCCCCTGGGCTTTGGCACATTCTATATGATGCTGAACCTGGTCCTGCTGGCGGGCATGTTCTTTCTGGACAGAGGGAAGATCGGGCTTGGGACCTTTATCAATCTCTTCCTCCTGGGCTACGTGGCAGAATTTTCCGGCTGGGTCTGGGACACTCTCTTCCCCCATCCCGGCCTGGCGCTAAAATGCGTCTTTCTGCTGGCAGGCATCCTGCTCATCAGCCTGGCCGCCGCCCTGTATTTCACGGCGGACCTGGGTGTATCCACCTACGATGTCATCGCTCTGTACCTGGATGACCGCACCCGGTTTCCGTTCCAGTACCTGCGCATTGCCACAGACATCATCTGTGTTGTCATTGGTTTTTCCCTGCATGCCACCGTGGGGATCGGCACTCTGGTGACAGCCTTTTTCATGGGACCTGTCATTGCCTTCTTCCGAAAATATGTGTCGGAGCCTCTGCGGTACGGGAAAGCCGGGGCGGTGTCGGTATGAAAAATGCTTCGCAGACGCAGAAGGGGCAGCGCCCTACAGCGCTGCCTCCCTGTATGCCTTTCCTGTCTCTACATCTTTCCAGGTGAACACGCCGTCCTCCAGCATCATATAGCTGTGGGCGCTGTTCTCCTTGGGAATGGACACAGAGCCGGGATTGATATAGTATTTTCCGTCAAACTCCTCCAGCACCGGCACATGGGTGTGGCCGTGCAGGAGGATGTCTCCCTCTTTCAGCATAGGGGGATGGGTCGTATTGTGCTGATGCCCATGTGTTGCAAAGATCATCCTATTCCCGGTATACAAAATGCAGTAGTCCGCCAGGATCGGAAATTCCAGCACCATCTGATCCACTTCCGTGTCGCAGTTGCCCCGAACGCACAGGATCTCCTCCTTTATATCATTGAGCATGGCCAGCACCTCTTTCGGCGCGTACTCGCGGGGCAGGTCGTTCCTTGGACCGTGATAGAGGATATCTCCCAGAAGCAGCAGCTTATCCGGCTTCTCCTCTCTGTATCTCTCCAGGAGGCTCCGGCAGTAATAAGCGCTCCCGTGTATGTCTGATGCGATCAGTATCTTCATTTCCTGTTTTCTCCTTCTTTCAGCTTGTCATATATTTTCTCTACGTCATAATCCGGGGCATAGTCCGCGGCAACTTCGCAGATTGTGTGAATCACTTCTATTTTCTCTTCCAGTGCACCTGCAATCTCCTCTACACAGATCTTTCTTTTTAACTTCGCACAGACCTGTGAAATCAGTTTTTTCTCCGCCCCGGCTGCAAGTCCTTTTTCTTCCGACTCCCGGAGTTCATCTGCAAACAACTCTCTCAGCGCTTCGCACATATTTTTCTCCTCCTTTACGTTCTCCCAGTTGGCCCTGATGATGAGGTCCATAGCAGCCTGATACCACCTGGAATGACTGTGTTCTTCATAGCGTTTCATCAGTTCCTCAATCTCGTTTCCCCTTTTCAGATTTCCTCTTAAATGCTGCATCCAGTAGTTATTCTCCGGTGACAATCGGGGCGGAATCAGAAGCTGCATGGGAACGGGATCCCCCTCCAGATAGTAGATCCCCTCCTCTATCCTTCTTGCCTTGATTTCCCGAACCTCTTCCAGATGCCGCAGAAATTTCCTTGGAAAACGGCTGCACACAAAGGTCAGTGTCAGATCCTGAGGATGGATCTCCATCACCCTGTCTGTGTCAGACTGATAAACGCAGGCATATCCATCTGTAAAGGCTTCTTAGTCAGCTGAAACTCTTCCCTTATATCCAGACGGCTGAGTTCCTCTTCCAGCTCGATACGCAGGGCAGCGGCAAATGCCGGATGCCATTGCAGCTTTTCGCTGGCTTTTTCGTTTGTCTTCTGCTCCACAGGCCCTCCTCCTTTGTTTTCGCAGGAGGCCCATGTAAGGCGTTTCCTCTTTCCATCCAGAACCTCTCTGCTTATTTTGATCGTGAAAAATAAGCATTAAGATTTCTGACAGAAATGCCGGAGAGTAACCGGCGTTCTTCTTTGACACGGCAGACACCGCATGAGAATATGAGAAAAATAATGCCTGCAAACAGAATAGCATACTTCCCCCGCCGCCGCAAGAATATGTGACATAAAATTTTCTCATGAAAAATAGGCTTCGCCTATTCAGCTCCCCCTGCCCCCCAATCATGAGGGGTTAGGGGTTCCCTTTTGTTACTTTTTCTTGCATAATGGACTTATGAATATCTTACAAAGAATCTTTGCAGACCATTATGAAGAAATTAAATATACTCTTCATCCCAGAAAAACTGAGATGGAAAATATTGATAAGATGCTCAACTACGGTGATCCCTCATTTGGCGGCGCCATGTACTCCTGCCCCCACTGTGGTAATTTCAAGTTTGTTGCTTTTCGTTGTCACAGCCGCTTTTGCCCTTCCTGCGGAAACAAATATGCTATGGAACGCACCACCAGTATGTCTTTTAAGCTCGTCAGCGTTCAACACCGCCATTGCGTTTTTACCATTGATGAAAACCTCCGCAACTTCTTCCTTCAGGACCGTTCCCTCCTCAACTGTCTCTTTCATTCCGTCTCCAGTGTCATATCCCGTATGTTTTTCAATCTGAACCATGCCAAGAACTTCACTCCCGGCTATATCATGGTTCTCCACACTTTTGGCAGAGATCTCAAATGGAATCCTCACATCCACTGCATCCTTTCCGAAGGTGGTTACAGTGATGACGGCTTCTGGCGTCATGTGAAACACTTTAACTTCAACTATCTCCGTAATGCATTCCGCACTGCCCTTCTCAATGAACTGGAAGACAGGATTGGACCTTCTTTTAAAAAAGTAAAAGCGCAATGTTACACTCAACACAAACAAGGCTTCTATGTCTATGCAAAACCCAATCTTTGCGATCCGAAAGTAGTTGCTAAATACATTGGCCGTTATCTTGGCAGGCCCGTCATAGCCACATCCAGGATCGATCGGTATGATGGAGATACCGTTACTTTCCACTATAACCGCCACGAAGATGAGCAGTATGTGGAAGAGACTTTACCTGCCATAGATTTCATCAAACGTCTCATCCGTCACATTCCGGAAAAACATTTTAAAATGATCCGCTATGGCGGTCTGTATGCAAGACACCGTAAGATTGATTCAAAACTGCACCGCGTCATTTCCAGAGAAAAACACAAGATATACCGCAGCTTCACTCAATGGAGGACCTCTATTTTCCTTTCTTTCGGTTATGATCCTCTGTATTGTCCTGAATGTAATCACAAAATGGAGTTCCTGGAACTCTATTACAACCATAAGCGCGTATCCCTCGAAGAAATGTACGAGATAGCCATGTCCAAATCTCGTGGAATGCGTTCCTCTGCATAGTACTGTTATGATATAATCCTCTCAAAGGAGGATGTTTACCATGAAACCAGATATCGAGGAACTGCGCAAAAAATACATAGAAAATCCACCGGAAGGAATGACATCCGAGGACATTCGCCATATGAGCGAGGATGACCTTCTGGATATGGATTATTTTCTAAATGAAGACGATCCTTTTGACGATTTGTTTGGTGAAGAAGGTTTTTATATCTTCTAACCTGACCATCGTCTTATTGTCATTCCCACGCACGTGTTTACCAAGCTCAAGTTTGGTGAACGCGTGTTTCTTTTACTTTCTGGAAAAATCGGAATTTCCTATAAAGTGAAAAAATCCGCATCCAGGACATTGCCGACGAGCTGTACCTGAACGCAAATTATCTGTCCGAGATATTCCGGCAGCACGAGGGTCTCACCATCACGGATTTTATCCTGCGCGAAAAGGTCGGGCTGACAAAAAACCTGCTCTCCTACTCCCCCTACTCCTACAGTGAGATCGCCGCCTACCTGGGCTTTTCTTCCCAGAGCCATCTGGGAAAGACCTTCAAGAAGCACACCGGCATGACGCTGAAGCAGTACAGGGATCAGTTTGGCGTGCGGGAATTCTGAGCTTCCCGCACGGCCACGGAAAAGGCAGGCTTACGAAAGCCTGCCTTTAAAATCTTCATAGCCGAACCGGCGCACCAGTTCCATGCTTCCGTCCTCCCTCTCAAGGACAATGTCCGGAAGGGCCATGCCGTTGAATGTATTGTTTTTTACCATGGAGTAGATGGCCATGTCCTGGAACTCCAGCACGTCCCCGGTCTCCAGGGGCCGGTCAAAGGAGTAGTCTCCGATCACATCCCCTGCCAGACAGGTGGGGCCTGCCAGACGGTATGTGAAGGCTTTCTCCCCGGGAAGGCCTGCCCCGGAAAGGGGCGGGCGGTAGGGCATCTCCAGCACGTCCGGCATGTGGCAGGCGGCGGAGGCGTCCAGGATGGCTGTCTGCACGCCGTTTTCCGTGATCTCCAGCACACTGGTCCGAAGCGTCCCGGCCTGCAGCGCCACCGCCTCCCCGGGCTCCAGATAGACTGTCCCTCCGCAGAGCTTCTGCACCCGGCGGATGCACTGCTTCAGCGTCTCCATGTGGTACCCCGGGCGGGTGATATGATGTCCTCCGCCCAGGTTCACCCACTTCATCTTCGCCATGTACACGCCGAACTTTTCCACCACCGCTTCCAGCGTCACCGCCAGGGCGTCTGCGTCCTGCTCGCACAGAGTGTGGAAATGCAGCCCCTCTATCCCCTCCAGAAGGTCCGGCGTCTCCGCAAGGGCCCTCTCAAGCTGGGAGAGGGTAGTCCCCAGCCGGGAACCGGGGGCGCAGGGGTCGTAGATGGCGTGGCCCTCCTGGGTGGAGCACTCCGGATTGACACGAAGTCCCGGGCTCCTCCCCGCCGCCAGGATCTGCCTCTTGTATCTCCGTATCTGCTGGGGGGAGTTGAGGACTACGTGTCCGCAAAGGGAGAGGATTTCGCCCATCTCCTCCTCCCGGTAGGCGGGGGAGAAGATGTGGTTCTCCTTCCCCATGCACTCCGCCCCCAGCCTGGCCTCGTAGAGGCCGCTGGCTGTGGTCCCTGCCAGATAGTTTCCTATGAGGGGGTAGACCCGGAACATGGAGAAGGCCTTCTGAGCCAGCAGGATCCGGCATCCCGTCTCCCGGGCCAGGCCGGCAAGCTGCTCCAGATTTTCCTTGAGCGCCCGCTCCTGCACGATGTAGCAGGGCGTATGTATCTTGCTTTGTCTCATCTTTCTCTCCTAGTCCACCAGCTCCGGGTCCTCGCTGACCTTCCAGGGAAGTCCCCACTTGTTCAGCGCTTCCATGAACGGATCCGGGTCAAACTCTTCCATATTATACACGCCCGGCTTCTTCCATGTGCCGTTTAAGATCATCATAGCGCCGATCATGGCCGGCACGCCTGTGGTGTAAGCCACTGCCTGGGAGCCCACTTCTTTGTAGCACTCCTGGTGATCACAGGTATTGTAAATGTAGATCTTCTTCTCTTTTCCGTCTTTCTTTCCCACAAAGATGCAGCCGATGTTTGTCTTTCCCTTTGTCCGCGGTCCCAGGGAGGAGGGATCCGGCAGCACGGCCTTTAAGAACTGCAGGGGCACGATCTCTTTCCCCTCAAACATAATGGGTTCAATGGAGGTCATTCCCACATTTTCCAGGCACCGCAGGTGGGTGAGATAGCTCTCCCCGAATGTCATAAAGAAGCGGATCCTCTTGATGCCAGGGATATTGAGAGCCAGCGACTCGATCTCCTCGTGGTGGAGAAGATACATATCCTTCGGGCCGATCTCCGGGAAGTTGTAGACCCGCTTGATCTCCATGGGCTCTGTCTCCACCCAGTGTCCGTCCTCCCAGTAGGAGCCTTTGGCGGACACCTCCCGGATGTTGATCTCCGGGTTGAAGTTGGTGGCAAAGGGATAGCCGTGGTCTCCCGCATTGCAGTCCAGGATGTCGATATAGTTGATCTCGTCAAAATAGTGCTTCAGCGCGTAGGCGGAGAACACACTGGTCACTCCCGGATCGAAACCGCTTCCAAGAAGAGCTGTAAGGCCTGCCTTCTCGTAGGCGTCCCGGTAGGCCCACTGCCATTTGTACTCAAATTTTGCCGTGTCCTCGGGCTCGTAGTTGGCCGTGTCCACATAGTGTACGCCGCAGGCCAGGCAGGCGTCCATGATATGAAGATCCTGGTAGGGAAGAGCCAGGTTCAGCACCACCTCCGGCTCCACTTTTTTGATGAGAGCCTTCAGCTCCTCCACATTGTCCGCATCCACCTGGGCGGTGGTGATCTTTGTCTTTGTAGTGCCCTCCAGCTTCTCCTTCAGCGCGTCACACTTGGACACGGTGCGGCTGGCGATGCAGATCTCTGAAAACACCTCGCTGTTCTGGCAGCATTTCTGGATAGCCACGCTGGCCACTCCTCCGCATCCGATGATCAGTACTTTTCCCATTTCTAATATCCTCCTTTTCTTCTCTCTTTTCTATTTTGTTCCAAGGGCGATGAGCATCTCCCTTATGATCTTGCATGCCGCGGCCGTGGAAGCCCCTGTGGGGTCAAAAGGCGGGCTCAGCTCTGTCACGTCACACCCGATGACCTCTGCCTTCCGGCACACTTCCGTCACGGCTCTCTGCAGCTCCATATAACTTACGCCTCCCGGCTCCGGCGTTCCCGTCCCGGGAAAGACGGAAGGGTCCATCACATCCAGATCTACTGTGAAGTACACCGGGACGCCCTTCAGTTTCTCCAGCGTCTCCCCCAGCCCCTCCAGGGTGAAAGGATGAAGATCCGTGTGTCCCTCCCGGGCCCAGGCAAACTCCGCCCTCTCCCCGGAGCGGATGCCGAACTGGTGGATGCGGCCATCCCCCAGCAGCTCCCAGCACCGCCGAAGGACGCAGGCGTGGGACAGCTCCACCCCCAGGTAATCCTCCCGCAGGTCCGTGTGGGCGTCAAAGTGCAGGATGTGAAGATCCGGATATTTCCGGGCCGCCGCCCGGACACTTCCCAGGGTCACCAGGTGCTCTCCCCCGATGAGGAAGGGCAGCTTCCCGTCCCGGAAGATCTCCCCGGCCGTCTCCTCGATCTGATCCAGCACCTTCTCCGAACTTCCGATGGCCAGCTCCAGATCTCCCATGTCAAAGACCCGGCACTCCTCCAGGCTTCTGTCCTGGTAAGGGCTGTAAGTCTCCAGCCCGTAGGAGTCCGCCCGGATGGCGCCTCCGGCAAAGCGGGTCCCCGGCCGGAAGGAGGTGGTGGAGTCAAAGGGCGCCCCGTAAAGGACAATGTCCGCCTCCTCATATGTACAGTCACATCCCATATAATCTACAATATTTTTATTCAACATCTTCCAGCAGCTCCTCCACATAGACCGGCAGGGCGAACACCCCTGCGTGCAGTCTCGGTTCATAGTATCTTGTGCGGATGCCTTTCAGCTTCCAGGCCACGGCGTTTAAATCCTCCAGGGGATGGTACTTTTTTGACGCAAATCCAAAGAGCCAGTGCCCCGACGGGTAGGAGGGCAGGTGGGCCTGGTACACCCGGCAGATGGGAAAGGTCTCCACGATCCGCTTGTGCATCCGCTGGCACTGGAAAGCCTCCTCCGTGTAAAAAGGACTCTCATTCTGGTTGACCATGATGCCGTCCTCCCGGAGGGCATTGTAGCAGTTCCCGTAAAACTCTTTTGTGAACAGTCCCTCCCCGGGTCCGAAGGGGTTGGGGGAGTCGATGATGATGAGGTCGTACCGGTCTGTCTGGGAGCGGATGAACCGCAGGCCGTCCTCGTGAAAGATCTCCACCCTCTCATCGTTGAGACTGCAGGCGATCTCCGGGATATATTTCCGGCAGACCTCCACAAGGAGCGGATCCATCTCCACCACATCGATGTGGCGGATCTCCTCGTACTTGATCAGCTCCCGTACCACACCGCCGTCGCCTCCGCCGATGACAAGCACGTCCTCCACATGGGGATGCACCGCCATGGGCACGTGGGTGATCATCTCGTGGTAAATGAATTCATCCTTCTCCGTCAGCATCAGATCCCCGTCCGCCACAAGGATCCGGCCGAACTCCCGGGAGTCCAGCACATCGATCCGCTGGAACTCGCTCTGGGCGCTGAAAAGCTGTTCCTTGATCCGGATGGACAGCTTCACGTCCTCTGTGTGTTCATCTGAAAACCACATTTCCATGGTCTACACGCCTCCCTTCTTCTCTGTGACAACATTGAGCTTCTCGATCTTCTCATCCTCCGGCCCGGTCATGGAGCAGCCTTTCTCCTTGGCGTAGAGGATGTACTCGATGATCTCGTCCGTGATCTCCTCCCCCGGCGCCAGGATGGGGATCCCCGGCGGATAGCACATGACGAACTCACTGCAGATCCGCCCCTCCGCCTCCTGGATGGGGAGCTGTTCCTTGGGCGCGTAGAAGGACTCCTGGGGCGTCATCACCACCCGGGGCGGTATGTACTCCTGGGAGAGCATACCTGTCTTGTCCTTCTGGTAACGCCGCTTGATGTCCGCCAGGGCGCTGACCAGGCGCTCCACCTCCTGCTTCCTGTCGCCGATGGACAGGTAAGCCAGCATGTTTCCCAAATCCCCGAACTCGATCTGGATGTCGTACTCATCCCGCAGGATGTCGTACACCTCAATGCCGGCCAGGCCAATGTCCAGGGTGTGGACAGACAGCTTTGTGGGGTCGAAGGCATAGACGCTGTCCCGGTTCACCAGCTCATCGCCAAAAGCGTAGTAGCCGCCGATCCGGTTGATCTCCTCCCGCGCGTACTCTGCCAGCTCCGCTACCTTCGCGAAGGCCTCCCTCCCCCGCAGGGCCAGATTTCTCCTGGAGATGTCCAGGCTGGAAAGCAGCAGGTAGGAGGCGCTGGTCGTCTGGGTCAGATTGATGATCTGCCGCACGTAGCCGGGGTGCATGTCCTTCCCCACCAGGAGGAGGGAGCTCTGGGTCAGGCTCCCGCCGGACTTGTGCATGCTCACCGACGCCATATCCGCCCCTGCGGCCATGGCTGTCACAGGGAAGTTTTCCCCGAAGTAAAAGTGGGTGCCGTGGGCCTCGTCCACCAGCACCTTCATGCCGTGGCTGTGGGCCGCCTCCACAATGGTCCGAAGATCGGAGCAGATGCCGTAGTATGTGGGGTTGTTCACAAACACGGCCACCGCGTCCGGGTTGTCGCGGATGGCCTGCTCCACCTGCTCCACTTTCATGCCAAGGGAGATCCCCAGATGCCGGTCCACATCCGGGTTCACATACACCGGCCTTGCGCCGCACAGGACAAGGGCATTGATAATGCTCCTGTGGACATTCCTCGGCATGATGATCTTATCCCCCTTTTTACAGCAGGCCAGGGCCATGCTCTGGACCGCCGATGTGGTGCCGCCCACCATGAGAAAGGCGTGGGCCGCCCCGAAGGCCTCCGCCGCCAGCTCCTCCGCCGCCTTGATCACAGAGACCGGATGGCACAGATTGTCCAGCGGCTTCATGGAGTTTACATCGATATTGACGCACCTGTCCCCCAGAAGCTCTGAGAGCTCCGGGTTCCCTCTTCCCCTCTTGTGCCCCGGCACGTCAAAGGGCACGATCCGCATCCTCCGGAACTGCTCCAGCGCCTCGTAGATGGGGGCATCCTCCTGTACATATTTTTTCATGCTTCACTCACTCCTTCCTGCAGCGCCTGCGGTCCCGCCGGAGGACTCTTATCCTGCCCGGGCGTCCCAGGGACTTTCCGGCAGAACAAAAAAACGCAGGCAGAAGGGCACCTTCCACTTGCGTTTCATCACTCTATCACAAATATACATACAGACACACCCGCAGAAAAATCCTTTCGCGTTTCCTGGTGTCATGTTATGGACAGATATGGGACCTTTTAGAGTCTATATAGCAAATATTTTTACTTTTACTACTCTTATTGACCGTTTCACAAGTTTTGTATGCCTTTTTGCACACTGGTTATAAAGTAACCAACTTATAAAATTTGAGCTTCTAACTCAATCAATAAGGCAGCCTGTCTCTCTGCTGCCGAAAAAATATTTGCATGGAAGCCATATCTGTTTTCCATACGTGTTTACTTATATCACATTTTTTGTAAACATGCAAGAAATATTTTCAGAAAAAACCGGTCTAGGAATTTTTCATCACAACCTCTTCCACCACGTCCGCCACGTGCTCGCAGGCGTCCGCGCACTTCTCCAGGTAGGTGTAGATCTCTCTCCAGGCCAGGATCTCCAGCACATCTCCTCCCTCCGTATGGAGCGCCCTCATGCTGGCAAAATAGATCCTGTCCGCCTGCTCCTCCAGGGAGTTGATGCGGATGATACTCTCATTCAGCTTTTTGGAGCGGCGGAAATCCGGGAACTCCTTCACAAGGGCGCACACCTCCTCCGTGCAGGCGATGACGATGTCCAGCATCCTGAGGGCGTCCGGACGGATGGTCTGCACATTGTTCATGTAGATGCGGATGAAGACCTCCTCCGCCTTGTCAGTCAGCTCATCGATATTGTAGCTTAAGGATATGATATCCTCCCTCTCAATGGGGGTGATGAAGGCCTTGGCCAGCCGGTCTGTGAGCTGATGCTTCTTTTCATCCGCCTCGTGCTCGATCCGGTGGATCTCCTCCATATTCTCCTCCATTTTCGCCGGGTCAAAGGCCGTCAGCTTCTCCTTCAGAAAATGGGTCGCTTTTCTTGCAAGCTCCGCACACGCGGCAAAATTATCATAATAAAACGCGTCCTGTTTTTTTGACATTGTTCTTTTCTCCTTTTCTCCTGTATTTTACCTAAAAGGCAGCCATGAATATCTTGGCCATCACAAAGCTGATAATGCCGCACCCCGGGAATGTGAAGATCCAGGTGAGCATCATGTCCTTCACCACATTAAAATTAATGGCGGACAGCCGCTTCACCGCACCCACGCCCATGATGGCGCTGGTCTTTGTGTGGGTGGTGGATACAGGGATGCCGAACACGCTGGAGAGGAGCAGACAGAAGGCCCCTGCCAGGTCGGCAGAAAAGCCCTGGTAGCGCTCCAGCTTCACCATGTCCATGCCCACGGACTTGATGATCTTCTCTCCTCCCACGCTCGTCCCAAGCCCCATGACGATACTGCACAGGAGCATGAGCCACACCGGGATCTCCATGCCGCTGACCGAATTCTGGCCGTTGCAGAAGGCGATGCCAAGGAACAGCACGCCGATAAATTTCTGGCCGTCCTGAGCCCCGTGCATGAAGCTCATGGCGGCGGCGCCCACGATCTGGGCTCCCCCGAAGAACCGGTCCGCCCTGCGCCTCTCCATGTTCTGACAAAGGACCGTGATGGCCCGGCAGATGACCCAGCCGGTGATAAATCCGAGAGCCAGGCTCAGCACAAGGCCGTAGATGACCTTGACCCACTCCGCCCCGTTGATGCCGCCCACGCCGCCCTGGATGGCGATGGCGGCGCCGGATATGCCCGCAATGAGACTGTGGCTCTCACTGGTCGGAATGCCAAAGACCGAAGCGGCCACACTGTACACCACGATGGAGATGAGGGCCGCGCACAGGGCCACCAGAGCCTCCTGGGTATTGCTGCCGAAGTCCACCATGTTGCTTATGGTGGATGCCACGGAGCTGTTGATCTGGGTCATGACAAACACACCCAGAAAATTGAAGGCCGCACTCATCATGATAGCCGTGCGGGCCGGCAGACATCTCGTCGTCACGCAGGTGGCGATGGCGTTGGGCGCGTCCGTCCATCCGTTGACGAAGATCACGCCCAGCGTCAGGAGCAGCGTAATGACAAGGACCGGGCTGCCGGACATGGCATCCAGGAAATAACTTAACGAAACATCCATAAACCTTTTCCCTCCCGCCTGCTGTTTACAGGCTTTCCTCAAATGTATTGATATTATCAGCCTTTCCGATGACTACGATGATGTCGCCGTCCTTAAGCTGGTAATCAGGCTGCACCTCTATGGTAGTCTCGCTGCCGCTCTCTATGGCAATGATGTTCAGGCCGTATTTCCGCCGGAGCTGGATCTGCTCCACGGTTTTTCCCACCATCCTCTCCGGGATGCGGATCTGTGTGATCTGCACGCTGTGGTCCAGGGGGATATAGTCCAGGAAATTCCCGGACAGAAGCCGGCGTCCCAGACGCAGTGCCATATCCCGCTCCGGGTAGACCACCTCGGCGCCCAGCTTTTTCAGCACAGCGCCCTGCTCCGGCGACAGCGCCTTGGCGATGACCCTGGGAACTCCCATCTCTATCACGCTCATGGTAGTCAGGACGCTGACATCCACCTTCTCGCCAATGCAGACGATGACCACGTCGCAGTTGTGGATACCCGCCTCCCTCAGCGCCTCCATGCTCAGGTCATTTGTCACAAAGGCATAGTCTGTATAATTTCGCATTTCCCGTATGGAGCTCTCCTCCCGGTCCATGACGATGACGTCATTGTCGGACTCTGCCAGCGTCACGGCAAGTGCCATGCCGAAGCGTCCCAGACCAATGACTCCGTATGTTAATTTCGATTTTTTCCTCATGATTTTTTCTCCTCTATCAGCCGATGGCAATATTCTCCTCTGAGTAGCGTATCTTCGGTTCCGGATGGCTGATCCAGATAGTGAGGAGCGTAAACGCTCCCAGCCTTCCGATAAACATGACAAAGATAATGACGATCTTGGCCGCCACACTTAAGCCAGGCGTGATACCCGTGGAAAGTCCTACCGTTCCAAAAGCGGACACCACCTCAAAGAACACCTGGATAAACGTGCGGTCCGGCTCCAGCACACACAGAAGGAAGGTGGCCACGCACACCACCATCATGGACAGCACAGTGATCATGCTGGCTTTTGAAATATTCTGCCGGGAAATACTTCTCCGGAACGCGCAGACATTTTTCTTCACACATGCGCTCCTGGCCGCCTGGAACAGCACAAAGAAGGTGCTGGTCTTGATACCGCCTCCGGTGGATCCCGGCGAAGCGCCGATGAACATGAGCACGCACAGGACGAAAAGCCCGGCGTTCGTGAAATCTCCGATGGCATAGGTGGAAAATCCCGCCGTCCTGGCCGACACGCTCTGGAAAAACGCTCCCAGCCAGGAAATATCCTCCGTGGCCTTTAAAAGCAGCGTGCCCGCGATGATCAGCACAATGCTGGTGGAGATGACCACCTTGGAGTGGAAGGACAGCTTTTTAAAGCACCTTTTCTTTGCAATGTCCAGAATGACCAGAAAGCCCAGGCCGCCGAATATGATCAGCCCGGCCGTGGTCAGGTTCAGAAGGACGCTGTCCTGGTAAATGGTCAGGTTCCGAAGGCCTCCCAGGATGTCAAATCCCGAGTTGTTGAAGGCCGCGATGGAATGGAAGATACTGATGCCTGCCGCGTGGAGCGGCTCATGGTCCCGGCTGAACACAGGATAGCTTAAGATGGCCCCGGCCGTCTCAAAGAGAAGCGTCATCAGGAGGACAGACCGTATGAGGCGCACCATCCCCTTGTAACTGTCCACGTTCAGGGCTTCCTTCACGAGAAGCCTTGTCTTGATACTCACCCGCTTTCCTGCCGCCAGCATCAGTCCCACGCCCACCGAGGTCACTCCCAGGCCGCCGACCTGTATCAGCAGAGCCACCAGTCCCTGCCCGAAGGCCGTAAAATGGTCCGCCGTGTCGATGGCGATCAGCCCCGTCACACAGACAGCGCTTGTGGATGTAAACAGCGCGTCGATGAAGGACACATGCGCTCCGTCCTTCACGGATACAGGCAGACACAAAAGCACGGCCCCCAGAAGGATCACTGAGGCAAAGCCTATCGCTATCAGCCGCCCGGCAGGCTGTCTCTTAAAAAATCCGATAAGTGTTATTCTGCTTTTCATTTTTTACTCCTGTTTTCTGCAAGTGATGTCACATTGTCAGCAAAACAGCTTCTCTCTTTTTTCCATCTTTCTGATACAGGATAAATAGATCGCACAGAAACCGTGCAGGAAGATATGGGTCCGGCTTCAGGAGCACCGCCTTTTTCCTCATGCGGGCGCACAGGAACAAAGCTGCCAGAGCAGGACAGCACAGCCACGTCAGCCACTGCCCTCTGCCAGCGCCATGCTTTGTACGCCCTGCCGCCGCGCTCACCAGGGTCCCCCCTGTCTTATGGCGGGCGCTGTCGTCCATACACACGTCATACAGGCTCATCCCGCAGGAGCTGTCTATATGGCAGATACCGGCGTGTGTGCCGGCGGGCGGTACATCTGAAGCCTCTCCTCTTAGAAAAAGGCTGGAAGGCGCAGCCACACATACTATGGCCATCGCTATGATCAACATGACTGTTCTGAGTTTGCGGTGCATCTTTTACAGCCCTCTCTCACAAGAAATTTTACATTCATTTTACAGTAGCAAACAATACTTCTTATATCATTAATTTTCCCGGCTGTCAAGCACCAGAACAGAAGAACGGCCGGGCACCGCGTTCCGCAGCGTCCGACCGCTCAAAAAATAAATGCGGATGACAGGAATCGAACCTGCACACCGAAGTACCAGATCCTAAGTCTGGCGCGTCTGCCAGTTCCGCCACATCCGCAGGATGAATAAAAAAACGCAGCCATCCGGCTGCGTGTCAGTGAGCGTGCGGGGATTCGAACCCCGGACAACTTGATTAAAAGTCAAGTGCTCTACCACCTGAGCTACACGCCCGCACATAAAACTGGGCTAGTTGGATTCGAACCAACGAATGCAGGAGTCAAAGTCCTGTGCCTTACCGCTTGGCGATAGCCCAATAGCCCTTTCGGGTAAAGGTGGATACAGGGATTCGAACCCTGGGCCTCCAGAGCCACAATCTGGCGCGCTAACCAACTGCGCTATACCCACCATTTTCTATTTTTTCCATACACCAGGCCTCTTATCAAGGCATTATGGACTGACCCGCCACAATAATGACACATTGTCTTTTCTGTGAACGTGCCAACGAGCCTGGGGGGATTCGAACCCTCGACCTACGGCTTAGAAGGCCGTTGCTCTATCCAGCTGAGCTACAGACTCAAAGGTAAATCCTGAGGCATGTCCATATGATCGCCTCAAGAAAGCGGGTGATGGGAATCGAACCCACGTATCCAGCTTGGAAGGCTGGTGTTCTACCATTGAACTACACCCGCATACATGATCGGGGTGACAGGATTTGAACCTGCGACCTCCTGGTCCCAAACCAGGCGCTCTAGCCAAGCTGAGCCACACCCCGAGGTCTATTCGTACATGCGCACTCACGTGGCACGAGAATAATTATATCTGAACCATCTGCCAATGTCAACAACTTTTTTTATTATTTTCAAACCGACATGGCTTCTATCCGAGGTAGCGTATCTCGCAGGACACTCTCCCCTCCCGGTCCACCTCCATCATGATATAGCTGGGCCTTCTTCCCTTCTGCCTCGGGTAGGAGATGCTCCCCGGGTTCAGGGTCATAAGATCCGGCTCTACGGTGAGCGCGGGCATGTGGGTGTGGCCGTACATGACAATGTCCGCTCCCCGTCCCCTGGCCTCGGCCTTCAGCCTGTCCTCGTTCATGCCCACGAAATAGCCGTGCCCGTGGGTGATAAAGACATGGTGGTCCCCGATAAAGAATTCCTCCTCCCAGGGCAGGTGGGAGAAGAAGTCATTGTTTCCGCTCACCATATGTACCGGGCAGCCCGCCAGAGCCTCGATGTAGTCCGCTTTTCCCTCCACATCGCCCAGATGGATCATCATGTCCACAGGGCCCTCCTTCTCAAGGACCCTCTCCAGATTCCCGTGGGCCTTGTGCGTATCACTTACGATAAGTATCCTCATTTGACAGCCTCTCCTCCATGATCCTCCTCATTTTCCTGAGTCCTTCGCCCCTGTGACTGAGCGCGTTTTTTTCCTCCGGCGGAAGCTGGGCGCTGGTGCAGCCATACTCGGGCAGGAAGAAGATGGGGTCATAGCCAAAGCCGTTTTCCCCGATGATCTCATAGCCGATGCGGCCCTCCATGGTCCCCCGCACCACTTCCTCCGTACCGTCCGGGAACTCGGCCGCGATGGCGCAGACAAACCTTGCGGTCCGCTCCTCGTCAGGCACTCCCTCCAGCCGCTCCAGGAGAGCGTTGTTCTTGATATCGTAGGACGTGTCCGTTCCCATATACCTGGCAGAGTAGATGCCCGGCTCCTTGTTCAGATAGTCTATCTCCAGCCCGGAATCATCAGCCAGGATGACCGCGTCCCGGTTCTCCTCCATCTTTGCGGCGATCCTGCGCACTGCCCGGGCCTTGATGAGTGCATTTTCCTCAAAGGTAGTGCCGTCCTCCTCCGGGTCCGCCTGGATCCCCGCCTCCTTCTGGGAAAGGATTTCCATGCCCAGATCCGAAAGGATCTGGCGGATCTCCACCATTTTATTCTCGTTTCCTGTGGCAAATATGATCTTTCTCATCGCTTGTGCGCTCCTCTTTTTTATATTCCTCTCATCTCTCCGGATTTTTCCTTGGCGGCTTCGGCCCCGGGAACTGATAGAAATAAGTCTTCAGCATCCCGTTGTATATCTTCCGGTTCTTCTGGGCCTTCCTGCCGAAGTACCGCTCTGCGTCCTCATAGCTTGTGATCATATAGGCAGACCAGCTGTCCAGCCTCCGGAAGCTCTCGCCAAAAGCCCGATACAGCTCCGGAAGGTCCCTCTTGTCCTCCAGCCTCTCCCCGTAGGGCGGGTTTGTGATGATGAAGCCGTATTTCTTCGGATGACTCAGACTCCTCACATCCCTCTCCTGGAAATGGATCAGATGGTCCACCCCCGCCTCCCGGGCATTCCGCCTGGCTACCTTTATGACAGAGCCGTCAATGTCGTAGCCCTGTATATCCGTCACCACGCCACTCCGGATGCGGGAGGAAGCCTCGTCCACAGCCTCATACCATGCCTTCCTCGGGATCAGGTTCGTCCACTCCTCCGCCGTGAAGGAGCGGTTCATGCCCGGCGCGATGTCCGCCGCCATCATGGCCGCCTCTATAGGAAAGGTTCCGCTGCCGCAGAAGGGGTCCACCAGGATGCGGTCCCCGCGCCAGGGCGTCAGCATGATCAGCGCCGCCGCCAGCGTCTCCGTGATGGGAGCCTTTCCCGACACCTCCCGGTATCCCCTCTTGTGGAGAGATACCCCGGAGGTATCGATCCCCACCGTGACCACATCCTTTTTCAGGAATACCCGCAGGGGATAGGCAGCCCCGTCCTCCTTAAACCAGTCCGTGCGGTAGTGCTCCTGGAGCCTGCGGACCATGGCCTTCTTCATGATGGACTGTATGTCCGAGGGGCTGAACAGCCGGCTCTTCACAGACGCGGCCTTGGCCACCCAGAACCTTCCGTCAGAGGGTATGTACTGCTCCCAGGGGATCTCCCTGGTCCTCTCAAACAGCTCGTCAAATGTCTCCGCCCTGAATTCCCCCGCCTTGAGGAGCACTCTCTCCGCTGTCCGCAGGAAAATGTTGGCCCGGCAGATGCCGGCCGCATCTGCATAAAATGTCACTCTTCCATCCTCTGTCCCGGATATCTCGTATCCCAGGTCCAGTATCTCTCTTTTCAGCACCGCCTCCAGGCCGAAATGGCAGGGCGCGATCAGTTCTATCCTCTCCATGATCCTCTCCATCCGCTTATCTTTAACTAACATCTTATGGTCAAAAAGGAGATTTGTCAATGGAAAAGCGGGGATCCCGCCCGGAACCCCCGCCTTCGCGCCTGTCAAAAGCCGCCTAGTACTTGTCTGTTGTGTCGCTGTAATTGTAGCTGTCTGTCGTCTGATTCCTGGATGCGTTTTTGCCGGATGCATTTTTTCCAGCTGTGTTTTTTGTGGACGCATTCTTGTCATAGGCATTTCTGGAAGCGTTCTTGCTGTACCCGCTCTTTTTGGACTCATATGCGTTTTCAGAATTTCCCATGTTGTTTGAATTATTGCAATTCTTTGCCATATTTAATTCCTCCTGTTCATTTGATACACTGTTAGTGTGTCCGAAAACAGGCTTTCTATGTGCGCATTTATATATTAAGTTTTTTTTAATTTTTTTCTTGCTTTTTCCAGCTCAGTATATTCCCATCTTTGACAGTATAAGTCCGTAGATAGCCTTTAAATCAAGCTTTCTACGGACTTTTTTATAACCTAAAATGTAGCTATATATTATTACTTTTTCTTCTTAGTTTCACGGATTATTTTTCGCATATTTATGTCTGATATGATCTGATAGTCTGTACGGAATCCTGCTGTTTCATGGAGTGCGTCTGTCAGGTCAGTCCTTGTATAAACCGGCGTATATCCAAGCTTTTCTCCAGGGCGAGCCATCCACATATTCCTCAGGGTATCTATGATCTCTTCGCAGGTAAAAGTTTCCTTCAGTTTTTTTTCAAGGATCCTGTAGATCATAAGAGCAATAAAGCATGTAAGGAAATGGGATTTGATATGATCCTCAGTCTGCAAATATACTGGCCGTGCCTTAAAGTCTGTTTTCATGATCCGGAAACATTCTTCAATCTCCCAGCGCTTCTTATTGATCTTTACGATCTCATCTACACTCATGTCGCTCAGATTGGTAGATACGGCATAGAAACCATCATAGCGTTCTTCTTCCAGGATAACATCTGTATCCAGGTAAACCAGTTCTTCCGAACAGATTTCACCATCCTTTGTCGCTTTTTCCCTCACAATAAATCTGTGAGGGTCATTCTGGTTTTTCGGCCGCTGCTTATAGTTCCCGCTGTCGATCAGCTTCTGTGCCCGATCGATCTGGCCTTTCCGTATCTTTCTTTGATAGTTTTTATACTTTGGAGAAAAAGAGACGATCAGATGCTGTTCCAAAGGCTTTGCCCCATTTTTTATTTTTCTTTGGGAAAGATCTTCTTTGATCCAACGGTCTTTATAAAAGACCTTGTGATAGTCTGTCTCTTCATCAATTTCATCCAGGCAGAAAGTTTCAGAATAGCCTGGCAGATGCCATCCTTCCGGATTCAGCGCAAACTCCTTGAGGTATTCCGGAAGCTGTTTTACAGACTGGGTGGTGATAAAGCTGCGGATCTGCACACCATCAATGGTCCTGTCGTTAAACTTTCTGTTTGTCTTTGAAGAAAGACCCGCATCTGTACAGACAATGATCTGTTCCATTCCGTAATCCCGTATCACTTTTTTCTCCAGAGGTTTCAAAGTGGGCTGTTCATTTTTGTTCCCAGGATAGATGTCAAAGGCTAAGGGAATGCCATCATGGTCCATGAATAATCCCATGCCTACGATGGGGAGGGGCTGGTGCTGTTTGGATTTCCCATATCGGCGCAGTTCATCTGCTTCTTCCAGTTCGAAGAAGTAATTCGTGCAGTCATAATAGAGGATGTCTTTCCGCCGTTCAATGACTCTCTGACTGTTTTTATAGAGTTGTGCCTGGATAAAGTCGTTTTCTTTAGCAAGGACAGAAAGCGAACGGTAAATATCATGAAGTTCAAAGGAGGGCTGCTCAATTAGTTTCTTCGCCTGTTTGTTGGAAGACAGTTTGGAAGATGGAAAGAGGATTCTGGTATAGATCAGCTTTGACAGGATATCATTCAGGTCATATTCAAACAGATGACGGCCAGAAATATCCCGGCAGATCTTATCCAGTCCCAACTGATAATAAATCTTCTGCAGGAAAAGATAGCCGCAGTTAAAAAGCTTCTGCTCCCCCTTCTTAAGAAGTTTAGAGGGAGAATAGCTGACAAGGATTTCCTTATTTTCATCGTACTCCTTACGGTTTAATTCGTTGACGTATTCCTGGGCCCATACATAAGGATCTTTTCCGCAGGCTTTGGCAGTAACCTCGGTCAGGTTCCCCAGCTTTTCAATGGTGACCGTAGTAACTTTCCCATCGGGTTTCCGGATAGTTTTCTGTACATAAAAGGATGCGGAATTTTTGGATTTGCTGACAGTGAGTTTCATGGCAAGTACCTCCTCCCTCTATTATACTATATATAGCTATAAATAGCTACAATAATTCGCATAAAATTTGACAAAAAAATACAGGCTTTATGGGGCCTGCAAGTGTTTTTCGATTTATTGAACTGTCAAACTTCCGATAGCTATAAATAGCTACAATAATTCGCATAAAATTTGACAAAAAAATACAGGCTTTATGGGGCCTGCAAGTGTTTTTCGATTTATTGAACTGTCAAACTTCCGCTTTCTATGTGCGCATTTATATATTAAGTTTTTTTTAATTTTTTTCTTGCTTTTTCCAGCTCAGTATATTATACTAATGCATGTAGAAAGAATACTTTCTACAACCCCTTATTAATTATTTATACTCCCCTCAAAAGACCGATGGCTCCCCCATCGGTCTTTTACCTTTGTCCGTTTCTTTGTTATATCTCCTTTATATCTCCGCCCGGCTCCGGGCTCCGCCTCACCGTCTCGTTCCGCCGATCAGCCTCAGGATAAAGGCGACCACCAGCACCGGCACGAGGATGGGCATCAGCAGGGAGAAAATCCCTCCTATCACCGCGATCACAATGAGGAACACACCGACAACGCCCAGGACGAGAAGGATCTTCTTCCACCACGCACTCAGCGGGGAGGCTCCGCCCTGCCTTCCGCCGTCATGCCCTCTGCCCCCAGCCGCGTCATAGGCGTCCTCCGCTCCCAGGCTGTCCGCGGACATACCGATGACAGAGCGGGCAATGACCCATGGGTCTCCCAGCTCCGCGATCACGTCGCTCTCCGGTCTCCCTTTCGCTGTCTCTTCTATAATATAGGAGCTGTAATAATCCACATTCTCCTGCACGGTCCTTCGGTCCAGCTCACTCTCCAGCGCATCCCTGAGCCTTGCCAGAAATTCCTGTCTTGTCATGCACCTGTCCTCCTGCCCTTTTCTTGCGGATACACCGGTATCCTGCCGGGATATAAAATACCCTGCACCTAGGATAGCATATCTGTCTGGCTATTCCAAGTGCAGGGGTATGAACATTTTATTATAACTTTATTAAGTCACGGTATGACTCTTACACTTCAAACATAAGATCCCCGTAGGATGGCATGGGCCATGCCTCCTTGTCCACGATCATCTCCAGCTGGTCCACCGGCGCGCGGAGCGCCTCCATGGCCGGGAACACCGTATCGTGGTAGAATCTTGCCTGTACCTCTCCCTCTTCCATAGCTGCCGCCGTCTCCGTCTCCTTTGCCAGGATATCCAGCGCCTTCTTCGTCTCCCCGAGGAGAGCCGAGATTTCTGCCAGAAGCTGGGACTGGACAGAGAAGTCCGCACCCGCCTCGCGCACGGAGTTCACTGTGTCCGCCAGTGTCTTTGTGTACCTGATGATAGCCGGGATGATCTGCTTGCTGGCCATGTCTATCATAGTCCTCGCCTCTATGTTGATAGCCTTCGCATAGTTCTCATACTTGATCTCCGCGCGGGACTCAAGCTCTGCCCGTGTAAACACATGGTACCTCTCAAAGAGGGAGATCGTCTTCTCTGTCACCAGAGCCGGGATGGCGTCCACCATAGACCGGATGTTGGGAAGCCCTCTTCTTTCCGCCTCCTGTATCCACTCATCCGCATAGCCGTTTCCGTTGAACACGATGCGGTAGTGCTCGGTAGCGTACTGCTTGATCAGGTCGTGGACCGCTTTCTCAAAGTCCTCCGCCTTCTCCAGCACATCGCACGCCTGGGCGAAGGCATCCGCCACGATGGTATTGAGAACGATGTTGGAGGCTGCCACAGAATCCCTGGAGCCCACCATGCGGAACTCAAATTTATTGCCCGTGAAGGCAAAGGGCGATGTCCTGTTCCTGTCAGATGTGTCCTTTGCCAGGTCCGGCAGCGTCCGCACGCCGGTCTGCAGCTTTCCGGTGTTCAGGCTGTGGGTGGCCTCGCCGGTAGTGATCAGCTGCTCCAGCACATCCTCCAGCTGCTCTCCCAGGAAGACGGAAATGATAGCCGGCGGAGCTTCGTTGGCTCCCAGTCTGTGGTCATTTCCCGGGTCCGCCGCAGACTCCCGCAGCAGGGCCGCATGCTCGTCCACCGCCTTCAGGATACAGGTGAGGACAAGGAGGAACTGGATGTTTTCATGGGGTGTCTTGCCCGGATCGAGCAGGTTCTTTCCATCATCTGTGGTAAGCGACCAGTTGTTGTGCTTTCCTGACCCGTTGACCCCCGCAAAGGGTTTCTCATGGAGGAGGCACTTCATGCCGTGCTCCGACGCAATCCTCTTGAGAGTCTGCATGACGATCTGGTTGTGGTCTACCGCCACATTTGCCTTTGCGTAGATGGGAGCCAGCTCGTGCTGGGCAGGCGCCACCTCATTGTGCTGGGTCTTTGCCGTCACGCCCATCTTCCAGAGCTCCTCGTTGACATCCTTCATAAAAGAAGCGATCCGCTGCCGGATGGTTCCGAAATAGTGGTCGTCCAGCTCCTGCCCCTTGGGCGGCATGGCCCCAAAGAGAGTGCGGCCTGTATAGATCAGGTCCTTCCTCTCATGGAACTTCTTCGCATCCACCAGGAAATACTCCTGCTCTGCCCCAACGGAGGGAGTCACCTTCCTGGCCGTGGAATTCCCAAACAGCCGTATCAGGCGCAGGGACTGCTCTCCTATGGCCTCCATGGAGCGCAGCAGGGGGGTCTTCTGGTCCAGGGCTTCACCCGTGTAGGAGCAGAAGGCTGTGGGGATGCACAGTGTGGCTCCCGCCGCATCCTTTCTCACAAAAGCGGGAGAGGTGCAGTCCCAGGCCGTGTATCCTCTGGCCTCAAAGGTAGCTCTCAGTCCGCCGGAGGGGAAGGAGGAGGCGTCCGGCTCTCCCTTGATGAGTTCCTTGCCGGAAAAACTCAGCAGGACCTTTCCGCTCTCCATGGGGGCAGAGATAAAGGAGTCGTGCTTCTCCGCCGTGGTCCCCGTCAGAGGCTGGAACCAGTGAGTGTAGTGGGTAGCCCCCTTCTCAATGGCCCACTCCTTCATTTCGTGGGCAATGACGTCCGCGGTGGCAAGGTCAAGCTCCTTGCCCTCCTCGATCATCTTCTTCAGATCTTTATAGACCTTCTTCGGCAGGCGCTCCTGCATGGTGGCGTCGTCAAATACATTTTCTCCAAAGATCTCCGCAATATTAATCAATTCGCTCATATTCTATATAGTATCCTTTCTATCCCTGTATGACCAGAAAAAGGCACTCCGGCCCTCACCGGGCCGGAACACCTTTGCTCTTCTCGCTATATGGCCGGCTCTTCTTAGGCTTTGCCTACGGAACCGAATAACTCCATCTTCTCTTTTACAGTTGCCATGATCGCCTCTGCGCCCGGTTTCAGGAGCTTGCGCGGATCAAATCCTTTGCCCTCCAGGTCTTTTCCTGCCTCAATGTACTTGCGTGTAGCGTCAGCAAAGGAAAGCTGGCACTCTGTGTTTACATTGATCTTTGCCACGCCAAGGTCGATCGCTTTCTTGATCATATCCTCCGGGATGCCTGTGCCGCCGTGAAGAACGAGGGGCATCTTGCCCGTCAGCTTCTGGATGGCATCCAGAGTCTCAAAGCTGAGTCCCTGCCAGTTTGCAGGATATTTTCCGTGGATGTTTCCGATACCTGCTGCCAGCATGGTAACGCCCAGGTCAGCGATCATCTTGCACTCCTGGGGATCTGCGCACTCGCCCATGCCCACAACGCCGTCTTCCTCGCCGCCGATGGATCCTACCTCTGCCTCCAGGGACAGTCCTTTCTCCGCACATACGGCAACAAGCTCTTTTGTCTTAGCCACGTTCTCCTCGATGGGATAGTGTGAACCGTCAAACATGATGGATGAAAATCCTGCCTCGATACATTTATAGCATCCCTCATATGTTCCGTGGTCCAGATGAAGCGCAACCGGAACTGTGATGTTCAGCTCCTCGATCATAGCCTTCACCATGGCAGCAACTGTCTTGAAACCTGTCATATATTTTCCCGCGCCCTCGGATACACCCAGGATCACAGGAGATTTCAGCTCCTCTGCTGTCAGAAGGATGGATTTTGTCCACTCCAGATTGTTGATGTTGAACTGGCCTACCGCATAGTGGCCTTCTACTGCTTTTTCAAGCATTTCTTTTGCTGATACTAACATGATAGTCTCCTCCACTTCCTTATTTTGCACTGCCGGGAGTACTCCCATAAAGGCAGTACAGGCTTCGCTTTTTTTATTATAGCTCAATCACATAAAAATGACAATCTTTTTTACAGCTCTGCACTTTTGCCTGCGCTCCTCCCTGATCCACTCCCGTGATAGCCGCCTCCTCCAAAAGGGCAGAAGAAAGCACCACATATCATCATAAAATCAAAAACAAGCTTATAGTTCAATCATATAAAACATCAATCTTTTTTAAATCTCTGAGACCTTTCTCAACCAGTCAATGTCATTTTTTTCCAGCTTGACAGACAATGCCCTGGCATTTTCTTCAAGCTGCTCCACCTTGGAACAACCGGTCAGCACATTAATGTAATCTCCCTGACCCATGAGCCATGCAAGCGCCAAATCCGCCTTCGTACATTTGTACTTTTCACATAGCGGCTCCCACGTTTCCAACATATCAATAACTCTTCCCATATTTTCCTTCTGGAACCATTTTTTACCGGACTGGGATGCTTTAGGCACATAGTCCTTCTTATATCTGCCGCTTAAAAGTCCCTGTTCCAAAGGAGAATATGCCTGAAAGGTAATGCCGTTCTCGCAGCAGAACGGGATAAGCTCCTCCTCGGCCTGTCTGTCCAGGATACTGTACTTTCCCTGCACAACATCCAGTTCACCAAAGGACAGATACTGCCGTATATGATCCACAGTCACATTGGCTGCTCCCACAGCTCTTATCAAGCCTTCCTCTTTCATTTTCATAAGTTCCCCCATGGTCTCTTGTATGGGGGTAAAATACGGCTCTACTGACTGCCAATGGGTCATATACACATCTATGTAATCTGTTCCAAGCCTCTTAAGACTATCCTCCACCTCTCTTCGGAGCGAGTCCGCGGAAAGATTTTTGTAAAGCTGGACATCTCCCACTTTATTAAATAGGCTTCCTTTTCTGTCCCACACAATCCCGCACTTTGTAATGATCCGCACTTTAGAGCGGTCCATTCTTTGCAGAGCCTTTCCCAGAATCCTCTCACTGTTGCCAAAATTATACGCCGGCGCGGTGTCTATTAAATTGATCCCCTTTTCCGGGGCCTGTACAATCGTCTCAATACACTGTTCTTCATCTCTGTCGCCCCAGGCCGGTCCACCGCCGATCGCCCAGGTACCCATACCCAGACGGCTAATCTCTATTTCACTTCTTCCCAGTCTGATCATTTCCATCTCTTTTTCTCCTCCTAAAGCCATGACCTGTACTCTTCATCCAAAAGAGCCATCGCCTCCTCCTTGATCTGGCGTCTGTCGTCCATCTCAAGCATACACTGTACATCATGTTTGATCTTTTTATACTCACATTTTGAGAGAAGATACTTTACCAAAGGAACCGCCGATGGGTTTACACTGAATTTTTTCAGTCCCATACCCAGAAGAACCGGAACTGCGAGCGGATCTGATGCCATCTCCCCGCAGAGACAGCATTCCTTATTCTCTTGTTCACATGCCCGAATCACAGTGTATATCAAGTGGAGCACACCGGGATCAAAGTAATCATACAGCCCGCAAACCTTTTCGTTCTGTCGGTCCACTGCAAGTGCATACTGTGTCAGATCATTGCTCCCTATGCTGAAAAAATCCACCTTTTTGATGAACCGGGAAGCCAGGATTGCTGTAGAGGGCACCTCCACCATCATGCCTGTCTGTATATCTTTATCATATGCTATCCTTTGCTGATCAAGCTCGTCTTTTGCCTTTTGCAGACAGGCAAGGGCTTCTTCAAGTTCAGCCATACTGCTGATCATAGGAAACATCACCCGCACATTCCCATATGCAGATGCCCGCAAAACAGCCTTAAGCTGGGTAAAAAAAAGTTCCTTTCGTTCAAGACAGATGCGAATCGCACGATATCCCAGAAAAGGATTTTCCTCTGCCGGAATTTCCAAAGCCTCAGACTGCTTATCTCCTCCTATATCCATAGTGCGTATCACAAGAGGCTGTCCTTGCAGCATCTCTGCCGCTTTTTTGTATGCCTGAAACTGTTCTTCCTCTCCCGGTAAATCTTTTCTTCCCATATAGAGAAATTCAGTGCGAAAAAGCCCGACTCCTTCCGCCCCCATCTGTTTTGCCTGCTCTGCCGCCTGGGCATCCATGATATTCGCCATAATCTGCACAGAAACCTTGTCCTTTGTCTGACCTTTTTTCTCTGTATATTTCTCCAAAATTTTCTGTTTTTCCTGATAGCTCACTGTCTCAGCCAATGCATCAGCCCGGGCGGCCTCATCCATTTCCCAGGCAGCTTTCCCTGCTGTCCCGTCCACAAAGACCATATCCCCATCCTTGATCTTCTCTGCACCGATGCATCCTACAACCGCAGGAATTCCCATATTGGCGGCAAGTATGCACACATGGGCTGTTCGGGATCCCTTTGCAAGCAGAAGTCCTTTTACTTTTCCCTTTTTCGCTCCAGCCAGCACGGAGGGTGAGATATTTTCTCCTGTCAATATCACATCCTCCTCCAGTTTCCCAAGATCCGGATACCTTTTTCCGAGAAGCCTGCAGATGATCCTGTTTCCCACATCCCGGAAATCGTCCGTGCGCGCTGCAAGATATGCATCTCCAATAGCTTCCAGCATACGGCACTGGGCCTCGATACATCTGGCCACAGCACTCTCAGGTGCATATCCCTCTTCCAGTTCTTTTCTGATACTGTCATGAAAAACAGCGTCTGACAGCATAGTATGCTGCATCTGAACAATCTCAAGACGCATTGCTTCCTCTTCGCCTTCAAGGCGTGTTTCCTCATCCTTCATCTCTTCAGCGATAGAGTCTATAGCCTCTTTCACTCTTTCCACAGAATGTAGCAGATTTTCTTTACTCTTTTTCTCCAAGTCTATCTGCTGCTGCGTCTCTGCAGCCATTGCCCTTGCCAAGGCTTTTCCCCTGGACGCTGCAATTCCTCTGCCAATCATACGCCTCACTCCTTTAGATCTTCAATAAATCTGCACAGGCTGTCCACAGCCTCCCTTTCATCCGTCCCTTCCGCCTCTACTGTGATGGCGATTCCCTGGGAAAGTCCCGCTGCCAGTACATTAAAAATGCTCTTAGGATTGATCACCATATTCTCTTTTATAATCCTGATCTCAGACTGATATTTCTCCGCTTCTCTTACAAGCTGTGTGGCAGGCCGTGCATGCAGGCCTGTGGGATTGTTAATTGTCACTTCTTTAGCGTACATCCTCATCTCTCCTTATTTTATCTCCAGCCAGCCCCTTCTTCACCGCGGCAGGTGACAATGCATTCTCTCAGCACTTTTTTCACTTCCTTTTTAGCCTCTGACATAATATCCGCAGTGTGTGTCTCGGCCCCCATCATCCTGATAGCTTTCTCCACTGATTTCATATAGGTATATCTAATCTGTGTACCTACATTTACTTTCCGGATACCGCCGGCAATGGCTCTTCTGACATCTTCTCTTGGGATACCTGATCCCCCGTGAAGGACCAACGGGAGCTGCAACGCCTTGTGTAATTTCTCCAGCAGTTCATAATCCAGCCGGGGAGCATGGCTGTAAAAGCCATGCTCACTTCCTATAGACACTGCCAGGGCATCCACTTTTGTCTCCTCCGCCAGACGCCGGGCATCCTCCAGGGCCGCCAGCTCTCCTTTTGGAGTGTAGCCCTCCTCCCCAGCACTTTTGATTTTTCCTATCTCTGCTTCCACGTGGACATTTCTCTTATGTGCATAATCCACCACTTTCCTGACAGTCTCAATATTTTCCTCCAGAGGAAGATCCGCTCCGTCAATCATTACAGAGTTGTACCCATTATCCACCGCTTCCATGCACATCTCAACGCTGTGACAGTGATCGAGATGATAGATTACCGGCACACGGCTTTGTTCCATCGTGATCCTGGCCACTGCTCCCAGCTTCTCTATGCCAATTGCCTGTATAACCTTGGGCAGACACGCAATAATGACTGGTGAATTCTCCTCCTCAGCCGCCTCTGTAATAAAAGACATGTCCCAAAAATCCGAATGATTAAAATGAGGGATCGCAATTTGTTTTTTGTCGGCTTCCGCAAATAACTTTTCTATCTCTTCTCTTCCTGTTACCATGTTTTTCCTCCTACTACCCTCGTCTTTTTAAGACGGGAAGAAGATTTTCAGTATCTGAAGCAGCACAAATCCTACATGCTCACCTGTATTAAACAACGTATAGTTGCCTCCCGCTTCCACCAGTCCTGTCTGTATTCCGAGTTCTGTAATGAGCGGACACATGGCGGATGCCATGTAGAACACAAGTACGACCATCACAATGCCTATGAGCAGTCCCCGGAACATATTTCTTTTAGATGCAATAACCGGAGCCATCATCATATAGGACAAGTTGGTCAGTCCCACCAGAGGAAGGACCCTGTTTCCCGGCAGTATTACTGCAAGCAGCAGCGAAATAGGCACAAATATCATTCCCAGTGTAATCATATCTGTATCACCTACAAGCAGGGCAAAATCCATGCCAATGCGGAACTCCCTGTTGGGGAAGCGGGTAGCCATAAATTCTCTTGTAGCAGTTGCGATAGGAGACAGCCCCTCCATCAGGATAGAAATCATCCTTGGAAGAAGGAACATGGCCGCTGCCATCGTCATTCCTACATTCAGGCACTGGTCCCAGCTATAGCTTGCAAGAAGCGCCAGGATTGCTCCGATTATAAAGCCTATCATGATCGGCTCTGTAAAAAATGCCGCTTTCTTGGGAACTTTCTTTAAATTGAAATCTATCTTCCTCACACCCGGTATCTTGTCAATAACCCAGTCTATTGCCCTGCCGATTGGGAGCAGAACCGGGAAAGCCATAGTACAGAAGGAAAGACCTCTGTACTGCTCCCCGCACACCTCACAGATCAGCTCCTGATTACGGTCTGCGAGCAAAAGGTTGATAGCTGAATACACAACACCAACCAACAGTCCAATCAGGATATTTCCTGATATGATCGTCGCCAGACTCCCTATGAAAAGATAATGCCAGAAGTTCCATATATCTACATTAAGCGTCTTCGTCAAATTCAAAAGAAGCATCACTGCATTAACTAAAAGCACGCCTCCAAACATCATAAGAACGAACCTGCCATCGCTAAACGACATCGTAGATACGACAGGCACACCAAGATCCACAGCGTCTAACGAAAGTCCCCACTGCTCCTGAAGTTGGGTAATCAGAGGCGTCATCGTTTCAGTAATCAGCCCGGCGGCAAGGGATATACCTTTAAATCCAATTCCTACGGTGATACCTGCTCTCAGTGCATCGCTCGGTTTCATCCGGAATATCATTCCCATGACAAAGAGAATGACCGGCATCATTACAAAAGCTCCAAGATCCACTACCTTGTTAAGGACATCCAATACAATCGTCATATCTTTGTCCTCCTCTACTTCTTATCCAGTTCGGTCAGATAGGCTGCTATTTCATCCAGCACCTTGGCCGAACCGACACCTGTCAGCAGTGGTACTCCAGAATAAACAGGTGTCCCTTCCGGAGGCTGTATAGAATTTACAGACACAGTAGCTAGAATCACGTGAGGTTTATACTGAAACATAACACCATTTGACTCTGCAACGCTGCAGGTGCGTATCTGCGTCTCAATTCCTCTTTGCTCCAGTCCGTTCTGTAGGGTCTTTGCAACATGGGTAGAAGTAGCCAGTCCCGCTCCACAGACTGCCAACACACGATACATTTCTGCCATATTCTTCTCCCCCTTTCCTTATACTGCAATGCCCTTAAGCATTCTGTCTTTCAGTGTCTCAACATCCTTGGCCGGAATCGGCGTCATCTTACCTGCCATCAGTGTAAGGTAAGCAAGCTGTGCGCACTCCTCTATGTATTCCGCAGCCGAGAAAGCTCTGTCCAGCGTTGGGCAGGCAGCCAGTAGTCCATGGTTCTGCAGAGTACATACCATCTTTTCCTCTCCCAGAGCCTCTACTGCAGCCTGCGCCAGCTCTTCGGACCCCGGAAGATGAAAGGGTGCTACAGGCACTGGAGCGTAAGGAGTTGACGGCGGCATCATCGGCGGAATCTCCTGTTCCAGGATAGAAAATACAGTTGCATACATAGAGTGTGTATGGACAATGCCATTCAGATTTTTCCTGGCTCTGTACACAGCTGTATGCATCGGAGTTTCTGAGGAGGGCTTAAACTCTCCATCCAGCAGCTCACCTGTCAAGCTTACCGCCGGAAGTTGCTCTGGCTTCAACTGATCGTATGGTATTCTTGTCGGTGTAATGATCGCCACATCCTCGCCCGGTACTCTCATGGACACATTCCCTGCCGTTCCATGAATCAATCCTTTTTCCAGACATTTTACCGCAATTTCTAAAACTTTTTCTCTTGTCTCCTGATACTTCATTGTTGTTTCCTCCTATCGTTTTTTTGTTCTTGTTTTTCTATAATTCGATTATACACGCTATATTTTCAGATTAAAAACTGTCAACTTCCGCATCACATAGGAACAAGCTCACCTATAAATTTTTCAAAATCTTCCGTCTCCAGAAGCGTCTGCACCTTCTTTTTCCGCGTCACAAGCTTTGCTGTAATGTCAAAAAAACCACTGATATATTTCATATCTTTGCTGCGCACGATAAGAAGAAAGACCAGTCTTACGACCTGCTTCTGCTTCCCCCATACTACTCCTTTTTTCAGAGTAGCCACAGCAATCACCGTCTTGTATGCACACATATGGATCGGATGGGGCATAGCCATATAATTTGAAAATGTGGTGGGAGCGATTCGCTCCCTCTCCATAATATCTTCCAGCAGATTTGTAGGAGCATACCCTTTCTCAACAATCTTTGACGATAAAAACTCCAGCACTTCCTCCCGAGACTCCATCTCCATCCCTGGAAAAAACAGTTCTCTCTCAAAATACTGTTCGATCCCCTGTTCCAGACTCAGCACAACTGTCTTTTGTTTTAGTGATTTTATCTTTTCATTAATGGCCTGTATATCCGCCGACTCCAGCATAGGAGAAATGGGAATGACAGGTACGGGGAGCTCATCGAACACCCCGTATAAATTTGTAGTAAGGATCAGCCCCGGCTGCCCCTTCATCATATCTTCCATTTCATAAAGCGGATAGGGACCTGCAATGCTGATCTGCCCCCTGTAAACCGAATGTAGCTTTGCCATCAAAAGCCTCACGATCCCCATACTCATATTGCTGCATACAGCAATCTTAAAATCGCTTCCCGTATCTGTATTCTCCAGCCGTTCTAAAGCAGCTCCCAAATGTGCCGCCACATAGCCGAGCTGCACTTCATCCATCTCTATCCCCAGGACGTCCCATATCCTTCCGAAAATGTAAGTAGACAGCTCAAAGACAAATGGATACCTGTCCTTGATTGTATCCAGAAGAGAGGCCTCCTGACTAACTGTACCGCCACTGGTTCTGATTGAAAAACGAATATGCATGACAAGATCCGCAAAGAGGGCCTCGTCCTGGGTAAAATCGATCATAAAACGACTTTTGATATCATTAAGGAGCTCCTCCACGATAACGATATAACACGGTTCCACCATGTTCATAATCTCTTTCTTCGTAAAGCGCTCCTCTTTCATCAGGCGGATATTCCCCAGATACTCCGCAAATTCCACAATCTCCTCTTTTGGATACAAAAGTTCTGTACCCTCCTGCATACTCTTTGTCATTTCCTCAGACAAAATGCGTATGGTCTCCGGAATAGTCTTTTCTTCTCTTCCCGCTCCTTCTTGTTCCCGCAGCACTTCTCCGGACAAAAGGCGCTGCTTCTGTATATAAAGCCACAAAACAATCTCTGTCATATCCCGGTCCGTGACTTTCAGTTTATGCTTCACAAGCACCCCTCTCACCTTTCCCATGATCCTGCGTATATCGCCTGCGTTCAGAAATCCATATTCATCCTGCATTTTGCGGCCCATATCTTCTTTTGTAATAAAGAGAAAAGAGCGCATCAGTTCCCGCTTTTCCCTCTCTGTACATTCAGCCTGAACTGCATTTTTTCTATGTCGTATAACTGCTCCCACACCTTTTGCCGTGGATGTATCATTAATCTGGCGGATAGCTGCCTCCAGTGTCGTGCGGCTAATGAAAAATTCATCCTCCAAATCCTCCAGTGAAATCGGATCTTCCGATTCAAGGATTTCCAGTGCAAGATGTGCAATCCTTGCTCTGGGCGTCTCGCTGCTACTGCCCCCTTCCATACGATTAAAAAGCTCATCCCTGTCTGCCGTTCTCAGGAGATACCCCGTTCCTCTGATAGACTCTATATAACAATTGGGATATTTCTTTAACTCTTCATTAATATCCCTTATGTCCTTCCTCACTGTCCGGTCTGTTATACCAAGCCTTCTTGCAATTTCCGCTCCTGTAATCCATTCCTTTGATGTCAGGAGAAGTGTCAGTATCTTTTTCTGTCGTTCAATCAGGTACATCCCGTTCTCGTCCTCCTTCCTTATGTCTGCATTATGTATCTGATCTTTTTGTACCTTTCCCTCCCTCAGTAAGCAATTCATAGATTTCCTCTTCGCTGTCTGCATCCACTATACAGCTCATAAGGGACTCATCACTGGCTATCCTCATAATATCCTGCAATACATCCGTCTGCTTTTCCTCGCCTGCTATAGCAATGCAAAATATAATCTTTGCTCTCACTTCTCTGTCCGGCTCTACCATATCCCTAAATACGGCCCCCCCTTTCAGCCGCACCACCCCTACACAGGGTTTATACACATGCCCCTGATCCGCATGGGGAATAGCAATTCCATAAGGCTGCATCTGCAGGCCTGTCGGAAATACCCGTTCTCTGTCTTTCAGCGCCTTGGCAAAGCTTTCTTTTGCATAGCCCAGAGCAGTCAGGCTCTCTCCTATAAACTCCAGGATTTCTTCATACGAATACTCTTCTTTATCGTTCAAGAAAAAAATTGTATTCCTCTTAAATAATTGTTTCCCATTTTCCATCATTACATCTCTCCTTACTTTTTTATATCCGGATCATCTATAGACAATATAAAATGAAGACAGAGACAAAAACAAGCTGGTTCCTTCCTATACCCATAGGAAAGAACCAGCTTGCCGCAATCCTGTTATATTCTCATAATAAGATTATACTTATACAGTTGCTTTAGCTGTTATATACGTCCAGGTTGATCTCTTTTTCCTTGGCGTTTACGATGACGTTTGTAGCCGCGTCGCCGATAACGTTCAGAGGCAGGAGAGCCATCTCAACAGGACGGTTGATAGCTACGACAAGCGCGTAGGCGATCATGCACAGATCGGATGTCCAGCCCATACCGGAGAGGATAGTCACGATCAGGGTCGTGCCTGCGATCGGGATAGCCGGGCAGCCCATAGCCGCGCAGATGGAGAGGAATGCCACAACGATCAGGTTGGCAGGCGTCACGTCGATGCCGGCGCTGGTCGCGATGAAAGTCACGGCAAACATGTGCATGACTGTCGTACCGTTCATGTTGATGGTCATACCTGTCGGCAGGACAAAGCTTGTGATCTCGTTGCTGCAGCCCAGCTCCTCCAGGTTTGTCTTTGTGTTCAGAGGCAGAGTCGCCGCGGAGGAGTTTGTGGAAAATCCGAACACACCTACCTTGGCGATCTTCTTTAAGAACTTGAAGGGGTTCAGCCTTGTTGTCAGCCAGATACCGATGGGGTAGATGGTCACAACCAGAATGAACAGGGTGATCATAGCGCCCACGATGTAGGCCGCCGCCGGCGCCAGGTACTCAGCGCCGTAGATGGCGAAGGTACGGGATACCAGACAGAAGATAGCCACAGGGCCCACCTTGTTGATGAGGAAGGTCAGGTAGAAGTTGATGACCTCGCTTCCCGCCTCCAGCACATGCTTCAGGGGATCTGTCTTCTCTCCCAGCACGTTCATGCAAAGGCCGATGACGATGGACACTACCACAACTGCCAGGATGCTGTTGTTGCTGCTCATGGACTCGATGATGTTGGACGGTACGGCTGTCACGATGGTGGCCAGCGGGTTGAACTGGTCGATGGTGGCCGCGTCTGTGACCGCCTCAGCAGGCAGGTCTACATTGAAAAGTCCGGCTGTCTTCATAGCGTAAGCCACAAGGCCTGCAAAGAAGGCGCCCACGATGTAGAAGCAGACAAAGCCAAGGACTGTGCGCCCTGCGATCCTTCCCAGCTTGGAGGAGCTGGAGATACTGCACATGGCAAGGCTCAGGGAGCAGAGCACCAGCGGTACGATGGCTGCCTGCAGACCCCTCATAAAGAGCTGTCCGATGATGTAGAAAAGACCAAGCGCCGCGGTTCCGTCAGCTGCTGTGATATCCTGGAACAGGATCTTGTTGATAATGTCCCATGTGCCTTCATTTCCGGAGTCCAGCAGGGAGCTGCGGATAAACATGAAGATCAGTCCGACTACAAGTCCGCCGACCAGGGCGATGATCATCTTCTTGACAACGGACATTTTTTCCTTTTTCTGTGTATTGCTCATTTGTTCTTCACTCCTTTACGATACGTCTTTTACAGATGTTTGATCTCAATCCCCTCTTGTGCAAATCTTTCACGGATCTTCTGAACGAACGCCAGAGCCTTCGGCCCGTCGCCGTGTACGCACAGCGTGTCGCCCTTGATGTCCAGATCCTTTCCGTTGATCGATGTAACCTTTCCTTCCTTGATCATGCGCACGCATCTGTCAATGGCAATGTTCTCGTCTGTGATCATGGAGCCCTCCATCTTTCTCGGGACGAGGGAGAGATCGTCCATATAGGCTCTGTCAGCGAAGATCTCGGAGGCTGTGCGAAGTCCTCTGCTCTCAGCGATCTGTCCTAAGACAGCGCCTGCGCAGTAGTAGACGATAAGGTCCTTGTCCACCTCGCAGATGGCGTCCACGATCGCTGTGGATACTTCCTCGTCATACTGGCACTGATTTCCCATGGAGCCGTGGGGAGCCACATGCTGCAGCTTCATTCCGTAGCTCCGTGTGAAGGCGGAGAGAGCTCCGATCTGATATTTCACGTAGTTCTTGATCTCAGCGGGAGCCAGGACCATTTTCCGGCGTCCAAAGCCCATCAGATCCGGATAGCCCGGATGAGCGCCTACCATAACGCCCTGCTCCTTTGCCATGCGGACTGTCTTGTCCATTACCATGGGATCTCCTGCATGCCATCCGCAGGCCACGTTTGCTGTTGTCACGTACTTGATGATCTCCTCATCGCCGCCCAGCTTATAAGCGCCGAAGCTCTCACCCATGTCGCTGTTCAAATCCACCTGATACATAGTTTTTTCCATCCTTTCTTTTTTGTTTTGCTGTGTTTGCATCCGTCTTGAAATTATTTATGCATTTACGACATTCTGCGGTTTGCCGTCCACGTAGCACTTCAGGTTGTCAACCGCGATGTCCATCAGCCTCTGTCTTGACTCCTTGGGAGCCCAGGAAATGTGGGGGGTGATGATCACGTTCTTCGCTCCGATCAGCGGGTTGTCCATCTGGATGGGCTCTGTGGATACAACGTCCACGGCAGCTCCTGCCACCTTTCCGCTGTCAAGGGCGTCCCGCAGATCCTGCTCTACAATGAGCGGCCCTCTGGAGTTGTTGATGATCATAACGCCGTCCTTCATCTTTGCGATAGTGTCTTTATTGATAATGCCCTCTGTGTCCGGGAAGAGCGGGCAGTGAAGGGCGATCACATCGGACTCCCCAAGCACTGTGTCCAGATCCGCGTAGTGGCAGGTCTCGCTCTCCAGCTCTTTTTTCGGGAAGGAGTCGTATGCCAGCACCTTCATGCCGAGAGCCTGGGCGATCTTTCCTGTGTCCTGTCCGATGCGGCCAAATCCGATGATACCCATTGTCTTGCCGTCCAGCTCCACAAGGGGATATTTCCAGAAGCACCAGTCCGGATTGCTTGTCCACTCGCCGGCCTTTACCGCGTCAGAGTGCTCTCCGATGTGGTGGCACAGCTCCAGGAGAAGTCCGATGGCGAACTGGGATACAGCCGCTGTCCCGTATGTAGGGATATTGGATACCGGAATACCCTTTTCCTTTGCAGCCGCCGTGTCCACGATGTTGTAGCCGGTAGCCAGCACGCCGATAAATTTCACATTAGGGCAGGCGTCCAGCGTCTCTTTTGTGATGGGAGTCTTGTTTGTGTAGACAACCTCCGCGTCGCCGATGCGCTCTGCCACGTCCTCGGCCTTTGTCCTATCATAGACTGTCAGGTCGCCAAATGCCTCCATCCCCTCCCAGGAGATGTCTCCCGGATTTAATGTGTAGCCGTCTAATACTACGATCTTCATACTCATTTCTTCCTTTCTTGTCTTGAAACTTTGCCGGCCCGATGTCCGGCCTCTTGTTGATAGTGACTCTATATCCTACAGCTCATAGTGTCTCTCTATGAAGTCTGTACTGAACATACCGCTCTGGAAATCCGGATGATTGAGCACATCGTAGAGGAAATCCAGGTTGGTGGTCACGCCCCTGATCCTGAACTCTCCCAGAACGCTGATCATCTTCCGGATGGCGCTCATCCTGTCCCTGTCGTAGGCAATGATCTTGACGATCATGGAGTCATAGTAGGGCGGGATCGTGTAGCCGGGGTAAATGGCCGTGTCCATCCGCACCCCGTTGCCTCCCGGCAGGTAGAGCTTCTCCACTGTCCCCGGGCAGGGCATGAAATTATGTATAGGATCCTCCGCGTTGATCCTGCACTCCAGGGCATGTCCCCGGAACAGGATATCCTCCTGCTTGACGCTCAGCGGAAGTCCTGCAGCCACATGAATCTGCTCCCTTATCAGGTCCACGCCGGATACCAGCTCGCTGACCGGGTGCTCCACCTGGATCCTTGTGTTCATCTCCATAAAGAAGAACTCGCCGGACTGATCCAGAAGGAACTCGATGGTCCCCGCGTTCTCATAGCCCACAGCCTTCGCCGCCTGCACTGCTGTGGCGCATATCCGCTCCCTCGTCTCCGGGGAGATGAAGGCGCAGGGCGACTCCTCTATCATCTTCTGGTGCCTTCTCTGGACCGAGCAGTCCCTCTCGCCCAGGTGGACCACATTGCCGAATTTGTCGGCCATGATCTGGACTTCAATGTGGCGGGGAGACTGTACGTACCGCTCCAGGTACATGCTGCCGTCCCCGAAAGCGTTCACCGCCTCCTGCTTTGCCGCATGGAAGAGGGCCGGGAATTCCTGGCTGTTCCAGGCAAGGCGCATACCCTTGCCGCCGCCCCCCGCGGAGGCTTTGATCATGACCGGAAAGCCGATGATCTCGGCAGCCTCCAGGGCCTCCCCCGCCTCGTACACCGGGCTGTCGGTACCCGGCACCACCGGGATACCCGCCTCCTTCATGGTGTGCTTGGCCTCGGATTTATTTCCCATCTTGTCGATCAGTTCACCGGAGGGTCCGATAAACGCGATGCCAAACTTGGCGCATTTGTCCGCAAAAGCCGCGTTCTCCGAGAGAAAGCCAAATCCCGGATGGATGGCCTCCGCCTTTGTGGCCAGGGCCGTGCTGATAAGCCGGTCCATATCCAGGTAGCTGGCCGAGGGCGCCGCCGGCCCGATGCAGACCGCCTCGTCCGCCAGCCTCACGTGCATGGCGTCCTCGTCCGCCTCGGAGTACACCGCCACAGTGCGGATGCCCATCTCCCGGCAGGCCCGGATGACGCGCACGGCGATCTCGCCCCTGTTTGCAATCAGTATTTTTCGAAACATCTTTTCCCTGCTCCCTATCCTTCAATGACGAAGAGAGGCTGTGCGTACTCTACCAGGTCTCCGTCCTTCACAAGCACCTCGGACACAGTTCCGTCGCATCCTGCCACCACGTCGTTCATCATCTTCATTGCCTCGATCGCTCCCATTACCTGTCCCTGCTCGACTCTGCTGCCCACTGTCACAAGGGGCTCCGTGCTCTGGCTGTCGGAGGCGTGGAAGATGCCTACAAGAGGCGAGCGGATAATGGTCCCTTCCTGGATGGACACCGCCTCCTGCTCCCGGGGCGCCTCCTGCGGGCTCACAGCCCCGGAGGCCGTCTGGCATGTGTTCTCCCCATCCGCGGCCGCCGCCGTCTTCCGGATGGAGAGGCGGAAGTCCCCGTCCTGTACCTCAAATTCTGTCACGCCTGTCCTGTCCACCTCGTGGAGCAGGGCCGTGATCTTCTCAAGCTTCATTTTCTTCTTTCCCTTCTTTATGTCTGCCGCTATGCGGCGGCAGTGTCCGTCAGCTTCTCTGTCCCAGATATCTCTCCAGGTTCTTCAGCTCTTTTAACTGGCGCAGGTACAGCTCCTGTGCCAGCTGGATGCCCACTCTCACAAAGTGCACTCTAAACCCGGGCTGGGCCTGAGCCAGCTTGGGCAGATCCACGGAAATGACGGTTCCGATCTTCGTGTATCCTCCTGTTGTCTGCCGATCCGCCATCATGATGATGACCTGTCCGTTGGTAGGCACCTGGATAGACCCGAATGCCACGCCATCGGTCAGTATATTTCCGTCCTTGATATGGTGCAGGGGCTCCTCCCGCTCCAGACGGATCCCCATTCTGTCAGATTCATTGGTAATGGTGGCGCTGTACCAGAAAAATTTCCTCACTTCCTCTTCCGTAAAGGCGGTGTCCTGGGGGCCAGTCACCACCCTGACCGTAATATCCTTCTGGGGGAACTTTTCCGGCTCCAGCTTCCGCAGCTCCATCTTCGGCAAACTGGTCTTCGGGTTCACAAAACCGATATGATCGCCTTTCTCCAGCTTGCGTCCTTCAACTCCGCCCAGCTTGTTCCTCATGAGCGTAGACTTGCTCCCCATAACAGCCGGGACATCCAGCCCTCCGCAAAAGGCTATATAAGCCCTGCTGCCGCCGTTTGCCACGCCAAAGGAAAGGGTGTCTCCCGCATGGACAAGCACTGCCTGGTACATGGGGATCGGCTCACCGTTCACTGTGGGGGACACGTCTGCTCCTGTCACCGCAATGATATTGTCTTTCTCAAACTTCAGCGTGGGTCCCATAAAGGTCACCTCAAGGGCGCTCTCCCCTCTCTTATTTCCCGCCAGAATATTGGCAAGGAAAAAGGACTTTGTATCCATGGGCCCTGCCGGCGACACGCCGTACTGCTGATATCCGAAACGCCCCTCGTCCTGTACAGTCGTCTGTATTCCTGGATTTTCAACAACGATTCCCATCTTCTATTTCACCGCCTTTTTTACATATGTTTCCAGCTTATAGGTTCCTCTCTCCACATCCGCACGGATCTGATCATACTCCTTCCTGCTGACAGGCTGGTATTTCACCCAGTCCCCCGCATTGACCAGGAAAGGCTCCTTCTTGGAATAATCGCAAATATTTAAGGGGGTGCCAGCCACCACGTTCCATCCGCATGGCTGATCAAAGGGGATCAGGTTGGACTGGTTCTCGGCTGCCACGATAGAACGGCCATTAATCCTCACTCTCGGTTCAGTCCTCCTCTTAAAATGGAAGGGCTCCTCGAACCTTGCCATATAGGCATGTCCCGGAGCAACACCCAGCATATACGCATAGTATTCATGTTCCGAATGCATGCGGATAAACTCCTCCACAGAAACCTTCTCAAAGGCCGCACACTCGTCCAGATCCAGGGCAAACTCCCTGTCATAACAGATGGGGAGCACCTTTACAATCTGGGATACCTCTTCCTTCTTTTCCCCTGTCTCCACCATGCGTTTTTTGATTTCCCCCACCAGCTGGGCATACAAGATCTTCTCAGGCTTATAGTGGATCATCAGTGTAGCGTATGTAGGAACCATCTCCGCAATTCCGTCAACCGGATCCGCCTCCAGCTTGTGCATCAGATCCTTCACCTTCTGGTTGACCTCCAGGCTGATCTCATCGCCGAGCTGTACATAGACCGACTCATCGCCACCTGTCAGAAATTTAGCCTCCATCTCCTCCGCTCCTTTCGTTTGTTTACGTTTTGCTTTCTTTCGGTAAATTGTCTCAATTTCTCGTTCAATTTACACGTTTCTTTATTAATTATTTACAGTATAGCACAAGGGTTTTCTTTCATAAAATAAATTATTTTTGTGGTATATATTAATTTTTTCTATATTTCTCCCTCTATTTGCCCACAAAGCCCCAGTCCTTTGTCCGCAGATAGGCGCTGATCTTCTTCTCAAAGGCGTTCACCGCCTTCAGAGTGGCCTCGTTCGGATACTTGTGCTTGATCTTGTAGGTGATCCTCTCCGGGGGCGGGCTGCTGTTGGCAATCTCGCTGATATGAACCGGCCGCAGGCTGGCGATCCGCTCCGCCACGGAGACGGGCACGATGGCCCACAGTGTCTCGTCCGACAGCAGGTGGAAGAGGAGTTCAAAGGTGTCCACCTGGATCCTGGGCCACTCTCCCTTGCTGATGGTCTGGTCATGCCAGATCTGATAGTTGGCCTCCCAGCTCACGAAGATTTCTTTCTGGGGATCCAGGTCATCCGTGTGGATAGCGTTTTGCTGGGACGCCATCCGCGCGGACTGCAGGATGTACATCTTCTCCCTCATGATGGGCTCTGTCACGATATTTTTAAAGTGGAGATGGTGGTACACAAAGCCGATGTCGATCTCATGGTTCTCCAGGAGTCCATAGAGCTCATAGGAGTAGTGCGTTTTAATATGAAGGTTTATCACATGGTCCTTCTCTTTTAAGATCTGCCTGTACAGGTCAAAGAAAATGGCGCTGTTCATGGTATCCGTACACCCCACTGTCAGGTACAGCCTGTCCTGGGTATGCTTCAGAAGCTGCATCTCCTGCCAGATAGAGACCCACCGCTCCGCAATGGGGATAAACTCCTCCCCCTGGGTGGTCAGCTCAATCTGCTTGTACCCCTTCTTTCTTGTGATGAGCTTTACATCCAGCTCATCCTCCAGGGATTTCAGCCTGTGGCTCACGGTGGGCTGGGACAGGAACAGATTTTCCGCTGTCTTTGTAATGTTTTTTGTCTTTACGATCATCAGGAACGTCTCAATCTCCGCCAAGTTCATGTTCTTCCCCTCCTTTTGCGCCGGCAAATATAAATTTTTTCAATATTATACAACAAAAATATTCATTTCACAATTTTTTTTGTGCATGATATGATAAAGGCAACAAACAAAGGGGACTTAATCCTGATGAAAAGGAGGAAAAACTATGAACGCAGAACATGGAATTTTATTCCCGGAAGACTATCAGAAACACCTGAAAGCTCAGTTCTGTTACGCTGATGCGGATCCGCTCTACGGACCCCGTCTTTTCTTTGAGAACTCCGGCGGATCACTTCGCCTGAAAGCAGCCGTTGAGGCCAAGATGGCTGCAGAGCAGTTTCCGGACTGCCCGGAGAGGAACTATGCCAGAGGGCTGAAGCTGGCTCACTATGTATCCGAGGGAACAAAGGAAATACTGGAGGTTATCTTCGGCGCGAAGAGCGGCGCTCTCGTGACAGAGCTGTCCGCTTCCCAGACTATGTTCCAGATCGTGGATGTCATCTTAAGCAATGTAAAATGGGGAACAAATGCTGTTACATCCTGCCTGGAGCACCCGTCAGCACACGATGCTGTCGAGTACGCCTGCACAAAGACAGGAAGAGAGTTCCGGGAGGTTCCGGCCAACAGGACCACCGGCGGAATTGACGCGGACGAAGTGATGAAATATGTAGACAAGGACACCTGTCTTGTCAGCATCATGGCCGCCTCCAATATTTCCGGAAACATCATGGACATCAAGGAGATCGTTCGCAGGGTAAAGGAAGTCAACCCGGAGTGCTATGTGATCACGGATACTGTGCAGCACGCGCCCCACGCTGTCATCGACGTGGAGGACTGGGGCGTGGACGCCGCCAACATCGCGCCCTATAAATTCTTCGGCGTGAGAGGCTGCGGATTTGCCTACGTATCTGACCGGGTAGCTACCATGATGCACCACAAGCTGACCTTCAAGGACGCCAACGTGTGGGCGCTGGGAACACCTACCCCCGGCAACTTTGCCGCCATGATGGCTGTCATCGACTATGTATGCTCCATCGGCGAGCATTTCATCCACAGCCAGGACAAGCGCGAGCTCTTTGTGGAGGGCATGACCCGCATCCATATGCAGGAGCGTGCTCTTCTGTACCGTATGCTGGAGGGAACCCCGGGGACCCCGGGTCTTCGCCACATCCCGAACGTGGAGGTTTACGTGGACATGGAAGACCTTACATACAAAGACCTGATCGTTGCCATGGGCATCAAGGGGATCGACTACCCCGACTGCGTGGTCGAGTACATGAAGCGCGGCGTCACCGTATTTGAGCGCGTGAGAAGCAGCATGTACTCCAAGAGGATCGTGGATACGCTGGGGATTCCCGGAGCGATCCGCGTATCACCGCTTCACTGCCACGGCACAGAGGACATCGACAAATTCCTGAGGATCACAAAGGAGATTGCCGAGTCCGTATAAATATGCTCCACTCTTTACTCATTTCATGATATACATTGAGAGGCCCGCAGACATTCACAGTGTCTGCGGGCCTCTCGCCGTATTATTCCGCAAGCTGAGAAGTGCAGTGCGGGCAGCGGGTTGCCGCAATATCGATCTCGCTCATGCAGTAGGGGCATTTCTTTGTTGTCGGCGCCGTCTCCGCCTCCGGCTTTTTCCCAAGGCTCATCAGCTTATTGACTCCCTTCAGCAGGCAGAACAGCACAAACGCCATGATAAAGAAATTGACCAGAGAGGACAGAAAGGCAGAGGCAAATCCTGCCACATCCTGCAGGCTGTACAGCCGTCCCCCTGTAACCACATTCAGGATGGGGTTGATAAAATTGTCCGTGAGCGATGTGACGATCCCGGAAAAGGCACCGCCGATAATGACACCAATGGCCATATCCATCATATTTCCCCGGAGGGCAAATGTCTTGAATTCCTCGATAAACTTCTTCATTTTCTTCCTTTCTTCTTTTGTCCTGCCCGCCTCTGAGGCGGAGCGTTTTCCGCAGGGGGCGAATGCCCCTTACAACAAAAAAAGATCTTCGAGACTGCATGACTGCACTTCGAAGATCCTTCAGTGACTCCGAGGGGAATCGAACCCCGGCCTAAAAGCCCGCAATCCCTTGTGGTTACTGCGTTTGCGGCACATTGCATTTGATACACTTTGATACACTTTTGATACACCTGACATCAGAGACCCGCCACCTGATCGATCGCTTCGATCTTCTGTCTCATGCTCTTCCGATCCTTGTAGTAATAATTCTTTGTAGTCTTAATATCCGTATGCCCCATCTGAGAAATAATAAAAGATTCTTCCGCACCGCTGTCCAGCAGGATCGTCCCGTATGTTTTCCGGATTTTGTTCAGCGACCTGATCGGAATATCCAGTTTCTGGCAGATGGACTTCAACCGCCACGTAAAACTGTAAGTCCGGATCCGCTTCCCGTTCTTCATAAACACATATTCGCCAAACGGATTTTGCCTCTTAATCTCTTTTACAATCCATAACGCCTGTTTCGGGATCAGTACGGTTCTTATGCCGGCTTCTGTCTTTGGAAAATCCCGTACCTCATACACATTTTCGCCATCCTCATTTTGATAATGGATCTCTGTTCTGTGTACATCAACACTTCTATCCAAGAGATCTTCCTTCTTCAGTGCGGCCAGCTCACCAGGTCTGACACCCGTCTTAAACGCCAGAAGGAGTCCGAGATTAATAAGATCCAGCTGCGAAGAAATAATGTACTGAATGATCTGGTCAGTTTCTTCCTCGGAAAACACCAGTGCCTCATCCGGCTGCTGATTTCTTCGGAATGCTTTTCTTGAGATTTCCATATCAGAGATCACTTCTGTGATACTGAAATCAATGTACTTTTTCTTTTTTGCCAGCTTAAAGATCCCATAAATAAGTGTCCTGAGATTACTGTACCCTTTTGCAGTCAGATTCTTTTCATGGATAATGTTCAGAATGAAATCTTCAATTTCATATTCTGACACGGATTTTATTTTACGCCTGCCGAACACTTCCATACATTCTGAAAATTTTCTGTCATATCTGTTTTTGGTGGCAACAGATATTTCTTCTCTGGAAAGTTTCCCTGTAATCCACTGTTCGTAAACATCCTTCACCGTCGGGTTTTCCATCTGTGCCTTCCAGTAATCCGCAACAATATCTTCTATTCCCTGACGCGTACTGCTCCTCTTGTGTATCCGTTTTTTCTCAGCATCCGGCAAATAGGTATGCCAGAGTCCCTCTTTGCCTTTCCATATACTATATGGATGTTTTTCTATCAATTCCTTTCGTTTATTCAAAGCAATCTGCTCTTGAACGTATTTCACATCAATCATACCGTTTTCAAGAGCGTACTGCAATACATCATTCAGTTCTTTTCTCTCTATTTGCCGGTCACCTCCTTTACGCAGTTTCCCTCCAAACAAGGACAGGGCCTGTATGCTGTCAGGCAGTTTCAAGGCAGCCTTCAGGCAGTTTGAAAGTTACGGTTTTTCTATATTTTTCAGGACTTAGGCAGTTTAGGCAGTTTATTTCACTTCTCAAACAGAAATAAACTATAAAATAAAAAAAGAAGTCATTTTTACCCGCCTGGGCCGCCTGAAGTGCCTGGATCATTTTCTGTTACTCTGTACGGACTTCCACATGGATCCCGCGGAAGCCTCGAACGGTCTTCCCATTTCTGCCGGGAAGATTCTTATCATAGGTCAGCCCCAGTGTTTCTGCATTCTCATTCAGATACTTCTTGAAAGTATTCTCTGCCCTGGGCCTTTCCAGATTGTCCTCGCACCATTTCCGGTAGGCAGCGTAAAGCCGCCTGGAACTGGCATAGGTTCCGTCTTCCCTTCTCACGTATCCGGCAGAATTCAGGAATGAAATGATATTGTTCTCATTCTCCATCAGATCTTCCAGGTTCTTCCTTGCCCGGTCGCTGATGCTGAATTCAAATCCGTTCCGGACCAGTCTGTGCAGTCCTTCCAGACACCACAGTACGATCCCTTCTGTCTCCCGGATCAGCTTATCCCCCAGATACCGGTCATCCTTCCGGTCGACAGGCCGGTCTTTTGTCGTCAGAAGGATCTGTCTGCGATAGAACCCATAGGACTGATCATGGAGAGATTTCAATGATCCGTTGCCAAAACCGATGATCCGAGAGAACAGATAGCCTTGTACGCTCTGTTTTCCCTTCCGTTCCAGATCGATCTTATCTTCCATCGTGACAATGCTCTTGATATTGTTGGTGGATGGCAATGCTTCCATCCGCATATCATCGTCCATGAACAGAAGTTTCCCTTCCTGATCGGCGCGGTTGAACCGGTCATTCTCCAGCTTCTGGATACTTCCGGTGTTCATGTTATCGCCCAGGATCGCGCGCAGTACCCGTCCGATCCGGCTTTTCCCCTCGCCGCCTTTTCCGATGATCAGGAGCATCTTCTGGGCCCGGTTGCTGGGGATCATCGTATAACCCATGAATTCCTGCAGAACCGGAATATCCTCTTTCTCCAGCAGATCATTCAGAAATTCCAGCCACTTCTCCGGTTTTGGCACGTCCGGATCATATCGTACCTGAAGGCGGTTCATCGTCCATTCTTTTTCTTCTGTAAAAGTTCCGTCCAGATAATACGTTCCATTGGAAAAATGAACCCGGTCTTCTTTTAACGGAGGCATTTCACACTGGCACATCAGCTTCAATGTACCCAGGATCCGATCCACCATCTTTGCCACATTGGTTTTCTGATAGGGCCGGATCTCATCCAGGATCTCTTTGCGGATCACCTCATCACTGATTTCTCCGTCCAGATCATAAAGTTTACCGTGGATGCATTTCCGTTCTTTCTTCCGCAGCAGATACTCACCGAAGGCGATCTCATCAATCTGCTTCCCGTCAAACCAGTCCGAAACATCAGGAAGCTGTACATTATCTGACTCGCCCAGCAACTGTTTCAGGGCTTCCAGCTGTTCCGGTTTCAGGCTCTTGAAGTTTTCCTGCATACCCGAGGATCTCCTTTCCGGCGGACAGCAGAAGTTCCACCCGTTCTTCCAGAGGAGCGCACAACAGAATATCCTTCAGATACTCCACTCTGGGAATCCGATCCAGTGCTTCACAAAACCTGGGATCCCAGTCCGTATCCGGTTCTTCCGGTGCATACTGTTTTTTCCAAAACAAAAGATGTTCCCGATACTGCCCAAGTATGGAAAAGCACTGTCTTTCCAGTTTTTTATAGTTCTGTTCCAATGACGCTGCTTTTACCTTCTTTTTTCGTTTCCCACGATTCGGCGGCCGCTGCTTCTCATACCGGATTCCAAAATCATCTGCCAGTTTCAGGGCCGCTTTACGGACAGACAGGCTAAAATATCCCGCCACGAAATCAATCACATCTCCATCTGCCTGACACCCGAAACAATGAAATCTCTGATCCAGCTTCATGCTGGGATGCCGGTCATGATGGAACGGACAGCGTGCCATGCCCCTGCCTGTCACTTTGATCCCGTAATATTCCGCCGCCTGCCTGGTGGTCACTGTGCTTTTGACTGCTTCATACACATTCATTTCCTATCCCTTCCTTTCGCTCTGCAACAGTCTTTGAAGGGAAGTGATCACCCCTTCATCTATAGAAAGGAAATCGAGCGATTTTACAGCGTGGAATTGCAAAAAATATATTTTCTATCAAAATTTTATATGTTTCGCAAAAGATCTACCACTCAACACCCAATTATTTTCCCTTCACCACTCACACAGGAGAGGGGAAGTTATACAATGTAGACCAAGTAAATTTGCACAAAAAAATACAGTCATCAGGTTTGTATTCCTAATGACTATATAATAATTTAATTATTCATCTAAATAGAAATCATCAAAAACACATGTAATAATGCATTTTCTTTCGGTATTCCCTTGCCAACAAAGATGCTATTCGTCCCTATTGGAATCTCCGAGCCAAAGGGCAATTTCCTTTGAAAATCAAAATTTCTATAAAGACCAGAACGAAAATTGAGGTACAACCAAAACATAAAGCTAGTCCCGCCCGCCGGATTTAATTCCGATGGGCAAAAGATATTTTATCGTTATGGACTGAAGCGAGAAGGGCCTTGTCGAATTATATCACTCAAACCTCTTGCAGCAATTTCAATGTTTTCTTATCTCTTCTTTTTCAATTCATGTTTAAATAGGGCTGCCATCTGATCTTTTCCTCTTTTAGTGTCAAGATCATCAATTTCCATTTCACCATTAAACACCATCGTCATAATTCCTATGTATGCTTCTCCAAGTGCTGCTGTAAGTATACCTGCTGTTGCCGCAGAAATAGCACCACCTGCAGCAGTTCCAATCCCAGGAATAAATTTAACCAAATTGGATACTACAGTTTTTCCTAATAGCGTCGCACCTCCTGATCCTAATGTTGATGAAAGGAACGCGGTAAGAATGCTTTTATTGATGTCGAAACCAAATATAACCGTAATTGATGCAATCATGCCAAGCTGAGTCGGGATAAGCAATGCGCAATCCGAAAACGGAATCGGTGCTGCACCTTCTCCCGCAGCCGCCAGTGTCGCCGTAGCTATCGCAGCTTGCGCTCTTTTCTTTTTCTCAGCCAGACTCGCTATCTGAACATTTTGCAGAGTATCCATCAGCTCATCCGGCAATGCTTCCCCCATTACATGAATCAAGACATCTAGTCCATAAGATTTTGCGACATACTCTTCGTCAATCTCGTAATCCTCTGCTAATACGGGAACAACCTGAACTACGTCTAAATTTTCGTTAAGAATCATCTTCCTCATTGCGTCCGCATTCTTTTTGGAAAAAGACTGTGTCAATACAACAATTATTGGAACCTGTGTTATCTGATTCTCTTTTGAAAGTTCCTTTAACCACTCGATCTCTTCTGGTTCCACACGATTTGATGCAGTATTAATACAATACCAAATACAGTGAATCGCCTTATTAATGTCCTTAGTCGCAAGTCCATTACTAATAGTTTCCATAACTTCCTGTTTGACTTGCTGCTGTACTTCTTTTCCGAGTTCAAATCCTCTTGTGTCGTATATAGCAAGAGGAATTCCTTTCTTGCTTATTTTACGCATATGATCTGTCACTGGTTTTCCCATACCAGTCTCAGCAAGTTTGTCACGAAACACAGCATTGATAAGCGTACTTTTACCCACTCCTGTCTTACCAGCCACTATAATATTTAAAGAATTCAAATTCTTAATCTTCTCAGCTATTGCGTCTATGGCCTCCTGTGCTACCTTATCTGTATCAATAGTCATTTGCTTATTCCCCCTTAATTTTTTCTTTCTTCAGAACTTCGGGTCCCATGTTCTCAAAATCAATTTTGTCCTTCTTAAGCGAAAATTTATAGAGCTTGTTACTATATTTCTTCATCAGTGACGGAATCACTAAAAAACCTATGGTCGTTACAGTCGCAAGTCCAATAAACCAGTAAATTATCTTTCCTTTACTCATGACACTGCCTCCCGTCTTAGTCAGAACTTTTTTATAAAGAATATTTTTTATTCATCCAAATAGAAATCATCCAAAACGTATGTGGTAACAGGGGTAATAAAAAGTTCATACTTAATCACTAATCTGATCAGATCGTTTCCGTCAATCAGAGTAATCGGTGTGCCTTCTCTTGCAGCTTCCCGTGCTTTATTGGTAAATCTGCTGTTTGTAATAAAAACACCGTAGTCTGCTTGAAACTTGTTCATTGCTCCGAGAAATTGATTGATTTCCGGTTCGCTTACCGGATTTGTATTATATCTCTTGCATTGAATCACCACCCTGGTGGTTCTGAAATCCTCTTCATCCACATGATATCCATATCCGTCAATACCACCGTCATTAGATATCTGAATACCTTTGTTGGTAAACTGAACTCCCATTTTTGTGAGCAGCGCTCTGGAAAACTGTTCAAATTTAGCCGGTGACATACTAGCAATCGCACTTTGCAGTCTCACTTTGAAGTCATCTACAATCCCATCCTCTGTCGAAGTTTCCTCTTCACCGTCTTCCACAGTTTGACCTTCAGGCACTGGATTTTTATTTTTGTTTTTAGCAGACTGTTCCGCCCAATACTCCTTGGCTTTATCATGCACCTCTATTGCCGCATCAAAAGAGTCAAGAACAATGCCTGCTCCTTTTTGCGTAAGTGTAATTTTAGGATTGTACTTGATATAAGAGATGATCCCAACATAACTTAATTCTTTGATAGCAAAATTAAACTTAAAATCAAACTTTTTATATTGATTTCCGGTTTTGCCAGACGTGTACAGTTTCTGTTCAAACTCCGCAATCCTCTCGTCTTTTTCTCCAATCCGATCTCTGATTTCTGATCGTTCCAGCTGTCCGCCCGCTTCCTGGAGAACTTCAATAATAGGTTTGATCAGATAAGTTACCTGTTCCTCAGAATTTAACTTATCAAAATACACCTTTTCGACACCTCTTTTCGCCATTTAAGTATTTTTCTTTGTAAGCATCTGATAAAGTTTCATCAGTTCCGCAACACAATCCTCTTCTGACATATTGCGGACAGAGAATCCATAAGCATTCATAACAGCCTTATCATTCTCCGCATGCGCTTTCCGCAATTCAGGCGGCATAGTCAGAGGATCATATAGATCCGCAAGAGAATCATCCGGATATAATTTCCGCGCATCTAAAATCTGCCGTGCTGTCTGCTCAATTTTCTTTCTCTGTTCTTCCGTAGGTGAAGGCCATGGAAAATTATTATAAACCACATCTTTGGAATATCGATAGTCACTTTTTAGCCTTCCACATACCGCTCTCATCCAGGCCATATGAACATTAGATGTCAAAATTCCAAAATGATATAGTGTCGCATCCGGTACAATTTTCACAAGATTACTACAAAGTACTTCTGGAGTCATAAATCCCATTGGTACATAGCGGCGTCGTTCAGAAGACACCTCTGGGATAAGAATATAATTTGTTCTTGGCATATTCTCAACATGAAAATGTGTTGGATTAGCAGCAAGCTTTCTTGTACCTGCACTTGTACTTTCCAATCTAAATCGTTTTACCGCTTCTACCCTTTTTAAACATTCTGGCATAGAACGCAATTCTTTTGGAGAACATTCTCCAAGCCATAAGCAATACCTAAAATATCCATTGATAAATTCTTTTGAACCGAGCCATTTTTTGAAATATTGTTTGGCTTTTGGTTCTTTTTTTACAAATTCTACCATTTCATCTTCAGTAAACAAATAATACCCCCCATCAATAGGCTTATTCCCTATACCAATCTCTGGAATATCGCAAAGTGGTTTTGTGCGACTACCGATAAATATATTTTCAGCCTCAACAAGATAACCATTTATATTATCAACAATTTTAACTTTTCCTTTATCATACAACCGCTTCCCTTTATCATTAGGTGCAACACTAAAACCAACAATAACGCAATGAACATGTGCTTTCAAACTTGCTTCACTATCCCACAGAAAAGTTCTATATGCAAAATCAATATGTACGCCATTTCCCATAAGATTTTTCCAAAGAATAGATACCTGTTCTCCTTGTGTAATGCTATTTGTTGAAACAAGCGCTGTTCTAATTGATGTTCCCTTCATCATATCAGTTGCTTTTTGATACCAACATGACACGTAATCAAGATTTCCGTTATTTTTCACACTATTAAAAATAGCAAATACGTCTTCTTTCTGCACCGCAGACATAAGCCTTGCCCCTACAAACGGCGGATTTCCCATGATATAGGATAATCTCTCTGCCGAAATCACGCTATTCCAATCAATCCTTAACGCATTCCCCTCAACAATATGCGCATTAGTCTTCAATGGAAGGAAATCCAGATTCATATGTACCACATCTTCCGTCTCTTTCATCATCTGACTTTCCGCAATCCACAGAGCTGTTTTTGCGACAGTGACGGCAAAATCATTGATCTCTATTCCATAGAACTGAGAGATGGATACTTTGATCGGATTATTCATTGTCTCATCAGCAAAAGATATCTGCCCGGACACCTGTCCTTTCTCCATATCGTACAGCATACGGATCACACGGTTTTCCAGTCTCCGGAGGCTGAGATAGGTTTCCGTCAGGAAGTTTCCGCTCCCACAGGCCGGATCAAGGAAAGAGAGTGAAGCAATTTTATTCTGGTATGTTTCCAATTTCAGTCGCTTTGTCCGGATCACATCGATCGACGTGATCTCATCCAGTTCTTTCCTGAGATCATCCAAAAACAGAGGATCGATAACCTTATGGATATTTTCTATACTTGTATAGTGCATGCCACCAGAACGACGTGTCTCTGGATTCAGTGTACTTTCAAACACCGCACCGAAGATTGTCGGCGATATTTTCGACCAGTCAAAATCATCACTGGCATTCTCTAAAATCAAACGAAGAATTTCATCCGTCAATGGTGGTATCTCAATGTTTTCATCCGAAAACAAACCGCCATTAACGTATGGAAACGATGCAAGTAACGGATCATCATCTGCAAGATACTCATCCCGCTCTTCCTGCTTCTGGTCAAGCACCTGAAAAAGCTCTCTCAATCCTTTACGTGCTGTATTTGCAGAAAACTGCCGCATATAATCATGGAACATGTTGCGGCGTCCAAAAATCCCGGCATCCTCGGCATACAAGCAGAATACGATCCGGACACATAGCTTATTTAGGCTTTTCAGAGTTTCCGAATTGTCTGGTTCTTTATATTGCCGAAGAAACGCATCATATAACCTTCCTACAATCTCACCAGCCTGCAGCGAAATCTCCATCTCAAGATTAACTTTTTGAACTTCTTTCTTTATCAAAAAATCCAGACTAGCATACTGCGCCTGCAGGTTATCAAGCTGCAGTTTTACCGGCTCTGGCACTTTTGCATTCATGTCATAAATCCAGATTTCTGAGAAATTGGACGTAACAATCCATCGCGCCCGCTCATCATACGGCAGATTATCATTATATCGCTTTGCCTGCTCATAAGGCGTGAGCATAATACCTCCGGACTGATTGATTTTTTTATCCAAAGGAATTCCCAATGTTTTCTGCTCGATCAGAACGCCAGTCTCCGGAATGTAAGCATCAATCCGTTTTGTGTTTCCATCCACAACAACTTTCTTCTGAAAATCAATATGATCTGTTGCATTCTCTACCCCAAGAATACGTTCCAATATATCCAGCCAATAGGATCTGTCATCCTCGTCTTCTCTTCCTCTTCCTGCCCATTTATTATAAAACTGGCGGGCAGCCTCTCTTCTTTCAGCGTCTGTCATAATAGAACCCTCGAATTATAAAATTAGTATACCGTCTGACTGTCTATAATCAAACAACACCTTAAACATACATAAATTCTATCATGGAACAAATAATTTTCAAAGAGCAAGATCCACCCCGTAATACAAAAGCAGCATTTCTGTCTTTTGCATTCTCCGTGGTCTTGCTCTTGATGGGAATTCCGCTTCCCATGCCCTCGGTGTTTTCTTTATGTTATCAGATACCGCGATCATTCAAACACGGAAAACATTTTGGCTCCCGACTGCAGTCGGTCGCAGCAGATACATTCAGACAGAAGGCTTATCCCGACTCAATGTACAGCCAGTTCCGCATTGTTCCCGTCTTGCAATTATGGATTATTTTAAAAGACATTTGCATTTCATATCAGGTTAAATTTTCAGCAGAGCAAGATCCACCCCGGTAATACCAAAACAGAAACTCTGCCATTTGCATTTCACGCGGCAGTACTCTTGCTGGGAACTCTACCTTCCCATACCTGCATATATCCGGCTTGTGATTGAAATCCCTGCAATATCCAAACGGCTGATCAGATCATCCAACTGGGCCCTGAGTTCATTGAGGCAATGTTTCTATCGCCTGTCTCCTTTGAACCTCAAAAAAGTCTCATCGCGATGGTACAAAATAAAGGATGCAATCAATATTTTTCTCTTTCGCCCGTTTCATATTTCTTGATCTTTCTCATCAAACCTCTGTACATGGGATCCCTTAACAGATGTATCATGTTACGGCTGATAGGGTATTCAGACATAAACTCTGGATTCTCCGCGAAAAATTTTTCCTGTTCCTCATCTGTCAAATGGATCGTGTATTCCTCGTAAAAATCCATATCATCGCCCAATATAAATTTTTCAAATCTTTCCTGTTGTTCTTTTGTCCATTTCATTTCTCTAATATTGTAGTCTTTTTAGCGACTATAGTCAATAAAACAACCACATACTATCCTTTAACCATAGGAGGTATGCCATGATTGATTACAGTCCTTTCTGGGAAACATTAAAGAAATCAAACGAGTCAACATATACATTGATCAACAAACACCATATCTCCAGTTCTACGATAGATAAGCTGCGTAAGAACAAACCGTTGAATACTACAACGCTGAATGATCTCTGCCGTATTCTGAATTGTGATATTCAGGAGATATGCAGGTATATTCCAAGTGATACAGACCAGTCATTATAAAATTCATTTTACCAGCGAAAAAGGGGGCTGTCGCACTAAGTGATTAGTGCGATGGCCTCTTTTCTTTTCCAAAATAAACCAAATGCCGGGCTAAACAAAGCCCGGCAAAAGGTGTAAAATATAGTTATGGAAAAATTAAATATTTTACAAAAAGATTATACCCTGAATCAAAACGGTTATCAATTAAAACTTCCGTTAAATATTGACTGCATGATCCCGGCAGATGATTCTGTGCGGCTGCTGAGTCAGTTTGTGGAGGAGATGGATTTATCTGACTTATATTCGACGTATCAGAGGATACCCGAAAATCCGTCGCCGCGCACCATCCTTAAGATTGTGCTTTATGCTTATATGAACGGGGCCTTTTCTTCCCGTGATATGGAGGAGGCCTGCCGCAGGGATATCAACTTTATGTTCCTGTTGGAAGGCGCTCCCGTGCCTGACCATGCAACTTTTGCCCGTTTCCATACCCTGCATTTCGCATTGTGTTCGAAAAAGATCCTGGCCGCCGTCACGAAGTTCCTTTACAGTATTGGGGAAATTTCAGGAGAAGACATCTTTATTGACGGAACAAAGATCGAGGCTTATGCGAATAAATACACTTTTGTCTGGAAAAAGGCGACAACAAAAAACCTGGAAAAACTTCTAAAGAAGCTTGCAGCCTTTGTAGAATCCTGCGAGGAAATGTATGGCCTAAAGATTGTTTATCAGAATAAAGTCACCGTAAAACACCTGAAAAAGCTCCGGAAAAAGCTGTACAGGCTGAAAGCGGACGAGGGGATCGAGTTTGTACATGGGACAGGGAAAAGGAAATCCCCATTGCAGAAAAGTATTGAAACACTGGAGCAATATCTGGAGAAGCTCAAAGAGTATACACAGAAACTTTATGTGTGTGGAGACAGGAACAGTTATTCTAAGACAGACCATGATGCAACTTTTATGAGGATGAAAGAAGACGCAATGGGGAACGGTCAGCTTAAAGCCGGATATAATATCCAGCATGGTGTTGATTCAGAATATATCACCTGGCTTACCGTAGGACCGCAGCCTACAGATACTACAACACTGATCCCATTTTTTAAGGATCTGGAAGAATACGTAGATGATTTTAAATACCAGAGAGTTACGGCGGATGCAGGATATGAAAGTGAAGAGAATTACGCTTATCTGGAGAAAGAAAAGAAAGAGGCATTTATCAAGCCGGCGAATTATGAGATCGGGAAAAAGCGTTCTTATCAAAACGACATCGGCAGGGTAGAAAATATGAAATATGATCCGCAGTCGGACACCTACACCTGCCACAAGGGGAAAAGACTGAAAGTCAGTAAGATAAAGAAAGAAAAAACAAAGACAGGATATGAGAGAAAAACGACCATTTACAGTTGTGAAGACTGCAGCGGATGTCCCTACAAAAAAGAATGTATCAAAGGGAACCACAGTAAGGTTCCGTTCGAAGACAGGACGAAAAATTTGTATGTTTCCCGGAAGTTCAATCAGTACCGGGAGGAAGACCTGAAGAGGATTACCAGTGAAGAGGGGATTCTGCTGCGGGTGAACCGGAGTATCCAGTCCGAGGGAAGCTTTGGTGATCTGAAAGAGGATACAGGCTTCCGAAGATTCCGATACCGTGGAAAAGCGAATGTAGAAGCACAAAGTATTCTGTTGGCGATTGCGCATAATGTCAGGAAACTGCATCAAAAAATCCAAAACGGAAAAACCGGGACACATCTGTTTGCGTTAAAGAAGAGCGCATAAATTTAGAAAGTTCAAAACGCTAAACAGACAGGAAAGGGGAGGTCTGCGCTTTTTCAAGCAGAAAAG
>NZ_NFLQ01000013.1 GCF_002160985.1 Lachnoclostridium sp. An118 | reverse complement strand
CCTGTCTGTGATTTTTCGTCCTTCTCCAGTATACAGGAAAATGCTCTGTGAATGAAGTACCAGTTTTTCTATTTCTGCGTGATCAGCGCATTTTCTCCAAAATCTGCGCAATCATGGCGCGGCCCGGTTGAAGGGCACCATGAAATAGTATCCGTCTGTGATATCGCGGAGTTTTTCCGCGATCTCCACCGCAGTCTCCACTCCCACCCGCTGGGCCTCCTCCCTGCTCATGTCCCTGTCATACCGGTCGACGATCCCGTCGGGCACGCTGATGCCGGGAATCTCGTTTTTCATGAACAGGGCGTTGCGATAGCTCACAAGGGGCATGATGCCGCAGATGACCTTCGTGTCTATCCGGGATTTAATATACCGGATGCGCTCCATGTCTTCGTCAGAGTAGATGGGCTGTGTCAGGAAGAAGGAAGCTCCTGCCCCGCATTTTCTCTCCATCCTCCGTATCTCCGCGTCCAGATTGGCCCTGCCGTAATTGAGGGCCCCGCCGTAGGCCACCGGGTCCTGGGCAAAGTGCTCCCGGTTCATGCGCTCCAGGTATTTCATGAGGCTCACCGAGTGGAAGTCGTAGACGGAGGTGACCACATCCCTCTCCCCGGAGGGCACCGGGTCCCCGGTGACAAGGAGGAAATTGCGGATGCCGTTCATGTAGGCCCCCAGTATCTGGGCTCCCATGCCGATGACATTTTTGTCACGGCAGGCAATGTGGGGCATAGTCTCCACCTGCAGGCGGCCCGCCACCTTCACAGCGGACATAGCGGAGTCCGCCCGCATCCTTCCCATGGGGGAGTCGGAGAAGGTGATCATCTCCACCCCGGCGGCCTTCAGGATGGCCGCCGCCTCCATCATCTTAGCGTCATTTCCGTCGTGGGGTGGGTCCAGCTCGGCGATGACCACCTTCTCGCCGGAGTAGAGCCGGCGGATGAAGGGATTGTTGTTGTAGCTGATATCCTTGTCCGCCCTCTTCTCAGGCCGGTCTGTGAACCGCCTGGGTATCATCCTTCCCCCGGGCATCCGGGACAGCTGCCGTATGTAGGCGGGGCTGGTGCCGCAGCAGCCGCCGATGATGTTGACCCCGAGCCCCGCGATCTCCTCCATGGCCTCCCCGAAATAGAGGATGTTGTCCCTGTATATGTTCCGGTCCTGTATCCGGTCCGCATAGCCGGCGTTGGGGGCCGCAAACACCACCAGGTCGCCGAAATCCTGCCTGCGCAGCACCTTGGCCAGATGAGCCGGCCCAACGCCGCAGTTGAAGCCGATGCCGTCGATCTCCTGACTCTCTTTGGCGATGCTGACCAGCTCCGCCGCACTGAGCCCGGCGTTTGTATAGCCGTACATGTTGACGGAAAAACTGGCCATAACGAAGGCGTCGCTGACAGAGCGTATCCACCGGGCCACAGGGAGTATCCTCTTAAAATCGGAAAAGGTCTCAAACCATATGAGCTTCACCCCCGCATCCAGGTGGGCTTTTGCGATGGTCCTGTACTCTTCCAGTATCTCCTCCTCGCCGTCCTCGTCGTCCCCGCTGCCGTGCTCCGGTATGGGCCCTATGTCCCCCGCAATGTAGACCGGTCTTCCGGGCGCCTCCTTTTCCACCGCCCCCGCGGCGATATGGCAGGCCGCCCGGACATTCTCATACACCTTCCCCAGGAGCTCCTCCCTGGAGGCCTCTCCCCAGGTCTGGGACAGGGTCTCCGTGTTGGAGGCAAAGCTGTTGGTCCGCAGGATGTCCGCCCCCGCCCTGATATATTCCCGGTGGATGGCCTCGATCCTCTCCGGCGCCGCCACATTGTCCATCTCCGGAAAGCGGCCGCCCCCTCCATATATTTCCCGGTAGTAGGTTCCCATGGCTCCGTCCGTGACAAGGCGGCCTGCCCGGAATACTTCTCTGAAATCTGTCTTTTCCATGCTCTTTCCCATATTATCTTTCTCCGTTTCTAACTGCCTGGAAGGCCGTCTCCAGGGCGGCGATCAGATCCTCCGCCCGCTCGATCCCAATGGACAGGCGGATGGTGTTGGGCCGGATCCCCTGCTCCGCCAGCTCCTCCTGCGTGCACTGGCTGTGGGTGGTGGTAGCCGGGTGGATCACCAGGGACTTTACGTCCGCCACATTGGCCAGCAGGGAGAAGATGGGCAGGCTGTCGATAAATTTCCGGGCGTCCTCCTCATCTCCCCTGATCTCAAAGGTAAAAACAGAGCCGCCTCCATTTGGCAGATACTTCTTATATAAAGCATGAGTGGGCTCTCTGTCAAGAGAAGGATGATGGACAGCCTCCACCTGGGGATGAGCTGCCAGGTACTCCACCACCTTCAGCGCGTTCTCCACATGTCTCTCCACCCGCAGGGAGAGGGTCTCCAGTCCCTGGAGGAGAAGGAAGGCATGGAAGGGAGACAATGTGGCCCCTGTATCCCGCAGGAGCACGGCCCGGATGTAGGTGGCAAAGGCGCTGCCCGGCGCCGCCTCGGCAAAAGATACGCCGTGGTAGCTGGGATTTGGCTCTGCAAGCCAGGGGTATCCGCCGGACGCCTTCCAGTCAAAGCTTCCGCCGTCCACGATGACGCCGCCCAGGGCCGTCCCGTGTCCCCCCAGGAATTTGGTGGCGGAGTGGACCACAATATCCGCCCCGTACTCGATAGGCCGCACCAGATAGGGGGTGGCAAAGGTGGAGTCGATCACCAGAGGGATGCCATGCCTGTGAGCGATCCTTGCCAGCTCCTCAATGTCCGCCAGGTTGGAATTGGGATTGCCCAGCGTCTCCGCGAAGATGGCCTTTGTGTTCTCCTGGATGGCCGCCTCAAAGGCTCCCTCCTCCTCCGGGTCCACGAAGGTGGCTGTGATGCCGCTTGTCAGCGGAAGGGTGTGGGCCAGGAGATTGTAGGTCCCGCCGTATATGGTCCTGGAGGCCACGATGTGCTCACCCGCCTTTGCCAGTGCCTGGAAGGTGTAAGTGATGGCCGCTGCGCCGGAGGCTGTCGCCAGGGCCGCCGTGCCACCCTCCAGGGAAGCGATCCTCTTCTCGAACACCTCCTCCGTGGGGTTGGTCAGTCTCCCGTAGATGTTGCCGCCGCTTTCCAGGCTGAACAGGTCCTGGGCATGCTGGCAGTCCTGGAAAACAAAGGCTGTGGAAGCGTAGATGGGCACGGCCCGGGCTCCCGTGGCCGGGTCCGGCTGCTCCTGTCCGATATGCACCTGTCTTGTCTCAAAGCTCCAGTTTTCTGTATTTCTCACATCTTTCATGGTCGTTCCTCCTCTTGTCTGTTTGCATCTGTGTCTGCTTTCATCTGGGTCTGTTTTTGACTGTATCTTTTTTGTCTGGGTCTATCCTACCATGACCGTCCTGTTCTGGCTAATACAGAAAAAAAATAGCCGGTTATAGTTTGAAACTATAACCGGCCTGTCTGTATTTGTCTTTCGCAGGTCTCACTGCCCTGTCCCCAGGTACTTCCTCAGCTCCCGGATGTAGAGCTCCCCCATCCTGCTGGGGATCATGTTCTTTCTCACAATGTATCCAATCTCCATGGTGCTGTTCCTGTTCTCCTCGTCGTCCTGGAAGGGCACTGCCACAAACTCGTTTCCGTTCAGCTCCTCACAGATGATGCCGGAGCAGAGGGTGTAGCCCTTCAGACCCACCATCAGGTTCAGCATGGTGGCCCTGTCGTTGGCCCGGATGATGCGGGGATACTCGTTGGTGGACAAGATCTCCTCCGCCAGGTAGAAGGAGCTGTCATCCCCCTGCTCAAAGGCCAGGCAGGGGTAGGGCTCCAGCTGCCCGAACCGGATGGACTCCTCCCCGGCCAGGGGATGGCGCTTCCAGAGGTACACAAAAGCCTGGCAGTCGATCAGATGGTGGAACGCAAGCCCCGCTGACCGCAGCATCTTCTCCAGGCTTTTCCGGTTGAATCCAGACAGATACAGGACGCCTATCTCGCTCTTCATGGTGCTCACATCCCGGATCACCTCCGCCGTCCTGGTCTCCCGGATTGCAAATTCATACTTGGACATGTCAAATTCCTTCGCCATGTCCACAAAGGCCTTCACGGCAAAGGAGTAGTGCTGTGTGGAGACGCCGAACTTTTTCTTCAGGGAGCCGCCCTTTCCATATTTCTCCATGACCTCCTCATACTGGCTGTAGAGCTGCCTGGCATAGAGGAGGAACTCGGCCCCGTCCCCTGTCAGCGTCACGCCCCGCCCGCTGCGGTAGAACAGGGTGATCCCCAGCTCTTTTTCCAGCTCCCGGACAGCGCTGGTGAGGGAGGGCTGGGAGACATAGAGAAGCTCCGCCGCCTTGTTGATGGACTTTGTCTCTGCTATGGTGATGATATAATTTAACTGTGTCAGTGTCATTGTCTCCCTCTCTTCCGTTTTCTTCCCGCGGCCTCTCCTCCCGGGGACCGGCTGCCTCAGGCAGCCTCAGCGGCTTTATTCCAGCACCTCCTGCACCTGCTCCAGGGAAAGGCCGCATGTCTCCGCAATCTTTTCTGCCGGCATGCCCTGAGCTGACAGCCTGAAAATGGACTTGGCAAGCTTAAGGCCCTCGGTCCGGCCGCGCTCTATCCCCTCAGTACGGCCGCGCTTCGCCCCCTGCTGGTCCGCCTCCTTCAGCTCTTCCGCAAACAATTCCTTCAATGCATCGCACATCTTCTTTTCCACCTCCATCTGTTCCCAGTTTGCCCGCGTGATCAGGTTCATCACGGCTTCATAATCCTTCTTTTTTCTATTTCTCTCATACTTCTCCATCAGCCCCCGGATTTCTTCTCCCGCCTTCAGGTTCGTCCGCAGGCTCTGCAGCCAGTAGTTTTCCTGGCTGTCCAACTGGGGCGTGACCAGGAGCTGCATGGGGATGGCGTCACCTGTCAGGTAATAAATGTGATCGTCAGCTCCTGGGGATCGATCTCCTTTACTCTGTCCGTGCCTGACTGATAGAGACAGGCGTAGGCATACACCTTGTAAAAATCATTGACGCTCAGATAATCCTCCGGAGATTTGTACTCAATGATATTGTATCGGCGGAACAGCTTCCCGATGGCCTTTTCCACCGTCCTGTCCTGGAGCTTTTTGAGGACCAGCGCGTCTATCTGGAGGGGCTTTTTGCCCAGCAGATGCTCCTCCCTGTTCTCCAGGAAATCCAGGTCCTCCCCCAGCGTGATCCGAAGCGCCGCGCAGAACCCGGGATGCCACTGCAGCTTTGTTTTCTCCATATATGTTCTCCTTCAGTATAATATAAATCCTTTCGTTTGTGCAACTATATACGTCTCTCTCCCGCCACCAACGGCATCCCCTCCCCTGTGAGCTCCTGCGAATATACAGTTAAAAATAAATGGTCTTAAAAAGTGGAAATCTGCCCGGAAGCCGGGCTGAAAACAACAGAATGCAGATGCGCGGACCGCATCTGGAACCCCGGCGGCAGAGCTTTGTCCGCCACCGGTAGTATCTAAAAGATAACATATATCACAGTACCCGGCAAGCTTTTCTTTGTGAAGCCTGCCGGGTACCGGACCCATCCATTACACCCATTATAGAAAATCCTGACAAAAAGTCCTGACAGGGCCGAATAGGGCCGAGCTACCTCTTTTTCAGGAACATCCTGGCAATGCAGGGGTTTCCGTAATCCAGGATCTCGCTGTAGCCCAGGTCCAGCTGGTCGATGAGCTGTCTCTCCGCCTCAGACAGGGTGAAATCCCAGATGTCGTAGTCCTCCTGCATATGGGCCGGGACACTGCTCCTTGTGACCACGCTGACACCCCGGTCAACGTTCCAGCGCAGGGCCGTCTGGGCCGCCGTCTTGCCGTGCTTTCCGCCTATTTTTTCCAGGACTTTGTTGGAGAAGATTTTTTTCAGCCCCTCGCACAGAGGCGCCCAGGCCTGGGGCTGCACTCCCAGCTCCCCCATGACCCGCAGGGCTCCGTCCTGGTGGTAAAAGGGATGCAGCTCCACCTGGTTTACCATGGGAGGGATACGGCTGTTCAGGCACAGGTCCGTCAGCCGCTCCGGGCTGAAATTGCTGACGCCCACAGCCCGCACTCTGCCTTCCCTGTACAGCCGCTCCATGGTGCGCCATGCGCCGTAGTAGTCGCTGTACGGCTGGTGGATGAGATAGAGGTCGATGTAGTCTGTCTGCAGTCTCCTGCAGGACTCCTCAAAGGCCTTTCCTGCGGCCTCTTCCCCGGCATCGTCTATCCACAGCTTCGTGATGATGAACAGGTCTTCCCTTTTCGCCTTTCCCTCCTCTATCAGCTCTCTCAGAGCCCGCCCCACCGCCTCCTCATTTCCGTAGGAGGCCGCTGTATCAAACATGCGGTATCCGCTCTCAAAGGCCTCCCGCACGCACCGGATACACGCCGCCGGGTCCTTCATGCGGAGCACACCGAATCCCAGGAGCGGCATTTTCACTCCATTTCTCAGAGTTACAGAGTCCATCGTTGTCTTCCTCCTGTCACTTGTAATAGCTCTCCGGTTCCTGTAAAATAAAATAAGATATGTCCACACACTTTAAAGGAGAACATCCATGATTGAAATCCATCTGTTTGAACAGCTTGCTGCCTTTGCCGACTGTGGCACTCTGTCCGCGGCGGCGGAGCAGCTCCATATCTCCCAGCCTGCCCTGAGCCGCTCTATGCAGCGGCTGGAGGAGGAGCTGGGTGTCTCCCTCTTCGAGCGCCAGAAGAGTCGTCTGACACTGAACGAGACCGGGGAGCTGGCCGTGAGATACGCCAGGAACCTGCTCCTGCAGGAGCAGTCCATGATCCAGCAGCTCCGGGATTTTGACCGGAAAAGGCGGACCATCTGCGTGGGGTCCTGTGCCCCTGTGCTGATTCCGGATTTTGTCACCCTCCTGTCACGCCTGTACAAGGGCATGACCATCTCCACCGAGCTGACCGGCGACCCCCGCCTCCCGGAGTATGTAAGGGAGGGGCGGTATCAGATGGCCATCCTCCACGAAAAGCCGGAGGGGGAGGACCTTTATTCGGTCCCCATGGAGAGCGAGCGGCTCTATGTCACCCTGCCTCCCGTGCATCCCCTTGCGGATGCGGACGGCCTCTACCTGGAGGACCTGGACGGCCAGACCTTTCTCCTCTACTCCCAGATTGGGTTCTGGGATGAACTGTGCCGCCGGAAGATGCCCTCCGCCCGCTTTCTCCTGCAGCAGGACATGGACGTGCTGGGAGAGCTGGTGGCCAACTCCGCCTTTCCCGCCTTCACCACAGACTATGTGATGCAGCACACAGGCGCAGTGCCAGACCGCATTGTCATCCCCATCCTGGATGCGGAGGCCAGCGTCACCTACCACTGCACCTGCCTGCAGTCTGAGAAGGCCAGGTTCCGCCAGGTCTTCGAGCATATCCTCACCGCCCGCTCCCGCTGAACGCGCTAATGTCCGCCGGCGCTGCCTCCGGGGTGCCGGCCCCATGTGTCAGGAAGGAAGAAAAAGGACACACGGCCGACCGGCACCTCTGTGTTGTCTTACTCGTGGATCTTCATGCTGTGCAGCATCTTTACGAAGGCCGGGTCATCGTGGTTGACAATTTCGCTGTGTCCCAGGTCCAGCTTCGCGATCTCAGCCATATCCTCAGCGCTGAGCTCAAAATCCCAGATGTCCATGTTCTGCTCCATGCGGTCTTTGTGTACGGACTTGGGAATGACTACCACACCTCTCTGCACATTCCATCTCAGAGCTGCCTGGGCTGCGCTCTTGCCGTATTTCTCACCGATCTTCGTCAGCACAGGGTGGGTAAAGATGCCGTGATTGCCCTCGGCAAAGGGACCCCATGCCTCCGGAACAACTCCGTACTCCTTCATGAGAGCCAGGGCGTTCTCCTGCTGGAAGAAGGGATGCAGCTCCACCTGGTTTACAGCCGGCATCACATCCACTGTCTCACACAGATCCGCCAGACGTGCCGGATAGAAATTGCACACGCCGATGGCCTTCAGCCTGCCTTCTTTATATTCCTCCTCCATAGCTCTGTAGGCTCCGATGTAGTCCCCCATGGGCTGGTGGATCAAATACAGGTCCAGGTAGGAAAGGCCCAGGTTGTCAAGGGACGTCTGGATGGCCTTCTTTGCCTCCTCGTAGCCTGCGTCCTGCACCCACAGCTTTGTGGTGATAAAGAGCTCCTCTCTCGGGACGCCGCATTTTTTAATTGCCTCTCCCACTGCCTTTTCATTCATATAGGCGGCCGCTGTGTCGATGAGGCGGTATCCGCTGGCGATGGCGTCCAGGACAGCCTGCTCGCACTGTGCCGGGTCCGGCACCTGGAACACGCCAAAGCCTTCCTTTGGCATTTTCACTCCGTTGTTTAATGTCACAAATTCCATGTTCTTGTCCTCCTTGAAAATAAATATCTGAAAATCCTGCTGCTTTCTGCTCTGCCGCGGCCTGCCTGATGGCAGCCTATTTGAGCGCGGCGCCGTCCTTGAAAGCATTTCCCACCTTCTCGCCGAGGCGGTAATATCCGTAGTGCACGGTGTCGTAGGTAATGGGGCTGAATTTTTCAAGGCTCAGCTCCCCGTCCTCCCCCAGGACCCTCTCGTCAATGCTGACATTCACGATCTTTCCAAGGAATTTCGTGTCGTCTGTCACATTCACAAGCCTGCACTCCAGGGTCACCGGGAGCTCGTTGATGATGGGCGCATGGACGAAAGCGCTCTCTGTGGTCGTAAACCCGGCCTTCTCCATCTTGTCCTCCTCTTTGTTGGCGGACACAAGGCCCACATAGTCGCAGGCTGTCATATGCTCCTCATCCCCCATGCTGACCGTGAAGGCCTTCTGCAGAAGGATGTTGTCCGTCGTTTTGTGGCTGGACAGATCGATCATGATCTCGTCCGGTCCCACAATGCCGCCCCAGGCCGCATTCATGGCGTTCGCCTTTCCCTTCTCATCGTAGGTGCCGATGATCATGACCGGCTGGGGAAATAAAAAAGGCTTTGCTCCAAAATCTTTTCTCATAAATAAAAACCTCCTGTTCCACTGCCTGTACAGAAACCTTTTCCTGTCTTCGTGTAATATTGTAGGAGGTCCCGCCCAAAAAGTACAATGCCAATTTGGCAGAAGTCTATAACTCAAACGCATACTCTGCCCCTCTGTCTCCACCATCCCTCCTGGAAAAAGCGCCGGCCTTCAGCGCCTGGTATACGGACTCCTCGGCCTCTGCCGGGGAGAGGAGGAAGTTTCCATGTCAAAACCCAGGGGTTCAGACACCAATACCCTGCCCATATTTCCAAAATATTCTGTCCTCATCAGTTACAGACCCAGTCCATTCCCCACTCCATCAAACTATTCCTGCAGCAGCCAGTCAGCTATATCGTGAATGTTAACTCCTTCATAGCTGTATTTCGGATGTCTGGTCCGGGCGATAATCATCTTGGGATAAGCATCTCGTATTTGAAGCAGCGGTGAACACTCCCTCTCAAATGTTTCCTGTCCGGAAATATCATCACTTACCTGAATATATATTTTTTCGCTCCCTCTCTGTGCCACAAAGTCGATTTCTTTCTGATACAATTTTCCGACATAAACATCATATCCACGGCGAAGAAGTTCGATACAGACTATATTCTCATATACTCTGCCATAATCCATGTTTCTGCTTCCGAGAACCGCGTACCTGATACCTGTATCACATAAATAGAATTTTTCTGAACTTTCCAGATATTTTTTCCCCCGAATATCGTAACGTTTAATGTCATAAAAAACAAAGGCATTACACAAATATTTAATATATTTTCCAACCGTCACATGATTCGTCGTAATCGTATTAGCTGTCAGCAGTTTGCTGACCTTATTCGGAGATGTCAGGTTACTGATATTATCCATAAGGAACTCACTCAGCCGCTGCAGAACAAAAGTATCAGGCAAGGCATATTTCTGCACCAGATCTCTTGTAACAATCGTTTCGTAAACCTCTTTGATATAGTTCGTTCTGTCTTTCTCTGTTCTATACAGATAGGAACCTGCAAGACCGCCCTGCATTAAATAACTATCAAAAAGCTTGTCCTTATCGCTGATTTCATCATAATACTGGCAATATTCCTGAAAACTGAAAGGGAACACATGAATTTCAATAAAACGTCCTGTGAAAAGAGTTGCCAGATCAGCACTCAGCAAAAAGGCATTTGAGCCAGTTACGTAAATATCGTATTTTCCCTTAGAATACAGACTATTGACCGCAAGTTCAAATTTAGGACACATCTGGACTTCATCAACAAAAAGATAATTTATTTTTCCTGCCTGATAATTTTCTTCCACATAGGAATGCAATGCATGGTATTCCTTAATTTCTTCATATGCCAGGTCCATAAAATCAATAAAAATAATGTTAATATTTTCACATCGACTTTTCAAATATTCAATATACGCCTGCATCAGCTTCGACTTGCCTGAGCGTCGAATACCAGTAATAATTTTAATATCAGGCGTTCCATTCAGTTCAATAATCCTATCAAGGTATTTTCTTCTCGTAATTATTTTCATATTGTCACCACTTTCAAAAATTATATTTTTTTATTTTTTCGAAACCGTCTTGTTGTGCTTATTATATCGTTTGCATAGAGTATATGCAAGATATCGCTTTCAAAAAAGCAATACATTTTATTTTTTGAAAATAGCCCTGTAACTGTTTCTTTTTCCCATGCAAAAAAGGCAGGATGCATATACACCCTGCCACATTTCTGCATATTCTATTCCTGACAATTACAATCCCAGTCCGCTCACCCATTCCTGAACATCCGCCGCATCAACACCCGACCGGAACCTCATGCCTTCCTGCCAGTCGCCTGTCCCGGCCATATCTGCCAGCAGTTGTCCGCTGTCGCCAAGTCCGGAGGAAGCGGAGGTCGCGAAGGGAATCACTGTCTTTCCTGTGAAGTCGTTGTTCTCCACAAAGCTGTCCACCGGCCACGCAGCTTCGCCCCACCAGATAGGATACTAAACCGGAGGTCGTTTTCCCCAGCCCTTGATTTTACTGAGCTTAACGGTATACAAAAGTGTGTTTTGTGTTTCCACATTCCCCAGAATAGTTATTCCAGAAACCCAATCTCCAGCAGTTCCTGAGCAATCTCCCTACTCTTCACTCTCATCAAACCATCTTCTTCCTTTGCATTAGACAGCAGATTCACACTTCCATACCAGACGATTTCTCTGTCAATCAAAGCAAAATGTTCATGCATCCCCGTCTTCTCCAGCACAGTCACTCCCGATTCTATCAGTTCGGCAATCAGTCCTTTCGTCTTTTCAATTCGCTGTTGTGGGTAATTGTCCGCCGACAGCGTCAGTAGTGTAATCTTCACACCGCTATCATGTCGTTCTTCCAAAGTTTTTAAAATTCTGTGTACCCCCTTTACACCGATTCCAGGGCTGGAAATCACAATCTCCGTATCGGCTTGCGCCACATCTCTTTCAAATACAGACGTATAGGATTCGCTGTCAAATATGGCATTAGTCTCCTGCTTTTTCTCTGCCTCATTCATAACGATCTCATATCCGATCTTCTTATATACTCTCAGTCTTTTATAATACATTTTATCCAATACACGGATATGCGCATCCACATAGTCATATATGATGACCTTCCGTTTGCCTTCATAATCCCTGTGTAGTCTTCCGGAATACTGCTCCACATTCCCCTGCCAGGCAATGGGAGTTGTCAGCATCATTGTGTCTAGCCTTGGGTAGTTAAAACCTTCTCCGATATATTGTCCGATGGCAACAAGAACCATTGATTCATTTACCGGAACATTTTTCATATTCTCACGGATCTGCTCGTTTTCCTTTCTGCTTCTGCCGCCTTTAAGCAGGAATATATGATCCGCCTTATCCCGGAGCATAGCAAGCAATATATCTGCATGATCTCTGAATTTTGTCAAAACGAGTGGAGTCCTGCCTTGCCTCAGACATTCTTCTACATCAGATATAATTTGCCTGTTTCTCACATCACTGCCGCGCACTGCGGCATATGCTTCATTGATCTTCCAGTCCTGTCCTGTAGTATTGATCAGCCTTGTAAATCTCGGATATACATAATGCGCAATTCCCTGAAGTTTCACTTTATCTTTTGCGCTGAAACGGTATCTGACTGGTCCGATCTGCATAAATATTTTTTGTTCCTGTCCGTCATCCCGTTTGGGAGTTGCGGTCAGGCCATAAACATATCTGGCAGAGACTTCTTTCACTACTGCCTCTGCGGTATCCGATGCACAGTGATGACATTCATCTATGAGTACCATTCCATAATCCTTCACAACTGTATCAATATTTCCAGGTTTTCCAAGAGATGATATCATCACCACATCAATAATCCCTGTCATGGAATCATGTCCTGCATAGCGGGTTCCGATCACACTTTTTCTCCGTTTCACACGCCCCTTCGGCGTCGTGTACTCAGGCGGTTCTTCGTTAATATCAAGGAATTTCTGAAGATCTTCCACCCAGTTATTCATAATTTCCTTATTATGTACCAATATAAGAGTATTCATCTTTCTTGCTGCAATCAGATATGCACCTACTGCTGTTTTTCCAAAGGCGGTCGCTGCATGCAGGATTCCATTTTCATACCGCAGCATTTGTTCTGACGCTTTTCTTTGCTCCGGATAAAGTTCCGCAGAAAAATCCACACAGATACTCTTTCCTTTTTGTCTCTCATCACTGACCTCATACGGGATTCCTGCTTCCTTCAGCTTTTCTGACAGGATTTCCCTGAGGCCTCGTGGAATGCTGATGTAATCATCAAACTCTTCAAAACATGCCACAATCCTCGGGTTATCTCTGTTAGAGAACCCCATCGCGTGATTTTTATAATATTGAGGATTGCTATACGCAGCCATACGACGTAAGGTGTTCTGCAGCCTTGGCTGAAGATTTTCCTTTTCAACGTATATTCCATTTGCAAGGACAAGTTGAATCTGTCCGGAAACATCTTCCGGATAAAACTGAAGTTTTCTCTTCTTCCAGGGTTTTGACTTCTTACCAGATTTCTGACTTGCAGTCTGATGACTGTTTTCCTCTTCGTCCATATTTTCAAAATCTGAGAGTGCGCCTAAGACTCCCTCTTCTGACCATTCATTTATCTTCTTATCAATATATTCTTTCGACAGTTTCTTTACGTTCTGTAACTGCTGCCACTGATTCGGATATACATTCCAATCCTGATCTATAAATGCGCTGTTTCCCTTTTTTAATGCCTGTCCCTGTAAAGGAAGCGCGATCAGATTTCCAAGTCCGCCCACAGGCATATGATCCTGAGCCGGGAGCATCCTGTCGTATGTCCGAAAGCTCTTTTGATTTACAGACTCCGCTCCTTTTGTCAGAAGTGCAGTGCCAAAAAGCCTTGCTGTTCTCGCCGGAACAGGTTCCTGAAAAAACATCCAGATATGCGCTCCTTTTCCAGAACGAGAACGCTCCGTCAGGATATCCACTCCATAAATCCTGCAAATCTCGCGCAGAGCATTTACTTCTTCCCTCCAGAGTTCATCTGTATTGGCATAATCATCCCCATTCGTAGTATCATCATGATTGTCAAAATCAAATACAAGGAAATTGCAAGTCTCATCAGGCAGCATCGGGTAGACGCCTATCACGTCCGAACAGTCTTCTCTTGCACCTGTCAAATGCTGCATGATCACTTTGCCTGTAAGCTCTTTGTAATGCTGTTCCGGGCAGTCCGCACATTTTATTTTCTTTTTTTCATATTTCGGACAAATACCCGGCTTCCAGTAATTCCAGCATTGCGTATAATATCCTGTTTTCCCGGTCTTAGGATTCGGCTTTCCTGCCCTTTTACTGTATACATCTTTCCGTCCTTTGAAAAAAGAATAGAAATACTGGACGTGCTTCTGAGTGATTGTTTCCGGGATGATAAATTGCTCCCTGACTGTTTCCGTTTTACTCATGACAGAATCCTTCTGCAGGGCAGCCGGTCTTTCCTTTTCCTGAATACCTTTTCCATAGGGAATACCTGCTTGGGACAAAAGTAACTGAAGGCACTTAATTTCTTCATTTAATAAACGGATTTCTTCTCTCTGTTCCTGAATGATCTTATCTTTATTATCCATATTTTTACCTGTTTGATTTCTAAAAAGAATTCTTAAGTTTTTTCCTTCTACTCTCTCCTATATGCTCTTTGAAAGTAATATCAATATCTTCAGAAAAACGATTGATTACATGATATCCTTTGGATAAAGACGTCCCTCCATCGAAAATACACAGATCAAGCTGCTCTGACAATAATTTCAGGATCAGTGTAACATAGTAATCTTTTTCTACTACTATAGGTGTTCTTCCACTTTGCTCAGCAGTCTGTTCCACCATATCCTTAAACATTTCTCTATCCTTATGAAGATACATACTCCACCTCCGTTTCATATATTGCTTTATATATCTTAATCGGATAATTTGCAATAAACCTGTCGATTTTTTTCTTTGTAATAGCATTTTTTCTGGCATATTCTGTCAAAATCCTTCCGCATTTTTCCGGCTCCATCTCTGTGCATTTTTCAATATCCTTCAGACAATCCAGAAACTGCAGCACCGGCGCATTTTCTTTCGTCACCTCCACCACTGGTCTTCTGATAAGGTATTGCCTGTTTTTAATCGTTATTTTCCTTACCAATGCCGGAGCAAAATTGCTGCTTATCTCCTGAGTAAGCGGAACCTGCGTGGATAATCCCATGCGGTTTGCCAATGTATAGCCGGAATAGTAACCCACCCGCTTTCCCCTGCGCAAGATATACTTATGAACAGCTACTGTATCCGGGGACAAAGACATTCGCTCACCGAAAATATCCGTTTTAGGGAAATAGTATACTCCCGGTTCAAATCGGCATATGGTTCCACTGTCAGTAAGTTTTTTTAATGATATCTAAGATTTTCTTCTGTCATCCCTGGGATATCAATATCTCCGGTAAAAATAGGTTCTCCTGGAATATAATTTTCTTTCAAATATTCATATAACATAATCGCTTTCCTTTCATTAAGTAAATATTTTATTTACTTATCGTTAGTATACTTAAAATTATTTTCTTTGTCCATCGCATCTGATTTATTCATATTGTTTCCATCTACATCACTGTTTAACAGGACATATTGCCCTATTAATGTCCTATTAATATCTTATTAAACACAGTTTTAGAAATTCAAAATGCCATTTAAAAATACCTTTTGTCACTTTAAATGGCACATAAAAAGGCAGGATGCACACCCCGCCCGCATTTCTGACTATTCTGTTCTCAATATTTACAGTCCCAGTCCATTCACCCATTCCTGAACATCCGCTCCTGACCGGAATCATTGTTTTTCCTGTGAAACCATTGTTCTCCACAAAGGTATTCATGGCCATGCCGCAATCCCCCACCAGATCGGATACTAAACCGAAGGTCGTTTCTCCTAGTCCTTGATTTTACTGGGCTTAACAGGATATAAAAGTGTGGCATCTTCTTTCAGACACACATCCAGTATAATGTCCACGATTGGGTTACATTTTGTCCGGATGACCTTCTGTTACAGATCCTATCGATTCTATCTGTTTTAAATATGTTTCATTTCCTTTTTCTGTTTCTCCCGATCTTTGGAAAGTTTCAAAGCCAGGCTGCGGACTCTTTCAAAAGATTCCAGTTCGCTTTTCAACAAAACATAGACCATTTCTGAGAGGTCTTTCCTTTTGTCGTACCTTCTGAATGCTTCTCTGTACTTTCCGGTCGGCGGGATTGAGACAGGCAGCAACCCGTTATTGATCAGTTGCTGATTAATGATCATCCTCCCGGTTCTTCCGTTTCCATCTGCAAAAGGATGGATCCGTTCAAACCGGACATGATCGGCTGCAATTTTTTCAAAAATCTCTTTCACTGTCACCGCTTCTATATTTGTTTCTCTGATCCAGCTTTTCATAAGCCCCGGAATATCCTGCGGATCTGGCGGATAGTATACAGCTTCCGACAGATTTCCAATATAAACCGTGGTATCTCTATACTCTCCCTGCATATGTCTGATATAGCCATTCGCCTTCTGGATCCACTCTTCATCAATGACTGCTTTCGCAAAGGGAAGCAGCATTTTCTGAATTGCATAGTGCGCATTTTTTGCGTCTGTATATTCTGAATAAGTATGGTTCGATCTTACTTCATCGTAATCGATCACTGCAATTGTTTCTTCCAGCGACAGTGTATTCCCCTCGATTGCATTTGTACTCCAGGAAAACCTCTTAGCAAAATCTTCGACAAACGGCTGACTGATCAACGGATTTTCCATAAGCTTAAAAATTTCCTCTTTTTGTGTTTCAATCTGTAAGATTCTATTTTTGTTGTCAAATAATGGCATGGTATCTGCCTCCTAATATATAATAAAATGAGCGGTTTCCGCTTTTCTGATATTATCCTGCCCACAAAAGAAGCAGCCTTTGTCCTATGCATTCTTGGCTTCTTTTTCCACATAGTATATCATAGAATCATAGCAATATCTATCAGAATATCAGCATAGTTATTGTTCCTCACAATAAGTGAATTATCTTTTTACTTATTTTCAAGAAATTCAAAATGTCATTTAAAAATACCTTTTAGCACTTTAAATGGCACATAAAAAGGCAGGATGCACATACACCCCGCCCGCATTTCTGACTATTCTGTTCTCAATATTTACAGTCCCAGTCCACTCACCCATTCCTGCACATCCGCTTCATCGGGGCTGGAGCCAAATCTCATGCCTTCCTGCCAGTCGCCTGTCCCGGCCATATCTGCCAGCAGTTGTCCGCTGTCGCCAAGTCCGGAGGAAGCGGAGGTCGCGAAGGGAATCACTGTCTTTCCTGTGAAGTCGTTGTTCTCCACAAAGCTGTCCACCGGCCACGCAGCTTCGCCCCACCAGATAGGGGTATAAAACCGGTTGATTTATAAAAAATGCCTATTTTTAGCATTTTAACACAATACACACTTTTTCAGCATTCTCATGCTTTCTTATAATCTGATCTCCTATTTCATTGTCAGCCTTTCCAGTTTTCTTGTCAGCATTATATTCTCTCTTTTCAAGCGTTCATTTTCTTCTAACAACTTTTTTATCTCATTCTGATAGATTTCCACCTGTTTCTCCATGCTTTTCTCGCGAACTTCCCGCTTAATCTGCGCCAATTTACCCTGATCTATCTTTTCCCGCTCTTCCTCCAGCACAGACTTTACTTGTTCATTTTTGTAAAAGAAACCTCTGGACAGCCCTGTATTTTGTGAAAGTTCAGACACCGATAGCACTTTACCTTCCGAAGCAGCTCTGCGTATTTCTTCTACAGCAAGTTCAATTTTTCTTCTGCTTTCCTGCCGATTAGCCTCATTCATCTTATCGTATTTTGCCATCACTAAATTTTCTCCCAGGCTGCTTTCCATTTTTGCATAAAACTCCATCGACTTTTTCACCAGTTCTTCATCCAGCAATCCGATATTTTTCTTTACAATTTCATCTGTTTGATAACCCATATAATCACGAATTACCTGAATCGAAGTGCCACTTCTATAAAATGCTTTACACACTTCTTTTTGGTAGCCATTACCTTTAAACACATACACATCCATCAAAATATCGGACTGCATTGTTTCATAATCGCATTTTGAAATCCTTCAGCAGTAAACCTTTTGCCGTTATTTAGGAAAAGCAGATTTTCTCCACAGGTATGTGGTTTCTATCCGAAAATCTCAGAACAAGCCAATGCAAAACATCCGGAATTGGTATACTTCTGGTGGTATCCGGTACCTTCATCCAACTATTTTCATCTTCATAGTAAAAATCTGCATTTCTCAAAAGAAACAGTTGGCCCTTTTTTATACCTGTAGTAAGCAGGATGAGGCTCATAATCCGCAGATTCTCCGGGAATTCTGAGCTATCAGCAGATCAAGTTTTTGATCCAGGTTATCGATTTCATTTACACCCGGATAACTCTTCTTATAATACAGTGGAATCGGATTTGAAAACTCTTCAATATAATCTGTCACTTGCAAATAATGTAAAAATATTGAAATGACCTGCAGCTTATTATTATAACTCTGAGCAGTAATATGACTCATGGACAGGCTTTTTAAATATTCTTCCATGGAATTGCGATCAATATCTGTTATGACCTTTCCACACAGTCTTCCAGAAAACTTAAAAATTCTTTGATATAGGTATGATGAATACGGATGGTTCCTAAATTTAAAGATGTAACTGTCAAAAGATATTTCAGGTATCTTTGCAAGCCCTGACCCTGACGATTCTCGTAAAAATGAATGTCTAAAAAGGAAAAACTCTCAACAGCATTACTACGGCTATATCTCTCTGAGGAAATATTCAGCCTTTCCGTAAACCAGACATTAGCTTCCCAGTTTATATTCTTAGATTCCAGAAACAACAACTTGCGGCAAAATAGAATAAATTTTTTCGGACTCGAACAAGGATTGCCATATTGCCGCTTAAGCATGAAAGAGTATTCCTGCTCCTGAGCCTTCTCCATCTTCATAATATCTTTCAATCCACTTTTTTCAGCATAGCAAAACAGGCACTTGAGTGGAAGCAAGTACCTGTTTCGTCTCTCTTCTCGATTTTTTATTGATTTTACAATCTCGTTCAGAAGTAATTCTATCTGCATCTTAATCTTTTCATCAAGAGCTATGCTGAAATCCCAGTACAGTATTCTCTGGTCCACTTCTTTTTCAAAAGATCTGGCAACAGTACCGCTGAGATATTCCGGCAGATAGATTTCCTGTTCAAGCGGAAGTTTTTTCTTCATATCTTTTCTCTTAGTAAAATCCTATTTTACAATCCATTGTCCTGATCTACAACCACCGACACATTCAATCATTCCATCTTCCTGCATCATTTTCATAAGACGTTTTACTTTTCGTTCGGAACAATCAAGCATTAGGGCAATCTGTGACTGCGTTATATGAGAATTTTTCTTTATTATAAATAATATTTTTCTTCCAAAGCGTCATTTAAAGTGCCATCCAAAGTGCCATTTTGTCCCTTTGGAACTTTAGCGCCCATTAGAGGTGTAAATTTCACCATAATATCCTCTTATTGTTTTATAACTGTCCATATGACAATCCTCTCAAAAACGCTGATTTCTAGGGCAGTAATATTGATACTTATATCCCTAATCAAATTCCTTAATCACTATATCTGCCACATCATTTATTAAATTTGGTACACCAACTTGATATAAGGTTTTTTCCAACTCTTTTTTATATATAATCCATCGTTGCAAATATGGCTGGTTGCTATGATAGCGGTTTCCGATACTTCCCCTATTTCCATAATAAGTTTCAAATCGTCCAATTATTTTTCCTTTATTATCTATCACTTTTAATCCATCATAGCATACTTCAACTTGCCATTCAAAAAATTCAAGTGCCTTTTTGCTAAATCCACAGACAATGTTGCTCTGTTTAAAGCTTTCTATTCCGTTATGATGCAAGGTAATATTGAAATGTGTATCTTCGATAAAATCATATCGGCATTGCAAAAACATTCGGGAGTTTCTTTCATATGAGTATGCAGCATATTCTGGTTTCATTCCAGGTATATTCCAATAGGAAAGCAAGTACCCCAAAATCTCTTTCTTATAGGTATAATCAACCACACATCCACCAAGTAGTATTTCATCCTCTGCCAATCCGGTATTCAAGATTTCTTTGATACTCTTAATTTGGCTCGACTTGCTAATTTCTGGAAATTTTTCAACATTGTCTATTAATGCCCCATTATTATAATTCCAATGCATTGGTGTCACTAACATAATAAATGGCTCAGAAGCAGATAAAATTGTCCTTGCAATTGTCATCTCTTCATAATCCCACCTACCAGCAACCCAATCTTTATATAATACCCTTAGGAATGCTCTATTAACTTTATCAACAACGATTTTGTAACTTAAAGATGGCCGATTTAATTTAATGAGTCCTTGAATATCCGAAATCGTATGTGAATAATCCGCTGTTCTTTTTTCAACATCATCTAAATTTACATTCAATTTGTTTTCAATAAGCTCTTTCATCTCCATAACGCAATCCGAACCATTAATCCAGGTTGTATTTCGTTTGGTTTTAATCAAACGTTTTAATCCATAAGCCGGAATATCGCCGAAGTATTGCTGTGTCTTTTTTATATACCCCGAAAATAGCTCCGGACACATATTTTCAAATAATAAATTGGCATAAAGAGCTACATTAAAATCTTCATCCGCCCTATGTAAAGCTATAATTTTTTGAAGTATAGGCTTGCTTTTAACGTCCTCGTGCCATAATAATTCATATAGCATCATTAACCATTCTTTCGCGCGATAATGATATTGATTCCAATCTATTTCTATATTTTCAATATATAGATTGTTGTTCTTTATTAATGCATATAATCCTGTCAAAGCAACTCGCACAGCATCTGCATCCTCAGATAAGATTATATTTTTCAGAATTTGGTAAAATAATGTCCCTATGCTAGTAGATTTCTTCCAATCAATCAAACTACAAAAATTATAGTTTTCCGATAATTCTGGCTCCTCAAAGTGTCCTGCTGCAGTCATCCAACTTCTTTGCATACAAATAATGTCATCTAAACCAGACTTGCAATAGTCTTCCCCTTTTTGGAAAATCTTCCATTTAACAAGTTCTGGCAAATCATACTCAAAATATCTATGTTCTTTCTGCAATACATTTTCCAAATACGCTTTTATGATCTGATCAGAGGTGTCCTCTCCAACAACCTCCATCAGGTATTCAATAAGAGAATTATGTTGTATACTATATGATTCTTTTTCAAATTCAAATTTCAATAAATTCTCTAATACTTTGTCATGTATAGCTCCCTCGCTTTTCAATAATTCTACATTTTCTTTTAGTTCAGACTGGCTCAACGAATTATTATTGTCTTCCATATAAGCTACAATATCAGCCTCTGAAACTATTTTTGTACTTTTGCAGACTTTTCCATCACACCACCGATCTGGGATTATATACTTTACGGGATCACCAATCAAATCAATATATGCGGCACCATAATATTTTAACTGATCATAAATTGTATAAATTCCGTTACTTTCTGCACAGATTTCAATTGCTCTTTGCAAAGAATGAATTGTATCATGGTTATCCTCATTTCTCCAATCCAATAACCCCATTCCAATTGCCCATATCTCAATTAATTCACTCTCGTCTAAATGCGCTTTTTTTAAATATCCTATAAGTCCCTCTACAAAATAAGAGGGTGTTGAAAATGTTTGTGATAAATAATGCTGATTTTGTAATATATCTTTGATTTTAAGGATTCCACATCCAAATAAATCCGAATAGATTTTGCAATTAAGTCTATATTCAAGACGATTATCCCCTATTTCTTCCATCTTATCTGAAATTTCTTTTATTGTCTCAGCATACTTAAATATATAACTATCATCATATTCAACTAACCTACTATACCACTGTAGCATATCATCTCCAGAATATTCTTTATGAGACACATATCCAATGACTGACCATTGAGCCTTTTCTAACGCTTCAGATACATCAATTACATCTTCTGTATCATATTTCTCTTTTACCCGAATAAATGATTGGATTATTCTATTTCTTTCACTCAAACTCTCAGTCCAGACTTTTCCATTTTCTTTCAACCAATCATCAAACCACATCTGTATGCGTTCTTTATCGTTTTGATAATAAAATATCCCCGCCTCAAGCAATTGATTAACTGGATTAGTAGAAAATATCTGTATGCATATTTCATCTACGACCTTCTTATACTGCATACCGCCCTTGGAAGAAAGGATAATGTAAGCTTTAAGAATATAGGCTCTTAAATACATTGTCTCGAAATCCCTGTCATTTGGATGCCATGTTTTCAAAAACAATGCACTCATAAGTTGCCTTAATTCGCGAGGATCTTCTAACAGTTCTTGATTTGAATGCTTTTTCTTTAACCATTTGCCTAAAAAGCACATATTATTAAAATACACACCAAAATATGCTCTCTTCTGATAAGAATGATTCGCCATATATCTATCTGTTATTACAGAAGCAATTTCTGTTCTTGATACTCCCTCTTGTAAATATGCCGCTACAATTGCATACATACTATAATAGGTCATAAGATTTTCAATCGTTTCATCCGGCAGTTCAACTTTTTTAATCGAATCCCATAGTTTATCTGTATCCTCTGCTGACCAATAAATTCTGCTAGATATTATCTGCATAAAAGTATCTATTAAGATACCCATACTACTATCAAATAGTCTTTTATAAACAGTTCTCTCTATATAATGAATATCAGAATATCTGTTTTCATCTAAGAGTTTCTTTATTCCTTCAACTAGTGGATTAATATAAATTATTTCTAACGTTCCTAATACATTTACTAATTTCTTACCGCGCAAATGCTGGAACGCATACTTTAATATAGCTTCAACAAGGTTATAGACAAAAGGACTATTATCTTTTGCCAACAATCTGCTTCCTTTCATGATATCCAACGCTCCAGATAAACCAATACACTCCCCAAAATCTACCGCAAATTTTTTCAATTTTGGAGAAAGAAAATCCTCCTCTTCCTGAGCATACTTAATGATTGTCCATATTTGTGTAATATTAGTTCCTGAAAACCAACGACAAAATAAACCAATAGCCCTTTGACACTCATTATTCAAATATAACGATTTTATCACAGTCAAAACATTACTTAATATATCAATATTCCATGATGTTACCGGCTCCACAAAACATTCATATGGATGGATGTCCATTACATGTACAGTTCTCCGAAAATCACAATCCTCTATCTCATATTGGCTTTTTTCTATTTGGTCAATTGTCATATACCCAATTGCCAATGTTCGCATCTGATCCCAATTTATTTTTTTCTTTGAAATTATATTTTTTAATATTTCTGCTGATAGTTCTCTTAATTCACTAGTTTCCACTCCATTTACATATGCTTCAATTATAAAATCCGCTGAATATACCTTTTCGAATTCGTCCTCACGTCCAGCTCCTTTTAGAAATCTGAAAATATCATAGTAATAAGCCCTGCTCTTTTGTTCTAATTTCAAATAATAATCTACTAAATTTCCGTAAATTTCTTTTACATGATCTGTATCTAAACCTATTACTCCCGAAAGATATACTCTCACATCATTATGTAAAATAACATACTTACCATCGTGCTCCTCAAGCAATGGACTTAATGCTTTTAAGACGTTTTCCCATATAGAGATTGACACAGACTCTTTTGCATATATATTATGCAATTTTTCAGCTGTGATAGGTTCATTAAAAAAAGCAAACGCACCGGCAATTTTATAGTCAATAAATGGAATAGATGAGATTCTACTTTTTGCCTCATCCCATATAGCTTTATAATATTCTTGAATATTTCCACTTAATTTTCTATTTTTGAGGTTCTGTTCCAAGAGAATCAAATTAGGCTGTTTCACAGCTTCATGAGTCGCAAAAATAGCAGCTAAAGTGTTTCCTTCTGCGTACTTCTCTATCAACTCGGTCATTTGGAAATTTTGTTCCCTTGTATGCCCTGGGAACTTATCCTCAACCAATGACATTATATCTTTCCCACTCAATTGCGGAGCTTCTATCTGCTTAACATAAATAGAATCATAAAATAGCCAAGAAGGATAATTGGGATAACTTTCTTTTGGTTGGCCAGCAAGAATAATTTTAACATTTGCAGGCATATATTCAGGATTGGGCAATGTTGGCAAAAAAGTATCTTCATAAACCCCTGCCCTTGCTGCATGATCAATTCCGTCAATCGCAATTACAAAAGTTCGTCCACAGTCGGAAGCATATGCTGATGCTATTTCAAAAAATTTATTTCGTAGTTCTTCTGTATCCATTAAATCATTTACTACAGGAACATGATATTTTAGCAAACTGCCTTTTAATACTTTTCTAAGCTGATTAAATAGTTCATTCCAAAAGTTTACTATGTTGACACGCTGTGAAACATCCATCGGCAAATATTCTTTAGCTGGATTAATTGGCTCATATGCATAATACCTTATATCTACAACACTTGAACGTTTATTGCATATTTTACTGATAATGTTTGTTTTTCCTGTTCCAGGAATCCCTGACAAGAAAAGCACCTTGCTGTTCCCTTCCAGTATCTCCCCCTCAATTTCATTTACTAAGCCATTGCGACTTTCAAAAAACGGATCAGCTGGAATAAGATCATGATTATAAGTACTATAATTCTCAGACAGTGAAAGCTTGTTATATACATCTTCCCCTGTAATTCTTGTACCTTTTCTTATAGATGAAGTCCACTCTCTTAATGCATGATCCAACCTTGTTAGCAAAATTTGCGCAATAGCGCCATTAACATTAAAAGTTACCTCTAAACGCTTTAGTAAATCTTTTTCTATTTCTTCCAACCCCATTTGATCAGTTTTAATATGAAGATTTTTCAAAAAGGCTAATTTATCTTTATCATCTTCGATACAAATCAACTGATTCTTCCATTCTTCCCAAGCATCTTCATAGCCTGGAAATTTTAATTCCTCAAAGCTTTTAATACTAAGTAGTTGCTCATGTAAAGACTCTAAAAATTTCTTTAATGCAGGACGTTTAATACATCTATTTTCCCCAGCAGACGCAGGACGCGTTCCTTTTTTTCTATTTGTAAATAAAAGAATCTTTGCATCTTGATAATTATTTTTTTCATCATTCCAAGATTTTGCAAGTTCACCCAAAAGAGAATATTTGCTAGTTTCTTCTTTATCTTGATTAACCGAAACAAGATCTCCAAAAGTAAGCGTATTCTCTGTTCGAGTGTGCTTGACTTGAACAAATAGTTTTTTACCATTCTCATATGTAACAACTACATCATCTAATCCAAGTTGAACATTTGCCTGCAGTTCTACATACAAAATCTTATTATCTGGATTAAGCATATCAATAATATACTGTTGTCCTACGGACCATTCATACCAATAAGGATCACCCATTCCTGGCTTTGTTTTATCTGTATAAATCATGTATTTAGACTCCATACTTTTTATTAAAGTATATCATTTTTCTGCTTAATTGAAATAGATAATCTTGCAAACTACTTACTGGTCAAAATTAAAAAAATCCAGAAAGGCATGACCTTCTCTCAGATCATGCCTTTAAAAAACGAATATTTAATTACAATCCTAAACTATCTACCCAAACTACAACATCCTCTTCAGAAGCGCTTGACCGGAATCTCACACCTTCTAACCAGTTGCCCGTTCCTGCCATTTCCTCCAACAGTTGTCCGCTATCTCCTATTCCAGAAGACGCCGATGTACAGAATGGAATTACAGTTTTTCCAGTAAAATCATTATTCTCAATAAACTGATTTACCGGCCATGCAGCTACTTGCCACCAGATAGGATAACCCACAAAAATATTTTCGTACTCATCAAATCCCTCTACCGTCGCAGAAACCAGTTCCACATCTCTCAGGCTTTCATCTGCATATTCCTGAGATACACGACTGTTCTCATCATTATAATTCAGATCCTCATCTGTATAAGGTTCTATCGGCTCCAGTTCAAATAAATCTCCTCCTGTGGCATCTGCAATGTAATTTGCCACTGCTTCGGTATTTCCTGTTGCGGAATAGTAAACCACCAGCGTTTTCCCATCTGATGCAACGCCGTCTGACGTATTCTCCGTATTCGCTTCTGTATCTGAACTTGTTTCATCTGCAGACTGATCGGACTGTGCCGTACTGTCACTCTGATCCTGAGTATCTTCTGAAGCACCACATCCACTCAGCAAACCTGCTGTCATAACACCTGCAATAAGTAATGATAATAATCTCGTTTTCATGCTTAGAGTCTCCTTTCACTCTTTCTTGATCTATATCATCGCTATACACAGTATGTCTTTCTATTTGTGTATAGCGTAGTTTTCTACCTCATTTTTCAAACGCTATACACTCTATACACGGGCAAAACCCTGCTCCAGATTAGGATATCCGACAAAAATGGTGTCGTAGTCATCCAGGCTTTCGATGTGTGTGGAGAGCTCGGGCCTGGCGTCCTCATCCTGCTCATCCGCCGCATAGTCGATGAGGTCGCCTCCGTCCGCCGGGTACACCTCCTCAGTCTGGATAGAGAACAGGTCTCCTCCGGTCTGTGCCTGGATCATCTCGGCTAAGGCCTGCATCCTTCCCTTGGCCTCCCCGTCCACATCGGAATAGCTCGCGGAGGCCTCCGCGTCCACACCGCTGTTCTCAGCAGCCGTAAAGTAGGCAATGAGTATCCTGCTGCCGGAATCTGTGTTCTCTCCTGCGCTGCCGGAGTCTGGATTTTCCCCTGCCCCGCATGCGGTGAGTGAGGCCGCCAGGGCAGCGGTCAGGAACAGAGCTGCATATTTTTTCTTGGATGTCATAGAAATCTTCCTTTCCAATATAGAAAAACTGTCTTTTCTTTTACAGCTCCAGTATAAAAGAAAAGGCAGTGTATCAGAAGTTTCTATTAGTTTTTTAGTATTAACCCAGAGGTTTGGTATGTACCCTTGCGCGCACTCCGGCGCCTCTTCTCCCGGCTGCTATCCGGAGCGCTCCGCTTCCGGGCCCGCCCTACACGATGATATTTACAGCAAGTCCCGTTAAGAGAGAAAATCCCATGACGAACGCCAGGTAGAGAAGAAAATGCCGAAGTCCCAGCACGATCTTCAGGGCTCCCAGATTTGTTATCTTGGTGGCCGGCCCGGTGACCATGAAGGAGGCGGCAGCTCCCATGCTCATCCCTGATGCCAGCCACTGCTGCAGAAGGGGGATGGTTCCCCCGCCGCAGGCGTAGAGGGGCACGCCGATAGTGGCCGCCAGCAGGAGGCCGAACCCCTCGTTTTCCCCGAACAGGCTCGCAAAGGCGTCCGCCGGCACATAGCGCTGGAACAGGGCCGAAAGAAGGACTCCCATCAGAAAATAGAGTCCTGTAGCCCGGACATTCCTCCCCAGGTTTTTGAGGAAACGCCACAATGGGCTGGGGTCAGTGTCCCTGCTGGCTGCCGGGGCAAACCCGTCAAAGTGAAAGAACTCCCTCTCCCTGAAGACAAAGCGCACCGCCGCGCCAGCCGCCATCCCGCAGAGACTGCAGCTTATCACGCGTACAGCCAGGGCCGTGCCCCCAAGAGCCGTGCTGTAGAGCACCAGCTGAGGATTGAGAAGGATGCTGCTCATCATAAAAGCCGCCAGCCAGTCGTCCCGCATCCCCTGTCTGGAGAAGGAGGCTGCTATGGGAATGGTCCCGTACATGCACAGAGGGGAGAGGATGCCAAGGAAGCTTGCGGGCACAACGCCCCAGATTCCTATTTTTTTGTCCCTCAGCCCCGCAAAAAGGCTGTGGATAGCGTTTTTGGCAAAGACGGAGATAAAAGACCCGATCACCATTCCAAGCACCCAGTAGAGGAATATCTGCCGGAGCTGCACCATAAAGTAATAGCTGACGTAGATGAACTCTCTTTCCAGCACTTCCGCCATGTCCGCCTCCTTCCACTCCTTTATCCCACTATTTTCTCACTGCTCATCTATGGACACAAGCTCATAGCTCCTGTTTCCCAGGCCTACTTCTTCCCCGTGCTGCAGGACGTGCTCCGCATTGCGGGATTCCATCCGCTCCACAAGGGAGGCCCCGTCCTCCGCTTCGTAGACCAGGTCCACACTGGCCTGGTCCAGGGCCACAGGATCGGTGGACGCCAGGATTCCGATGTCGTGCATATCCGGCTCCGCCGGGCTGGAGTCACAGTCGCAGTCCACCGAGAGGCGGTTCGGCACATTGATGTAAAGGATGTTTCCATCCACCGCGTCCCGGACAGACTTGCCCGCCTCCGCCATGCACTCCAGGAAGGGGTCCTGGGCACCACCCCATGGACTTGTATGGCTCTGGCCGTCTGTGTGGATCAGGCATTTCCCCTCCTGGGAGGCCATACCTATGGAAATGTTCTTGATGGCTCCTCCAAAGCCGGCTATGGCATGCCCCTTAAAATGGGACAGTACCAGAAAGCCGTCATACTCGGGAAAATGGGCTCCCACCAGGTTTTCCGTCATCCGGGTGCCTCCCTCCACAGGGATAGTGGCAGACCCGTCCTCGTCCATGATGACAAGATCCGCAATATCCGTAAAGCCGTGGTCGCTGGCCACCTGGTAGTGCATCTGGGTCTCTGTGCGGGACCCCTGGTAGGCCGTGTTGCACTCCACGATGGTGCCGTTCACGTGATGCACCAGGTCTGCGATCAGGTCCGGGTCCAGATAATTGCTGCCCGGCTCTCCCGTGGACAGCTTCACGCCAATATTGTCCCCTGTCAGCTCCACGCCCAGAGCCTGATAGGCGTTCATCAGCCCCTCCGGCGTGATCTCCTCTGTCATATAGACAACAGATACGTCCTCTTCATCCGAAGACCCGCCGGACGCCCTGTGGGACTGGTGCTCCTGTGTCTGTTCCACCCTTCCCATGGTAGTGCTGAGCATGTGCCACATCCGGTACAGATAGTAGGCAATGATACAGAGCACTGCGATCACTGCAATGGCAACCTTCTTTTTCAAACCGGCACCTCCCCTACACGTTTCTCACCAGGCCGGCCAGATTTTCCACCACAGCCGGGTCATGGTGGTCAAAGAAGCAGCTCACTCCCGTGTCCAGAGCCCCAATCTGGGCCAGGTCTTCGCTGTCCAGGGAAAAGTCAAACACGTCGAAGTTCTGCTCCATCCGCTCCTTTTTCACACTCTTGGGGATGCAGACGATGCCCCTCTGGAGGAGCCAGCGAAGGACCACCTGGGCCACGCTCTTCCCGTGCTTCTCCCCTATCTTCATGAGCGTCTCGTTGTGGAAGAGGTCGTTCTTTCCCTCCGCAAAGGGCGCCCATCCCTCCATGACAACCCCTTTGGACTGCATATATTTCCGGGACTCATTTTGCTGGAAGAAGACATTTGCCTCCACCTGGTCCACTGCCGGAGCCACCTCGTTGAAGGATATCAGGTCCGCCAGCCGATCCGGATAGAAGCTGCACACGCCGATGGCCCGTATCTTCCCCTCCTTATAGAGCTCCTCCATGGCGCGCCACGCCCCGTAGTAGTCGTTCAGAGGCTGGTGGATGAGGTACAGGTCCATGTAGGTAAGGCCCAGCTTGTTCAGTGTCACATATTCCATAACGCATCTTCCTTTCTGTTTTCGGACTATTTTCCTGTCTTCTCTTCCTCCACTCTCAATCCGCCGAACACAGCCGACATGGGCACGGTGTCCAGTATCCTGTCAATCTCCTGCACCTCCTGGTCCGTCAGCTCCACTTCAGAGGCATCCGCGTTCTCCACAAGCCGGTCGTATTTTCTCGTCCCCGGGATCGGTACGATCCAGGGCTCCTTTGCCAGCATCCAGGCCAGGGATATCTGGGCGGGAGTGGCCTGCTTTTTCCCCGCTATCTCCTGGATAAACCCTATCATCTCCTGGTTCTTGTCTATGGCCTCCGGGGTGAACTGGGGCATGGCGCTGCGGTAGTCTGTGCCCTTCTCAAACTTTGACTCCTTGCCGTACTTTGCGGTCAGGAAGCCGTTTGCCAGCGGGGAGAAGGCCACAAAGCCGATCTGCAGCTCCTCCAGCACCGGGAACAGGGCCTCGTAGTTCCGGTACATCATGGAGTACCGGTTCTGCACCGCCGTCACAGGGCAGACTGCGTGGGCCCGCCTCAGGGTCTCCTCGTCCGCCTCGGAGATCCCCCAGTGGGTGATCTTCCCGGCCTCCATCAGCTCCTTCATGGCCCCGGCCGTCTCCTCAATGGGCACGCTGCGGTCGATCCGATGGATATAGTAGAGGTCCAGGTGGTCTGTCTGCAGGCGCTCCAGGGAGCCATCAATGGACCTTTTGATGGTCTCCGGCCTGCCGTCCGGTATCAGGGGCTTGTTCACCGCATCGGAGGTCTCGTCAAAGCGGATGCCGCACTTGGATGCCAGCACGATCTGGCTGCGGTACGGCTTCAGCGCCTCCCCCAGGAGCTCCTCGTTGTCGTGGGGATTTTCCGGCGTCCCGTACACCTCCGCTGTGTCAAAAAAGGTGTATCCTTTGTCCACGGCCTGCGCCAGCAGCTCCGTCATCTCCTTTTTGTCCGCCGCCGGCCCGTAGGCATGGCTCATCCCCATGCATCCAAGCCCAATGGCTGACACCTCCAGGTCTTTTCCCAAAATACGCTTCTTCATCTTCTTCATTCCTTCTTTCCTGTCTGATTTTTCTCTGTCACAGAGACCGGCCCGCCTCATAGGCCTGTTCAAAGGCGGCAGTAGCCTCCACTTCCCCCTTCTGGTACACGCCTTCCCCGTAGATGCGGCCCATGACCCGGGCTCCCGGCAGGCAGTCGGCAAAGCCCTGCATGGCGTCCATGGTCCTCTCCATGGCTCTTCGCCCTGCTGCCGCTGTGGCGATAAAATACAGCTCCTTGTCCTTTATCTGGGTGTACCGGGGCAGCGTCCGGTCGATCATGGTCTTGAGCTGGCCGTCCATGGAGTAGAAATATACGGGTGTGGCCAGGACAAGGACGTCCGCCTCTACCATTTTGTCAAGCAGCTCCTCCATATCATCCTTCTGGACACAGACGCCGGTTCCCCGGCAGCCGTAGCAGGCCAGGCAGCCGCCTATCTTCTGCTTCTGCAGCTGTACCTTCTCCACCGTGTTTCCCGCTTCCTCCGTTCCCTTTTTAAACTGGTCGCAGAGCAGGTCTGAGTTGCCGCCCGTCCTCGGGCTTGCCGATATGATCAATACTTTTTTTACCATTTTTCTCTCCTCCTTTTGTCTTCTCATCTGAAAAGACCAGCAACCCATTTACGCCGCCGGTCCCTGTAAAGGGCCTTCTACAGCCCCAGGCCTTCCGCCCAGGAAGTAATCTCATCCGCGGCGGCCCCGCAGGCGGTCACGCCAAGGGCAAATACGGCTGCAGTCAGTATGGCCGCAATCTGCTTTTTCATATCTTCACTGTCCTTTCTTTTCATATTGAAACTGGCTTTTACAGTTTTATTATAGAAAAAACGAGTCCTCCTAAGAAGACTCGTTTAGTTTCTCTGTATAAACCTGTAAGTATATAGCGCAGCTACAGATAGGGCTGCCAGGAGCGTCCGGCCAGCTGTTCGTAGTGCTGGTACAGCACCCCGAAACGGTAGATATAGCCCGGCTTCCAGGGCTTTGCCTTCCCGCAGAAGTGCAGGATGGCCGTGTTTTCCATGACCCACTTCACACTGTATTTCCCGGAGCTCCTCATGACGTAGTTGTTGTAGTTGCGTGCATCGTAGTTCCAGACAGCGTCGTCCAGGGGGAAGATGCGCTCCCCGAACATGGCGTTCAACAGATCCTGGTCCGGCAGCAGCAGCTCCATGCGGTGCTCCTCCACATACCGGAATATCTCCTCCGGGATGATCTCCTCCCTCCCAAGCTCCAGGTCCATCAGGAGCACCCCGGAATTGTAGTAATCGTGCTCCACTCCCAGGCGGAGCCGGTTCACATCGTTGGCCAGCTCCGTCTTTCCCGTGTGGGCGGCGGCTCCGAAGAGCCATCCGGACATGTTCGTCTCCCAGAGGGGCCGCAGGGGGTTGATGACCAGTATGTCCGGGTCCAGATAGATGATGCGGTTCAGCTCCTGCGGCAGCAGACGGGACGCCAGCAGGCGGTAGTACATCTCAGTCGGATACCTGCTGCTCACAGGTGCATTTTCAAACAGGTCCCCGTCCATCCGGATGGGGTGGAATTCGTAGCCCGCAGCCCGGCACCATCTCTCCACTGCCCGCAGCATCCGCTCCGACAGGCCGCTGTACAGCAGATAGATGTCAAAATGCTCCCCGGGATCGTTCATCTTCAGTGACGTGAGGAGAACACGCAGCCGGGGAAAATAGTTCTCGTCAAGGGTGATCAGGATATTCAAAGCAACTCCTCCGTTTCCGCATTATTCTATACTTTTTATACCAGAACGGAGCGCCGCCTGCCATTCTCAATACAGGCGCTCTGTATAGACAGATCCCTCAAAATGTCAAAATATCTTTCCCCTTTTCACAGACAGCCTGAGCCCTCTGTAGGGCTCCCTCTGGCGGCAGAATATCGCCCCGCCGTTTACCTCTACCGTAATGGTCTTCTGCCAGCTCTGCGGAATGTAGATGATGACCCTTCTGCTCTCTGTGTAGTGCTGGACTACCAGGTTGCAGTTAAACCCGTCACGTATCTCGACCTGTGCGTTTTCTTCTGAAATGCAGCAATCCCGGGCCTCCTTCTCCTTCATGACAAAATTTCTCATATTCATCTTTTTCCCTCCCACTGCGGAAGTCTTGCTCAGCTTCTCATCAGTCCGCCAAATACCGTTCCTGTCTTTAATGACTTAAATATACAGGAGATTTTTTTAAATAATGTTGGGAAAATGTTTAAGAATTTTTAAATTTTTGCATAGATAAACGGAAAGAGCGGTCGACCGTACGCCAGCCTCCCGCAAACTCCTCCCTAAAAGCACTCCTGAAGGATTTCCAGTATCTCCTCCGGCATCATCTTCCGGTAGCCTCCCGGGGAAAAATGGCAGGAGCCTGCAATGACCGGAAGCTGCTTTTTATCTCTGACTCCCAGCTGGCGAAGGGATGTGGGAAGGCCAAGCTCCCGGATGAACGCTTCCAGGGCATCAAGCCCGGCTGCGGCCAGTTCCTCCCTGCTCTTCTTCTCCCGCGGGATCATCCACACATTGGCGGCAAACCTTCCAAATTTGTCCAGCCCGTCCCTGAAGATATGTCGATAGTAGGCCGGATGGAGCACTGCCATCCCCTGCCCGTGGCCGCAATCTGTGTAAGCCCCCAGCTGGTGCTCCATGAGGTGACAGGAAAAATCGCACTTCTTTCCCAGCTTGATGAGCCGGTTCTCTGACAGGGTGGAGTCCCACAGCAGGTTGCTCCTGGCGGTATAGTCCTCCGGGTCCTTCACTGCCAGGCGGACGTTCCTTATGATGCTGCGCATCAGCGCCTCCGCGATCTCGTCAGAGACGTTCTGCTCGTCGGGCTCGCTGAAGTAGGTCTCCATGACGTGGGAGAGACTGTCAAAGGCGCCCGCCGCCAGCTGCTCTCCAGGCACGCTGAAGGTGTAGGCAGGGTCCATCAGGGCAAACCTGGGATTGCACCTCGGGTAGTCGTAGCCTGTCTTTATCTTCAGCTCCCCGTTGGTGATGACATCGGCGCCGTTGCACTCGCTTCCTGTCCCCGCCGTGGTGGGGATCACACCCACCGGTATGGGTTCAAAGTCAATGATGCCCCTTCTCGCCCAGTAGTTCTCCCAGGCGTTCCCGCTGCACCTGGCGGCAAGGGAAACCGCCTTGGCACAGTCCATGACAGAGCCCCCGCCGATCCCCAGGATAACCTGTACCTGCCTGTCCCTTGCCAGCGCTGCCCCTTCCAGGACCTTCTCGTAGGTGGGATTGGGCATGATGCCGGAAAATTCCACTACATTCTTTCCCTCCTTCATGAGAATGTTCAAAATCTCGTCATAGATCCCGTTCCTCTTCACAGAGCCCTGGCCGTAGGCCATCATGACTGTGTCATAGTCCCTCAAAAGGCAGGTGAGGAACTCCTTCACACATCCCTGTCCGAAGTAGACCTTTGTCCTGTTCTCATATATAAAATTATTCATATATACTTCCTCCTCTGCTCCTGGTTTCATTGTAATAAAAAAGAAACCTCATAAGAAGTCTCCTTTTGTTTCCCAGTTGATACCTTTCGCTTTATAGCTGTGATACAGCTGTTTTATACTGCCTTTTTGATAGCTTTCAGGAACCGCTTTACCAATTCAGAGGGCTGGGGAGAGTACAGGATACCGTAGGGGATGGTATATTTCCACTCCACAGGGATAAATTTCAGGAGAGGATGCACGTCCTTCCAGTTCTCCACCACCATCAGGATATCGCTGCTGTTCTCACACTGATTGAAAATGTCCACACTGTAGATGTCAAAGTCCACCACATGGATCTGGGGATGGTTTTTCCATATGTCATCTCTGACCTCATCCACATAGTTACTCCACCCCCGGTGCATCATGAGGAAATTCTGGCCGTACAGATCCTGGAAGGTGAGGACATCCTTCTCCGCCAGCCTGTGGTTGACGGACACGGCACAGCAGATACGCTGCCTGGAGAGCTCCAGCCCCGCACACTGCCGCAGCTTGAGCATGGTCTCATCGAAAATGCCCGCCACGATGTCGATATTTTTTCCCAGGTTCTTCAGTATCTCCCTGGCACTCTCCTGGCTGTTCATGTAGGGGACCATCTGGAGCTTGATGTCCGGGTACTCCTTCTGCACCCTGGACCAGGTCTGTACAAGCGGAGCCGCCGGCGTCATGGGAGAGGTACCGATCCGGATCACATTGTCCTTCTCCTGCATGGCCTTCTTCGCCCGCTCCACAGACTCCTTGCAGTACTGGATAATGTACTTTGCGTCCTTATACAGAGACTTTCCCGCCTCTGTCAGGGCCAGGCCCCGGTGGGTGCGGATAAAGAGCTTCAGGCCCAGATCCTTCTCAAGAAGATTGATCTGCTTCGTGACGGCAGGGGGCGTGATGTAGAGGGCTTCCGCCGCCTTGTTAAAGCTCCCCAGGTCCGCCACAACGATAAATGTCTCCAGTTGCAGGTTATACATAGGCCTCTCCTCCTTGGTCCTCTCCTAACGGATGAAGTCTCTTATTTATTTTAATACGCTATTTTCCAAAAAGCCAGCCCATAATTTCACTGTCCTGCGCAAAGAAGCCTCCGCCGCCGTGCTGGCTGGAGGCGCCCCGGCTCTCAAAATAATCCGCCCCCTTCACATCCAGCACCAGGAGCTCATTGATCTCCTGGTCCGAGAGTCCCTCCTGCAGATACAGCTCCCGGAGAGCTTCATACGCCTCGCGGGAGGGTCCGGAGCCGTAATACTCGTCATCCTCTCCCACCGCGATATAGACCGGCGTGCGGCTCTCCGTTACCGGCTCGTAGTCCCCGTCCCACTGGGAGCTGCACTGGAGGTAGGCAGTGAAAAGGTCCGGCCTTTTTCCCATCACCCGGGACATGGTCTCCCCGCCGCCAGAGTAGCCTTCCCCGTAGACCCGCTCCCTGTCGATGTTGTAGGCGTCCAGGAAATATTCCACCAGGGCGATGGTCTGGTCCGCCGACTCCTCATCCCATCCGGAGAGCTGAGGGGCCACGATGATCATGTCCGGGTCATACTCCTGGGCTGTAAAGCCGAAATCCTCCCTGTACAGGTTCTCGCCCACCCCCTGGAAATACAGGCCCTCATAGCCTGGCAGGGTAAAGAAGACGGGCACAGGACTGCTGCCGTCGTAGCTGTCCGGCACATACAGATTGAAATGGATATCCCCCTGTTCCTCCGAGTGGAGCACATTGTCCAGGGCAAACCCCCTGTACTCCTGCGTTCCCTCCGTTACCGCCCAGGACGTCTCCGCCTGCCCGGCGCCGGCTGACAGCAGGGCCATCGCGCCTGCCAGCAGGAATATCACAAGCTTCTGTCTCATACTGGAGTCCTCCTTTTCTCTTTGCCGCTATTTCAGTTTTCTCCATGTGTGCATGTACATGCCAAGGGATACCGGGAGCATGATCAGCTCCACCACAAGCTGGGTCCATATCATTCCGTAGAGGCCAATGGTCATATCCATGATGACCAGCAGCGGGATATTGAGCAGTCCCTGTCTGCTGAAGGTGAGGATGGCGGACTGGGTTCCCTTGCCCATGGCCTGCAGTGTGTAGCTGATGAGGAAATTCACCGCTGTAAATGGCACTGCCAGACAGGCGATCCGAAGGAAGCCGGCTCCCAGAGTGCTTGTCTGGGCCTCCGGGATAAAGAGGTGCAGGATCTGGGGTGCGAACACGGCAAAGCAGGCCACAAAGCAGGCGGACATGACCACGGCCGTCTTCCAGGAGAAGAAGGAGACCGAGCGCATCCTCTTATAATTTTTCGCCGCGTAATTGTAGCCCACCAGGGGCATAAATCCCTGGCACAGCCCCATGGACACGTTCAGCGGGAACTGGTCGATCCTCTTGACAATACCGTAGGCCGCCACAGGGATATCTCCGTATCCCGAGGCCAGCTTTACGATCACCATATTGGACAGATTCCCAAGCCCTGTGGCCAGTGCGGAGGCCAGTCCCACAGAGAAGACAGGCCGGATAAAACGCAGGGTAAAGTACCTTGGGAGCAGGGATACGGATGTCTTGTCCCCAAGCCTTATGTACATGATGACAAAAAATACAAGGGAGGCAAGATTGGAGAGGGCCGTGGCCATAGCCGCCCCAGCCACATCCAGATGGAACCCGAATATCAGCACCGGATCCAGGATCACGTTCAGTATGCCGCCGAACATCATGCCCATGCTGGCCGGCCGGGCGTGCCCCTCGCTCCGCAACAGATGCCCCATGGAGAGGCTCAGCATGGTGGGCACGCCTCCCAGCACCACCACCCAGTCCAGGTAGCTCTGGGCATAGCCGTAGGTGTCGGAGCTGGCGCCCAGGAAATTGAGCAGAGGCTCCCGCAGCAGCCAGGTGAGAAGAGAAAAAAGCAGAGTCACCGCCGCCCCGCCCCAGATGCTGAAGGCAGAGACGTGCTTGATGTCCCTGTGGTTGTTCTTCCCCATCATCCTGGATATCAGGCTGCCCCCTCCCAGGCCAAAGAGATTGCCCAGGGCTGTGAGCAGGTTGAACCAGGGGGACACAAGGGAGACTGCGGCCACCATATAGGGATTGCCTATCTGCCCCACAAAAAAGGTGTCAGCCAGGTTGTAGATCATGGTCACCACCTGGCTGATGATGGTGGGGATGGCCAGCGTCGCCACTGCCCTGGGGACCGGCATATCCTCGAACAGCTCTTTTTCCGATATTTCCTTTTTTCTCATGGTTTTACGCCTTCTTTCCCGTTCTGTTCTTCTCCCAGAAGCGGACCGCGTCGTCGATCACGTCCACCACTTTTGTATCTGCCTGTACCATTTTCGCTCTCCTTTTTTTGCGTACCACGCGGTCAAGTGAAACAGTTAGATCATCTGTAGTCTGTACGGCTGCTCACTCTGCTCCACTGCCTTATCTCGTCCGGCCGGCTCCCTGAGCGTCTCAGTATTCCTTCCTGTCACAGCCACATTTTCTCCGGCTTTTAAAGCGGCCCTGGCAGTCCCTCTGCCAAGGCCGCCGGAACAGCCGGTGATCAGCCATGTCTGCATCTGAAGATCACCTCTTATATTCCTGCTGCACATTCCCGTGCGCACGCATGCATGGACATTTGCCCTGCCTGCGCTTTTGTCCTACATGCACTCCATCAGAATGTCGTAAATCTCATCGTGTGTCAGCTCTCTCGGATCAGTCTTGATGATGTTGCATGTGTCCGCCACGTTTCTAAGGAGCTCCGGCGTGATCTCCGCTTTTGACCTCAGCTCGCTCATCTTTGTGGGAAGGCCGCACTCCCGGATAAAATCCGCCAGTGCCTCCACCGCTTTCTCCGCCGTGTCAACGCCAAAGACCTCCCTGCCGAATTTTGCGAATTTTTCCTCCGCATCCTTGACAATATGGCGGTAGTAGGCCGGATGGATCACAGCCAGTCCCTGACCGTGGTTGCAGTCCGTGTAGGCTCCCATCTGGTGCTCCATCTGATGGCACTGGAAGTCAGTCACCCTCCCCACCTTCAGGATACCGTTCTCTGCCATGGCGGAGTCCCACATCAGGTTGCCCCTGGCCTGGATGTCATCGATATTTCCCATGAGGCGCTTCATGTTGACTACCGTGTTCCTCATGACAGCGAGGGCGACATCATCGGACACATTGTCCTCATCGGAGCTTCCGAAATACGTCTCCATGGCGTGGCTTAGGGTGTCAAATGCGCCGGAGATCACCTGCATCCTGGGAACAGACATGGTGCAGGCCGGGTCCAGGATGGCAAATCTGGGCGCCGCGTCAGCCATGCCTGCCTTGACCACCTTCTCCTCATTGGTGATGACCGCGCCGCCGTTCATCTCAGCTCCGGTACCGGAGGCTGTGACGATGGCTCCCATGGGCAGCACGTCCGTGGGGAACTTATGCTCTTTCATCTCCATCTCCCACAGGTCCTTGTCTGTCCTGGCCTGGGCCGCGACGATCTTGCAGCAGTCTATGACAGAGCCGCCGCCTACTGCCAGGATAAAGTCAATATGCTCACTCTCTGCGAGCTTCGCTCCCTCCTGCACCTTGGCGTAGGTGGGATTGGACATGATGCCGGAGAAATCTGTCACCTTCTTTCCCGCACCTTCCAGGATGGACTTCACCTCGTCGTAGATACCGTTCTTTTTCACGGAGCCTCCGCCGTAGGCAAGCATCACATTAGCGCCGTAGGCGGACACAGCCTCAGCCAGATGCTCTTTTACAGCTCCCTCTCCCCGCAGGATGCAAAAAAACGCCCGGACCAGAGCCAACGCCTGATCCGGGCGGTATTTCTCTATTTTCTAAACATTTCCGCTGCCCTGGCCATATTCTCCATGATGGGCACCTTAAAGGGACATCTGGTCTCGCATGCTCCGCACCGGATGCACTCTCCGGCGTGGTGCTCCAGCACCTCATAGTGCTCGCGCACGGTCTCCGGCACCTCCTTCTGAGCCCTCGCAAGGTTCAGGAATTTCGTGACAGAGGCCACATCGATCCTCTTCGGGCAGGGAGCACAGTGACTGCAGTACATGCAGTGTCCCTCCCAGCTTATGTTGGGGAAGGAGGCAAAGGCGGGGGCATAGTCCCTCTCCTCCTCCGACGCCGTCTCGTAGGCAAGGCTCTCCCGAAGCTGCTCCACGCTGTGGGCCCCGGCCAGCACGGTGGCCACCGCCGGGCGGGTCAGTGCATAGTGGAGGCACTGGACCGCTGTCAGCGCTTTTCCCGCCGGGGACATCTTCTCATCCAGCAGGTCCCCTCCGCCGAAGGCCTTCATGACCGTCACGCCCACTCCCTGCCTCTGGCATGTCTCGTAGAGCTCCTGCCTCTCCGGATCCATGTTCACCAGATGGCTCTCATAGTTTTTCTCCGCCCACAGCTCCTCCACATCCTCGCTGGCCGGCTGCAGGTCATAGCATGGATTGACGCTGAACATGAGCACCTCGATGGAGCCGCTCTTTACCGCCGCCAGGGCCACCTCAGGATTGTGGCTGGACAGGCCGATGTGGCGTATCACGCCCTGCTCCTTCAGCTCCTTTGCATAGGCCAGCACCGGCCCCTGCGCGATCTCCTGCCAGTCCTTCATGGAGTCCACATAGTGGATCATCCCCACGTCAATATAGTCTGTCCGGAGCAGGCGGAGCATCTCCTCCATGCCCGCCTTTACCTCATCAATGTTTCTGGAACGCTTGTACTGGCCGTCCTTCCAGACAGAACAGACATGGGACTGGATGATGAATCTGTCCCTCCTCCCCCGGAGGGCCTCCCCCACGGCGGAGCGCACCTGGGGATTGGATGTATAGAGATCAAAGTAGTTGATACCCTGGCGCTGTGCCTCGTCCAGGAGCAGCTTTGCCCCCCGGCAGCCGTCCTCCGCAAATCCCTCACAGCCAAGTCCGATCTCGCTGACCATCAGCCCCGTATTTCCCAGTTCACGATAATTCATAGTCCGCTCTCCTTTTCTGTTATGATAAATATGTTTAATTAATCTGTTTCATCTCTCCTGCCCCCGAAAGTCATCCCGGGGCTCCCCGAGGAGGCCCCTCAGCATCCGGGCAAACTCCTCGATATAGTAATTGCTCTGCTCCCTGACCCAGAACAATTTCATCTGTCTGAGCAGCAAAAGACCACCTTCCTTCTCACTGACCGTACCCTGTCTGTCAGTTACAGTCTAGCAAAAAGGAAGGCGGTTTGTCTACTGCCTACTTTAACCGCCTGATCTTCTATTTCGGCTCCTCACTCATCTATTTCCTTGTCGGGAAGCTGCTGCCCGCCTCAAATTTGGCCGCCACATCCTTCAGATAGTCAGTGATGGGCAGATGCTGGGGACAGGCCCGCTCGCACTGCCTGCAGCCGATACAGTCGCTGGCCTTCCCGTGCCTCAGGCTCATATTGTTATAGTAGACCGCATGGCTGGAAAAGCTGCCGGTGGTCCGGGATATGCTGTTGTACAGCGCAAAATACTCCGGGATGGCAATCCCCTTCGGACATCCGTGGGTGCAGTAGGAACAGGCCGTGCAAGGGATGGGCGTATGCTTCTCTATGATCCCTGTCACCTGCCGGATGATCCCCAGCTCCTCCTCTGTGATGGGTCTGAAATCCCTGAACGTGGCCGTATTGTCCATCACCTGCTCCACGGTATTCATGCCGGACAGTACCCGCGCCACGCCCTCCTGGCTGGCCGCAAAGCGAAAAGCCCAGGATGCGAAGGAGGCCTCCGGCGCATACTCTCTCATCAGCTTCTTCGCCTCCTCATATCTATAAGTAAAACTTATGCGAAAAAGCAGAGGCCGCTGCTCCTGTCTCTGCTTCCCGCTGTGTTTCCCTATTTGTTTCCATATTTTACCGGCTTAAACTCCCCCTCCTGCAGGCCAGGAAGGGCACTCCCAGGCAGATGACAAAAAGCCCTGCCGTCATCAGCGCCGCCGGACCCGCGGGCCAGTGGAAGGCAAACCAGGATATCCTCCTTTCCATGACGGCCCCCAGGACTGCCAGGAGGGCGCTCCCCGCCGTCAAGAGGAGAACTGCCGCTGTCAGGACATAGAAGCCCCCCTCCGCCGCCAGCATCCACCGCTGCTGCCGCCTGGTCATGCCAATCTTCTCCATCATGTCAAACTCCCCGCGCCGTGACAAGATACCGGTGACGCAGACATTAAAGTAGTTCAGGAGCCCGGCAAAGATGAGAAGGACTGCGATGACAGCAAAGACCAGGTTGCTGACAAAGATGTAGCTTCCGGCCTCCTCAAGAAGGTCCCCGGCGCTGATGAAGAAGACACCGGCCTCCCCCGCCTCGTCCCTCTTCCTGTTCTCCGCCGCGGTGATCCTCTCGATGTCCTTCTGGACATCCGCCTCCCGGCCATCCTCTGCGTCCAGCTCCACAAGGAGCGTCTTTGCCTCTGTGGGGAGCTTTTCAAATCCCTCCCGGCTGGTGACAAAATAGAGGATGTTCTCCCCGTGCCAGCTCCTGGGAAAATCCGGGAACCCCTCCGCCTTCGTGTTCATGTAGCCGCACAGAGTGAGGGGCTGGGAGGTCTGTCTTTGCACCTCTCCCATCTGCTCCAGCTCCTCCTGTGTGGCCTCCATCCTTCTCTCCCTCTCCTCCTTTGTCCAGAGTGCGGAAAAGGTGATGGGCTCCCCCACGCTCTCTCTGGCCAGCTTTTCCCTGGCCGGGGACAGGATGTGGTCATGGAGGAGAAGGACGCCGTTTCCTCCCGCCAGGCTGTCCATGTCAAGCCCCATGTCCTGCTCCCTGGCAAAATCTGTCAGCTCCTGTATCTCCTCCTCCGACAGGATCTGGACTGTGCAGAAGTCTGCCCCCAGCATGACCTCCACCGGAAGTCCGGTGCTTCCGTACTCCTCCTCTAGCTCTTCTACGCTGTCACCGCTGTCGTTCAGGGGTTCCAGCCCCTTCCTGCTGAAGGCGGGAGACAGATAGCCGCCCTCTGCCAGCTTCACGCTGCTCTGATCCACGCCCTCCGCGGTCAGGAGCTGCTCTTTTACTTCCGGGCTGATGGGAGAGAATTCATCATAGTCGTTGTCATAGAGAAGAGAAAATCCGTCCTTGCCTGTGAGGAAGGGGTCCTTTTCCAGATTTCCTCCCAGGTCTCCCTCCCCCTCCTCCGCGGGATAGCAGGAGCTCCCCGCCACTACAAAATCCGGCCTCTTGGCCACGGCGCCCCTGTAGTCCGCACCCCGGGCCACCACAAGAGCCCCCAGGGCCGCCTCCATCCCGAGGGACAGGGACAGGACGGTGAGGAGGAACCTGCCCCGGTGGCGGGTCACATTCTGCCAGGCCATGAAGACAAGCTCTCTCTTTGGTGAGCGGGGCCTTCTCCTCTTTTGCTCTCCTGTGACCGCTCTTCTCTTTCTCCTCTTTCCCGGTCTTCCCCCGGTGTAGGCGGAGGCCTCCAGGGCGTTCAGGGAGACCGCCCTCAGGATGACCGGAAGAGCCGCCCCGCCTGCTGCCAGCAGGGCAAAGGCGGCGCAGGCTGCCAGGATGCCGGGGTGGAAAAATGTGACGCTTTCGGCTCCGCCCCAGTCTCTCAGGTACTTCTCCCCCAGTATCCGCGGCACCCACGTAAGCAGAAGGATGGCAGACAGGGCGGTCCCCGCCAGCACCCCGCCCAGGACCGAACCTTTTAGCTGGCCCAGATAAAAATCCCGAAGCTGCGCGTCCGTCATGCCCAGAATGTGCAGAAGTCCCATCTGCCGGACATCCCCGGCCATGGAGATCTGCATCACATTGTAGATGAGGAAGAACATGCCTGTCAGGATGACTGCCGCCGCCAATGCCGCCGTCCCGTAACCCCCGGCCAGGCGCCGCACTGCCTCGTAGGAGGCCGTGTTCCCTCCTGTGAACCGCTGGGCGTCCGTCTCCAGCCCCACATCCCGGTAGAGCCGCTCCTCCGCCTGCTGTCCGTCAAGAGTATCCCTCTGCAGGATGAGAAGCTCCGTCTCCTCCTTCAGACTGCCTCCCCAGTCCTCCAGCTTTGCCACGGAGATATAGCCCTGGGCCTCCCCACCGGAGACCTCCGTGTAGTCCGTGTACCAGCCGCTTAAGAGAAAGGTCTCCCGGCTCTTCTCAAAAAGTCCCTTCTCCACCTCCAGGGAGATTTCCATTCCCTCCCGGGGCCGGCTGATCCCCAGGTCGTCAAGCGCCCGCAACGGCAGCATGATCTCCTGCTCTCCGGTCGGGTAATGGCCCTCTATCTCCGTGTAGGCAGGGCTCTCCATGACCTCCCAGCCGACCTCATCCAGGGCCGACAGCCGGCAGACATAGCCCTCTCCCTTGGGACTCACTGCCCGGCCGGCATAGGTCTTTCTCCCCACAGCCTGGATATAGGAGAGGCTGCGGATAGACTCATACTGGGACATGTCCGCCCTGTCAAGGCAGGTGGAAGCCGCCGTCCCCGCCTGCCGGACAGAGCGTATCTGCTCCGCCTGTATCCTTCCTGTGGAGAAGGTAAAGATAACGGCCATGGCCGCTGTGCAAAAGAGCACCGCAAAAAAGAGGATCCTGTTTCTCCCCGCAGCCGCCCGGGCGCCCCGCCGTGAGAGCATCCTCATGGCCTGCCGGGCACTCCCGGCCATTCTCCCTCTGTACTCTCTCATAGCCTGCCCCCTCCTTTGTCCCCCGACAGTCTTCCGTCTGACATGCGCAGGACCCGGTCCGCCATCTGGGCTGCCGCCTCCTGGTGAGTCACAAGGACCACAGTCTGGCGGAACCGGTCCGCGCAGGTGCGAAGAAGCCCCATCACCTCCATGCCCGTCACAGAGTCCAGGCTGCCCGTGGGCTCATCGGCCAGCAGGATGGCCGGCTTGGTGACGAGGGCCCGGGCAATGGCCGCCCGCTGCTGCTGTCCCCCGGAGAGGGTCTGGGGCATCCGGCCCAGCTTCCCCTTTATGCCAAGAGCCGTCACCAGCTCCTCCAGAAAGGCCTCGTCCGGCTCCTCCCCGTCCAGCCGCAGGGGCAGGACAATATTTTCATATACATCCAGCATGGGGACCAGATTGAACTGCTGAAAGACAAACCCGATATTCCTCCTGCGAAAGACGGTCCTCTCCTCCCGGGACATATCCTTCAGGCTGCTTCCCCGTATCCACACCCCGCCCGCCGTCGGCTCCTCCAGGCCGCCCATCAGGTTCAGAAGGGTGGTCTTGCCGCTGCCGGACGTGCCCACAACGGCCAGGAACTCCCCCTCCTCCACACAGAGGGTCACCCCGTCCAGGGCCCGGACCTCATAGGTGTCTGTCACGTAATATTTCTTTAAGCCCGCGGCTCTTACTATCTCCATCTTCCTGTCCTCCTTCATAATGCAGCGGCGGCAGGAGCGGACACGCGCCCCTGCCGCCGTATTCTGTTTTCAGTATAGAGGATAAATCTTACAGACTCCTAACAAAAATGCAGTCTTCTCTAAATCTCTCCAAATCCGATCGGCAGGCACACCCTCACCTCCACGCCGGGGTCCCTGCGCTGTATCTCCATAAAGCCTCCGTGCCTGGCCGTGATCTCCCTAGCCAGATAGAGGCCCACGCCCAGCCCCTCATAGGAGGCTGTCCGCCTTCCTCTGTAGAACCGCTGGAACACCCGGGCCTCCTCCCCCTCGTCGATGCCGATGCCCTCATCCGCCACACGGATGGTCAGGTACAGTTCGCCTCTGGATGCCTCCACCCATATCCGTCCTCCTTCCTGGCTGTATTTGACCGCATTGTCCAGCACATTCCACAGGGCCTCTCCGAACCAGCCCGGATCGTGAGGGCAGGAGAGACCCTCCGGCAGATGTTCTGAAATCCTCACGCCCTTCTCCTCCGCCATGGGGCGCACCTGGGCAAGAGCATCCCCTATCGTCCCGGCAATATCCCTCTCCTCCTTCCGGATGCGGATAATGTTGTTTTCCAGCCGGGAAATCCTGATAAACTCCTCGGTCAGGAAGCGGAGCTTTTCCTGGGAGCTTCGCAGAGCCTCCAGATACATGGGCACGGGGTCGGCCACAGGGTCCTCCCTCTCTGAAAGCTCACCCTCCAGGAGCTCCAGATAGGTGCCTCCGTTTGCCAGGGGTGTGCGCATCTGGTGCGCGATCTCCGTGATCAGCTTCTGGACCCGGCTCCTGCTCTCCGTAAGCTCCTCCTGCCGCCCCCGGTTCATGCGCTGTATGCGCACCAGCATATGCTCTATGCGGCCGTAGAGGGTCTCTTCCCCAGCCGCCTTCTCTTCTATCTCCCTGTCATCCAGCACGTCCCGCACAAGGCCGGCCAGCTCTTCCAGCTCCGCCGCCCTCCTCCTTCTCTGGATATAGAGGACAAGGGCAGAAGAAGCCCCTGCCCCCAGAACGGCTCCCGCCGCGATCCACATCCACATAGCCTCTCCTCCCTCTCACTCTCCAAAGCGGTATCCCAGGCCGAAGACATTCTGGATGTAGCTCTCCTGCCCGGGACAGATATCGATCTTTTTCCGCAGCCGGTTCACCGTGACGCTCACAGTCCCCTCCCCCACGAACTGTCCGTCCACGTCCCATACCTGCTCCAGGATGCTCTCCTTTCCAAGGACCCGCCCCTGATTTCTCATAAAGAGCTCCAGCAGCCGGTACTCCTTGGGCGTCAGGGGGAGGGGCTGTCCCGCCAGACTGGCCTCCTTCCTCTCCGGATACAGGATCAGCTCCCGGCAGGTGAGGGCCCGGCCGGCGCTGCCCTCATTTCTCCTCATCACGGCTCTTATCCGACGGGAGAGCACCTTCATGGGGAAGGGCTTCACCACATAGTCATCGGCCCCCGCGTCGAAGGCGGCCAGCATATCCTCCTCTTCATCCCGGGCAGTGAGGAAGATGCCGGGCATATGTCCCCGTTCTGTCAGCTCTCTGTACAGACCGATCCCGTCCCCGTCGGGCAGCGTGATATCCACCAGGAGGAGAGATACAGAGGGGTCCAGCCTCTCCCGGGCCTCCCGGCAGGAACGGGCGAGGACTGTCTCATACCCCTCTTTTTTCAGAAAGATCTCCAGGGCCTGCCCCAGGAGCCGGTCGTCCTCTATGATCTCTATCTTCATGTCTCTCTCCCTCCCTTCTGCCCCGGAGCGCACAGTCCTCTCCTCCCACACCCTCCGGTAGACAATTTCTCATGCTGACGCTATCATACCATATATAGCGGTTTCTGTAAAAAAAGAAACTTTTTCAGGAAAATCTGTAACAAAGTCGCAGGATTTTCGTCTAATGTGCAAAGAGGGGAGGGAATGACACGGTGAAGATTGATTTTGAGGAGCTGTACAGGCGTTTTTTTAAGGATGTGTATCTCTTTGTCCTCTCCATGAGCAAGGATTCCCACACGGCAGAGGAAATCACCCAGGAGACCTTTTTCCGGGCTCTCAAAGAGATGCGGCACTTCAAAGGAAACTGCTCTGTCACATCCTGGCTGTGCCAGATTGCCAGGAATCTCTACATAGACCAGCTCCGCAGGGAAAAACGCCTGGTGCGCGAGGAAACCGCGGGAGACAGCCTGGCAGAACGGCAGGCTCCTGTGCCGGATATATCGGACGCCTGTATCCGAAAGGCAGAAAGCCTCTCCATCTACCGGGTCCTGCACTGTCTGGACGAGCCCTACAAGGAAGTCTTTACCCTGAGAGCCCTGGGAGAGCTGAGCTTCCGGGAAATCGGAGATATCTTCGGCAAACAGGAGAGCTGGGCCAGGGTCACCTACTACCGGGCCAGGATGAAGATCGTAAAAGAGCTGTCCGAAGGCAGCCTGAAGTAAACGACTGAAAGGATGTGTATATTATGAAAATTTCCTGCGATATCATACGGGACCTGCTCCCGCTGTACAAGGACAGCGTATGCAGTGACGCCACCAAAGACATGGTGGAGGACCACCTCTCCGGCTGCGAGGGCTGCCGGGAATACTATGAACAGATGAGCGGGGAGCTCCCCGAAATCTCTTCCGGCGAAGAGGGCTCCCCCCAGATCGCGGAGGACTGGAGCTTTTTTAAAAAGGCCGGCCAAAGGCTTATCTACCGGCCGATCCTGTTTGCAAGCGCGGCCGTCCTGCTCCTGCTCATCCCCTACAGCATCTACTCCGTCTTCTCCTCCTCCCAGTCACCTCTCATCGACGCTGCCAGGGAAAAGGTGCTGGAAGCTGTGCCCTTCCTGGACAGGAGGATTCCCGTGGAGGATATCGAGGTCCATGACGCATACCAGCTGGAGGATGGCTCTGTCTGCGTTACCTTTTCCGTCCACTCCTACATCTCATCCTTTGAGAGCACCTATATCCTCACTGACCAGGGGGACGGGCCTGCCCTGGACTTTTCCTCCTGGGGGGACAGCAACGGGCTCTCCCTGAAAAAGTACTGGTCCGATTTCCACCAGGCAGACACGGTCTCCACCCTCTGCTTTGTGCTGCCAGCGGAGCCCTCCGTCTACCGGGGCGACCCCGCAGAAGAGCTGAATCCGGTCACGATTTCCTCCGGCGGTGCCTACTTTGTAGGAAAGGGGGGAAAGATACTCCCCCTCTATGAAGAGGGAGATGCTATCGCCACGGCGCCGGCAGATATCCAGACACAGGTGGAGGAGCAGGCCGCCATAGCTTATGCAGATACGCCGGGGAGCCTGGAAGGCGGGACAGAAGTCATAGACCATTCCTTCTTTTACTTCCTCTCTCTGAACGGAGAAAAATAGTGTCGAAAAGGCCCTGCAGTCCGCAGGGCCTTACTGTATGCAAAATCCCGGCAGGGGCGCTACCTGAGTATCTGGATACGGTAGGACGCCTCAAAGGCCTTTCCCGGCTCCAGGCTGTTCTCCCACTCCCTGTCCTTCAGCTCCCCGTCAAAGCCCTCTCTGTCGCAGCGCCCGTACCATGGCTCGATGCAGACAAAGGGGGCCTGCTTCTTCGGTGGGGACCATATCCCCACGAGGGGGGCGTCAAAGGACACCCGCAGGTACTCTCTTCCCTTCGGGTCCGCCAAAGAGACGCTGCCGGCCTGCCCGCTTTCCAGGATGAGGGCATCCCCGTCAAAGAGATGCTCGCTGACGGGAAGACAGCCGTCCTGCAGCTCAAAGGTGACCTCCTGGTCCGTGGCGAGTCCCCCCTGACCAAACACCCGGTTCACAAAGGAGGGAAGCTTCTCCCCTTTCCTGTCCCGGATACAGATGCTGTAGTCGGTCTGCTTCTCCCACTCTCTCACAGGGCAGCAGAAAGCCGGGTGAGCGCCGATGGCAAAATACATATCGCTGGTGCCGGTATTGGTCACCCTCCACATCACCAGGAGCTCCCTGCCCTCCAGGCGGTAGCCGATCTCCAGGCGGAAGGGGAAGGGGTACACTCTCCTTGTCTCCTCGTCGTCCTCCAGGGCAAACCAGGCGTCCTGCTTCGTCACACTGACGAGGGCGAAGTCCTTATCCCGGGCAAAGCCGTGCTGTCCCATAGGATATTCCGCGTCTCCAATCCTGTATTTTTTGTCTCGCACGCCTCCCACAAAGGGGAAGAGGACCGGGGATGTCCTTCCCCAGTAGGCAGGGTCTGCACGCCACATGTATTCAGTCCCCTTCGCCTTCTGCTTCAGCGATTTCAGCTCCGCCCCGTGGAGGCTGACCTGGGCCTCCAGCACTTCATTTTCCAGCTTTATCTTAATATCTTCCATTCCCATCTTTTACCCTTGCTCCTTCTCTTTTTTGTCAAACAGGAAATCTCCCACCATTTTCAGTTCATCCAGCCTCCTCCTCCGACTCCTGGAGAGTGAAGGCTTTCCTCCAGGCGGGCAACGCCCCTCTCCCTCACAAGCCCCGCCTTGTGCCGTCCTCATTTAAAATATCGAAGAGCTCCAGAGGCCTTCCGTCCAGGGCGGCCTCAAGGAGTGTGTCCGCCCTGTCGTAGACCAGCTTCAGAGAGAAGAAGGGACGGCCCTCATTCAGGAGGCGGAAAAAAATCTTGTCCCCCTCCCAGATATTGAGCCGGAGAACCTCCTCCTTGTCCACCCACTCCAGCTGTCCCTCATCGCAGGGATGAGGCTCACCCGTAAACCCGTCCGCCGTGTAGAGGGACATATACTCTGTGGTATCCTCCCCGTAGATGAAGGTAACGATCCCCCGATACTGCCAGGAGGTGAGGGTGTATCCCGTCTCCTCCCACACCTCCCGCAGGAGGCACTCCTCCGGACTTTCATTCTTCTCAAAGTGTCCGCCCACGCCGATCCACTTGTCTTTGTTGACATCTGCCTTCTTCACGGTCCGGTGGAGCATCAGGTATTTTCCGTCCTGTTCAATGTAGCACAGTGTACTCAGCCTTGTCATGCTCCTCTCCTCCATCCTCCTTCGGCTCCACAAGGAACCCCCTTTTTCTTAAATCGTCCTCGATCATGTCCAGAGTCTCCTCGCTGTCCGCTGTGATCCTGTGGTAGTGATAGCCTGCGGTGATATTTTTCAGAGGACTGGATTTACCGCTTCTGATCCCATTGATAAACTCCGTCACTCTCCTCCTGGAGGTAATGTGCAGATCCGCCTCAAGATGCCCGTACACCCTGTGATTGACCATGACGTTCTCCACTGTCCCCCCCAGGTCCACGACAGCGCACAGCTCCTCCTCCAGCTGGGAGTCCGTGTGCTGCACCTTCATCACCCGGCTGACAAAGGGCGACGTACCGAGTATATATCCTCTGTTGGTGGATATGATCTCATAGCCCGCGGCGCGGATCAGCGCGATATCCTGCACGATGACCTGCCGGCTCACATGGTAGAGAGCGGCCAGCTCCTTTGCAGGGACAGGCCGGCCGCTCTCCTGTATCCGCCGGACGATATCTTCTCTTCTATCAGAACCAGTCATTCCCTCTGGCCTCCTTTGCTTCTCGTTTTCTCCCGCCTCCTACAAGGCGTGGAGATTTTTCATGGAAATGTCCAGTATCGGAGCCGAGTGGGTGAGGGCCCCGCTGGAAATATAATCCACTCCCGCAGACACAAGGCTGGCAATGTTCTCCTTTGTCACATTCCCCGAGCACTCGGTCTCAGCTCTGCCGTCTATGAGCCGGACCGCCTCCCTCATCTCCTCCGGTGACATATTATCCAGCATGATGATATCGGCGCCTGCCTCCACAGCCTCCTTCACCATCTCCAGATTTTCTGTCTCCACCTCGATCCTGCGGACAAAGGGAGCGTACTCCCTGGCCATGCGGACCGCCTCCCTGACGCCGCCGGCGGCACCGATATGATTGTCCTTTAGGAGTACTCCGTCAGACAGATTGTAACGGTGGTTGTACCCGCCCCCCACGCGGACCGCGTACTTCTCAAATATCCTCATATTGGGCGTGGTCTTTCTCGTATCCAGGAGCCGGATACCGGTCCCCTCAAGAAGCTCCGCCACGGAGCGGGTGTAGGTGGCAATGCCGCTCATCCTCTGCAAATAGTTCAGGGCCACTCTCTCCCCTGACAGGAGCACGCGGATATCTCCCGTCACCTTGCCCATGAGCTGTCCCTTTGTCACCTTCCCGCCGTCCTGGCAGAAAAAAACTGCCTCTGTATCCTCATCCAGAAGCTTGAATACTCTCTCAAACACATCCAGTCCCGCGACCACGCCGTCCTGCTTGGCGATCAGCTCCACCTCACCGGGCACGGCTTCCTTCATCACCGCGTTGGTGGTCACATCCTCGCTGGAGATATCCTCTCTCAGCGCCTCCAGGAGCAGGTGGTCCACCTGCAGAGTCATTGTAATCCTGTTCATCTCATTTTCTCCTTGCTGTTTTTTATTATACTATTTTTTCCGCTGCCATGTCCAGAGTATCCTGGACTGTTCTGCGGGCAATATCCTCCGCCGCGTAGAGTCCCGGCATGGAGGTCCTGCTCTCGCTGTCCACCCAGATGCCGCCCATAAAATAGTGCTGCGCCGGCACCACGGGGATCCACTCCCTTGTCACATCATACCCTCCCTCCAGGCAGCGCTGGCAGATATGGGGGAAATGGCTGAGTATCTTCTCTCTCGGAATGGGCTCCATCGACAGCCATACGTGGTCCGTCCCGTCCTTTTCCATCTGCTCCAGGATCGCCTTTGTCACCACATCCCTGGGAAGCAGCTCATCCACAAATCTCTCTCCGTGCCGGTCCAGCAGCAGGGCTCCCTCTCCCCTCACGGACTCGGAGATGAGGAACCGTCGCCCCGGTTTCCTGGAGTAGAGCGTGGTGGGATGGATCTGCACGTAATCCAGATGCTCCAGCCGGATGCCATGCTTTTTTGCAATGTCAATGGCGTCTCCTGTCAGGTGGGGAAAATTGGTGGAGTGCCGGTATCTCCCGCCGATGCCTCCGCTTGCCAGGATGGTAAATGGCGCCCGTATGGCGATCCTTTCCTCTCCCCGCCTTGCCAGGACACCCGCGCACCTTCCCATCTCTCTCGAATTCCACTCCGTACCCTACCAGCCTCCTGATGACCTGGCGGGAGCCGCGTATCATGATGTCCACAGACTCCCTGCGGTTCTCGTAGTGACCGGCACGCATCGTATCCTCAAAATAGCTGTCATAGTCCTCCTCGTCACGGAGCACACAGATCCCGCCCTGTGCCAGAAAGGAATCACTGCTCTCCAGGTCCGCCTTTGTGATCATGACAACCTCCAGCTCCCGGGGAAGGCTCAGGGCGGCAAAAAGGCCCGCCACGCCGGTCCCCACGATGACTGCGTCTGCATTTATCTTCATTTTATTCCACCCCTTTTTCCTGTTTTGCCGCCAGGGCCAGCATTCTCTCCAGAGGCTCCCTGGCCCGGCTGGCAGAGCCTTCCTCTGCCTGCAGCGCATTTTCCCCTGTTCTCAGCACATCTCTTATCTTCTCGAGTGTGATCAGCTTCATATCTTTACAGACCGGCTCTGTATCCGGGAAATAAAATACTTTGTCCGGGTCCTGTTTCTGCAACTCGCAGCGCACCCCGCTCTCCGTGCAGATAATGAATTCCCTGGCGGAGCTCTCACCGGCATACCTGATGATCCCCGAGGTGCTCCCCACATAATCCGCCATATCGCAGATGGCGGCGGGACATTCCGGGTGTACCAGCACCGGTGCCTCCGGATGCCGCAGCTTCAGCCGCTCTATCTCCTCCCGCTTCATCTCCTCATGGACCGGGCAATACCCGGCATTGAACACAAAATGCTTTTCCGGCACCTTGGCGGCCACGAACCGGGCCAGGTTCCTGTCCGGTATAAAGAAGATATTCTTGTTCGGGAGCTCTCTTACGATCTTCACCGCATTGGCGGAGGTGACGCACACATCAGAATGCCTTTTCAGCTCAGCCGTGGAGTTGATGTAGCACACCACCGCCAGGTCTTCGTATGTATCCCGCATTTTGCGGATAGTCCCCGCATCTGCCATATGGGCCATGGCGCAGTCCGCTGACAGATCCGGCATGAGCACCACCTTTTCCGGGTTCAGGAGCTTGGCGCTCTCTCCCATAAAGGACACGCCGGCAAAGACAAGCACCTTGCTGGTCAGCTTTTCCGCTGTCCGGCTCAGATAAAACGAGTCCCCCGTATAGTCGGCAATCTCTTGCACCTCCGGACGCACGTAATAGTGCGCCAGGATCACTGCGTCCTTTTCCTTTTTTAATTGGTTGATCTCATCTCTGATATCCATATTGCTTTCTCCTTTTTTGCATGAGCTTTACATAGTATAACACTATTCTTTACATGTGACAAGACACATAAAATCTTGCGCTCCGCACTTCTGTATGGTATACTGTTTAAGTTGTTAGTAGTTTACCTTGATAAAGTAGTAGAGGAGGAAAGTGCATGAAAAAAATCGCATTTATAGGAAGCAGCGGAGGCAATCTCTTTAAGCAGGGCGGAAGTGACATCCATGGCATGATGAAGGAGATCCTTCTGCAGACAGGGGCCGCCCAGATGCAGGTGGCCGCCGTGCAGTATATACTGGCATCCTCCAGTCTGGACACGGCAGGGCCGGACAGCCCTGCAAGGCTGTTCACCTGGAAGGATGGAGAGCTGCATCTGGAAAAGGAGGGCACCCTCTCCCAGATCAACGAGGCGGCTCTGGAGGTGGATGCCCGGATCGCACAGATGGTCCGTGAAGGGCAGATTGACGGCGTCATGTTCGTCAGCGCGGAGCCTGAAAAGGTCAACCACCTCACATTCCAGGCCGCCATAGAAGCGGAGCTCCCCCTGGCCGGCACCGGCGGCAGCTCCGTGGCAAAGGTGCAGAGCATGGGCGGAAGAGTCCTCTCCGCCTCCGGCACCACAGGGACCACCAGCCGCACAAGGGCCGTGGCCTTCACCACCGCCTTTGCCAGGGAGTGGGGCGTCCGCTACCGCCCCGTCATCGGAAAGACAGGAGCCCAGGCCGCTGAAAATCTCCAGACCAACATATGGAAGCGCATCAATTTCCGGGGCATCATGATGACAAGCCTCCCGGCTTTCATTGCCATGGCTCTCTGCCTTGCCATCAGCCGCATCCCTGTCCTTTCGGACCTGTCCGGTGTGTTTGACACGCTGGTGGCCTCCATCCCGGTGGTCATCTGCGCCATAGCCGCCAGACAGGTGTCGGGCCTGGAGGAAGTGGGCGTGGTGGCCGGTATCGTCTCCGGCGTGCTGGCTGTGGACGGCGGCATCATCGGCGGACTGATCGCAGGTATCGTGGCCGGTGTCTTCTCCTACTACATAAGTATCTTCTGTTTCCGCCACAACATTCCGGGGACAACGGCTAATATCGCTGCCGGCGGACTGGGCGGGCTGGCCGCCGGACTCATCGGCATGTACCTCATATCGCCCGCGGCCCTCTGGCTTGGCAATCTCATCTGCGACGCCATCAATGCCGCCATTGACATCAATCCGGTGCTGGCGGGAGCCCTGGCTGGCGTTCTGATCTGGCCGGCCATCATCGGAGGTGTGTACCATGCGGCTATCCTGCCCATCGTCCTCCTGGAGATGGAGGAGGCCGGCTTCAGCTTCCTGGGAGCCATCGACATGACAGGCCTCGTCATGGTGTCAGCCGGCATCACCCTGGCAAACGTGCTCTTCCCCAAGGATAAAGGGCAGGCTGCGGCGGCTCTCCCGGGCTTCCTCGTAAATGTATGCTTCGGCACCTTTGTGGAGGCCGCTTACCCCTTCATGTTCTCCAGCCGCATCGTCTTTGGCGGCGCCCTCATAAGCGCCTGCGCTTCCGGCGCCCTGGTAGGCCTTTTCAATGTCCGCGGGACCGCCTACGTCCCCTCTGTTGTGGCGCCTGCCATGGCAAATGAGGGCCACGGGCTCCAGTTTCTGATCTGTATGCTGGCCGCCGCGGGCCTGGCTTTCCTCATCACGTCTCTGGCCAATCTCCGGGAAAAGAAAAAGTCATAAGACCGAAGCAGCGCCGCCTTCTGGCAGCGCTGCTTTTCTTGACAACGAAAGGAAGCTCTCCTATAATAAAAAAACATGCAGGAGGTGTATATCGTTGACAAATTACAATAACGGAAGCTCCGTCCCAAGGGCGGACAGAAAAGTACAGACTCTGACTCTGTGCGGCCTGTTTACAGCTCTGGTAGCTATCGGGGCCTTTATCCAGATCACCATCCCGGTGCAGCCCCTTCCCATGCACTTCACGCTCCAGTTCTACTTTGCCCTGCTGGCAGGATTTATCCTTGGCGGGAAGCACGGGAGCCTCAGCGTGGGGATCTACCTTCTCATCGGGCTGTGCGGCGTGCCCATCTTCGCCTCGGGCGGAGGCCCCTCCTATCTGCTGCGGCCCACCTTCGGCTTTCTGCTCGGCTTTCTGTTCACGGCAGCGGTCGTTGGCTGGCTGACAGAGCGCTTTCATCCCAGGCATATTTTTGCCTATCTGGGCATCTCCATGGCAGGGTTTACCGTCATGTATCTGTCCGGCAATCTGTACTACTATTTTGTCAGCAACTATGTGCTTGACACGCCGGTGCCATGGAGCGTGGTGATATTCAACTGCTTTATCCTGACAGCCTCCGGTGATTTCCTTCTCTGCGTCCTGGCATCTCTGACAGCGCGGCGGATTTCCCCGCTCATGCATAGGATCCTCGGTTAGACTCCAAAAAATAAAGATACGGCAGAAAGACGAGCTCTGCCGTATCTCTATTTTTTTGAAAACAGATGCTTCAGAAATACATACATGACAATGACAAAGGCAATGAGATAGCCGAAGGCACCCAGCGCCGGGATGCCCCATATCTTTGGCCTCATGTCCGTGGTACAGATGATGCTGGAGCTGATGAGGAGCGCCATGACCCACAGTCCCATGACAATATTCTGCACCATCCTCCGGAGGAGCCTGGCAAGCTCCGGCGAGGCGTGCAGGTCCAGGTTCACCTTTGTCTGTCCCTTCAGATACCCCTGCACGGCGTCCGAGACCAGCACCGGGATGTCCAGGGCCCTCTGCACGGCCCGGTACAGCGTCTTTCCTCCGCCTTTCAACTCCTTCTTCCAGTCAAAATTCTTAACGATGTTCGCCTTGATGCGCCCCGCCGCGATCTCCACCATGTTGATCTCCGGGGCTATATCAGCCAGCACCCCCTCCATATGGGTCAGGCCTCTGGCCAGCATAGTCAGGCCGTGGGGCATGATGATCCGGTTCTCCTTCATGACCTCCATCAGGTCCATCATGACCTCCGCCACATCGATATCTCCCATATCCACGGTGCCGTATTTGGACAGGAGACTGCTGATGTCCTCGTAGAGCCGGCTCGGGTCCGGATTTTCCTTGAATTCTCCCAGGGCCATGACCGCCTCCTGTATCAGCCCCACATCGTTCAGGGCCACACCCCGGACAGCCTTGGCGATGAGCTCCCTGTCCCGCTCTGTGAGGCGCCCCATCATGCCCATGTCGATCCAGATGATCTTGCCGTCCCTGATGCGCAGATTGCCGGGGTGCGGGTCCGCGTGGAAAAACCCGTCCTCTATCACCTGCTTCATATAGTTGTCCGCCAGCCGGCTTCCCACTTCCTTCAGGTCATAGCCGTTTTCCAGCAGCTTCTCCTTCTCGTCTATCCCAAAACCGTCGATGTACTCCATGACAAGCACGTGGACCGTCGTGTATTCCTGGTACAGCACAGGAAAGCCAACGTAGGCGATGCCATCGTTTTTCCTGGCAAACTCCTCCATGTTGGCAGCCTCCGTGAGAAAGTTCATCTCCTCCCGGGTCACATCCCACAGCTCTCCCAGGACCATATCCAGATCCACCATGCCCTTGATGCTCACCGGCGGAAGAAGCCTCACCGCCTTTCTCAGGAGGGAGATATCCCTGGCCATGACGCCGTAGATCCCCTTCCTCTGCACCTTGATGACCACAGGGGAGCCGTCCTTTAAGACCGCTCTGTGCACCTGGGCAATGGAGGCCGACCCCAGCGGCTTCTCACTGATCTCCCGGAAAACAGCACCCCAGGGACAGCCGTAGGATTCGTCCAGCACCTCCGACACCTCTGAGAACGGCATGGGCTTTACGTCCGAGCGGAGCTTCATCAGCTCATCGCAGTATCTCTTTGGAAGGATATCCGAGTGCATGGACATGACCTGCCCTATTTTTATGAAGGTAGGTCCCAGGTCCTCCAGTATCATCCGGAGCTTCTCCGGCGTCAGCCCCTTGGTTATCTCATATTTATGGAGGACAGCCGTCATCTCCCGGAGCCGGCTCTTGTACTGCCCCGTCTCCCGGTCGTCCGCCACGTCCAGCCTACTCATGGGCCTCTTCTTCCTCCAGGTCTGCGGACTCCGCGGCCTCCTCTGCTCCGTCCGCCTCAGACTCCATAGCCTGGATGCGGGCCTTCAGAGCCTCGATCTGCTCCGGCGTCATGCGGTCCAGGAGCGCGTCCAGCTCCTCCGGCGTGGATGTCTTTACGGACACATTGACCTTCTCCTTCATAGTCTTCTTGATATTGTGCTTGAGCTCCTCGTTCAGGGCTTTCCCCTGCTCCACGGTCAGCTCACCCTTTTTCACCATCTCGTCCAGCACTTCCTTTGACTTTTCTGTCGTCACCGCCACAGCTCCGATGCCTGCCAGCAGAAGTTTTTTGATGCCGTCTCCAAAGTTTTCCATAGAAATCTCTCCCTTCACTATGTCTGTCTTTCCTATCCTGTTGTTCTCTGCCGCCCGGCCCGGCGGGCGCTTCGCCTATCCCATAAGGCCCAGGAGGAACTGCCAGCCCCTGGGTATGAAGATGATGAGCCCGGCGGCCGCAGCCATGATGGAGGCGATCAGCACAGCACCCGCCGCCGCGTCCTTTGCCAGCTTGGCAAGGGGATGCCTCTCCTCCGTCACCAGGTCCACCACGGACTCCACCGCCGTGTTCACAAGCTCCAGGGACATGATCAGGCCAAAGAGCACAAAACAGACACACCACTCTGCTGCCGATATCTGAAAAAACAGTCCCGCAGCAATGACCAGGACCATCATGCAGCAGTGTATCTTCATGTTCCTCTCTTTTCTGATCACGGCAAAAATGCCCTCAAAGGCATAGCCGAAGCTTTTGTAAAGAGGTGGCTTTTTCTGTCCGCCCATGTTCCGTCCCTCCCGGCAGAGATTTGTCTTTATTATAACAGAAAACAGGGAATATGAACACTGAGAATCTCTTATTTCCAGCCGCGTGAAAAAGTGTATGGCATCTTGTGTCCCCTCCTCTCAGGTGCTATGATAATATCAGCGCCCGGAAGGGGCAGCAGGATACAAAGGATGGCGGATCGGAATATGGACACAAAGGCTTCTGCAAAAGAAAAACTGATTCTTCTCATGCCGGTCCTCTCAGGCATTATGTGGGGGTCCGGCGGTATATTTGTCCGCAGCTTTGACGCCCTTGGCATGGATAACTTCACTATGCTCTTTTCCAGGATCATCGTCTCTGTGGCTATCCTCGGCCTTCTCCTTTTTGTGTACGACAGGCGTCTTCTCAGGATACGCCCGGCTGATCTGTGGATTTTCCTGGGCGGGGGCATTCTGGGAATGTTCGGCATCAATCTCACTTACAATGAAGCCATCAAGCACGGCACGCTGGCCCTGGCCTCCGTGCTCCTCTCCATGTCACCCGTTTTCGTGGTTTCTCTGTCCGCCCTGCTCTTCCACGAAAAAATGACCATGCAAAAGACTCTCTGCATGGCCGCTGCTCTCTTTGGCTGTGTCCTGGTAAGCGAGGTGCTGGAGAGCGGAGCCGCCCCCTCGGTCTCTCCCCTTGCCGTCCTCTGCGGCATTGGCTCCGCCTTCTTCTACGCCCTGTACAGCATTTTCAGCAAAGCTGCGGCGGGAAAGGGATACCACGCTCTCACCATCACCTTCTACTGCCTGGTCTCGTCCCTCCTCCTTCTGATCCCAGGCACGGACCCCGGCTGCATCGGACGGATACTCAGGGAGGGAGGCATTGGCATGCCCTTTTTCATGCTGCTCCACTCCCTTGTGACTTCTGCTCTGCCCTATATCTTCTACACCACATCCATCTCCCGCATCGACGCGGGCATCGCCTCCATCCTGGCGGCAAGCGAGCCGGCCGCCGCCATGCTGTTTGGCTTTTTATTTTTCCACGAGACGCCCTCTGTGCTCTCTGTGGCCGGCCTGTTCCTCACGACCGGAGCCATCATCGCTCTTAGCCGTTCCCAGGCAGGGGAACAGGCCAGCAGTTAGGCATGTCCCCCTCTTTTCTTTTGCTTGGCGTCAAAGATCTCCACGATGGTCTTCTCCGTCCCCGTCATGCCAGGGGAGGCAATCCGGCCCATGTTCCGCATGGTCTCCTCCGGCGTCTTCCCGTTGATGCCGTGGACGTCCGCTATATAGATGCCGTTCATGGCAAACTCCACGGACTTGTATGCCGCGTCAACTGCCGCGATGCCCTTCATGGTACAGCCCTGGTTCCCCCCGTCACAGATCATGCCCGTGATGCTGCTGGCCATGTTGTTCAGAGTGTGGGCCATCTCCTTCACAGTGCCGCCCCGCAGCCACACAAGGCCGCAGGCCATGCCCGATCCCGCCGCTATGGCGCACCCGCAGAAGGCGGACAGCCTGCCCGAGTACTCTTTGATGTACATGCACACAAGATAGGAAAGGGCTGTAGCCCGAAGGAGCTGCTCCTCCGGATAGCCGTTCACCCGGTACGCCGCGTAAAGCGGCATGGTAGCGATGATGCCGTGGGCCCCGGAGCCCGTGATGCTCATGGCAGGAGCGTCCAGCCCGATGACCCTGGCCTCGATGGCGCCGTTGCACAGGAGGGACGCTGTGGCCTGCTCGTTGTCCGAGATCACCTGCCCTCCGTTGAGCTTCAGAAGGTGGCGGGCAAAGGTGGTCTTGGGGCTCTCAAGTCCCAGTTGGAAGAGCTTCAGATTGACCTCATAGGCCTCACGGATGAAGTCCAGCTCCGCTGCGTCCACATCCTCTATATAGTCTACCAGCTCCGCCAGCGTATAGCTGTGGATAGCGTGGGCTTCTCCTGCCTTCTCTCCGGCCGTATCCCCTGTCATCTCCTGCGCCTTCTCAAAGACCGTTTTCCCGTTCACAGTGATCTTCACGATATTGGTGTGTGTGTCCTGTATGGTGACGACAGCGGTTCCCGCCTCCGTCGTCACACCGGCCTCGATAAAAATGCGGCTGGAGATGCTGTCAAGAGCCGTCTTTACCTTCCCTTCCCGTATCAGCTCCCTGGCCTTCGCATTGTCCTCCTCCGACACGCAGGCCAGGCACTCCAGCCCTTTCTCCGGATCCCCGGCCACTGTCCCAAGGGCCGCCGCGTAGACGCTCCCCACCTGGTCAGTGCCGGGGATGCCGCAGGTGAAAGCATTTTTGTACATGCCGCTGTTCATGGAGACAGCGACGCTCTCCACCTCTCCCGGCACACAGCTCCTTGCCTTCGCCGCCGCAAAGGCGATGGCTCCCGGCTCCGTCACTCCGAGAGCCGGCTTCATGTCCTCCCGGATCAGTTTTGTCAGTTCATGCATGTGTTGTTCCTCCCCTCTCTTTCATCCTTTCTCCGGCAGGCCGCCGTGTATTCTTCGGCCCGCTCCACACCCTGCTCTATTTTCTGTCCCATGCCCGTATCCACACCGTTCTGATACAGGTCCTCCAACGCCTTGCACATATTGACCCCTGTCTCCTTTCTGTCCTTTCTTGCATCTCTCAGAATTTTCTCTGAGCGCAGCAGCTCCCGCACGGCCTGGTATGTCTCCAGATCCACGCTCTCGAAGTACTCTCTGTGCTGCTCCACGTACTCTCTCAGCTTCTCCGCATCCTGTCTACATTTTAACATGCCAAAAATCACTTGTAAATCCGTGTGGAACCCGGGTCGCATCCTCATTTTTTCTTCTCCGTTTTTGTCAGCCACAGCACACAGCCGGCCGCAAAGCATATCATATATATGCCGAAAGAATAGGTAAATATAAAATCCATCATATGAAAATAGATGTGTCCCAGCACCGGGCCAAAGTTAAATCCATAGCTGCGCATCGTCTTTTCCGGGTACAGCAGCACATCTGCCCAGGCCCAGATCTTCATCGCTAAAAATGAGAGAGAATAAGGCGCCGTAAAAAGCAAGCAGCCGGCAAAGGGTACAAAAACGGCCCTGTAGATCATGCCTTTTCGCGCCAAAAAGGGCGATGTTCCCCCTGTCACGGCCATAATCAGAGACGTCACCACGCTGCCGGCCCACAGGAACAGGACAGGATACCCTGTAAGTCTCATAAAGAGACTGATGCCAGGCATCGCAAACCTGGTCCGGGCCGCATCCTCCTCGTACCCGGCAATGATCTGGAAGATCACATACAGCAGCAGGATGACAGCCAGCCTGGCCGCCGCTCTGCGGATCTGTTTCATGTCACGCTTTTTCGGCTCTCCGTATATGAGCAGCTGAATATCTGTGTCCAATGCTTCCGCCAGTCTGGTGAGCATCTCCACGTCCGGATCAGACCTTCCGATCTTTGCCATCTTCCTTCCTCCTCCCCGCAAGTGACCACTGGCTTATCTGCTTTCAGCATATCTGATTTTGCCCGAAAAGTCACGCAAAGACTCTTTGCGCACCTCGCCGGACGGCTTTTTTGCACGTAAAAAGAGCAGGAGACGCTCTCCTGCCCTTCTCTTAAAGCCCTGCCCTTTGGCAATCTGGCAGCGGCTTTCACTTTTTTATTTCACGGATGTATTCCGGATGATCTCGCGGATGGGGAGCACGCTTCCCGGTGTCACGGACAGTTCGTCCACGCCCATCTTCAGGAAGTCCTCCGTCAGTGTGGTGTCCGCTCCAAGCTCTCCGCAGATGCCTACCCAGCAGCCGCCCTTGTGGCCGTTCTCCACTGTCATGCGGATCATCTCCAGCACGGCCGGGTGATGGGAGTCGTAGATGTTGTCCAGCTTGGCGTTCTGACGGTCAATAGCCAGCGTGTACTGGGTCAGGTCGTTGGTCCCGATGCTGAAGAAATCCACTTCCTTTGCAAGCTGCTCGCTGATGATGACCGCGGCCGGCGTCTCGATCATGACGCCCAGCTCCACATCCCCGTAGGGGATGCCGTTTTCATCCAGCTCCGCCTTGATATCAGCCACATACTGCTTGGCCTGCTGCACCTCCTTCACGGAGATGATCATGGGGAACATGATGCCGATGCTTCCGTATGCGCTGGCCCGGAGGAGCGCCCGCAGCTGGGTCTTGAAGATTTCCGGCTGGTCCAGGCAGATGCGGATGGCCCGGTAGCCCATGGCCGGATTGTCCTCGTGGGCCAGGTTGAAGTAGTCCGCCTGCTTGTCCGCGCCGATGTCCAGGGTCCGGATGATGACCTTCTTTCCGGCCATGGTCTCCGCCACTGTGCGGTAAGCCTGGAACTGCTCCTCCTCTGTCGGGAAGGTGTCCTTCTCCAGGTAGAGGAACTCACTTCTGAAAAGTCCGATACCGCCCGCGTCGTTGGCCAGGACTCTGGCCACATCGCCCACGCTTCCGATGTTGGCGTAGAGGCGTATCTTCTTTCCGTCAAGAGTGATGTCCTCTTTCCCCTTTAACTGCTGGAGAAGCTCTCTCTGCTTCTGTTCTTCCTGCTTCCTGCTCTGATAATGAGCCAGTGTCTCCTCGTCCGGTTCCACGATCAGCTCACCCTTCACCCCGTCGATGATCGCCATCTTTCCGTCCAGCTCCGCGTCCACCGGAATGCCGATGAGGGCCGGGATGTTCATGGTACGGGCCAGGATGGCTGTGTGGGAGTTGGCGGACCCCAGCTCTGTCACAAATCCAAGGAGCTTGGATTTGTCCATCTGCACGGTCTCGCTGGGAGCCAGGTCTTTGGCCGCCAGGATAACAGGCTCGTCGCCCAGGTCTCCCGCCGCGTGCCTGCCCTGGAGGATACCCACTACCCTCTCCGCTATATCCTTGATATCAGCGGACCTGGCCTTGAAGTACTCGTCCTCCATCTGGGCGAACATCATGGAGAAATTGTCCCCTGTGGTGGCCACCGCGTACTCCGCGTTGACCTTCTGGTTCTTGATCATGTTTTTAATGGAGTCGTTGAAGTCATCGTCCTCCAGCATCATGCCGTGCACCTCGAAGATGGCGGCTCCCTGCTCGCCCACCTCCTTCAGCGCCTTCTCATAGAGGGCGTTCAGCTGCTCTGAGGCCTGCTCCTTGGCATCCTCAAAGCGCTTCCACTCCGCCTCCGGATCGTCTATGCTCTTTCTCTGCACCATCTGCTCTTCCTTGGAATAGTAAAGGATCCTTCCAATGGCAGTTCCTTTCAGTATGGATTTACCCTGATAAGTTTTCATGGCGCACTCCTTTCTTCTTACTTACGTGCCCTGCCCCTGGAGTTTATAAATTCTTCTCCAGGAATTCCTGCATAGCCGCGATAGCTGCGTCCTCGTCAGCACCCTCAGCTGTCACTGTAAGCTCTGCGCCCTGCTTTAATCCCATGCCCATGATAGCAAGGAGTTTTCCTGCCTCAGCAGATTTTCCATTTCCGGACAGAGTGATCTTGGACTCAAACTTCTTTGCCTCTTTTACGAGAAGTCCTGCCGGTCTTGCGTGGATCCCCAGTTCGTCCTTGATGGTGTAGTTAAATGTTTTCATTTTGCTTTCTCCTCTCTTACTTATACAAAATCATTGTTTCGTATGGTTTTAAAGCTGCTTCTGTTCCCTTCAGGTCCTGCTCGCTGTAGTTGCCCAGCAGGCATTCATAGGTCTCCAGATCCTCACCCGCGTCCCAGCGGACCGGTGTGCCGTAGAAATTGTTGATCACCAGAAGCTCCTTTCCTCTATAATACCGCTTATAGGCAAAAATGGAAAGATTTTTTTCTGCTTTCGGCTCAAAATCTCCGTATGCGATTATGTCATAGTCTTTTCTCAGCTGTACCAGCTTTTTGTAGAAGGCAAACACGGAGGTCTCATCCCTCAGCTCCGCCTCAGCGTTGATGGCGGTGCAGTTTTTGTTGACCTCTATCCAGGGCTTTCCTTCCGTGAAGCCGCCGTTTTCGCCGGCTGTCCACTGCATGGGCGTGCGGCTGTTGTCCCGGGAGTGGATCTGCAGGATCTGGTAGGCGTTCTCCTCACTCAGCCCCTTCTCCTGGAGGATGCGGAAATGGTTCAGGCTCTCCACATCTTTGTACTGGGAAATGTCCGTAAATCCGGCATTTGTCATGCCCAGCTCCTCGCCCTGGTAGATGTAAGGCGTGCCCCGCAGGCAGTGGATGGCAGCGGCCAGCATCTTGGCCGACTCCTTCCAGTATTTCTTCTCATTTCCGAACCTGGATACCACTCTTGGCTGGTCATGGTTGCACCAGAACACTGCGTTCCAGGCGTGGTGCTCCGCCATGTGGGTCTGCCAGTCAAAGAGGATGTTCTTCAGCTTCAGGAAGTCAAAGGGCACGATGACCCATTTCTCATTCCCCATGAAATCCACCTTCAGGTGGTGGAAGCTGAACACCATGGACAGCTCCTTTCCGTCCTCACCCGCGTAGCGGTAGCAGTTCTCCATGGTGGTGCTGGACATCTCTCCCACGGTGATGATCTCAGCGTCTGTGCCGAAGGTGGCCTCATTGAGCTCCTGGAGATACTTGTGGATGTTGGGCCCGTCGGTGTAGAAGCGGCGGCCGTCTCCCTCGTAGTCGTCCTCAAACCTGTCTTTGCTGATCAGGTTGATGACGTCAAAGCGGAAGCCCTTCACGCCCTTGGACATCCAGAATCTCACCACCTTCTGGATTTCTTTTCTCACTTCCTCGTTGTCCCAGTTCAGGTCCGGCTGGGACACGTCGAAGAGGTGGAGGTAGTACTCGTCAAACTTTTCCACGTACTCCCAGGCGTTTCCGCCGAACTTGCTCTCCCAGTTTGTGGGGGGCTCTCCGTTGGCCTTTCCCTTCTTAAAAATGTAGTAATCTTTATATTTGGGGTCTCCTGCCAGCGCCTTCTGGAACCACTCGTGATGGCTGGATGTGTGGTTGAAGACCATGTCCAGCATCAGCTTGATGCCCCGCTTGGCGGCCTCCCTGGAGAGCTCCTCAAAGTCCTCCATGGTGCCGTATCTCGGATCGATGTTATAGTAGTCCTCCACATCGTAGCCGTTGTCGTTCTGGGGGGACACGAAGAAGGGGGTCATCCAGATGTAGTCCACACCCAGCTCCCTGATATAGTCCAGCTTTGCTGTCACGCCCTTCAGGTCGCCCAGCCCGTCGCCGTTTGTGTCGTAAAAGGACTTGGGATAGATCTGATATACAACGCTCTTCTTAAAATCTGCCATCTTGCTCTTCCTCCTGTCTACTGAAAACGTACCACTGGTGTCTCCCCTGCCACGGCCTCCATGCCGGACAGGTACTGGATGTCCTTTGCGTTTCCTTCCTCTGTCACGATGAAGACTGTCACGGACGGATGGCATGCCGCCCGGATCTTCTCCTTGTCAAAGCGGATCAGTGGAGTGCCCGCCTTTACCTTCTGGCCTTCACTTACCAGCAGGGTAAATCCGTCTCCGTTCATATCCACGGTGTCCACACCGATGTGGATGAGCAGCTCCATGCCGTTGGCGAAGGTAAGTCCGCAGGCGTGGCCTGTGTCTGCCATGACCGCGTTCACTGTGGCGTCAGCCGGCGCCACTACGGTGTCGCTCTCCGGCTCAATGGCAATGCCGTCTCCCATCACATGCTGGGAAAATACATTGTCCGGCACATCGTCAAGAGGAATGACCTTTCCGGTAAGGCCGGCCTTCAGCTCTGTGAGAGGCTCTGCTGCCTCCGCTGCGCTCTCCTTGTCCTCATCAGCGGCCTGTCCCTCGGCCCCGCTCTGCGTATCAGCTGCCGCTTCTGCCGCCACTGCGTCCTCGCCGAGGAGGGCCTCCTTTGACAGCTTCCTGCTGCCGACGATCATGGTCAGGATGAAGGGGACCGCGATAGCCACTGCCATGGCAAGCAGGAAGTACAGATAGAACTCCGGCTTGATGGACAGGATGCCCGGAAGGCCGCCCACACCGATACTGAATGCCTGCACGCCGCTGCCCACGGAGATCATGGCCGCGATGGCAGAGCCGATCATGCCGCACACAAGGGGGAAGCCGTATTTCAGGTTGACACCGAAGAGGGCAGGCTCTGTAACGCCCAGATAGCAGGAGATGCACGCCGGGATGTTGACCTGCTGCGCTCTCTCATTTTTCTTCTGCAGGATGGACATAGCCAGCACAGCGGAGCCCTGGGCGATGTTGGAAAGAGCGATCATGGGCCACAGGATGGTGCCCTCGTAAAGGCTTGTGAGCTGGGAGTCGATGGCGTTTGTCATGTGGTGGAGACCGGTCATGACGATGGGCGCGTACAGGAGGCCGAAGAGTCCTGCGAAGGCCACGCCGAAGGGTGACATCAGTCCGTTGTAGACCACGTTTGCGATGGCATCGCCGATCTTCCAGCCGATGGGGCCTACAATCGTGTGGGCGATGATGACCGCGGGCACAAGGGAGCAGAAGGGAACAACGATCATGCTGATCACTTCCGGACAGTGCTTCTTAAAGAATTTCTCCAGGTAGACGAGGACAAAGCCCGCCATCATGGCCGCGATGACCTGTCCCTGGTAGCCGATCATCTCCACCTTGGCGAAGCCGAAATCCCACACCGGAATGTCTGCTGCGGGGGTATCCGCCACGCTGAAGCCGTTTAGGAGCTGGGAGGACACCAGTGTCAGTCCGAGCACGATGCCCAGGATCTGGGTAGTCCCCATCTTCTTTGTGATGGACCAGACAATGCCGACGGGGAGCAGGTGGAAGACCGCCTCGCCGATGAGCCACAGGAAGTTGTATGTACCTGCCCAGAACTGGGAGATATCCGCCAGGCTCTGTGTGCCGTCGTTGAAGAAGTTGATCTCGCCAATCACGTTCCTGAAGCCGAGCACAAGACCTCCGCAGATGAGGGCCGGGATCAGGGGCGCGAAGATCTCACCCAGAGCGCTCATGACCTTCTGCGCCGGGTTCTGGTTCGTCTTGGCCGCCGCTTTCACAGCGTCCTTGCTGACGCCCTCGATGCCGGCGTACGCGGTAAATTCATTGTAAAATACAGCCACATCGTTCCCGATGATGACCTGGTACTGTCCCGCCTGTGTAAAGGTTCCCTTTACGCTGGGGATCCTCTCGATGGCTTTCTCATCTGCCTTCTTCGGATCGATCAGGACAAACCGCATCCTTGTCATGCAGTGTGAGACAGCCTGGATGTTCTCCTTCCCCCCTATGAGGGTCAGAAGCTGCTTGACATCATTCTCATACTTTGCCATTGTTTCCTCTCCTTTTTCCACAGTAATCCGTTCCAACTTGTTTGAACAAGTATAAAATAGCACACTTGTTTAAACATGTCAAGCCATACTTGTTTAAACAACTGCGCAAATATCCTTGACTTCCCTCTTTTGCGTATTCTATAATAGTATTAAGTTGTTTAAACAGGATTATACATGAGACTGGAAGTGAAGCAAATTGCCGAGAAGTAAATATGAAGCAATCTACAGAGACTTAAAACAGAAAATAGAGACTAACGAATTCGCCAGCCAGGCCCTGCTCCCCTCGGAGCATGTTCTCGTGCGTGAGTACGACTGCTCCAGGAACACGGTCCGAAGGGCCATAGCCCAGCTTGTGTCAGATGGGTACGTGCAGACGATCCAGGGAAAGGGTGTGCGGAACATCTACCGCCCGGTGGACCAGGCCGCCTTCACTATAGGCGGGATCGAATCCTTCAAGGAGTCCTCCGCCAGGAACCACAAGTGGGGGATTACCAGGGTCCTTCATTTCATGGAGCTGACGGCGGACGAAAAGATCGAACGGCGCACCGGCTTCCCCGCGGGCACCCGGCTGTACTACATACAGCGCCTCCACTATCTGGACGGAAAGCCCCTTATCATCAATCACAACTATTTCCTGAAGAGCGCGGTCCCGGGACTGACGGCAGCGATTGCCTCCGACTCCATCTACGAGTATCTGGAGAAGGAGCTCCACATGACTATCGTCAACAGCCAGCGGGTCATGACTGTGGAGAAGATCACCCAGATCGACGAGAAATATCTGGAGATGGACGTCAACGACTACAACTGTGTGGCCGTGGTGAGCAGCCACACCTACAACAGCGACGGCGTCATGTTTGAGTTCACCCAGTCCCGCCACCGGCCGGACTACTTCCGCTTCCAGGACAATGCGGTGCGGCGCGCGCCGGAGCCGGCAAGGTCCAGGAATGCGGGATAGGGCTTTAAGGGTGTAAAAAGAAATGCAGAAAAAGCGGATGTGAGAAGGCGCAGCGCCTCTCTCATCCGTTTTTCTTTTTTGGTCACTCTTTTTTTGTCACTCAACAGCGTACAGGGAAACCGCCGCCCCGTCGGCCTCCACCTCCAGGGTGTACGCCCCGGGATAATATCTCGTGGTAAAGACATATTCTCCCTCGTTCACAAACACCTCCACAGAGGAGGCATCCCCCAGTATCTTCACGCTGTCCGGGCTTTCCATCTCCTGATACCTGAGTCTCCTGCCGCCGGAGATTTCTTCTCCCGCCGGCCCCTCAAAGCGCATCTCAAAGCGGCTGCCGGTGTATGTCAGCACCAGGCCGCCTCCCACCACTGCCCGGAACCTGCCGGCCTGGATGCCTGTGATGTCCGTCTCCCAGGCCGCCGGGCACTCCGCCTTAAGATGGCCCTCTGCTCCCTTCACCTTTCTCTTGAGCATCTCCAGCTCCCGGACGGGCCGCTGGCGCACAGCGCCGTCCTCTGTATAGATTTCCCTGGGGAAGGTGAAGCAGTGCTGCCACCCCTCCGCGAGAGCCGGGCTGTTGCCGTATTCCGGACAGTCCGGCATGCCCATCCAGGCCATCATGACCACCCGGCCGTCCTCTGTCACAAAGCTCTGCGGGGCATAGTAGTCAAACCCGCAGTCCCAGAGCCGGTACTGTGAGAGGCTGTACTCTCCCAGGATATCACCTTCTATATAGAAATAACCGGATTGGTACACATTTCTGTCTCTCCACTCCTCTCCCTCCAGCCCCTGGACAGAGGCTGAGAGGATTTTCTGTCCATCCACATCCATGTAATCCGGGCACTCCCACATATAGCCGAAGGGCTCCTCTGTGCGGATGCGTCTCAGAGGGCTCCAGGATATCCTGTCATCGGAGACGAAGATCTGGGCTTCCCCCACATCCTCCTTTGTCCTTACTCCCTGGACCATATAGTACCGGCCGTCCTGCTTCCACACCTTCGGGTCCCGGACGTGACAGCTCAGGTCGGCAGGGTAGTCCTCATTCCTCATGAGGAGCTGCTTTCTCCCAAAGCGGAACCCGTCTTCGCTCTCCACCAGCACGGTGTTGCCCTCCCGTCCCGCCAGCACATAGTCGTACTCCTGGTCCTCCAGCTTTACGTTGCCGGTGTAGTAGAGGTACATCCTCCCGTCCTCCACAAGGGCACATCCTGAGTAGACGCCGTGGCAGTCAAAGGGCTGGTCCGGGTAAAGGGCTGTGCCCTGGTACTCCCAGTGCGCCATATCCCTGCTCGTACAGTGTCCCCACATCTTCACGCCGCCCTCCGGGTTGAAGGGGGAATACTGGAAGAAGGCGTGGAAGAGTCCCTTGAACTGGCACAGCCCGTTGGGATCGTTGAGCCAGCCCGTGGGTGGCATCAGATGGAGCCTCTGCCGGAACCGGCCTTCCGCCGGCGCCGCCTTCTCCGCCAGCTCCACCAACTGCTTTAAATCTCTCGTCAATGCGTTCATATACTCACCTGCTCTTTATGCTTTCTTGATCTTCATGACAACGCTGGACGCATCCACCTGACCCGGCCCGGCCTTCTTAGCGGAGTCATAGTCGTCCGCGTTGGTCAGGATCATCATGGTAGCTGTGTCGTAGCCTGCCTCCCGGATGGCGTCAAGGTCTGCCTCCACCAGCACATCACCCGCCTTCACCTGGTCTCCGTCTGACACCTTCTTTGTGAAGCCTTTTCCCTCCATCCTCACTGTGTCGATGCCGATGTGGATCAGCAGCTCCCCGCCGGTCTCCGTAGTCAGGCACACGGCGTGGCCTGTGTCGTAGATGCTGGACACAGTGGCGTCGCAAGGGGCCAGTATCCTTCCGTCCGAGGGGACCACGGCCACGGTGGCGCCCAGGGTGCGGTCTTTCTGTGATCCATAAGTTCTCTCCTCCCTTTATATGTAATCGATTTCATATCTTCCACATAAAATAATATCGGCAAAACTCCCGGTTGTAAAGACGGAATTTTTGCCGATTTTAGTTCCTCTGTTTTGTGCATTTTGCACTATTTTGTGAAATCGATATTATTTTTGTCCTCCCGGCTGCTGACCAGCCGGAAGCCCAGCTTTATCTCCACAGGAACCTGCCCGCCCCTCTCGATCACATCCAGGAGCAGCTCCGCCCCACGGATACCGCTTGTCTTATATCCAAAATGCACGGTGGGGATCCCCTCCGTGACAGCCTTCAGGAGCTGGTTGTCGCCAAAGCCGGTGACCCGGATCCCGGACCGGTCCAGTATATATCCCATCCTGGCGCCGGACTCTGCGGCAGACCTCGGGACCTCCTTCTGACGGCAAGCCAGCAGTGCCTCAATAGCGCCAGCCGCGATGGTGTCCGTGGCGCAGGACAGAACGCCTATGTCCCCTTTCTTCTCCAGCAGGTCCATGGCCGCCTCATAGCCGGAGTCCATGGTAAACCGGGCCCTTCTGAAATACGCCTCTTCAAGGCCCGCACCCGCTGCCTCTAGCCCGGCCCGAAAGCCGTCCTCCCGGGACACGCCCACGGCCCGGTCCTCCCTCGTCACACCGATGTAGGCCACCTTTCCGCGCCCCGCCGCCTCCTGCGCCGCCAGCCTTCCCATGGCTTTCCCGGCGCCGTAGTCGTCATGGTAGATGCAGTTGGCATACCTTGTGTGCTGTCCCACCACGACCACGGGCACCCTGGCGCTTTTCAGGAACTCCCGGTGCTTCGGCGTGATCACGGTACCGATGAGGATGATGCCGTCCACCGGATAGCTCTCAAAGAGCTTCAGATAGGTGAGCTCCTTTGCCGGGTCATTGTCCGTACTCGCCAGGAGCATCTGGTAGCCCCTGGTGGAGAGCACGCTCTCGATCCCCGCCGTGATACGGCTGATGGACTCAGAGTTTATCTTGGGCACTACCACCCCCACAAGGCAGGCTCGCTTTGTCCGCAGTATCCTGGCCTGGGCGGAGGGCTGATAGCCCGTCTCCTCGATGACCTTCCTTATCTTATCCTTCTTCTCCCCGCTGACATAGCCCCCGTTCAGATACCTGGACACAGCGGCGCTGGACACGCCGGCCAGCTGTGCGATCTCTTTGATAGTCATAGGTTCAGCGTCTCTCCTTTCCCTCCAGCTTCAGCAGATACTCTTTTTTCTCCAGTCCTCCCGCGTAGCCGGTCAGCTTCCCGCCGCTTCCCAGGACACGGTGGCAGGGAATGATGATGGAAATGGGATTGTGTCCCACAGCGCCTCCCACGGCCTGGGCGGACATCCCCGCCTTTCCGCCGGAAATCTGCTCCGCTATCTCACCGTAGGTCACCGTCTCACCGTAGGGTATCTGCAGCAGGGCCCTCCACACCTTCTGCCGGAACGGAGAACCTTTCGGTGCAAGGGGCGGCAGAGGCTCCGGACGCATCCCTGCAAAATAGGCGTCCAGCCACCTTTTTGTCCGGGCAAACACAGGAATTTCCCCTTCTCCGCCCTCTCCCGGCAGATACCTGTGCTCTCTTTCCAGTGTGCTGCCAAAATATTTCTGCCCGTTAAACCATAGGCCTGTCAGATATGTACCGTCCGAAGCCATAGTCATTTCTCCGATAGGGGAGCTGTATCCGCATGTATATTCCATCCTCACCTGTCTCCTTTCCCATAATGTCCGGGCTTCAGATTGCCCTGCCCATCAAATTCCATAGGCAGCGGGCCCCCCAGGAGACGGATCTCCGGGTCCTCCTTCAGCTCCTCATACAGTGCCTCCGACACGTACAGCCTGGCGATCTGATTGGTATTCTGTATGCGGACCACCCTGGCCCTTTCTATGTCCTCCAGTCCAGCCGTCTCCAACGCAGCCCGGATGGCCTCCCTGTCATTTTCCAGGATGCAGGGGATCTTCCCCTGGGCCGGAGCCATGGAGGCCACCGCGTTCTTCGCCGTGGCGGCAAAGTCGGTCTTCTCCAGTACAGCTCTGGTGGAAAAGTCCGCCAGCCCAATCCCGATGGCATTGCCGTGGGACTCCTCTGTAAGGCCCAGGACTGCCAGTCTCTTCACTCTGGGGCTCTTTGGCTCCCTCTGCCCGGTCACATACACCCGACCGATGACCTTTGTGTCCATGCCGGAGCCGGAGATATTTTTCCCCATCTCATCCACGATCAGCACGTCAATGCTGTCAGAGGGCAGCTTCATGCGGCCCCTCTTCACCTTTTCCAGCAGCCGCTTCTCTGTCTCCAGAAACTTCTCCGGCCTTTCCATGTAAATGCCATCCAGCTCATGGACTGCGTTTTCTGTCAGGAGAACTCCAAAGAGCACCGGCAGCTTCTCTATCATAAAGGCCGCTGTCTCCCGGATGACAGTCCCGTAGCCGTCCTTCAGGGCCAGGGCGTGTACATTCTGGCATCCCGCCGGGCCGCCGATGCCGATGGCCATCAGCTTGAGAACGCCGCTCTCGGTCACATCCTCAAAATCCGTGTGCATCTTCACCCGGTTGACAAGGATAATGGCGTCAAACCGGTCACAAAGCTCATTGCCGTACACCTTATATCCGTGCTGTCCGGTCGCACCCCACAGAGCTGTCTGGGCGCTGCAGAGCACCGGAGCGCCCGTCTCCTCCTCTGTCACTCCCAGGGAGGCCAGGATCTCCCTCTGTCCCTGGGCCGTTCCATTTCCGTGGGAGCCCATGGCCGCAAAGATATAAGGGTCTCCCCCTGCCTCTCTCACTGCCTGCACTGTCATTCGGACAATTTTCTGTATCCTGTCAATTCCCCGGCTCCCCACGGCAATTCCTATTTTCTTTCCTCTGATCTCTTCCGCAGAAAGCCTAAGGCTTTCAAAACCTTTTTCAAATTCTTTCTCCACATCTTCAAGTCTCTGGCTGTTGTACTCCTGATTGTGGATGAGCACCATATGCGGGAACATACTGACACCTCCTGATTTCTCTCATCTGCATTATAGCCTTTTTCTCCCTGCCACACAAGGAGAAAGGGTGTGCAGAGGTATTTCCGCACACCCTTTCTCCTCTCATATAATGCTTATGACTCCTCGTCCATATCCTCGCATTTCTCTGTAGGATATACGACTCCCTCCTTCATGACAAAGGCGCAGTCGAGGAGAGCTTTCGGATCTGTCATAAGATCCCGTTTCCAGGCAGAGATATCTGCCAGCTTTCCCTTTTCAATGGTTCCGATCTTGTCGTCCAGCATCAGGATCTCCGCATTGATCCTGGTAGCCGCCTCCAGAGCCCTGAAGGGATCCATACCGCTCTCCAGCCAGGCCTTGTACTCGTAGCCACTCTCATAGTTCTGGTGGGTAGCCACCTGGTCCGTGCCGTAGCCCAGCTTGCACTTGCAGTTCTTGATGACCTCACGCCCCGCCTGGAGCGCGTCCTTGTAGTACTCCAGCTTGGCCCGGAACTCCGGCTGCTTGGTCTGGATCTTCACCGGGTCATAGTGGACTGCCTCCTCGTAAGGACAGAAGGTGGGAACAATGTAGGCTCCTGCCTCCTCCACGATCTGGGCCGTCTCCTCGTCCAGGAGAGAGCAGTGCTCCAGTCCATCGATGCCAAAGCCCACCAGCTTGCGGATATGATCCGGGCTGTACACGTGGGCGGTGACTGTCTTGCCCCACTCGTGGGCGGTGCGGATGACCGCCTCCATCTCCTCGTCATTCATCTGCTGCTGCCGTGGATTGTCATAGGGAGTAAAAAAGCCTCCTGTGGCCATGATCTTGATAAAGTCCGATCCAGCCTTTATCTCCTCCCGGACCGCATTTGCAAAGAAATCCTTTCCCGACCCAAGAGAGCTGATCATATTCTGTACGGCGAAGGAGAACTCCGGCCTCCTGGCAAAGGTCTGGGAGAGATCCCCATGGCTTCCCGCCGTGCAGATGAGCCTTGCAGCCGCCACGATCCTGGAGCCGGAGAAATATCCCTGGTTGATCATATCTCTCACGTCCAGCACACCAAACCCGTTGGAGGTGATCCCGCCGGGATGGCGGACCGTCGTAAATCCGCGGGAGAGAGCCTTCTGCGCCGTCCGGAGAACGCCCAGCGCCTTGTGCTCCTCGGAGGTGTAGTACACCTCCTGGCGGATCGTATGCCAGTCAATATTGTCCATGTGCATGTGGGCATCGATCATGCCCGGTGTGACTGTGGCGTCTGACAGGTCGATGACCTGGGCCGACTCAGGCTGCTCTACCTCCGGTCCTACATCCACGATCCTGTCGTCTTCGATCAGGATCTTCTGATCTTCCTTCAGCTCCCGGTCTAAGCCGTCATAGAGCTTCCCGCAGATGATATACGTCAGTTTTCCCATAGTTACTCCTCCTTTGCTTTTCCTTTTTTATAATCCACAATATAAATTGCCGCAGAGACAGCAATGGCGATCAGCATATAATACGCCCCGCTTATGGGTGTGAAATAGCAGCATACAAGGCAGACCGCCAGGGGAACGAGATAAAACCCGAACTGCTTCTTACCCTTCAGTATGGTCTGGGCCACCAGTCCTCCAAAGAGGGCGGGCACTACATAGTCAAAGGCAGGCTGCAGGGTTGGCGAGTTGAGCACCGGTGAGAGAGGCGCCGCGACTACAACGCCAATCGCCACGATGGCCACTGTGGTGATGACCGACGCACCACAGGCGATGATGGCCATGGTGTGACAGGCATCCGTGTTAGGCTTGATACCCAGGGAATTGATGGTGCCCACCGTGGCAGGCATCCGCAGGTTTGTAACATTTCCCGTGATGTAGGACATATACAGCGCCCCTGGTCCCATGACGGGCATGTACCCGATGGTCTCGGCCGGCCAGTAGGGAGCCATGAACAGGATCACAGCGATAAAGCCGGGCCACAGCGCTCTGAAGTCCGGCCACAGGCCGTACACCGCGCTTGCCACCACCGGAAATGCGGTCATTCCCACAAAAAGTACAAGGCTGGACAGTATGCCAAATCTGTGTGTCCATTTGTTGAAATCTTCTCTAGACTGTAGCTTCATACCGTTCCCTCCTTAAAAAATGATACACGCTGCCGCCATCCCGACCAGCATGCTGATAGCCATGATATAATCAGAGATCCACTTCAGCTTTGGAAATTTCTTATGCAGGATCACAAGGACCGCACCTGCTGCAAAGCTGATCAGGAAGACCACGCCCTGAGTGGACATCTGGCCGAAGCCATAAGCAACAGAGACATATGCCATTACACCGGCCAGACAGCCGCTTCCAATGGCGAGCACAAGACCCATATCAATCTTCTCCGCTTTATTGTATAGGGAGGAGATAGGCTTGATCATGATGGTGGACCAGAGGATGCAGGCGCTTCCCCCTACAGTCATGACCCAGGCCGCCGCGATCCAGCCCACAGCCGAGTACCCGTTTACCGTGAGAGACTCGCCCACACACTCCAGCGCGGTGGTGGCCGCATACGTCTCGTAGTAGGCCGAGCCGATCACCGAGAGCCGGAGCCAGGGAAGCGGAGCCCCCAGAAGAGGCATGAGGGACAGGAAAACAACCAGGACTGGCAGGGTAGGCACGATGCTGATAGTCACTCCCGTAGTCAGGCCTTTTCTTATCTGCTGATTGGAAAGCCCCAGCCCTCTCGCCCTTGTCCACGCCTTTTTCATGAAGATCAGACACTGGACGATCACTGCGATCAATAAAACTCCTACCCAGATGTACATCCACGGTGCATTGCATATATCACTATAACTCATAGTATCACTCCTTCCTCTAGAAACCGTGGTCTGTTGATTTTTGTTAATCATATCACAATATCGTAAATTAAGCAAGATATTGTTCTAATAATATATATTTTTGTGAAATATTTTCTACTTTAATTGTGAATATTAGCTATTTTTTCAGATAATATTTTGTGTATATTTCCACTTAAAAAAAGACTGTGGTTTGTTATCAGGTAAAAAATAGCGGAAGAGAAGATTTCCACTACTCTTCCGCCGCCTTTTCAGATGGTTCCAGAAACTCCATATACAGATTAAAGCTGTGAGCCCCAAAATAGCCCAGGGAGTATCCTCCGTTCTCCACGCACCAATCCATGATGATCCCGCGCTCTACCAGCAGGATATGCTTCACCAGCTCATCCACGGTCAGATCTGTACGTATCTCACCTTTTTTCTGTCCATCCGAAATCAGCTTTTTGATCAGCTTGAGATAATACCTTTCCGGATCAAGAAAGTTGGTCTGCTTTTTTTCAGCGAGCTGGGATCTGTACAGAGACGCCAGGAGATCCACCTTCACGTTTCCCTCCATAAAATAGAATACATACTGATTCAGGAGCTTGATCTGCATGATATGATTCAGCGACTTGTCCATACTTTTATAGTATTTTTTATATTCCCGGTCAAAAAAATGGTACAGCGAGTTCAGAAGCTCGTCTTTGGCATGAAAATAATAATAAAATCCGCCCTTGGATGTCTCTGCCTTCTCAATGATCTCATTGACCGTGGTCGCCGTGTACCCCTTCTCCTGGAACAGCTCCCAGGCCGCCTCCATGATCTTTCTTTTCAGATCCATCTGCCTTTTCTCCTTTTCTTCTCCGTTCCTCCTTTGATATTATCACAGAAAATGGATTTTGTAACCATAAAAAAGGCCATGCTTTGAAGCACAGCCTCTTTCCCGCGTTTATTTTGTCAGGAGAACGCCTTTCAGGCTTCCTCCTCAGCCTCTGTCTCCTCTTCCTCCACAGACTGGTTATGGATCTCTGTAACAGCCACAACCGTTGTCTCCGGATTGGTGATCAGATCGATATCTTTATTCTTGGCAATATCCAGATCTTTTACCTGGATAGAATCGCCCAGCTTCATATCTCCCACATCAATCTCAACTTTCTCTACAAGAGCGGCAGGAACAGCCTTGAAGGCGATCTCATGGAGCATCTGGTTTACAAGGCCTGTGTTGACCTTCTCATGGTTCAGCAGCACAACCTCCGCAACAGAGTGGACCTTCTCGCCGCTTACCAGAGCCTGGAAATCAATCTCATAAATTTCAGTCTTGAGAGGACTCAAGTCAATCTCTTTTACAAGGACATCCATAATCTGTCCGTCCACCTCCAGCATGACCTGGCTGCCTTTGCCATGGGTCTTTACAAGACGCTCTGCATCGGCCTTCAAAATCTGGATCGGCATGGACTCTTTCATTTCCCTGCCAAATACATTGCCGGTAACAAATCCTTCTCTCCTTAATTTCTTTGCTTTTGTCTGCATGTTTCTCTTTTCAGCTTTTAAAGTATTCATTTATCTTTTCCTCCAAAATCTGATGATGCTTAGCAGCCTTCGACTTTGCAAAACAAAGAGGTCAGTTAAGTATATTTTCTTGTTACATGTATATTATAACACCTGTTATGGATAACACAAGTGCTTTTTTTCATTTTTTACGGTCTGCATCTGCCGCAGGGCTCATATCCCTCGTCCAGGAGCTGCTGCCTGTCCCCTGTAAATTCTCCTCTGTTCTTCTCTTTGATATCGTCCACGCTGGCACAGTCCGGGTCGTGGAATCTTCGGGTATTCTTGTTGAGGACATAGGTGTGCTCCTGTCCGTCTTCAGCATCCTGCGACCGGCTGGTGCCGGTCTGTCCGGTCTGTGCCTGCTCGTCCTCCTGCACTTCCCGGCTGTCACCCTGCGTATAATCAATCTCTATGCCGGGCTGCACATTGTAGACATACACATTAAAGGAGACACCCTGCCCTTTATCCTCCACGGACTCAGCCTCCATCCACACACCGGAGGCCACCAGATTTTCCCCCTCAAACACAGGGGTCACCCGGTACATGACGTGGTTACCGGTCTCTTCCACATAGTCGGCCACCTCGTCCTCAAATGGGAGCATGCCCTCCGTATTCATATATCTCGTCCCCGTGATCAGGTTCTTTTCGTTGGCATTCTCAGCGGTGAGCTGGTAGCCGATGAGATGGCAGCGATTGTAAAGGTACCCCCCGTCCACATCCTCGTACTCCACGGACTGCCATCCGGTGGGCTTCACCTCGCTGATGCTCTCCCTTTCTCCCTCCGGCATGGTCTCCTGTCCCACGCAGGCCTGAGCCTCCTGGCACCTTCCAAGCTCGTCCAGGTCGCTGTATGACTCGTAGGGCTCTTCCGTCAGCTCCTCCTCTGTAAAATCCGGCTCACCGCCCTCAACCTCGACATAAGGGTCTCCGCTGTACTCCGGTATATCACCGAGCGCAAGCTCCTCCTCTGAGACAGAGACCGGGCCGGCAGATGAGGAGGCTGATTCCGGCAGCCCCTGACAGGAAGAAAGGAGAAGAACCGCCAGCGCAAGTACATAGGCGCCGGCCGTTCTTCTCATATGCTTCCATATTTCGCGATCCTGTCTCTCCCTTTTATTCGAATGTTCTGTCAAAACGTCTGTTCAGCTCCTTTCCGGTCTGTATCGTCTCGTCCAGGCTGTAGAGCATATCCACGGCAAGCTTTGCCGCCTCGTCAAAACGACTCAGCAGCTCCTGGCTGCTCCTTCTGCACCGCAGATTATCCCTGTGCTGGTTCATCAGGCCCTTCATGTAGGGATATTTCCCGGTCAGCTTCATCACTGTGTTGATGGCATCGTGCTTCAGACGCCCCGGCGCAGTGAAAAGCTTTTTCACCAGACGCATATCCCTAAGAGCTCTGAGGGCCGTCTTCTCCGTGATGTCATCATAGAAAGGGCAGATGGCTTCCGCTGTGGTCCCATCCGCCGGGATCAGCTCTGCCAGGGGATAGGCAAAGGGGTCCTTCCCGTCCATCCGCAGGAGCAGCTTCTCAAACTCCTCCTCGATCTCCAGGTGCTGTACACCGCTCTTCTTTATGTATTCTTCCACAAAGGGATGGCACTCGCTGTCCAGGATAAAGTGACATGCAAATCCCAGAAGATAGGCATACTCTTTGCTTGACCTTCCCTTCTCCCGTACTACGGCCGCCCCGTGCCTGAAGAATGGATAGGCGGATATCTCATGGAGATGGTTTCCATATTTCGAAATTTTGTTGGAATGCCAGGGCCGGTAAAAGAAAAAGAGATCCGGTCCCTGCAGTCCGATCCGGAACTGACGGCTGTGGTTTTTGATCGTCTGTTTTATCTCTCCTTCCAGTCTGGAATAAACCTTCCTTCCAAAGCGGTCATGCGCGTAAAATGCAGGCATAATGATGCCTCCTATCCTTGTTAGCTAATATTTGCAGCTTTTTGTTCCTTTGTTTCATTCTTTATGGCTGCATGCTCTCATTATAATCTGTTTTTTTTCAGATAACAAGTAGGGAAAAACTCCGGAGCCGACAAAGGCCCCGGAGTCCGGCTTTATCCGTATTTAATTGCTTTTTTTAGTACAGACACTTCACTGTTGGATAGATGGTCCGGAATTTCCGGTATTTTTCCTCATACTTTTTCACCAGCTCCTCCTCCGGCTCCACGGTATCTACAACCTTTACGATCTTTTCCGCGATGGTCTTTACATCCGGGTACTCCCCGCAGCCTACCGCCGCCAGCATGGCGCCGCCAAGAGCCGGGCCTTCCTCGCTCTCAATGACATCCACCTTAAGGTTCATGACATTGGCGATGATCTTCTTCCACAGAGGGCTCTTGGCGCCTCCGCCGCAGATTTTTGTCCTCTCGATCTGAATGCCCAGACTTCTTGCCACTTCCAAAGAGTCACGAAGCCCAAAAGCAACTCCTTCCAGAACAGCCTGGGTCATATCCTCTCTTGTGGTATCCATGGACATGCCGATGAACATGGCTCTCGCATCCGGATCATTGTGAGGGGAGCGCTCTCCCATCAGATACGGAAGATAGAAAACATTGTTTTCCCCAAGTTTCGTAATGCCTTCCTGCTCTTTTGCAAATTCCTTTGTCTTTAAGATAGCTTCCATCCACCACTTGTTGCAGGAAGCAGCGCTGAGCATACATCCCATCAGATGGTAGTTGCCGTCTGCGTGAGCAAAAGAGTGGAGCGCATTGTTCTCGTCCACGCCGAACTTCTCACTGGAGATAAAGATCGTGCCTGATGTGCCAAGGGAAATGTTGCACATGCCGTCTCCCACTGTCCCGGTTCCCACAGCGGCAGCAGCGTTGTCGCCAGCTCCTGCGATCACCTTTACATCGTCTGAAAGTCCCAGCGCTCCTGCCACATCTTCCTTTAATGTGCCGACTACTTCGTAGCTTTCATAAAGCTTTGGAAGCATCTCTTCTGTAATGCCGCATATATCCAGCATCTCTTTGGACCAGCAGCGGTTCTTTACATCCATCAGCAGCATACCAGAGGCGTCTGACACATCTGTGCAGAAGGATCCTGACAGCTTGTATGCCAGATAGTCTTTTGGCAGCATGATCTTTACGATCTTTGCAAAATTCTCCGGCTCATGTTTTTTCATCCAGAGGATCTTGGGAGCCGTAAATCCGGCGAAAGCGATGTTTGCCGTGTACTGTGAAAGTTTGTCCTTGCCGATCACATTGTTGAGGTAGTCTGTCTCCTCGCCTGTGCGCCCGTCGTTCCAGAGAATGGCAGGGCGGATGACCTGATCGTCTTTGTCAAGGGCTACCAGACCGTGCATCTGGCCGCCAAAGCTGATGCCCGCCACCTTTGATCTGTCGAAGCCTTCTGTCAGCTCCTTGATCCCTTCCATGGACTTTTCAAACCAGTCCTCCGGGTTCTGCTCAGACCAGCCCGGATGTGGGAAAAACAAAGGGTATTCCTTTGACACAATATTCTTGATATCTCCTGTCTCGTCCATCAGAAGGAGTTTCACCGCTGATGTGCCGAGATCCACACCGATATATAACATATGTACCTCCTCAGAAAGAAAGGCGGGGATCCCATCCTGTCTCCCCGCCCTGTTGTTTTACTGCTGTCCGGTTATCTCCAGGGATTTTCTGTCGGATATCTCACGCCTGCCGGCTGGTTGTATCCGATCTCCTCTACCGGAACTCCGATATACTTGAACACTTCAAACAGTGCTTTTCCATAATGTCCGAAAGCAACAGCTCCGTGATGCGGATAGCCTCCCTCGATCAGCACGTGACGGTAGAAGCGTCCCATCTCCGGGATGGCGAACACACCGATCGCTCCGAAGGATCTGGATGCCACCGGAAGCACCTCCCCGTGAGCAATGTAAGCGCGGAGGATGTTGTCTGATGTGCTCTGCAGGCGGAAGAAGGTGATGTCGCCTGGAACGATGTCTCCTTCCAGTGTTCCCTGTGTCACTTCCTCCGGCAGTGTCCTTGCCATGATCTTCTGGTACTTCATCTCGCAGAAGGACAGCTTGGAGGAAGCTGTGTTTCCGCAGTGGAAGCCCATGAAGACATCCTGGAGTGTGTAGTCATATTTACCCTTGATGTCCTCGTTGTACATATCCTTGGGTACGCTGTTGTTGATGTCAAGCAGTGTAACTGTATCGTTGCTCACAACAGTTCCGATAAACTCGCTGAGTGCGCCGTAGATATCCACCTCGCAGGATACCGGGATACCCTGAGCTGTCAGACGGCTGTTCACATAGCAGGGAACAAAGCCGAACTGTGTCTGGAATGCAGGCCAGCATTTTCCTGCGATAGCCACATATTTTCTGTATCCTCTGTGCTCCTCTACCCAGTCTTTTAAGGTCAGCTCATACTGTGCCAGTTTGGACAGGATCTCAGGCTTCTTGTTGCCTGCTCCCAGCTCCTCTTCCATCTCTTTTACGAGGGCCGGAATCCTCTCATCTCCCGCATGTTTGTTGAATGCCTCAAACAGGTCAAGCTCTGAGTTCTCCTCAATCTCCACACCGATGTTGTAGAGCTGTTTGATCGGTGCATTACATGCAAGGAAGTTCAGTGGACGGGGGCCGAAAGAAATGATCTTCAGATTGTTCAGTCCCTCGATAGCCTTTGCGATCGGGATAAACTCGTGGATCATGTCTGCGCAGTCCTCTGCGTCGCCTACCGGATATTCCGGGATATAAGCGTTAATGTTGCGCAGTTTCAGGTTGTAGCTTGCATTGAGCATACCGCAGTATGCGTCTCCTCTTCCGTCCAGAAGGTCATTTCCTGACTCCTCTGCGGCAGCGATGAACATCTTCGGTCCATCAAAATGTTTTGCAAGCAGTGTCTCGGAAATCTCCGGTCCGAAGTTTCCAAGGTAAACGCACAGAGCGTTGCATCCTGCCTTCTTGATATCCTCAAGAGCCTGCACCATATGGATCTCGCTCTCTACGATACAGATAGGACATTCATAGATTCCCTCTGAGCCATATTTCTCTGTGTAGGCTTTCATGAGGTTCTGTCTTCTTGTCACGGATAAGCTCTCCGGGAAACAGTCACGGCTTACAGCTACAACTCCGATCTTTACTTCTGGCATGTTGTTCATAGTGTTTCATTCCTCCTTTAAAAATAGATTACAGTGTAATGTTTTCTCCTTTAAGTCCATTGAAGGCGCCCTCGATCTTTGCATCCTCGTGGGCAATGAGCCATTTGTTCTTCGCTGTGATCAGACGGTCCTCGCCCTCTTTTCCCACAGGGAAGGTAAGCTCTGTGTTGGTATCTTTCGGCAGCACAACGACCACACGGAATCCCTCGTTGTCGTCTACAGTACAGGGGGCATAATGCAGCGTAGTCGCGTACACTTCGATGGCTGTCCCTGCCGGAACAAGAAATGCCTCCACTTTTGATGTGTCGTACGTGTGATCCGGCTCCACATCCTGCTGCTTTCCGATCAGCAGGATCGCGTCTGATACAGCCACGTTGATCTCCGATGAGCGGTGATACTCCAGCGCATTCAGTTTTTTGTTATTTCCATTGCAGTATCCGATCTCGATCGGCAGACCGCCGAATGCACGGTTTTTCAGCTCCTCCGCTACCGGGAGAGCCTCCAGCTCCTCCACAGAGGGCACATAGATGACATCGTCAGCGGGCAGGGGAGTGTGCTCCATCTCTTTCAGCAGACGGCTGAAGTCATAGCCTTCCAGCACTTTGCCATATGCCCTGAACGATGCATCCGTCACTTTCTGGATCTGCATGTCCATCTCCTCCTTTTTCATTCACTAAGGTCAGTATATCAACATTTTTTATTGAATACTACCAATTTTTTGTGTTCTTTATGGCAAATTCTTGTCTTTTTGCACTCTCCTCTCTACTGTTTTTGTCTCCTGTTGCTTTTGAAATAGTGTTTTTGAAAAAAAGGAAGAAGAACAACTCATGTCATCTGACAACGGCACAGGCCGTTTACATGGAAAGATAAAGATATTTGACAGATACCTGTTTTCGGGCAGGATAAAGCTAAAGAGCCATCCGCTCTTTGATCGTGTGTACCTCATTTTCAAGATGTGTAACCCGAAGGAGCAACAGTTCCTTTTCATTGTCCACTTTCAGCGCATCATCCAGCTTTCTTGATAAATCCAGATGTCCCTCCGCAATGATCCTGATCCCGCGGTTTGTCTCGTTCTCCAGCGTGGTCTCGATCCGGGTCAATCTCTGCTTTACTCCACCCATTTCTTCTCTCATGGAACCAATCTCTGACCGCATGGAGCTCATCTCTTCCTTCATAGAATTGATGTCCAGCTTCATGACGTCAATCTCCTGACGCATGGAGCCCATCTCCTGTTTTAGGTCACTGATGTCCTCCTTCATAACGTCAATCTCCTGGCGCATGGAGTCCATTTCCTGGCGCATGGAGCTCATTTCCTGCTTCAGGTCACTGATGTCCTGCTTCATGACGTCAATCTCCTGACGCATGGAGCTCATTTCCTGCTTCAGGTCACTGATGTCCTCCTTCATAACGTCAATTTCCTGACGCATGGAGCCCATCTCCTGCTTCATGACGCAGATATCCTGCTTTACATCGCTCATATCCTGCTTGAGTTCGCGGATATCTTCCCGAAGCGGACTGATTTTTGCTTCCAGCATTTCCCCTATCGAGATCAACAATTCCTGGCTTGTCATATTCTGTTCACCTCCTGCCTGACGTAAATTTTATAAGTAAATGGATTATAGCACACGCAAAAGGAAAAGTCCACATTTACATAATCATTTTCAATACCATTTTTTCAATATACATTTTACAAATAAAAGCGCCGCATCACAATGCAGAACCATTTGTGATGCAGCGCTTTTCAGAGCAGGAAATCTTTCCTGTCTCTTTCTTTATCATCTTATCTGGAATTCTTCTTGGACTCTACGTCGAAGATAACGGCCGCAAGTACAACAAGACCCTTTACAACCTTCTGCCAGTTCATATCGATACCCATGATGGACATACCGAGGTTGATGACACCCATCAGCGTGGCACCGATGATAACGCCCGGGATCGTTCCGCTTCCGCCGTATGCGGACGCGCCGCCGATGAAACAGGAACCGATAGCATCCATCTCGTAGCTGTCGCCGGCTGTCGGGTTAGCAGAGTTCAGACGGGCGATAGTTACCATACCTGCAACTGCTGCCAGAAGACCCATGTTTGCGTAAGCGAAGAAGTATACCTTGTTTGTATTGATACCGGAAAGCTGTGCAGCCTTCTCATTTCCACCGATAGCGTACAGATGACGTCCGATGGTTGTCTTGGATGTGATGTAGCCGTAGATGAGGACGATCACCGCAATCCAGAGAAGCATATTGGGAAGACCTTTGTACTGTGCCAGTCTCCACATAAAGCCGATGATGACAATACTGATGATGGCGCAGCGGATGATGTCGTTGCTGGCCTTATTTACTGCATAGCCCTTCTTTATCTTGGACATCCTGCCCTTGAAAGTGATGAGGATAAAGATGGCTGCCGCGATCACACCGATGAGCACGCATGTGATGTTCAGTCCCTGTCCTCCGAAGAAGTCGATGATGTAGCTGTTGAACAGATTCAGGTACCCCTGCGGCATGGGTGCGATGGTGAAGCCGTCCAGCACGATATTGGAAAGGCCTCTGAACATGAGCATTCCTGCCAGTGTTACAACGAATGGGGGAATACGCCTGTAGGCGATCCAGAAGCCCTGCCATACGCCGATGGCCAGACCTACTGCCAGCATAACGATAATGCCGATGAATACATTCATCTTCATATTGACCATGACTGTAGCGCCCACGGCACCTACGAAGCAGACTACAGATCCTACGCTCAGGTCGATATTACCGCCTGTCAGGATACACAGAAGCATACCGGTTGCAAGGATGAACACGTAAGCGTTCTGTGCGATCAGGTTGTTGACATTCTGCGGCAGTATCATCCTTCCCCCTGTCTGCCATGTGAAAAACAATACCACAATGACCAGTACGATGACCATTGTATACTTCTTTAAAAATTCTGATACTTTACCCTTTTCCATAGCTATTCTCCTTTGCTCGATTTCAGAATACGTGACATGATGATCTCCTGGGTTGCCTCTGCTGCATCCAGCTCTCCTACGATCTTTCCTTCATTCATGATGTAGATACGGTCTGACATTCCAAGGACCTCCGGAAGCTCGGAGGATATCATGATCACGGATTTACCCTGTGCCACAAGATCATTGATGATGCAGTAGATCTCGTACTTGGCTCCTACGTCGATACCCCTGGTAGGCTCGTCCAGGATGAGGACATCCGGTCCTGCAAACATCCACTTGGCAAGGAGCACCTTCTGCTGGTTACCGCCGCTTAGGTTTCCTACATTCTGCTCTACCGTGGGACACTTTGTACGCAGCTTCTGGCGGTACTCCTCCGCAACGGCGATCTCCTTATCATTGTCGATGACACCGTGGCTGCTGACTCCCTCAAGGTTAGCCAGAGTAGTGTTGACACGGATAGGATTGCTCAGGATCAGTCCGTTTCCTTTTCGATCCTCTGTCACGTAAGCCAGCTTATGCTTGATGGCATCCTTGACAGAGTGGAGATTTACCTCGTTTCCGTTGATAAAGAGCTGGCCGGAGATATTCTTGCCGTAGCTCTTTCCAAAGATGCTCATGGCCAGCTCGGTACGGCCGGCTCCCATCAGTCCGGAGATGCCCAGCACCTCGCCTTTTTTTACGTACATGGACACATTGTCCACGACTTTTCGCTCGGAATACAGAGGATGATGCACAGTCCAGTTCTTCACTTCCAGCGCCACATCCCCGATATTTTTCTTTTCCCTCTTGGGGAAGCGGTCCGTCAGCTCACGTCCCACCATACCCTTGATGATCCTGTCCTCTGTGAAGGTGTCTTTCTTTTTATCCAGCGTCTCAATGGTAGAGCCGTCACGGATTACTGTGATTTTATCTGCCACATAGGCAATCTCATTCAGTTTATGAGAAATAATGATCGAAGTCATGCCCTGCTTCTTGAACTCCAGCATCAGATCCAGAAGCGCCTGGGAATCCTCTTCGTTCAAAGAAGATGTAGGTTCATCGAGAATGAGCAGCTTTGCGTTCTTGGCCAGGGCCTTTGCAATCTCCACAAGCTGCTGTTTACCGGTTCCAATGTCTTTTATAAGTGTACGGGATGACTCTTTCAGTCCTACCTGCGCCAGGTATTTGTCCGCCTCCCCGTATGTCCTGCTCCAGTCAATAGCAAAAGATTTCCCCTGCTCATTGCCCAGATACATATTCTCGCCGATCGTCATCTCCGGCACAAGAGCCAGCTCCTGGTGGATGATAACGATCCCTTTTTCTTCGCTGTCTTTGATCTTGTTAAACTTACAAACTTCACCGTTGTATATGATATCCCCCTCGTAGCTCCCGTACGGGTAGATACCGCTCAAAACATTCATCAGTGTGGATTTTCCGGCTCCGTTCTCCCCCACGAGGGCGTGGACCTCGCCTTCCTCCACCTGCAGATTTACATTGTCAAGTGCCTTGACGCCCGGGAAAGTCTTGGTAATATTTTTCATCTCCAGCAGGATTTTTGCCAATTTTCTCCCTCCCTTTCCTTCATAAAACAGGCGGGCTTTTCACTTCCCGCCTGCATTTTCACAAGTTACATTTTCACTGATTACTGGATATCAGATGCCTCATAGTATCCGGAGTCGATCAGCATCTCTTCGTAGTTGTCGATTGTTACAACTGTAGGCTCGCAGAGGTATGTAGGAATGACACCTGTTCCGTTGTCGTAGGACTCTGTATCATTTACTTCAGCTTCCTCGCCGCCCATGATAGCGTCTACCATCTTAACTGTCTGCTCTGCCAGGAGACGTGTGTCTTTGAATACGGACATTGCCTGCTTGCCGGCTACAATGTTCTTTACGTTCGGCATATCGCAGTCCTGACCTGTGATGATCGGCCACTCGCCTGTGTAGTTTGCTTCCAGAGAGTTCTCAACACCAAGTGCTGTGGAGTCGTTGGAGCAAAGTACAGCGTCAAGCTGTTTGTCAGCGTAGTTGGAGCTTAAGATAGCATCCATTCTGGACTGAGCCTTCTCTGTGGACCAGTCTGCTGTAGCACACTGCTCTTTTGTCGTCTGTCCGGACTGAACAACCAGTTTTCCTTCGTCAATGTACGGCTGAAGGACATCCATAGCGCCGCCAAAGAAGAAGTTTACGTTGTTGTCACCCGGGTCACCTGTGAAGATCTCGATGTTGAAAGGTCCTGCCTGGTTCTCAAGGTCAAGAGCCTCTACCAGGTACTCGCCCTGTTTCTGTCCAACTAAGTAGTTGTCAAATGTAGCGTAGTACTGAACAGCTGTTGTGTTCATGATCAGACGGTCGTAGGAAATGACCGGAATGTTCTGCTCCTCTGCTGTTGCCAGAGGTGTTCCAAGAGACTCACCGTCGATAGATCCGATGACCAGCAGGTCGCATCCGCCGGAGATCATGTTCTCGACCTGGGAAACCTGTGTGGCGATATCGTTGTTTGCGAACTGAAGGTCAACTTCATATCCAGCTTCCTCCAGCTGTTTCTTCATGTTCTCGCCGTCCTGGTTCCATCTCTGCAGATCCTTTGTCGGCATGGCAACACCGATCTTACCTGTTCCAGCCTCTGTCTCTTTCTCCTCACCGGAGGTAGCTCCGCCGCTTCCCTCGCTGGTGCATGCAGCCAGAGATGCTGTCATAGCAGCGATCAGGCCGATTGCCAGAAGTCTCTTTGTTCTGTTTTTCATAATCTCGTTCCTCCATTCATATAAGAATTATTTGATGGTTATACTATAACAGGATGGCATCTGGACATGTTTGCAAAGGTCTGTACAAATTTATGAAGATGGCGGCGCAGAAAAAGGGGCTAGCACTTTTTTGCGCTCGCCCCTATCAAAAATATCCTATTGACACATGGATTTTCTATATTTTTTTGTCAGTTTTCCACATTCAGGTAGACCTCTTCCCTGGAATGAAACCCGGATGCGATGATGACATCATCCATATTTGCGGCTGTCACAGCCACCGGCTCCAGGCCGTAGTAGGGCACCTCCTGCCCGTCCTCATTCTCTTTCACGTCAGAGGCCTCCAGCACGTCGCCCACGATCTGTTCCCCTCTGGCCAGCTTTACCGTACACTCCGCAGCCTCCTTGGCCAGGTCATTGATGGGCTTATACACAGTCATGCTCTGCGTGCCCTCCACGATCCTCTGGCAGGCCTCCAGGTCTGCATCCTGTCCTACCACCACGACCTCGCCGGCGAGCTGTCTCTCGCTCAGAGACCGTATCACATAGCCCGCCAGCCCGTCATTTCCGCACATGACCGCGTCAATCTCCTCCTCCGTACCCGCGAAGGCGTCCGCCACGGCCTGGGTGCCGTTCTCCGGGGTCCAGGATTTCACATGGCTCTTGTAGACGATCTTCCAGGGCCCTTCTCCCAGCTCCGCCTCGAAGCCGTTCATCACATCCATGCTGTTGGAATCAGCCTCCGGGCCGCAGATCATGACCACGTTGCCGCCTTCCGGCAGATTTTCCTTGATGCTCCTGGCCATCAGGGTCCCCACCATCTCATTGTCCACTGTGATGTACAGGTCTGTCTGCTCCCCCTGGATGAGCCTGTCGTAGGAGATGACCTGGATCCCCTTGTTGCGGGCGTCCTCCACCTCCTCCGTCAGGGAGTAGCAGTCGGTGGCCACGATGACGATGGCGTCCATATTCTCCTCGGTAAATTTGCGTATCTGCTCCTTCTGCTTCTCCACGTCCCCGTTGGCCGTCTGCACGTCCACCGTGGCTCCCAGCTTCTGGGCCGTGTCCACGAACACATCCCTGTCTCTTGTCCACCTCTCCAGCACAAAGGTGTCAAAGGTGATGCCGATACGTATGCCCGTATCCTCCTCTGTCCCCGCCTCCCCATCCGGCTCCTGGGATGTCTCCTGGGAGGTGTCCGCGCAGGCTGTCAAAAGGAGCGCCGCCGTGACTGCAAGTGCTGCAGCGGAGGCTGCAAATCTCTTTATTTTCATCATATCGATCCCCCTCCTCTGTATTCTGTCGGTGTCATTCCTGTCCACTTCTTAAAAATGCGGCTGAAGTAGTTGGGGTCCTGGTAGCCCGCATCGTGACAGATTTCCTTGATGCTCCTGTCCGTGGCCCCAAGCTGCTCCTTGGCGTAATCCATCCGCAGCTTTGTGGTGTACTCTATGTAGCCGGTCCCCTCGGACTCCTTAAAGAGCTTGCTCAGATAGTAGGGACTGATGCCCACCTCTCTGGCCATCTCCTCCAGGGACAGCTCCTTGTTAAAATGCTCCGCGATATACTGCTTTGCCTGCTCCACGACACTGTCCGTCTTCGTCTGCTGCTTCCTGGCAATGTGGCAGACACTCTCGTCCAGCTTTTTCAGGAACCAGTACCGCAGCTCCTGGTAGGAGCCAAAGGAGAGGAGGAGCTCCATGTAGCCTTCCCTGTCCTCGAACCGGTACTCGGACAGTCCTCCCTGCACATAGGCCAGATGCTCTGCAAAAAGGACAAACTCCATGGCCTTCAGCCGGACCACGCTCTTCAGCTCCGGCTCATAGCTCTGCATCCAGTCCATGTACCTTTCCCCATAAATCCTGGTGTTTTCGATATCGCCGCTTTTCACGGCTGCGAAAAGCTCCTTCTCCAGCTCCACGGGATAATCGTCCGCATAGCCGCAGCTTGTGGTGATGTCATTGGCGTGGGTCACTTTTCCCACTGTCTGGTGCACGCTCTCCAGGGCCTCACGGTAGGATCCCTCCATCTCACTCCAGGTCTTCACTGTGCCGATACCTGCCTTGAACTTCAGCTCTGTCTGCTGCTCCAGCTTCCGCAGGAGAGCCCGGGCGTTCTCTATCTTCATGACCCGCTGGCTGTACTCCTCCTCCTCGCCCTGACAGGGGACGAGCACAATGACCTTGTTGGCCATGAGAGCGCCCACGATCCCGCCGGTGGCCTCCTTCACCGTCTCCCTGAAGACCATGTAGTGCTTCTGCAGCTTGATGCCGGCCCCAACCGTATTGGTCAGCTCACCCCTGCGGAGCTCATCCCCGCACTCGATCACCATGACATAGCCGTAGTCCTCCTCTATGTTGAGAAGGTCTCTGTATCCGGCGTACTCCTCCTTTCCGCCGCCCTCCATGAGGACGCTGTACACAAAGCCGCTCTCTATCATGGGCACGACGGCCTCCAGCTTCTCCTTGACACGCAGGTCATTCCGCGCTTTCTCCCTGCGCTCCCGCACCTGCTTCATGGCCTTCCTGATGGTATCCGTCAGCGTGTCCCGGTTGACAGGCTTCGTCAGATAGGAGAGGACACCCACATCTATGGATTTCTGAGTATATTCAAACTTGTCGTAGGCCGTCAGCACGATAAAGACCACATGCTTGTCTTCCTTGCGTATCTCCTGCATGGCCTCGATCCCGTTTATGCCGGGCATCTGGATGTCCATCAAAATGATGTCCGGGTGGAAGCTCTCCGCAAGCTCTATGGCAGTCCTCCCGTTTCGCGCGGCTTCCAGCTCGCACTCCCCGCCGAAGGCCTTCTCTATCATATACTGAAGGGACTGCCTGACAATTCCCTCATCGTCACAGATCAGTATTCTCGTCATCCTCTCTCTCCTTCCCGCCTCTTGGGATATACAGCGTCACCGCCGTGCCTCCCTCTTCTCTCCTCTTTATCTCCAGCACACGCTGCCGCCCGTAATAGCTGCGCAGCCGGCTGATCACATTGTCCAGACCGATCCCCTCCGAGTCCCGTCCGCTCATACTGTGAGCGTTCTCACCCCGCATGACCTTCTCCGCCGTCTCCGGGTCGATCCCCACTCCATTGTCCGTGATATCTATGCAGACTACATCCTCATCGCCATGGACAGACAGGTGGATGACCCCCTCCCCCTCCATCTCGCGGATGCCATGGTTGACAGCATTCTCAATGATAGGCTGCAGGATCATGCTGGGCGTGGAAATGTCCAGCAGTCTCTCATCGACCTGTCTGATATAATGGATGTCTCCCGCAAACCTCACGTTCAGGATATAGATATAGCTGTCCACCAGCTGCAGCTCCTCCCGCAGGGACACATCCCTCTCCATCTTCCGGACATTGTAGCGGAAGAAGTCCGCCATATTCTGGATAAACATGCAGGCCTTCTCCGCCCCCTCCATCATGGCAAGCTGGGCGCCGGCATTCAGGCTGTTGAAAAGAAAATGGGGGTTGATCTGGGCCTGCAGATATTTGAGCTGGGCCTCCTTCAGGTCGTTTTTCATGCGCAGCTCATTGGCCACAAGTTCATTCTCCCTCTCATAATTTTTCTTTGTCTCTTCTATATAATTGCGGATGCTGCCGATCATCTTGTTGCAGGCCTTTGCCACAGCGCTCACCTCATCCCCCGTCTCCACGATGGGAAAATCCACCGCCATATTTCCCTGAGCAATCTCTGTGGCCACACCCGCCAGCTCGATGAGGGGCCTGGTGATGCTCCTGGTCATCATGATGATCCAGCCCACCGCGATGGCCATGACGGCGAAGAGGACACAGATGCTGAACCCCGTTGTGTAGCTCAGTATCACCCGGAGCGTGGAGTAGCTCTTGGCATTGCTCGCAAAGGTGGAGATGTTGATGCTGTTGATGTTGGCCTGGATAAAGCCGTAGATCTCTTCTGTCTCCTGGTAGGCCTCCCGGACGCCCGCGGCGTCTCTTCCCCGCTTTCTCTCCACCGCCTCGTCCGCCTTCTCCAGATAGGTCTGGGAGAGGGAGTAAATGTTCTTCTCCGCCAGCTTCACCGGGTCACTGCTGATCTCCTGGTTCAGGCCGTCCAGGAGCTCCTGATAGTCCTGGCTGTAGCGGTAGTAGTCCTCCAGGGAATCCGAGCTCTTCGTGTTCAGATACTGGTAGAGGGAATCCTGGACATCGCTGACGTTGGCTGACAGGTCGTTGAACTGGATATTGCTGTTGTAGACCGTATCCATCTCCCGTATGGTCCTGTTCAGATTGTAGTAGATAAAGATAACAATGACAAAGACGGTGACCGACACAATGACAAATATCTCAACAAGCTTCACCCGTATGGATTTTGACTGGGTCTCTTCCATCTCTTACTCCCCGCTTTCTTCCTGGATAAAATCCTGCACGTTTTCTTCATTGATCAGCTCCACGGACACCGGAAAATACTCGCTTGTATACCGCTGGGACAGATATTCCTCCATGGCCTCCATGGAAAGCCGGCCCGCCTCCTTCGCATCCACCATGACGGTGGACTGGATGATCCCCTTCTGTATGCCCTCCAGTATCTCCGGCGAGGAATAATAGCCGATGATCTTCACCTTTCCCACCAGATTATAGTCTCTGACACACTGGTAGGCGCTGATCGTGTCCACCACACTCAGACAGACCAGGACGTCCGGGCGGTCCTCCTCGTCCAGGAGGAGTCCCCGCACCCTCTCCTCTGATACAAATTCCCTGTCTTCACCAGTCCGCACCGTGGACACAGAGATATCCGCAGAGGCCCGGGCGATGGCCTCACTGACCCCCGTGTAGATAAAACTGGGGGATCTCTCCTCCTCGTTCACCGGGACCAGCACAGCCGCTCTTGCGCTGTCACCCTCCACCGCTTTGAGCACTTCCCTGCCGTACATCTCCCCAAGCGTGTAGTCGTTTGCCCCCACATAGCTGACCCGCCCACTCTCCGGCATGTCCTCCATCAGCGTGACAACGGGGATGCCCTCCTTCTCAGCCTGAGCGATCATTTCTTCTATATCCTCCGAGTCGTCCGCCTCGATGACGATCCCATCCACCCTGGAGTCAATGGCCATGCGCATCAGCTCCTCCGACGTATAGTCCCCGTTCAGCAGGGCGCCGAAATCTTCCACATAGATGCCCGCCCCGGCTCCGGCGGTCCTGGCCTCCCCGTACAGAGACTCCCAGAACACGTCTGACGGGTCCCCGCTGACCATCGCCACATGGTAGGAATAGCTGCCTTCCTCCCCGCCGTCGGTCTCTCCGTCCCTGTCCTGGTCCAGCAACATACTGAACCCGAGCATAATGCTCAGGACAAGAAGGACCGTGGCCGCCATGACCACATACATAAACCGGTTGTTGTCTATAAAACGCTTCATGCCTCATCAATCCCCTTTTCGGAACCTGCTCGGCAGCATGCCGTACTTCTCCCTGAAAGCCCTGGCAAAGGCCTTGCTGTTAGGGAAGCCGCACTGTACCGCGATATCCCCTATAGAGCGCTCTGTCCGCTCCAGCTGCTCCAGGCCGTGCTCCAGACGGATACCGTCCAGGTAGGCCTTGTAGTTCGTCTGCGCGTACTTGCGGAACATCCTGGACAGGTAGGTGGGCGAGTACCCGAAGGTCTTTGCCAGCGTCTCCAGGGAGAGTTCCTTGTTATAATTTTTCTTCATGTAATCCGTGATGGCAGACAGGCGGTTCAGCTTTTTCCCCAGGCGCACCACCTCCTGGCTCACCTCTGTCTCCCTGTATTTTGTCACCAGTATATAGGTCAGCATATAAAACTGGCTCTGGACCTTCAGCTCATACCCGCATTGCCTCGACTGATAGGTCCGGTACATGTCTTTGATGAGCTTCATCACCTCGTCATCCTGGAGCCGGGAGCTGCGCGAAAAATAAATAAACCGCTCGTCAGTATAGTAATTTTCAAACGTAGAGAGCGGTATCTGCAGCACGATGGTCTGGTTTGCCCTTGGCGAGAATACAGAATGTACCTCATTGGAATTGACCAGCATAAACTCACCGGGCCTTAAGGGATATTCCTCCTCGTTGATGAAGAAGGTCAGCTCTCCTTCAAAGAGGGCGAATATCTCTATGGACCGATGCCAGTGCTTCTGCCTTATATAATTTCCATCCTTCCCCTCGAAGACAAACAGCTTGAAAGGTATGTCCTCGTTGGGTCTTATGATCTCGTGAGAGTATTCCATGGTCAGATGCCTCCGGATGCGCTGTCCCTACACTGCCTTTCTTCCTGCCATAAAAGCCTCCAGGGCGGCGAAGAGCTTCTCCATCTCCTCATCCGTCCCCACTGTGATGCGCACGTACTGGCGGATCCTGGCGCTGTCCCACCAGCGCACGTAGATCCCCTTCTCCTTAAGCGCCTCAAATATCTCCCTGGCGTCATAGTCCGGATGGGTGGCAAAGAGGAAATTGGCGCTGGACTCCGGGAAAGAAAAGCCAAGCCGGGCAAGCCTCTCCCCGGCCCGCTCCCGTGTTGCCTTTATCTTCTCCACTGTCTCCTCAAAATACGCCCGGTCCTTCACCGCCTCGGCGCCGCACACAAGGGAGGCCCGGTTCAGGGTGTAGGAATTGAAGGAGTACTTTACATCGTTCAGATACCGGATCAGCTTCGGGCTGGCGATGGCGTATCCGATGCGCATGCCCGCCATGGACCGGGATTTGGAAAAGGTCTGTGTCACTACCAGGTTGTCGTATCTGTCTATAAGCTCTATAGCCGACGGCCCTGCATAGTCGATGTAGGCCTCGTCTACAATGACGATCACGTCCCGGTTGTGGCGGAGGATATCCTCCACAAGCTCCAGGCTCTCGTAGAGGGCTGTGGGTGCGTTGGGATTGGGGAAGATGACGCCGCCGTTCTCTCCGTAGTAGTCCTCCCTGACGATCCGGAAGTCCTCATCCACCTTTTTGCACTCGTAGGGGATGCGGTACAGCCGGGCCCACACCTTGTAGAAGGAGTAGGTGATATCCGGGAAGAGGATCGGTTTATCTGAGTTAAAAAAGGTGAGGAAGCACAGAGAGAGGACATCGTCGGAGCCCACTCCCACGAACACCTGGTCTCTTCCCACCTTGTAGTGATCCGCAATGGCATCCACCAGCACACTGCAGGCCGGGTCCGGATACAGGCGGAAATCCGCCGTGTCAAGCTCCCGCAGAGCCCGCTCCACTCCCGGTGCCGGGGGATAGGGATTTTCATTTGTATTTAACTTGACCACCCTCTGCCGGGGCTGCTCTCCCGGCACATAGGGTTCCACCTTCCGTATATTTTTCTCAAATGCTTCCATATGTTCTATAGTCCCTCTCTAGAAATACTCCTTAGCCAGCTCCCTGAATTTGGGAAGCGAATTCACGATAGTCTCATGTGCCACGCAGTAGGCAAGCCGCACATAGCCCGGGCAGGCAAAGGAGCTTCCCGGCACCATGAGGATGTGGTACTTTTTGGCTGCCGCGCAGAAAGCCTTCTCGTCCTCCACCGGAGACTTCACAAAGAGATAGAAGGCTCCCTCCGGCTTGATGCACGTAAAGCCGCACTCCTTCAGGCCATTGTAGAGAGTCTCCCGGTTCCGGTCGTAGAAGGAGATGTCCGTCTCCTCGTCAATGCACTTTGCCACCACCTTCTGCTGAAGAGTGGGCGCGTTCACAAAGCCGAGGATGCGGGTGGCCACATTGGCCGCCAAGAGCACAGTCTCACTGTCCGCCGCCTCATCCGGGATGACCAGGTAACCGATCCGCTCTCCCGGCAGGGACAGGGACTTGCTGTAGGAGTAGCCGACAATGGTGTTGTCGTAGTATTTCGTCAGATAGGGAACCTCCACTCCATCGTACACCAGCTCCCGGTAGGGCTCGTCGGAAATGAGGTATATGTCCGTACCGTACTCCCTCTGCTTAGCATCCATGATGGCCGCCAGTCTTTTAATGGTGTCCTCGGAGTACACAACGCCGGTGGGATTGTTGGGCGTGTTGACAATGACCGCCCTGGTCCTCGGAGTGATCTTTGCCTCGAACTCTGTGAGCCTGGGCTGGAAGGTGGCCGTGTCAGGGGACACCTCCACGAGAACGCCGTCATAATTGTTTACGTAGGAACGGTACTCCCCGAAGTAGGGGGCAAAGGTGATGACCTCATCCCCCGGGTTCAGAAGGGTCTTTAATATCACGTTGAGTCCGCCCGCTGCACCCACGGTCATGATGATGTTTTTGCCCTCAAAGGAGGTGCCGAAGCGCCGGTTCAGAGAGTCTGCCACTGTCTGCCTCACATCAGCGTATCCGCTGTTGCTGTTGGTGTAGCCGTGGAGCACCACCGGGTCCTCCTCGTCCAGGAGCTCGATAATCGCCCTCTTCACAGAGGCGGGAGCCGGCACATTGGGGTTGCCCAGGCTGAAATCATACACGTTCTCCGCACCATACAGCTCTGCCATCCTTGTGCCCTCCTCGAACATGGCGCGGATAGCCGAGCTGTTGGCCACCATTCCCTTCATCTTATCTGCGATCATTTCTTTTTCCTCCTTATCCTGCACAGGCAGCGTCCGCCTCCCCGGCGGCGCCGTCCCTATTTTTTTTCTGTCACAACGCCCTTTTCCACCATGAACACAGGCCGATAGGAGCGCTTTGCCTTGCGAAGCCCCTCGTCCCCCGTGTCTTCTTCACGGTTGACATACCTGTAATCCATGCACTCGTGCTCCACAAACTGCTGATTGATCATGGTGTATGCGCCCTGCACATCCGGGAAGGCCTTCTCGATGTGCACCACAAAGGTGTCCGAACAGACCGGCTCCCCGATGGTGAATGCCACGATCCGGCCATCCACCCTGAGGATACCCCCTGTCAGCTCCAGCTCCCTGAAAAGCCGCAGGGAATTCAAAGTGACGCACATCTCAGAGTTCTTCTCCGGGTCGTCGTCACAGCCGTTCTGGTTCCTCCACTTCAGCGCCATCTGGAAGCACTCCTCCAGATTGTCGTCTGACATGGTCTCATAGCTCCACCGCCCCTCGTAGAGGGACTTGAACTTGTTGATGTGGTTCCTCTTGCCGTGAAGCTTCTTGCCCGCCAGAGTGCACAGCTTCTCCGACTCATACACATAGTCCGCAATGTCCTCGTTGTACTCAATCTGGAAGCGTCCCGGATACCAGCCCTCTATCTGGTCAAAGTGGTCCGGCGTCACATTGTACAGCCGGAAGGGCACGCCCCTATCCTGGCTGTACTCATACAGCCTGTCCAGAGCTTTCCTTACGTTGCCCGCCTCTCCCGCCGGGTAGGCGAAGGCAAAGCTGTCCTCATCCTCGCTCTTGAAGACGAGGGTGTCTTCTATAATGGCAAAGGTCACATTGTAGAATCTCGCCCAGAGAAAAACATTCACAAAGGTCCTCTCACAGCTGCGACTGGTGTGGTGCTTAAAATAGTGTGAGATCACTTCCTTGTCCTCCAGCTGCGGTCTCTTAAAATCATATTCCAACATACAATATCAGTCCTTATCCTCCTCAAATCCGCCTATTCTTCATTCATATTCGCAAGCTTGGCCGCCTGGTCCGCCGCGATCAGGCTGTCGATTATCTCGTCCAGGTCTCCGTTCATGACGCTGTCCAGCTTGTGGAGCGTGAGCTTGATCCGGTGGTCTGTCACACGGCCCTGGGGGAAGTTGTAGGTCCGTATCTTCTCAGACCGGTCCCCCGTGCCGATCTGGCTGCGGCGGGCCTCCGCCTGGGACGCCTGCTGCTTCTCCATCTCCAGGTCATAGAGCTTGGAGCGCAGGAGCCGAAAGGCCTTCTCCTTGTTCTGGAGCTGGGACTTCTCTGTCTGGCTGTAGATCACGATACCTGTGGGGTAGTGGGTCAGACGAACGGCCGAGTCTGTAGTATTGACGCACTGTCCGCCGTTTCCGGAGGCTCTCATGACATCGATGCGGATATCCTTCTCATCGATGACCACGTCCACCTCCTCTGCCTCGGGCATGATGGCCACTGTGATGGTAGACGTGTGGATGCGCCCGCCGCTCTCTGTCTCCGGCACCCTCTGCACCCGGTGGACACCGCTCTCGTACTTCAGCCGGGAGTAAGCCCCCTGCCCGGTGATCATGAAGACCACCTCCTTGAAGCCGCCGATACCGTTCTCATTGACAGATATCAGCTCTGTCCTCCACCTGCGTCCCTCCGCATAGTGGACGTACATGCGGTAGACCTCCGCCGCGAAGAGGGCGGCTTCATCGCCGCCGGCTCCCGCGCGTATCTCCACGATCACGTTCTTGTCATCGTTGGGGTCTTTGGGGAGAAGGAGTATCTTCAGCTTCTGCTCCAGCTCCTCCACCCTGGCCTTGGACTCATTCAGCTCCTCCTTGGCCAGCTCCTTCATCTCCTCGTCCGTCTCCTCCTCCAGCATCACCAGACTGTCCTCGATGGCCTGGTTGTTTGCCTTGTACTCTTTATATGCCTCCACGATGGGGGCCAGGTCATTCTGCTCCTTCATCAGCTTCCGGAAGCGGTCCTGGTTGTCCGCCACGCCCGGCTCCGAGAGCTCGTTCATGATTTCCTCATAGCGCACGAGCAGATCGTCCAATTTATCAAACATGTTCTTTCCTCCTGCATTCATTTACACTCTATTTATTGTACATGCCCATGACAACACGGTCAAGTCCGGCAAGGTCCTTTTTCCCCTGGACACAGGCAAAGCCGGCCGCCTCAAGGAGACGGGAAACGTCTTCCCTCTGGTCATGACCGGTCTCCAGGATGAGCCATCCGCCCCTTTTCAGATGGCTTCCCGCCCCGGCAGCGATCCTGCGGTAAAAGTAAAGGCCGTCCTCGTGGCCGTCCAGGGCGATGTAGGGGTCGTGGAACCGCACTTCCTCCTGCAGTTCCTCTATGACGTCCCTCCGGATATAGGGCGGGTTGGACACGATCATGTCGTAGGGCCCTCCGGCGCTCTCAAAAAGGTCGCTGTGTATCAGGCGGACCTGCGCCCCCAGAGCCTGACAGTTCTCCCTCGCCGTCTCAAGGGCCTCCTCCGATATGTCCGCCGCGTCGAAGCGGCTCTCCGGAGAGATCTTCCCCTGTTTCCTTCCTATTAAATAGAGACTGGCGGCGATGCACCCGGAGCCGGTGCAGAGGTCCAGCACCTCCATTCCCCGCTCCAGCTTCTCCAGAGCGCACTCCACCACTGTCTCTGTATCCTGTCTGGGGATCAGCACATGCTCATTGACCTTAAAAGGGTATCCCATAAACTCCTGCACTCCCGTGATGTGCTGAAGGGGGATCCTGGCGGCCCGTTTCTCCACAGCCTCCCTGTAAGCCAGGACCTTCTCCTCCGTAAGCTCCCGGAAGGGGTCCAGCATATAGTCCTGAGCCGTGATCCCGGCGGCATATTCCAGGAGGAGTCTGGCGTCCAGGGCCGCCTCCTCTATCCCGCACCGGGACAGTCTTTCCGCCGCCTCTCTTACCAGGGCACTAAGCTGCCCTCTCTGTGCCAAAGTTTTCTCTCTCATATTTCCTCCAGTCAAAGACAGCCTCCACTGCCTGGATGGCCACCTCGATCATGCTGTCATCCGGCTCCTTCGTTGTCAGCCTCTGTATGCCAAGTCCCGGCATACTGAGCAGATTGATGACCGGATTGTCTGAATTTCCCGCAGCTTTGAGCACCTCGTAGGATATCCCCGCGATGACCGGCAGAAGGGCGATACGCACCACTACCCGCATAACCGGGGACTCCACCTGGACGAGGAGCAGCAGCACGATGCTGATCAGCAGGACAAAGAAGAGAAAGCTGGTGCCGCACCGCTTGTGCTGTCTGGAGCTGGCCCGCACGTTCTCCACAGTCAGGGGAAGGCCGTGCTCAATGCAGTTGATACACTTGTGCTCCGCCCCGTGATACATGAAGGTGCGCTGGATATCCTCCGTCCTCGAGATGAGCAGGATATACACGATAAAGATGCCAATGCGCACAAAGCCCTCGATCACGGTCCGCACGTGATAGGAGGCGACCAGAGGCTCCAGAAGCCCGGACAGGAAGTAGGGCAGTATCATGAAGATGCCCACTGCCAGCACGACGGAAAAGGCCATCACGCCCCGCATCAGCCACTTCTCCTTCCTCTCCCTGTCCTCTTCCTCCTCCCTTGACAGCTCCTTTTTCTCCTCCTCGTCCTCGTAAAAGCTGGCCGACCAGGTAAGGGTCTTCATGCCGAGCACGAGGGAATCGATAAAGTTGAAGATGCCCCTGACTAAGGGGATCCTTGACAGAGCGCCCACTCTCCCGGCAATCCCCGTGTAGCGGTCCCGGCTCACCTCTATCTGGCCGTCCGGCCTTCTCACCGCCACAGCATACTCCTCTTTGTGCTTCATCATGATCCCTTCCAGGACTGCCTGACCGCCTATATTCGAAGATTTCATCGATGTCCTCCTTAATTCCCGCTATGAAAAAGGGTTGAGATCGTAAAATCTCAACCCATTCACTGTCATCTTATTTGTCCAGGCCGTATTTCTTGTTGAACTTATCTACACGTCCGCGAGCCTGAGCGGCTTTCTGCTGTCCTGTGTAGAACGGATGGCACTTGGAGCAGATTTCTACGTGGATATCTTCTTTTGTAGAACCAGTCACAAATGTGTTTCCACAGTTGCATGTTACAGTTGCCTGATAGTAAGCTGGATGTATTCCTTCTTTCATTGCCTTTCACCTCTTCTTTATTCTCTCGCGCCAGAGCGCGATAATCTTATTCGTTTTCTAAACAGCTCTGTAATTGTATCACAAAACTCCACTCTTGTCTAGATTAATTTTGTCTTTTTTACAACCTGCACAAGCTCCCTGTTGGACCTGGTACGGGCGAACATATTGAGGATGTTGTCCACAGCCTCCTCGGCTCTCATGCCGTTGAGCGCCCGGCGCATGGAATTGACGGCCTCCTGCTCTTCCCTGGAAAGGAGAAGATCCTCCCGCCTTGTACCAGACTGGGGAATATCGATGGCCGGGAACATTCTCCTCTCGGAAAGCTTTCTGTCCAGCACAAGCTCCATATTTCCTGTCCCCTTGAACTCCTCATAGATGACGTCGTCCATCTTGCTCCCCGTGTCCACCAGGGCTGTGGCCAGAATGGTCAGGCTGCCGCCCTCCCGTATATTCCTGGCCGCGCCGAAGAACCGCTTGGGCATGTGGAGGGCCGCCGGGTCCAGACCGCCGGAGAGAGTGCGTCCTGACGGCGGAACGATGAGGTTGTAGGCTCTGGCCAGCCTGGTGATGCTGTCCAGAAGGATCATCACATCCTTGCCGTGCTCCACAAGCCTCTTGGCCCTCTCTATGACCATCTCGGACACCCGCTTGTGATGGTCCGGCAGCTCGTCAAAGGTGGAGTAGATGACCTCTACATTTTTTCCCTCAATGGTCTCCTTGATGTCCGTCACCTCCTCGGGGCGCTCGTCGATGAGGAGGATGAGGAGATGGATCTCCGGATTGTTCCTCTTCACTGAGAGAGCCACCTCCTTAAGGAGCGTGGTCTTTCCTGCCTTGGGCGGAGACACGATCATGCCCCTCTGTCCTTTTCCGATGGGCGAGAGCAGGTCCATGATGCGCATGGCCGTGCTGCTCCTGCCGCTCTCCAGCGACAGCCTCTCATTGGGGAAAATTGGAGTCAGGTCCTCGAAATTGGGTCTTCTTGCAGCCACGGCGGGATGGATATCATTGATCTTCGACAGGTACAAAAGGGCGCTGAACTTCTCCTGCTGGGTTTTTATCCTTGTGTTGCCCTCCAGGATATCTCCTGTCTTCAGATTAAACCTCCGGATCTGGGAGGGTGAGACGTACACGTCGTTGTCTCCGGGCAGATAATTCTCGCACCGGATAAATCCGTATCCGTCAGGCATGACCTCCAGGATACCGTGGGCCGTAATGCCACTGTCCAGGCGGTCTATGTCATGGAGCTCCCTGTCCCCTGTGTTGGCCGACAGCTCTTTTACATTATCCTCCGTCAGCTTCACCTGGCTCATATTGGAATGGTTTGTATTTATATTGTTATTGTTCACAGCTTTGCGGTGATTCTCCTGCCGGTGCTGGTCAGACCTCTCATGCCTGTCCCCCCGGGAGGCGCTCCTGCTCTCCGCAGGCTTTTCCGCCGCCTTCTCCGCCTTTTCCTCTTTCTGCTTATCCTTTTCATCTTCCTCAAGCATACGCTCAATAAGCTCCGCCTTTTTGAGACCGGAGACACCCTTCAATCCTCTTGCCTTGGCAAGGTCCTTCAGCGTGGCAAGGGAAAGAGACTCATATTTTTCTCGCATATAAACTAATCCTTTCTTTCACTGTCTGCTTATCTTTATGTTTTCGGGATTGTTAGTCTGACATGACCGAACGGAAATATAGGCTTATTATACAATACCTTTCCTGATTTTTAAACCCCCAATTTCACGAAATGATTTTTATTGCACCGCAATTGAATGGATGTTATGATTATAAGCGGTATAAAAGACGAACAGAAGAAGGTGGAGATCATATGACATTACAGGAAAAAGCCCTTGAAATGCACAGAAAATGGAACGGAAAGCTGGAGACGACAGCCAAGTCACACGTAAGCTCCCGGGAGGATCTGTCTATCGCCTACACCCCCGGCGTGGCGGAGCCATGCAAGGTGATCGCGAAAGACAAGGAGGCCGCCTACGCCTACACCATGAAGGCCAACACTGTGGCCGTGGTGTCCGACGGCAGCGCGGTCCTTGGCCTTGGTAACATCGGCGCCCTGGCCGCCATGCCCGTCATGGAGGGGAAAGCGGTCCTCTTCAAGGAGTTCGGAGGCGTCAACGCGGTGCCCATCTGTCTGGACACCCAGGACACGGAGGAGATCATCCGGACCGTGGTCAACATCGCCCCCGCCTTCGGCGGCATCAACCTAGAGGACATCAGCGCCCCCCGCTGCTTTGAGATTGAGTCCCGCCTAAAGGAGCTCCTGGACATCCCGGTGTTCCACGATGACCAGCACGGCACGGCCATCGTGGTGCTGGCGGGCATCATCAACGCCATGAAGGTGACGGGAAAGAAAAAGGAGGACGTGCAGGTGGTCGTGAACGGGGCCGGAAGCGCCGGCGTGGCCATCACAAAGCTGCTCCTCACCTACGGGTTCCCCCATGTGACCATGTGCGATATTAACGGCATCATCGGGGAACACTCGGAAAATCTCAACTGGATGCAGCGGGAGATGGCAAAGGTCACCAACCTGGAGAAGAAGACCGGCACGCTGGCAGACGCTCTGAAAGGAGCTGACATCTTTGTGGGCGTGTCCGCACCCGGCATTGTGACAAAGGAGATGGTGTCCTCCATGAACAGGGATTCCATCCTCTTTGCCATGGCAAACCCGGTCCCGGAGATCATGCCGGACCTTGCAAGGGAGGCCGGCGCAAGGGTCGTGGGCACAGGCCGCTCCGACTTTCCCAACCAGGTCAACAACGTGGTCGCCTTCCCCGGCATCTTCAGGGGGGCCCTGGAGGGGCGGGCCACACAGATCACGGAGGAGATGAAGCTTGCCGCCGCCCACGCCATCGCAGGCCTGGTGCCTGAGGAGGAGCTGAACGAGGAGAACATCCTCCCCGAGGCCTTTGATCCCCGCGTGGCGGACGTGGTGAGCAGGGCTGTAAAGGAACTGATCTAGTGGAAGGCCTGACAGAGTCTCCGGCAGAAAAGCCCGTATACTGGAACGGACGGCCCTACCACAGCCTGGACTACCACCTCCGGCACACCTTCGGCGAAAAGCTCTACAGGATTTCCCTGGACGCAGGCCTCACCTGTCCCAACCGGGACGGCACTCTGGGGGAGCGGGGCTGCATCTTCTGCAGCCAGGGCGGCTCCGGGGATTTCGCCTCGGACAGGCGCCTGTCCATCACAGAGCAGATCGAGGCCGGAAAGCGGCAGTCCGCCGCAAAATTTAAGGGAAACGGCTACATCGCCTACTTCCAGGCCTACACAAACACCTACGGTCCCCTGCCCAGGCTGCGCCGGCTCTTCCTGGAGGCAGCCTCACACCCGGATATCCGGGCCCTCTCCATCGCCACCAGGCCCGACTGCCTGGGCCCGGAAGTCCTGGAGCTCCTCGGGGAGGTAAACCGTATCAGACCGGTCTGGGTGGAGCTGGGTCTTCAGACGGTCCACGAGAGGACCGCTGCTCTCATCCGCAGGGGATACCCATTCCCCGTGTTCGGGCAGGCCGTCCGGAATCTGCGGGCCATGGGTCTGGACGTGATCGTCCATGTGATCCTCTTTCTCCCGGGAGAGACGGAGGAGGATATGTACCGGACCATCTCCCGGCTGGACCGGATGGACATCCAGGGCATAAAGCTGCAGCTTTTGCATATTTTAAAAGGGACAGACCTGGCTGACTACTATGCGGCGCACCCCTTTTACATCCCCCGGATGGAGGATTATTTCCGGGTGCTCGGAAACTGTGTGAGCCTGCTGCGCCCCGATATCGTCATCCACAGGCTCACAGGTGACGGGCCGAAGGAGCTTCTTATCGCTCCCCTGTGGACCGGGAGCAAGCGGTATGTGCTGAACCAGTTCCACGCCTATCTGAAACGCCAGGAAATCTGGCAGGGAAGGAGTTATATACATGTCTGAACCATTTACACTCTACAAGCTGATCATACTGTACATGCTGGACAAGGTGGATTTCCCGCTGACAAATGCCCAGATCTCCGGCTTTATCCTGGACAAGGGCTACACTACCTACTTCAAGCTCCAGCAGGCTCTTTCCGAGCTGGCCGAGTCCGGCTTCATCCGGGAGGAGGCGACCCACAGCAGGACCTTTTACCACCTGACAGAGGAGGGCGAGGAGACGATCCACTTCTTCCGGAACAAGATTTCCGACGCCATCCAGAAGGACATCGACGGATTCCTGAAGGAAAAGCACTACGAGCTGAAAAATGAGGTGTCCGTGAAATCCGACTATTTCCCGGCCTCAGGCATGGAGTTCACGGTCCGCTGCCAGGTCATCGAAAACAACCAGCCTCTCATCGACCTGACCCTCACCGTCCCCTCGGAGGCCGAGGCGGAGACCATCTCCAACAACTGGAGCAAAAAAAATCAGGAGATTTACGCACTCATCATGCAAAATCTCCTGTAAACCGCAGGGCCTTTATTTCAGTTCCTGCGTGTGATACAGACGGGCGTACTGCCCGTCTTTTTTTATGAGCTCCCCGTGGGTGCCGCTCTCCTGGATCCTTCCTTCATCGATCAGGATGATGCGGTCTGCGTCCCGCACAGTGGCGAGCCTGTGGGCGATGATAAGAGTCGTCCTGCCAGCCCTGAGCCCATCAAAACTCTTCTGTATATAGCTCTCCGTCACCGTGTCCAGGGCGGAGGTAGCCTCGTCCAGTATCAGGATCTTCGGGTCCTTCAGGAAAATGCGGGCGATGGCGATCCTCTGCTTCTGTCCGCCCGAGAGCATGGTGCCCCGCTCTCCGATGTAGGTGTCAAAGCCCTTCGGCATCTCCATGATATCATCAAAAATCTCCGCCTTCTTTGCGGCCCGGACCACCTCCTCGTAGGAGGCATCCGGTTTTCCGTAGCGGATATTCTCGTACACCGTGTCCGCAAACATGAACACGTCCTGCTGCACCATGCCGATATTGTCCCTAAGGGACCTCTTTCTCACATCCCGGATGTCCGTCCCGTCGATCCGGATGGAGCCGCCTGTCACATCATAAAACCGGGGGATAAGCTGGCAGAGAGTCGTCTTCCCCCCGCCGGAATGGCCCACAACGGCCACTGTCTGGCCGGGCTCTATGTGAAGGTCCACGTCAGTCAGGACTTCCCCGTTATCGTTGTAGGAAAAGCTGACATGGTCCATATCGATCCGCCCCTCCCGCACAGAGAGATCCGCAGCCCCCTCCCTTTCCTTCACCGCGGGCTCAATGGCCATCAGCTCCCGGAAGCGCCTAAGCCCCGCCGTTCCGTTGGTGAATATCTCGGCAAAGTTGGAGAGCTTTCGGACAGGAGTGATGAAGGTACTGATATACAGATTAAAGGTAATGAGGTCCACGTAGTTCATACGCCCCTGCATGATGAGCCATCCTCCGAAGGTGATCACCGCCACGGGCATGATGCACATGAAAAACTCCAGGGAGGCGTTAAACCTCCCCATCGCCTTATAGTAGCCGCTCTTGGAAGATTTAAACATATCGTTGGAGTGGTCGAACCGGGCCTGGTCCACCTCCTCGTTGGCAAAGGCCTTTGAGGTGCGGATGCCTGAGATGCAGGACTCGATGTCCGCATTGATGGAGGCCATCTTCTGCTTCACCTGCAGGGAGGCATCCGACATGCTCCGCCTGCAGAGCATGACCACCACAAGAAAGACCGGGATGATCACCGCCACCACAAGGGCCAGCCGCCACTCGATGGAGAACATGACTCCCAGGGCTCCCGCAATGGTGAGGACCGATATCAGCAGGTCCTCCGGCCCGTGGTGAGCCAGCTCCGTGATCTCAAAGAGGTCTCCCGTCAGCCGGTTCATCAGCTTTCCCGTCCGGTTGGTGTCATAAAATTCAAAATCCAGGTCCTGGAGATGGCGGAACAGGTCCCTCCGGATGTCCGCCTCCACCCGGACGCCGAAAGTGTGCCCCCAGTAGGTCATGATGTAGTTGCAGACTGACCGCAGCACATAGCTGACCGCCACGATGGCCATGACTGTAAAAAAGGTGCCGTACAGCTTATCCGGCAGCATCTCGTACATGGCATGCCTGGACACCAGGGGAAAGGCAAGGTCCACCGCCGCCACCAGGACGGCGCAGGACATATCCAGCAGGAAGATGCCTATGTGGGGCCTGAAATACGAAAGCAGTGTCCGCAGCATCTCTACTGCCCCTCAAAAAGAGGCGTGGAGAAATACCTCTCGGCCGTGTCCGCCAGGATCGTCACCACGGTCTTTCCCTTTCCCAGCTTTCTGGCCATGCGCTTCGCCACAGCCACATTGGTGCCGCTGGAAATACCGCACATAAGGCCCTCCTTTGAGGCCAGCTCCCTGGCTGTCTCCAGCGCCTCCTCGTCTGTCACTATTTCAATATGGCTGTATATCTCCTGGTTCAGGATGGCCGGGATGACGCCGCCCCCGATCCCCATCTGGATATGAGTTCCCACCTCTTTTCCCGAGAGGATGGCGGCATGCTCCGGCTCTGCCGCCCAAATCTCCACGTCCGGATTGGCCTCCTTCAGGGCCTCCCCCACGCCTGTGATAGTGCCTCCCGTGCCGATGCCGGAGCAGAACCCGTCGATGGGTACGTCCGCCTGCTCCAGGATCTCACGGCCTGTCTTCTCCTTCTGGGCCTGGCTGTTGGCCTCGTTTTCAAACTGCTGGGGCACATACACGTCCGGGTCCTCCGCCGCCATCCTCATGGCGGTCTCCAGACACTCGTCGATACATTTCCCGATATTTCCCGCATCGTGGATCAGCTTCACCTCCGCACCGTAGTGCCTTACCAGCTTTCGCCGCTCCTCGCTCACCGAGTCGGGCATGATGATGACAGTCCTGTACCCCTTGACCGCACCGATGAGGGCGAGACCGATGCCCTGGTTGCCGCTGGTGGGTTCCACGATGGTAGTCTTCCCCGGCCGAATCATCCCCTTCTTCTCCGCCGCCTCTATCATGTTAAGGGCGGTCCTTGTCTTGATGGATCCTCCCGCGTTCATAGCCTCAAATTTCACGAGTATCTGGGCATCCTCCGGTCCGGTCATGTGGTTCAGCCGGATCAGAGGCGTGTTGCCGGTAGCCTCAAGTACATTCTCACAAATCATTCCTTTATCTCCTCCGCATGCTGGGTAGTGTCAAATACTACCTGTTTTTTTGTATCTAAATTCTATAGAAACCTTGATTTTTAGGGAAATCTTCAATAAAAAGAGCATTGACCTCCCTTTTCTGGTATAATGTCTATCGCCA
>NZ_NFLQ01000012.1 GCF_002160985.1 Lachnoclostridium sp. An118 | reverse complement strand
TAGCTTAATTTTACATCAAAAAGGATTAGGATTCCTTATATTTTGGCCATTTTTTGAAAGTTGTGGATAACGAAATACGGTAGATTTATCTAAGGGGATAATTCTGCGGAAACTCAAGATCCGGCTTTATTGACATTTCCTTTTATGTATTATAAACTTAAAAAGACTGAATAGGTTTGTCTATATACGAAGCCTTTAACAACATAATCAGCGTTATGTTGTACTTTCAAGCAGCTTCAGCTTTTCTAAATTTCGCTTCCACTCGCTCATGCCGTCTGACGCATAGATCCGCGTTACTTCCAGACTGCTGTGTCCAAGAATATCCGCCAGGTTAAGCAGGTTTTTTGTCTCCCTGTAAAAGGTTCTTGCGAAGAGGTGCCGCAGATTGTGCGGAAATACTCTCTCCAGCTTTACGCCGGCCTTTTTTGCAATCTGCTTCATCTCTCTCCAGATATTGGACCTGTCCTTCTCTTTTCCGGTCCGGGTACAGAAAATAATACCTGAACGGATTTTATTTTTACTTATATACAAAAGTAGTTTCTTTCTTAGGACAGCTGGTATGATCACAATCCGATACTTTCCTTTGTTCCAGACTCTCACGATACCCTTTTTCACATTTTCCACACGAAAATATTTAAGCTCGCTGACACGGATTCCTGTAGCGCACATAGTTTCCATGATCATGGCAATCTGCTCCTTCTTTCCCTGTCTTGCTGTCCGTACCAGATCATGAAACTCTTCCTTCTCAAGCAGCTTTTCTCTGATATGGATATCTGTCCTCTGCATACGTATACGTTTTACCCGGAGTCCTTCCATACCTATAAAGACCAGATACTGATTTAGAGCCGCCAACATAGAGTTAGCACTGCTGGCTGAATAGGACTCCATCAGCCACTCCTTATATCTGATCAGCTGCTCCTTCCCGACCTCCTCCCCTCCTATAAATCCCGCAAATTTTCTCATATCTCTCATATACTTCTCGATAGTGGCCAAAGAGCTCCCCCTCTCCTGCAGATACTCCCGAAAGTCGTCCATGTCCTTCTCTTTGATGCGAAATGTCCTTTTTTCCATAAAAAACAAGCTTCCTTTCTTTTTTCTTTAGTGTGTATCCATCCACTATAATACAACCTGGGAATTTCTTCCATCACATGCAGAAAAAAGGCGCCCGGTCTCGTGGACCGGACGCCTGCCGTAAAGTCTGTGTCTGTATTCAGCTTTCCTTCTCCTTCATCGCCCTCATATGCTTTTCCACCATCAGGGCAATCTTAAATGTCATGGCGTCCTCAAACACCCGGACGTCCAGACCTGTCTTCTTCTGTATCTTCTCAAGGCGATATACCAGCGTGTTCCGGTGCACGTACAGCTTTCTCGCTGTCTCCGAGATATTCAGGTTGTTCTCGAAGAAGGTGTAGACCGCTGCCAGCTCCTCCTCCTCGAAGCTCTCCATTGCATTTCCCTCAAACACCTCATCCAGGAACATCTCGCACAGAGAGGCGGGGAGCTGGTGTATGAGCCTGCCGATCCCCAGCACCCTGTAGGACAGCACGCGACGCTGGGAATAGAAGATGCGCCCCACCTCCAGGGCCATGTCCGCCTCCTTGTAGGAGCGGGATACATCCTTGAGCTCCTCCACAATGGTGCCGTAGGAGACACGGACGCCCACCATGACCTCCATCCCCAGTGTATCCACGATCACATCCGCCATGTGCTGGATCGCCTTGTAATCCTCTGTGGGCTCCAGCGCCTTCACGAGGATGATATGCCCCTCCTCAACGGAAGTGGCAAAATCCCTGGCTCCGATGGAGAAGATCCCCTTCAATGTCTCCAGGACCAGGCTGCTGTCCGCGTTCTTCGTCTCTACCAGGAACACGACTCTCCTCTGCAGCACCGGGATCTTCAGCTTCTTCGCCTGATTGTAGATATCCACCAGAAGGAGATTGTCCAGAAGAAGGCTCTGGATAAATCTGTTCTTGTCCATTTTTCCGCGGTTCATGGATACCAGGCTCTCCAGGTGGCTGATCCCAAAGCGTCCGGCCAGCACCGCCCTTTCATCTGTCCCGTCCACCGCCAGCACATAGAGGCTCTCTCCGCTCTCCAGAAGGAACAGGCTCTGTTCCCCTGCGCTCTCCTCCGTCCCCTGGCTGTTATACCTTTCTATCAGGTCCTCCACCTCTGCCTGCCGGGGCTTTGTCTTTACGTTCGTCATGGCCAGGCACTCTGCTTTCTCATTCCATATAGAGCAGTCAAAGCCTGATATCCTCTTTATCTCCTGTATCAGCTTCTGTATCGTTTGATTTGACAGCAACGTTTCACATCCTTTCCGGGCTCTGCTCCCGTTTTTTCCATTCTCTCATCTGGCAGTCAAATACACTGATCTCCAGATCCGTCTGAAATCTTTTAGCCAGGATAAGCCCCGCTGCAGCAGACAGCAGGGTAAGGGCGAGGTACAAAACACTTCTCTTCATTTCCGATCTTCCTCCGCTCTCTCCCCACCTTGGAAACCGTCCTACATAATATAGCCGTCGAACAGTGTCGTTTTTCCCCTCTGGCGTCAGATTTTTTTTAATTTTTCTTTGATCCGGTCCATTCTCCGGTATATGGCTTTTTCTGTAATTCCTATTATAGCAGAAATTTCCCGTGTCTCATAACCGTTTATTTTCAAATACAGGATTTCTTTTCCTGTCTTATCAAGGCCTTCCAGGACCCGCTCTGTCTTCTCAGAAAAAAATCTTCCCTCCTCCAGCTCAAGATATTTCATGACGGCTCTCCTTCGATCCAGCATCCATCCCTCTGCCTCGTAGGCCTCCCAGGGTGCCCAGTGCTCCAGGAACCGGCGCTCCGATTTGAAGGTATCCCAGTCGTATTCCCGCAGGACCTGTATCTGGGCCTCCTCCATCCCCCACTGCCGCAGGACCTTTTCCTCCTCTTCCTTCCGGCTCTTCCACAGCAGCTCTTCCCTGGCCTTATTGTATTCCCACTCCAACGTTCCTCTCTTTTTTATCCGTATGTATTCTGTATCTCCTTTTAGATATACGTTCAACATTGATTATATATTATGTCAAAACGGCGTACAATTAACGTTTCGTTGCAGACCCGGATGGCGGGCGCATCCCACTCTCGGGACAGAAAAAGAGAGACACCCTCTCAGGCGTCTCTCCCTTGGTCTTCACATATTCATTTTAAAGCATCTGACTAGTTTGTGATCGTCAGCTCTGTCTCTTTGTCAAAGATGTGGATCTTCTCAGCATCCAGGGCAAACTTAACTGTGTCGCCGGATCTTGCTGTAGTCCTGGGGTCAACTCTCGCTGTCATGCTGGAGCCCTCATAGTCGAAGTACAGAAGCACTTCTGCGCCCAGCATCTCGTATACACGGATCTTTGCCTCGATCACTGTGTCAGGAGAAGCCTCGATGAACATCTGCTCATCATGTACATCCTCAGGACGGATACCGAGAACAACTGTCTTTCCGTCATAGCCGCCCTCTTTGAGCGCTTTTGCTTTTGCAGGCGGAAGAGCGATCGTGTGAGGTCCTGTTACAAGAGAAACTTTGTCTCCCTCAACTTTGCATGTAGCATCGATAAAGTTCATCTGCGGGGATCCGATGAAGCCTGCGACGAACATATTGCACGGATAATCGTACAGTGTCTGCGGTGTATCTACCTGCTGTACAACACCGGCGTTCATGACTACGATCCTTGTACCAAGTGTCATAGCCTCTGTCTGGTCATGTGTTACGTAGATGATCGTTGTGCCCAGTCTCTGGTGAAGCTTGGAGATCTCAACACGCATCTGTCCACGGAGTTTTGCGTCCAGGTTGGAGAGAGGCTCGTCCATAAGGAATACCTTGGGGTTACGCACGATAGCACGACCCATGGCAACACGCTGTCTCTGTCCACCGGAAAGAGCCTTCGGCTTACGATCCAGAAGAGCTTCCAGGTCGAGGATCTTGGCAGCCTCGCGGACCATCTTGTCGATCTGGTCCTTCGGAACCTTTCTCAGCTTCAGACCAAACGCCATGTTATCGTATACTGTCATATGCGGATACAGAGCGTAGTTCTGGAATACCATTGCGATATCGCGGTCCTTCGGCTCCACGTCGTTAACAACTCTGTCGCCGATCTTCAGCTCACCGGATGTGATCTCCTCAAGACCTGCGACCATACGGAGTGTTGTGGATTTTCCACATCCGGATGGTCCTACGAAGATGATGAATTCTTTATCCTCGATCTCAAGGTTGAAATCTTTAACAGCTTCAAATCCGTTAGGATATGTTTTGTTAATGTGCTTTAATGATAAACTTGCCATTGTTCTATTCCTCCTGTTAATGGTACCCGGCCGGAGCCGGCGTTCTCTATCTGTTAATCAGTATATAAAAAAAGAAGGGACTGCGCCATGCCCAAGTTGAACAATCTTTTTTTTGATTTCTATACAACTTGACCAACCGTCCCCTCTTCTCTTTCGTCAGTCTGACAGCATCAGTCCTCTTCCGTGCGCAAAAGCGCCTGGTAAACCTCTCTCTTGCTGATGCCTCTGTCCTTTGCCACCCTCTTCATGGCCTCCTTCCGGTCCGCCCCCTGGTCTGCGTAGTACCTCATATGCTCCTCCAGGGACAATTCCTCCCACTTTCTCTGCGACTCCCTGCGCAGCTCCTCCCGGCTCCTTCCCCGGATGACAAGGACGCACTCTCCCCGGGGCTCATGAGCCCTGTAGTAGGCGCAGGCCTCCTCCAGCGTGGCATGGCAGACCGTCTCATGCTTCTTTGTCAGCTCCCGGCAGACGGACACCTGCCGGTCCCCCAGTGTCTCAAGGAGCTCCTCCAGCGTCCGCACGAGGCGGTGCGGCGCCTCGTAGATCACGATGGTCCTTGTCTCGTCCTTCAGCTCCTCCAGCACCTCTCTCCTCTCTTTGTTATCAGAGGGCAGGAACGCTTCAAAGGCGAAGCGCCTCGTAGGGAGCCCGGAGATGGTAAGGGCGGTCACGCAGGCCGCGGCCCCGGGGACGGCCGTGACAGTAACTCCCGCCTCGTGGCACATTTTCACAAGCTCCTCCCCCGGGTCGGAGATGCCCGGCGTGCCGGCATCCGTGATGAGGGCGATATTTTTCCCCTCCAGGAGAAGGGCTGTCAGCTTTTTCCCCTTCTCGATCTTGTTGTATTCGTGGTAGCTGGTCATGGGAGTCCTTATCTCAAAGTGGCTCAGCAGCTTGATGCTGTTGCGGGTGTCCTCCGCGGCTATGAGGTCTGCCTCCCTCAGGATGCGCACGGCCCGGAAGGTCATGTCCTCCAGGTTCCCGATGGGGGTGGCGCACAGATACAGTATTCCTGCCATATTTCTCTCCTATCTGCCCTGTCTGTCCAGTCCGTACAGCTCCAGCAGCTCGTCTGTGTAGGTTCCGTCTTTATTGTACACCACCAGGGGCGGCTCCACGGTCATCCTGGGGTTGGCTCCCTTCACTCCCTCCAGGAGCACCATATTCGGCTCCTTGTCTATGTAGGGATGGACGAGGCGCATCCGCTTGGGCTCCATCCGGTGGCGGCTCATGCCGGAGAGTATCTCAGCCAGCCGGAAAGGGCGGTGCACCATGTAAAACCGGCCTTTGTCCGGCAGGATCCTCTCGCTCTCCCGGAGCACATCCTCCAGCGTGCAGAGCACTTCGTGGCGGGCAATGTATTTTGCCTCATTGTCATTTTTCAGCCCGTGGGCCCCGATCATGTAGGGCGGATTGACTGTAATGACGTGAAAAGAGGCGGCACCGAAAAGGGCGGCTGCCTCTCTGATATCTCCTGTGACAATGCGGACTCTGTCCTCCAGGTGGTTGTACAGGACACTGCGGCGGGCCATATCCGCACTCTCCTCCTGTATCTCCAGGCCTGTGTAGGACTCTCCCCCGTTTTTTGCCTCCAGCAGGATGGGGAGGATGCCTGTCCCGGTCCCCAGGTCCAGAGCCCTCTCGCCCTTTTTCACCTTTGCGAAGGCGGACAGAAGGACGGCGTCCATGCCAAAGCAGAATCTGCCGGGGGACTGGATGATGCGGTACCCCCTGATCTGCAGGTCGTCCAGGCGCTCGCCCGGCTTCAGGCCCGTCGTCATCTTACTTGTCATCCAGCTTCGACGCTCCGTTCTTCTCCTCCAGCGCCTTTAGCTGCGCCATCTCTTCTTTGGATATCTTCATGTCCTTCTTTTTGCGGCGGGGCTTAAAGCGCAGCTCCGCGGCCCTGTACTCCCGGACCTCCTTCTCATCGTTGTCCAGGGTGACCACCACCTTCACAAGCTGGCGCAGTACATTGACAGACTGCACGTCCCCCTTCAGCTTCTCCGGTGTGGTGACGGTGTCTCCCACCACCGGCAGACGGCTGTTCAGCTCCTCATAGGTCTGCTCCTCGTTGGTGAGGCAGCACATGAGCCTGCCGCAGACGCCCGATATCTTGCTGGGGTTCAGGGACAGGTTCTGCTCCTTGGCCATCTTGATGGACACGGGGGCGAACTCTGTCAGGTATGTATGGCAGCACAGCTCCCGGCCGCAGATCCCCAGGCCGCCCCGGATCTTCGTCTCATCCCGCACTCCGATCTGGCGCAGCTCGATCCTCGTGCGGAACACGCTGGCCAGGTCCTTTACCAGCTCGCGGAAATCAATCCGTCCGTCCGCTGTAAAGTAAAACAGCACCTTGTTGTTGTCAAATGTGTACTCCGCGTCGATAAGCTTCATCTCCAGCCCATGCTTGCGGATCTTCTCCTGGCAGATGCTGAAGGCCTCTTTTTCCTTCTCCCGGTTCTTCTCCTCCCGGCGGTAGTCATCCCTGTTTGCTATGCGGATGACGGATTTGAGAGGCTGGCTGATCCTCTCCTCCTCCACCTCTCTTGGTCCGGTCACAACACTGCCGAACTCCACGCCTCTGGCAGTCTCCACGATCACGTTGTCCCCGTGGCGGATCTCCAGCTTTCCCGGAGAGAAGAAATAGACCTTCCCTGCCCTGCGAAATCTTACTCCAATCACCTTTGTCATATCTGTCAGTTCTCCTTTATCGTCAGCAGCAAAAGCTCCATGACAAGGTCAAAGCTCACGTTTGCCCTGAGCCGCGTCTTTGCCTTCTCCAGGCTCTCCAGTATCAGCTCTATCCCCTCGTAGGAGCTCTTCTTCGCCCGCTCCTGGATGTAGGTGATCTGGTCCTTGAACACGACCTTGTCCATATCCTTTGTCGCCTTATATAGTAACACGTCCCTGTACCATATCATGATGATGTCCAGGTAGTCGTTGATCTCCAGTTTATACGTGTTGATCTTCCTGATGGCCTTTGTGATCTCACTGATATCCATCTCGTTGATATATTTCAGGAGCTGGACCGCCTCCTCCCGTATCTCGTTGAAATGGTCCGAGCTGGCCAGCATGATGGCCCGCCCCATATTTCCCTGGGCAAAGGCCGTGCACATGTCCGCCTTGTAGTCCGGCACGTGCATAGTCTCCATGAGATATTTGCGTATCAGGGTGTCCCTGATGTTCCGCAGCTTCAGCATCACGCACCGGGATGTGATGGTGGGCAGCAGTGCCTCCGCATTCTCTGTGAGAAGGAAGATCACCGCGTAGGCCGGCGGCTCCTCGATCGTCTTGAGGAGTGCGTTCTGGGCCTGCACGGTCATCAGGTCCGCCTCCGCGATAATATATATCTTATAGGGCCCCTGGTAGGGCCTGATCTGGATATCCTCGTTGACCTGCCTACGTATGTCCTCCACGCTGATGGTGTTCGGCTTCTCGTGGGTCACCCGGATGATATCCGGATGGTTCCCGCTCTCCGCCTGCCGGCAGGAATGGCATTCGTTGCAGGGATCCGGCCCCTGCTTCTCGCATAAGAGCGTAGTGGCAAACAGGCTGGCCAGCATCTTCTTGCCGGAGCCCCTCTCCCCGTTCAGGATATAGGCATGCGACACCTTGTTCTCTGTCACGGCGCTGCGTATATAATTGATGATGTCCTTGTGTCCGACTACGTCTTTAAAGCTTCCCATTGTATATTACCTCTGTGATCTCTTCTAAACAGTGTTCTATGTCCTCGTTGCAAAACCGCCGGTGTATCCCAAGTCCGCGCAGCTTTTCCTCCGAAAAATCCTCCTCGTCCGCAAGGAAACGGCGGCACAGCTCCCTGTACTTCGGCTGCGCCTGCCGCCGCTCTCTCGCAAGAGCGCGGGCAAGCCGCTCCCCGTCCTCCACTTCTACGTAGAGGGGCAGGATATTGTCCGCTCCATAGTATCGTATCATTTTTTCGTAGGCTTCCAGGGTCCCGATCATAAGATAGTCTGCCGCTCCCAGATCCACCTGCCCGTCGTCCGCGGTAAAATATTTCCACACGCCGCAGGCTGTGTCGTAGGCCCGGAGCTCAATGATGCGTCCGGCCTTCTCCAGCTTCTCCGTCTGTTCCTCGTCCGTGAAAAAATACTCCACCCCGTTCTCTTCGCCCTCCCGCCGGGGCCTTGTGGTGTAGGGCACCACCCGCCTGAGTCCGGGAACGCGGTTCAGGAGCTCCTTGAAGATGGTATCCTTGCCCGATGAACTTTTTCCCATTATATAGTATATCTTACCCATTTATCCAGACCCTGATGCTTCCTTCTTTTTCCATGCCTTCCAGTGAAAATCCCTGTCTCCTGCTTTTGAGCAGCACCTGCAGGCTCCCGTGGCTGACGCGCTCCCCCGGGACAATGAGCGGGATGCCCGGCGGATAGAGGTAGGCGTACTCCATGGATACCAGTCCCTCGCACGCCTCAAGGGGCACGCTTCTGATACAGCCCTCTTCCCGGGCCAGCTCTTCTATCCGGGCGCTGCTGCAGACCATCTCGTTCTCCGGCAGCCCGCCGTCCTGCCCTGTGACTTCCCCGCCGTTTTCTCCCGCCGACCTGTCCATCTCCTCCAGAGCGTCACCCAGCCTGCGGAAGCCCTCCTCTGTGTCTCCCACGCTGGTCATGGCCAGGGCGTAGGAGCCGGCGGCCATCTCCAGCTGCAGATGGTACGTCTCCAGAAGCCGCAGATAAAGCTCTCTTCCTGTCATATCCGCTCTGGCTGCAGACAGGACCAGCTTGGAGCGGTCATAGCGCTCTGTCTGTGCAAGGGATAGCTTTTCCAGTTGCCCCAGACGCTCCCTGAGCCGTTCCAGCCGCTCCACGTATGGGCTGAAGAGCTCATCCCGCTTCTCGCCCAGCAGCCGGACGCACCTGTCGATGCCGGCCATGAGCACGTAGGAGGGGCTGCTGGACTGGAGCATGTCCAGATACCGGAAGATCCGGCTCCGGTCTGCATAGGGCCCGTCCACATGGAGGAGGGCCGTCTGGGTCAGCGCGGGCAGCGTCTTGTGAAGGCTGTGGATGACCACATCCGCCCCCTGCTTCAGGGCGCTCTCCGGGAAATAGGGATGAAATCCGAAGTGGGCTCCGTGGGCCTCGTCCACGATCAGGGGGATCCCCCTCCTGTGGACCTCCCCGGCAATGGCCCGGATGTCCGAGACCACACCGTCGTAGGTGGGGGAGACCAGGATCACCGCCTTTACCCTGGAATGTTCATTAAGCGCAGCTTTCACTGCGCTTACAGAGATTTCTGTATTCAACTGGATGTCCGGCCGGAAACCGGGGTACAGGTACACCGGATCCAGCCCGTTCATATAGATGGCATGATACACAGATTTGTGACAGTTCCGGCCCACCAGCACCTGGTCGCCCCTCCGGGTGCAGCCGAGGATGGCGCTCAGTATCCCCGCCGTGCTGCCGTTCACGAGAAATCTCGTCTCACCGGCCCCGTAGATGCGGGATGCCTCCTCCTGGGCCTCCCTCAGGATCCCGTCCGGGTGATGGAGGTCGTCAAAGCCCTCGATCTCCGTGATGTCTATCCCGTAGGGCAGGTCACTGCCGAAGCGCTCTGTGTTCCTCTTGTGCCCCGGCATGTGAAAGCCGTAATAGTCGGAAATGCTGTATCTGTGCAGCCTGTCATAAAGTTCAGTCATCTGATAGCCTCATATAGCTTTGTATCCTGTCTTATAATCTCTTGAGCAGCTCTTCTCTCTCTTTCTCAAAGCCCGGCTTTCCGAGGAGAGCGAACATGTTTTTCTTGTAGCTCTCAACGCCCGGCTGGTTGAACGGATTAACGCCGGACACGTAGCCGCTTACGCCGCAGGCAAACTCGAAGAAGTAGAAGAGCTCACCCAGATAGAATTCATCCTGCTCCGGGATGTTCACCATCAGGTTCGGCACATTTCCGTCTGTGTGGGCCAGGACTGTTCCGTTCATGGCGCTCTTGTTTACAAAGTCCATGCTCTTTCCTGCCAGGTAGTTCAGGCCGTCCAGGTCCACCGGCTCCTCGTTAATGAGTATCTCCTCCCTGGATGTCTCCACATTCAGGACTGTCTCATACATGATGCGGCTGCCGTCCTGGATGAACTGTCCCATGGAGTGGAGGTCTGTGGTCAGATCCACGGATGCCGGGAAGATGCCCTTCTGGTCCTTTCCCTCGCTCTCGCCGTAGAGCTGCTTCCACCACTCGGATACATAGTGGAGGCTCGGCTCATAGTTTGCCAGCACCTCCACGGATTTGCCTTTTCTGTGGAGGATGTTGCGGATGGCCGCATACTGCAGGGCGTCATTTTCCTCAAAGGGCTTGTTCAGGGCCAGCTCCCTTCCTGCTGCCGCTCCCTCCATCAGCTTTTCAATGTCCGCGCCGCTGACTGCGATGGGCAGAAGGCCCACGGCTGTCAGAACGGAGAAGCGCCCTCCCACATCGTCCGGCACGACGAAGGACTCGTAGCCCTCCTCTGTGGCCAGGTTCTTCAGGGCTCCTCTTGCCTTGTCGGTGGTGGCGTAGATCCTCTTTGCCGCCTCCTCTTTGCCGTACTTCTTCTCCAGCATCTCCTTGAACACGCGGAAGGCGATGGCCGGCTCCGTGGTAGTGCCGGACTTGGAGATGATATTTACGGAGAAATCCCTGTCTCCTATCACATCGATGAGTCCCTTCAGGTAGGTGCTGCTGATGCTGTTTCCGGCATAGTAGATCTCAGGTGTCTTGCGGATCTCTCTGGACACGTTATTGTAGAAACCGTGGCGCAGGAACTCGATGGCCGCTCTCGCTCCCAGATAGGAGCCGCCGATGCCGATGACGACCAGCACCTCGGAATCGCTCTTGATCTTCTCCGCCGCCTTCTGGATGCGCGCAAACTCTTCTTTATCGTAATCTACAGGAAGATTTACCCAGCCAATATAGTCGTTTCCTGCTCCCGTCCCGCCTACCAGGATGTCCCTGGCATTTCCTACGATCTCTTTCATGGAGTCTATTTCATGCTCTTTGATAAATGTCATTGCCTTTGAATAATCGAATGTAACCTTACTGCTCATGGTAAACCCTTCCTTCTCTCTTTGTTTTCGTATGCTTACGATATGGTGATACTGTTCCTGAGCCGGGCGGGTCGTCCCGCTTCAGCTCATATCAAGTTTATTTTACCAGTATTACCCTTTATAATCAAGCCAAAAACTCCTCCAGTATCTCCCGGATGCGGACCTCCTTTGAAATCTCGTCCTCTTCCTTCCCGCTCCTCGTCCGGGCCGCCTTTTCCTCCTTCTGGATCCTGTCCTTCCCTGCCTGGCGCCTTCTGGCGTCAGCGGCCGGCTCTCCGGAGGCCTCCTCCCGGAAGTGTATCCTCTGTCCCTGCGCCGTCTCCGGGACGGTCTCCCCTGCCGCCTCCTGGCGTATTTCCGGCTGGCGTATCTCCGGTTGGCGTATCTCCGGCTGGCGTGTCTCCGGCTGGCGTGTCTCCGGCTGACAGATTTCGGGCTGCGGCCCCTCAGCCGGCTGCAGGATTTCCGGCTGTATCTCTCTGGCCGGCCGGATGGCCTCCGGCTGCGGATCCGTATCCGGCGGCGCCATGGCCTTCCACTCCTCCTTCACCTTGTCCGCCTGCGCCTTCTCGTACCGGTGGGCGCAGACATTTTCCAGATAGTCCACCATATAGTTCCTGATAACGCCAAGCTGGTACTTCTCATCGCTCGTGAGTTGGAACAGGAAGAGGAGGATGGCTCCTCCCGCTCCCGCCGCACCGTACTGGAGCACCTGGTCCGCCATGCCCCGGGTCCCGTACCAGGCTCCCGCTCCCGCCAGTCCGGCGAGAAGACACAGCCACACCCCCGCCTTCTCCAGCCGCCTCCAGGTGTGGAGCCTGAGGCCCCCGGCCCGGTATTCATGGAGGTATTTCTCCACGAACACCTCCACGTTCTGGACCCGGTCGCTCACCATGCAGGCATGTTCAAATTTTGCCTTCACGAGACGGACCAGGGAGTGATTGCTCTTATTCATGTTGCCGGACGCCCGGACCAGCCTCTTCAGGGAGATACCGGCAGCTATCTTGCTGACCACCCCCACAGCAGCGGCTATCCCCATAAGGATAACCAGAATATGTCTGTCCAATACCACTTCTAACATGATCTAACCCTCCTTCTTTGATTTGATTATACTCAGATCCGGGAGGGAAACCAGAAAAACCGTTCTACAGCTTCTGCAGGGAAACAGGGGATTTCCGGCGCTTTCTGGCGAGTCCTGCCGCTCCTTTTACAGCCCCTTTTCCGGCATTTTCGCAAGGAGGGCCTTCACAAGCCTTACGCTGTGGGAGATGGCCTGCTCCTCAAAGGCCGGATAGTCCACGGTGGCGCTGTTGTCGGCTTTGTCAGAAATCGCTCGGATAATGACATACGAAATCCCGTTCAGGTAAGCGGCGTGGGCAATGCCCGCCCCCTCCATCTCCGTACACAGAGGGTCGAAATTGCGCTTGATCCGCTCCTTGTCCTCTGCGTCCGAGATAAACTGGTCGCCGGACACCACTCTTCCCGTGAATGTGCGGATATCCGGATTGGCCTCCTGGTTGGCCTCTCTTGCCAGCTCTACCAGGCGGGGGTCCGCCTCAAAGGAAAACACGTCCATCCGGGGGATCTGCCCCACCGGGTCGCCGAACTTGGAGGCATCCATGTCGTGGTACAGGGCATCCGTGGATATCACGATATCCCCAATGTCGATACGGGCATCTAAAGACCCGGCGATCCCTGTGTTGACCAGCATGTCCACTCCAAACTCCGAGGCCAGTATCTGGGCGCACAGAGCCGCGTTCACCTTGCCGATGCCGCTGCGCACCACCACTGCGTCCCGACCGCAGAGCAGGCCCTTTACAAAGGTCATGCCCGCGATCTCCTTTACCTCCTCTGCCTGCATCTCCTCTTTTAAGGCGGAGACCTCCTCCTCCATTGCTCCTATGATCCCTATCATCTTGCTCATCCTTTCTACCTAATAAAATAAATGATCATGTCTGATAACCTTCTTTTTGCTGCCCCTCCATTATACCGTGGGAGGGATGGGTTTGCAATCTACGGGAATGGATCTGCGATCGGCAGGGAAGTCCTTGCTTTCCCCCGTCCTCCATGGTATCGTAGACAGTATACAGATAGCAGCTGCACAGTGCTGTTTTCCTGTCGCCCCATGTTCATCTGCCGCGCCTTCTGGCCGCAGATTGTTTCTATTATTATACTCATCTGAATATCTCAGTCCGCATCGGACAGATATCCAACGGATTTTTTACAATTATTATGATAAGATCAAGGCAATCTGCTATCTGTTATGTTATGATAAGGATAAGAAAACAGTTCCTGTGCCGCCGGAAACGGAGGACATATTGCAGGAAAAAAACAAGCCAAACACGGAGCTTTCCCACCTTGAAGATCTGGCCTTCAAGTCCGCTGCAGACTATTTTGGCGACGAGCTGATCCACTGGCTGGGCATTCCGGAGAGGGCCGTCCGGTCCGCCTGACCTGCCTCAAGGATGACAATTCGGACCAGCTCTTTGCCCGTCTTGCCGGGCGAAGCGGCTCTTCTGTGTCGAGGGAAGACATTATCCCGCTTCTCCTCTCGCCCCTGATGGGAGACAGCAGCAGTCAGAAGGACCGGATCTTGCAGGCAATCCAGCTCCTGAAATCAGCTGAGGGCTCTTTTGCCCCGGAGGAGATCCAAAAGATGGAAGCGATACTCTACGCTTTCGCAGTAAAATTTTTGAAAAACAAGGACCTTGAAGCAATAAAGGAGGCGATCGCCATGACAAAGCTTGGACAGATGATATGGGATGACGCAATAGAGAAGGGACGCGAGGAGTGGACACGCATCGGACGACAGCAGGCGTCCGACCGCTATAGCAGGCTTATCCTTCTTCTCAGCAAAGAGAAAAAGGAAGACCAGATCATTAAAGCCGCATCTGACTCTGCCTACAGAGAGGAGCTGTTCCAGAAATACGGTCTGTGACACAGCCATTGATTTCAGCCTGTCTTTCTGCTATAATTCCCTCGACAAAAGACATCACCTCTCCTGCGCAGGACTCTGCACAGGGAGTACAAAGGATAAGGAGGTTTCTATCATGATACAGTTCAGACCACAGGGCGTCTGTTCCCAGCTCATCAACGTAGAGCTGGACGGCGATACTATCAAATCCGTAGAGTTCGTAGGGGGCTGCTCCGGAAACACCCAGGGAGTTGCCCGGCTTGTGGAGGGCATGAACGTGGACGAGGCCATCTCCCGCATCGAGGGCATCCAGTGCGGCTTCAAACCCACATCCTGCCCGGATCAGCTTGCCAAAGCCCTGCACATGGCAAAGGCACAGCAGAAATAACACAAAACCGCTGAATTGGAAAGAGAGGGCCCGCTGCCACTCCTATGGGTGGCAGCGCCCTCTCTCTCGTTTGGTTTTTTCTTTTTTTGTGTGCGTTCTCTTATGTCCCGCCAAGCTGCTGTATCTGCTGCTTCACGACGGCTTTAGCCCTTTCGGGCCTGTATGACGGCTTCTCAATGTAAGGAAAAAATAAAATTATTGTTTGATTATTGTTTCCAGGTGCGCCACGAAGCAGCAGATACAGCAGCCTGGCAGGATGGTTTGGTGCCCATCTGGGCTTTTCGATCAAACGATCGGGTTTTAAATGTTCTCTTGGTTTGGTTTTTTAATTTTTTTGTTTTTTAGTCTTCTTCGGGCACATCGATATAGAGGCCATTAGTAAGTGAACTGCTCATGTCATTACCTGCCGAATGAAAGCAACGGACACGATAATACCAGTCTCCTTCCACTTCCAGCATTTTGCTCGTGCTGACACTGAACGTGTCTTTGTTTTCTTTTCTCCACGAATCAACATAATGCCAACTGTCATCTTCATTTTTGGCTCTTTCTACAATAACAGTCACTTTAATTGACTCCACATCATGATTGGCGATAGTTGTCCCACCGGCATAGATTTTCCCATTCCCCAAATCCCTGAGTTTGGAATATCCTGTCTGCAGATCCACGCCTCTGGTCATTGCGCCCGCAATACCTGTAGATTCATCTTCGCATGTCAGATATGAGCCGTCTAACATAGGCTTGCTTTCATTTGCTTTTGTTGGGAATTCTGCGGTTATTGTAAGGCCCATCATCAACACAGCTGCGAAGCATACAGATATCAGTTTCTTTTTCAAATAAACGTCCCTCCTTTTCCTTGTTCTGCTTTTCTTTCCATATAGTAAGACACATAACTTCACAAAAACTGACGCACTTTTATGAAAAATGTAGATTATTTAAAATTTGCTCCATATCTTCCTCTGTTAGAACACCACTAAGCTGATAATGTACGTCACAATACTCAAACTTTGCTGTGTAAGTCTTTTGATCACTTTGCTCTATTTGATACTCTTGTACTAATACTTTCACTGTTTCTAAGGGATAAGTATATTCTCGTATTAATATATCTTCTATATCCGCCCCCCATACCGCATCGTCTTGAGAACAATTTATAATATAGGAAATTATATTTCCATTAGCATTATAGAAAATATTGGCCACTTTCAAATCTACATCTATCTGCATATCAGAAAATTCCATTTCAGGAAGAAGATTAACAATTCTTACAGGTTCAATCCTAAAGTTATCTCTAACTTTTTGATATGCTTCTTCCTCTTCTTCTACTCCAAATTCTAAAATTTCTCTTTCATCAGAATTAACCGTCGTTAATTCCCTTCCTCCCACCACCTGCTGCAGTACCTCCATCACCCTATCCGGTCCGCCGACGCCTGTGATCCCCACAGCCGCCACGATGACGAACACTGCGGCGACTCCGGCCAGGCGCTTGAGGAAGCGCTTTTTCCCACGCCCGGCTTTGACGCCGGCCGCGGCTTCCTCCCCCGCGGCTTTCTCCTTCTGGAGCTGCCGGCCAAGGCGCAGGGCCTCCTGGTCCTCCGGCGACAGCCTGCGCACAGCCTGCTGCCGCTCGTACTCCTCTATCCTTTCGTACAGCTTCTCTTTCGCGCTGTCGTCCGGAGACAGTGCGGCAATCTCAGGATTATCTTCCAGCTCTTTCTCAATCTGCTCTGCTTCCTTTCTCATCTGCTCTTCCAGGAGAGCCGCAAGCTTCTCTTCTTCTCTCTGCTCCTCGCAGGATTGTTCACCATTAAAATGTTCTCTCATCGATTCCCTCTCTGACGGTCTCTTTGACTATCTCTTTCGCACTGTGATCAATTCTTTTTCTTGACCCCCGACGCACTTACGTTTACAATTGTTAATAGAAACTAAAATCGGAGGAATACACATATCATGAAACGTATTATTTTAACTGGCGGCGGTACCGCGGGCCACGTCACCCCGAATATCGCACTGCTTCCCCGGCTGCGGGAGTTACAATATGATATTCACTACATCGGCTCCTACAATGGCATTGAGAAGGAGCTGATCGAACAGTTCGGAATTCCCTACCACGGGATATCCTCCGGAAAGCTGCGCCGCTATTTCAGCATTCAGAACTTTACCGACCCCTTCCGGGTGCTGAAGGGTTTTGGCGAGGCGAAAAAGCTCATCCGCCTTCTCAAACCGGATGTGATCTTCTCCAAGGGAGGCTTTGTGTCCGTCCCGGTCGTCATGGCGGGAAAGCAATGTAAAGTCCCCGTTATCATCCACGAATCTGATATGACGCCCGGGCTTGCCAACAAGCTCTCCATCCCCTCCGCAGTGAAGGTGTGCTGCAATTTCCCGGAGACCGTGGAGCTTCTCCCTGCCGAAAAGGCAGTCCTGACCGGCTCTCCCATCCGCCAGGAGCTTCTCGAGGGAGACGCCGAAAAAGCGCGGAGCTTCACGGGCTTTACTTCAGATAAGCCGGTCATCCTCGTGATCGGAGGAAGCCTGGGAGCCGTAGCTGTAAACAATGCGGTGCGGAGCAGCCTCCCGGAGCTCCTGAAGGATTTTCAGGTCATCCACCTGTGCGGCCGCGGCAAGCTTGACCCCACCTTAAACAACCTGAACGGCTATGTGCAGTATGAATATATCAAGGATGAGCTAAAGGACCTCTTTGCCCTGACAGACATCGTCATCTCCAGGGCGGGAGCCAATGCCATCTGTGAACTCCTCGCACTGCATAAGCCCAACCTGCTGATCCCACTCTCCGCAAACGCGAGTCGGGGCGACCAGATACTGAACGCACGGTCCTTTGAGCGCCAGGGCTTCAGCATGGTACTGGAGGAAGAGGACATGACAAATGAAAAATTGCTCTCCTGCGTCCACACTCTCTACGAGAACAGGCAGCAGTACATCGAGGCCATGTCCAGATCCCATCAGCAGGACTCTATTGATACCATTATTGATTTAATCGAGTCTGCTGTCAATGAATAGCCGCTTGTCTTTAAAAAACAGGTGTCAGAACGACACCTGTTTTTACGCTTCATGGATGTGGTCAAATTCTTCCCTGTAAGTTTCCTTTATCCAGTTTCTCGCTCTGTACAGCATACTCTGCAGACTTTCCAGACTCATATCCATACAAGCAGCGACCTCCTTCTGAGGCTTTTCCATACAATACGCGAGAGTGACCGCGTCATACCATCTCCTGTTCCTGCGATACAGTGCATCCAGGATCGTGTCAGCAGCCAGGAGCACTTCTCTCCTCCAAAGCTTGTCAAAGAAGATTTCCTCACCGCCCTCCCCAGAGCCATATACGCCTTCCTCCTCATCTTCCATGCTCAGGACAGTACTGCGGCTGTTATCTCTGATGTAATTCAGCGCAATATTCTTAGCCGTGGTCAGAAGCCAGCTTTTTGTGTTCTCTACTCTCGTGTGTTCCATGTAAATGTAATACCGCAGAAAGGTCTCCTGCATGATATCTTCTGCCGCATACCACTCTTTTATGTACAGAAACGCTGTCTGGAAAATGAGGTTCTTGTACTTCTCGTAAACCGCGTCGAACCCTTGTCTGCCTATGAACTCAATTCCCACATCATTTTCCTTCATCTTCAGTTTATATGTTTTCTGTGTTTTCCGGATTACTGCTGGTCTTCCTTCAGCTTTGCCAGTATCTCATCTCTGTCCGCGTCGCTGAGCTCGCCCATCTTCCAGCCGATACCCACTCCATCATCCTCGTAGCGGGGGATCATGTGCATATGGAAGTGGAACACCGTCTGTCCCGCACATGTTCCATTGTTCTGCACAAGATTGTAGCCGTCACAGCCCAGCACGCTCTTCATGCGTGAGACGATCTTTTTTGCTGTTGGGAGCACCTTGGCCGCTGTCTCATCCGGCAGGGCGAAGAGGTCCCCGTAGTGCTCCTTGGGGAGAAGCAGCGCATGTCCCTTTGAGGCCGGGCCCAGGTCCAGGATTGCCCGGAAATCCTCATCCTCATAGATCGTCGCTGAGGGGATCTCCCCGTTTGCTATCTTGCAAAAAATACAGTTGTCATCTCTCATCTTCTTTTCCCTCTTTCTTTCCTAAATTGTGATTGAATATTTTTACCGCCGATGCTAAACTTTATCTTCAGAAAGGCGGTAATAAACTATGTTTACGAGCACAGATCACGACAAATTGCAGCAGCTCATGGCAAGTTCGCCGGAAAACCGCGCGCTCATCGAAAAGCTCCTCGCATCCCACGAGGAGGCCGTGGCCTCCATCAGCCATGAGATACGAAACCCTCTGACCCTTGTATACAGCACTCTCCAGCTTCTGGAGTCCCGTCATCCGGATATCGTCTCAGACCGGTACTGGCTGTCCATGCGGGAGGATGTGGAATATATGCAGCAGCTCCTCACAGATCTGTCTTCCCTGAACCACAGCCGGTCCCTGTTTTTGACGGAATTTTCCTTCCGCTCGTTTATGGAACAGGTCGTCCTCTCCTTTGCCGCCTCCTGCGCAGAAAGCCCGGTTGAATTCACATCCCGCCTGGACCCGGCTCTTCCCGCCTTCAAGGGGGACCGGGTGAAGTTAAGGGAGGTCTTTCTTAACCTTCTCCGAAACGCGAGGGAAGCCATTGCCGATGAAGGCTCCATCCGCCTGGAAGCAGCCTGCTCCTCCTCCACGATCACCGTCTCTGTCCGGGACACCGGGTGCGGTATCGCCAGGGAGCAGCTGGAGCACATCTTCGAGCCCTTTGTCACATTCAAGCAGGGAGGCACAGGGCTGGGACTTGCCATCGCAGAGCGGACCGTCCGGGCCCACGGCGGAAGCATTTCCGTGACATCAGCGGAAAACGCCGGAACGGAATTCCTCGTCTCTCTCCCTGTATAGGAGGACAGCCAGGACAAAGCCCGCTGCCAGCCCGCCGATATGGGCAAAATTGTCTACTCCCGAGCTTGTAAATCCATAGTACAGGGTGAGCACGACCATGATGAGGATGCCCTGCCCCGACACATTGCCTATCTGGCCGTGATTGCGCACCGCGATATAAAGAAGGGCCCCTATGATCCCGAATATGGCACCGGACGCCCCCGCACTCACAGCGTAGTCTCCGGTCCTCAGCTCCGCCAGCGCAGACAGCACATTGCCGCCAAGCCCTGCCGCAAAATAGATGATCAGAAATTTTATCCTTCCGATCACCAGCTCCAGCTGCCATCCCATCACTCCCAGCATGAGCATATTGTTGACCAGATGGGAAAAACCAAAATGCAGAAAAATGGATGTGAACATCCGGTAGTACTCGCCCTGCTGCAGGAGGGGAAGATACATGGCTCCGTTCTGGAGCATATAGTAGGCGTCCTCCGTCATCCCGCCAAAGCTGAGGAATATAAATACTGCCACATTCACCACGATCAGAGCAGCCGTACAAGGGGCTTTCCTTCGGTACATCCAAGACTTCCTTTCATTTTCCGCACTGTTGTCTGATATCCGCATCAGCCATACCGAACAGATATGACGTTCACGCTGTGGTCATTATACCATGGCCCCACGGCGGCCATGGACCTCCGGCAGTTGCGCAGCGGATTTCTGCGGTTCCGCAGAAACCGCTCTATGCGCAGGTATAATAACCACGCTGTGGTTATTATACCATACATTTCCACTATCTGGATGTCTTTCTTTAAAAAAACAGCACAGGGAAGCCTACAGCTCCTCCTCGTCTATATAAATGCCATCCCAGTCCCGCCATCCCGGCTTTTTGTGGCGGCGCAGGAAATCCCGGACCGGGCGCCACATATTTTCCGTCTCCCGCATGATGCTTCCCGCTTCCTGCTTTGCGATCCAGTCGTGCCCAGATGAGTCGTAAGCCTGGCTGCTGCCTTCCGGCAGCATTCCGCCTGTCCTGCCCACAGGTCCTCCCCGGCCCCCCGGATCTTCACCGCCCCTCTTTCTTTTCGCCTCTTCCTCCTGCATGTCCTCCAGCTGCCTGGCGATCTTGTGCAGACTGTAGTTTTCCTTCATCGTCTCTTTGTGTAAGAGAAAAGAGGTGCGCACACTGGCGTCGTCCCTGAAATCCGTCCACTGCACAAACTGTTCTGTCAGGCGGTGAAAAGCCTTCCATACATTCCAGCCTCCGCCGGGATAATAGCAGAAGAAGTATGCCCCGTCCTCCCAGAAGATATACTCCGGGTCCAGGAGCAGATGATCCGCATCCAGAAGATGGTCGTGTATCTCCCTGACAACGTCCAAAAGCCCTGTGATAAACTTTATCATTTCTTTCATATCTATTTTCATTTCTTTGTACTTTGACTTCAGCGAGATTTTCCCGCTGATATCATACTCGTACATACTGATGCCCTCTTCGCCATGCCCCCGCGGACACAGAATGCCGCCCATATCGTTTTCCTCCAGCATACGCATCTGGTAATCCTCTGTATATTCTCCCCCGCACTCCACCACCAAAAACGTATTGTCCAGACCTCTCCGTATGCTGACATGGTCTATTCCATATTCCTTTTCGTCCATTTCTTCTCTTCCTCTTCTTCATCTTATGATTCTCCGCATCCTTCTTATATGGTCTTCCGGCTCCGTCACCGCCGCCCGCTGTACGACCTGAAGACGGAAATACCCTCTGGCGGCCGAGGCGGTGACCGTGACCTCCTCATCTCCCACCCGGATGTCTGCCCGGGCTCCCGGAAAGAAAATACATTTCCCCTGCATCCGTTCCTGGAAAGCCTGGTCCAGCAGGGATGCATCCACCCCATCCTTCTCTCTGGCCTTCGTGCTGCCTATCACTGCGGTTTCATAGGCGCAGGAAGAAATAATATTCTTGTCATGAAAATAAAAAAACAACAGTATGCTGCTCACAAGGAGCAAGCCCACGAGAGGCATCAGGAGGGCGGCCTCCACAGTGAGACTGCCTCCCCACTCTCCGGGCGCTCCTTCTTTCTGAGCTCCTTCTTTCTGAGCTCTTTCTCGCCTTTTCTCTCTATATTTCTTTTCCCTATCCCCCACTTCACTTCCGTCTCCTTTCTGCCCCAATGGGCTCCTCCTTCTAAGTCCGGAAATATTCTCCCGCCAGGAGGAGCAGAAACCCTGCCGTAAGAAACGGCGTCATGGGGAGAGCTGCCTTGCGGGACCACCTTTTTGCCACCAGGCACACGGCTGCAGCCACGGCCAGCAGCACCCAGGCCGCCGCAAGCACCTCCACAAGTCCCCATAGTCCCAGATAGCTCCCCAGGGCCACGACCAGCCAGCCGTCCCCGTATCCCACCGCCTCCTCCGTAAGCCGGGCAATGCCGAGCAGGAGCAGCCCGGCGGACGCTCCCGCCGCTGCCCACAGCAGCTCTTCCCGGCTCTCCCGGCTCGTCCCCGCCTGCAAGAGGGCGTAGAAGACTGCCAGCAGATTCGCCAGCACAAGGACGGCCTTTGAAATCCTGTGGAAATATATGTCATAAACAGAAATCCCCAGCAAAAAAGCAAGACAGATCAGGTTTCCCACTGTCATCACTTCCTGAAGCTTCTCTATCTCTATCCACATTTGGAACAGGCCCCCTTTCCCACTGCCTCGGACAGTGGCACCGCATAGACTGTCCGCTTCAGCCCGCTGCAGTCCAGGCTTCCGTGATATCTGTCTCCGTGATCCGTGATATACACTCCGCCGCCTGCCCCTTCCGGGGAACAGCTCTCACAGGGATAGTATTTTCCCTGGCTCTCATTGCGGAGATGCTCTATCTCACCGGCCGGCACCATCCGGATGGACAGCTCCAGGTAATTGCAGTGAGGATCACGGTGATAGACCATGCCGGTCTCAGTGATGTATACAGTCTCCTCATCCTCCGCCAGGAAACCAGCCCTCTCGTATCCGGTCCATCCCTTGACACGGCAGCTCTCTTCCATAGGCACCACAACCCTCCCGAAAACAGGCAGCGGCAGATACACGCTGTAATCGGCCCGCAGCTCCATGATCCCGGTGCTCATGGACATGTAGGACCTTTCACAGCGCACGCCGCTGCTCCCGTTCTCCACAATGCTCCGGTCCAGGCGCTCTTCTCCCACTGCCTTTACAAGGTCCTGCTCTATGCTGCCCGACAGGAGCAGCGGTCTTTCATAGGCGCTCTCAGCGGCCGCCTTCCCCGCATACTGGAGGCCGCTGCGGATACTTGTCCGTATCGCCATGACCTCAGACAGATAGCAGAGAGCCACCACCGCAAAGAAAAAGAGGGGCATGGCAAGGGCCGCTTCCACCGTGACGCTGCCCTTTTGGGCCTTTCCGGGAGTGCACAGGGGCGCCCTCCTGAGGACAGGAAAATCCTTGTAAGGAGGATCCTCTGAATATGAGAGTATGTTTTTTGATCTATATGGGAGTATCATGCCAAATCTCCTTTCTGACTTAATATTAAAAAAGAAGGCAGGAGGGCGCCCCTGTGCACTCCCTTTCCGCAGCCGGCATCCCACCGCTCCGTCAGCCGGCCGGGCATCATCTGTAGCCGAAATAGGTGGAAAAGCTGTAGGTGATCCCTCTGCGCAGGCTGCACCTGCTGTCAATCTCCAGCTTTGTGATACAGTGGTCGATGCGGAACCATTCCATCCCCCTCTCCAGCCGCATATGCTGCTCAATGAGGTCCAGGCTCCGCACAGCCGCCTCATCCGTGCCTGTGAGGAAGAGCAGCATCTGCAGGTACTCTTCATAGTGCATGCCTCCCTCCGTGTCCTTTCCCTCGTTCCACTCCTCCCCGTCTCCAAGCGTCAGGAGGCCGGAGAGCTGGAGCTGCCAGCTCCCGCTGTCCTTCACAAGAGGCACCCTGCTGCCTTTCAGCAGAGCCCGCAAATCCACAATGCTCTCGCCGAAGGACCAGGCAAAGAGGAGGGCCTGGGTAACTGCCTCTACAATGGCAGGCACTGCCATCAGGGTACAGAGGGTGGCTGCCATAGCCGCTGCCTCCGCCCTTTTGGCGGTGTCAGTCTGGATGTAGGCAAAGTTGGATACCATCCGGACGAGGAGGAGTCTGCGCACTGTCTCCTCCAGGTTTTCCGCGTCTGATGCCTGCCCGCCGATCACATACTCCAGCTGATAGTCCAGCCCGCTTCCGGACTCCCCGGCATCGCCGGGCAGAGCCGGCTGCCCCTCTGCCGTCTCCCTCGGGACCGCCGAGGAGAAATGCTCCATCAGGTACACGCCCAGGGCAAGCCTGGACGCCTCCCCCTGCTCCGCCACATCGTCAAAGGAGCCGTAGCCCTGCTGCAGAGCCCTTCCAGAGGGCTGCTCTGCCAGCGGGATACTCTTCCCTGACACCTGCCTGTCCCCCGGCATTACGAGCGAGAGGAGCGGTGAGCTCTTTAGCCGCTCCACCGTTTCCAGCGGGTTGTCCTCAGAGGGAAGACTCTGCTCCTGCTCCTCCAGGAGGGAGGAGAGCTCCCGGCTGCCCTCCTGTTCCTGCTCCTGGTAGTCCCTTATCCCCTCATCCTGGGTCTCCCATGCCTGGGCGGTCCCCAAAAGCCCCTCCAGCCTGTCCAGCCCATACCTGTATCTTACCCACTGGCTGACCTGAGAAAGGAACGGAGCGCCTCCGTCATCGGTGAGGAGCTGAAGCCTGGCCATGGTGTGGTCCATATCGGCGGCCCCGTAGTAGGAGAGCCGGTCAAATACGTTCTCCTCCCTGTAGCTGCCGCTCTCATAGCTGCCCTCCAGGGCAAACAGCTCATATTCCTCCAGCAGGTCCTTCTGATATTCCGCGAAGACCGACTCCATGGCCCGGTCCATATCCGCCCGCCTGTGGTTCTTGGCCGACTGTATGGAGGCGCTCTCCATAAGGGAGCCCGCAAAGGCTATGAGGAGGATGAACACGAGAGCCAGAAAGGCTGTCATCTCTCCCTGAAGAGCGTTTCCTCCCCTGCACCTTTGACACACTCTATATACCTGCGCTTTCACTTGTTATCTTCTCAAAGATAGTCTGCACCAGGCTTGTGAGCTGGGACTTAAAAATGATGACAAGCCCGATGAGCACCACCAGGATCAGTATGACCTCCACCACGCCAATCCCCCTCTTATCCCTCATCAGGTGTGCCAGGTAATATAATCTCCACATACATCTTCCTCCTTTTTCCGTAAACTTTTTCCGCGCCGCTCCCCTAGAGGGAGATGGACAGGAAGGCCGGCACGATGACAATGACCAGCACCACGGCCAGCATCAGGAACATGGGGAGCAGCAGCCTGGTCCCCGCCTCCTCGCCTCTGCGCCTGGCGAGAGCCTTGCGCTCCTCAAAGGCGTGGAGCCCTTCAAGGCGGAGGGCATCCGCCAGCCCCTTTGTGCCCCTCCGCAGATTCTGGGACAGGAGGGCTCCCAGCTTCATATAGTCCTGGAGGCCGCATCTGCTGCCAAAGCTCTCGTAGCAGTCCTTCTCCGGGACTCCCCCGCACATCTCATTCCATGTGGACGCCATCTCCTCGTAGGCGGCCCGCGTTCCTCTTGCCGGCTTTCTCCTCTGGTAATCATCTACGATCTTCTTCCAGGCGCTCTTGCTGCTCATGCCTGCTCCCAGCAGGAGGTTCAGCTGGCTGACGATCTGGGGATAATCCATCATCATCTGCTGTTTTTTCTTTTCCTCGTCCTTTTTCTCGTTCTGTCTTTCCAGGCAGAACAGGAGGAGCACTGTCACAGCGCCCATGGCCAGGACCACCATCCCTCTTGCATCCATCTGATAGTGGTAGCTGATTTCCCGTCCGTCCACTTCTTCCGGCAACTTAATCATTTCTTCTGTCTTGTTTTCATTTCCATACTCTGTGATCTTTCCCCGTATCTTGTCTAACAGCTCCTCCTCCTTCGTCCGTGGGGCCGGACACAGCCTCACTGTCATCTCATGGACCGCCTGCCTGGTCTGGTCCTGTGTGTAGGTCATAAACGCCTTCAGGTTCACAAGGACCCCCTCCGGTTCTTCTTCCAGTGCTTCCCGCAGCGCCGTCTCCTGTATCTCTCCGCTCACAGTGAGGACATCGTATCTGTCCAGCTCCCACTCCACGGCGATCGGAAGGTCCGGCAGCCTTGCGGCGAGAGACAGGTCCTCTGTCACCTGGTCCAGGCTCTCATTCGCTCCCAGCGCCAGCACTTCAAGCTCCTCTGCCGCCCTGTCAAAGATATCCTGCAGCTCCTCTGCCGTGTACTGCCTCTCTCCCACGGTGATATCCAGGGCCTCCTCCGCCCGCTCTCCGTCCACCGTGATCTGGAAGCTCTCGGTTTTCTCTCCCTGCCCGTAGCTGTTCCTCTCTATCTGCCGCTGCTCCGCCGCCGCCCGCCCTGCGTCGGACACCAGCAGTGCCGCGGAGCCCAGGAGAGAGAGGACCGATACGAGAAGGATCAGATTTCTATATTTACAATTTTTCGCCCGAGATACCAGGCGGCCAGGTACACTCCCAGACATGCGCTCATCACTCCCGCTCCTATGAGATTACCGTACAACGCATCCATAAATTCGGGAAAGCTCAGCTTCATGTAGGCCACAATGCCAAAAGGGATCACGGACATCACCCTAAATTCGTATTTTCTGGCTGCAAGAATGGTGTCTATTTCCCTCTGCATCTCCATCTTGTCCCGTATCTGCGCGATGGAGTCCCGTATGACCCTCAGGGAGTCACCTCCGCTCTTCTTCGCCGTGACAAAGACATTCACAAAGCTGTGCAGGTCCTCCTGGTCCACCCTCCCGGCCCACTGGTACAGGATCTGGTCCATGGGGATTTGCAGGTAAATCTGCCGGATCATATAGTCAAACTCCCGGTTTATGGCTGATTGTTCACTATATAATATATTAATATCTTTTTTTGTTTCTTTTATTGCATTTTCAAGGGAATACCCCACATTCAGAGCTGCCGCGAGAGAGCGGATCGCCTCCTGAAACTGGAGGGCAAATTCTCTCTTTTTCTTCTCCAGGCACTCCTCTTTCCAGTGCCTCAGATACAGAAAGGCTCCCGGCATGCACAGGAGAAAGGCCCATACCGACTCGTAGTAGAGCCAGGCGACCGCTGCAAGAAATCCTGCATATTTTAAGACTGCAAGAGCATACTCATGGGGTCTGATATCCTGCTGAAAGTAATTTTTCTGTGTGCAGGAGCGCCCGGCACTTCTGCCACCTTCCCTCGATGACGCCGTCTGTCCTCCTGCATTTTGTCTCCTGAAACTCATAGAGACAGCCTGTCTGGATTTCCCCGTCTTCATAGTCCAGCACCTCCACGATCTCCAGCACCTTCCTGCTCCTGTCCCGCAGCCGGCCCACATGGATGATGATATCGATAGCGGAGGCAATCTGTCTTTGTATGGCTGCCAGGGGGATATCCATCCCCATGAGCACCATGGTCTCCAGCCTCCTCAGCATATCTCTGGGACTGTCGGAGTGGCCGGTGCTGAGACTTCCCCTGTGTCCGGTGGACATGGCCTGTATCATGTCGATGGTTTCCGGCCCCCTGACCTCTCCCACGATGATGCGGTCCGGCCGCATCCTGAGGGCGGTCCGGATGAGCTGCCGGATAGTGATCTCACCGGCCCCCTCCATGTTGGGATTCCTTGCCTCCATCCGCACCAGATTGGGCACTCCCTGGATCTGGAGCTCCGCGTTGTCTTCTATCGTGATGACTCTCTCCTCCCCCGGTATGAACTGGGACAGAGCATTGAGGAGCGTGGTCTTTCCGGAGCCGGTGCCTCCGCTGATAAAAATGTTGTACCCGGCTATGACCAGCATCTTCAGGAAGCCCGCCGTCTCCTCGCCAAGGGCCCCCAGGCGGACCAGATCCTGCATGGTGATCTGCTCCGAGGGGAATTTGCGGATCGTCACCACCGGACCGTTGAGGGCCACTGGATAGAGCACCACATTGACTCTGGAACCGTCCGGGAGGCGGGCGTCGGCGATGGGCACCGACTCGTTCACCATGCGGTTGGCCCCCGCCACGATCTGCTGTATCACGTCCTCCAGCCTGCTCCGGGACACAAAGCGCTTGTCCGTCATGTAAATCTTTCCTTTTTTCTCCACGAAAATATTCTGCGTGCCGTTGATCATGATCTCCGTGATCTCCTGGTCCTCTATCAGGTCCTGGAGAAGGTCCAGCCGGCGGAAGGCATTGTACAGCTCCCGCCCCAGCTCCGCCTTCTTCTTGAGCGGTATGTACCCTCCCGCGCTCTCCTCGTCCAGCACCCGGAAGATCAGCTCTGTCAGCTCATCGTCTCCTATCTCTCTTGACAGGTCCAGCCTGGCCAGCACCTTTTCCTGGAGCTGTTCTTCTGATATCACATCGTACCACCCTTTCTGCCATATGCCCGCAGCCGGCCTGTTCAAGAGCCTCCTCGAACTGCCGTATCTTGGAGGAGGCCGCAGGGTCATCTGCCGCAGGCATATAGATTTCATCACAGGCTTCCAGTATCCTGTACAGCCCCTGCACACTGTCGCCAATGTCCAGCACAAGGGTATCGTAGATACTCGTCCGCAGGATCTCCTCAAAGAGCCAGATCCACTCTCCGGCAGACACGTCCCTGATATCGTCCGGGATACAGGCAGGCGGCACATAGTCCATGCCGTCCCGGCTTCTTACCAGCCCCGCAAGGACACCGGCCAGCTTTTTTGACTCCTGCTTTGCATAGTATAGGAGCTCGGACATGTTTCTCTGCCTCTCCTCCGGGAAATATACGCCCGGCCCCGCATAGCTCTCCATGTTCAGATACAGTACATTCTCTGTGCGGGACAGCTCCCTTCCTTTCCGGAGAGCCATTTTTGTCTGCCCGAGCCTGCGGACAGGTGAATAAAATCCTATGATCCTTCCATTTCCCTTCCTGCGTATCCGGAGAAGGTCCGGTTTTTCTCCCTTTGCCAGAAGCTGCACCAGACGCATACAGATATGTTCCCCTGACTGATATTTGAAAATGGCGTCCACATCCTCCCGCTCCTCTCTCTCCGAGGTGAGAAGGACTGTCTTGTCCGCCTTTTCCCCTTCACTCTGCATGTCGTACAGCTCCCTGCACTCATCAGCTATCAGCAGGATATCTACCGGCATCTGTCCTGCAGCCTCCCGGATCTGATCGGGACTTTTACATGTTTTTACTTGAAAGGCAAGTTCCCTTTTCCCGTTCAGAAACGCGGCGAGCCTGGCAGCATACTCTGTCTCCGGGTCGCAGATGACCAAATTTCTGCTGCTCACATACATCCTCCCCGCATGCGTTCTGCATGCATATGTTCTTTTGCTGTTCTGTTTACAGTTCCCTATTCAGTTGTGTTTGTTTTGTTTTTGAATTCTCTGCCGAAAAGGCCTTGAATTACAGAAACAAGTGTCAGATTTTCAACAAGATTTGATCAGATACAAGTTATGAAAACTTGTACGATGTATTATAGCCTTACACCGCACAAATGTCCATAGCTTTTTCAGAAATATTTTTTCTTTGTGAAATTCTCACAAAGATTGATAGAGCACGATCCCATAAAGGAGCGCAACCCCAGGTATTCCAAGGACTCCCGATGTCAAAAGGGACACCGGTCCAATCCCCACCGCCATGTCTATCCCCCGTGAGTCAAGGAAATAGTTTACAAAGAAAATGACAGCCATCCCGGCCAGCGCGCGTATGACAAAATTGATCACCCAGCCCGGTCTCTCGCCCGGGACATACTCTCTCCCGTCTTCCATCGCCCTTTTCCCCGACACTCCCCGCCCGATCATTTTTACATGTATATGAGCTGCTTCGGGTATTTTATTCTCAAAATCTGGCTATACTGGAAATAAAGAGAAATGACCGTGGAGGTGACTGCACATGAAGCTGTTCCAGAGGGGACGGGCTGCCGAGGAAGACATCTATAAAAGACTGTCCTTTGAAAGAGAAAGCTTTGATATTGCCGAGGAGCTGGCTCAGGCCAGGCAGGAGATCGAAGACGCCTACAACAACTTTCAGAACGCCTGCGACCCCGACCTGATCGACTGCTATATTTATCGGGGAAACGCAGCATGGAAGCGCTACTGTTTCCTTCTCCGGCAGGCAAAAGCCATCCAGCCCTAGAGCTCGATCTGGATCTTCCTTCCGGTCCTCCGGTAGGGATGGTATTTGACTCCGGCCGCGTCGAACATCCTCATGGATGCAGACACGGACGGGGTCCCCTTGTATTTGTTGCAGTCATAGATGACTTCCTTTATCCCGCTCTGGATGATCGCCTTGGCGCACTCGTTGCAGGGAAAGAGGGACACATACAGCTTGGCTCCCTCCAGGCTGCCTCCTCTGTAGTTAAGGATGGCATTGAGCTCGCTGTGGACCGTGTATACATACTTGGTCTCCAGGGGATCGTCCCCCTCTCTGTTCCAGGGAAACTCCTCGTCTGAACAGCCTATGGGAAGTCCGTTGTAGCCCATGGACAAAATCTTATTATCCTGGCTCACGATACAGCATCCCACCTGGGTATTGGGGTCCTTGGACCGCTGCCCGGACAGGATCGCGACTCCCATAAAATACTCATCCCAGCTTATATAATCTTCTCTCTTATTCGCCATAAAAATGCCTCCTGTTCCGCTCCCCTGACATCCAGCTCTCCTATTTTGTCCCGAAAATACGGTCTCCCGCATCGCCAAGGCCGGGCACAATGTAACCGTGGTCGTTCAGATGGTCGTCCAGGGCTCCGATGTAGAGGTCTACATCCGGGTGCTCTCTGCGCATCCTCTCCACGCCCTCGGGCGCGGCGATGGTACACAGGAAACGGATCTTCTTTACTCCCTTTGCCTTCAAAAGCTCGATGGCCGCCGCGCAGGAGCCGCCTGTAGCCAGCATCGGGTCCACCACGAAGACCTCCCTCTCGTCACAGTCTGCCGGCAGCTTGCAGTAGTACTCCACCGGCTCCAGCGTCTCGGGGTCCCGGTACAGGCCGATATGTCCCACCTTGGCCGCCGGTATCAGGGCAAGCATGCCCTCCACCATACCGATGCCCGCCCTGAGGATGGGGACGATGGCCAGCTTCTTCCCCTCCAGCTGTTTGGCTGTGGTCTCACAGATGGGAGTGGTGATCTTCACATCCTCCAGCTTCAGGTCTCTCGTCGCCTCATAGCACATGAGCATGGCAATCTCCCCCACAAGGGCCCTGAAATCCCTGGAGCCTGTCTCCTCTCTCCGGAGCAGTCCGATCTTATGCTGGATCAGCGGATGATCCATTACGTACACATTTGACATTCTTTTTTCCTCCTGCACTTTTAAACATTTATCACATGATGCCCCGCGGCCTTCAGGAGGCGGTTCATGACAGCGCTCCCGATCCCGTCAGACGCAAATGCTTCACTGTATATAAATTCTGTCCCGTCATCATCAAAGTCCCGAAGGATAGCATACAGATTGGCGGCCACTGTACTCTCATCCTCCCTTGTTCCTATACACTTTACATTTTTGCCGCTGTACCTGTGCATGGTCTCCCGGGTGGCTATGATCCCCGTGCGGTGCCCCTCCTCCTCCCGGGCTGCAGACAGTTCAGATATCTTGTCCACCACCCGCTCGAGGGGGCCTTCCACCACCGTCATCTCCGCCCTGGGTGCATAGTGGCGGTACTTCATCCCGGGTGCCTTGGGCGGCGTCTTGCTGTCTGCCGCGAGTATCGTGTGGTCCACGGCCACTTCGCCCACTGTCTCCTCCAGCATCTCCTTTGTGACAGCTCCCGGCCGCAGGATCATGGGCGGGTCCACTGTCATATCCACGATGGTGGACTCCACACCGATGTGGACCGGGCCTCCGTCCAGGATCATGTCGATCCTGCCGTCCAGGTCGTCCAGCACATGGCCGGCTGTCGTAGGGCTAGGTCTCCCCGATGTGTTGGCGCTTGGCGCCGACACGTAGCCGCCTGCCGCCCGGATAAGGGCGAGTGCCGCGGCGTCATCCGGCATGCGCACAGCCACAGTCTCCAGCCCCCCTGTTGTCCCGTGGGGGACGAGTCCGCTCTTGTCAAAGATCATGGTCAGGGGGCCCGGCCAGAATTTCTCTGCCAGAGTCACCGCCTTTTGGGGCACCTTCCCCGCGATGGGGTACAAATCCTTCAGGTCAGCGATATGGACAATGAGCGGATTGTCCGACGGCCGCCCCTTGGCCGCGTAGGTCTTTCTGGCCGCCTCCTCGTCCAGGGCGTTGGCTCCCAGTCCGTACACCGTTTCCGTAGGAAATGCAACCAGTCCGCCCTGCTCCAGGATATGACCGGCTGCACGTATGATATCCATATTCATTTGTTCTCTGTCTATTTTTTCTACTCTTGTCTTCATGCCCTTTATTATAGCATCAATCGGCCTATTTTACCACCCAGCTTTCAATCCCTTTGGCGATAGCCCCGGCCAGCTCCTCCTGGTACGCCTCGTCCGTCAGCAGCTCCGCCTCCCCTGGACAGGAGAGGAAACCGCACTCTACGATCACGGTGGGTACCTCCGTCTTTTTCAGCAGATAGTAGGTGTCATTGGCCTTGATATCCCTTGTATTTTCCTGGTCAAATTCCAGCAGCTCCTTCTGCAGAGCCTCCGCCGCCTGCTTCCCCTTGTCCGAGTGGGTGAAGTAGAAGACCTGGGCTCCCCTTACCGCCGGGTCGGAATAGCTGTTCTGGTGGATGCTGACAGCGATGGCAGGCTGCTGCTCATTGATGATGTCGATCCGGCTGTTCAGGTCCTCCAGCTTCTTGTTGTCCGCGTCCCCGTCCGACAGCATGACATCCTCCTCCCTTGTCATCACCACCTCCATCCCGTCTTCTTCCAGCTTCTCCCTCACCTTCAGGGAGATGGCCAGGTTGATATCCTTTTCCAGCTCCTCATCCGCCCCCACCTTCCCGGGGTCCTTCCCGCCGTGTCCCGGATCCAGGACCACCAGATTTCTCCTGACATTTTCCTGCTGCACGCTGACATAGGTCCGGACCTTATCCCCGGCAAAGAGAAGCCCGGCCAGCACGGCCAGAGCAAACAAAAGCTCCATGATCCTTTTCAGCAAAAAAGCACCCCCTGTCCGCATATACCAGAGATATCGTTTCCAGATACGTCTATAGTATATGCCTGCCAGAGGGCGCTTATTAATGCCTTCTTCAGACTGTTTTTATTTTAATTGACATACTGCAGTATCAGCTCCCAGATGTCCGATGTCTCCTGTCCCAGACGCCATGCGGCTGTCCCGGCCAGTCCATAGTCCTTCATGAGCTTCAGCCTCGGCTCCAGGGACTGGGCGTCCTCAAGCCACACCTCGTAGGTGACGCCGTTCGCCTCCCAGGTAGCGTAGTTCTGCTGAGTGGTCTCATCCCACGTGATCTGGGCTCCCGCCTGCTCCACCACGGCTCTGGCGTCCGCCATTCCGTAGGCAGTGCTGGTCACATTCATAGTGTACTCAGCGGCATCTGTGCCCTGGGCGGCGGCAATCTCCTCCTCCGTCTTGGGCGTCTCCTCCCACACTCTCGTGAAGAAAGGTACCGCATTGATCACCTTCTCCGCCGGGACCTCTTTCAGCGTGTTCTCAATACCCGCCTTCACAAAGTCGTAGGAAGCCACTGAGCCCGCCTCGGGGGACCCGCCGTAGTGCTCGTCGTATCCCATGATGACCACATAATCCGCCACAACGCCCTGCTCCTCCCGGTGATACTGCTGGTTGTAGTTCTGCGGGACATAGTTGTCCACGGAGAGCACGATGTTGTTCTTCCTGCACTGCACGGACAGCTCCCGGATGAACTGGATGTAGTGCTCGCCGCACTCCTCCGATATCATCTCAAAGTCCACATTGATGCCGTCGATCCCGGTCTGGAACACAGCCGCCATCAGCTGGTTGATGAGATTTGTCCTGCTGGAGGTGCTGGAGAGCAGCGCGTAGGACTCCTCCTGGGAGCTGATGCCCCCGTCGAAATCCCGGATAGCCGCCCACACCTCGATGTTGGACTGATGGGCATAGTTCACATACTCCGAGCTGGCGATGGACTCCAGGTTCCCGGACGTGTCGGCCACGTGGAACCAGGTGGGGGCTATGGTAGTCAGCCCCTTGGTGCTGGCGATCATCTCCAGGACGCTGCTGTTGGCGTCGGAGTTGGTCACATTGTGCCATGCCATGTTGATCACGTAGTCTTCTGAAATATTAGTGTACACAGGCTCCTCAAAGCTTCTGTCGTATGTTGTCTTTTCCTCGTTCCTGAGCCTGTTCTGCTTCACATATCCGATGAAACCATCCTGGGTGCGCACCTTCTTCCAGTCGCCCTCATCCTCGATGACTGCCACTGTGTCCCCCTTGGAGACCTCTGTCAGGATGGGGCTCTTCACCCCGCCCTGATAGCGCACCTGGGTGTCTCTCTTCACTTCTGCCACTGTCTCTTCCGTCTCTGTCACCACGACCGCTCTGTCCGGGTCGGTGAAGACTTCGTAGGACATATCCGTGTACTGAGCCACAAAATCAAGCGCAATGTACGCTGTACTTCCCTCTGTCCGCAAAATGACGTAGTCTGTGCTCGTTTTCTGATTTGCGAGAGTATACTCGCTGGCCCCCACACCCACGCTGACCGTGTCAGTGGGAAGGGTGTAGAGCAGCACGTTCTCACCTGGATCCCAGTAGAACCTCGAGTTGATGTAGTCCCGCACGATGGCGTACTCCACGTAGGCTCTTCCGTCAGAGAGCATCCCCCTTGGTTCAAGCACTTCATTATTCACGACAATAGCCAGCTGACCATCACTTTCTATTCCATAATATCCATTCCTGTCAGCCTGTTCATCCGAAGGGCCATACCGCCTCCACAAAAAGAACGCTGCAACAGCCGCTATGATCACTATAATGAAAAATCCTGTCTTCAGGATGAGATTTCTCTTCCTTCTGCGCCTTGACTGCTTCCGCCCGCGCGCAGGTCTTCTCCTTCTGCGTCTCTGATCCATGCTGCACCTCCCACACACATATACATTATTATACCAATGTTTCAGGCACACGTCATTATATATTTCGACATTTTCAAGACTTTTGCGAGGGGTGTCCGCAGTGTACGGTCTTTCTATTGTCTACTTTTCCCTGTCGATATGATCGAAGTACAGCGCTTTCAGATCTCCCTCCTCGTTGAGCACATAATCCCGCATATAGCCGGAGTCCTCCCTCAGCATATGCGCCTGTACAATCTGTGTCGGGCTTGCCGGTTTCCCCTCAAGCTCTATGTATACTCCCTTTTTCTCGTAGCCGTTCAGCTCTCTGAACAGCTCCTGAAATTCCTTTGTATCCACCGGCATAGCTGCCTCCTTTTTCTGCCTGGGCGAAACTTTTTCCGCCCGCCGCATAAAATGGAATATGACAAAAACAACGGAAGGCCCGTCTCCTCTTGGAAGTGCGTGATATATCAGGATAGGCCTTCTCACAGAAACCGTATTCTCAACAGCCGCGCCGCTGTCCTTCGGACCTGCTCCTGCTGAAAATCCTGGCCTGTCACACGGATGACAGATCTGATCAAAATCTGTAGATTGGATAAAAGCTTATCTCTTCTGACTTTTTTGGAAAATAAATGGTTGACTGGTTACCTGATCTTGTCCTGAAAATCTCTGATAAATAAATCTGACCCTGCAGATCCATTCTAAGAATAAGTGAAATGGGAATACTAATTTCTGTGAGTGTATTATACACCAGCCATTATGTTGACGCAAGCTTTTTTTATTTTTATTTTATTGAACTTGACTTATCCCTTATGCTATACTGTGAAAAAGGAAGTGATACTATGAAGATTGAGAAGATCAACGACAACCAGATCCGATGCACTCTTACCCGTGCCGATCTGGCAGCCCGGCAGCTCCAGCTCAGCGAGTTAGCCTACGGAACTGAAAAAGCAAAATCACTTTTCCATGACATGATGCAACAGGCGGCATTCGAGTTCGGCTTTGAGGCAGATGATATCCCTCTTATGATAGAGGCGATACCTGCGTCGGCTGACTCTATCGTGCTGATAATCACGAAGGTCGAGGATCCGGAGGAACTGGATACCAGATTTTCTAAATTCGCTCCCTCACCCGGAGGTGACTGGGAGTCCGCAAAAGAAAGCGCTCTTGAGAAGCTTGAGGGGGCAGAGGAGCTTCTGAACCTGATCGGCAAAGTAAAGGAAAGCGTTTCCGCCCTGTCGGAGAAGCCTTCCGCAGATACGGCCGGGGAAGAAAAGAAGCCCACACTCCGTTTCTTCTCCTTTGAGACCATGGACCAGGTGATCCAGGCAGCCCATCTGCTGAAATCCATCTATTTCGGTTCCAACACATTATACAAAGACCAGAAGGCAGACCTCTACATCCTTGTACTGACACAGTCAGACCTGAAGACAAGGGATTTCAACAGGATCTGCAACATGCTCTCCGAGTACGGCTCTCTGGAGAAGGCGTCCAGCGCCTCCCTGGCGTTCCTCGAGGAGCACTGCGAGATGCTGGTGTCGGGCGACGCCGTGCAGCAGCTGGCGGAGATTTAAAAATGAAAGCAAAAAAGAAGAACGGAAGGTTCCGGTCCAGCCGGCACCTTCCGTTCTTTGCATCTCAAATATATTTCTCAGACGGGCTTGATAAGTCCCTATGCATTTGCCTTCAGAAATGCATTGATCTTCTCTACCAGTAAATCTGCGTCAATGCCATGTACCATTGCTGCTTCTTCCAGTGACTCCCCCTGTGATGCAGGACAGCCCAGGCAGTGCATTCCGATTTCCATGAGGATCGGTGCGATATCCATATTGATGTTCAGCACTTCGCCGATAGTCATTTCCTTTGTTACCATGTTCTGTTACGCCTCCTTTATCTTTCGGTATTCCTTATTATATCCGCTTTGCCCCATTGTGTAAACATTTAAAATTAATTTCTCGTAAAATTCTGGTTATTTGTTTGTCAAGTTTCCATCCCCGCTTTTTCGACAAAAACAAATTTTTATCATTTCTCCACAAAACATGCGTTCTTTTGTTTACCATAAGTAATCCACCAAAATGGGGGATTTCGATGTGGATAATGTGGATAAGTTTTCAAAAACTTCGATTTTTCCACCTTTTTCATGTTTTTTTCTGTGGATAACTTGGATAAGTGTTTTTTCCATTTTTTTACAGCATTTTACAAATTTGTGTAAATTGCACATGATTTCGATTTTCGGAGTGTGACATAATAAAATTATCCCTATGTTTACCATCCGGCAGTGACAGGGGTATCCCTCAGTCACAAAAACCGGGCGGAGCATGTCGCGCTCTGCCCGGCTTTTTGTACCGTTCTCCTTTATATGACTCTGCGCACCGTCTTGATCTGCATGCAGGTGGCGGGTATCACGCCAATCCCCTTGGAGGGATTGATAGCATTTACGATCTGCCCGTCTCCCATGTAGATCCCCACATGTCCCTCGTACAGGATCAGGTCTCCGGGCATGGCCTGGTCATAGCTGACCGCTGTGCCGGCATACTCCTGGTCCCAGGTGGTCCGGGGAAGGCTGATGCCGAAATGCGCGTATACGGACTGCACAAATCCGGAGCAGTCCGCACCGTTTGTCAGGCTTGTCCCTCCCCATACATAGGGATTTCCGATAAACTGGCAGGCGTAATCCACAATGGCCTGCCCTGTCCCCGCCTGGGCCGACCGGGCCTGAGCCGCCGCCTCGGCGGCCTGTCTTTCGGCCTCCGCCTGAGCGGCTGCCGCCTCCGCCGCCTCCCGCGCGAGCCTCTCCTCTTCCTCCTGCCTGGAGACCGCGTACTGAAAGGCGCTCTCCTCGCTCCGGCCTTCAGAGGACTGTATCAGCTCCTGGGCCTTCTGCTGTGCGTTGTTTCCTATTATAATGTACTGCGTGTACACATAGCCGCTGACGGACCCGCTCTCGATCTTCGTCCACTCACCCACAGGACCTGTGACTTTTGCCGCGTAATCCGTGTACAGCTTTCCAACCCATTCGCTCTGTGTCGTTGGTTCGCTCCGCACAAACAGAAAAGTATCTGTACTGACGTTTGCGAACGCCATATTTGAATACTCACCCTTTTCACTCGGCACGAGATAGCTCTCCACGTCTATCTCTCTGTCAGACGCACTGCAGCCATCCAGCACCGCCTCAATTCCCACTCCGGGCAGGGACATCTCTGCCGTTCTGTCAGACGCCTCCGCCTTCTCCCCGGAAATTGAGATCACTCCAGTCAAAGTAACGATGAACAATCCTCTTTTAAAAGATAACTTCATAAACAGCCTCCTAACTTCTTGTTTATGTTTTCTTATCTTTTGTAAATATTACAGAATTGTTACAAATGTTACGATAAGATTATATCAGTGCGGCAACCGTTTGTCAACACAGTGTCCCTGCATTTTGAGCACTATATTATTATGTTTTTCTTAATCTCCCACAGACTTTCTGTCGATAAATGTTACAAATTGTTACACATTTATTTTCTGATTGACTTTTCAGGCAGGAATGCTATAATAAAATTACAGTAATCATTATCATTATTATTAGTGACTGCTGGAGCATTTTATAAATTTATACAGGAAGGAGGCTGGCATATGGCAACTCTGAAATACAGCCGGCAGAGGGAGGCTATCAAGGAATTTCTTGCAGGCACAAAAGAACATCCTACCGCTGACACTGTCTACATGCATGTGCGCGAAGAATTTCCCCGCATCAGTCTGGGAACTGTCTACCGCAACCTGAACCTGCTCGCCGACATCGGAGAGATCACGAAGATCACCACACCGGACGGCGGCGACCGATTTGATGCGGTGACCAGTCCGCATTATCATGTAATATGTACCTCCTGCGGCAGGGTGATAGATTTGAAGATGGACCCCTTAGATTCCATTGACAAACTTGCCGAAAAGTGTTTTGATGGATGTATAGACCATCACACGGCTCTGTTCTACGGAACCTGTGGCGATTGTTTAAAAAAGAATACAAAATAAGTGTTGACAATCAGAGCAAAAAGGTGTAAATTAATATCAGTAACAATTACTGATATTAAAATATAAAAAATAAAAAGAAAGGAAGTAGAAAGACATGAAAAAATTTGTTTGTACAGTATGTGGCTATGTTTACGAGGGAGAGGCAGCTCCGGCTGAGTGTCCGGTCTGTCATGCACCTGCTGAGAAATTCAAAGAGCAGACAGGAGACAGAGAGTGGGCTGCTGAGCACGTTGTAGGCGTTGCACAGGGCGTAAGCGAGGACATCCTTGCAGACCTTCGCGCTAACTTTGAGGGCGAGTGCTCTGAGGTTGGTATGTATCTGGCAATGGCCAGAGTTGCTCACAGAGAGGGATATCCGGAGATCGGCCTCTACTGGGAGAAGGCTGCCTGGGAAGAGGCAGAGCATGCTGCTAAATTTGCAGAGCTTCTGGGCGAGGTTGTCACAGACAGCACAAAGAAGAACCTTGAGATGCGTGTAGACGCTGAGAACGGCGCTACAGCCGGAAAATTTGATCTTGCAAAACGTGCAAAGGCCGCAAATCTTGACGCGATCCATGACACAGTTCACGAGATGGCAAGAGACGAGGCTCGTCACGGAAAAGCTTTCGAGGGACTCCTCAAGAGATACTTTGGCTAAGATAAAGCTCCGGCCATACAGATCGATCATATTGTCGTCACAGACAGACGCTTACACAAGGCTTGCAGGATGACAGTTCTGCAAGCCTTATTTTACAAGCAGCACCTTTAACTTATATTGCAGGAGGGAAAAAATATGTCCAAATACGCAGGAACCAAAACAGAAAAAAATCTTATGGAAGCATTCTCAGGCGAGTCACAGGCCCGCAACAAATATACTTACTATGCAAGCGCTGCCAGAAAAGCAGGCTTTGTACAGATGGCAAACATCTTTGAGGAGACTGCAAACCAGGAGAAGGAGCACGCAAAAATGTGGTTCAAGGAATTCCACGGCATCGGCGACACTGCCGAGAACCTGAAGGATGCCGCTGAGGGCGAGAACTACGAGTGGACAGACATGTACAAGCGCATGGCCGAGGAAGCCCGGGAGGAAGGCTTTGAAGAGCTGGCTGAAAAATTCGAGGGCGTTGCAAGAGTAGAGGCTGCCCACGAGGCCCGCTACAAGAGACTCCTTGAGCACTACCTGGCAGGCGAGACCTTCAAGGGCGAGGCTCCTCTTGGATGGAAATGCGGCAACTGCGGCTTCATCTACTACGGCGAGGAAGCGCCGGAAGTATGCCCGGTATGCAATCATCCGAGGGCTTACTTTGAGAGAAAGGCTGAGAACTACTAAAAAGAGAACTGAAGCGACAGGAAGGGCGCCTGCCCCGGAGACCTGAGTCTCCGGGCGGGCGCCCTTTTCGTCTGTCCTCTGTCTTCTATTATAGCAGACTACTGAGCCATGGGACGGGTGTGCCTGTTCTCGCCGGACAAAAGACCGCTGCGGAGGAGGACAGGCCGCACCGCATTGTACAGGAAGGACACAAGGACCGTGGAGACGATCGCATTCACAAAGGTTGCCGCCGTGCTCCACTTTGCCAGCACTTCCGCCATCTGCTGGGGCTGCCCCAGAATGTACATCTTATAAAAGTATCCCACCACCGGGTCAGCGACCACATTAAATCCAAGTCCTGCCACGGCCGCTATGGTGCTCCATTTTGCCACGTACGCTTTGTCGCTGCTCTCATTTATCCTGGCGATCCTGTGAGCGACCAGCCCTGTGATGAGCCCGATGCACAGCTTCAGCAGGAAGGTCTTGGGCGCTCCGGTTATGTAGATGGGGTCCATGATATCCGCAATTCCCATCCCGATGGCGCCTGCCAGCCCTCCGTACCATCCGCCCAGGAGAAGGGCTCCCAGCACACAGAAGGCATTTCCTATATGAAGGGAGGTGGCATCTCCTCCCGGCATGGGGATCTTTATCTGAAGATAGGTAAATGACACGTAGCACAGAGCGGCAAGTATAGCCGTCTGAGCAAGTTTCATGACTGTCTGATTTCTCTGTTCCATACGATTACTTCCTTTCCTTATATCGTATGTCTATGATAGCACCGGTCTGGCTTCATATAAACATCCAGTTTTGGTTTTTTTAATCATACCAGTTATGGATTTAAGAAAAAATTTCGTATTTCTTCTGTTGCTTTTTTCACATGAGGGGGTATAATGTATATAAGCATGGATGTGGTTTTGAAAACTACTTTTAATAATATCAATTTCTAGGAGGTATAGTTATGACACAGATGATCAAGACACATGTAAAAGATCCTGGAAGCGCGATCACACATTTTATCGGCATGCTGATGGCCATTTTCGCTGCCGTTCCCCTTCTCATAAAGGCAATGCACGAGCCCAGCAGGATTTATGTGATATCCATAGCGGTCTATGCGGTGAGCCTCATCCTCCTCTATGCGGCCAGCACCACATACCACACGTTTGACCGTTCCAGAAAAGTAAATACGATATTGAAGAAGATAGACCATATGATGATCTTTGTCCTCATAGCAGGAAGCTACACTCCCATCTGCCTTCTGGTCCTCAGGAACCGTACCGGCATCCTCCTGCTTTCCATTGTGTGGGGTATCGCCATCCTGGGCATTGTCCTGAAGGCCTTCTGGGTATACTGTCCCAAGTGGGTATCCTCCGTGCTTTACATCGGTATGGGCTGGACCTGTGTACTGGCTTTTACACAGATCCTCAACTCCATGTCACCGGCGGCCTTTGGCTGGCTCCTGGCCGGGGGTATCATCTACACTATCGGCGGTGTCATCTACGCCCTGAAGCTCCCTATCTTTAACGGAAAGCACAAATATTTTGGGAGCCACGAGATTTTCCATCTCTTTGTGATGGCCGGAAGCGCCTGCCACTTTGTAGTCATGTACGCTTTTGTGTTATAAGCTTTTCCTTCTCCTTCCTGGACATATGCTTTATCTCGTATTCACGCCGCATGGCCTCCTCCTTTGTCCCGAAAACTTCACAGTGGACAAGGGTGACCGGCCTGCGGCTCTTTGTATACTTGGCCCCTCTCCCCTCGTTGTGAGCCCTGAGCCTCTTTTCCAGGTCGTTGGTCCAGCCGGTATAGAGGCTGCCGTCCCTGCACTTTACGATGTATGTACAGTTGCCTTTTCCCATTTTATCCACGGGCTTTTCCGGATTATCCACATAGTTATCCACTTTATCCACACTCATTGCACAAGTTATCCCCATCCTTCGACTGGATTTTCCATTCTGCCCCAGCCTTCCACTGTTTTTTATTATAGCGGAAGCAGTGCTTTGCTGGCAAGACACAAAAGAGGGACGCTCTCCCGGCGTCCCTTTCAGCTGCTCCCGGCGGTCTCGGCCAATCCCCTCTCAGTCGGCCATGTAGTCCATGGGATTGACCGGCTGTCCGTCCTTTCTCATCTCAAAATATAGATTGCATCCCTCTACGCTGTAGTATTTTGTGGGCTGCGCCACGTAGCCGATGACTGTCTTCGCCTCCACATAGTCCCCTGTGCTGACTGTCACATCCTTCAGCTGCCCGTAGAACAGCTCATAGCCATTTCCGATATCAATATTGACAGTGGTGCCTGTCTGGGCGCTCTCGTCAATGGATTTCACGATTCCCGTGGTGGAGCTGATCACCTGGTCTCCCTCTGCGCCGGATATGATAAGCGCCGGATTATACTTGTACTGGTCCAGGGTGGAAAAGTAGACAGTCTTGTCCATGCTGTAGTTCATGATCAAATTTCCATCCACCGGCCACAGAAGTATGCTCTCTCCATTGAAATCCACATTTCCGGCACTCCCGGAGGTCTGGTAGGAGGACGTATCCCCGGACAGCGTCCCCTGAGATGTATCTGTCACGCCGGGCTGGCCTTCTGCAGTCTCACCCGCGGCGTCCTGTGTCCCGCTGTCCCGTGTCTCTTCCGCAGCCGCTCCGTCTGCCGGGTCCTCCTCGGTGTTGATGACCAGGCTGCTGCCCGCCTCCTCCTGGCTCTCCTTCTCCTTTGTGTCCGCATTTTCCTCTGCCAGGGCCTGCTCCTGCCGCTTCGCTTCCTGATAGTTCCGTAGTGTATATGTTCCCACCATGACCGCGGCAGCCACAAAGCACACAGCGAGGGTAATGCCTGCTCCTCTCCTGGATTTTGAGGGCTTCTGTCTCTTATTCATATTCATCACCTCTGGCTATATTTTTGCCAGAAGCAGGGTGCATTATTCTGTATCCCGGGAATTTGTAACGATTTCTGCCACCTCTCTTATCTCGGTCCCTTCAAAAAAATACTGCAGGATTTCCGACACGTCCTTCCCCTCCTTTGCCATCTCGTTGGCCGTGTACTGGGACAGCCCCAGGCCGTGCCCCACCCCTCTTGTGGTGATCCGCAGCCTGCCGTCATACTTCTGCAGGATAAAACAGCTGGAGGCCAGGCCGTAAGTCTGCCGGAACTCCTCCCCGTTCACTGTCTCCTGTCCCACCCGCACGGAAGTCACATAGCCTGCCGTGTCCATGGCCGTCACCTCCGCATCCATGTCGTCCACTGTCACTGTCTGGATCTGCTCGGGAGCTTCGATGTCCAGAGGGCAGTCCTTTATCTTCAGATAGGGGTAATCCCCGCTTCCCAGGACCTCCCCTCCGTCCCGGCTGTTTCCGTTCGTCAGCCTCGTAAACGGAGTGTTGGCAAGGTTTTCCCCGTACATGACAACTTGTCCCTCCGTTTCCTTCCAGGCATCCTCCAGCTTCCTGTAGTATCCGGAGTACCTGCTGCCTCCCCACTGCTGACGCATCTCCTCCTCTGTCCAGAAATCATCCTCCAGAAGGACCTGCGTCCCCCCCTCCTTTATGCTCTTGTAGACAGAGGTGCGCACCAGCACCGCCTGGGCCTTCAGTACCTCCTCCTCGTAGTCCGCAGGGATCTCCTTTGCCATGCGCCCGATGCAGTACTCATCCAGAGGCATCTCCAGCTCTGTGTCGTCTTTCTTTACTTTCACAGAGGTCTCCTTCACAGCTGTGCCTGCCGGGACAGCCGGGCCGTTCATGAAAACGGTCACTATATAGGGAAGCAGTACGATGATGATGATGTAGCAGCCTATTTTTTTCAGTCTGTTGCGCATAAAAAACCCCTCCCATACAGTAGTGTATGAGAGGGGATGTCTGTTTATTCTTCCGTGTCTACTTCCACCTTGATCTTATCCAGATGCCAGATGTCATCCACATATTCCTGGATGGTCCTGTCGGAGGTGAACTTGCCGCAGCAGGCTGTATTGAGAAGCGCTTTCTTTGCCCAGCCTTCTGTATCCTTGTAGGCCTCCTCCACCTTCTTCTGGGCCTCTGCGTAGGAGCGGAAATCCTTCAGGATAAAGTACATATCCGCCTTGTTGCCGCCCTGATTGTTGAGAAGGGAGTTGTAGAGGTCACGGTACATCTCGGTATCGCCGTTTGAGTAGGTGCCGTCCACGAGCTGGTCCACCACCTTGTGGATATCCTGGTCATTGTGATAGATATCCTGGGGATGATAGCCGCCGTAATTCTCGTAGTTAATGACCTCCTCAGAGCTCAGTCCGAAGATGAAGGCATTCTCCGCCCCCACTTCCTCCACGATCTCCACGTTGGCTCCGTCCATAGTTCCCAGTGTGGGAGCGCCGTTCAGCATGAATTTCATGTTTCCTGTTCCGGATGCCTCCTTGGAGGCTGTGGAAATCTGCTCGCTGACATCTGCCGCCGCAAAGATGATCTCCGCATTGGACACGCGGTAGTCCTCGATAAAGATGACCTTCAGCTTTCCGTTGATGCTGCGGTCGTTGTTGACCACGTCCCCCACGGAGTTGATAAGCTTGATGATCTCCTTTGCCCGGATGTAGCCGGCGGATGCCTTCGCGCCGAAGATAAAGGTCCTCGGATAGAAGGACATCTCCGGATGCTCCTTGATCTGGTTGTACAGATACATCACATGGAGGATGTTGAGGAGCTGTCTCTTGTACTCGTGGAGACGTTTTACCTGCACGTCAAAGATGGACCGGGGATCCACCTCGATGCCGTTGTGTTTTAAAATATAGGCTGCGAGCCGCTCTTTATTTTTGTACTTGATATCCATGAACTCGGCCAGGGCCTTCGGGTCATCCGCATACTTTTTCAGCCCGGACATGAGGGACAGGTCTGTGATCCAGTCCTTTGTTCCCAGCTTTTCTGTCACCCAGTCTGCCAGGAGCGGGTTTCCGTGCATGAGGAAGCGTCTCTGGGTAATGCCGTTTGTCTTGTTGTTGAATTTCTCAGGCATCATCTCATAGAAATCTCTCAGCTCCTGGTGCTTCAGGATCTCTGTATGGAGCCTTGCAACACCGTTAACGGAGAAGCCTGCCACGATGGCCAGATGTGCCATGCGAACCTGCCCGTTGTAGAGGATAGCCATCTTCTTTACCTTCTCCTCATTTCCCGGATACATCTCCCGCACCTGGATGATGAACCGGCGATCGATCTCCTGGATGATCTGGTACACTCTCGGGAGGAGCTTGGAGAACAGGTCTATAGGCCATTTCTCCAGGGCCTCTGCCATGATCGTATGGTTTGTGTAGGCGCAGCACTTGGTGGTGATATCCCACGCTTCGTTCCATCCAAGTCCCTCCTCGTCCAGAAGGATGCGCATCAGCTCTGCCACTGCTACCGTGGGGTGCGTGTCATTCATCTGGAAGAGGACCTTCTCCGGCAGGCTGTGGATGTCATCGTGAGACCTCTTATATTTTGCCACAGCCGCCTGGATGCTGGCTGACACGAAGAAATACTGCTGCTTCAGGCGGAGTTCTTTTCCCGCATAATGGTTGTCGTTTGGATAGAGTACTTCCACAATGGTCTTGGCCAGATTTTCCTGCTCCACTGCCTTGTGGTAGTCGCCCCGGTCAAAGGACTCCAGCTGGAAGTCCGTGATAGCCTGGGCATCCCAGATCCTGAGGGTGTTCACATGGTGATTGCCGTAGCCCACGATAGGCATGTCATAAGGGATAGCCAGAACGGACTCGTAGTTTTCCTGCACAAATTTTGTACGGTTTGTAGCGTCGTCGTACTCTACCCGGATATTTCCGCCAAAGCGGACCTCCTTTGCGTACTCCTCCCGGCGCAGCTCAAAGGGATTTCCCTCCTTGAGCCAGTTGTCCGGTGTCTCCACCTGGTAGCCGTTCTCGATCTTCTGCTTGAACATACCGTAGCGGTAGCGGATACCGCAGCCGTAGGCCGCATATCCGAGGGTAGCCAGGGAATCCAGGAAGCAGGCCGCCAGACGGCCAAGGCCTCCGTTCCCGAGAGCCGGGTCCGGCTCCTGGTCCTCGATGGTGTTCAGGTCAATGCCCATCTCATCCAGGGCCTCTTTTACCTCCCTGTAGGCTGTCATGTTGATCAGGTTGTTTCCCAGGGCCCGGCCCATCAGAAACTCCATGGACATATAGTAAACTGTCTTCGGGTCATCCTTCTTGAACTGGTTCTGTGTGGCGATCCAGTCATCGATGATGGCCTCCTTTACCGCGTAGGATACTGCCTGGAAAAGCTGCTGTGGCGTAGCCTCGTCTATGGTCTTGCGGTAGAGGGTCTTTACGTTGTGTTCTACTTCCTTCTTAAAAGCCTTTTTTTCAAATCTGGGATTATACATTTTTCCATTCCTTTCTTAGAGACTTATCTCTCGACTCCGATGGTCACGTTCTCGCCGTTGATCTTCCACTCCTTCACGTATCCCGCGGGTGCGGCTTTCTCCACAGTGAGCGCCAGTGTCTCGCTTCCGATCTCCTCCTTATGGGCGGCAAAGACATCCTCAGCCTTCTCGCTTCCCTGGTAGGTGATATGGATCTTGTCGGTTACCTCAAAATCGGCTTCTTTTCTCATGGTCTGTACTTTGCTGATGATCTCGCGGACAAATCCTTCCTCAAGAAGTTCCGGTGTCAGATTTGTGTCCAGCACCACAGTGATGCCATTGTTGTCCTCGGACACATAGCCTTCCATCTGCGCTGTGTCGATGAGAAGATCCTCCCTGAACAGGGTGACCTCCTGCCCGTTTACCTCCAGCTTTAATGCTCCTGTGGCATTGACCTCGTCCATGGCCGCGTTGCCGTCCACCGCGTCCAGGGCTGCCTTGATGCCACCTAACATTTTACCATATTTTGGTCCCACTGTCTTTAACTGTGGTTTAAATGTATATGAAGTAAAGGCGCGCACATCGTCTGTAAATGTTAGATCCTTTACGTTCAGCTCCTCCTTGATGATATCCTGGTAAAATTCCGGAATCTGCACCGCGCTCTTCACAAACATCTGCCCGATGGGCTGCCGGTTCTTGATGTTGGCTGTGTTTCTGCATGCGCGGCCCATGACAACGATCTTCAGGACTTCGTCCATGTTTGCTTCCAGCTCTTTATCAATCCGGGACTCATCTGCCTCCGGGAAATCGCACAGGTGGATGCTCTCCGGTGCGGAGGGATCGATGCTGCGCACCAGGTTCTGGTAAATCTCCTCAGTCATAAAAGGAACCATGGGCGCCGCCGCCTTGCAGAGAGTCACAAGGGCCGTGTACAGCGTCATGTAGGCGTTGATCTTATCCTGGGGCATTCCTTTTGCCCAGAAGCGCTCGCGGCTCCTGCGCACATACCAGTTGCTCATGTCATCCACAAACTCCTGGAGCGCTCTGGCCGCCTCCGGGATGCGGTAATTTCCGAGATGGCTGTCCACCTCTTTGACCAGTGTGTTCATCTTGGACAGGAGCCATTTGTCCATGACAGGCAGCTTCTCATAATCCAGCGTGTATTTTGTGGCGTCAAACTCGTCAATATTCGCGTACAGCACAAAGAATGCGTAGGTATTCCACAGTGTTCCCATGAATTTGCGCTGTCCTTCCACAACGGCTTTTCCGTGGAAACGGTTAGGCAGCCAGGGCGCGCTGTTTACATAGAAATACCAGCGGATGGCGTCTGCGCCGTATTTTTCCAGGGCATCGAAAGGATCCACCGCATTTCCCTTGGATTTGCTCATCTTCTGGCCGTTCTCATCCTGCACATGTCCAAGGACGATGACGTTCTTATACGGAGCCTTGTTGAAGATCAGCGTGGAGATGGCCAGCAGGGAGTAGAACCATCCTCTTGTCTGGTCCACAGCCTCGGAAATGAAGTCTGCCGGGAACTGCTGCTCAAAGAGCTCTTTATTTTCAAACGGATAATGATGCTGTGCAAAAGGCATGGAACCGGAGTCGAACCAGCAGTCGATGACTTCCGGCACACGGTGCATCTCTTTGCCGCACTTTGGACACTTAATGGTCACTTCGTCGATGTATGGACGGTGCAGTTCGATGTCGTCCGGACAGTTGTCGGACATAGATTTCAGTTCCTCGATGCTTCCGATGGAATGCTGGTGTCCGCACTCACACTCCCAGATATTTAACGGAGTTCCCCAGTAGCGGTTCCGGCTGATGCCCCAGTCCTGGACATTCTCCAGCCAGTCGCCGAAGCGGCCCTTTCCGATGCTCTCCGGGATCCAGTTGATGGTGTTGTTGTTGGCGATCAGGTCGTCCTTCACCGCTGTCATCTTGATGAACCAGGACTCGCGGGCATAGTAGATGAGCGGTGTGTCGCATCTCCAGCAGTGGGGATAGCTGTGCTCGAATTTGGGAGCGTCAAAGAGAAGTCCTCTTGCATCCAGGTCCTTTAACACCTCCGGGTCTGCTTTCTTCACGAACAGACCTGCAAACGGGGTGGTCTCGCCCATATTTCCTTTTTCATCTACAAGCTGTACAAAAGGCATGTCGTACTTGCGGCCCACTTTCGCGTCGTCCTCACCAAAGGCGGGAGCAATGTGAACCACGCCGGTACCGTCTGTCAGCGTTACATAGCTGTCGCATGTCACGAAGAACGCTTTCTTGTTCTGCTTTGCCGCGCAGTCATATGCACACTGGTACAGCGGCTCGTACTCTTTGTACTCCAGGTCCTTTCCCGTATAGGTCTCCAGCACCTCATAGGCAGGCTGATCTTCTGTGGCCAACTTTCCAAGGACTGTGTCCAGCAGGGCCTGTGCCATGTAGTACACATAGCCGTCCGCAGCTTTTACTTTTGCGTAGTCCTCATCCGGATTTACGCAGAGACCGATGTTGGAGGGCAGTGTCCATGGCGTTGTGGTCCATGCCAGAATGTAGGCGTCCTCGTCTTTTACTTTAAAGCGGACAATGGCGGAGCGCTCTTTTACATCCTTGTAGCCCTGGGCTACTTCCTGGGCGGACAGAGGCGTACCGCAGCGCGGACAGTAGGGAACGATCTTGAAACCTTTGTAGAGAAGTCCCTTGTCCCAGATCTTCTTCAGCGCCCACCACTCGGACTCGATGAAATCATTGTGGTATGTGACGTATGGATTTTCCATATCTGCCCAGAAGCCTACTGTGCCGGAGAAGTCCTCCCACATGCCCTTGTACTTCCAGACACTCTCCTTACATTTGTTGATGAACGGCTCCAGACCGTACTCCTCGATCTGGTCCTTGCCGTCCAGGCCAAGAGCTTTCTCCACCTCCAGCTCCACCGGCAGACCGTGGGTATCCCAACCCGCTTTTCTGGGCACCATGTATCCCTTCATGGTGCGGTATCTGGGGATCATGTCCTTGATGACACGGGTCAGTACATGACCGATGTGGGGCTTGCCGTTGGCTGTCGGCGGCCCGTCGTAGAAGGTGTAGGTCTCACCCTCTTTGCGGTTCTCCATACTCTTTTCAAAAATCTGATTGTCTTCCCAGAATTTCTCGACCTCTTTCTCCCGGTCCACGAAATTCAGGTCTGTTGGAACTTTCTTGTACATGGCTTCCTCCTTGTGAAAATGTTAACAGGGGACGTAACCCTTTTTAAAAGGGTTACGTCCGGAATTACACTAACTCCTGTGCTATTGTGTATATTGTTTGGAACATTTATGAAAAAAAAGACCTTCATCCGAATTAGGATGAAAGTCGTATTCCCTTCATTTATAAACCACCTAACATACTATCATATGCCTTCCGGTAACGGCGGACTCCGTCAGCTCCTACTCATGCTCTTTTCGGAGGCTGCGACTCTGAAGTGATATTCAGGCACATCCTACTTGTACCGGCCTTACACCATCACCGGCTCGCTTTGACGTTCCTACATGCCCTACTGTCTTCGTCACGGTCTTTCTCATATGGTTCTATCATACTATTACTTTTTTCACGCTAAAATTATAATAGGAAACCCCTGGTAAGTCAAGGGTTTCCCTTGTATTTTCGACATTCTGCCCCGTATCCTTCCGGCCTGTCCGCCGGGATAAACGGCGCGCCGGGCGGATCGGCCGGTCCATTCATCGGCGCCTTCGCCTCCGCCGGCCCCTGCGCCTTCTGCGCCTCTGCCTCCTGCACCAGGCAGTGAAGAGGAGCAGGATCCCCAGTATCAGGACAATGACCACCACGCCGACCAGCAGCACTTTTCCCACGCCGCTGTCGGAAGCTTCCTCTTCCTCCTGCGCTCCCGCCTCCTCAAAGGAGGCTCCTTTGTCCACCTGGACCTGGAGCCTTCCCACCGGGTTGTCCTCATAAGTGTAGGAGAGGATAGCTGTGCTGTTCCCGCCTGTGACCTGCTCCAGGTCCGACTTCAGGCTGGACAGCTCGAATCCGGAGGGGATCGTGACACTTGCGGTATCCAGTATTTTTTCTATCCCCTGACTGCCGTCCACATCAATGGCCATGTGCTGGAAATTGCTGAATCCATAATCCAGAAGTGCTTTTGTGTCAGAGTAGACATGCCCGGGGAACACCTTCAAGGTGACACAGACAAGCTTCATTTCTCCGTTGTCCGCCATGGTCACCAGCGTGTTGTTGGCCTCGGTCGTGTAACCGGTCTTTCCTCCCACCGCATACTCGTAATAATCACTGTAGCCGGGCACCAGCATCTCGTGCTTTTGCTGGAATATATGCTCCTCCGTGGTGGCAGATGCCGGTATGGTGTAGCTTGTCGTCTGACAGATGGTGAAGAACTCCGGATAGTCAAAGAGCTCTTTTGCGATCAGTGCCATATCTCTGGCACAGGTATAATGATCTTCTTCGTGGACTCCGTTGGTGTTGACAAAATGGGAATTCGTCCCTCCCAGCTCCTCCACCTTGCGGTTCATCTCGTCTATGAACCACTGGTAATCCTCTCCCTGGGTCTTTGCCACCGTCTCTCCCACCGCGTAGGCCACTTCATTGGAGGAGGCCAGAAGCATGGCGTAGAGCGCCTGCTCCATGGAGATGACATTCCCCTCCTTCAGTCCGATGGACGCATAACCGTCTCCAAGGCAGGTGAGACTCTCCGCCGTGATCACAACATCCTCTGTCATATCGCAGTACTCAAAAGCCAGAAGGGCTGTCAGCAGCTTTGTGATACTGGCCGGATATTCCTGCTGGTCAATATTCTTTCCATATAAGACAGCCCCTGTCTCCGCATCCATCACGATCCCCGCATCTCCGTAAATGCCGGGACCCTGGGGCCACTCCTTCAGCTTATTTGTCTGGACCTCCTGCTTGTACGTATCCTCCAGCTGCTGCTGATAGGGGTCCTTCGCCTCCGTGCCCTGAACGCTGTCCTGGGACTGGGCGCCATCCTGCGGCGCCGTCGCGCGGACTGCCCGCGGCACCGCAGCCGCGGCAAGCATGAGCGACAGGAGCAGGCATCCCGCCGTCCGTATTATATTTTTCATCTTCAATAGTCTCCTCAAAGAATCTGCGTCTATTATTATAGGCCATTTTCTCTTTTTCTACAACCAGAAAAACGTTCTGATTTCCGCGCCTGTCTTTCACCTGCTTTCCACACCCCGTCTCCACAGGATCAGTCCTGCCCTGTCTTCGTTGTAAAAGGATTACGTCTCGCCCATTCCGGATCCGCAGCCGCTTTTTTCTCCCACTCTCTGTATGCTTTTAAGAAGCCGCCGTAAATGCGCTGTTCTGCCTCGACTCTCGCCCGGACGGCATCGCTGTACTCTCCGTAAGTCCCCAGCGATATCCTCTCTCCCCGAAATCCTATACTGACTTTGTACCTGCCGTTCGGCATCTGGTAAACGCCGCGAAAGCCGCTCTTATTGTCTCTTCTGCTCTTTCGTTTCTCAAGGAACTCCACGCAAGTGCCGTCCACCCGATGCAGCCTGCCACCGATCTTCTTTTGATTCTCCTTCCTCAGACAGCCGCAGCTCTTACAGGATCCGCTTACAAGACTGCTCTCTGCCACCATGATCTCACTGCCGCAGTCGCAGCGGCACAGCCAGTACACCGTACCATGCACATTCCTCTCTCCCGTGGGGGAAACTGCCGTCAGCCTGCCAAACTTCTGCCCGCTCAGCTCTACTATATTCCTGCCTTTCACATGCCACATACAGCCACAGCTTCTGACTTTTCCGCTCTTTAAGTCCCTGGCTGAAACAATCTTCTCGCCTCCGCAGTCGCAGCGGCACATCCAGCATGTTCTTCCTCCCCGGTTCTCAGACCGGCATACCGCTGTCAGATGCCCAAAAGTCCGGCCTGTCAGATCCTCCGCACAGGCTCCTCTCCTCGCAGTCTCCCGCGGGACACAGCCGCAGTCCTTCACGCTCCCCCGAGTCAGCTTCTTTGTGCTCACGGGGATTGTATTTCCGCAGTCGCAGCGGCACAGCCACACTACATAACAATTTTCCCTGCGCTGCGTCTTCTCGAGGACAACAAGATGTCCAAAGCGCCGGCCTGTCAGATCCTTTTTCCCGTTTTCCCTGTCTTTTTCCATGACTTCCGCCTGCCCTTCCTTCTCCTGTATATTTCTGCTACACCAAAAACTGCCGCCGCACCCAGGACGATAAGCCCCACTGCGGTCAGCATATCCTCCCTTCGCACCGCATCCCCAGACGGTTCGTACGGCAGACCGTACGGCAGACTGGCCGCTTCCTCCCCCCTGTTGTCCTGCGTTTTGTCCTGTCCGCTTCTGGAGCAGTACACCACATACCGCTGATAATTGTGTGTGTAGGGATGACAGGTGACCAGAGTGACCATATCTCTCCCCGGGCGGATCTTCACCGCATCCAGGTCGTCCGGCGATATGACAATACACTTGACAGCCTCGTACTCCAGCGTTTCCCACAGATTTGTGATCTCCACCGTATCGCCAGCCCGCAGTACCTCGATATCCCTGAAAACCGCTTGGCCGAAGTAACCGCCTCTGTGCCCGGCGATCACGCAGTTCGTGTCCTCCCCGCCAAGCGGCATGCTGGTCTGCGCCAGGACGGCGGCCCCCTTCATCAGATTCTCCTCACTGGCCCCTATATAGAGCGGCAGTCTTATATCCATAGCCGGGATCGAGATATACCCGATCATCTCGTCATCCAGCCCTGTCCCTTCAAAATTAAATGCGCCTTTCTCATAGCCCCAGGCATCGCTCAGCCCGCTCTGGCCCTGAGTAAAAATGCGCCTGTTGTACTCTTCCATGCTTTCCCGCAGACGCACATACCCGTCTGTCTCCTGGCTTTTGTTCTCCTCGAACGTCCGGATCTCCAGTCCATCCCGGTACCCCCTCACCGCCCGCTGCCCGGCCGGAAATGATAGAAGTGCCGCTGCTGCCACAAAAAGTAGAACAGCGGCCGTCCGCATCCATGCCCGTCTCATCGCTTTCTCTCCCTTCGGTATAGGCAGAATACAAGCGCCGCCGTCACAGCCAGGCCAAACAGCAGCCAGAACAGATAGTTCGTGTGGAGACTGCCGATCAGAACTCCCGGCTTCTCCATCTCCACCAGTTCCGGGTCATAGGGAACCCGGTGTCCCCTCACAAGGAGACGCTGTGTATTCACCCCATATGGCGTACAGGTAAGAAGCGTCACCAGATCTTCCGTGTCCTCTACAGCCAGATTGCCTGTGTCCTCCGGATCTACGACCGAAATTTTGTCCACCTCATAGCAGAGAGTATCGTCTAACACCCTGAGTAGGAAATGATCTCCTTCCTCCAGCTTGTCCAAGTCAGTAAAAAGCGCCGCGCTGGGGAGGCCTCTGTGGGCGGAGATCACAGCGTGCGTTCCCTCTCCGCCGACAGGCAGTGAGCTCCCCTCCAGATGGCCTGCGCCCTGCTGCAGGATATTTTTCGCTGTCGTGTGGAAAACCGGCAGTGTAACATCAATTTTCGGGATTTCCACACTTCCCATGATCCCATCGCCTGCCAGATTAAGGCAGGCCATATATTCCCGGCCAGGCTCCTTCTCTGCGGCAGCCACGGCGAAGGAATCCGGGAGGATCGTTGGCAAAAGTCCCTGATTATACACCCTCGCCCGCTGCCATTCGGCTTCATAATCAATCTCTCCTCCAGTCTCTCTCTCTGTAACTGTCTCCTGATAGCTGTCCATCAGTTGCTTTTGCCGGTGATCATTCCATACATTTGCCACAAACGGATAGGCAAGCAAAGACAAACCGGCCAGAAACAGCAGTGCCACAAGGGCTCCCGCTACTGTCCTCTTCATCCAGTCACTCCCTTCTGACGAAAAATCTATGCAAATCCCCCTTAAAGCAGTGAACATACCGAAGCGGTCTGCTCCGGTATGTTCACTCAATTCCTTCAGGACTTCCTCCTGCTTATCTCTATCTGTCCGTCTTTCTCCTGCTCAGGAAGAAGAGCACAGCGGCTGCCGCCATGATCACAATACCTCCGACCGTAAAGAGCACGGTACCCATGCCGCCGGTGGAAGGAAGGGCGTGCATCTGCGTATTGGGGATCTCATCGCCCAAAAGGGCCGTTCCACTGCCCGCTCCGTTCTCTGTTACCGTTGTAACCGTGCTTGTGGTCGTGCTCTGAGCCGTCAGGTAGGCCGCCTGATAGCCGCCTGCCGCCGCTTCCTCTTCCGCCACTGCAGCCATGGAGTAGTACCGGCCATCCTTGATCCATCCAACCTGCACCGCGTCATCAGAAGGCTTCTGCGTCGTGTACTGCGCATTTGTCACGGAGCCTGTGACGGTTGTGGTGGCTGTCTTCCAGGAAGCCTCGATTGGATATACTGTCGTATTCAGGCTGTACCCGGTGGGTGCCACAAGTTCTTTGATATAGTAGGTGCCTTTTGCCACCTTGGTGGAAACGGCGTAACCCTCCTGATTTGTCATCACCTTGTCGATGAGCTGTGTGCAGTCCGCATCGCTGTAGATGCCAAAGACCGCATCTGCCAGGGGCTTGTCTGTCTCGGCGTCTGTCTTCTGAAATGCCAGCTGATAGGTGTATACCGTCTCCTGATCCTTCTTGCTGGTCACGCCCGGCGCCTCATCCGGCTCCTCTGTCACCTCATCCCATGTATTGCCTGTATTCGGCTCGTTCGCATAGTAGTAAGTCACGTCATTGGGGTTGCCCGCAGCGCCCACAACGGCTGTGTCGTTCACAACCGCACTGTATGTAACGATCGGCGTGTAGACAGCGCCCGCCGCATTAGACACCAGATTGTCATAGTTAAAATTCAGGTTAAATCCATTGTCCTTTTCCGCTGCCGTGGCGATCACTTTGCCGTTTAAAATAAATGTATCTCCGGTTCTTGTCACCGTCTGCCCTTCGACCGTCACAGTCAGTGTGCTGTAATCAAAGGTCAGCCCTGCCGTGAGCCGGTCTGTAAGGAAAAGTGTCTTGTTCGCAGCATTGGCCGGGTAGGAAGGCATGGTCATCTCTACTTGATAGTCCACGACAGAGCCAATGCCGACTGTATCCCTACCGTCATCTTCTACCGTCCCGCCGGTGATGGTCTTGTCCACATCCGGCGTCGTCTTCTTCAGAACAGCTGTCATCCCAAAGAGATACGCATCCCCTGCATTTACCTGCTTGGGATTATCCACAACAACATTTCCCTCCTCGCCGTATGTGGCCGCCAGAAGGACCGGGTTGTAGACAGAGCCGTCCGCCGCACCTGTGAGCACCGCAATGTACACGCCGGCCGGCACATTGGCCGTGTAGGTCTCCCCTGTCAGGGTGCCGCTCATGGTTGCAAGGGGAGTGATGGTTCCGCCTGTCAGTCCCTTCGCCGCAGCGTTGATCTCATCTGCCGTAGGTGCCTGCTCATTAGCAAAGGTCACCCCGGCCGCCCATGTGTAGTCCACCAGCTCCCTATCGCCGGGCCCGTAGTTTGCCCTTGCAATCTGATACAGGGTCACTGTCGGATCCCCGGTGATCCCTGTGATCGTCACATCCGCCCTGTCGGATGCCTGTGGTTTCCCGTTTGCCGCAAAGCCTGTCATGCCCATTGCCAGGATCATGACAGCCGCAAGCAGGAATGCAAAAAGCTTCTTTCCTCTGTTCATAACTGCTCCTTCCCGGAGAGATCTTCTCTCCCCTCTTTATTTTCTGTATCCTTTCCTTCTGTATCTGAAACCTGCCAGCGCGCCCGATGCCATCAGCAGGATGCCGCCGATGACAGGCACATAGATGCCCGGACCCCCGGAGCTCGGAAGCGCGTACATGGGCTCGTTGTCAAAATAGAAAGTTACAATATCGCCTTCGATGCTGCCTTTATCCTCCTGTCCGGCTGCGATCATGACCGGCTTCCCATTTTCGATCTTTAACGTCCATTCATCGGTCTCCAGCTTGTATCCTGTCGGCGCAGCCGTCTCTTTCAGCGTATAGCTTCCGTCCTTCAAAAATCCTGTAAACGGCGCTCCTGACGCATCTGTCCACTGTATGACCCCATCCTTACCCGACTCGCCGGTAAGAGTCACGGATGTTCCGCCTGCGGGGCCTGTCAGTGTAAACTGAGCTCCGGGCAGTGTCAGGTCTTCCGATGTACTGCTCCGCTTGATAAGCTGCCATGGCTGCGGCACGACATTGGTCACCGTCAGGTTCATTGTCTCATCATTTTCCATCGCCTTGTATCCATTCCATGTACCATCCGCACCGAAGTGGCTGTCCGGATAGGAAACGGTGTAGACATCTTCTGTTACCGCTCCATCGCAGGAGTCTCCCTGGCCAAGGGGTGTATCACCGCTGACCTCCATGACCGTATACTCCAGCAATGTCTTCCCGTCTGCTGCGTAAACCGGCAGATCCGCATATGTTCCACTCCAGGTATTTCCATCTCCCCCGGCCAGCGCATTTCCCTGTGTGAGGGTGAGGCGTCCATCCGGGTAAGGCGTCCAGGACGTGTCTCCGGTATGCCTGTAATATAAGTAGAAGTCCACGCTCTCCGGACGCTCCTTAAGCTGATCATTCTGATCATTCCACACTTTGTTCACTGTGATATATGTGGAAGGTGTGATCCGGTTTGTGATCACACCGGCAAAGGAACCATCCGCGCCGCTGCCGGGCGCCAGCGTACCGTCCGTTTTGTCCCCGGATCCGTAGGTCACAGTATAGTTCCCGTTCTTGCCATCCTCTTCTCCCACTTCTTTGATCTTGTAGGTGTAGCCTTCCTTCGGCATCTCCTTCCACGTGTACGTCCAGCCGTTTGCCACGCTCAGAGTCTGCGTGTCGTACAGTGTCCACTCTGTTGTCCCGTCCTTCTGATAGTAGAGTTCCACCTGGATGGAATCCGGACGCTCCGGATTGTTATGATCCTGCCAGTTCTTCTGGACGGTGATCTCCGTCTTCGGGACATCCGTGTCAAAATCCACCGGCCGCAGGTTCGGAAGGGTAAACTGCATGTAGCAGGTCGAGCCGAACGCGCCTCGCTCTGCATAGACAATGTCGATCCTGTGAAGCGTCCACTTCTCTTCTTCTGTCGGGCCATTTTCCGGATTTTCCATGACATAGCCGCTCAGATCCAGGAGTTCACCGACAGAACTGTGGATACCTCCCAGATCTGTTGCCAGCTCGCCGTCCACGAACAGCCAGAAGTCATCGTCCCCGCGGAAATAATAATTCAGAGGCCCGGTGTAATCGCCAAGGACAAAACCCATGCTGTACCGCATCCCGAAGAACCAGTTGTGATACCGATTGTCATCTGAATTTGCCGTTGCCCTGGTGCCTCCGTCTGAATAAAAAGCACTGTACTCCATATAGGTTCCCCCTATGAGAGGATCCTGGTTATTATGCTTTTCTTCGTCAAGCGGCCAGAAATTATTGGAAAAAATCTGTCTGTTGCTCGCATCATATACATCTGTAAGATAGTCAAGGTTATCTTCGGCGACTGTTCCATCATCCTTTTTGACGGATGTCAGCGTATAGGTATCTCCGTTTTGATCGAATACAAGATTATAATCTTGCAGGATTGTTTTCCCGGTCTTCGGATCGTCCGTAAACAGGCCGGGATCGAATACCCCGTCATAGACAGGGCCGCTTTTTTCATCAAACCCCTTTACAATCCCTTTCTTCGCCACATCAGCGCTGGTTCCTCTCCCGTTGAGGGCTACCCCGTTTTTCCCTGTGGCGTTTCCATAGGAATGGTCGACAAAGGTGTCCACCTGCCCCACGGCAAGCCTGTTTGAAGTATCGCCGCCGGAATAATTGCTACCCGAGTTGATGCCCTGGTTGGTCGTGTTCAGATACTTGCCGTTCGAATCTTCCTGTCCGTTTGCGTTATAGGTCTTCCCGTCCGTGACATCGTAATCGTAGAACGTCACGTCCCGGACAAGCGCGTTGTCCTGGGTGACCGGATCGTATACGAAACGGATGGTCGTGTCTTCTGTCAGAGTCACCGTTTCCTCTGATGAAGCTGATTTTTTATTCCACCTGGCATTTTCGCTGTCCGGATCTCCCTCTTCCAGGAACCAGACCTCTGCAAGCTCGTAGCGCCCGGACGCCTCATCCGGATCAGACAGCAGGATCTTGCTGAGCTCTTCCACGCTTTTTGTGAGCGTATTGTCCATCTCGATCTCATCGTCACTGTAGATCTCACAGAATTCCTGCTTTGTCTTCAGGCTGACCGGATTGTTAAAGGGTTTTCCATCAGCTCCCGCCATCCCTACAAGTCCGTCCCTGCCGTCAACGCCGTCCAGAATTTCCAGGTTGGCCCAGTGCTGCACGGTCAGATCAATGCTCCCGCCCAGGCCTTCCAGATCCACCACCACATATATGGAGAAGTGGTCTGTCTCCATGGTGATCTGTCCGTCTTCCGCAACCGATGCGCCCATGTCTTCCGCCGTGCCGGCCGTCTCATCCACATGGTAGACCTTTGTCTCCTCCGGTCCGGCCTCTCTGGTAGTCTTCCCGGCAAAGGCCACGCTCACCGGCCCCTGCGGCTGCACCTCCTGGCCGTCGCAGAGAAGCCTGATATCCAGTGCGGTGTAATCCGCCACTTCCATCTGCTGCGCCTGGGCCTGTGCGTCCACCGCACTCTTCACGAGCGCCTCTGTATCTGCGCTGACCTGCTCCACAGAGACAGCCAGTTCGCCGTCTGTCGGGAAACTTTCCGCCGGGCCGGTCAGGGTGACATCATAGTCTGCCGCGCTGCCCATAAGGACGACAGTCCCGCTCTGCGTATCCTCAGCCTCCGCACTTTCCCCGGCAAAGGACAGGATGCTGTTGCCAAGAAGCATGGCCATACAAAGTACAAACGCAAGGATCCTGCTTTTCTTCTTCCTCATCGCACTCTCCTTCCTCCCCTCTCCATTTTCGGGGAACAGTTTTTACCGCTTTCTATCTGTGGTTCCTGCGTCTTCTCATTCCCAGAACTGCGGCTGCCAGAACACCTGCCAGAGCCGCCGTCGCTCCAGTCAGAGCGATATCTGCCGCATCTCCTGTCTTCGGGGCCGGCGGGTTTTCTTTCTCTGCAGCCGGATCCGGTGTGTATGTGTTTATAATGTCGTACCCATCATAAGACGTAGTGTACCCGGCCACCGGTGTCTCTGTGACTGTATACGTTATCTCGACGCCCTGGTCGTCATACTTTGGGAGATCCGCAAAGCAGTATGTCCAGCCTCTCTCCTCGCTGACTGTCTGCTTTGCCACCAGGGTTTCCCCCTTCCACAGGTTGACCTCAATGCTGTCCGGGCGGGCTCCTGCCTGGTCATCGCTGTCGTTCCATGTCTTTGTCCCGGAAAGATCAACTGTCTCCGGCTGTTCTTCCACGCGCCTGTTGTTAAACAGAACGTCCGCTTCCGCATCGGCCTGGATCATCCCGGACGCCTGACCGGATACAATCTCGGACGTGTAGTCCTCTGTCTGCACTTCCGTCACAGAATACTGCGTCCCCGCCGGCAGACCGGTCACTGTGATCGTCTGGCCATGGGACAGGCTGAAGGTCCCGCCGTCTCCGATGGTTCCCGTGCTGATCTGGCTGCCATCCCCGCCGAAGACAGCATAGGAGTAGTCATCTGTCAGGGCAGCGCCGCTGCCGTCTGTCAGATGCAGTGTAAAATCAAAAGCTTTCCCAGTATCTGCTCCTTCGCCGGATACGGTCTTTTTCACAGACAGATCGCCGGTCGGATTCGTATACGTATTGGTGATGATGACTGTCCCCGACTTGTCCCATTCATAGTCAGCCACATAGCCGTCCACCCGGACTTCCTCCACCTCAAAGGTCAATTCCCTGTTCGCCGCGCTGTAAGAGCCCTTGAACTCCTTCGGCTCCCTACTGTAATCCCACTGTACGACTGCCTGCCAGCCTCCGGCTTCATTCAGTGTTACGCTCCCTTCCTTGGCCAGCGTCTCCGACTTGCCGGCATTATCTGACAGTACAAGGGTCATCCTGTAGTTTACATCCACAGACTCCGGCCTCTTATCCTCCTGCCCGGCGTCATCCCATACCTTTTGGATGGTCATCTCTGTCTGATAGGGATCTGCATAGACATCCGCTGATGTGTTCCCTGCGGCCATGACAACCGCCGCACAGGCCAGTATCCCCAGCAGGGCCAGCATGACACCGGACCATATGATTTTCAGTTTTTCTCTCACTTTCATTCTCCTTTTCCTCCAGCTGCTTTTTTCTATTAAAAAGTATCCTGTCTTTCCTGAGTCAGTCTTTCATTGACTGCATCCGCAATCTCAGCCATACGGCTCTCCAGATACGGCCCCGGACACTCCGTCTCATCGCTGAACATCCGGTGCATCGTCAGGCTTCCGTTCGCCGCCCCCGTAAAGGTGAGCTGCCGGATCCCGTTGCGCCTGCATATATCTGTACAAAGATCGAGCAGCGCCGCATAGGCCTCATCGCTCACATGCCACTGACCTCCGATCTCATCATTTGCCACCTCGATCGTCACGGCGCAGGCATCGTTCTCCGGATCGGAGGATGTCCAGGCCCTGTCTTTCTCCTCTACATACAGACCGATGTGACCCTCACTGTCGATCGCATAGTTGGCGGATGCGTTCCCTTCTGTCCTGGAAAACAGCTCCCCCGCCTCCTCCAGGCTCAGATCCGCCGCCATGTGATGGATGGTGATCTTCGTGATCTTATCTTCTCTTGGAAAGGTCGCGTTTGGCGTAAGGTAAATATACTCTGTCAGCGGGCTGTTCCGCCCGGCCACTTCCTCCTTCTTCACCCCGGTCAGCTCCCGGCCTGTGTACGCCGGGACCTCAGTCCTCGAAACGTGCCACATCACAGCAGTCAGCACGGCCAGACAGAAGAAGGCCGACAGAAGGATCCATATACTTACTGTCTCTTTCCTGCTCACCTCAGTCACTCCTTTACCTTATATGCCGGAGCAGTCCGCAGACAAACAGAACTGCAAACGCTGCATAAAACGGCCTTGCCGCCACCGTTCTCCGCGGGCGCTTTCCCCCGTCCGAAGTGCCAAGAAGCAGCACTGCGGCTGCCGTCAGGCCCGTATATGCGAATCCCACATCCAGAACATAGTGGATAAACAGCGCCGCCAGACCGGCCCGCAGCTGCGGCGGCCGTTTTTTTGCCAGGCACAGGACTGCCGCAAGAACAAGGGGAAACATGGCGCACACACCCAGCTCCACGCCGACATGGATAAACATGTTATGGATATACCATGTGTTAAAACATTTCGGGTCAAACATATTCAAAAGGTGCCACTGAAGCGGGCCTGTCCCCCAAATCGGACTGGATGCAATGTAGTGCAGGCCGTTTTCCATCATCTCAAGTCGCTCCGCAAACGTAGCTGCCGCATTGGGCCGGAGCACTGCTGCGGAACTGGCCACCAGGATACCGGTCCCGGAGATGAACGCTGCCGTTTTCCTGTGCAGGGACAGAAACCGCTCCAGCCTGCCCCACAAGGCGGCCTGTACAGCCATGTACATCACAGCCGCCGCGCAGAGCCATCCCGCATCCGCTTGAACCGCCGCAATGTAGATGAGCAGGCCGGAACCTGTCCCCATCACTGCTTTTGCCAGAGTAAGCAGGAGTTTTTCCCGTCTGCCGCACACAGTAGCCACAACGATTCCTGCCGCCATCGCCGCATAGCTTCCCATGGAAAGGGTGAGCGCAGCCGCATACAGAAACAACGGTTCCGCATACAGCAGCAACCGGAACCTGCTCTTCGGATCCTGCCTCTCCCTGAAATCCGCAAGGGCAAACCAGCTAATGACAAGAAAAATCCCCATAACGTTCGCATTTCCAAAGATACCTCCGATCCTTCCCGGCACCCCTGCTGCCGTATCCCGCAAAAACTGCGCTATATCTGCCGCCGCTATCACTGCGGACCATACAATACTTATCCCTCGCAGACGCTCCCTCTCCTTCACATCCGGCAAAGCCGCCAAAAGGGCAAGCACCGGACATACACTCTGACCATACACGTAGCCCTGAAAGGGATCGCCGGCAGTTACAGCTGCTGACAGAAGACCTGTCCCACTGCATATAACCAGCAGGATTGCCATCCGCAGATCCGCGCTGCTTTCCGGCCACAGCAGTCCCATCATACACAGAGCAAGTCCTGTCAAACTGGTTAGGACAGTGACTGCCGTCCCGCAGGCTGTGAAAATGATCAATGCAAGCAGAAGACCCGCAATGAGTCTATGATCTACTTTTCCAATTATATCCGCCTCCTCAAGCGCTGGTGTCTCCACAACGCTATATGCGCAGATCTGGAAACAGAAAAAACCACATAATATTTGTTATGTGATATCTTTTTGCGCAAAACTATTAATCTATTGTATTGTACAATACATATTTTTAAAAATCAATCTATTTTCGAGTACTTCTACACGAATAAATGTGTTCAAATCAGTCAGAAGAGACTGTCCTTCAACCATCAAAATCCGATTTTCTACAGACACCCCCTTTTTTTTACAACATAACAAATATTATGTGATATTTTTTATTATCCGTCTATCAGCTCCAGGCGTTCCAGACTTTTTCTACATTCGCTGATGCCATCGCAGGCGTAGATCCTCGTCACTTCCAGACTGCTATGTCCCAGGATATCCGCCAGATGGAGCAGGTTCTTTGTTACCCGGTAAAAGGTTCTTGCAAAGAGATGCCGCAGGTTGTGAGGGAACACTTTGCCGGCGTCCACGCCGGCCTCACCAGCCAGTTCCTTCATCTCCCGCCAAATGTTGGAGCGGTCCTTCGCTCTGCCCGACCGTGTGCGGAACAGAGGGCCGGACTTAATTCCGTACTTGGCCATGTAGGCAAGCAGCTTCCGGCGAAGCTTATCCGGGATGAGCACGATCCGGTACTTTCCTTTGTTCCACACTCTCACAGCACCAGTTTTCACATTGTCTGCCTGAAAAAATTTCAACTCGCTGACGCGAATCCCCGTGGCACATATAGTCTCCATGATCATGGCGATCTGAGGGCGTCCGCTCGTCCGCGCCTGACAGACAAGCCTGCGAAATTCCTCCTTACACAGCTCTTTTTCCCCGCTGCGGAACCCCTGTGCCTGCACCCTGATCCGGCGGACCCTCATGCGCCCCGCCTCCATAAAGATCAGAAACTGGTTGAGCGCAACGATCATAGAGTTGGCGCTGTTCACGCTGTAGTTCTCCATCAGCCAGTCTTTATAGCGCAGGATATCACTCTTCTCAATCCATGTCCGTCCCTCAGCAAACGTCATAAATGTACGGATATCCCGCAAATACTTTGCCACTGTCGCCTCAGCGCTCTCCTGCTCCCTCAGGTACGCCTCAAAGCGTGCCATATCGTCTTTCCAGTCTATATACTTTTTCTCTGTCATGTTGTTTCATCCTTTCCATTTATTTGTCAGTTAAGGATATTATGTCCTGAATTTTTCATTTTTCTCAACACAACAGACATTTTTTATCCCACAAACAACTTAAAAACCGCAATACATACAGAAAATACAGCAACGCCTTTCTTCAAAGGCTCCGGACGCAGTACGCCTGCATTTTTGCTGCCCGCCCAGACCCCGGCTCCGTGACTGGCCATGGAGACTGCCAGGAGCGCAAGGAAGGTCCCCGGCTCACACTGCAGGCTGTATCCGATACAGGATGGGATCGCAATGAAAATGGAATTGAAAAGAGCCACTCCCACCGCTGTCTTCACGGGCACGCCCAGCACCACGAGGAGCGGCATCACAAGGATGGGCCCCCCCGCTCCGGACAGGGCGCAGAGGGCTCCGGTCACAAGGCCAAAGGCCAGCAGGGCCCAGACAGGAAGCCTTCCCCCGCCCTCTCTGCTCCTTTCCCGGTCCTTCCGCAGCAAAATGGAGATACCGGAAGCCAGCACCACGAGGTACAGGATCTTCTTCACCACCGACTCGTCCATCAGAAGGTTCAGACAGACTCCCAGGGACGCCCCTATGAGACTCCCGGCGCTGATCAGGACTCCCAGTCTCATGTCCAGGTTTTTTGCCCTGTGATAGTTCCACGCACCCAGCACTCCGGAGATGAGAAAGGCAAAAAAACTGAGTGCCATCCCCTGGGCCGCCGGCATGCCCATAAAACCGGAGTACAGCATGGGAAGGAGAAATCCGGCTATCCCTGTCAGCCCGATCATCCCTCCCACCAGAAGATTTGCAAGAATTATGATCAAATATTCCACCATTCAGGTTATTTTCCTTTCTGTTTTGCAGGATTTCATGCAAAATTGTTTTTCCAGGAGACTGCCTCCCGGTAAATCTCCTCCTCGTCCAGGGTCTGGATGCGATAGTCCCTCATGAGCACCTTTCCCGCGCACAGGGAGTCCCGCACATCTCCGGCCCCCGCGCTCTCCAGCACTGTGTTGGCCATATGTCCGTACACAGCCATATAGATCCGGTTCTTGTCAATCCCTATGATATCAGCCCTGGCTCCCGGGAGGAGCCTTCCATCCTTTTCCGGTTCGCCCCCAAGGCATACCTGGCCGCCCCGTGTGGCCATGGCCAGGATAGTCCTGGCCGGCATGACAGCAGGCTCCGCCAGTGGTACGCCCCAGGTCAGGTTCATGACAGACCGGAAGATCTTCATCTCCTGGAACAGGCTCAGCCCCCCGTGGGCGGCCCCGTCCGTCCCCAGCCCCACCGTGATGCCTCTCTCAAGGAGCTCCGGCGTCCGGGGCGCTGCCTTGCCACAGTTGCTGAATGGACAGTGGCAGACCTTCACGCCCCGCTCCTCCAGCAGACTGATCTCAGACTCTGACAGGAGCAGGCTGTGGGCCCCCAGGAAATCCGGCCCCAGCACGCCCAGTCTGTCCAGGTACTCGTAGGGGCGCAGCTGCTTTCTTTCCATATAAAAATTAATCTCCCCCGGGTACTCATTCATGTGTGCCTGCAGCATAGTATGGTTCCCTGCGGCTCTCTCCGCCGCCATGAGGATCAGATCCTCAGAGCAGGAAATGAGGGACCTCAGAGAATAATAAACTTTTATGTTTTCTTGTCCATGAAATTCTTTATATAACTCGTCTGTCTTTCGCACAGCCGTCCTGGCATCCATGGCAATGGACGCAGGCAGTCCCTCCTGGTCCATAGTGGAGTATGAGAGCGCCCCTCGCAGGCCGCTGCGGGCGTAGACATCTGCCGCCTCCTCCATGAAATAGCTGCCCGCGTCGATAAATCCCGTCGTCCCCGCATGTATCATCTCCACGGCAGCCATCCGTGCGCTGAGCCCCATTTTCTCCGGTGTCAGCGTGCTCTCGTAGGGCAGCATGACGCGGGTCCATATCATGGGCATCTCATCCAGTATTCTCCCCCTCAGGAGCTGCTGCCCCGTGTGCATGTGGCTGTCCACAAGCCCTGGCATGTAGACGCATCCGCTCCCGTCCAGCTCCTCACGCCAGGTATATTTTTCCTTCAGGCTTTCGGCTGTGTCGATGCCCTCTATCCTTCCATCCTTTATGAGGATGCTTTTCCCCTCGACCAGTTCAAAATCTTCATCCAGGTAGTCGCTGTCCCGGAGCAGAAGATCGGCTTCTATTTTCCTATCCATGTATTTCTCCTCTCAAACGCGTTTATGACGCCCCTCACTGCTTCCTGGCATCCTCTGCCCTGTATCTATATGGCATTGGTCAGTGACAGCACGATCTGGGCAATGCAGGCTGACCCGAGAAAGGTTCCCGTCATGACCAGTACGCCCACGATGATCATCTTCCATCCCTGCTTCACAAAGGATTTTATCTGGTCTCCGATGGAGATGCCCGCATAGGCCCCCACCAGTGTGAGGGGAGCTGTAAAATTGATGCTGTTCGCCGACGCGATGACAAACTCCCTGGCAGGGCACAGAGGGCTCGCCACGAGAAGGCCGATGATAGAGCAGTAGGCCACGATGGGCAGGCGCAGAGGAAGCAGCTTGCTGACCACCACTGCCGCGGCGGAGATGCCAAGGAGGATCAGTATTCCCGGAAGGGAATCCATAAATCCCACATCAAACCCGATAAAGTTGGCCAGGGCAATGCCAAGCCCTGATATGACTAATAAAATTCCCCACTCTGCGTATCTCATCTATCTTTCCTCCCTGCTCTTTGTATGATCTTCTGCAGCAGCCGATTCTCTTTTCCTGCTCTCCAGCACCTCGCTGGGCTCCCTTCTCAGTCTGGCGATGGGCGGCTCCAGAAGCTGGTACAGCTTTTTTGTAAGAGGGATACCTATAAATATCGCCACATAGATGCCGGTGATGCCGGATATGGTCTCGCTCGTGCTCGCCAGGGCCGACAGCTCCGAAGCCATATCCGGATAGATCAGAGCCAGGCTGGCTGTGGCGCTGGCCATGAGTATGCCGGCCCCCACCCCGGAAGCCATACCCAGGGCATAGGGATGAAAAATATGAAGTGCTGCCACCATAGTTGTCATGAAGCCGAAATAAATAGTCCCTACCATACCGCCTACTACGTAGATAGAAAGGCTTCCCCTTGTCTCCGGTGAGTCCGGTCCGAACATGTCCGTGATCAGCGCCAGGTTCGATTCCCTGTTGATGGAATGGGTGGCTCCGATCGCCTCCCTTTTCAGCCCCAGAAGCAGAGCAAAGGGGAGAGCCAGAAGGATAGTTCCCAGGTTCCCTATCTCCTGCAGCACAAGGGCAGGCCCCGCCGACAGGATGACCTCAAGGCTGGCTCCCGCGTTGATCCCCAGCTTGGCGATAAAGGGGCAGATAGCCACGATGACCAGCTTGGAAGCCGCCTTTACCTCCTTCTTTTTAAAAATCTTCAGCACCTCCGGCCCGGAGAGCACTCCCATGATGAGGGAATAAAAAATCGGGAACAGGATCAGCGTCCCCGGTCCCAGCGGAACCTGTATCTGTCCGATGCTGTCCGCGATCACGATAAACACAAAGGCCAGAAGAAAGATCTTGTACTCCGCTCTCAGTCTGGCCATAGTAGATGGATAAGCGTAGGTCTCCTTTTTCATCTCATTTCTCCTTGTTCTATTAATACTTCTTATAACATCCACGTATTATATAAGAATAACTTGTATAAAAAAAGGACAAATGGGCTGTTTTTGATGTATACTGTAAAAAAAGAAGGAGGAGTCAACATGACACTGTCAGAATTGCTCACAAGAGTGCCGGAGCTGGAATCCTATATCCGCTATATGCCTGACGAGCTCAGGGACCGCTGCACGGTCCGCACCTATCCGCCAGGGACCATCATCCACCAGAAGGATGCCGAGCTGGATTACTTCGGCATCGTCTGCGAGGGCTATCACCGGGTCATCAATGAATTTGAAAACGGGAATATTTTTATGATCGAGAGAAACGACCCCATAGACTTTGTGGGGGAGGTCACCATCCTTGCAGGGAAGCCCCGCACCTCCGTCACCCTGGAGACCACCACCGAGTGCACGGTCCTCTATTTTTCCAGAAAAGATTTTGAGGACTGGATCTCAAAGGACATCCATTTTCTCCGTCTCGTGTCCCAGAAGGTGGCCTACAAGCTGTACCGCTCCTCCTACAACCGGGGAAACCGCCTGTTCTATCCGCCCCAGCATCTCCTCCTGGCCTACATCCTCCAGTACATAGAGGAGTACGGCTCCTGCGTTGTAAAAAGGACCCGGGAGGAAATCCACGAGGAGACCGGCATCTCTGTGAAGACACTGAACCGTACCATCCGCCGGCTGAGGGAGGAGGGGCTTGTGGGGATCACCAGGGGGAAGGTGTCCATGACCAGGGAGCAGCAGGAGAAGGCCAGGGAGTACCTGAAGAAAGAGTGATGGCATGGACACACCGGCTCACAGCCGCAGGAGTGTCTCTTCCCCGTTGACAGCTATCTGGTGTCTCATCTGCCCGAAGAACAGCAAAATGTACAAAAAGATACAATGGCAGACGCCATTGTATCTTTTTGTATTTTCACCCTGTTCCATCCCGGTTAAGCCATCACAGACTTCATAGCCTCTGCCAGCTTGTCCTTCTCGGCCTGGGCCTCTGCCAGGTCCTTTCCGAGCGTTGTGTAGTAGATCTTGATCTTTGGCTCTGTACCGGAGGGACGCACGATCACTGTCTCGTTGTTCTCCAGCTTGTAGATCAGCACATTGGCTGACGGAAGTCCGGTCTCCTCAGGCTTTGTGTAGTCTGTCACACTGGCCACCTTGTACCCGGCAATCTCTGTCAGCGGGTTGTCCCTCAGGCCCTGCATGATACCTGCCATCTTGTCCATGCCGCTCAGGCCCGGGAACTCAAAGCTGTCCACCTTGTTGAGGTAGCGGCCGTACTGCGCATAGATTTCTTCCATCCTTTGCTTCAGAGAGCTTCCAATGCTCCTGTAGTAAGCTGCCATCTCACAGATCAGCATGGAGCCGATGACAGCATCCTTATCCCGCACATAGGGGCCTGCCAGATATCCATAGCTCTCCTCAAAACCGAAGATGAAGCGGTCCACTTCGCCTGCTTCCTCCAGCTGTGCGATCTGGTCACCAATCCACTTAAATCCTGTCAGCACGCTGCGCAGCTCCACACCGTAATGCTCTGCCACCGCGTCGGCCAGCGGTGTGGACACGATAGACTTCACAGCCACCGCATTCTCAGGCATGGTTCCCTTCTCAATGCGCCCCGCACATATGTAGTCCAGGAGCAGCACGCCCACTTCATTTCCGCTCACCAGCTCGTAGGAGCCATCCGGGCACTTCATGGCAATGCCCACCCGGTCTGCATCCGGGTCTGTGGCCAGCATCAGGTCCGCACCTGTCTCCTTCGCCAGGTTCAGTCCCTGCTCAAGGGCCTCAAAAATTTCAGGGTTGGGGTAGCTGCATGTGGTAAAGTATCCGTTGGGGTACTCCTGGTCCGGGACGATCGTGATATCTGTCACACCGATATCCTTTAACACCTGTGTCACCGGCACAAGTCCGGAGCCGTTCAGGGGGCTGTACACAAGCTTCAGCCCTGCTGTCCTGCAAAGTCCCGGACGGACCTGTCTGGACTCGATAGCGTCATAGAGGGCCCTCTTACAATCATCGCCCACAAAGCGGATCAGTCCTTCCTCCACGCCGGCTGCAAAGGACATATACTTTGCGCCTGTCAGCACGTCCGTCTTCTGTATCTCTTCGTATACGATGGCCGCCGCATCGTCTGTCATCTGGCAGCCGTCCGGCCCGTAGGCCTTGTATCCGTTGTATTTTGCAGGGTTGTGTGAGGCTGTCACCATGATGCCCGCATTGCAGTTATAATAACGGGTCGCAAAGGAGAGCGCCGGCACAGGCATGAGCGCGTCGTAGATCCGCACGTTGATACCGTTTGCGGCCAGGACTCCCGCCGCGTTCTTTGCGAACACATCGCTCTTGAGACGGCTGTCATAGCTGATGGCAACAGTCTGTGTGCCCCCCTGTGTCTTCACCCAGTTTGCAAGTCCCTGAGTAGCCTGGCGCACCACATAGATGTTCATGCGGTTCGTCCCGGCTCCCAGCACACCCCGAAGTCCGGCTGTACCGAATTTCAGCGCCACTGCAAAGCGCTCCTTTATCTCCTCATCATTTTCCTCGATCCGGGCCAGCTCCGGATGAAGATCCGCATCCTCCAGGTCCGCTTCCAGCCAGCGCTTGTAATCTTCCTGATACATTTTCACCACTCCTACTACTTGATTTTTGTGTTCGTACTCACGATATGGATATTATACCATAGCCGCTGTGCGGCCATGGGCCTTCGGCAGATGCGCAGCGGGTTTCTGCGGTTCCGCAGAAACCGCTCTATGCGCAGGTATAATAACCACGCTGTAATTATTATACCATGGCCGCATGGCGGCCATGGGCCTTCGGCAGATGCGCAGCGGGTTTCTGCGGTTCCGCAGAAACCGCTCTATGCGCAGGTATAATAACCACGCTGTGGTTATTATACCATGTTTACCGCTAAACAGCAATTGATACATATTTTCTGACCAGCGGTCCCAGCCCTTCTGTCCGTCTTTCCTCCACCTGGCTTACTTATTTGCGAAATACACATAGTATAAGTTATCTCCGGAGGTCTGGTCACTCAGAGTTCCGTCCGGATATGACATCATCTCAAATACATAGTCCTCATAGCCCTTTACCATAGTGAAGAGTGTTCTGAAGGAGTAGGTATTTCCCGGCTCATATGTCTTATCCGGCTCCATCATCAGCCCGGTATTGTTGGTTCCAAGACCAATGTAGGTACTAGCGCCGTCCGCGGAAGGTATGCCTCCGCCGTCAATATTTGTCTCGGAGAAATCCATCTCAGGCGCCACCATCCCATACTCCGGTGCCGGGAATTCCTCCGGTACAAACACTTCATAATCCAGCACGCACAGCTCCACATCGTCAGGAAGCTCTATATCCGCAGTATTGATCTGTCCGTACTCTGAGCTGTTTGTGTTGTTTGTCTCGATCGAGGACTGCACATACGCCTCATCCGCCTCGGAAGTAGTCACCTTTGTGACCCGCACGTAAACTGTGTGGTAGGCATCATCCTCTGTCGCATAATCTGCCACCTTTGCCCACTGTCCGAGCGGAACAGCCTCTGTCTCCGAAGTAGAAGATCCCTCTATGGCGGAGGAAACGTCAGTGTCTCCTGTATCAGCCTCTTCTTCTTTTTTCTCCGGCTCCTCCGTCTCTTCCTCCTCTGCGGCTTCCTCCTCTTCCGCAGAGCTGTCCTCCGTCTCCACAGGATCTGTCTGCTCCTCGCCACCGCCACAGGCAGTCAGGCTGAAGGACATCATCATGGTAAGCATAAATACTAAAATCTTTTTCATAATCGCGCCCCCTTTTTGTATAAATTATATATTTTTGTTGACATTTTAACATAAACTATAGTAAATATCCATATTTTAACACAAATATAACAATACATTTATGCAATATTTCCTCCAGGGATACAAGATATCCGTGTACTCACTGATTTCACGGCTGATCGCGCACGTCTCCTCTCCCCGCAAACTGGCCTGGTCACTTTTTGCTGTTTTGGCTATTTTTAACCAGTTCACTTTCTGCTATATTTGCTGTATAGGAAAAGAACATCTGAAGCTTAAGATCAGGAGGCGGTATTTTAACATGAAACGGATTGTTACTCTTCAGGATATTTCCTGTGTAGGGCGCTGCTCGACCACGGTAGCCCTGCCTGTTATCTCAGCCATGGGGGTGGAATGCGGTATCCTCCCCACGGCAGTCCTCTCCACCCACACCATGTTCCGGCATTTTACCTGCAAGGACCTTTCCGATCAGATCGGACCCATCTCTGACTCCTGGAAAAAGGAGGATCTCTTCTTTGACGGGATATATACCGGATACCTGGCTTCCGTCCGTCAGTGCGGACAGGTCAGGACTTTCTTTGAGCAGTTCCGCACGCGGGACAATCTGATCCTGGTGGACCCGGCCATGGCGGACAACGGGAAATTATATCCGGCCTTTGACAGGGATTTTCCGGCAGCCATGGCCAGTGTCTGCGCCAAAGCGGACGTGATCCTGCCCAATATCACAGAGGGCTGCCTCCTCACCGGTCTGCCCTACCGCACCGAGTATGACAGCTCTTACATCACTGAACTCCTGCAGCGTCTCCTTGGGCTGGGATGCCGGACAGCCGTCCTGACGGGTGTCAGCTATGAGCCGGACAGGCTTGGAATCGCAAGCCTCGACCAGGACGGAAATGCTTTCTCATACTTTACAAAAAAATGTCCCCAGAGCTACCACGGAACAGGGGACCTCTACTCCTCCACTGCCTTTGGAGGGCTTATGCGGGGTCTTTCCCTGGGAGATGCCCTCTCACTTGCAGCTGACTACGTGGTGGAATGTATCGAGGCCACTTCCCGTTCCAGTGAAGCCAGATGGTACGGGGCCGAATTCGAGTCGCAGATCCCATGGCTGTGCCGGGAGCTGGAGCAGAGACTGGAAGGGAAAGGCTAGGAAAGCGTACCATCTGCAATAGTCCCTTATTACGAAAAAACAGAGCCTCTGCGCTTGCAGAGGCTCTGTCCTCGTCCCGTTCCCTGCAGGAATCGAACCTGCACTTGATCCTTAGGAGGGATCCGTAATATCCATTTTACTAAGGGAACATAACTATATTTATCTCGTACTCAATTATTCTATCATCTTGTATCACTAAAATCAACAGTTATTTTCATTTTTATGAGGGAAACAGCAGTATATACTGCTGCTTCCCTTCATTCTGCCACTTTTTAAAAATTGATCCTTCCCTGGAGCCACATGTTTGCCTTGAACCTCCGTCCCCGGGCCGGCTCGCCAAATACGCTCTTTACCGGGACACAGACATCAAACTCCAGCTCATTTACATCCAGCTTCATGACATAGAGCTCCTCGCCCGTCTCCTGGTTCTGGATCGTATGTACATTCAGGATTTCCCCCAGGATGGAATATCTGTCGCACTCCACTCCGTAGGGCATGAAATAGGTGTCCACAATGCTGAACACATCCTCTGTCACAAGTCGCCTGGAGACCTTCGTATAGATATCAATGTCATCCAGAGTCAGGCTTTCCATAGCCGCCTGGTCCCCGTTCCTGGCTGCACTCAGGAGCATCATCCGGTTCCGGGATTCCTCTCTCCTCCTCTTCTCCGTCTCCTTGCTCTTCATGACAGGGAGAAGGACAGTTCCGGAATTGCACAGTCCTGCCAGAGTCACGGAGCCGAATTTAAGCCTGTCTCCGGCAAGCTGCCTCTCTTTTATATATTCCACTGTGTTCTGCAGGTGGAAGATGAGGCTGACACCTACCTTCACATCCTCGCATATTCCCACATAGGCCTCCCGGTCCATTCTTTTTTCAACGACGATATCAGCGTAGGAGGAGATGCCGCTTCCGATGAAATAGGGATAGTAGTACTGTCTGTAAAATCTTTCCCGCATATCCATATCTCCGCACACGGCAACACCTATACCTGCTCCGCATTCCCTCTGGTATTCACAGAAGTCCGCCTCCTCGTCAAGGGAGACCAGCTCATGGCAGGTATAGTCGCTCTCTATCTTCTTCAGGAATCCATTTAACTCTGTCCTTGAGCTGATACAGCCGTAACCAATTGACCTCAAATATTTATGCATCTGTCACCTTTATTTTTTCTTTTCAATCTTATCAAGGCCGCCCATATATGGACGCAGCACTTCCGGGATCCTGACAGAGCCATCTGCCTGCAGGTTGTTTTCCAGGAAGGCGATCAGCATTCTCGGCGGCGCCACTACCGTGTTGTTCAGTGTATGGGCAAAATATTTCCCATCCGCTCCCTTTACGCGGATACCCAGTCTTCTTGCCTGGGCATCTCCCAGGTTGGAGCAGCTGCCCACCTCAAAATATTTCTTCTGTCTCGGAGACCACGCCTCCACATCGCAGGATTTCACCTTCAGGTCCGCCAGGTCACCTGAGCAGCATTCCAGCGTGCGCACAGGGATATCCAGGGAGCGGAACAGGTCCACTGTGTTCTGCCACAGCCTGTCATACCACATCATGCTGTCCTCAGGCTTGCATACAACGATCATCTCCTGCTTTTCAAACTGATGTATCCTGTATACACCTCTCTCCTCAATCCCGTGAGCACCCTTTTCTTTTCGGAAGCAGGGTGAGTAGGATGTCAGTGTCTGCGGAAGCTGCTCCTCCTCCAGCATGGTGTCGATGAATTTTCCGATCATGGAATGCTCACTTGTCCCGATAAGATACAGGTCCTCTCCCTCTATCTTGTACATCATGGAATCCATCTCAGCAAAGCTCATAACGCCTGTCACCACGTTGCTCCGGATCATGAAAGGAGGAACGCAGTAGGTAAATCCCCTGTCGATCATGAAATCTCTCGCGTACGCCAGGACTGCGGAGTGAAGCCTTGCGATATCTCCCATCAGATAGTAGAATCCGTTTCCGGCCACTCTTCCCGCACTCTCCAGGTCGATGCCATTGAAGCTTTCCATGATATCTGTGTGGTAGGGGATTTCGAAATCCGGAACAGCCGGCTCACCGAACTTTTCAATCTCTACATTCTCGCTGTCATCTTTTCCGATGGGCACGGAGGGGTCGATGATATTTGGGATGGTCATCATGATTTTCTTGATGTTTGCCTCAACATCCTTCTCCTCTGTGGAAAGGCTCTCCACTCTGTCAGCATTGGCCTGGACCTTCTTCTTAAGCTCCTCAGCCTCCTCCTTCTTCCCCTGTGCCATGCAGGCGCCGATCTCCTTTGAGATTTTGTTTCTCTCAGCTCTCAGAGCCTCTACCTCCTGCTTTATCTCCCTGTTCCTCTTATCCAGCTCCAGCACTTCGTCTACAAGGGGAAGCTTCTCATCCTGGAATTTCTTTTTTATATTTTCTTTTACTACGTCCGGATTGTTTCTTACAAATTTGATATCAAGCATTTTTACACCTCATCCTTTTCACTCTTATTTGTTCTCTTTTTGGTATCCCTGGTTTCCTTCACATCCATGCTGTAGGCCTCGCTGAAGATCGCACGGTCCAGAGCCTCTGTCTCTTCTTCCGCAAGCTCTACATAGCTCTCTCCCTTGACGATCTCTTTTATATAAGTATAGCAGCCCTCCCTGCTGTGCATGGCGTTGATCACCCAGCCGCTGTTGTTTCCATCCAGCATGGCCAGTGCGAAGCTCAGTTTGCCTCCCATCTCGTTAAATGCGTCATACTTGACGATACCGACCTTTTTAAAGTCTTTCTCCATCTTGCGGTAAATATCTTTGACATCCTGTCTGTTCTGCTTGGTCAGCTTCGCAAGTCCGTCTATCTCTGAAAATTTAGAGAGAAGACTCTCCTCTAAAGTCTTTCCATCTTTTCCCTTCATAAACGAGTTGTAGCTGTTTTTCAACCGGTCATATTTCATACTCACATTTACGTACAGTACAAAGAGGGCGATGATCAGTATCAGCATAAAAAGAAAGATAAATGCCGGATCGATGCCCAGTTTTGCCAAAATTGCACTTTCCATTAAATCTGTTCTCCTTTTCCTATGGACATGATCATATCGAACATACGTTCCAGTTCTTTATCTGAATAGTATTCAATCTCTATTTTTCCTTTTCCTTTTCCCTTTGATGCCACATGGACCTTTGTTCCAAGCACCTGCTTCATCTTATCCTCAATATCTTCATATATAAACGCGTTCTCTATGATCTTCTTTTCTTTTTGTTTTTTCGGATTCTTGATCTCCTTGATAAGCTTTTCTGTCTCCCTCACACTCAGCTTTTCATCAAATATCCTATTGGCCAGGACATACTGCTGTTCCGGGTCATCAATGGCAAGAAGAGCTCTCGCATGACCTGTACTTATCATATCATCTATGATCATCTGCTGCACTCTCTGGTCCAGCTTAAGGAGACGCATAGAGTTGGTGACAGCTGTCCTGCTCTTGGATACTCTCTCAGCCACTTCATCCTGCTTGAGGTTGAATTCCTCCAGGAGCTTTTTAAAGGCCATCGCCTCCTCAATGGGATTAAGGTTTTCTCTCTGAATGTTCTCGATCAGCGCGATCTCGAGGATTTCCTGTTCATTGTACTCCTTTATGATAACAGGGACTTCCTTCACACCTGCCATCTTTGCAGCACGCCATCTTCTCTCTCCCGCAATGATTTCATAATAGTCATTTCTTTTTCTGACAATAAGCGGCTGGAGCACACCATATTGTTTAATAGAGTCAGCCAGTTCGAGAAGCGCGTCCTCCTCAAAGTTTCTTCTCGGCTGATCTCTGTTTGGCTCCACCATATTGATCTTCATCATCTGCTCGCCGCTTTTTAATTCGGCTGTTTCTTCTGTCTTTTTACTCTCAGAGCTGGATACTTTAGCAGATTTATTTTCCGGGATCAGACTGTCCAGTCCTTTTCCCAGCCCCTTTCTTTTTACCGGCATATTTTTCCTCCACCTTCTGTTTTTCTGCTATTCCTCTTTTTCTATCACTTCATCTGCAAGCAGTCTGTAGCTCTCAGCACCTGACGACTTTGGATCATACTGATTGATAGGCATACCATAGCTTGGCGCCTCCGCCAGTCTGATGTTTCTCGGTATGATCGTTTTGTAGATATTCTGGTTTAGATTATCCTTTACATTTTCCACAACCTGGAGGGACAGATTGGTCCTCGCATCATACATCGTGAATACAACACCTTCTATTTCCAGATTTGAATTCAGACGCTCCTTTACGAGTTCTATCGTATGTATGAGCTGGCTCAGTCCTTCCAGCGCATAGTATTCACATTGAATAGGCACAAGTACTGAATCTGCTGTCGTCATCGCATTGATCGTCAACATACTCAGGGAAGGCGGGCAGTCGATAATAATAAAATCATAGTCGTCTTTTATTTTTTCGACCTCATTTTTGATGATATATTCCTTATTTTCGATACCTATCAATTCTATCTCAGCAGCTGACAGATCTATGTTTGTAGGCATCACATCCAGATTTTCCAACACATCCTTGCATATGATTTCTTCAATCCGGCCTTCACCTATAATAAGGTCGTACACTGTCTTTTCAACATTGTCTTTATCAACGCCCAATCCACTGGTCATGTTTCCCTGTGGATCCATATCAATTGAAAGGACCTTCTTACCCTTTTCCGCAAGACATGCTGACAGATTGATAGCTGTTGTCGTCTTTCCAACTCCGCCCTTCTGGTTTGCTATCGCTATTATTCTTCCCATTTTGCTTTACCTCTCTCAGTGATTAGTAATAGTATATCACCTTTCGGATTTATATTCCAGAACATGTTTCACGTGAAACATATTTTTTCTGTTTTTCATAAATGTTTCACGTGAAACATTTTGCTTTTGGATACTTTTTTTAACAATAGCAGCTGTTGATCACAGATGTTTCACGTGAAACATTTTGTGCAGATATATCTTTAGTTCTTCTTTGAGATATGATAAACTATTCATATAGACACTGTAGAAAGGAGTATTAATATGAGTTGGAAAAAAGCCCTTACTATCACAACAATTCTCGCCGGAGCAACCTCCGTCGGCATCCATCTTATAAATAAAGCAATCCATATTTCAGCCACGATGGACCATCTGCTAAAACCTGCTTCAGAGACCTTTTATGACTGGAAATTCGGAAAAATATTTTATACAAAGCAGGGGCAGGGCACTCCCTTGCTTCTTATACACGACCTAAATACATCAAGCTCGGAATATGAATGGAAAAAAATCGTCAGTATGCTCTCCGAGTACAGGACAGTCTACACGTTGGATCTGCTCGGGTGCGGCCGCTCAGAAAAGCCAAACCTGACATACACAAACTACCTGTATGTGCAGCTCATCAATGATTTTATAAAAAATGTCATAAAAGAGAAGAGCGATGTGGTCGTAACCGGGCAGTCATCCTCCTTTATTTTAGGGGCCTGTCAGAACAATAAAGAGAACATTGACAGTATTATCATGATAAATCCAGCTGATATATATACAACGGCTCATATTCCCACTAACAGCAGCCGTATACTGACAAAGCTGATCCTCCTGCCTCTTGTAGGTACCCTTCTTTACAACATACTTGTCAGAAAGGAAAATATAGAGAAGCTGTTCAGGGATTACTATTTCTATGACAAGAGCAAGATCAGACATGAAGAGATCATGACGTACTACGAGGCCGCTCACTGTGGAAACGCATCCTCCAAGTATCTTTTTGCGAGCATGAGCGGAAATTATCTGACCGCAAACATAAAACTGTACCTGAAAGACCTTTCCAACAGTATCTTTATCATAACAGGGACCAATGAAAAAAACAAAACGGAAGCAGCAGAATATCAGAGGCTTCTTCCATCCATTGAAATATTCAACCTGTCTGACGCAGGATATCTGCCTCAGCTGGAGACTCCCAACAGACTTATGGATCAGCTTAAGATATGTCTTGACCTGGATTAACGAAAGAGAGTATAGGTATATAAAAGAACCGCTGCTATTGCAGCGGTTCTTTTGACGGAAGTCCGGCTTTTCTCGGAAACCTTCCCGGAGTACTTCTGTCCTTTCTTATCATGACAAAGGACCTTGAAATATCGCTCTCTGGCAGACAGAATTTCTCTACCTTCTCAATTTTTCCTCCCAAGACTGAGACTGCCTTCTCAGATTTACAGAGCTCCTCCTCTATTTCTCCGGATTTATAGGAAACAAAGAGGCCATTCCTCTTCACGTAAGGAAGACAGTACTCCGAGAGAGTGGCCAGATTAGCGACTGCTCTTGAGACGCAGAGGTCATATCTTTCTCTGTACTCTCCCTTTTTAGCAAAATCCTCTGCTCTGCCGTGAAGGGCAGATATGTCTTCCAGTGCAAGCTCCTGTATCACGCAGTTCAGGAATTTGATCCTCTTGTTCAGAGAATCCAGAAGCGTGACCTTCAGGTGAGGATACACGATTTTCAGAGGGATACCGGGAAATCCGGCGCCTGTCCCTATGTCAATGACGGTCGAGATCATCTCCATATCCTGGACCTTCACGATAGCAAGACTGTCCAGAAAATGCTTTTCATTTACTTCGTTGTAATCTGTTATGCCTGTGAGGTTCATTATCCTGTTCCATTCAACCAGGAGCTCAAAATACCGGTCAAACTGCTCCTTCATTTTCTCTGTCAGGACAATCCCAAGCTTCCTCAGCTTTATATCAAATATTCTCTCTTCCATAAAATCTCCTGCTTCTTTCACTCTCTATCTTCTTAACTGTTCCATGTACACAAGGAGCACGGAAATGTCTGCAGGCGATACACCTGATATGCGGGAAGCCTGTCCCACTGACACCGGACGGTATTGCTTCAGCTTCTGTACTGCCTCTATCCGCAGGCTCTTCACTTTATCGTAGTCAATATCCTCCGGTATTTTCTTGTTCTCCATCTTTCTAAACTGCTCAACCTGCTTTTTCTGACGGGAGATGTACCCCTCATATTTTATATTTATGTTAACTTGTTCCTGCACCTCTTCTCTAAGGTCAGGCGGAAAAGCCGGGCGCTCCTTATCAACAGGAGCAAGTATCTCATACGAGAGCTCCGGGCGCCGTATGAGCTCCGCCAGATCAGACCCGGATGTGAGCGGCGTGCTCCCGTGCTCCGCCAGCAGCCCCTGCACTTCCTCCGTGGTTCCCACATAGGTCCTCTTCAGCCGGTCTGTCTCCTCACGGATGAGTCTCTCCTTTTCCAGCAGCCTCTCATACCTCTCCTTATCTATGAGACCAATCTCATACCCCTTCTTCGTCAGCCTCTGGTCCGCATTGTCCTGCCGGAGCAGCAGCCGGTACTCAGCTCTGGAGGTCATCATCCTGTAAGGCTCATGGCTTTCCTTCGTGACCAGGTCATCCACCAGAACACCGATATAGGCCTCTGACCTGTCCAGGACGATCCCTTCCTTTCCCTGCAGCCTTCTGGCCGCGTTGATGCCTGCCAGGAGCCCCTGAGCCGCCGCCTCCTCGTATCCTGAGCTGCCGTTAAACTGCCCGCCGCTGAAAAGCCCGTCTACCGTGCGGAACTCCAGTGTGGGGAGGAGCTGCCTGGCATCAATGCAGTCATATTCAATGGCGTAGGCGTTCCTCACAATCCTTGCATTCTCCAGTCCAGGCACCGAACGGTACATCTCATACTGCACGTCCTCCGGAAGGGAGCTGGACATGCCTCCGATATACATCTCATTTGTCTCCAGTCCCTCCGGCTCGATAAAGACCTGATGGCGGCTCTTGTCCGCAAATTTCACCACCTTGTCCTCGATAGACGGGCAGTATCTTGGCCCGGTTCCCTCGATCATCCCTGAAAACAGAGGGGACCTGTCCAGATTTTTCCTTATGATATCATGGGTCCTCTCATTTGTGTATGTCAGCCAGCAGGACACCTGCTCCTTCTGGATGGAGTCCGGGTCTGTCGTGAAGGAGAAGGGAACGACCCTCTCATCCCCCTTCTGCTCCTCCATCCTGCTGAAATCTACCGTATTCTTATCAATCCTGGCCGGAGTCCCTGTCTTGAACCGGTACATTTTTATTCCCAGCTCCTTCAGGCACTCTGTCAGATGGTTGGCGGCCTGGAGTCCGTTTGGGCCTGTGTTGGTGCTCACATCCCCGTAAATGCACCTGGCCTTCAGATATGTGCCGGTGCAGAGTATGGCCGCGCGGCAGCGGAAAACAGCGCCGGAGTAGAGCTGTACACCGGTCACCCTTTTTCTTCCGGCATTCTCCTCTGTCAGTATGTTCACCACCTCCGCCTGCTTGATATCCAGATTTTCCTGGTCCTCCAGCACCTGCCGCATGGTCCTGCTGTAGAGGGCCTTGTCAGCCTGAGCACGCAGAGAATGTACGGCAGGTCCCTTTGACTTATTGAGCATCTTGGACTGGATAAAAGCGCGGTCTATGACCTTTCCCATCTCCCCTCCCAGGGCGTCCACCTCCCGCACCAGGTGTCCCTTGGATGTCCCTCCTATATTGGGATTGCAGGGCATGAGAGCAATGCTGTCCACGCTGACCGTGAACACAATGGTTTTAAATCCAAGCCTCGCACAGGCAAGAGCCGCCTCACAGCCGGCATGTCCGGCCCCGATGACAGCCACATCATACGTATCCTTATTTTCCCATACAGAATTTACTGAAAATTTCATTGACAAGATCCTCTCCTACTGTCTCTCCTGTGATCGTTCCCAGCGATTCGTAAGCATCCATCAGGTCTATGGAATAGAAATCCTCCGGCATATCCATACGAATACTCTCCAACACCCTCTCAAGTCCCTGGCGCGCGCTGTCCAGGGCGTGCTTCTGTCTCGCGTTTGTGATATATACTTCACTGTTAAAGGAAATGTCGCCGTGATAGAACATTTCCTTCACCGCCTGCTCCAGCTCCTCCATCCCCTCTTCCTCCTTTGCGGAGACGGATATGACAGGAGGCTCTTCCATGTCCTGCTCCCTGCACATCTGCCGTATTTCTTCCTCCCCTGTCCTTCGCTCCAGGTCTGACTTATTGAGGAGGATGATGGATTTCTTTTGGGCTATAAACTGAAAGATCTTCCGGTCATTTTCGTCAAGGGGAAGGGAGGAGTCCACCACGCAGATGATGAGGTCAGCCCCCTCTGCCTGACTCAGCGCCCGGTCCACGCCTATTTTTTCCACCTGATCATCAGTCCTTCTTATGCCTGCCGTGTCCACGATATTCAGGGAAATGCCGTGCAGGTTCATGTGCTCCTGGAGGATATCCCTCGTAGTTCCGGCTATATCCGTGACGATGGCCCTCTCCTCGCCGAGGAGCATATTCAGTATGGAGGATTTGCCCGCATTTGGCTTTCCAACGATCACAGTCTGTATCCCCTCTTTCATGATACGCCCGTTATCTGCCGAGTCGAGGAGCTTCCTCAGGCTGTCCAGCAGTTCTCTCACATCCTTCTCCAGAGTCCGGCTGTATCCGTCTATGCTGATATGCTCCGGGTCGTCCAGCGCTGATTCGATAAAGGCCGTGTGATAGAGGATTTTGGCCCGTATATCACTCACCTTCTTTTTTACACTTCCCCGAAGCTGGCTTACAGAACTCTTCAGAGCATAGTCATTGCGGGACTGTATCACATCGATGACCGCCTCCGCCTGGGAGAGGTCCAGCTTTCCATTTAAGAACGCTCTCTTGGTAAACTCCCCCGGCTGGGCCGGTCTGGCTCCTCCCCGCAGACACGCCTCCAGGACTCTTTGCAGGACATAGACACCGCCGTGGCAGTTTATCTCCACCGTGTCTTCACCTGTAAATGTGCGGGGGCCTCTCATGAGCATGACGAGTACCTCGTCTATGGTCTCTCCGTCCTCCTCAATATACCCGTAGTGTATCGTATGGGATTTCTGCCCGGAGAGTCTCTTATTATTTTTTCCTCTGTAAATCCTGTCTGCAATCTCAAATGCGTCTTCCCCGCTCATCCTTACAATGCCTATCCCGGCCTCTGACATGGAAGTCGATATAGCGGCGATCGTGCTGCTTTCGCTGTACATAGCTTTCTCTCCTTTCCCCGGAGTTAAAAAGGCAGAGGTTTTAACCTCTGCCTTTTTTTATTTTCTCACCAGTGTCACTACTACGCGGCGGTAAGGCTCCTCGCCTTCGCTGTGTGTCGTTACATTTTTGTCTCCCTGCAGAGCAGAGTGGATGATCCTTCTCTCATAGGGATTCATGGGCTCAAGAGTAATCGGTTTTCTTGTCCTCTTCACCTTATGGGCAATATTTTTTGCAAGATTTTCAAGCGTCTCTTTTCTTCTTCTTCTGTAATCCTCTGTGTCCAGCTTCACCCGCACATAGCCCGCCTGCATCTTGTTGGCAACTCTGTTTGTAAGATACTGCAGGGAATCAAGGGTCTGTCCTCTCTTTCCAATGAGGATTCCCATGTTATCTCCCTTCATCTCAATGGCGAGAGCTCCCTCCTCGTCAACTTCTGAGTGGAGCTCCACTTCCATATGCATGGCATGGAGCACGCTGCGAAGGAAATTCTCACACTCGGCGACAGTGGCGTCCTCCACCCTTGCAAGTTCTGTCTCACGCTTTATCTCCGGCTTCTCTTCAGACTTATTTTCTTTCCTGTATTCTTTTTTTGTTTCTTTTCGCACCTGCTTCTGAGGGGCTTTTTTAGGCTCTCTGTTTTCTTTCTTAGGCTTCCTTGGCTCCTTCTCCTCTTTTATATCCAGAGTAATATCGCTTGGAACCGCCTCCTTTATAAACTCCTCTGCGATCTCGTCAACAGTCTCCTCCTGGGGTTCTTCCTTTCTCCATGCCCGGATCACTGCCTGCTTCATGCCTATCCCGAGAAATCCTGCGCTTCCCTTTTCAATGACATCATATTCCAGCCTGTCGCTCGTGACGCCAAGCTGAACAAGAGCCTCTGTGATGGCATCATCCAGCGTCTTTGCCGATACTGTGATCTCTTCCCTTCGTCTTCCTTCCATTTTGTTATCCCTCCCTATATCCACTTAGAGGGACTTCCTCACTTAAGAAAAAGTCCCCGCCTGTGTCCTAATTATTTTCGTTGTATTTTTTGACCAGATTGGCCTTGGAAGCAAGACTTCCTTCCTTTGCAGCATTCTTGTTGTTTGCAGCCTTCTGGAGCTTTTCTTCCTTCGATTTATCTGTCTGCACAGATGTCTTTGCCTTGCTCTGGATGCTCCGCGTGTTTGTCTGGGCCATGGCATTTATCTTCTCTGCTCTCTCGCCCCTCTTCTCACGCTTTTTCGCAGCCTTCTCTTTATTTTTCTCGATGAGCTCTTCCACGGATATTTTTTTCAGATGACTGTTGATAAATACCTGCTGCAGACATCTTACCACCGCACTGATGATCCAGTAAAGACCAAGGCCTGCCGGAAGTGACACAACGACGAACAGTGAGAACAGAGGCATTGTGATGTTCATTGTCCTCATGGTGCTGTACATCGGATTGTCCTTGTCCATAGCCTGTCCGGAGAGCGCCTGAGAAAGCTTCATGCTCAGGAACTGTGTCAGGACAGATATGGCCGGAAGAGCGATCGCCGTGATGATAAGGATTACGGCTGACACTCCAAACTGCTCGGAAATCTGCGCTCTCTCAGAGAACAGCTGCATCGGTGAGAGGGACAGATCCGGGATAGTGAGGAATTTCTGCACATCCGCCGGAGCGTTCTTGATAGCCGGAACATAGTTTTCCATCTGGTAAACAACCGGATACAGTGAAAACAGAAGTACCATCTGCAGGAGCATGGGAAGACATCCGCCTGTCATGGACGTCCCATATTTATCATATACCTGCTGCATCTCTTCCTGCATCTTCATCTGAGATGCCTGGTCTCTCTTGTTCTTATACTTTTTCTGGATTGCCTGAAGCTCAGGGTTCATGACCGCAGTCATCTTGGATGTTCTCTGCTGCTTGATGGTAAGCGGCATCATGATCATATATACAAGTATCGTGTATAAGATGATCGACAGTCCCACCAGACCAACGTCTGAGGGAAGAATCTTATCCAGTATCTCATAGATAAAATTCATGACAATACCGAGCAGATCCGCAATCTGTCCTATGATTGGCCAGTTTGCGGCTGTCAATACTACACCTTCCATATTTTCTTTTCCTCCGTTCATGCGACCGCTCAGATCGCCCCGGTCTGCCTTCTATCCTGTTATTTTGTAATGCTACGGGACCGGATCGTAGCCTCCTTTAGAAAAGGGATTGCAGCGGAGTATCCTCCATACAGCCAGAAGCCCTCCCTTGAGCGCCCCGTGCTTTTCAATCGCCTCCACCGCATACTGGGAGCATGTAGGAAAATAGATACATGTGGAATGTCCCTTGAGGGGAGAAAGATATTTCTGGTAAACTCTCACCAGACCTATCAGGATTTTTTTCACCATACATCACTCCGTTTTACTGATTTATCTGTACCATCCCATGAAGGCGTCCCAGATGCAGGAATGCACTTTCAATATCACGGCATTTCTTTCCTTTTGCCGCCGCTCTGCCTATGACCACTATATCTTTACCGTATGGGAACAATTCTTCATTCAGACGATAGCTTTCACGTATCAACCTTGTCAGTCTGTGCCTGACAATACTGTTGCCAACCTTCTTGCTGACGGAGATCCCCAGTCTGTTTTTTTTAAGGCCATTATCCATGACATACATGACCAGATACCGGTTGGCATTGGATCTTCCGTTTTTGTAGACATGCTGAAAATCTCTGTTCTTTTTCAGTGACTCGGAAAATTTCATTTTCATCTCCTGATTTTAAGAGAAGAAAAGGCCACAATGCTGCGGCCTACGCTGATAATTTCTTTCTTCCTTTAGCTCTTCTTGCAGCAAGAACCTTTCTTCCGCCTGCTGTGCTCATTCTGGATCTGAAGCCATGAACCTTAGCTCTCTGTCTCTTTTTTGGCTGGAATGTCATTTTCATAGATATCCACCTCCCTTATATTTTACACAGGAATACTCCCGCACTTTTCCTAGACATCAGTTTTGATTATATTCAATAAGTTCCGTGAAGTCAAGCAAAACCGATGATTTCATAAAGTTTTTCCTCTCAGCTGCGCCCATGGCATCATATAATATAGGAAGAAAAGTTATCAACAAAATGTGGATATCTTTTCAAAATTATGTGGATAACAGGAAAATTCCTGTGGATTTCCAAGCTGAAAGGCACTATTTTAGCCACTTTCTCATTTTCCAAAACTTATCCACCCCGATTTTTCGTTGCTTAATACCTTATTTTGATGTAAAATAGATAAGAATAAGCATATGATACGATGCATGAAATGTATGTTAGATTAGGAGTTATTTTGTAATGAATATCGTAGAAGAAAAATGGCCGGAAATCATAGAACACCTCAGAGTGGAGCACGAGCTCTCCAATGTGTCCTTCAACACCTGGATCAAGCCTCTGAAGGTATACAAAGTAGTAGATCATACGGTTTTCATTCTTGTCAATATGAACGCCAGCGTTGAGTACATTGATAAAAAGTACAGACTCCCGCTGAAGGTGTCCATTGCCGAGATCACGGAAAAGGAGTTTGAGGTCGTTCTCGTGTCGGAAGATGACGACCGCCTGGACGAGATCATGGAGATGGCATCCAGGGCTTCCGAGAAAAAGCGCACAAAGACAGCTGCTCAGAAGGCTGGTCTTAACCCCAAATATACATTTGATACCTTTGTAGTTGGAGGCAACAACAGCTTTGCCCACGCGGCCTCCCTGGCCGTGGCAGAATCTCCCGGAGAAGTGTACAACCCCCTGTTCCTCTACGGAGGCGTGGGACTTGGGAAGACCCATCTGATGCATTCGGTAGCTCATTTTATACTGGACAAAAATCCAAAGAAAAAGGTCCTCTACGTGACCAGTGAGACCTTTACAAACGAGCTGATCCAGGCGCTGAAGAATCCAAAGGAGAATTCCATGTCTGATTTCCGGGACAAATACCGGAACAACGACGTCCTTCTCATTGACGATATCCAGTTTATCATAGGAAAAGAGAGTACCCAGGAGGAATTCTTCCACACCTTCAACCACCTGCACACCGCAGGAAAACAGATCATCATCTCCAGCGACCGTCCTCCCAAGGACATCGAGACGCTGGAGGCAAGGCTCCGCACCAGGTTTGAGTGGGGGCTGATAGCGGACATCTCCGCACCAGACTACGAGACGAGGATGGCCATCCTGCAGAAGAAGATTGAGATGGATTCTCTGCAGAAATACAATATCCCCGACGATGTGCTGGAGTACATCGCCACCAATGTAAAGACAAACATCCGTGAGCTGGAGGGTTCCCTGAACAAGCTGATCGCACTCTACAAGCTCCAGAATACCCAGACTGCGATCGATATCCCCCTTGCCGCGGAGGCGCTGAAGGATATCATCTCCTCCCAGGCAAACCGGGAGGTGACACCTGAGCTTATACTGGACGTAGTCTCGGAGCACTTCGGCATCAGCATTGCGGACCTCAAGAGCAGCAAGAGGACGGCGGAGATTGCCATTCCCCGCCAGATATTCATGTATCTCTGCCGTGATATGACAACAGCATCCCTGAAGGTAATGGGGATCGTCCTGGGAGGAAAGGACCACTCCACTATCAACCACGGCATCAAGAAGATACAGGCGGAGATCAGGGAAAATGAAAGTCTCAGCAACACCATCGATATCATAAAGAAAAAGATAAATCCTGTTTAAAGCATTCCAGGATGTGGACAACCTGTGGAAAGGCTGTGAAAAACTATGTGGATTCACTGCTCACAAATAAGATAAACAATTTCCTTATCAGGAGCACAAAAAAGTTTTCCCAACCTCTTCCACATGTGATTTTTATGATCTCCACAGCGTTTTTAAAACGCGTAAGGCTTGAAAATACAGGGACGAGAGGACTTTTCCACTCTATCCCAAGCCCTACTACGGAGAAGACGGAAATATTTTATATATGTATCTATATAGAGGCGCGTGAAAGGAGTTATACACAAAAATGAAGATCATATGCAGTAAATCTGAGCTTGCAAAGGGAGTCGGGATCGTATCCAAGGCAGTTCCTTCCAAAACAACCATGCCTATCCTTGAATGTATACTGATAGATGCCACACTTGACATTATCAGACTGACAGCCAATGATATGGAGCTCGGCATCCAGACGGAGATAGAAGGAGATATCAGGGAACACGGAATGATAGCCATAGACGCAAAAATCTTTTCCGAGATCGTCCGCAAGCTGCCTGACAGTGATATCGTTATAGAGACAGACGAGAAGGACCAGATGACTATCACCTGTGAGAAGGCTAAATTTGATATCATGGGAAGGGCAGGAGACGACTTTTCCTATCTCCCTGTAATAGAGAAGACAGAGACAGTGACCATTTCACAGTTTACCCTGAAAGAGGTGATACGCCAGACGATATTCTCTATCGCTGACAATGAGAGCAACAAGCTGATGACCGGAGAACTGTTTGAGATAAAAGGAGGTATGCTCCGGGTGGTATCTCTTGACGGACACCGCATTTCTATCCGGAAGATCGAGCTGAGGGAGGAGTGCCAGGACCACAAGATAGTGGTACCCGGAAAGACTCTCATGGAGATAAGCAAGATCCTCTCAGGAGAGGCAGACAGCCAGGTCAGCATGTATTTTACAGGAAACCACATCGTGTTTGAATTTGACAGGACAGTGGTCGTTTCCCGTCTGATAGAGGGAGAGTACTTTAAGATAGACCAGATGCTCTCCAGCGACTACGAGACAAAGGTGAGGATCAACAAGCGGGATTTCCTCAACTGTATCGACAGGGCCACTCTGCTCGTGAAGGAGGGGGACAAAAAGCCCATCATCATCAATATTGGAGACGATGTGATGGAGCTTCGGATCAAATCCCAGTTCGGTTCCATGAATGAGGACATCATGATAACCAAGGAAGGAAAGGATCTTATGATAGGCTTTAATCCAAAGTTCCTCATCGATGCCCTCCGGGTCATCGACGACGAGGAGGTGGACCTCTATCTCATGAACGCCAAGGCGCCATGCTTTATCAAGGATGAGACAGAGAGCTATATTTATCTTATCCTTCCCGTTAATTTTAATGCCATTTAGGAGTGAAGACTATGCAGGTTTTACATCTGAGAGATGAGTTTATCAAGCTGGGGCAGGCCCTGAAGGCGGCCGGCCTTGTGGAGTCCGGCGTGGAGGCTAAGGAGGTCATCCAGGACGGGCTTGTGAAGGTGAACGGTCATCCGGATACCAGGCGGGGAAAAAAGCTTTACCCCGGGGATATCGTTTCTTACAACGGAGAAGAAGTGAAAATTGAAGATTAGGTCTTTGAAACTTAAGGATTTCAGAAATTATGAGCTTCTGAAGCTGGAGCCCTGTGAGTCTACCAATATTTTTTACGGGAACAACGCCCAGGGAAAGACCAATATCCTGGAAGCTGTCTATATGTGCGGGACTACCAAATCCCACAGAGGGACGAGAGACAGGGATATGATACGCTTTGGGCAGGAGGAGTCCCATATTGAGGCTGTGGTGGAGAAGAGGGGGATTCCCTATCAGATCGATATACATCTAAAGAAAAACAGTCCCAAGGGTATAGCAGTCAACAAGATGCCTATAAGGAAAGCCAGTGAGCTGTTTGGCATTGTCAATATCGTTTTCTTTTCCCCGGAGGACCTGAACATCATCAAGAACGGTCCCTCTGAGAGAAGGAGGTTTATAGATCTTGAGCTCTCCCAGCTTGACAAGGTATATCTGAGCAATCTATCAAACTACAACCGCATTGTGAATCAGAGAAATCATCTTCTAAAGGAGCTGGCCCGACAGGATGCGGCAGGCACTTCTCTTTCAGAGACGCTGGATGTCTGGGACATGCAGCTGGCCGGGTACGGCGAGAAGGTCATAAAGGCCAGAAAAAAATTTATGCTCCAGGTCAATGATATTATTTCTGATATACACAGAAAGCTCACAGGGGGACAGGAGAACATAGAGGTAAGGTACGAGCCGGATACAAAGGGGCATCCTCTCCACGAGGCCCTGCAAAGGGGCAGGGAAAGGGACCTGCGGATGCGCAGCACCGGCTGCGGTCCCCACAGGGATGATATCTGCTTTATGACAAATGGTATCGATATCCGAAAATTCGGCTCCCAGGGTCAGCAGAGGACAGCGGCTCTGTCCCTGAAGCTTTCCGAGATAGAGCTTGTGAGACTGCTCACAAAAGATACGCCCGTCCTGCTTCTTGACGATGTCCTGTCTGAGCTTGACAAATACAGGCAAAACTATTTACTGGACAACATCCATGATATACAGGCTCTCATCACCTGCACGGGTGTTGATGAATTTGTAAATCATCGATTTTCTATAAACAAAGTATTTCATGTCCATCAGGGACATGTGACCATGGAAAACTAGGAGGAGATTATGAGTACAGAAAAGGTACAGCACGAGTATGGGGCGGACGAGATCCAGATCCTTGAGGGGCTGGAGGCTGTCAGAAAGCGCCCGGGAATGTATATTGGAAGTACATCGGCAAGGGGACTCCACCATCTTGTCTATGAGATAGTGGATAACTCTGTGGATGAAGCCCTTGCAGGCTTCTGCGATAAGATCCATGTGCAGATAAACAAGGACAATTCAGTCACTGTGACAGACAATGGCCGCGGCATCCCGGTGGGGATCAACCACAAGGCGGGCATTCCGGCGGTGGAGGTTGTCTTTACTGTACTCCACGCAGGCGGAAAATTCGGCGGCGGAGGATACAAGGTGTCCGGCGGTCTCCACGGTGTGGGAGCCTCTGTTGTGAACGCCCTCTCCAACTGGCTGGAAGTGGAGATCTTTCATGAAGGAAAAATCTATAGACAGAGATACGAGCGCGGAAAAGTCATGAACAAGCTGGAAATCGCGGGGGACTGCGAGGAGGGAAGGAGCGGCACAAAGGTCACCTTTCTCCCTGATGACACCATATTTGAGGAGACAGTTTTTGATTTTGACGTGCTCAAGAGGAGACTGCGGGAGATGGCCTTCCTCACCAGAGGCCTCAGGATCATCCTCACAGATGACAGGCCGGAGGAGGGACCCGTGGAAAAGGAGTTCCACTATGAGGGGGGCATCAAGGAGTTTGTCACCTACCTGAACCGGAGCAGCACGCCCCTCTATGAGGATGTCATTTACTGCGAGGGCATGGTGAACAATGTGCAGGTGGAAGTGGCCATGCAGCACAATGATTCCTACACAGACAATACCTACGGGTTTGTAAACAACATCACCACACCGGAGGGAGGAACCCACATTGTGGGCTTTCGAAACGCCCTGACCAAGACATTTAACGACTATGCGAGAAAGAATAAGCTGCTCAAAGACAGCGAGCCGAATCTTTCCGGAGAGGATATCAGAGAGGGACTGACAGCCATTGTCAGTGTCAAGATAGAGGAGCCCCAGTTTGAGGGACAGACAAAGCAGAAGCTTGGAAACAGCGAGGCGAGAGGCGCTGTGGACAATGTAGTGAGCAAGCAGCTGGAGATTTACTTAGAGCAGAATCCGACGATCGCAAAGACCACAGTGGAGAAATCCGTTCTTGCCCAGAGGGCCAGGGAGGCGGCCAGAAAGGCAAGGGACCTGACCAGGCGTAAATCAGCCCTGGACGGCATGTCCCTTCCGGGAAAGCTGGCCGACTGCTCTGACAAGGACCCGGCCAACTGCGAGATTTATATCGTGGAGGGGGACTCCGCCGGCGGATCCGCCAAGACAGCCAGGGACAGGGCTACCCAGGCTATCCTTCCTCTCAGGGGAAAAATCCTGAACGTGGAGAAGGCACGCCTGGACAAGATCTACGCCAACGCGGAGATAAAGGCCATGATAACAGCCTTCGGGACAGGCATACATGAGGATTTTGATATTTCCAAGCTGCGGTACCACAAGATCATCATCATGACAGACGCGGATGTGGACGGCGCTCACATAAGCACGCTTCTCCTGACATTTATGTATAGGTTTATGCCGGAGCTGATCAAGCAGGGATATGTATATCTGGCAAAGCCGCCTCTCTACAAGCTGGAGAAAAACAAAAAGGTCTGGTACGCTTACAGCGACGAGGAGCTGGACTCCATCCTCCGGGAAGTGGGAAGAGATACAAATAATAAGATACAGCGCTACAAGGGTCTGGGAGAGATGGATGCGGACCAGCTCTGGGAGACGACTATGGACCCCCATCACCGCATCCTGATGAGAGTGACTATGGACGAGGAGACCACATCCGAGCTGGATCTGACATTTACCACCCTGATGGGGGATAAGGTGGAGCCAAGGCGTGAGTTCATAGAGGAAAATGCAAAATACGTGCAAAATCTGGACGTATAGAAAGGTAGAGGACAATGGAAGATAATATTTTTGATAAAGTCCAGGAAGTAGATCTGAAAGAGAGAATGGAGAAATTTTACATCGACTACGCCATGAGTGTTATTGCTTCCAGAGCTCTTCCGGATGTGAGAGACGGTCTGAAGCCGGTGCAGAGAAGGATACTGTACTCCATGATCGAGCTGAACAACGGTCCCGACAAGCCCCACAGGAAATGTGCCCGTATTGTCGGCGACACGATGGGTAAATATCATCCCCACGGGGACAGCTCCATCTACGGAGCCCTGGTAAATATGGCTCAGGATTGGTCTACCAGGTATCCTCTTGTGGACGGACACGGAAACTTCGGCTCTGTGGACGGGGATGGCGCGGCTGCCATGAGGTACACGGAGGCCCGCTTAAGCAGGATTTCCATGGAGCTGACAGCGGACATCAACAAGGACACGGTAGATTTTACGCCCAACTTCGACGAGACGGAGAAGGAGCCTACTGTCCTGCCGTCCAGATTTCCCAATCTCCTTGTAAACGGAACATCCGGTATTGCCGTGGGAATGGCCACCAACATCCCTCCCCACAACCTCCGCGAGGTCATTGACGCGGTGGTGAAGATTATTGATGACCAGATTGGGGACAAAGAGACCACCACAATGGAGGAAATCCTGCAGATCATAAAGGGACCGGATTTCCCGACAGGAGCAACCATCCTGGGAACAAGAGGGATCGAGGAGGCCTACCGGACAGGACGTGGCAAGATCAGGGTGCGGGCTGTGACAGATATCGAGACCATGCCAAACGGCAAGAGCCGTATCATTGTCACAGAGCTTCCCTATATGGTGAACAAGGCAAGACTCATCGAGAAGATTGCCGAGCTTGTGAGGGATAAGAAGATTGACGGCATCACAGAACTGAGCGACCAGTCCAGCCGGGAAGGCATGAGAGTGTGCATTGAGCTCAGAAGAGATGCCAACGCCAATGTGATCTTAAATCAGCTCTACAAGCACACCCAACTCCAGGATACCTTCGGCGTCATCATGCTTGCTCTTGTCAACAACGAGCCTAAAGTCATGAACCTTCTGGATATGCTGAACTGCTATCTGCAGCACCAGGAGGAGGTCGTGACGAGAAGGACCCGGTATGAGCTGAACAGAGCGGAGGAGAGAGCCCACATCCTCCAGGGACTGCTCATCGCCCTGGACCATATCGACGAGGTGATACAGATCATCCGCAGCTCTGCCAACGTGCAGGAGGCAAAGGCGGAGCTGATGAAGCGCTTCGACCTCTCGGACGCACAGTCCCAGGCTATCGTGGACATGCGTCTGCGGGCTCTGACAGGTCTGGAGAGAGAGAAGCTGGAGAACGAATACAATGAGCTGATGAAGCGCATCGGCGAGTTGAAGGCGATCCTGGCCGACAGAAAAGTCCTCCTGGGCGTCATAAAGGAGGAAATCCTTGTCATCAAGGACAAATACGGAGATGACCGAAGGACGAAGATCGGCTACGATGAGTTTGATATCTCTATGGAGGATCTGATCCCAAGGGAAAATGTGGTCATCACCATGACAAAGCTTGGATATATCAAGCGCATGTCTGAGGATACATTCAAATCCCAGCACAGAGGAGGAAAAGGCATAAAGGGCATGCAGACAATAGATTCTGACTATGTGGAAGAGCTCTTTATGACGCACACCCATGACTATATCATGTTCTTTACAAACACGGGCCGGGTGTACAGGATGAAAGGCTATGAGATACCCGAGGCAGGAAGGACTGCCAGAGGAACGGCTATCATCAATCTTCTGCAGCTCCAGCCGGAGGAGAAGATCACGGCCGTCATCCCGATTGACGAGTACAGGGATGGTGAGTACCTCTTCATGGCCACAAGGAGAGGGCTTGTGAAGAAGACACCTATCAAAGAATATGCCAATGTGAGAAAGACAGGGCTTGCGGCTATCACGCTTCGGGATGACGACGAGCTGATAGAGGTGAAGTATACAGATGATCAGAAGGATATCATATTAGCCACAAAATACGGGCAGTGTATCCGCTTCCACGAGACTGACGTGCGTCCTACGGGAAGGACCTCTATGGGTGTAAGAGGAATGAACCTGACAGACCACGATGAGGTTATCGGAATGCAGCTTGACTCCCAGGGAAGCCACCTTTTGATCGTGTCTGAAAAGGGAATGGGCAAGCGCACCGCCATGGAGGAATTCTCCCCCCAGAACAGAGGCGGAAAAGGTGTGAAATGCTACAAGATAACTGAGAAGACAGGAAATGTGGTAGGCATCAAGGCTGTGGATGAAGAGGACGAGATCATGGTCATCAACACAGAGGGAATCGTGATCCGCATGAGATGTAGCAGCATATCTATTCTCGGAAGGATAACCTCCGGAGTGAAGCTTATTAATTTACAGGAAAACGATAAAGTTGCCAGCATCGCAAAGGTGAGGCAGGGCGACGAGGAGGAAGAAGAGGCTTCTGAAAGTGTGGAGAAGCCGGAAGAACAGACAGAAGAGTAAGAGATGACATGAAAAAAAGACTGGTACAGTATCATATATGGACTGTGCCAGTCTTTTCTGTATGGGTCCCTATTTGGAGCGCGTGCGAAGATTGACTAACAGACATCCTGAAATCTGCTGTCCTTCAGATTGGACAGGATGATCTCGGCAGTCTTCACTACTGTCCCGGATACCATCTTTGTACAGTGGGCCTTCCGCTCAGGGGACATTTTTTCCATTCCCCTCGTCAGAACGCGGCAGCATGCGGCACCGTAGTTCTCCTTAAAGAAATCATGAAGCTCATTGCAGAGCTTGAAGCAGAGCTGATTGCGAGGGTCACCCGGCTCGGTGCGCCCGTAAAAATAGCCGATACACATAGTGCCTCCTGCGAGAGCGCCGCAGATGCAGCCTGCCCCGCCAAGTCCCCACGGAAATCCGGAGCTCATGGCAATCGCATCATCAGACATCTCAAGCTCAAAGTTTTTCTTGATAGCGTAGATGACAGACTCTGAACAGGTGAAGCCGGAATTAAAAATATGTACGGCATCTTCCCTCAATTTCTCCATATCGATTGATGTATTCATAGAAAAACCTCCTTTTGTAGATATTATAGGACGGAGGGGGAAAAACTGCAATTGGGGACGTAATATTTTGTAAAAATATTACGTCCCCAATTGCAGTTACCCCTGCGCTACTGTGTATCATTCCCCTTGTATTGTTGTAATTGATATACAATTGAAATTAATATTTATCGATAAACAATAAATAAATATTGAAAATCAATCTATCCTGTGTTATATTCCTCTTAGAAAGTTACAAGTCAAAATGGAACTCAAGATAACAAGAAATGTGGGAAGGGAGAGATAGATATATGAGAAATGAAAAAATTGTCAGGGCGACAAAGCTGATCCTGGACTTTATGTTTTTTTCGGGAATCATGGTTGTGGTGACGCTCCCGTGGACGCTGAACCTGGCTGGAAGATACTATGATGCCGTTATACTGGAGCAGTATGTTCCTATGCTGCTTACGCTGGCAGTTTCCGGAATATTCGGAATATTGATTGTGGGACAGCTTCGGAAGATGATGAGGACTGTGGTAAGCGGTTCCTGCTTTGTGTATGAGAATGTGAAGAGCCTGCGCCTGATGACAGGCTTCAGCCTCTGTATCTCGGCAGCGTTTCTCATTGAAATGTTCTTTGTGCCCACTATTGCGACTGTGGTCATAGTCGTCATCTTTTTTGTGGCAGCGCTGTTCAGTCAGGTGCTGTCGCAGGTATTCGGGGAGGCGGTCCGCTATAAGGAGGAAAATGACCTGACCATATAATGGGGCAGGTCCCTGGCCTGTTTTGACAAAAGGCTTCTGATGGGGAGAAGGATGTGTAGAGAATAAGAGCAGCAGGAGGTGGCACAAAATGGCAATCGTGATCGACTTGGATGTGGTCATGGCTCAGAGAAAAATGGGAGTTAAGGAGCTGGCTGAGAGGATAGATATCACCATGGCAAATCTGTCTATCCTGAAAAATAACAAGGCAAAGGCAGTCAGATTTACAACACTGGATGCCCTTTGCAGAGAGCTTGGCTGCCAGCCCGGGGACATCCTGAAATATGTCCCGGAGGAAGAGAAAAAGGAGGTGCAGTGAAGGAGTGAAAAAAACAGACAGATTTGAGGAAAATAATCGCTATTTTGCAGGTATGAGCCTCATATATGGAATCCTGTTTACAATCTTTTGTTATAAAAATCTGAATGGAATAACATTTTTACTGCACACAGCCATGACAGTGGGAATTGCGTATCTCTTTTTTGGGAGGCTGGGTATGTCCTGCCGGAGGAGATTCCTCCCGTACGGTGCAGGGATCCTTCTCCTTGGAGCTTCCACAGTGATGACGGACTCGGGATTTCTCGTGCTTTTTAACTGGGTAGGCATTATGCTCCTCTTCATGGCGGGAATGATACGATGTTTCTGCGGGGATGAAGAGTGGGACTTCTTTTCATACATGAAGGAATTCATACTCATGGGAGCAAAAACGGTGGTATATTCCTTTCACATCTTTCATATCAGAGACTGGAGAAAAGAAAGCATGGAAATGTGGGAGGAAAGTGGGCAGGAGGAAAACAAGAAAAAGGAGAAAACAGGTTCTGTGGTGACAGGGATCGTGATAGCAGCCCTTCTGCTTGCAGTCATATTCCCCCTTCTTGCGAGCTCAGACCGGGTTTTTGCAGGCATTTTTGCATCTATCTTCCGGATGCCGGAAAACCTGAATGTCGGCTCTGTGGTGGGAATGGTGTGCATGACCCTCTTTGGAGTGCTGATCATCTACGGCGTCTTCTGTGCCTTTGCCTCAGGCGGATGCAGGAAAAAGGAGGGGAAGGACAGAAATTACGAGGCCGTCACAGGTATCACCTTTACAGTGATCCTGGCTGTTGTCTATGTGGTGTACTGCTGCGTACAGATTTATGTTCTCTTCCTGAAAAATGAAGGGGGACTCCCGGATGGGGTCACATACGCAAGCTATGCCCGGGAAGGTTTCTGGCAGCTGCTCTTTGTGGGGATCATCAATCTCATCCTTGTCATTTCGGTTGTATATGCATTTCAGAAAAACAGGATTTTAAAGATGATACTGACAGTCATATGCGGCTGTACTTTTGTCATGACCATCTCCGCCATGTACAGGATGTTCATGTATGTCCATGTGTACCATATGACATTCCTCCGCGTCCTTGTGCTTTGGTTTTTGATACTCAATCTGGTCATGATGACAGGAGTCGTGATTTTCATTTATAAAGAAACTTTTTTGTTATTCAGATTTATAACGGCTGTCGTATCCTGCGGATATATACTGCTTTCCTTTCTGCATCCGGATTATCTGGCAGCATCCTACAATATCCGCACGATGGAACAGATGACCGCCGCAGACGCGGTCTATATGATGGAGACATCCTCCTACGATGCGGCGCCGGCTCTCGCAAAAATTGATGTGGGAGCACTGGACTATACAGACGGGCTCTACACGGAGAGCATAGTGGAAAATATCCACCGGCAGTATTTCAGGAAGGCGCAGCAGGATATAGACAGCAGGAGCCTGAGGGAATATAATTTTTCCGTGTGGATGGCCTCCAGGATTTCCCCTTAGGAGGGGGATGATCAGGAGGGAGTCATTTTCTGAAAGAAATCAATTAATTTTTTCTGGGCGGGCGAGGTGGGTCCGCCCTTTTTCATACACATGACGATCGGAATATCCGTGTTCTCCTTAAGGGGGATAAGACGGACATTTTCATGGTGAAAAATTTCAAAATTGCTCCCGGGAAGCAGACTGACTCCCTCGCCGATGGATACGGCGCTTATGATGGACTCCACCCTCCCGGTGCGGACAATGTTGGGGCATGTGGCGCTGCTTTGAAAAAGCCTGATGCAGAACTGGAAGATGGACGTATAGCGGTTCATCAAAATAAGAGGCACACGCCCCAGTCTTTCAAGAGAAAGTGGAGAGGGGCATGGAGAGAAAAGCTCCCTGCAAAGCTCAGGGGAGAAGCCCAGCTTCCGGCAAAGTGCCTCGCTGTCCGGGACAACGGCAAAAAGGCGGTCATCCGCAAGGGAAAAGAAGGCGGCATTCAGTTCCTCTGCCACATTTTTTCTGGAAATGATGATATCGTATTTTCCACTCAGAAATCCGGGCAGAAGCTCCGGCTCCTCCACCTCCTCAAGAATCAGTCTAAGCTCAGGATATCTTTCTGAAAATTCTCTGAGCTTACTGGTCAGGTGGTACTGCGGAAGGACAGGGAGCGTGCCAAGGCACAGTACCTGCTCACCCCTGTGGCGATAGGGAGCCAGATGCCCCAGCATGTTTTCATATCCATCTGAAAGTCGGAGACAGTCCTGATAGAAAAGCTTCCCTGCCTCAGTGACAGATGCCCTGCGGCGGCTCCGGTCGAGGAGTCTTACCTCCAGTTCCTTCTCCAGCTTCATGATCTGCTTGGAGAGGGTGGATTGGGTGATATGGAGCTTTTCCGCAGCCTCAAAAAATGTATTACTTTCCATCACTGCAATAAAATACCGGATCTGGTCAAAGGTCATAAAAGCTCTCCTTTATCTGTGTATGCATAAAAGCATTCATTCCATTATGGAATTGATTGTACCGCAAATTGAATTGATAGGATACAGAAAAGCAGATAAAATAGAGTCAGAAATCAAATGCAGGATGAGGAAAATATATGGCTGTCCTTCAGTTCCAAAAGCTCTCGCCAAGTGATGAAGGATCAGGGACCATGGCATTGCCTGCAAGACGATTTTTGACTGCACGGTTCCCTATGACCAGAAGGAACGGTTTGTGAGAGCGAGATTTATGGATGTAGAACCAGAAAAATGGGTAAAAGATGCAAAATAATAATTTAAGAAATGAAAAAATAATCATTGCGGCTACCGGCGCCAGCGGTATGCCGATTTTGCAGGAGTGCCTGCATATCATCCGACAGACGCCTGGGTATGAGTCGGTCCTCATCATGAGCCGGAGTGCGGTCCTGACCATGGAGCAGGAGATGGAATGTACCAGGGAAGAGATGGAAAAGCTGGTGGATCATATATACAGTCCGGAGGAGATTGGGGCCGGGCCGGCCAGCGGCTCCTACAGGACGGCGGGGATGATCATTGTCCCCTGCAGTATGAAGACAGTGGCCGGCATCTGCGGCGGCTATGCGGATAACCTGATCCTCCGGGCCGCTGATGTGACTATCAAGGAGCAGCGGCCGCTTGTCCTGGAAGCCCGGGAGACACCCTTAAGTCCCATCCATCTGAGAAACATGTATGAGCTCTCAAGGATGCCGGGAGTCCGAATCATTCCCCCCATGCTCACCTTTTACCAGAAGCCGGAGTGCATCGAGGATATGGTCCATCATATAGCGGCCAGGCTTGTGGAGCCCTTTGGCATTGAGGCAGAGGGTTACCGCCGGTGGGATGGGATTTAACCAGGAGAGCCGGAAGAAGGATGTCTTAGAGGGAGACTGAAATGGAAGAAAAAGTGATAGAAAGAGAACTCTCTTTCACAAAATTAACTATAAAGTTTACAAAGATTGGAAAAGATTATCATATACTTCTCCAGGGAGGAGACAGCCCCCATATTGGCTGTACAGTGCTGGCTATCCCCCGGCCCTCCCTCAAGGGAGACGGCAAGGTCAGCAGCACAGCCTCTGTTATCAATGTGACAGGACACAAGGACGAGTACCTGTGCCGGTATCTGGCAGAGAAAATGGCAGCAGCCCAAAATGCTGTAGTCGTATGTACAGGGGGATTTCATACGGACGGGATCACAGAGGAGCAGATCCGGGAAGTACAGCAGGCTGTGGAAGAGATGATACTATAAAAAAGAAAAGGTCGTGAGTATATGTCTGAGACAAGTGACAAAATAAGAAAACTCTTTAAAGCAGGAGACGATATCCGGGATGCAGGTCTTAAAGAGCCGGAAGATGTGGAAAAATACCGGGACATCCGCTATGGGACAGAAGATCCCATGCAGGTGATGGATGTGTACCGCCCGGCCGGGCAGGAAGGACTGCTTCCTGTCATTGTCAGCGTCCACGGCGGAGGATGGGTGTACGGGGACAAGGAGAGATACCGGTTCTACTGCATGGACCTGGCAAGGAGAGGTTTTGCGGTGGTGAATTTTTCCTATCGGCTGGCGCCGGAGCACAAATTCCCGGCTCCTTTGGAGGATGCAAACCTGGTCTTTGACTGGATGGCAGAGCATGGGAAGGCGTATGGAATGGATCTGGAGAAGGTATTTGCCGTGGGGGACTCGGCGGGAGGCAACATCCTTTCGCTTTACCTGGCTGCCTGCACAAGTGCATCCTTCAAAGAAAAATGGGAAAAAGAATATAGGCTGCAGATACAGGACAGCATCTCTGTCCGCGCGGCAGCACTGAACTGCGGCGTATACAAAATAGAGAAAGACATGGGAGGCGACACGCCGGCGCTGATGGAGGACTATCTGCCGGGCAAGGGGACGGAGGAAGAACTGGATATGATCAGCTCCATTTCACATATAACGGGAAACTATCCTCCTGTGTTCCTCATGACCTCCTCCGGTGATTTTACACAGAGCCAGGCCCTCTCCATGGCGGAATGTCTCATGGAGCGGAAGGTACCCTTTCTGTTCCGATTTTACGACAATGAGACCCACGATCTGAAGCACGTCTTCCACGTGGACATGAAATGTCCACAGGCTATCATATGCAACGACGAAACATGCCGTTTTTTCAAGGAAATCCTGGAAAGAAGGTAAAGACATATAAAAGCGTCCTCCGGATACAGACAAGCCGGAGGACGTTTCTACATGACTTTGTGCGGGATCAGATCTGAGTGCCTTTCACGGCACGGTAGCTGAGACCCGTGATGACCAGGGAGAAGACAGTCAGTGTCACCATCCCGATGAATGGATTTCCGCTGGAGGTGTCGGAATACCCCATGATAAAGAGAAAGAAGGATATCAGCCTGGCAAAAATGTCCGGGAAAGCCACCATGAGGACAGGTATGCCGCCGACTACCAGGAGCGGAAGTCCCACTGCGATGCCGATCTTCCCGGGCTTGGGAGAGCGGTAGAAGCAGATGGATATGAGATACCCTGCCACAAAGAAGACGTACATGACAAGGAAGGAAATCACCAGCTCTACCAACAGACGCAAAACAGGACCGGCATTGTTCACATAGCCCGAGTAGAGGGTGGAGGAAATGGTCATATACGATACATTGGCGGCGGGCAGCGCTTCCAGGATATACAGAGCCAGCACATCCATGGCGGACATGACAGCGCTGAAGATCACAAGGCACATGCAGGCGCCTGCAAAAATCTTCTTTCTGGAGACACCGTTCTGCATAAACAGGTAAAAGTACTCCCGGAACATGCACAGCCCCACGATCAGGCAGAAGAACTCGGAGGAGAATCCGAGGCCGCTCCTCTTCGTGCCGCCTGCCACATTCATCCCTATCACGGCGAGAGAAATGATGAGCAGGATGACGAGATAGTAGATGATAAGCGCCTTCACAAGGTCAAAACACTGATATTTCAAAATCTTTTTCATACTCTTTCGCACTCCTTTCAGATCCAATTACATAGAGGTGAGCTGGATAAACAGCTTCTGCAGGTCCATGGTCGACCTCTCCAGCCCCTCAGGCAGCCGCGCGCCGTCGTCGCCGCAGATGTAGACGGACTTCAGTCCTCCGATGACATCCGAGCCAATGACCTCTGCCCTGGCGGGGAGAGACGCTACATAAGAGTCTACCTGGGAGACAGTTCCGGATATAGTGCAGCTGTTTTCCAGGATGCTGTCTCTGGACTGGTTTTTCAAAATTTCACCTTTTTTTATAATAATTACTTCTTCTATGACGTTTGCCACTTCCTCGATCAAGTGGGTGGAGATCACTGCTGTAAAGGGATCTTCACTGTATTTCTCGATCAGCAGTTTGTAAAAGAGATCTCTGTGGTAGGCGTCCAGCCCCAGGACCGGCTCGTCAAAAAAGACGTAGGGTACATTTACAGAAAGAGCCAGTATATTTCTGAAGATAGACTGATAGCCGGTGGACAGGCTCTTGATCTTCTTTTTTATATTTAGTTCAAACATTTCCGAAAGTTTCAGAGCATACGCCTCGTCGAAGGAGGAATAAAATGTTTTTGTCACTTTGAAGGCATCTTTTACTTTCATGCTCTCCGGGTACAGGTTCATCTCATTGATGAGAAACATTTTCCTCAGTGCTTCGTCGTTCTCTGCAGAGGGCATGCCGTCCACGGACACATATCCCTCATTTGGATATTTGCGGTTGCTGATGATATTCAGCAGAGTTGATTTACCGGCTCCATTTCTTCCCAGAAGCCCGTAGATCTTTCCCGCCTCAAAAGTGAGTGTCACATTTCGAAGCGCCTGTGTATCTTTAAATGATTTTGATATGTTTTTTACTTCAATACCTCTCATTTAGAAAACCCCCTCTCGATCATGGCAATGACATCTTCGCTTGAGATGCCCAGTCTCCTGGCCTCGTCTATGAGGCTGCTTATATAGTTGGTATAAAATTGATCCTGTCTTTTCTTTCGAAGCTTCTGTACAGCTCCCTCTGCCACAAACATGCCAACGCCCCTTTTCTTATAAATAATGTTCTCGTCCACAAGAAGATTGATCCCCTTGAGGGCAGTAGCCGGATTGATCTTATAGTTTACGGAAAATTCAGTGATAGATGGAATCTGGGACTCTTCCGGAAAAGCCCCGGTGAGGATACCGTCCTCGATTCCCTCTGCGATCTGGATAAAAATAGGTTTATCCTGGCCTGGATTGATATTCACTCCATAGACACCTCCTTGAATGGTGTTGTGGTTAATTAGTTGAGTAATTAACTATATATGTATTAAAGCATGTGAGTGGGAAAATGTCAATACCGGAATTGAAATATGTGGATAAAGACAGTATACTAATTAGGGAATATGCGGGATAAAGCCGCCCATTACACTATTTTCACGGGAGGAAATCAATGCGGACAGTCCAGGTAAGTGAGATAACAGAAAATATAAAAGAAATGTGCATAGAAGCCAACCATTATCTGTCAAAAGACATGGAGGCTGTTATGGAGCGCGCAGCAGAGACGGAGGAGGCTCCCCTCGGAAAGCAGATTTTAGGGCAGCTCAGGGAAAATCTGGATATTGCGGCCAGAGATATGATACCCATCTGCCAGGATACGGGCATGGCGGTCGTCTTTCTGGAAATCGGGCAGGACGTGCATCTGGAGGGAGGACCTCTGGAGGATGCTGTAAATGAGGGGGTACGCCAGGGATACACACAAGGGTATCTTCGGAAATCTGTGGTGGGCGACCCTATCCTGAGAGAGAATACAAGGGATAACACGCCTGCTGTTATCCATACAAGGATCGTGGCCGGAGACAAGGTAAGGATCAAAGTGGCGCCCAAAGGCTTTGGGAGCGAGAACATGAGCCGGGTCTTCATGCTGAAACCTGCGGACGGTCTGGAGGGAGTCAAACATGCCATACTGACCGCAGTAAAGGATGCAGGCCCCAACGCCTGTCCCCCCATGGTGGTGGGCGTGGGTGTGGGAGGTACCTTTGAAAAATGCGCTCTCATGGCCAAGGAGGCCCTGACAAGGGAAGCCGGGTCCCGCTCCTCCATCCCGTGGGTGAGAGAGCTGGAGGAGGAAATGCTGGAGAAGATCAATGGCCTTGGCATAGGACCGGGCGGTCTGGGAGGCAGTACGACAGCCTTTGCGGTCAATGTAAACACCTATCCCACCCACATTGCAGGACTGCCGGTGGCAGTAAACATATGCTGTCATGTGAACCGGCATGTTGTGCGAGAAGTATAGGAGGGCTGAAAATATGGAAAAACACATGAAAGTGCCAATGACAAAGAAAGAGGCAGCAGGCCTTAAGTCCGGAGATTACGTGTATCTCACGGGCACGATATACACAGCCCGGGACGCAGCTCACAAGAGAATGGACGAGGCGCTGGACAGGGGGGAGGATCTTCCCCTTGATATAAAAAATCAGATCATCTACTACATGGGCCCCTCCCCGGCAAGGGAAGGCCGTCCTATCGGATCAGCGGGCCCCACAACAGCCAGCCGAATGGACAGATATACGCCCCGGCTTCTTGACCTGGGACTGGGAGCCATGATCGGCAAGGGCAAAAGAACTCAGGAGGTGATGGACGCTATCGTGCGCAACGGCTGCGTTTATTTTGCCGCAGTGGGAGGAGCAGGAGCTCTTTTGTCTAAATGTATCAAAAAATCCGAGGTGATCGCCTACGATGACCTGGGGACAGAGGCTATACGCCGCCTGGAGGTGGAGGATTTCCCGGTCATTGTTGTCATAGACAGCCGGGGAAATAATCTCTACGAGACAGCCATCAGAGAATACAGAAAATAAACACAGAAGGAGCTTACAATAATGAAAAGGATATTACTTATGATCTTCCGGAACATTCTCCTCGTTCCGTATGCGTGGTGCAAGCTCTGCTATCATGCGGCCCACACGGAAAAATATACGGATGAGGAGCAGTACGCTCTTTTGAAATACATTACTCTCAGGGCAAACCGGGGAGGAAATGTGAAGATTGCCTCCTCCGGTGTGGAAAATCTTCCGAAAGAGAATGGATTTATGTTTTTTCCAAACCATCAGGGTCTTTATGATGTGCTGGCCATCATTGAAGCCTGCCCGAGACCCTTTGCCGTGGTAGCCAAAAAAGAGATTGCAAACATTCAGTTCCTGAAGCAGGTGTTTGCCTGCATGAAGGCATACATGCTGGACAGAGAGGATGTGCGCCAGGCCATGCAGGTCATCATCCACGTGACGGAGGAAGTGAAAAAGGGCCGCAACTACCTGATCTTTGCAGAGGGAACACGTTCGAAAAACGGCAATCATCCCGGGGAGTTTAAGGGAGGAAGCTTTAAATCCGCCACAAAGGCGAAATGTCCCATTGTTCCGGTAGCCCTTATCGATTCCTTCAAGCCCTTTGACACCAACACCATCAGCCCGGTCACGGTCCAGGTGCATTTCCTGGAGCCCTTGTATTACGATGAGTACAAGGATATGAAGACTACAGAGATCGCGGCTGAGGTGAAGAGGCGGATCGAGGCGGTCATCGGGCAGTATGCGAAATAAAAAATGCATCTGTAGGAGAGTACAGGATAAAGGAGAATGAGAGAAGATGTCAGGGAAAAGCAAAAAAGTTATAGCGGCAGGACTTTTGTGCCTGTCAATGACGACATCCTGCAATAGTTCCCTGTCGCCGATCCTGGCAGAGATAGGCAAGTCCTTTCCAAACGCCGGGGATGCGGCTGTTCAGATTGTATTGACGCTTATCAATCTGGTGACCTTACCTGTGATGCTTATAGAACCGTTTCTGGAGTCCAGGTTCACAAAGAGGGGGATTGCTGTTGCGGGTACGGTACTCATGCTGGCAGGCGGCCTTCTGCCCCAAGCTTTTCATTCGCGGCTCTGGATGATATATGGGGCGAGCATAGTGATTGGAGCCGGTCTTTCCCTGGTGGTAGTGGTGAGTTCTTCCCTGATATCTGATTATTTTACTGGTATTGAGAAATCCCGCGTCATGGGCTTCCAGTCCATTTTTATCAGTATCGGAGGAACACTCATTGCCAAAGGGAGTGGATTTTTTGCGGTCATGACAGACTGGTGGAGAGGGTATCTTGTTTTTTTGATCTGTATTCCCATCGTGGTGGTTGTTCTTCTGACAGTGCCAGCAGGAGAAACTGTGCCAAAGTCCAAAAAGAAAGAGTGCGGCATCTCGGGCGGCTTGATGTATTTTGCTCTTCTTTGCCTGATTACAGGAATTTTTGTGGCCGCCTTTAACACAAATATTGCTATGTACATTGACAGAAACGGAATCGGAGATGCAGGTACAGCAGGTACGGTCGCTTCTGTTATGCAGGTGGCGGGGATTGCAGGAGGTCTTCTTTTTGGCGGTATTGTGAAGATATTTAAGAGATTTACTATAGGCTTATCCATACTGCTGATGGCTGCCGGAACAGCGATGGCAGGCTTCTCTACAAGTCTGCCCGTCATCTGCGGGGGAGCGGCAGTGGTTGGTCTTGGCTTCGCTGTCCGTAATCCGGGAGCGGTCACATTTACAGCCAACATGGTTCCTGCCGAACAGGCATCCCTGGCAATTGCCATTGTATCTGCGGCCTACAATATCGGAAATTTCATCTCTGCATACATTGTCAATGCAGCGGCTGGAGTGTTGGGAGAGGGAATAGAAAAAAGATTCATCTTCTCCGCAGCAGCACTGGTGATCATTGGCGCAGTAATCTGTATCAAGGCTCCCGTTACAGATGCCCAGGCTCTGGACGTTCAGGAGAAATAAGCATATTTCTGAATAGCATACACAAACATATGGGGGATTTTTATGTCTGTAAAAATGGATGCTTCCCGGCAGATCACAGAGGGAGTTATATGGAAACAGCTCCTTATCTTTTTCTTTCCGATCATGCTGGGGAGCTTTTTTCAGCAGCTTTACAATACAGTAGATACAGTGGTAGTAGGACAGTTTGTGGGAAAAGCAGCGCTGGCAGCAGTGGGAGGTTCCTCAGCACAGATTGCCAGTCTCATTGTGGGATTTTTTACAGGGCTGTCTTCAGGAGCCTCTGTCATTATTGCCCACTTCTTTGGGGCGAGAGACAGAAGATCTGCCAGCAAGGCAGTACATAATGCCTATGCTCTGGCTGTGGCAGGGGGAATTGTGCTGACCGTGCTTGGCATTTTACTGACGCCGCATATGCTCACCTGGATGAATACGCCCGAAGCGACTATGGGGGATGCAGTCCTCTATCTTCGCATCTATTTTGGGGCTCTCACTTTTACTTTCATATATAATATGGGAGCCAGCATACTGCGGGCAGCGGGAAATTCGCACACGCCGCTCTATTATCTGATCGTATGCTGCCTTACCAATATCGTGCTGGACATATTACTGGTGGCTGCCCTTGATATGGGAGTAGCCGGAGCTGCCATTGCCACCTTCATTTCCCAGGCGCTCAGTGCCGTTCTGATCACGATCAGGCTGGCAAGAGACAGAGGATCGCTGCGGATCACATGGAAAAGAATGCGCTTTACAGGATCGATCCTTGTTTCGCAGCTTAAGCTCGGGATACCTACTGCGGTTGAGTCTGTCCTGTTTGCCATTACAAATATAGCCATCCAGGCGGCCCTCAATACATTTGGAACGGATACGGCGGCAGCCTGGTCAGCTTTTGGAAAGATGGACGCCGTATTCTGGATGGTCAGCACTTCCTTTGGAATTGCCATCACTTCATTTGTAGGACAGAACCACGGTGCAGGAAAAAGAGAAAGGGTAAAAAAGAGTACAAAAATATGCCTTCTTATGGACTTTGCCGTGTCAGCTGTCATCGTGATCGTGCTGGTCGCGCTGAGGACACCTCTTTTCCGCATGTTCACGTCGGATCAGAATGTCATTGAAATAGGGAGCCAGATGGTCCTGCTCATTACACCCTGGTATATTGTGTACGTATTTATAGAAGTGCTGGCAGGAGCTATGAGAGGTGTGGGAGATGTACTTGTGCCCATGATCATCACACTGGTTGGGATCTGCGTGCTCCGGATTGTGTGGCTTGTGGGCGCTATGGAGATATCACCTACTATCGACGCGATCATTTTCAGTTACCCGGTGACATGGATTTTGACAGCCGTGGCATTCATTGTATATTACTTGCGGAAGACGTTTTTGGAGAATGAGAAAAAAATGCGTTGACAATCAAGCAGGGGTTTAGTATAATAACTTCTGCTGGAGAAATACTCAAGAGGCCGAAGAGGCGCCCCTGCTAAGGGTGTAGGTCGGGCAACCGGCGCGAGGGTTCGAATCCCTCTTTCTCCGTTAGGCAAAAACTGCTGACAGGCTCAGTGGTTTTTTGTTTGCCTTATTGAGGAAGGAAAACAATGGAATATATTGTGTTTCTTCTATTATAAATATACTACCAATTGAGTGCTGGAGAAAAAATAAAAAAACTTCAAAAAAAGCATTGACACAAAGAAAAACAAATGGTATTATATTTAAGCTGACTCGCGAGAGACAGCAAAAAACAAAAAGAACCTTGATAACTGAACAATAGACAACGACCCTGAAAATTTCTAAGAGAAATATTCAGAACGGAAATCAGATCGAGCGAAAGCG
>NZ_NFLQ01000011.1 GCF_002160985.1 Lachnoclostridium sp. An118 | reverse complement strand
GGTTCCGGCTCCGCTGACGATGACATCACCGCAGATGCCGTGATCGTTTACGGAAGAAATATTCACCTTCGCTCCGTTAATCGCCGTAAGGTCAGTATTAATGCCCGGAGTGCCGAAACCGGCATCCTGAGTTGCATTGTTCTTCGCATTCAGCGTCGCGCCGTCCACCGTCAGTCCGCCGAGGGCACGTACCGCCGAATACGGCTGAGGCGCCTCGGCGCTGGAAAAGTCAACGATAATATCCACGTCTGCGCCGCCGGTAAGCGTAATGGCACTGTTGCCGTAAAGCCCGAAACCGGTGCCTCTTATCTGCAGTCTTCCGCTCCCCGTAATGGTCAGGTCCCCGTTGGAATAAATCCCGTTTTCGGTGCTGCCACTGCCGTTAATCTGGTTTTCGCCTTTCAGCACAATGGTAAGGTCCGGAATAAGCGCATGTATGGCGGCAAAGTCTTCGCTCACCGTCAGCGTTGCGTTATCCAACGTCAGGGTGTTGGTATCCGGGTCATAGGACACCGTAGCGCCCGAACCGTCGGCGTCACCCAGAATATCGTCCTTGTTTGCCGAAGTCACTTCTATGCCATTGACCTTAAGCGGGTCAAAGACACACTCCATCACAAAAAGGCTATTGAAGGTGCCGCTTAAAAAGCTGCCGTCCGGTCTCTTTGGCTCATCGTGATTCGCCAGGGTATAACCATTATCGGCGGGACGACCGTCCAGATAGACGGATGCCTCCTCAGAGATGGCGTATCCCTCCTTCGCCTTCACCCATACGGAGTAGTAGTAAGTCACGCCCTCTTCAAAAGTCGTGATTTTCTCATCTTCCGATATCTCGCTGTTGAAAGACTCCTCGCTGGTGATACTCTTGCCGTCGCTGCCGATCCACTGCTCCAGATAAACCTCGTATTTGTCCTGATCCGCCTCGTCCACCGTCGCTGTGAATGCAGGCGTCAGTCCCATTCCCACATTCCAGCTGACGTTCACCAGATTGACGGCATTCACGATCTGCTTTTCATCCGGATTATTGCTATCCGCTTCCGGATTGTATACCAGTCTGAGCGTGTAATACCTATTTACCGTCGCATTGATCGTTGGCGTCCAGCTATTACCATCACCTTCTTGCGATGACCCAAATCTGTCAAGCACCGCTTCGACCGTCAGATCATCCACGGTGACATTCTCCAGATCAGGAACTGTTTGCTTATTCTCCTCGAAATACTGATAGAGCAGTTCCGTTACTGCCCGTTCCTCAGAATCACTCGTGGTACCATCAGGATATGTGACATCCGGATTCCCTGTGGCCGTTATGCCTTCCTTGTACAGCTTATTCTCGCTGTCAGGCAGCCCCACATCGACCACTCCCGTATAATAATTATTGATGGTCGTATTGAAGGTAACTTCATTCCAATCTAACGACACTGTACTCGCGTTGCTCCAATCGGTCCAGTCCGTCACCTGGTAGTTCCCCAGATTGTCCGGATCGCCGGTGCCGGAGACGCCCTCTCTCGCTTTTACCTCTACCTCGTAGTTAGGATTGATAACGCCTTCTGCATTTCCTGTGTTTGTAAAGGTGCAGGTGGTCTCCCGCTGAACCGTCTTTGTCTCTACCTTTGTCTTTCCTCCGGCAATGCCGTCAAAGTGTCCGTAAAGGGTCACTTCATACTCAAAGATATCCAGCCCGCCGGTGGATGCCGGCTTATCCCAGCTGACCTTTAAGCCGTCCGCTGTCACTTCCAGCTTCAGATTTGTTGGCGCAGCCGGTACACCCGCCGCAAAAGCGGTCATTGGCAGCATCCCCAGCAGCATACACAGGGAAAGCAGCAGCACCGTCAGTTTCCTTTTTGCTTGCATTTGGTTTCTCCTCCTTGTCAAACAAAACTTACTGTAGCGCCTTTTTCGGGATTTGTGCAGGTCGCTTTAGCGCCAATTTCCCAAAAATTATGTGGCGCACCTGCGCCAATCCACATTTTTCGCGGAAATCATGGGGAAATACCGCTTATCTCATTAGATCCTGATAGTCTGGGTCTGTTGTCCGAATCCCCCACGCCAGTTCCCAAAGCTTTTCATCTTCGGAAAGGACATAGCACCTGCCATCCACCCCTTCGAACCGGCGTTTATCAAACCAGAAACTGTAGGTATCCCCTTGCGCCGTCACAAATGTAAGCCCCCGGGTATCTGTAGAGACGATGGGTGACTCGGATTCCACCGACACATCCCGCAGTGCCTGCAAGACCCCGGCGATCACCGTTTCGTCCCTTGTCTCGTAGTCCGCCGCCGTCTCTGTCCAATGGTGAAAGATCAGTTCCACCGGCAGTTCCTCATGGGGCAGCTCCAAAAGCTCCCGCTGCCTTTCGGTACAGTAAGCAAAAAGGGAGTCCCCTTGGTATGCCGGGGACGAAGTCTCTGTCGGGGTCGGAGTCTCTGCCGGAAGCGCAGGATCTGATGCTGCACACCCCGCCAGCAAACAGATGGCTGCCAGAAGTGCCGCTGCCCCTCTTTTTTTCATTCGTGCCTCCTTTCTTCTGTCCTGGTCTCATGAATCGCTTTGCTGCTCGGCCTGTAACGCCAAAGGCGATCCAAACTCTTTTTTTGTCCTTTTATGGTTTTACTGTATCGTTTTTTTAAGGATCTGTGCAGGCCGCTTTCGCGCCAATTTAAAACGCATGGCGCACCTGCGCCAATCTATTTTTTGTGTGAAAATTCCAAAACACCTTGATTGTGCAAAAGGGATTGCCGATCATGACAGGCGGCCTGCTACGTCCTGTAAACTTAAGAGGTATTACACTCTGTACAGGGTGGATGGCCTCAATTTTCCGCTCAAAGCTTCGTTTCTCAAAATGGCGCAGGTGCGCCACAGTGTTTTTTTAGTTTGGTGCTAAAGCGGCCTGTTAAAAACACCAGCTTCCTGCTATGACAAAAAACTAAAAGTTCACATGATGGAAGGCCGGCCAGGACACAGAATGTCCAAAAAGCTTCAGCTGGCCTTTTCGGAACGCAGGATCAGAAAGAGGATATATCGTATGTATGCAAGGTTCAGGCCGTACCATCTCATTGGCGCCATCGGTGGGTTCCTCACTGCCCTCACCGCCATTATTAGCTTGGCAGTTTCCACATCGTACTACTTTCTTTGGCGCGTTCAGCGCTACCCGTGACAGCCTCATCAAAGTAGGCAGCCTGATCGCGGGGATAGGTCTTGGCTTTAATATCTTGATCTCAATTCTCCAGATGGCGGGTGTGTATGTTTTTGTTCTGGCTCTTCTTGGGGCTCTCGTTATGATGGCAGGGGTTGTGATCGCCTGTATCAAATTCATCATGCTCTTCCAGAGAGACGCTTTTGTCGTGGTGTTCTGCGTGTTTATTTTCCTGGGGCTTCTGCTGTCTTTATTCTGGACGTGGGCAAGCCTGATAAGCGGCGCTGGGCTGGGTGGCCTGCTGATTTATTTTTACGTCCACAATATCACCTACTAGACAGCTTCTCTCATTCAGGATATTTCCTTGTTTACCGCGGCTACACCGTGTGGCTGCGGTAAAACGGCATGTGCGGGCGCAAAAAAACGGTAGTTCCCGGATGCGGAACGCAGCTCCAAAAATATACGGTTTTATCCAGGAGAATCCCTGGTTTAGGTCAAACAGGAAGGATTGTATATTCCGCAAAAACGTCAGCGAAAAAAGTCTCTAACCGACCGAAATCGTTGAAAATCCATGCCGTTTATAGTATAATAATCTATAGCTGTACCATTGCGGAGAAAGGGAGTGGAATGGGACGTATGGTAATAATAAAGAAAAGCTTCACAAATCCAAAATCCATTTATGCGATTCTGCTGCTTGGTATTTTTACTTTTCTATTTCTTGGCGCCGAGTACCTATATGTGAATATGATCTCGCTTACGGCAGGGGATGAAAAACCGGTGATTGCGCAAAACTACGCGTTAGGAATAAGCGCTGTCGGTTTTTTGCTCTATCCGCTGTTTCATCGCTTTTTGAAAAGGCGGGTACAAATCGTTGGACTTTTTATCCTTGCACTAGCAGCGGCAGTATGCAATTTTTTGGTTCAAAAACATGTTTCTTATTCGTCCACTCTGCTCTCCGGAATGACATTGTTCCTGTTTCTGGGGATATTGGGAAGCGCGGCCCACTACCTGTTTTTCAAACTGGCGAGGGATCGCACCCATCTGGCGCGTATGGTTGGTGTCTCCTATGCCCTTGGGATCTTCCTGCAGTTTCTAAATAACAATCTTGTGGATCTGGAAACTGCGGAAGCCTTGATACTTTCACTCTTTGCCCTTGTAGCGTTAGCGCTGTTGCTGAAGGCAGAAAGGCTTTGCCGCCAGGAAAACGCAGAAGCGGAAGAACTCCAGTCCCCCGCCATAGAGGATGATGGGAAGGGAACCCGAAAGAAGATCGCCGCCGGCGGACTCCTTGCACTGCTTGTCATCCTGATGGCATGTATCTTCAGTACGCTGGACAACGCGGTCACCATGCATCATGCAGCAGGCACTGACATCGGGCAATGGCCGCGGCTTTTGCTGGCGGTAAGCGGCCTTTCTGCCGGCTTTCTTTTTGATATCCGAAAGCGGAAATTTATGGCCATGATGATGTACTGCGTCATGCTGATGTCCGTCATCTGTTTGGTAGTACTCAAGCTGGGCGGCCCGTTTTTGATCGGCCTGATCGTATTTTATCTTTCGGCTGGATTTTTTGTGGTATTCTTCACCACCAGCTTTCTGGATTTTGCCCGCCATATGCCCACGCCAGCGCTGTGGGCCGGTATGGGGCGCGCCATGAATAACGTGAGCGCCGCTTTGCTTACCAACGCCTCTGTAGCGTTGCTTGTTTCTGACAGCAATGGCATGGCATCCATCATTCTGGCACTGGTCCTGTTTGTGGCCGTCAGCGTAGTCATCTATCTTTATACAGCCTGGATGCCGGTTTCATCCGGCACCCCCAAGGATATCCCGACAGACCTGGACCCTCAGGAAGCGTTCCGTCTTTTGTCGGAGCTGTTTATCCTTACGCCCAAGGAAACCGAAGTATTTGACAAGCTGGTCAATTCAGAGGAAAGTATTCAGGAGATCGCAGATGGACTGTATCTATCCCGGCGAACCTGTCAGCGGCATATCGCGGCGATCTATGAGAAAGCAGGTGTAAAATCACGCATGGGATTGTACCAGCTCTACATAGAAAAACAGCGCAGGCCATGACAGTCAGAAAGGGATTCGGATGAAGAGGATTAAAATTACCATTTTGCTGATTTTATTGTGCGTACTGGCGGGGTGTTCCCCAAAAGACACATCGCTTCGGCCCTATTGCACCGAAAGCCAGCAGGAATTTCTGGATCAGTCGCTGGAAGAGCTGCCGGTCGCGCTTACCTATCATCACAACGATAACATCCTGGGACGCTACGAAACGACGGATGAAGAAATCATCTCCGAAATCCTGCAGGCATTACGGGAAACGACCATTGTATCCAAAGCTTTCAGCGGCTCTACAGACAGCCGGATCCTGGAGTTTGAGACAGCGGATGGGGATACCTGCCTCTTCTGGTTTGATGAAAACCGGTTCCATGGCGCCGGCGGAACATCCTATGTGCTTTCCGGCGACGAGGAGATTTGGGATCTGGCGCGGAAAATCCAAGAAACATATCCAGAGTACAGGGAAGCGATGGAGTAAAAAAGGCACATCGCAAAACCAGGCATTCCTTACTTGTATCCAGCTAAGGCTGTGCAAGCAGGGAATGCCTGGTTTATTTATACCCATTTTTCAAACGCAAGGGACTCGGATTTAGCCTCATTTATACTCTTCCCCTTCCACAATGGGCATTGTGATGTTTTCCATGGCTTCTCGCATTTTGGGGTGCCGGATAACAAAATGAATCGCCGGCGTTTTTTCCTTGGACACGATCGCCCAGCTTCCCTCATGGATAAGAATTTGGATATGGCGGAACGCAGGAGATTTGTTTTCCTCAATATGGTAGTTTTTATGCATCTGAGAAAAGCGCTTCATCATCTCCAGATGTTCCCGATATTGCTCATAGGTGTAGACGATATCCTCTTCATAAAAAGCGCCAGCCAAGGATAGCGTCATGGGGTATTGGGCAAACTCATCTTTTGAAAAGTTGGGATACGCTTCAAAGATGGAGTCGTGGGATAGAATTTCTTCCGTCAATTCCCTTTGAAAAGCAATATGTTCCATGATCCTGATCTGGTTTTTCTCCGAAACACGATTGTCCCTCAAAACCTGAAAGACAAGCTCATCGTCGGCCGTGTAGAGCGACAGGGATGACAGGATTGACCGCCTTGTACCTTCTGTTTTTGCATCAAGCTTTAAAAAGGCATCCGCCGTAAATTTTTGAGGATCGGACAGCTTGCGCTGCCCCTTTCGGATACGGGACAGGTACGAAGGATCGTAGCTCAAAAAACGCGCAAGATCGGATACGCTGACGGACAATGTCTTCAGCAGGGTATCAAAATTCAATCTGAGTTTTTCTATCTCGATACCAGGCCCCTGTGCCTGCTCGGAGAGCGCCTGCCGAACCGCTTCCTCTTCCATCTCCCGAATTTTCTTTTCGGCTGCTATCGCCGCAATCCCCTTGGCTAAATTCTCCAATTGCCTGGAATCTGCTTCCGGCACACGGTCTCCAGAGCGATATCGGCTAATTGTAGCTGTGGACAGGCCGGAGCGTTCCGCCAGATCCCTGGCGGAGCATCCGGTCCGCTCCATATATCGGTTTAGAACGTCTTTGAACTCCATAGTAACTCTCCCATAACCCTATGTCTCACGTCTTCTCTTTTCCTTGTATTGAGGTATGCATACGCATCGCCGCCCATACAAAACAGCGCCCTGTAATAAGCATCACAAGGCGCTGTTCCATAGCATAATCCAGTTTTCGGGCAAACAGCGCAAGTATCACGCCGTATACCTTCCTGCGCCAACGCACCCAATATCAGCTTGAGCGCCGTTTTCCCCTTTTCTGTATGACGACGCTCACCACAAGGCCGGCGATACTTACAAGCGCCAAATACCCATACAGCAATATATTGGATTCATCACCAGTCTTGGGCGGGTTGGAATCGCGTGGAACGGGCGATGTGCCGTATCGGTTTGTAAACATTGCCTCCGCCAGTTTTTCGTCCGCATCCTCCGAACGGAGCGCAACCATCGCCGTCAGTCCTGAACCGTCCTGCGCATTTGTCACCGATTGGTCACTTCGTTCCAGTTGATGGTCACGCTCTGGGCCGCCGGGACCACATAGCGGTCTGCGGTCTCCACTTCTTCCAACGTATAAGGCGTATCGCCGGAGATCAGAATATCAGAAAACGTGGCAACACCTGTACTGTCCGTAACCGCATATTCATCCACCGGAATACCGGAAAGAGAAGTTCCGTAGAGATGGAACTTCATGCCTTCCACCAGACCGTCCTCGGAAGTTTTGGTCACTTTCAAATCTCCACGCTTGAGGATTTGGAAAAATCCACCGCAGCGATTTCCCCGCCTTTGACCTCCACCGTCTGCGCTTTCTGCGGTTCATACCGGTTCTCCGTCAGCTCCGTTACCGTGTAGGTTCCCGGCTGAAGGTTCTCCACCTTGATCGTTCCATCCTCCCCGGTGGTAACAGTCTGGTCAATCCCGTTGCCAGTGATCTGGAATTTCAATCCGGCCACCACGCCGTCCTCGGAAGTTTTCACGATCTGGATGTGCCCATAAGGGATTTTCACATTCAGATATGCTTTCACGGCTGCGGTATTCTCCACACCTGTGACAATATCCTGCAAAGACGGATCTCCGTAAGCAATCAGCTTGGCGCTGCTGCTCACGGTAGGGATCTTCTTGGTTGCGGATAACTGCACGTTCCCGGCAATCGCTTTGCTGGACGTGATGGTCAGTGTATTTCCGGATTTGCTGACTTTCACATCACTGTTGGATGATGTGAAATTGAATTTTGACAGAACGCCGTTGCTGTCTGTCAGTTTCAATACATACTGTTTGCCGTCCCATTTCAGTTCCTGGGGAGTGCTGTCTGTACTTCCGGACGCAAAGCTGGGGATAGTCCCGTGGCTGACCATGCCGGAAATAATCTGCTGATAGGCCGCCGCTATCCCGCTGTTCACCCCGCCTACGCAAAGGCTGTTATAAAATTTGGCGTCTGTCTGGGCATAAGGCGCAGACGCATTCCTGCACCCGGTCACAATCTCCCAGATGACCATCTGTGTGGCAAGGACTTTTTCATCCTCTGTACCGGACATGCTGCCCATACTTCCCTGTGCGCCATACAGAAGCGCCAAATTCACAGCGTCCTGTTTTGCCTTTCCTAAGTTGTTCCACACAACAGAAGCGTCCTTCTCCAGCGTGTTCCCGGTATGCAGGGAGATTCCCGGCTCGATACAGTAGGCATTATCCCCGTCTGCATAGATCCGGGTTCTGGCCTCCCCCGCATGGCTGAACGTAATTCCGTTATGAGACGCCGTCTGCTGATAACGGATGGTATTCCCGTTCCCGTCATAGCAGTAAGCGAATGTGATCGTTGCCTGCTGGGACGCAGCCGATACCGTGGCCGCCGGCAGGACGGACAGTGTCGTGACCGCCGCCAGTGCCAATGCGACTCCTTTCCTGAATAACTGTTTGATTTTCTTCACTTCATTCTCCTCCATTTCCGAGCCTTTCGGCCCACATAAAAAAATCCCTGCTTGCTGGCAGGGCTGGGTACTGATCCGGTGGAATGTGGATAGCCACCGGCTCCTTATTCTTCTTTTCGGCTGGTAAACTGCTGGTAATCCGGAAGGGGTAGGGTGTGGGGAGGGGGTGCTGTGTGCCGGTGACACACGTTTAGCACTGACCGGAGCGGAGACTCCGGAAACCCCGGAAAAAGGGAAGCACCAAAGGAACCCACTTTCCCCCAGGCGTCCTCTTACCTTTCCCGTCCTCGTTCCCGTCTGCGGTACAGCTCCAATGCCTTAATGATCGTGTCCTCCATCTGCTTTGGCGTGGTTCCCGGAGAAAAATATTTGTCAATCCTCTTTTTCGGGATTTTAAACTGCTCCACCTGGTTCGGTTTCTCTTCGGTCATGATCGACAGGATCACGTCCTCATTCAGCTTTCCCGCCTCCGCAAATTTCCGCATTTTAATCGCCTGTGCATGGCTTGGAGTACAGTCTTCCTGCTCCATTGTGTCCAAAAGCACCTGCTGTTGCTCTTTCGGCAGGTAAGACAGTTCTACTGCCGGGCGCATGGCAATCTTTCCCTCATCCACCATATCCAGAATAGGTGTGATAAGTTCGGTAAGACGGATATAGCGGCGGATTTGGTCTTGGCTTTCTCCCACTTGCTCTCCTAAAAGCTGTCTTGATGTCTTTCCTTGTAACTTCTGTGCCAGTGGCACAGAAGTTAAATCACTGCGCTTCCCCTGCCGTTTCATTGCGTCCAGTTTCATCTTATAAGCAAAGGCTTTCTCTGAGGGTAAGACTTTCTCCCTTTGCAGGTTAGAGTCAACCATGATAATCGTAGCCTCATCATCTGTCAGATTTCGCACGATACAGGGCATGACTGCTTTCCCGGCAAGTTCACTGGCGAATTTTCTCCGGTGTCCTGCTACCATTTCATAACCGCCTTCCGGTTTCGGGCGCACCAGAGCAGGATTGACCACGCCTTTCTCCCGGATACTCGCCGCCAGTTCCAGCATACTTTCATCCTGCTTTACTTTATACGGATGATTGGGAAAGTCGCTGATTTCTATCAGAGGAATATCTGCCACATACTCCCGCTTAGCCTCATCACGTTCCTCCTGCGTGCTGAACAGATCATCGGCTGCGGGAAGGGGCAATTTTATTTCTCTGCCTTTCGCCATCCCGTACCACCTCCCTTGTAAATGACGCATAGGCTTTAGCGACTGTACTGTTTTTGTCATAGCTGTAAATGCTTTGTCCTGCGGCACTCGTTTCCGCTGCTTTCACGCCAACCGGAATGACCGTCTGGTAAACCTTGACCATCCTCCCATAATTCTGCCGGATACTTTCTGCGGTCACACGGGCCAGATTTGTCCTCATATCCGCAAGTGTTAAAAGCACTCCGTCTACCTTCAGCGCCGGATTGATCTGCCTTTGTACCTTCCCGATTGTTTTCATAAGCTGTGTCATTCCCTTTGCCGGAAGATACTGAGCCTGTACCGGAACAATTACACTATCTGACGCCGCCAGTGCATTGATTGTCAGCATACCCAAACTCGGCATACAGTCAATCAACACATAATCATATCCGTTTTTCACTTCATTCAGATAGTTTTTCAGCGTCAGTTCCCGGCTCATGGCATTGACAAGCATAACTTCCAGTCCTGCAAGTTCAATGTTAGACGGGATCAGATCAACGCCTTCCTCATGGTGTAAAATCCCGGCGTGGCTATCCATTTCCCGGTCAGCCACAATGCCCTCTAACTGTGTGGCAAGCGTCACAGAAAGATTATCCTGCTCCGGCCACCCTAATGAAGTGGTCAGATCGCCCTGTGGATCAGCGTCTACCAGAAGGACCTTTTTCCCTTCTCTGGCAAGTCCGATCCCTAAGTTGACAGTCGTGGTGGTTTTCCCCGTTCCGCCTTTCTGGTTGGCAATCGCAATTACTTTGCAATTCGCCATAACGGTTCCCTCCTTTCCTGAAAATTTAATAGCCATCTTCCCGTGTAGGGAAATGACTATGTATAAAAATAGGCATGAAAAAACCGGATGATTTTCGCAAATTGAAAACCTTCCGGCTATGTAATATTCCCGCATTTTAAACGGGAATTTCCTGTTCTTCTGTTTCTATCCTCTTATCCTCTATCACATCATAAAAATCAAAAATAAATTCCGACACAAAAGATTCCTGCAGTTCTTCCGATTTTTCCAACTGTGCAATCTCCTGCGGATATTCCATACCGGAAATTCCAAACAATCCTCTTATCATATGGAACGCCTCGCTGATTCTGTCTGTATCCACCAATGCAGTTATGGCGAAATAAACATCATCCATATTCTCAATCCTCTGGCTGTTGGAAAACAGTTTGTCAATCAGGGGCAAGGTATAGGCTCCGGAGATCAGATTAACAGCATTGTTCACATTACTAGCGGATTTTCTCATTTTTTTCATAAATAATTCCTCTCTTTCTCTTTTGGCAGGCAGCCATATATTTATAGAACGCCAAAAAGCCGCCTGCTCTCAGTTAAAAGAACAAACGGCTTTCTGCACATTTCTATCTCTTTATTCATTTTTACTCATTGCAATTTTAGTTCCAAAATAGTACCACGGAGCATATGATAAGCCGGGAAACCCAGTGTTTATGCGGTCTCCCGGCTCCCTGTTTACTATTCGAACTCCACTTTTATATTTATACGCTTACAAATAATGCGAATTATCAGTTCGCTTTTTGTCTGATTTTTATTATTTTATATGCACTATCCATTTCGTCTATAATATTTATGTAGCCAAAATGTAGCCACCATTTTTTATTCACCTCGAAACAATTTATTCACGACCACCGGATTTTTCAACTCCAATAGAGTTTTATCCAGTGGCTTGCAAGTTTTCAGTTTATTGCCCCACTGTTTTTCGATATAAAATTCGTAGTAATTGGTGCGGGACTTAAAAATGTCAACATAAAACAATTAAAACAGTAAAATTCTTTCCGAATGATACGTTAGGAATAGATACACCCTTTATAATTTCAATGTTTTCTTATAACAGAACTGATTCCAACAACAGCGCCATAAAATACTCCGGCAATTGGCCAAACAATCCATGTCTTTTCCCATTCCATAGTTATAAAACTCCACCCAAGATAACTTGCAGTTACTGAACACCAATATATTTTATCTATTACATCATTTCTTTTATTTTCAATTTTCTGACTTCTTGTATAGTCTCCTTCTTCTAATAATCTCTGGAATCCGCCATATACAATCCCGGTAGATACAAGTAAATATACACCAATTGACACTAAGATAAGACAAAGATTCACACCGACTATTGTCAACATTCCATTTTTATCCGATACAGCCAACACCATAATTGGTACTGCACTAAGAATACAAAGCACTATCCCTAACACAAGGTTTCTGCTATGTGCAGCTTCATACCCCAATTTTTCTTTTTCAACCAATCCCTTTACTCCATAGGCCAGTTCTATCGGTTCTTTTTCAAGGAAATCATATACTTCCATTTTTCTTCCGTATATAATAAAGATCGCTACTGCCACCGCAACCATAAGTAAAAGTATTGTCATCCCAATACCCACTGCAACTTCCACAGAAAGAATCATCCCCTCTTTCTTATCCGACACCCCTGTAAGACCAATCAACATTATTGGTGATAAAATGCAAAGGGATACACCTAATGCAATCTTGGAAGATATATTTCGCAAAAGCTCCAAATAAACGTTCGCAGTTTCCATAGAAATCATCTGTATAGCTTTTTCATCCATTCCCAACTCTGCTGTATTGTATCCCAAGATTTCTTCGGTATCTCTCCCTGCTTCAAGAGAGTCCTTTAACAGATAATCTGTACTAACTCCAAAAATGATACTCATTTTAACTATCTTATCCAAATCTGGTATAGATGACGCACTTTCCCATTTCGAAACTGCTTGACGAGATACACCCAGCTGATTTGCCAGTTCTTCCTGTGACCATCCATTCTTTTTTCGCAAATCTGTAATTTTATCTGCTAAAATCATACTCACTCCTCCTTAAGATACTTGTTCTCTTACTTAAGCACCTCAAAGATATCAAATCTAACGGTTGCAAACAACCATTTCCCCCTTGAAATGTGTCAACCAACAGTTTCCATTCTGTTTTTTTATTGTGGATTATGGTAAATAACAGAGAAGCTGGTATTTCAAACCTGCCACATTTCCGTGATTTCTATTTTCTGAGATTCTTTATTATGATTTCTTCTCCACTTTCTAAAATTCATTCATCCCTTTCAAATATATCATTTCTAAAAAAATATTTCTCGGACTTTCAATAAATAAATTGATAAAATACAGATTCCGTAAAGTTCACTTTCGAATTTATATATAAATCATAATATGTTTTTTGCAGAAAAGAGTATGTGGACATTTTCTTGACAATCAACCTATAGAAAAAGCCCTCACCCCGAACAAATGCTGGGATTGTGGGCTTTACTCTCCTATTCGAACTCGGTTCTTTTCTTCAAAACTCAAACAAATTTGTTTAAGTTTTATGAACTTTCCGATTTCTTTTATCTCATTTTCATATTGTGCGCTGACTTACTTATCCTCAGTTGCCGTCGCGTTGCCATGTATGTATTATATCAAAGAAGAAGTAAAAAGCGAAGATTTTATTTGAATTTTATCAAAAAATTTCTATTATCTCATAGCAAAGATTATTCCGATAAACCAAAGATATCTCGCAGAGTATTGATGATATCTGCTTCCTGTACTCCGGTGATCTTTAAATTTTTTAATTCCTCTTTTGTAACTTTTAATGTTCGGGTAAAACTTTCCATATCTTTTCTGGCTTTTTCCGGCAGTTCACAAAACTCTAATGGCATTTCCGATACAATTCTTAAAATATCATTTCTGTGCTTTTTTATATCTCTGGAATCCACATGTTCTCCCTGCTCCAGTTTTTGATTCAGGTCAAGCCACGCTTTTGCTTTAAAGGCGATTAACCCGGTTGGTTTTAATACCGTTATTCCATCTATAATATTCCTCTCCTTTAAGAGCAGCTCATAATAAGAATCATCCAATAAGATGGCTGAAAGACTGGAAACAGAATCATCTATATGAATTGGTGTCAACACTGTTTCCGGCTCTAATTCCCAGTTTGCTCTGGAAAACAGTTCTATCATTGCAGGATATCCAGTTTCTTCAGGCTTATCAAATCTGTAAAACTGCGGACTTCCATTGCTTCTGGCACGATTTCGATACTTTCCTTTTTGCACAAATTCCCAAAATCTCTGTGCAAATTCTTTGGTCTGCGCCTCGATTACAAGTACCATATCCAAATCTTTTGTGACTCTGAAGTCCAGATCATTATTATGAAAAGAAAGATCGCAGGCCGCACCACCAATCAAAACATACTGATCTGTAAAGTCTGAAAAGTAATCATAAAATATACCCAATCCTTTTACCATACGTACTCCTCCAGCATTTTCTCTAAGGCAGTTTCCACTCTGGGATCATCCACATCCTTTAACAACAAGTAAATAGACAGCGGATCAATGATATTTCCCTGATGAAAAGGAATGCAATATCCTATTTCCTGAACCACGCATCCCGGTATTTCATCACGAGGGATCTGCCTTTCCTGATCAATTCCTTTTTCTCTAATTTCATATTTTGTAACCGCATATGTGGGATATGAATTATCCTCCAGCATTGACAATTCCGCCAGACCCGATATTCCGCTCTTCATAGATATATTAGAAAGATCTCGTTCCAGATAAAATTCTCTCACCAACGGAGTCCGCAAAAATGGCTTAATCGTATCCCATATTTCTTTTTTACTGCCTGCTTTTATATATCTTCGACTTCGTCCTCTTTTTGTTAAAACAGGAATTTCAAGACTCTCTATCTCGTCAAAAACTCTTGTGACAGACATTTTAGAAACCTTTATCCGTTCTGCAGCCGCGGTCACCGTAAGATCATTCCATTCTTCATAAAGAGCTGTCAGCAGAAATTTCTGCGCAAGAAACGAAATTTTTAAACAGGGCTTTATCTGCCTCGCCTCATTCTGCTTAAGCAACAGACCCAGGAATGGAATATAAACCTGATGATTTTCCCAGACAAAAGGGATCCCTTCTTCCAGCATTTTATCCCTGGAATAATAATTCAGGTAGTTTAAATAAAGCACACAATACGTACCCGCCAGACGTTCTATCTGCTTTTGTTGTCTGCGTAATGCTGCCAGACCGAATTTTTCTTTGGGATTGGCTAAAATACATACCTGATCCATGATTTCCATCTGATAAAACTCATAATTTGTCCGAAGCACCAGCGGAAACTTTTTGATCTTTTTATATGGGGTAATTTCTATCTTTTGATGCAAAGTTTTTTCAATAAACTCTTTCATAACATCACCTGATAATTTTAATATTTTAATTGTAACTTATTTTATGTTACAAGTCAAATTTTATGCAATAAAATAGCAGATACTCCTTAAGATTATCTGCTACTGTTTCATTATTTCTTATAGGGAATTCATATCAATTACATTTAGTAAAATTAGAAGTTTCCAATAATAATAAAATATGTATAGATGAGCCAACACCGTCATCAAATATTTTAATCTCGTCATTTTTTCTCAAATGACGAGATTAACTCTCTTTCAACTTATGCACCTTTGGTTTTTATATATGCTCTTTCTGAAATTTGATTCATATTTATCCCCCACGTATATGTCCCCTGCTCATAATGATACACCACTATTTCCGGATCATGTTGTTGGCTAAATCCTTGAGCCAAAAAGAAGGTAAATGCAACTGATGAGCTAATCACCATATGAATCCGTTTAATATTATACTTTATTACTATATTCCGTATTGTTGACAAAATAATAGTTCGCAATTGTTCCGCATCTTTATAAGATACAATACTATCAAACCCCATATAATTCGTTACAAATTTTAATATATGCTTATTTTCAGGATGTAATATATTGAAATGGTGATCTTGTATATTTAAAGAAGTAGAAATAGCCACAATAATTTCTCTTGAATCGACCAAATTATGCTCTTCTACATAATTTATATGGATTCCCGTATTCTCTTCATTCCATTCTTCAAATATTTTTGAATTATCTCGTTTCTTATGCAATAGAATAACATTATTCTGATCTCCAATTTTATATCCCAGCCGAAAAACAAACGGAGTGTATGCTATTCCATAATAAGCGATTCGTTTTTGAGATTTCTGTGCTGCTAACGCCATTTGATCAATATCTTCTATTGCTTTATTATCGATTTTATCGGTTTGTACACTCCCTACTTGTTGCAATTCGTGTTCATTTAAATAATAATTATGTTTAAATTTAGGATCTATATCTGCCAAATCATATGCTAAGGACTGGTGTCGTATAAGAAATATTTTTTGTTTATAAAAAGTTTGTAGCAATAAAAGGACTATTAATAATATGAAAACTACTGGAAAAATCCATTTTCCTTTAAACTTTGATAGATTCGCTATATCTGGATAAAAATTTTTAGCTGTCGAATACCAATTTGAAATATCACCGACCTCTATTTTATCAATATATGAAGAAAAACCATAAGCAATCAGCGTTAAACATCCAAATACAATAACACCTATTATTGTAATTGTTTTTGGCATTCTATGTATTTTACTAATCATTTTCATTGTTTCTCCTAATTTCCATTCTACTTAATTATGTTTCTCCAAAATTGTGTACAAATTAACTGTGGTTTTATTATGCTACCAGATTTTATTTTCCATATTCTTACCGCTTCCAATCCTGCAATTAAATGATACTGTATCGTATTACATTTATCATTCTTTAAAATTTTTTTCCAATTTTTTTTATCTATCATCGAATACTCTGGAATGCGTTCTGAATGTGTATGCCATTCTCCAACATATCTATATATCCCATTATTTTCATTATAAAGATTTTGATAAAATTCTAAATGACCACTATCTTTTCTAATAAAACGCGATCGCTTTTGAATATCTTCAGGCATAGGGGAAGTGGCAAATTCAATAATAAGATTGTTATTAGTAATATTTTCTCGGCCAATTAATATGCCACCCGATTCTGGATAACTATATATTAACTGGCGTTTATTCCATAACAAATCCACTATGGTATTTGTTATTTTTATTACTCTTTTTTCATCGTGAAATACTATTTCATGCAAGATATTCATTTTAATTCTTTCCTTCAGCTAAAACACTTAAACGTTGTATGGCAATCTCATTTTTTTGTTGCAAATAGAAATTTGATACTTTTAAACCCGCCCGAGCAAAATAATATCCTTCTCCCTTCACAGAAATCAAATAATTATCGTCATATCTATCATCCAATACACGTCTAACGCAGTCCATTCCAACGACAACCGTTTTTAATGATACACTTGATCCGTATGGAATATATGAACCTCCACACCCAGAAAGATTTCTGGATACCCTTTGACCGGGAGCAGTATAAGCCACTGCATCGTACAAATCTCCAGTTATTTCATTTCTTTTAAAGAAGCTGTCATAACACCCAGTATTTTTCCCTGAGATCACTGCTACATGACATCCAATATCAAGTGGCTCATTCCATTCATATATTACTACAGTATCTATTTTTCTATTTAGCACTTCATTATCTATCCATCTATTAATATTGTGATTACCAGTAGCAGATATAATTAAGTCAAATTCAGATAAATCAATTTCTTCTTCCTCTATAAGTTCTCTAATATCGCCATCAATTGCCTTGATGTTTAAATTAGGTATATTTTTACTAAAATATCTGCAAAGAGCATCCGCCTTATATTGTCCAACATATTCCATTCCCAGAAAATGTCTGTATATGTTTTCCGCCTTTAGTAGATCTATGTCTACAACTATAATATTTTCAATCCCTGCCTTGACAAGCTCATTACACATATAACTTCCAATAGATCCACAACCAATTAACAATATCTTTTTATTATTATAACGATTTTCATCTGTTCTCTTTATTATAAAAGCTTTGTCTTCACGCACAGCATATACTGGGAGTACCTTATTACTTTTACCCGAAAGAATCTTAAATCGTCCGTCTTTCATGAAGGCTAATTTCCCATTTTTTAGAAAAATTGCAATGCATGTCTCTACACCATTAGGCTGAATAATATCAAATATTAATAATTGCGACTTACATCCCTTTTTAATATCTGCTGTTTTTTTTAATGGATACATTATTGACAACAATTTGTTACAATAATTGATGGATAGTGGCTCACGAAAATCAGGAGGAATTACATAATCTTTTGCTTGAATATAACAAAATAAGCCATTCTTTTGTTGTCCTTTTAATCTTTGTAACTGAAAATATTCTGATGGTCCAGCATAAATACATGCATTTTTACAACGTTGTATATAATGGATATATTTCTCTTGTTTTCTTCTGTTTGGCATTTCCCATATATATTTTAAAATTTGTGATTCTCTTTTATCAGGAATAGATATTTTCATATTAACTAAATCAGGAAGATAACTCCAATATGAAGAAAATTCACGGACAAACTCTTCATATATATCTTCATAAAATCCTGAATAAAGAATCTTTATCGCTCTTTCTACACACTGCGCAACGATTCCATATAAATCAGGCTCAATTAATAAGCCTTCCAAATCAAACAAACATAGTTTACCATCCTTTTCAATATGTGGCATAAAAGGAAGGCTATATATATCTTTAATAAAAATATGAATTAATTCCTGTTCCCAATTTTCTGGAACACAAATAATAACGGCAACCTCTTTCTCCTGAATTAAAAGATTGCAATTGAAGGCGCACTGATATGTACGCCTTCTGATATACTTATCCTTATGAATAGTTATATTAGAAACACTTGGTAAATCTAATAATATATCACGAACAATATCAATCATTAATTCATTACTCCTGATGCACTTATCGGAGGAATATAGTCATGCTGTATCTTAGAAATATTTTTAGCTTCTGGCACATGGAAATCTTCACCAAATATCCTTTGAAGCTTTTTACACTGTTCAATTTCATCTGCTTCACCTTGGACTGCCTCTAAATCACGGATTAGTTTTTCTAATTTTTCTTTAAAATCCGTCATCTGTATATCTGTCATTTTTTCAAAGGCGTCCGTATTATTCTCAAACTTTAGAATAGATGGCATAGGACATTTTAATCGATACAACCATCGATCATCTTCAAACTTTTCGATTTTAAAAAGACCCTGTATGCTCTTTACCGCAGCCAAAAGTGCACCTAAATCATCATCTAGACAAGCCACAAAATTATCAACAACAATTAAAGTAATTCCAATACTAGCCGGTTCTGCATGTCCCTGACTATTGAATCGCCGATTTTTCCAACGTTTGATATATCTAATGACTCGCCTAAACTGATCTCTTTCATCCCCTTTATCAATCTTATGATTAATGTAGTCTACTAGACCGACTGGGTCTGATTTTTCCCATTTAATCTCTTCTGGTTTACTATCCTTACCACGTGCAAGATACAATTGACTTTCTTTATCTGTATGATCCTCATAAAGATAAGTCACAAGATCCACATGATAAGTTGGCTCTCCATCTTTTTTATATGTAACCGTAACACATGGTTTCTTAATGGTAGCGCCATAATCTGTATGACCGTCTAAGATATTCGCTATGATATTTTTAATTTCCATTGGTTCATAGTCATCTTTATCTGCGTTAAATCGTAGTCCAACATCAATATCATACTCTCGACCATCAGTAGGCTCAATGCCTAAATGCATACTGTAGCTTCCCTGATTATATTCATCAAATCCCGGCAATCTATCACTATTCCGTAAAATACCTAAAAGGATATCCCTCTTATCGGCCAATTCGGCATTAACCTCATAATCTAACTTTATCCGCTCATAAAAATTTAAGAACTCACTTTGAATACTCATTTAACTCCTCCGATCTTTGTTTGAAACCAAATACTTATTTCTATTATTAATATAAGCGTATCATAATATCGTTCTTATATCAACATGTTTTCCATTTGTATTCGTAATTTTTTCTATTACATTCAACAAATATGTCATTTACAAGCATATATTTTTCATGTAAAATAAAACAGGAGGTAAAATTATGATTGAATATATACGGCTTAAGAATTTTAAATCATTTGGTGATGTAGAATTTAACCTTCTTGATAAAAAAGGATTCCCCAAAAAACTAATTCTTATATATGGTGAAAATGGTATCGGCAAATCAAATCTAGCTTCTTCTTTTTTTATGCTATCTGAAACTATGCAAACAATGGACATGAGAGATATATTGCAAAAATTACTTTCACAAAACGATGACCAAATAGATGACGAAGAATTTACTCAGTTGATTAAAGCACGATATAAAGATATGGAAACCATTATTCATGAATGCAAGATGGTCGGATCTACAGATTCAATGTATTTAGAATTAGGATTTAGAATCAATGAGAAATCTGGGAAGTATATAATTGAAACCGATGACAAACAGGTAATTCATGAGCGGTTAGAGTATACCTTAATTAAAAACAAAGGTACTTTTTTTGATTTATCCCCAGAAAAAATATTTATTAGTCCAAAAGCTTTTAAAAGCAAAAATGCTCTACATGAAATAAAATCAGCATGTGAAAAATTTTGGGGAAAACACACTGTATTATCAATACTAATGCATGAGTCTACAGATAAAGCTGATAAATATATTAAAGAACAAATTAGTGACAATTTTAATTCAATCCTAAAGTTCCTTTCACGTATTTCATGTAAAATTAAATTTGGTAGTAGACAAGAACGAGGAATTATCGGCTTACCTCAAGAATTATTGGGAAGTCTTGAAAAAGGCAAAGTTTCAGATAATGAAGAAAATCAATTAGATCGAATTGCAGAAATGCTTACTCAATTTTTTCACCTAACATACCGTGATATTCAAAAAGCCTATTATAAAAAGGAGAAAAAAAATAATCAAATACACTATCGCTTAATGATTTCTAAATTTATTGCAGGCCGAACAAGAGAACTGGATTTCTCGCTTGAATCTACAGGAACCCAGTCTCTTATACAACAGCTTCCATTTATGTTAGTTGCCGTAAAAGGGTCTGTATCTATTATGGATGAATTTGATACAGGCATACATGATTTATTAGTCAAAGATCTAATACTTTCATTAGAAAAAAATATCACCGGGCAATTAATCATAACAACGCATAATACATTGCTTATGGAGTCTGGTCTTTCAAAAGAATATATCTACGTTATTAACGAAATAGAAAATGGAAATAAGGAAGTCCAATGTATAACCCATTATGATCGTAAAATACATCCTAATACAAATATCCGTGATCAATATATCTTTGGAAAATATTCTGGCATACCAGATCATACAAGCATAGATTTCAAAGAATTACTCACACTTTTAAAAAAGAATAAACAAATATTTTAACGGATTTCTAATGTCCTTTCTTCCACTATATTAAAAGCTATATCGATAATTTATTAATCCAAAATCAAATTAGTTGCAAAAAGTAACCGCAAACTTTATATGCTTGCGGTTACTTTTCATATAATCAATACATATTATTCCAATGTTCGATAAATTGAAAACTCTTCACCTCACTTATCTACAGCCTTATGCTTTTCTCCGCTAACGTTTTTTGCCATATCCACCATCAACAATATTCCCACCTGAATCCCAATCTCCATATAAACACTTGCAGTTTCACTGGTCACTTCATTGGAAAGATCCAGCAGCTCCGATGTGGGATTCTTATCATATTTTGCTACTGCCTTTTCAAATCTAAGATACGGCTCCTCCAACCGTTCCTCATAACTCCTGTTATCTTCGTCTAGTCCACTTCCAAATAAAAGATAATCCGCTATTCCCCGTATGGTTGCTCTTTCAAATATCTTTTCGATGTACACTCCTAATTCCTCCTCTATCCACATCAAAACCTAATTCTACAGGCAATCTCTTCCATGACTCCTTTTCCGTTCTTTTTTCTGTTTCTGCTCCACCTCTTGTTTCTTCTCTTGTAAGCGATCATGAATGCTTTTCTGCCTTGTCTGCTCTGGAACGTTGGCTTTGATTATCCAGTACTTCTTTTCCGGGATTCCCTTCTGATCCCATTCACTCTGAAGTTTCCGCACGCCTTCCAGTTCAGTAACTGCAGCTTTATAGGCTTTCTTTACTTCCAGTGCATTTTCATATCCCTGCATTTTAGGAATCTCGCTTAAAGTCTCCTGGGATTTCTTCAGCTCCTGCCGTTTTCCGGCGATCTTCTGTTCCAGTTCTTTCTTCTCTTTCCCATGAAACCACCTTTTCTGCACTTCTTTCAAATCTTTCTCCAGCCTGAGCTTTGCTTTCTCAATGGCATAAATCTTCTGTTCCGCTTTCTTCATCTTCTGCAAAATACGATCCAGCCCCATCACTTCCGCTTCCTGCAGAGCGGAAGATGGTCTTTCTCCTTTTGCCGACTCCGGCAGTAGTGCCGGTGTCACATCAAATTTCAGATCATGACGGATCAGCGGGTTTCCTCTTGCGTCAAATTCTCCGTTCCGGATTTCTTTCATAAACTGAATGAATCCCCTCAGTTTCCCAATTGCTTTCTGCAGGATCTTTCGGAACTGATCCGGTTTCCAGCCCACCTTCATGATCGACTCTTGAGCCGACACAGTGATCTCTTTTTTCTTCACCTGGCACAATTCTTCCTCTGTCACGCCTTCCGTCACTGCCCGGTCCACCATATGATTCCATTCCTGCCGGAGATAATTATCAATTCGGATCTCCTCTGCCTTTGGATTGTTCTTTCCAATCTTTCTGGTAGGCAGATAAGGACTGTTCTTATCAAACACCTTTAGTTTCTCTGTCGGATCTTTCACCAGTTCATTGATAAGATCCGTATAGTAATATTTCATTTTTTCCGTAAATTTCTTGGACTTGAATTCCTGGTTTTTCGGTTTGAAGAGATTGGTTTCATAAACTTCTCCCTTTTTAATGATCCTGCATCCCGGCCGGATCTCTCCACGTTCATTCAGGATCTCTTTCTTTGTCCGGACGTGTTTTCCGTTTTCGTCATAGAACATATTCCTTGCAGCAATCTTTCTTTCCGGAACATCTAATTCCTGTCTTTCTGAAAAGATCAGATGAATATGAAGATTGGTTTTTGCCTTATTATGGTGCAGAGCGCTTGCCACCGCCATATCATATCTCTCCACAAACTTTGCGGAAAAATATTTCAGCAGCATATCCGGATCATATTGGATCAGACTTGGCGGCAGCATGATGATCAGCTCTCTCGCCTCAATGCATTTGCCCTCTGTACCGCTTTTTCTGAAATCCTTCTGATTTTCTTTTGAAAGGTAAGACCAATATTTCGACTCCACATTGGTAAAGGTGGCATATAAATTTTCCTGTCGTTTCGGATCCGAGATATAACGCACCCTGCCTCTGACATTGGGCAGTTTGACCACCTGAAGAAAACTGTTTTTTCCATTTGTCATGTATCTCCTTTCCGGCGGTTGTACGTCAGATCATCCCTTTGTTTACACGCCGGTCTGCCCCGCAGGGCCTTCCGGAGGATTCCCTTAAGGAAGTGCCGGTGGCTGTTTCTTAAGGGAAGAGCTCGATGCAGTCGCGAAATACACAGAGTATAAATCGTCAGATTTGTGCGATGGGTGTATTTCGCTCTCAATCGCCGAGGGCTTAGTTTCTGGCGTATCCGCCTTTTTCTTTCTGCCCGTATCCGGGCCTTATTTCACTCCTGTGTTTTTAACTTTCAAAGTTTTTTTCTCCCTGTTCACACTTCCCTGTTCACAAACTTGTGAACAAACTTTTGTGAACAAGGCTCAAAACATTTTTAAAGTTAACTTTTACTCAAAAGGTAACTCCTTATTTTCATCCACTTTCATGAATCCATCCGAATCCTTTTTCGGACGGATCCGCTTCCATGAACGCTGCGTTCCCAGTCCCCCGGAGAACCTGTGATTCCCATGTTTTTCCCATCCGGTAATCTCATTGTCCATCAAGTCTCCGATCTCTTTGGACTGCCATTTAGGGACAATGCCTTCCTGATGAAACACTTCCTGATAGATGATGGTGGAGCAGACATAATCCTCTTCGTAGTTGTCCAGGAAAGCCTGGATCATCCCGGTCTGTGTATCTTCCGGCATAAAGTCCTTCTGCAGAGATTTCACATAGTCTTCCATATCCGGAGAGAAGGTCAGGAGAAATTCCCTGCTTCGGTAGATTTCCATTGCCTCTGCCCACGCCTGCATGATATATTCTCTGGAGCCTTTTTCATCCCGATATATCATAGTCTCTGCTTTTTCCGGACATACCTTTACCGGTCCGAACCGCCGATTACCCGTCCGGTCAAAAGGCAGGAAAGCAAGGTCATTGGAAGTGCCGCAGAACACGCATTGACGATATCTGTCTTCCGCTCTTCTTTCGTAGGGAATCCGATAAGTGTCCTTCTGTCTGCTCAGGAAAGATTTGGTCTCCTCAATGCTTTTGGCATTCGCTACTGCATTCATTTCCGACATTTCCACAATCCAGTGCCCCTGCAGATATTCGTAAACTTTCTTGTCATCCAGCCGTTTCACATCATCCGTGAACCATTCATCCTGAATTGCCAGATATTTGAAAAAAGTAGATTTTCCTGTCCCCTGACCGCCAACCAGACAGAGCATGATATCGTACTTCTTTCCAGGTTCATACAGGCGGCTTATGGATGCCAGCATGTGCATCTTCATAACCTCTCCTGCATATTCCGGATTTTCTGCCCCGAAGAAATGAGTCAGCATCCCCGCAATACGGGGTCTGCCGTCCCACTTCAGACTTTCCAGCAGATCAATGATCGGATGGAAACTGTTATCGTTGGCTACAATATCTATCGCTTTTCCGATCACCCGGTCACTGGTCAGTCCGTAATTTTTTTCCAGATAGAGAGACAGGTTGTTCATATCCGTATCTGTCATCTGTACGCCCCGTCTCTTCCATGGCACTTTTTTCTTAATATCAATTTGGCAGGTCATCTCATTCCTGCAGACAGCTCCCCGCAGGCATGGATCATATTCCAACACGTATTTGCAATTCTGGATAGACTGCCGGATCCGGCCTTTCTCCGTTACTTCCAGATTGTCCCGGATTTCTTCCGGTGTCAGCATTTCCTGCTCTACAATATTCTCTAATTTCTTCCAGGACTCCCCGCTGATATTCTTCCATTCGCTGCTCAATCTTCTCCACCTCCTTCCGTTTATAAATGAAAAATTCCGCTATTTCCTCTCCGTCACCGGTCAAAAGGATATCCAGATAATCATTGATCTTCCTCTCATTATCCAGTGCCTCCACAAAGCATTCCTGCTCAAAAGGCTCCGGCCCGGATCCGTAAAACTGTTTCCAGAACCGAATCCACGACAGATAGTCCGTCAAAACCTCTACGGCATGATTTTTCCAGGTTCTAACCTTACTTTTTACCGAAAAATGATACCGACTTTGTACTTTTTTACCTTCTCTGTCCCGGGATTTGTTCTGAACAGACTTTTGCTCCTTCAATGGGATTGGAAGATTAAAATCAGTGATCAGCTTTTTTGCTGCCTCATAAGGAGACATTCCAAATAATTTGCCCGTAAATGTGATTACATCTCCCTTTGCCCCGCAGGCAAAGCAGTAAAATCCCTGATCCACTTTCATGCTGGGATGACGGTCCTGATGAAAAGGACAGCACGCCATCCCATTTGTGTTTACCTTCAATCCGTACCGTTCGGCAGCCTGCCTTGCGGTAACCGATTTCTTAACACTTTGAAAAATATTCATCCCTTACTCCGATTCGCAGCCATAGAACTTTTTCTGGAAATACCGGATCGGGACTTTACCTCTGATCACGTTATAACCGGATTCTTCCAGTTCCTGGTTCAGTTCCCGCACAATGCCATATGCTTTGCTCCTGCCGACACCCAGTACCTCCATAATGTCATTGGCTGTTATATAAGAAACCTTAACCTGCATTTTCTTCCCTCCTTTCTCTGACAAACTACAAATAGTGCATTTTACATACGCTTTTTATTTGTTTGAATTATTACACGTCATATTATACGCATTTTTAATTCGTGTTTTTATTATACGTCTGTTTTTCATATTTGTAAATAGCATTTTTAAATTTTACGCACTTGCAATACATATTTTTCTGTGTTATACTGTGCGTGAGGTGAATAAATAATGAATGATATGGATATTTCAACGATTGGAGAACGTATTAAAACTCTCCGAAAAAAACGAGGTTATAACCAGAAAGAGTTAGCAGATCTTTTAGGAAAGTCACTCCGCACCATTCAGAAATACGAAAGCGGAGAAATTGAAGTATCTATTGCTATGGTCAATGAACTTGCCAAAGTGCTGGATACTACTTCCACCTATCTTCTGGGGCATCAGACCGGCGATTTTAAATTTGACAGCCTTTCAGATGTAATGGAATGCCTGTTTCAGATTGAGAAAATAACGGGACTTCATTTTTCTATTGAGACAAAAAGACCGCCTCACCATGACGGCTGGCAGTGTTCCATTACCTTTGACGGAAAAGATAAAGCAGCTGATCTGAATGCAGATATGTGCCTTTTCCTGGAAGAATGGGAAAACAATCGAGAATCTTTCAAAGAATACGGCATGTCAAAATCTGCCTATGAGGCGTGGAAAGATAAGACACTGGCTTATTATGCTTCACAGGGTGTAGAAATGTCTGAATTAGAAGATCTTGATGAGGACGAGCGTATAAAAAGAAGAGCTGCTCTGCTTTCTGGCGAATAATCTCCCAACATAGGGTTTTTATAACTCTAAGAAAGGAATGATCAGATTTGTCAGTAACAAAGGATACTTCAGGAAAATGGATGTCCCAGATCCGTGTCAAGGATTACACCGGAAAAGTCATCCATAAAAAGAAACGTGGATTTGCAACCAAAAAAGAAGCTTTAGAATGGGAACGGGATTTTCTGAACAAAGCAACAGCCGATATGGGAATGCTGTTTCAGGATTTCGTAGAGCTATATTTTGAAGATATGAGCCACCGGCTGAAAGAGTCTACCATCATCAGTAAACATTATATGGTGGACAAAAAGATTCTTCCGGTATTCGGAAAAATCCCTATCAATGAGATTACGCCGAAAGATATCCGCAAATGGCAGAACAGCTTAACTGCCTATCGGGATGAAAATGGAAAACCTTATTCCCAGACTTATTTAAAAGCGATCAACAACCAGCTGACGGCTATGTTCAATTATGCAGTAAAATATTATGACCTGCATGAGAATCCATGCACCAAAGCCGGAAGTATGGGAAAAAGTCATGCGCAAGAAATGAACTTCTGGACAAAAGCAGAGTTTGAGCAGTTTATAGTGGCAGTACAGGACAAACCCGCCTCCTATACCGCATTTATGACTCTGTATTATACCGGAATGCGTGTAGGAGAGTTATGTGCATTGACGCCTGCAGATGTGGATCTGGAAGGCCATACAATCACGATTAATAAGACCTTTCAGCGTATCAACGGCAGGGATGTGATCTGGCCGCCAAAGACGCCAAAAAGCAATCGGGTTGTTACCATTCCACAAACTCTTGCCAACTGTCTGAAAGAGTATATGGATAAGTGCTATGAGATCCAGCCGGATGACAGACTGTTTCCTTACACCAAAAGTTTTCTGAACCATGAAATGCTCCGTGGATGTAAGAAGTCAGGAGTTAAAAAGATCCGGGTACACGATCTCCGCCACTCCCATGCAAGTCTTCTGATCGAAATGGGATGCCAGCCTCTTCTGATTGCAGACCGGCTCGGACATGAAAAAATACAGACGACCTTAAATACTTACAGTCATCTGTATCCGAATAAGCAGGCAGAAGTAGCTGCCCAGCTTGAAAATGTGATAAACGGAACAACAGTTCCGAATGGTAGCCAAATGGCAGGTGTAGCCAATTTGTAGCCAACAAAAGAGAAAAATCTCTGGAAAGCCTGTAAAATAAGGCTTCCCAGAGATATGGTGTCTATTCGAACTCTATCGTCCCCGGCGGCTTGCTCGTCAGATCGTAGAATACTCTGTTGACCCCCTTGACCTCATTGATGATCCTGCTCATCACCTTCTGCAGCACCTCAAAGGGGATCTCCGCCGCCTCGGCTGTCATGAAGTCGATGGTCTTCACCGCTCTCAGGGCCACGGCGTAATCATAGGTCCTCTCATCTCCCATGACACCGACAGAGCGCATATTGGTCAGGGCCGCGAAATACTGGTTGATCTCCCCGGCCAATCCAGCCTTTGCGATCTCCTCGCGGTAGATGGCGTCTGCATCCTGGACGATGCGCACCTTCTCAGCTGTCACCTCGCCGATGATGCGGATGCCAAGGCCCGGGCCCGGGAATGGCTGACGGAACACCAGCTCCTCCGGGATGCCAAGTTCCAGTCCGGCTTTGCGGACCTCGTCCTTGAACAGGTCGCGGAGCGGCTCGATGATCTCCTTGAAATCCACATAGTCCGGGAGTCCGCCCACGTTGTGGTGTGATTTGATCACGGCGGACTCGCCGCCAAGGCCGCTCTCCACCACGTCCGGGTAGATGGTTCCCTGGGCCAGGAAATCCACTGCTCCGATCTTCTTCGCTTCCTCCTCGAATACGCGGATAAACTCCTCGCCGATGATCTTGCGCTTCTGCTCCGGCTCGGTCACGCCTGCCAGCTTGTTGTAGTAGCGCTCCTGGGCATTGACCCGGATAAAGTTCAGGTCAAAGTCGCCTTCCGGTCCGAAGACAGCCTCCACCTCGTCTCCCTCGTTCTTGCGGAGAAGGCCGTGGTCTACAAATACGCAGGTGAGCTGTTTTCCGATGGCTCTTGACAGAAGGCCTGCTGCCACGGAGGAGTCAACGCCGCCTGACAGAGCCAGGAGCACCTTGCCGTCCCCGACTTTTTCGCGGATCGCCTCGATGGAGCTCTCCACAAAGGAGTCCATCCTCCAATCGCCGCAGCACCCACAGACGCCGCGAACGAAATTGTAGAGCATCTTTGTTCCCTCCTGGGTGTGGAGCACCTCCGGGTGGAACTGGATGGCATACAGCTTCTGCTCTTCATTTTCCGCTGCCGCCACGGGGCAGTCAGCTGTGTGAGCTGTGATGCGGAAGCCCGGAGCCACCTGGGAAATGTAATCAAAATGGCTCATCCAGCACACAGTTTTCTCGGATACATTTTCAAACAACTTGGAGCTGCGGTCCACCATCACTTCCGTCTTTCCATATTCACGCACAGCAGCGCGCTCTACCTTTCCGCCCAGCACATGCATCATAAGCTGTGCGCCGTAGCAAAGTCCGAGCACCGGGATGCCCAGCTCAAAAAGCTCTCTGGAATAGGTAGGTGAGTCCTCCAGATAGCAGCTGTTGGGACCGCCGGTCAAAATGATCCCTTTGGGATTTTTACTTTTGATGGTCTCGATATCGGTCCTGTAAGAATAGATTTCGCAGTACACGTTGCTCTCGCGGACGCGGCGCGCCACGAGCTGGTTGTACTGACCGCCGAAATCCAGTACAATGACTAATTCTCTTTTCACCGCTTGTTCCTCCTCGTATTTTTTTCCTCAATGGAATAGTTCTATTATAAAGTAGCAGGGCCCGGTTGGCAACAAAAACCGACATTTTGTCAGGCCGCCCCTGATCGGGCCGCCATCGGTCTAGGTCAGCGCCTGGTGCTTCCATTTCCCGCTGAAATACCGGGCGATAAAGCAGATGCTCCGCACCACCCAGTCGATGATCATGGCCACCCACACGCCGAACACGCCCATACCCATATATTTTCCCAGTATGTAACTGAAAATAATGCGGAAGATCCACATGGACACAACGGAGATGACCATGCACATCTTAGCATCCCCGGAGGCCCGGAAGGTGGCCGGTATGGTAAATGCCAGCGGCCAGATCAGCACGCAGCACACGGCGTAGAAAATGACAATGTCCGTTGTCACCTCCGCCGTACGGCTGGACAGATCATAGGCCTTCAGGATCAGGGGCAGCACCAGCACGATGATCACGTTGGTGACCACCATGCAGGCGTAGGTGATGCACAAAAGCTTTTTTGTGTAATATTTCACCTGTCCGTAGTCGCCGGCTCCCACACACCTTGCGATCACCGTGGTCACCGCCAGGGCGATGGCCATGCCGGGCAATACCTGGAAGGAGGCGATGACATTGGACACCGCGTTGGCTGCGATGGCGTAGGTGCCGAAGGTGGAGACGAGGCTCAGCACGATGATCTTCCCAAGCTGGAACATGCTGTTCTCCAGGCCATTTGGCACTCCGATGCCCAGTATCTTGCGTATCATAGCCCAATCGGGCCGGTATCTGCGGGAGGGCCTCACATAGATAGCGCGCCGGCGGTCCGCCAGCAGGACCATGATGAGGATGGCCGCCGTCATCCTGGACACCAGTGTGGGGATGGCCACACCCTCTGTCCCTCTGTGAAATCCGTAGATCAAGATGGCATTTCCCGCCACATTGATGATATTCATGACAATAGATACCCGCATGGAGATCTCCGAGTTTCCCATAGTCCGGAAAATGGCGGCTCCTCCGTTGTAGAGAGCGATAAAGGGGATGGAGGCGGTCACGATCATCAGGTAGGTGTCCGCATGCCCCATGACGTCCGCCTCGATCTGGCCGAAAACGCCGTGGAGGATCCAGTATTTGCAGGCGTAGATGACGAGGGTGATCACCACCGCACAGATGGTGATAAACCACACAAGCTGCTCTGCCGCCTGGCAGGCCTTCTCCTTCCTCTGCTGTCCCAGATACTGGCCCGCCACCACGGCGCCGCCGGTCCCCAATGCGGCAAACACATTGATGAGCAGCACCATGATATTGTCCACCAGGGACACCCCGGACACGGCCGCCTCCCCCACGCTGGCCACCATGATGCTGTCCGCCATTCCCACAAGGACAGCCAGCATCTGTTCGATGATAAGCGGGATGATGAGGGCCATCAGCGCCCGATTGTCAAATAGATACGGTTTCTTCTCTGTTTGTTCTGTTCTGATCTTCAAGATTTCCCCAGCTTTCTAAAGCATATCTCCGTGGGCCTTTACGTCAAAGGTAAAGGTCAGCTCTTTTTCTCCGCCCCGGTACACCGTCAGTCTTCCGGTTCCTTCCTCCCCCGTGGTGCGGACATAGCAGCCGGACATGCCGCCCTCGAGAGCCACCAGGGCAGGGCCCTCCAGCTCCACACAGCCTTCCGCCTCAAACCGCAGCACATCGTGGGCATAGGGGGCCAGGTTCCCGTTCTGATCCACAGCCCGCAGCCGGATGGTTGCCATGTCCCATGTATCTCCGTCCACAAGCACAGCTGTGTCGCAGGCTCCCTCCAGGTGTATCTCCTCCACCGGCGAGACGGTGACCGTGCGGATGACCTGCTCGCCCCGCAGGGCCTCAAACCTCCACACAGCGGTCTCCACGCCCCAGCCGCCCATACCTTCGTCTGTCGCTCCCTGGGACACAGCCTCTCCGCTCGCAGCCATATCAGGCCTCCCTTTCTTCCCGAACACAGCCTCATATAACCGGCAAAGCCAGCCTGTCAGGCCGCTCCTCTTCTCTTCCCCTGCCAGTCCCCCATCCGACTGCCCGCCGTCCGTCCCGGCCGGGCCGTTCCCGATCAGCACCGGCGGATGGGCGAGATGGGGATATTTCCCTGTCGGGAAATACTCCCCTGCCAGGGCGCCATCTTTGTAAAGGCGCACCTTCTCCCCGTTGGTAAAGACGGCCACCTCCCCGATCTGTCCGGCCGGGTGGTCTCCGATGCTCATGGTGCTGCTGACCGCCAGCACCGGCCAGTCGTCCTGACAGGAGGCGTAGACACTGGCCGCCAGCTTGGGGTTGCGGAACATGTCCAGGACACCGTGGTAGCAGATCCTGTCCCCGCTTCCAAAATCCTTGTGGGTGTTGTAGTCGAACATGCACCACCCGAAGGTTCCGCCGATATCCTCGTGTCCGGCCGCACTGTCCAGCACCCGGACGTGGCGCATGGCGTGCTCCTTCCGATGCTCCTCGTCGTCGCAGGCCTTTGTGGGGAACATGTGCCCGTTGTACTCTGTGATAAAGTAGGCCTTCTCCATGTCCGGCGTCACAGCTTCCTTGGCGTCACAGCCCGGATTGTCCCCCGTGTGGCTGAAATCATTGTAGGTGTACACGTCCTCCAGCAAATGGCTCTTTTTCAGATAGCGCACGCCACCCGTCGGCCGGGCCGGGTCCAGTCTGTGAGCTGTCTCCACAGTCCTGCTGTAAAGCTCATCATCATCCTGGCTCTCATTGATCCGGACGCCCCACATAAAGATGCTGGGGTGGTTGCGGTACTGCCGCACCATATCCTCTGTATTTTTCACCGCCTGGTCCTTCCACGCTTCCCCGCCGATGTGCTGCCATCCGGGGATTTCCGTGAAGACCAGAAGCCCCAGCTCATCACAGCGGTCCAGGAAAGCATGACTCTGGGGATAGTGGCTGGTCCGCACTGCATTGCAGCCCAGCTCATGCTTCAGGATTTCCGCGTCCAGCCTCTGGGCTCTGGCCGGAGCCGCATAGCCCATGTAGGGCCAGCTCTGGTGCCGGTTCAGCCCGCGTATTTTCACCTTTTTCCCGTTCAGCCAGCATCCGTCCGGCTTCATCTCGACCGTCCGGAAGCCGAAGCGGACATCCTCCGCATCCATGACGTTTCCAAATTTTACAAGCTCCAGGTGCAGTGTATAAAGCCGGGGATGCTCCGTGTCCCAAAGTCCGGCACGGGGTACGAGCATATGGAAATGGTCCTGAAAATCCTGCTCCTCCAGCCGGGCGAAGACTTCGCCGTCCTCCCCCAGCACCCAGGCCCGCATCTGACAGCCCTCGGTCCTCTCTGCCTCTATCTTCACCTCCAGGTGCTTCCTGTCATCAGGCATGACGAAGACATCCCTGAACCGGGTCTTCTCCTGCACATCCAGGTAGACCGGGCGGTAAATGCCGCCGTAGGTCAGATAGTCCACCACATAGCCAAAGGGCGGGATATCCAGAGTTTCCCGGCTGTCCACCTTGACCACGATCCGGTTTGTCTGGCCGTACCGCAGAAGCTGCGACAGGTCCGCCGCAAAGGCTGTGTAGCCGCACCCGTGGATGCCGGCAGATTTCCCGTTACAGTACACCTCCGCCTGGTGGGCCGCCCCCTCCAGCGTCAGCGTGACATATTTTCTCTCCCATTCTCTGGGTATATCCAGTTCTTTTATGTAAGCGCTCACCATCTGATAATCCTTCTCACTGCAGTAGTGCAGAGGAAGCATTTTCACTGTGTGGGGAAGCTGGACCCGCTCCAGCTCCTCCAGCTTCTCAGACGGCATGCTGTTCAGGCTTCCGGTGTAGTGCTGTGTAAAGTACCAGTTGTGATTGATCTGATAGCGCATGTTGTCCCTCCTTTGTAAGTCTGCCTTTCGATTTCTCTGTAGAATATGATAGCGCAGGGAGGAGTATATTACAAGCGGGAACCCGGCTAAGTGTTCCCTACACCCCGCCCAGAAGCAGCGCCTCTAAAAGCAGCAGTGCAAGAAACAGCACATTCCAGAATGTAAACACCTTCATAAAGCTCCCCCTGCTCTGGGGATACTCTCTTGTCACAATCTTGTAAGAGATGAGGCTGGCCAGGGAAGCGATCAGCGTCCCCAGGCCCCCCAGATTCACTCCTGTCAGAAGAGGCTGTATCCGGTCAGTAAATCCGGACAGAAGGATTGCTGCCGGCACGTTGCTCATGACCTGGCTGGCCAGGACGCCTGTCAGCAGCTCCCGCCCTTCCACCGCGGAGACAAGCGCCTCACTGACCAGCGGAATCCTCTTCATATTTCCCACAAAAATAAAGAAAAAGAGAAAAGTGAAGAGGAGGAAATAGTCTACCTCCAGGTACAGCCTCAGGTCCAGAAGCATCACGGCCACTGCCACGCAGAAGAGCACTGGAAGATAGGGCAGCATCCGAAACACCACCAGCAGGCAGAGTACAAGGAGGAGCAGAAAGGGAAGGATATCCCCGGCCAGTCTTTTTCCGGCCCTCCCGCTCTCCTTCTCCGCCTCCTTCTCTGTCCTCTTTCCCAACTCTACTTCCATCAGCGGCTCATCCCGGCCTGCAAACGCTGCCGCCAGAAGAAGCAGGAGTGAAAGTCCCGCATAGGGAAGGACAGCTCCCGCAAACTGGCCTGCCGTAAGCTTTGAGACCGAATACAGATACAGATTTTGAGGGTTTCCGATAGGGGTCGCCATGCTCCCCAGGTTGGCCCCTATCGTCTCCAGCACCACCAGCTTCACGATCCGCTCCTCATTACCGGTCATGCGGAATACCAGCATCGTAAAAGGGACAAAGGTGAGCAGCGTCACATCATTGGTAATGATCATGCTGGAGAAGAAGCAGAGCAGCACCATGACAGCAGACAGTGCCCGCAGGCTCCCCGCCTTCCTTAGGAGCACATGCCCCAACAGGGTGAACACACCTTTGGACCTGAGCCCCGCCACAAGGATCATGAGACAGAAAAGCAGAGCAATGGTCCGCCAGTCCGGATAACTCAGATAGGTCTCGTCCGGTCTCACAAAAAAGGCGGACAGAACCGCCAGAAGGAGGGACACACAGAATACCGTTTCATTTTTCAGGATATTTTTTAAGATCTTTTTCGCCATTTTTCTTTCTCCCTGCCCTGAAGAATTTCACAGGGCACACAAAAGCCCGCCGTCTCCCCGGCGGGCCGCTTTCCTATTATATATCCTGTCATCTGTTCATGCAACACCTGATCCGTCTACTCAAACTCCGACTGGACCGCATCATATCCGGTCTCTTTTGTCCGGATCTTCATGACACTCCTGATTTCATAGCTGAAGATCTTCCCATCTCCCACATCCCCGGTAAAGGCCGCTTTCTGGATAGTGTCGATGACCTTTTTCTCCCACTCCTCCGAGGATACCACGATTTCAAATTTAATCTTGGGCTGAAGGAAAATATCGATCTCCGATCCACGGACCACTTCCTTGTATCCTCTCTGAGCGCCGCATCCCATGACCTGGGACACGGTAATGCCGTTGACTTCTATCTGATTGAGGGCGTCTTTCACTTCCTCAAACTTTTCTTCTCTGACGATTGCTTCCACCTTGATCAGCATATATTTCTTCCTCCTCATGCTCTTATCAAAATATTTCCGTTTAGTCAAAACCATTGAAGGACGGGTAAGCGTTCTCCCCGTGCTGGGTCACATCAAGTCCGATCATCACGTCCTTCTCATCTACCCGGAGTCTGGTAAAGATGCGGATCACGCCTATGCAGATCAGCGAGCCGACCACTGCGACCGCTATGGTAACAAGAATACTGATGACCTGAGCGACAAACAGCCCTGTCTCTCCGAACACCAGTCCGTCCCACTGTGCCACAGAGTTGATGGAGCTCTGTCCGAAAAGCCCGGTGGCTATGCCGCCCCAGATACCGCCGATCCCATGGCATCCGAAAGCGTCCAGGGAGTCGTCTATCTTCAGTCTGTGTTTGATCAGATTGATCATACAGTAGCAGATGGGGCTCACGAGGGCACCGATGATAAACGCAGACCAGACAGGTACAAATCCGGCTCCCGGCGTGATCGCCACAAGGCCCACCACAAGACCGGTGCAGGCGCCCACCAGTGTGGGCTTTCCCTCTTTTGCCGTGTCAATGAGCATCCAGGAAAGAAGAGCTGTCGCCGCGGACACGGATGTAGTCATAAAAGCGTGGGCCGCAAGGCCGTCGGCTGCCAGGGCACTCCCCGCATTAAAGCCATACCACCCAAACCACAGAAGGGATGCTCCCAGAACAACAAAAGGAATATTGTGGATGCGGTAGGATGTCTTCTCATAACCTTTGCGCCTCCCAAGGTAAATAGCGAGCACCAGCGCGCTCACTCCTGAGCTGATGTGGACTACATTTCCTCCCGCAAAATCCACAGAGCCGAGGGCTGCGAGAAATCCCCCCTGCCCCCATACCATATGAGCCATGGGATAGTAGACGATGACAGACCAGAGAGCGATAAAGGCAAACAGCGCCTTGAATTTCATCCTGCCCACCACAGCCCCGGTAATGAGAGCCGGCGTGATCATGGCAAACATCATCTGGAATCCCGCATACACAAGATGGGGAATGGTGTCCGAATAAGGTCCTGCGTCCCATCCCACGCCGCTAAACGCCAGCCAGCCGAAATCCCCGATCACCCCGCCATGGTCACTGCCGAATGCAAGGGAATAGCCAAAGAGCACCCACATAAATACGGACAGTCCCATGATCGCCACGCAGGCCATCATGGTGTTTACCACATTTTTCCTCCTGACCAGACCTCCGTAGAAAAAAGCCAGCCCCGGCGTCATGATAAATACAAGCGCCGCACAGATCATCATAAATCCCGTGTTTCCTGTGTCCATAAAAATACCTCCCGTGTTTCCTTTAGATTAAAACGAAAAAACGCCTGACCGGTGGAGGCGTTTTTCCGTCTCACCGTCAGGCGTCTTTGTCTTGTGGCTAAGTCTAGCAGATGAAGGGTCTGAAATCAAGAAAAATCGTTTCAAAAATAGCAATTTTGTTGAAAATTAAAGAATTTTTTCGAAATTTTCTTTTATTTTCAGCCAAATCTACAAAGCCATGTGGTGCGTGCCTTTGTACTTTTCCCGGGTAGCAAGTCCTCCCCGTATGTGCCGCTCAGACTTGTTTACATCCAGGATCTTCCTGGCCTCCGCCGCCAGGGACGGATTGATCTGGAGAAGGCGGTCGGTCACATCTTTATGTGCGGTCGTGATTATTTTGAGCGTTTTCTGCGTCCGGTATTTCTGTCCGGTCTTCAACCAGTATGGCTTCGTCCAGTCCCAGATCTCCTAGCAGTTTCAGGTAAATGTCCACATTTCCATCTTTGTCCACTTCAATCTTCTCAATGATTTTTTTCAGCTGGGTATTGGTCATCTGGTGCACATCTGTAATGTCCTCGATCGACTGAAACGTTGTATTCAGCAATTCTTCCAGCTGATCTCCCTTTGTGATTTGATAGGTCACCATTTTTAATTCATTTTCCAGCCGCTCGATTTCCTGCCTTGCCCCGCCGATCCGGTCATTCAGCTCCTGCCTTGTGATCAGATCATCGGTATACATGTCCATGTATTTCTCCCGCATGGCTTTCAGCTTTGTCAGCTTATCCTTCAGCTCCTTTTCATACTCCACATTTTCATCTTTCGCCTTGTAGACACGCTGAAATTCCTTCACCACATACTGAATGACTTTCTTCTTATTCTTCAGCACATTCGAAAAGTATTCCTGCAGCACTTCGATCAGTTCTTCCTCATCCAGGGTCACTGCATTGGGACAGGAATCAGCACCTTTCCCGTTATGTCCCGAACATACCCAGCGTACGTAAGTATTCTTATACTTTCGCACTGTCCGGCGGAAAGACCATCCGCACTCCTTACATTTGATCAACGTAGAAAACAGGTATTTGTTACTCTGCCGTTCGTGATTCAGGTTAAACGCCTGATTCCGGGAATGAAGAATCTTCTGCGCCTGTTCAAACACTTCATTATCAATGATTCGCAGTTCCGGCCGCTCTGTCACCAACCATTCCGTCTCATCCTTTTCCTTCCGCTGTCCGGTAAGAAAATCTGCTACTTCCTGTTTCCCATTAATAATCTTTCCAGTATAAAGTTCATTTGTGAGAATCCGGCTGACAGCATTCTGGCTCCACTTACAGTTCCGCTTTGTCCGGCTTCCCTGCTCATTCAGTTTATTGGAAATAGCGGCGCATCCGTAGCCCTCTTCTGTATACAACTGATAAATCTGACGTATCACCTTTGCTTCTTTCTCGTTGATCGTGAGATTGAAATAATCACCGATCGTCTTGTCATATCCGAAAACAATATTGGGAACCCGGCCCTTCTCCGCATTCACCTTTTTCCCGAACTTGATACGCTTGGATGTATTGGCACTCTCTTCCTGCGCCAGAGCACCAAAGATGGTGAGGACAAATTCGCTGTTCCCCATGCTGGTCATGTTGGCCGTGAGAAACTGTGTCTCGATTCCAAGCGCTTTCAGACGGCGGATGTTCTGAAGAAGATCCACGGTATTCCTTGCAAAACGGGAAATATCTTTTACGACAACCATATCAAAAAGGCCGTGCTCTGCATCGGCCATCATCTGTAAAAATTCTTTTCTGTTTTTAATTTTTGTTCCGGAAATCCCCTCATCAGCATATACTTTAACAAGGTGATCTCCGGTGCGCTGAACGTATTCAGTAAAAAACTGTTTCTGGGTTTCCAGGCTGTTCAGCTGGTCGGATTTATCCGTGGAAACACGGCAGTATGCTGCAATGTTCATAAACGTTTACCTTTCTGTTACTTCTATTTATTCCTGTTACTATTTCATTTTATTATACCATGAATACATTATTTGTACACAAAAGGATAGCAATTTTAAGGAATAAAAATTGCTATCCTTTAACTGTTAAATACTTTGATATAATTTAATATGTTAGTAATTCGTTAAATACTTTTACTGCAAACCTATCTGTCATACCAGAAATAAAATCCAATATTGCCCGTGCATAAATTTTCTCAGTATCAAGGTTTCCATAAACCTTTTTATTCTCACAATTCAAAGAAATAGTTAATAATTTTCCTTCCGGAACAATTTCCGGACTGCAATATCTCGCTAACCATTTATCAAATGAATTCATCAATACTGGGTAATATCTCTTTTTTTCCTCAATTTGAATCCACGAATGTTTATCATCAAACGTTTTCATTAAGACATCAAATATTTGATTAATCACTAATTTTGAATACTCTTTAAAAGGTTTTAATCTTTCATGGCCATATATATGTTTATAATTAAAATCTTTAAGACTATTAATTTGCTCTAGAAAACGGGGACTTAAACAAATTCCTTTTTCAGGTGTACTATTTTCACATATATCGATAATAAGATTATGCATTATGACTGTTGTATTTAAAACATCCTCATCATGTGTACGAGCCATCCTCAACAAATCATTTTTTGTTCTTTCATCTAAGAAACCCAGGTTAATAGCATCTTCTATATCTCTTCCGATATATGCAATTTTATCGGAAATTTTTACTACACATCCTTCCCATGTTACTGGCTGATATTGACCAGGTTTTTTAAATTCAGACAAATCTATCAATTCATCCCTCGCCATTAATCCATTCTCATCTACTTCTCCACAATGCGCAATAATTCCATCACGAACTGCATATGTTAAATCCAAATTTCTACTCTTTTTATAGTTATCTTCCAAAAGTTCTAAGTCATCAACAAATCTAAGTCCGTTCTTTTCATGCCAAAATTTTTCATCAAAATATTTCATGCTCAATTCACTTATTACTGTCTCTCCTTGATGCCCAAATGGTGCATGCCCTAAATCATGCCCTATAGCAATAGCCTTTGTTAATTCATCATTAAGTCCTAGATTTTTTGCTATTGTCTGGCTTACCGATTCAACATGAGCAACATGCTCCATACGTGTACATATATGATCATTATCAATATTAAAAAAAACCTGTGTTTTATGTTTTAATCTCCTATATGCTAATGAATGTAATATTCGAGTATAATCTCTTGCAAATGGACTTCGAACTTCATCTTTTCGTGAATATAACTCTGTTTGGCGTGATATTAATTGTTCCCATTTAACATTTTTAGATGTTGCCGCAACAGATTTAAATTTTTCTTTTGACATATTCTATTCTCCTTTCCACTACAATATAAAGTCCCTTCGTATATCCTCCGGCAAATATTTCACCAGTTCTTCGACCAGCTCATACACCTTCGTTCCCGGTGCTATCTCTGCCGGTGTTTTCCCTTGTCCATCTTTTATAATCCTTTTTGCATACCGAATCGCCAGCTTTGGATTTCCCTTTTCCATCAATATCTCAAATATATTTTTCATGTTCTTCTGATACTTCCCGATCCCCAGTTCCCGGAACTTATCGTTCAGAAATGAAATATATTCTGTCCGATGATTATTAGATGTATAGTATGCAAAATGTAGCAGAAACCAGAATTCGATGCACTCATTGCTCCACGCTGCGTGATACTGCAAATCTGGATTTTCCTGACTCAACTGTCTTGCCCGGTGTTCGACTCCATTAAAATCTTTCGCTGGGAAACTATCTTTGTCATATACACACCAGATCTGCCCTTTCTGGATTTTGTTCTTCTTTACATACCGTTCCGCCATACCGATCACCCGCATGGTTTCCGCCTGACATGGTTCTATTTCGATCAGTACCATATCACGGTAAATCGGATTTTCTTCGATGTATCTTTTAAATCCTTCAAAGTATGACGGTTCTGTCTGCTGGCCCTCGCAGAAAATATAGTAACGGAATTCTTTCTTTTCCAGATATTCCTTACGGCGCTTTTTCTTCCACGCCTCCATCCCGGCTTTTTTAGGCATTGACCCGCCCCCAATCTATAATCTTCCTGAGATATGGATCTGCCCCATACTTCCCTTCCAGATACTGCTTGTCAAATTTTGCATCTTTACGCACTGACTCGCCCTTATCATTTTTAAATTCCACCAAAGAATACAATTTCGAATTCTCTTTGTTTCCTTTTGCCACAAACCAGATTTCATCTCTCCTGAACACCTCGCTGTTCATTGTTGACAAATCGTGAGATGTAAAGATCAGCTGTGCGCCATGCTTATTGATCTTCATATCATTAAACATCATAATAATGTATCTGAGCAGTACAGGATGAATCTTGGCATCTAATTCATCGATAACCAGCGTTGTTCCCACGGAAAGGCTCTTCGCAATAAAGGGAAGCAGGCCGAACAGTTTCTTTGTTCCGCTGGACTCATCAAACAGATTCAACTCTACCTCGTAATCATCAACAATATGTTTTGTAAACACTTCAATTCGATCATGTTCTCTCTCTTCCACTCGGAAGTCCACAATATCTAGATCCATTTCCTGTATCATATCCAGCATCAGTTTCTTTACATCATCCGAATTTGAAACTGCCATACGCAGTTCCTGACGTGGATTTCCGTAATTAAGGAAATCAATCCCGTCATCAAACCATCCCAATACATCCTGCACCACTTCATTCTTGGCATAGGTAATACCTAGATAAGAAAGCAATGGCAGAGTTTCGGATAAATCTTCACTGGTTTTTAATTTAGAAAAAACACCTTTCAGTATGATTTCATTTTCATCTCGCTCAAATAGCGCCGATCTGCGCCCCGTTTCCAGCTTTATCCGGTCCAGTCTTTCATACTTGATCACGTCTTTTCTGACAGTGAGTTCATAGCGGTATTCTGCCAGTGCAGTCCTGAAAAATAATTCAAACTCGGTCGGAGCATTTGCGGTTTCAGTAGAAAAAGCAAAGGGCTCGATCAGTATTCTCTTTATCCTTATTGTCGCATTTTCATTATCGCTGGTCGCATATAATGGTCTCAGCACCTTGAACACCAGACTGTGCAGCGCCTCCAGCACATTGGATTTTCCACCACCGTTCGGTCCGTACACAGCTGATACCGGAAGAAATACTTCTCCATCTCTATCTTTGATTATCCTGTCCTCATGCTCAGAAATGGCGGCTGCCTGCATGTCAAATGTCATCTCGTCACGGATGCTCTTAAAATTCTTTACTGTAAACTGGCATAACATTTGTCTCTACCTCCATTTTGTTTCAACACCACAAATTTTTACTATCTTATCTTCTATTATATTCATTTTATCATTTTTGTAAACAATATTTGAGATAATATCTCATATTCATTCTTGTAATTTCGTTTTCGTATTGTATTAAAAAATCATCTGACGCCATTTTGCATCAGATGATCTTTTCTCCATCCTAGAGTTTCTTCAAACCGGGATCCGTATTCCCTCCTCTTTTATGTTTCTATAATAAGGCAAATTCTCCATCCACTCATTAAAATGCCCTGTGTTAACTACCACTGGAGAAATATCAACTGTGTACTGCACCATATAGTCAAATGCCAGATCACTTATTTTGTCTTCTTCCTCTTTTATCTGTTCTACCGTCAGAGACGTCAGGATTATAATATCTATATCTGACAGTTCCAAATAATCGCCTCTTGCATAGGAACCGTAGAGGATAACATCATCAAGTAATCCTCCCAGAATTTTTCTTACATCTTCTGCAAAATGTTGGATGATTTCCTGTATATCATTTGGCATCGTTATCACGTCCCCTCTTTTCTCAGTATAACATTCCCTTCAAATAATTCCATCTTATTTTTATCGTCCTCTTCCTTATCATCCTTCATCTTCTCAGCCTTCTCTCGCCCTTGTGCACTGGCCTCTCTGATTACCTTCTCTACCTTCTTCTGATTTGCCTCAACAAACACTTTCAATATGTATTCAGCAGCAACCGCCGGATCATTTGGGTCATGAAAGCGATAATTCAGTTTTTGTTTCTTCACGGCGGTCCCACCTCCTTGTCCGTTTTTTACAGGCTATGATTAACAACCTCCAATTAGAATTAATTTCATCCCCTTTTTATAAGCTATCCTCCTCACTGCAGGTATAATCCAGAATGTTTTTTACCGGGGCTGACCGTTCTGCCCATCTTCTCAAGGTAACAGCATGATCAGCATATTGCTTTCCACTGGAACGCATATAACTGGACAGTTCCTCAATCAGCCTGTCTAATTCCCGGATCTCCTGTTTCAATTCTCCATATTCTGTTTCAGAGAGAAGCACATTGTGATATTTTCCATAGGCAGAGCGCGCTCCTCTCTCTTTATTCATTTGACTATATATCATTTGACTATTACTCATTTTATTAGGGGATACTTTTCTATCCCTCGCAGGGACAGGTTTCTTTCCCTCATAAGTATCTTTTTCTTTCCCTATGGAGGATACTTTTCTTTCCTTCACAGGGACACTTTTCTTTCCCTCTGCCGGAATTCTGACATACAGCAGATTCGGCTTTGAAAAACCCTGCTTTTGTCTTTCTAAAAGTCCGGCATTTTCCAGTTCATTCAAAGCTTTCTTAATGGTCATATGACTCTTTTCCAACACTTGTGCCAAATCCATGATTGGGTAAATCACGTAAATATACCCTTTTTCATTCTTCCATCCGTTATTCCTTGAAATCTTGGATCGATCCAGCAACAGGGCATACAGAATCCTGGCTGTCTGAGTCAGGTTCATATTCAACAGAAACCGTGGGTAAGGAATGAAATCTCTGATCAGGGTCCGCTCTGTCAAATATTCCATCTGGTCTCTATTCTTCACATCCATCCTTTTGTTTCTGTCTGATCTTCCGCCGGCGGCTTCGCTTGGATTCATAACAGGGGCAACAGACAACAACAGTCCGAAAACTCTGCTTGCAGTCTCCGACACATTTCCGACAGGTGTCGTTATGAGCGCTCCGCCCTCTTTCGTTGAGAAAAAAGGCAAGTTCCTGTTTCCTTTTCTTGCTCATTCTCGGCACAGACATTCCTCCTCTCTGCCATCCTGCTAGTGTCCGGCACAGGACAGCGAAATATAGTCACGTTTCAGTATCATTTTTTGCATTTTTTGCCCTTTACGACAGGCTTTTTTGGCCTCAAATATATTTGCCTGGGGTTTATCCTATCTAACGGCAGAAAACGCTGTTTGGTCGTATTTCGGTATCATTTTGGAACAATTCATCTGGACTACTTTAACTGCCCCGCTAATCCCGTTCAAAATCTCCTGCCATCTTAAACACTTCGGAAAAACAGATGCAAATATTTACAAGAGAATAGGTGACGATATGGATTTACAGATGGATAAACTGGGACTCTCATTGGAGCAGACAGAAATACTTTATAATCTCGAATACTATAAGACGTTTAATGATATAGAAATGACAAAAGTTCCTGTAACTGGAGAAGTTATTAAGGAACTTAAAAGTGAATGGTTAAAAGAATGGTCAAAGTTTATTTCGAACGGCTTTGAAAGTTTCACACAAATCTCAGGTGCAGAAATGCACTGGTATAGCATGGATGAACTGCAGGAACGTATTGCAGCTAATGATCCCCAGAAACCGTGGTATAGGCTGATACTTCTTGAAGCCATGCTGTTTGAACCGTATTATCCTCTTGGTACGGAGAAGGATAAGAAAGGCAATGACATACCGAGTAAGAAATATAAGCATCTGAACAATCCATTATGTAGTTTTAGGAAAGGGGAAGGAGATCATTTCTTAGACGAACAATTCACAGGTAAGTATTGTAAGCAGGGGTATGTGAAGAGGTTACGCAGATCCTATGATAAACGTATGAGAGAACTCAGTGAAGTCCTCAAAACGGTGCTTACATCTCTGACTATTACAGCGGTTATTGCTATTATTACTGTTGCGTCAGCAGGCGCATTTGCCGGGCCAATAGCGGTGGCATTGGTGGGCTCCAATTTTGCAGGACTGAGCGGAGCGGCTTTGACGAGTGCCTGTCTTGCATATCTTGGCGGCGGTGCAATTGCGGCAGGTGGAGCCGGAATGCTTGGGGGAACGATTGCTATCGTAGGTGGTGGAGCTGCATTTGGAATAGGTGTTGGTGCTGGAGTTGGCGGTGCCGTTGGTTCCGCAGGACTTGTAGGCAAGAAAAACACAATAATGCATTCTGCTAAGCTGCTTACTTCAGTCAGAGAAATATTTCTTAATGACGAGCATGACATTGAATTTTCCAACAGCGTGTACGAGCAGTATCTTCAAAATATCACAGAAATTGAAAAAGGGTTTGTTGAACTTCGATTGAAAATGGATGTTGCAAAGGGCAAAGAAAAGAAAGAAATTGTTGAGACAATCAAAAAAGCGGAAGAATCGGTAAAGGCGATGAAAGTGGCCCGAAAAAATATGCTTAGGTTCAATAGTTCTTTTGCAGAAGGGTTACAGACACAGCAGTGATTTTGAATATAATTCCCGATATAATACAAATCTATTACCTATGGTTTCAGAGCAGAGAGTTTTGAACAAAAGCTTAAACAATCTTTATGGAAAAACTCTTCACAGAATATGAAAATAGTAAGTTCCTTTATGACGCTAAAAGTCATAAAGGAACTTTTTATATGGGAACTTTTAAAAATTACAATCACACATTGAATTCTTCCCTTTTTTTTATATTATAAGAGGGTTATTTGAAAAAACTATACTGAAAAACATAATTTAAGAAATAGACCATTGTATTTCCCTCTCTGTCCGTTGGGTTAAGTGAGAGGGTTTTTATTTTAGAAGATTTTCACGCTCACCAGAAGGTTGGTGCTTTAACTTTTCAGAAAAATTAATTTTTGATTTTCCCTTGTAAAAGTACCTTACGCCTTTTTGAGAAGTAGAGGGAAGTGTTTTTTCCTAGGGCAAGATCCACCCCGTAATACACTATTGTGTTTTCCTGTGTAGGGCTCTTGCTTGGGATTTCGCCTCCCCATACCCTCGATGATCTGCCGATCTGGCAGATATTGGCGTCCACTGGAAAGTGGGACGCAGCACAAAAGGAAGATTCCGGCAGGGCTGCCGGTTCTCCTATTTGTGGTGTTGCTGAAGTAACAGAAAGAAAGGAGGAGAAGCCATGAGAAAAAAGAGAATGGAACGGGAACTGAACCATCCGCATTTTGTCGGAGTCCGGCTGTCGGATATTGAACTGGAACTTCTGGACAGGAAAGCAGAGATCCTGGGAGTGTCCAGATCCGAATGCCTGCGGAAACTTCTGGTGGACAAGGAGATCGTGCATCGGGTAGAAGTGGTTGCCGATATGGAAGAACTGCGAAGCTTGTTGGGGGCATATGGAAAGATCGGCGTGAACCTGAATCAGATCGCACGGTACTTCAATACGGGCGGGGAACGTTCGCTGGCTATGGAAGATGAAATCCGTCACTGCATCGCGGAATTGTTCACACTCAGAGAAGAACCTTAAGATATAAAGACCTATTATGATAGCGAAAATAGTATTCACTTCCCTCATGAATTCATAATTCGGGTGCATCATAAAATGGTCAATAATATGTTGGAAAATGAGGGTACTTACTATTGTAATTCCCGCAATTAACAAAGAAGTTCCCAAAATAGTAAAAAATTCTTTTCTGTATTTTTATAAAAAATAAGAAATAATTTTGATAAGCTCCCTTTTTTAAGTTTTCTTTTTTAAAAAGGGGCGTCAATTGAAAAGCAATAAAATATCCTGTCCAGATTTTTGCAAATGTGTCTAATTTTATTTTTATGTTTCCTTCATCTGGATCAAAAAGCCATACTGATTTTGTGCTTATCTTTTTTACGACCATAAAATGATAAAGATCATCTTTTATGGTGTGCACTATAAATGGAACTGCTATTTCCTTTGTCTCGTTTACGTTAGAAAGTAACTCTTCGATTTCTCCTTGATAAGCGTCCGCAGCCATTCCAAGTATCTCGGCAGCTTTACAAATTCCGTAGATACTAGATCCGTTCATATTCACCTTTTCTAACTCTCGAATATAAGATAATGGAACGTTTAGTCCATAAAAATTGCAAATTGTCGCTAGGCATGCGACTCCACAATCCCTTGTATCATGTTGATAGACTCCACGAAACCGCATTTTCTCACCGCCTTATATCTTCTATGATCTTCCCGTCTTCAATTCGAATAGTCCGGCTGCTGTTTCCGGCAATCTTCTCGTCATGGGTGATCAGCAAAATAGTTTGTTTGTAGACCTCGTTTAATTCTTTAAAAAGATTGATAATTTCCAAACTGTTTTTCTGGTCCAGATTTCCAGTAGGTTCGTCAGCCAGAATCAACTGGGGCTGGCTGATCAGCGCCCGCCCGATCGCCACCCTCTGCTGCTGGCCTCCCGACAGTTCGTTTGGCAGATGGTCGGCCCTCTTTTCCAGTCCAAGTATCTCCAACAGCTTCTGGAGCTCCTCCTGATCCACCTTCTTATGATCCAAAAGCACGGGAAGGCTGATGTTTTCTTTTACATCCAGCACGGGAATGAGATTATAAAATTGATAAATCTGTCCAATCTCCCGTCTGCGGAATACGGTCAGATCCCGGTTTTTCATTTTGTAAATGGATTGCCCGCCTATAAAGACCTGCCCGTGTGTCGGTCTGTCCACGCCGCCGACCAGATGGAGCAGCGTGGACTTCCCGGATCCGGATGGGCCCAGGATCGTAACAAATTCTCCCTTTTCCACGGAAAAGGATACATGGTCTAATGCGATGACTTTATTTTCTCCAAAGCCATATTCTTTTGTCAGCTCTTCTGTCCTTAACACTTCCATCTTATCTGCCCCCTTACATATTTTCATCCCGGATGGAGTCTATAATATTTAAATTTTTCAGCTGGGACATGGCACAAACAACAGGTACGACAATGATTAGGATTGCAAACACGATCTGTACAGGAACCATATCCCACGGCATTTCCCAGCGGAGCGCATAATTTACTTTAAAACTAAGGTATACCTGATACAGGAGAAGAAAGCTTAGTGGTATGCCTGCTAGGCAACCGCTCACCCCATATATGGCGGCCTCGAAAAGCAGCATATTTCTTAAAGAAGCCGGAGACATTCCTATGGACTGATAAGCCGAAAACTCCTTCCTTCGCATCCTCATAGATGTAGAAATATTCTGGAAAATATTGGTTAAAGACAGTATTGTGATCAACAATACCAGCCCATATCCCAGGATCAGCTGGAAGAATTTTTCCGAATGGAAGTACTGGTTCCTCTGCCAAAGCAGCCGGCTGTTAAAAACAAAGGTGTCATTTTCCGGCAATACCCTTCCGTCCGCAAGCATGTAATTATAATCCGCCGCTTCTCCCTGCGTAAGCCCTACATCCTCGGCAATTTTTTTGATTTTTTCTCCTATCCGCTTCTCCTTTTCCATTTGAGAAGATGACTCTGCTCCGTACAGTAGTTGGCTTAATAAGCCGCTCTCATCGTTTTTTCTCGACCCTTTTATTTCGAATTTTACATAAGTTGCAATGCTTTTGCTTTCATAATTAGAAGCATACGTATCCGTTGGATGTTCTCCATAAGTCTCATGATAAGCAGGGTCCTTCAGCAGCTTTTTAAAATCACTCATAGACATATAAATGTGACAAATACCCAGCGTTCTTTCCTGATAGCCATCTATATTATCTTGCATACCAGAGAAATAAGGATACGGCGGGGGGGCCTGCGTGGTCCCTATTACCGTAAAATTTCCCTGTCTTATTTCATCAAGTTCGCTATACCATTTTCCTATCGTATAGGCTTCCATATCCCCATATCTGCTGTAATAAAAGGATAAGCTATCTCCCGGACGCAAATCCAGGATGCTCCGCTGATCCACGCCCTGGGGAGTCAGGACCTCTTCATAATCTTCTACCAGCACGGAGTAAGCCCCTCCCGTCTGACGCGGGATCTGACAGCCCGCCGCTTCCACATAATTCTGGAACGTATTGTCATCTAACCCAACAATCACCGTACGCAGATAATATCCCTCTATCCATTTTCCTGAGTGCATATCCTTCACACCCTTAATCTGTGACAGTTCTTCTTCCCGTGAAAGCCCACCAAAGCCAGTTACACCCGATATCTCAAATTCCTGCAAGTCTTTTTGGATCTGTCCGGGCTGTAATAATATCCCGCCCCAATCCAGATTTCGTTCCAGTGAAACGGAAGTGACTTCCGGGAGATCTTTTACATCCTGATAGAATTTTTCAATCTTATCCTGATCCATTGTATATAATTCTGCCCATAGCTGTAATTTCTCACGCCTCCGGTCATCCCTTGGGTAGTAGTCCCCGTTGATCCCCCGCATGGCAGCCGCCCCATCCAGGATCACACAAAAGCTAAGGGTAATCAGTATTCCATTGGATATATAATTTTTCCGGCGTATCCAGATGTTTTTTGCCGCCAGCATCCCTACCGTCCCCAATATACGGTGTTTTCCGAGTAAATTCGTCCTCTGGCGGATTTTTATCCCTATGGTATAAGGGCGCACAGCCAGGTCTAATCCTGACGCCTGGACAGCTTTCCACGCCGGAAACAGACAGGCGAAAAAGATCATGATAAATCCGAGAAGAACAAGCAGGAGTATCTCCTTTACCGTCACGGTCACTAGGAGCGTATCTTCATAAAAGAAAAGCTTCCGAAGAGCAAGGATGATGCCTTTTACCAGCAGCACCCCTGCACTAATCCCTACAGGTATGCCTGCTATCCCCTCCAGGATGCCTTCACAATAGACCACGCTTGCCTTTTGGAAGTCGGTGGCCCCAATACTGCCAAGCGTTCCCAAATACTTTAGTTTTTCAAATGTCGAGATGGCATAGGCATTATAAATTAAAACGCTTCCCATAAGCATTACGAGAAAGAGAATTAAATTGATTAATACCCCCACGCCAAATTTCCCCACCTGGTTAATGCCATAATATTGCAAAAGCTCCATATGATATGTAACATCGTATTTCCCGGACACCCGGTATGGCAATTCTGTCCTTTCATTTTCCGGAAGCTGTCGCATTCCAAGCTGTTCTGCTATCTTCTGTGTAGTCGAAAAAATAAGCCAGTTCACCTTCTTCAGTTCCACTCTGGCGCACAAAGCACTTTTCCCATCATGGCTACTGCAGTTCTCCAATTGAACATGCTTGATCTTTTTGTCCTGGCTTAACTTTAGATATTGCTCTTGATCCAGTTCATGGAAAATAGCATGATAGCCGCCCTGCTCTTCTATAATATTGCTTCTAATCACATCTAACAGGGTCTGGGAGAAAAGATAGATGGCGCTCAGGACGGCCAAGGTACAGATAATTCCCAAAATCGTCGCCTTTGTGCGTTTCCGGTTTTTTTTCATATACTGCCATGTCAGTTTATAAATGATATTCATATTTCCCCCTACGCAAAAGAACCATGGCTAAGGGCCATGGTTCTTCAGTTCTCAAGTTACGGCCAGGTAACGTTATGCAGCCCCTTATAATGCATAGTCATTACATCACGACTGTCTGTGGAAAAGCTGCAATATCTACACTGATACTTCTTTCCGCCCGTTACGTTTTTTGCTTCTTTTTTAGACAGTTTTCTCATAATCGGCACCGCCTTTTACATGGATTATTGTTACTATAATCATATATCTTTCCATTATATTTTTCAACAATTTTACATATAATCCATAAAATTCTAATTTTTATTTTTACATTATTACACACCAACGACACAGTAGTATCAATATTAATTATGGCACGTATTCCCTCATATATCTTTTTAATGTAGCCAGCGATATATGAGCCTCCTCACAGACAGATGCTTACCAGCCGGGTGTATCCTTATATTTTTCGTAGAGTTGCAAAAAGGCTTCTTTTTCCAATTTACGGGGCCTTCCATACCGTTCCCATTCTCCCCGCTTCTTCATGGCTTCGATGCCCTCTCTCTGTCTCTTCGCCCGCTTTTCTGTTTCCCATTGTGCCACAGCTGAAAAGACTTCTATTAAAATTTGATTGACCATCTCCATAATCAAGGAGACCATAGAGCTTTCATATTTTGATGGATCGATCAGAAAAGCATGATCAAAATTTTCTATTGTGATATACTCCCAAGGCCACGACTTATTTGGTAGTTCTCTGACGATATATCTATAAAAATATACCCCGTCCTCTTCCCCATTGAATTCATCAAGGAACTCTTGCTGCAGTTTCACATATTGTCTCAAAAATTCATGAACACCTTCCATTTCTTTCAGTTCCATGCTGTCAGGAAGTGGAGTGTCTGGCATGGTATCGATGATCTCCTGCCAGGCGTCAAATCTTTCAGCCAAAGTCGCATCCGGACACTGCCAGATGATATATGCCATCTCTAATGAAGAAAATATATAATTGATCTTTTCCAGATGTTCCTGAACGGATTTTGATTGGATAAAACGATAAATATTCATAAGCAATGACCTCTCTCATGTTTTATTAATTCCCGGTAACTTACCTTTGCTTTTTCTTGTTGAGGCAAGTATAGCAAGGATGATGGACCAAAAAAGACCCACTGTGGATAGTATCGTAATCCATGTAAAAAGGAATTCTAAAGTAGAAAGGGGAAACATACATGATAGATTTTTTAAAATTTGTCAATTCCGATACTGTCCGTAATCATTTACAACAAATCCGATATCAGCCAACCGCTCTGGAAGCCGCCTGGCTTACCTGGCAGTGTGAAACAATCAGTTTAGAGGAAAAATGTACTGCATGGCGGGAGATCATAGAAACTCTTCCCGACTGTCCGACCGGCAGCCGAACAATGGGACTAAAAGAAAAGTACAGAGACAGCACACATACTTTCCTGCGAGCGTATATCGTACAGCAGGAAGAGCTGATCGGTGCATTTTATCAAACAGATGAGCCTGACGTTTATTATGCAGAATACCATATTCTTCCAAAAGGGGAGCGTTTCTGGCGGGAATACCGCAGCATCCGGGAAGGTTTTCCTACCCTGGAATCGGCCTTGCAGATAATTCCAAAAAATGAAGGAGTTATCATTCATATCACGATTTATAAAGAGAACTCCAACGGGGATTTTCTGATGGCTGCCAGATTTCTCCCGGATTACAGACTTGCATTTGTGGATGTGCGTCCAGGTTCCATGTATGCTGTTAATATGGATAAAGACCAATGGGCTTTGTATACCGGTGTGCTTTATCGCCCAAATCCAACTTCTATTTCTATGAAGAAAAATTTTTCCTTGCCTTTTCACTCCGGAGATGTTCTTTACAATCCAAATATGCCAGAAGGGATGTTCTGTGGTGGAGTCTTTGTTCTCGCAGAGACAGAATCTCACGATGCATGTGGATATTTTCTGTGTGATGATAAACCGGACACAATAGCGGCTCTTTATCCACGTCTATTAGACTGCGAGTATTATCCGACGGATGCTCTGTCTGAGTCATATCGGATTTTTCCTCTGATAAGCAAATTCTTAAAAAGAAACCATGCAGCCTTGGATCCGTTGACTTTTACAAAATTCATCAATGACTACCATGACCTTTTGCTTCCTCCTGCTGAGCCCGAAGATGATGAAGCAGATACCGGAAAAAATGGTCCTTTTCTTTCCGTTGAAGTTGCAAAAGTTCCAGAAGGAATGAGTCTTGAAGAATTTATTGATCTAATGGAAAATGACGAAGAATAGAGAAAAGTCCGCAATCAGCCTGAAAACTGATTGCGGACTTACAAGAGAATATTCCTACCAAATTTGGGGTAAAGAGATTTCATATTATGAATCCATAATATTTTTTACAATATGCAATTTATTTTGCAGTGTATTCTCTAATTTATTAATTTGATAATCTTCGTTTTTTTCTTGTCTGATATATATTATATATTTCTATACACTTCCACTGCCCTTTCCAGCTCTTCTCTCAATTTTTCTCTCATGCTCTCCGGCTTCAGCACTTCTACATCCGGCGCAAAGTTCTTTGCAAACTGCTCCATCGCCCGCTCATTTGTCTTTGTCGTGACCGTCACATGAGTCTCATCTTCATCCGAGAATACCACATCTTTTCCAAACATATCGATCACATCCGTGATCATGGGCTTTACAATCCGAAATTTTACATGAACATTCTCACTGGAATACATATATACATGCTCCTTCATGTATTCTGCCAGATCCAGATTCTGATGACCGGACCACTTTAATTCCCGGAAAGGTTTTCCCTTTTCATCCAGGATTTTTATGTTCCGTATGCGGTCGATCCGATAATTGGAGACATCATCATATTTGTCATAGTTACAGATCAGATAATATTTTCCTTCCTTTGCCACCATCTGATAAGGTGTAATCATATATTCTCTGACACTTCCATCTTCCCTCTTTTTTGAATGAAGTTTCTTATCTGTCAGGTATTCCACATATTCAAAGGATACTTTGCGGTTCTTATTGATTGCCTCATCCAGTACATCAATATTATAAAAAAGCTGTTTATTATCCGTTTTGTCTTCCGGAAGCGTGGCGATATATCTGACTCTGGATTTGAAATAAATATTGGAAAGGCCCTCAAGTTTTTCTACCAGCTCTTTACACTGACTGTAAGGAATATGTTTTGAAAAAAGAAGTCCGTCAATGAGCAGCCTCAGTTCTCCATCTGTAAATTCTCTTTTCAGGTAAAAATCCGACCATAGTTCATTTTCCTCCATGATCGGTTTGCCCGTCTTGCTGTCTCTGAGGACTTCGCCGGTCTGTTTATCTCTCACCGGTACATTTCTGATTGTCTCACTGTATTCGATATTATAGCCGCAGTCCATCAGATTCAGCAGATTCCGGCGGATTGCTTTCCGATCTGCTTTCATGTCGTATTCATTTTTCAGAATATCCGCTATTTCCTTCTGACTCAAACGATGATCTTCGTCAGTATATTTACGCAGAATATCCAGGATATTCAAGATCAAAAGTTTTTTAGGCTGTTTTGCATACATGATTATCCTTCAACACCTTTGTTGTATTTATAAAAAGATTATCTCATTCTTTCCTTGCGAGGAAAGGTCATCTCCTGTATCTCCACCCATATTCTTTTTTCAGTCTCTCGTAGATTTCGAATGCAACCGGACAAACTTCGATCACATCCAGCACACTGTAAAGGCTCGCCCATCTGTCCGGCTGATCCGTATATGGATATTTCTTACAGCTTTCCGGCCTGCAGTCGCCCAATCGGCAGTTTCCATCCTCACCGAGGAAATCACAAGGAATGTTTTTTGTCTGGTATCTGTTTTCTCCATCCTTTTTTCCCAGATATCTTTCAATAAACTGCTCATTTGTAAGCCTCATATGCTCTGCATCCCGTGCAAGATCTTCTTCCGGAATACTCCCGCGATACATCTTGCAGCAGTTTCTGCATCGGCTGCAGTCATATCCGGCAAAGAGCTCTCTATGCAGTCTGTGGAACTGCTCATCCAGTTCCTTATCATCTGCATTCCCTTTTAAGAAAATGCGAAATTCATAATTTTCATCTCTTTTTTTCTTCGCTTCAAATTTTATCTTCCTCGGTGCGATCATGTTATTCTCCTTTTCCTCATACATCTATTTTTCAAGATTTTTCCGTGATCTCTATCCTCGTCTCAGTGATAATACCGCAGACTTCGGTTGATCTCCTCTACGGTTCTCTTTTTTGCTTTTGTTATTTCCGACCATGCAGCCATGGACTCATATTCCGGAGATTCAGGATCAGAAATGACACGTAGATACTCCTTGAATCCAGTCGGTCCCCCTACATCTTCCGGCGGTCTTTCTCCTTCACGTTCCAGCAGGACCGGAAAACGGTTATGGCTGTCCTTTATCACTTTTTCCAGCAGAATCTCATGTTCCCAGTTGTCTCCAAAATCATATGTATAGAGACATCGTTCCATATCACTGAAAATTTCTCTCAGACTTGTCCGGTTATCGTATTTCACTTCATACTGATCCGGTTCCAGATACTCTTCCGCTTCCGGGTCTTCTCCATCGACAATCCTGATTTTTATCGGCCATGCATATAATGGGGTATGCTCTTCCGGAATATACGTTTCGTCTAGTACAGTAAACTCATGGAGATGATAATCAAACAGCCGAAAGTTTCCTGTATAACCCGGTGAAGCTGTTTGAATGTGCATCTGGACGGAATCAGAATACGGCGCCAGATATCATACCCGGCAAGCATAAGTTTAATTTTCAACTGATAATTCTCGATCTGAAGTATCTGTTCCCAGTTCTCTTCCGGCATTCCTTTCATCAGGCAAAGCCCCCGGAATAATCTCTCCGAAGGATAGTCATACTCCTCTCCAAACTTTACAATATAGCGTCCGAGCGCCAGGCTGATCCTTCTCTGTATCACAGACTCTTCATCCATGAGTTCAATATAGTACCCCACTGTCTCGCACGTCTTGTTCAGATTCGCCACAAGACTTCTCCCCGCCGTTTTAGAGTATATCACATTGCCGCAATTTCGCAGATATTCCTCCGTAACGATCTCCGGCACCCCTTCTTCCCGGAACGCTGCCCGGATTCCTTCCTTAATCCGTTCTTCCAGATGCGTGATATCCTTTGCTTTTGGCCGGTACAGGACGAGCGGGTACCTTGTCAGATTATTCATACACACGATTGCTTTCCGCCGATTGACCGTAATATAATTTACATGCCATGAATAGAATCCGCCTGCCCCGTCATTACAGTCACCCGCCGGAAGCATTTCGATTCTTTGTATATCCATTTTATCGAGCATCTTTTTTGTACATTGAAGATACATCTCTTTCCACCGCCTTACTTCTTCATCGTTTTTGTCCAGTTATCAACTTCTTTATACATCGCCTGATCGCCGGCATCTTTCAACAGTTCTAGAAGTCTGCCGATCCACTCTTCACACCGGTAATGGATACTGTGCTTTTTATCAAACTCTGCCAGTGATGTCACTCTTTCCCTGTTCGCCATTTCAACTGTCCTCTGAAATGCCAGATAGAGATATTCTTTTGTACGGCGGTTTTCTTTTTGCTCATCCCGGTTCCAGATCGGCCCCGGGCGGTGCATCAAACCAAGATACAGGATTTTATCTGTTTCGATGCTTTCTCTGTCATAATAATCATTCAGATAGACCCTTCCATGTTTCCGCTCGTCGCCCACAGCCGGATACCGCTCCAGCCATCTGCGCCGTTCTTCAGGCGTTTCAATCTCATCAAGAGGCTCTTTTGGCTTATTCATACAACAGAATTTGTACTTCTTCCCACTTCCGCAGGGACAGGGATCATTTCTCCCGATCTTCTTTTTTCGGATCAGAGGATTCACGGCTCTTTCCATTGCCCTGAACATTTTTTCCAGGTCTTTCTCACTCATATCCGGATTTTTCGTACTGCTGTCTGCAAACATCGCCCATGACTTAAGGCATTCAGCAGCATCCATTGATTTCGCACAAAACGTTTCTTCTTCCTCGCCGTAATCAAACATAAGATCCACACACGAATCATATTTTCCCAGATATCCCTCATCCATCAGATCATGGTCAAGCATATAACGGATCTCCGGAAGCATATCGACAAAATGACATCTGCAGATCAGATCTGCTATTCTGTTATAAATGTGGTCATATCCCTGTGCCCCGTGAATTTTCTGTAAAAGGAAACTTTTCCAGTCTGTTTCCGGGATTTCTCCATCCAGATATAACTGTCCCATTACATCCAGCACATCCGCCCGGACATACTCATCGATTTTTATATCCGCAATCATCTGTTTTAACCGATTCAGATCCCCATCGTATGTATTGTACAGGATATCCGACAATCCTGATGTAACAGCATCTCCGATCAGATAGCTCACAACCTCCGGCGGGAGGGATACAAGTTCTGTAATTTTGGGAAATGCTTCTTTGTCCTGAAACTGCCCCAGCAGAAACAATGCATAAAAATGCAGCTGATAGTCACTGTCCAGATCCGTTTTTTCTCGTATCGCTTTTTCCAATGATTCTCTCAGATACGGTTTCGCCTCTTCTTCATTCTCTGTTAACACCTGGAATGCCTCTTTGGGAAAATTCTGACTTCTGTGTGTAATCTTTTCGATTGCTTTCTCTGTTTCACTCGTAGAAACTGTATTCGCAAACATATTTTTCTGTCTTATCGCTTTCTCGTTATCTTCCAGACCATAAAAGAAATCTGCCCGCTCCTGATTACCCAGCGTATTATATTCATCACCAAGTTCCCGATACAGATCCTCCTTATCACGGAACTCCACACCTGATCTTACTTTCTCATACAGTTCGTTTAGAACCTGCTCATATTTGGTATCATCATGGTCATTTAACTGCCGGAAATACCCGATCCATCCCCATCCCCACAGGGGATCAGCATTCAAATATTCTTCATACAGCTGATAACACTTCTGTATGTTGCCGCTGCCACTGTATTCATCGGCAATATCGCGTCTGGCATTTTCATGAAACAACTCTCCGCCATTCCCCCATGAAATTTTAAGTATCTGCCTGTTTACTTCAATGCACTTTTTATATAATCCGGCATTATGAAGCGCCATAGTAACGTCATTCGCCCAGTTTCCGATCTGCCAGTCCAGGATATCGCTCCCCAGTTTATCCGAATAATTATTTTCCCGCTCCATTATAGAATACAGATCCTGCCACGCGTCATACATTTTCTCAGCGGCCTGTCTGCAACTTACAGTTTCCATTTCAAAAGCATTCGTAAATTCCCCATCTATTCTTTCAGCTTCTTCCGTTGTGATCATTCTTAAAATTCCTCCATTTATTTCATTCACTGCCCCTCTGCTCCAACTCTCAGACTCTCCATTAAAAAAATGTTGAAATATCAAAATTAGAGAAAATATCTCCCGGCATACATACACCATATTTTTCGGAAAACTTATTTATAAACTCATCTGTTACTTGTTTATGCTTTTCGTATTCTGTCTGAAGCTCTCGCTTCATCTCGTCCCTGATTTCATAAACATTTTCTTTTTCAGCATATACAATTCCAAAAAATATATCATAAGTGAAATATATTTCATATGGCTCATCCAACGCTGAAAACACACTGACTTCAACCACATCATCATACACTTCATCAATTTCCAGATATTTACCGTTATAATGTCTTTCCTCCTCTGAAAATGTATCAGTAACATTCTTCCATTCAGACATCGTTCTTTTCCTTTCCTTTTGATTTCCAATCATCTATTATTCAGTCACAATTTCTCCTGCCATAAAGTCTGGCCGTTTCTAATTTCTATTATTTAATATTATCTCTGATTTAGCAAGTTTTCTTTTCGCAAAAACAGCCGGTCTGCTGACCGGCATTATTTCTTTATCTCACCATCCACACAAATCGCTCTATATTATCACTTCCATATGTATGGTAGATTTACTTACCCCGAATCTTTTTGCCGTCTGCCTTACGGTCGCCTTATGTTCAATGATATAGCATGCGATCTCCACTGCCCTCTCCTCAATATACTCCTTCATAAAAACCCCTGCATACATTCTTTTTACAATGTATGCAGGGGAACAAAAAGTCATGCTTTCCTTTCAAAATCTGTCCCGTTACAGGTCCTGTCCCAGCTTTCACTGATCTGTCTCTATCCAGTTTTCTATCCAGATGGAGTGCAGGAGATTGTTGGGGCCGTAGCCCAGCCGTATCCTGTGTCCGTACTCTTCCCCAAAAAGATGATAGGTATATTCTGTCTGATGGTCTCCCATCTTGTTTGTCTCATCTGGTTCCCCATATTGCTCTGCCATCTTTTCTCTTCCGGACCAGGACAGGATCAGTTCTCCCGGCAGGAACACATCTATCCCCTCATATTCCAGATTGTCGTTGCTCAAGGAAATGACATCAGCCATGCAGTCCTGCACAGGGGCATCGTGCTCTGTCGTATTGCGCACAAATACCGTGATACTCTGTCCTCTTTTGTTGACAAGGTGGATCAGGGGATGATCCTCAAAGCGGCTCTCCCCGGATGCGAACACAGAGGCGACCATCGTATTGGCCTCTTCCTGGCTCACAAAATCCCACCCCTTCTCCCTCTGCGCTGATGCCCTCCACACAGTAGCAGCCCGGGCTTTCGCCGGAGCTCACATCATAGCTGGACTGACGCACATAGGTGTCTTCCGGCGCCATCAGATAAGGAATGTCCCGTATAGGCGCCTGGAGCAGCCAGATCACCAGAAGCAGGCATACCGCCACTCCCAGAGCCATGAGAGCGGTGCGGACTGCGCTCGCTCCCTTACGTCTGCCTGCATTTATGCCCCGGATGACCATGTACAGCACTGTGGCCAGGATCCCAAGGGATACTGCCAGTCTCCAGACCCAGCTGGAAATATACCCGGGAAGCCCCTCTTTCCCGCCCAGGAGCCCAGAGATGCCTGTGGCCAGTCCTGCCGCCAGGCACACAGGCACCGCGATCAGCAGGATCAGGATCACCGGATGTTCTCTTATAAATCTGCTGCCATCTCCACGCATAATACCCCTCCCGTTCGCTCTTATTATAACAAGTAAAAAGGTGGGAGATTGTTAAATCTGGGTAAATCCCGCCATTATTGCAGTCCCACATACCTCCAAACTGCTTTGTCGCCCGTCTCGCCGTCAGGCGTCTTTGTCTTGTCGCTAAGTCTGGCAGATGCAGGACGGGAAATTAAGAATGATTGTCTAACAAATAACATTTCCGTTAGAATCATGCGCCCTCATTCCCCGTCTTCCCGGGGGTGTCAATCAGACGCTCAATCAGATCAATGGTTTCCCTGATCCCGTAATTGGCGCTGTTGATGCACAGATCATAGTTTTCCGGATGTCCCCACCGGCCGTATGTGTAGAAATCATAATATTTCTGATGCTGCCGGTCCATCTGCTTCAGGAAGCGGCTCGCATGGCGCAGATCCATATTTTTGGAGGCCATGATTCTCTGAACCCGCAGCGGAAACGGCGCGCTGATAAAAATGCTGAGATGAGGGATATGGTTGTTAGTGAGAATGGAATCCGCACAGCGCCCCATGATCACGCAGTCCTCTGTCCTGGCCAGATCGCAGATCAGATCGCTCATATTGAAAAATACGGCGTCCTGTTTGGAAAGTCCGTGATAGCGGTTAAACTCATGCAGCCATTTTTTCAGATTAAATCTGCTTTTGCGGTATTTGTCAAACTCCTCAAAATGCTCTGTCTCCGCATCTCCGACTGATCCTTTTTCCACCTCCATCCGGTTTAAGACCTGATTGAAGATTTCCACATCATAATAGTTAATATGCAGGTCATCCGCCAGCTCAAATCCGATGTCGTTGCCGGCGCTCCCCTGCGTGCGGCTGATGCAGATCACCAGGGGATCTTTTTCCGACAGCTTTTTCCGGGCGGTGAGATTTAACTCCACGCGGGAGAGATCTACAATGTCTACCTTCCCGAAGCTGTCCGGGAGCGCCTCGATCTCTTTCAGAAGCGCATCGTATTCCGCCATCATCTGTGCCCGTTTTTCTTTATCTTTGATGGTTCTTGCCATATTGCTGATCAGAGCCAGCTCGCTCCTCAAGAGGTGTCCCCCCGGTCTGGTCAGCATCAGGCCGCACAGGTTCTGCACTGTGCTCTCCCTGTTTCCGGTAAAAGTCCTTCCAAGGGAAGACCCGACGCAGCTGTAGACTTCTCCGTCCAGATCATAAACGCGGTTGGCAAGTTCCATACATTTTTCTCTGTTTTCCTGCATATCTGTCCCCCCTTATAAGAAGAAAATCAATGTGTCCACAAGAAAGACCGGGACCAAAATCCCGACGGACCACAGCATGTATCCGAAGAACGAAGGCATATTGACGCCGTTTTCATCCGAGATGGATTTCACCATAAAGTTCGGTGCGTTTCCTATGTAGGTATTGGCCCCCATGAACACAGCGCCGCAGGAGATCGCCGACAGAAAGGACGCCGGGATCGTGCCGAGACTGGTCCCGATCCCGCTTGTGAAGCCCAGCGTGCCCGCGGTTGTGAGGAAGACAAGGTACGTGGGCGTGTTATCCAGGAAGCTCGACAGGGCGCCGGTGGCCCAGAAGAGCTGCCAGGGCTGATTTAGGCCGAGATCCGGGCCCACCTGCCGCAGCAGCATCAGAGCCGGCTGCATGGTAATGAAGATGCCGATAAAAAGCACCGCCACCTCCTGGATCGCTCCCCAGGTAAAGTGGTTCCTCGTCCGGACATCTTTTGGCGTTGTCCTAAAGGAGAGAAAGGCCGCCGCGAGAATGATCACAATCTCGATCAGGGATGGGTAACTCAGCGTAACGCCGCCGAAAATCTGCAGGCCGAGCACATTCCCCGCACTGTCCTGGAAGACAGGAAGCCCCGGCAGCACGCCGCTTAAGATGACGGCGCCTACGATCATCGCAAGGAAGAGCAGATTGTGGAGGCCGTCAATACAAAACTGTGTCCCCGGCCTGCTGATATCCGGCTTGCGCCCCTCGGAAATATCCTTGCGGTACATTCTCTTATCCACATGGTAAAAGATAAACAGAAGGAGGACCATATTAAAAATAAGGACAGGGAACAGACGGAGACTCCAGAAGAAAGGAACGTCCCTCATGAAGCCCATGAGCAGCGGCGGATCTCCGATCGGCGTAAGGATGCCGCCCATATTGGAGACAAGAAAGATAAAGAAGACCATAAGGTGCGCCTTCCGCTTTCTCCATGAATTCATTTTCAGCACCGGGCGCACCATGAGCATGCTGGCTCCGGTGGTGCCGATACAGCTGGAAAGGAGCGTGCCAAGGACAAGAAGCCCCACATTGACCCGCGGGGATCCCGCAAAATCCCCCTCCATGGTAATATTGCCCGACACGCAGAACAGGCCGAACAGAAGGATAATAAAAGTCAGGTAATCATTCACGGCACACTCCAGCACCGTTTCCACTGCCCGACCCGCCCCGTAGCAGACTGCAAAGGGGATGACCATAGCCAGGATCCAGAAGATCACCGCATGGGGCTGGTGTGTCTCCCACCACTCTCCCTTAATAAGGGGCATGACGGCAATGCACAGGAGCAGTCCGGCAAATGGAATGCAGAGCCATATAGGGACCGCCGACTCCCGGGCAGTATCCGCCGCCTGCACGCAGAGCGGGCAGAAGAGAAGAAGGCCCAAAAGAATGCCTGGTAAAATTATCTTTTGTTTCACGATTGCTACCTCCGCAATGGACAAAAAATCCGCCTCTATTGGCAAAACCAGGATGCCACGCCAGTGCCGCCGCACACATGCGCACGGCTTCAGTCCCCAGCTCCCGCCAGCCATGAACATCGGTAGTTGGATTATAACTCTACAGACATGTGAAATCAACTATGGGGCGGGAGATTTTCCATCATGCTCTGGATACCGGGAATTCTTATACATTGCTTCCAGTTAGTCAAACCAAATCCGAGGATTTAAATCCACAGGGCTTTTCCATCTTTATACTCATCTATCAACGCAAGTAAAAAAGACTTTACCACATCCGCCCCCACTATTTTATCACTCTTTGAAATCACACTTCCTATTTTACCCGAGTCAATGCTAACTCTCCCCAATATCCGTCTTCCCCTTCTTCACTTTGCAGACATTCTTTTCGTAATCCCTGCGTCATTAACAAAATGCCAGCCTTCGCATCTCCGGATCCTTCTCCTCAATCTCCCGAAACAGATCTTCCATCCGCTGCCGGGACTGCCTTTGTTCCAATCTTTTCACTCTCCGCTCTGCCTGCCGGTAATATTTCTTCTGCCGTTTTGTGGACTGGGGCAGTTTCCGGTAATCATCCCTGATGATCAGTATCGCCTTGTCATGATCCGCAATATACCGGATCAGCTTCAAAAGAGATTCCGCAGGCTTTACATCTCCCTGCCGATGGTAATCTCCCTGGATAGCCTGCTCAAGCGGCATAGAATTACTGTAGGTATTTCTGTGGAAGAGTAGATACAAGGCTCCGTCCCTCTGACAAAAAATTTTCCAGCAGCCAATGCGTGTCCGCACATACAGAGTGTCTGTCTTTTTCACATAATCCAGAGACACCCGGTAATCCCTCTGCCATGCCAGGATCTGAGCAGTCTCCCTCATCTCTCCCCGCAGGCCGCCGCAGCAGCGGCAGCAGCGGCATCCCTGTTCCACCGCCTGCTTTCGGGAAAGGCTCATCCGGTTCTGGGGCTTCATCCGCTTCACATACACACAGTCCGGCCGGTGATACACCTTTTTCCCTTCCACCGATATCATACTGACAATTACATTCATTCTGATTCCTCCTCTCCTTTTTGTGGATCTTGTTCTTGTAATCAGAATAAATGGCAAGCTGTCCAATAAAAACACCATCATACAGAAACACGCCTCCGCTTCGGACATAAAAAAGGCAGCGCCCTCACAGCGCTGCCTCCCTATACGTTTTGCCTCCTACTCCGCCGAGTCATTGACTACCTGTATGCAGTTGTCTGCCAGCCACTCCTGCACGACCTGCTGGAGCACCATGTCCTTCAGATCGTCCTCGGAGGCCGCCTGCTTAAGCGCATCCACATCCTCAAAGCCGTAGGACTCTGCCAGATCCTGGAAATGCTCCTCATACTCCTCGTCCGTAGGCGTCAGGTCCTCTTCATCTGCGATAGCACGGGCAACATACTTCTGCTTGATGGACTGCTGCGCAGCCTCCTCAGCCTGCTTCTCAAAGCTGGACACATCCGTGTTCATCTGGCTTGTGATAAAGTCCTCATAGGTCATGCCGTAGGATTCTGCCGCATCCTTATACTGCTGGATGAGCTGATCCTTGATCGCATTCACCTCGTCCTCGGGGTACTTCTCTACCTCCGCCTTCTCAAGGACTGCATCCCAGGCTTCTGCCTGCAGGCTGTAGCTATAATTTTCCTCAGCGGACTCCTCCAGGGTCTTCTTGACCTCCTCCCTGTACTCGTCCACTGTACTTGACTCTTCTGACACAGTCTTTACAAAATCATCGTTCACCTCCGGGAGGGTGCTGATAGAGTTGACTGTGATGGTAAATGTCACCGGCTTGCCGGAATAATCGGGATTTCCTGTGTAGGGGTCCGGAAACTGGCCGTTCCAGTCAAAGGTCTCGCCCACACTATGGCCGATGACACTGTCCTCGAAGCCGTCGATAAACTGCCCGGAACCGATAGTCAGATCATACCCCTGTCCGGAACCGCCGTCAAACTCCTGTCCGTCCATCTTTCCAACAAAGTCGATATTGGCAATGTCTCCCTCCTGGACAGGGCGGTCTGTCACCTCCTGTGCGTTCTGCTGCTGAACGGAAGCAATGTAATTGTCGATGTCCTCGTCTGTCACTTCCTCCTGGTCCTCTACCTTGTCCACTTCTATTCCTTTGTAACCGCCGACCGTCACATAGTCATTAGACGCCTGGTTACCGCCGGAGCAGCCTGCCAGTGCGGCGGAGCAGACCAGCATGCCGGCCAGTAAAAGCGCTGCTTTTCTCTTCATTATCTACACCTCTTGACTCTTTTGGATTTCTTGTCACCCTGCTATTCTTCTTTGCCGGGTACTCGTATCAGTATAGCACATCCCTCTTTTGAAGAAAAGTAGCTTTATATTTTTTCACTGCCATTTCATCCAAAAAACCAAATCCCTTCAAGAAAAACATTGCGCAAGCCCCTAAACAATGTTAAAATATACTGTGCGATTATTACATAGTGAGGAGGTTTCCCCGTGACTACATTAACGATTGTTTTGACAATAATCCTGGTCGTTCTGATCATTGCGTGTATCGTGCTGTACTTCCTCGGCAAAAGAGCTGAGAAAAGGCAGGCTGCGCAGCAGGAGCAGCTGGACGCCGCGGCACAGACAGTTACCATGCTCATCATTGACAAGCGCACCATGCGCCTGAAGGACGCAGGCTTTCCTTCCATTGTGCTGGAAAACACACCCAAGTATCTGCGCCGGTCCAAGGTTCCGGTTGTGAAGGCAAAGGTAGGTCCGAAGATCATGACGCTGATGTGCGACTCAAAGGTGTTTCCTCTTATCCCTGTGAAGAAGGAAGTCAAGGCAACTGTGAGCGGCATCTATATCACAGCGGTGAGAGGCCTGCGCGGCCCTCTGGAGGTGCCCCAGAAGAAGAAGGGCTTCCTCGCCAGGCTTCGGGACAAAATATAATACGTATTGTACCAGGTATAAGGAAAAGCAAAGCTCCAGGCTGAAAGCCTGGAGCTTTTGTTTTGATCCTTTTACCATCCGCACTTTTCTCAGCTCTCTGAAATCTGTGACAGCCGTTCCTGCACGGCGCCGTGCACCGGCCGGATGCTCACGTCTATCTCGCAGTCCGACAGAGGCTCGCTGTTGATATCCAGGGCATAGCTGATATGCACATGGATGCTTTCCTCCGCCACCTCGGTAGTGATATCTCTTGTATGGATCCCCACCATCATCTCCCCGTAGGGTGTCTGATAGGCAGTCATGTTCATCCTGCCCTTCTCGAATACCATCCGCGCGTTGGCAATGCCGCTCTTGCGCACCTCAAACAGGCTGTCGCCAATGATCTTGATCGTATTTTTGACCGTGCCGGGCACGCCCTCCACAACCTCGTCGTAGAGTACGTAGTGCCTGTCATTTTTCAGATAGTAGGCGGCCGGAGTGATGATCTCCACCGGCTCGCCCTCCGCATTATCCTCCCCCGCTCCAAAGTGGAGCCCGGAAATGCTGATCAATACGTCCTTTGTCATTTACAGTGCCAGCTCTCTTGCGATCTCATACTGATAAGCAGGAATCTCTTTCTGCATGTTCAGCGCCTCGTTGATATCAAAGTCCACATACTCGCCGTGGCGGTATCCGACTACCCGGTTGCTCTTGCCTTCAAGAAGAAGGTCCACTGCCTTTGCTCCCATGATGGATGCGTACACGCGGTCCTTGCATGTGGGACTTCCGCCGCGCTGCATGTGGCCCAGGATCGTGGCTCTTGTCTCCATGCCTGTGGCTGCCTCGATCCTCTTGGCCAGCTCGATAGAGCCTCCGATCCCCTCTGCATTGATGATGATATAGTTCTTCTTCCCGCGCTTTCTGCACTCCTGGATGTCCTCGATGATGGCGGCCTCGTCATAATCGTGCTCCTCCGGAAGGAGTATCCTCTCCGCACCGTTGGCAATACCGCACCACAGAGCCAGCCAGCCGGCATCTCTTCCCATAACCTCGATGATGGAACATCTCTCATGGGATGTGGAAGTGTCTCTTACCTTGTCAATAGCCTCCATAGCTGTGTTTACAGCCGTGTCAAATCCAATTGTATATTCTGTACAGGCAATGTCCAGATCGATGGTACCCGGAATTCCCACGGTATTTACTCCCAGGTTTGCCAGCTTCTGCGCACCCGCAAAGGAGCCGTCTCCTCCGATGACTACCAGTCCGTCAATGCCATATTTTTTACAGATCGCTGCCGCCTTCTGCTGGCCCTCCTCTGTACGCATCTCCTCACAGCGGGCTGTCTGCAGAATGGTACCTCCTCTCTGGATCGTGTCGGATACATCTCTTGCAGTCAGGTCAATGATTTCTTCATCCAGAAGTCCCTGATATCCTTTGCGGATACCTCTTACCTTAATGCCTTTCCCTAATGCTGTCCTCACCACCGCACGGATAGCAGCGTTCATTCCCGGCGCGTCACCGCCGCTTGTCAGAACTCCGATCGTGCGAATCACCTTATTCTCTGCCATGATTTTTCCTCCATTTGTCATGTATTCATAGTCTGGTATCTTTCCCTTATTCTCCTACATTCTACATTATCTACCTTATGCTTTCAATGGATTTTTCTACAACTTTTACACAACTTTCTCCGAAATAATTCGTCAATCTGCTCAGTATTCCCGGTTCAATATAAATATTTTTCCCGGCCGGAAGCCTCTTCACCGCCTTCTCCGCACGGCAGTAGATGACGACAGAGTCATCCCCGTCGGAGGCCCTGAGCATGTCAAAGAGGTGCTCCTCATCCGCCAGATAGGCGGCCTTGTCCTCGTACTGGATCCACAGCTCCTTCCTTGTCTGCTCAAAGGGCACCACACTCTCACAGATCAGCTTGCTGGGAGCGTCGTCCTCCTCCGAGACCCTGCCCCGGATAAACACCTTGTCGTCCTGCCCCAGCATCCGCTGGTATTTCTCGTAGTCTCTGGGAAACACCACGATCTCCACCGTGCCGGCCAGGTCTTCCAGTGTCAGAAAAGCCATCATCTTGTTGTTCTTCGTGTGCTTGATGGTCTTCGCCGTGATCATCCCGCCCACCGTCTCCTTGATGCCGTCCCGCACCTTGGACCGCCCGGTCTCGTCGTCGATCTGGAAGTCGAGGGTGGTCCTTGTGATATTTTTCTTCCACTTCTCCTCGTAGTCCTCCAGGGGATGGCCGGTCAGATACACACCGATGACCTCTTTTTCAAAGGCCAGCTTCGTCTCCTTGTCATACTCTCCCACATCCGGCAGGGGAATGTCAAATTCCTTTTTCTGCTCCTCATCCACAAGGTCAAAGAGGGACATCTGTCCGGTCATAGAGTATTTTTTCTCCTGGTTCACCTGGTCCAGGATCTGCACGTAGATGGCCATGAACTGCCTTCTCGTGCCGCCCAGGCCGTCAAAGGCTCCCGCCTTGATAAAGTTCTCGATGGTGCGCCTGTTCACATCCTTTCCGGACATCCTCTCGATGAAATCCTTCAGGCTGCGGAAGAGTCCGTTTTGTCCTCTCTCCTCGATAATGGAGTGGATCACCGGCTTCCCGATGCTCTTGATGGCTGCCAGGCCGTACCGGATATCGCCTCCGTCCACGGAGAAATTTCCCTCTCCCTTGTTGATGTCGGGAGGCAGGATGGCAATCCCCATCTGACGGCAGCTGTAAATATATTCTGCCACCTTCGATGGATTTTCTATCACGGATGTCATGAGGGCCGCCATAAATTCCACCGGATAGTAGTATTTCAGATAAGCCGTCTGATAGGACACTACCGCGTAGGCCGCTGCGTGGGACTTATTAAAAGCATATTTTGCAAAATCGATCATCTCGTCGTAGATCTTGTTGGCCGTCTTCTCGTCTATGCCGTTGTTCACGCAGCCCGGCACGCCCTCCTCCGGGTTGCCGTAGACAAAATTCTGCCGCTCCCTCTGCATCACATCGCCCTTTTTCTTGGACATGGCGCGGCGCAGAAGGTCGCTGCGCCCCAGCGTGTAGCCGGCCAGGTCCCGGACGATCTGCATGACCTGCTCCTGGTAGACGATGCACCCGTATGTGGGAGCCAGGATGGGCTCCAGCTGAGGGCAGTCGTAGGTGATGAGCTCCGGGTTGTTTTTCCCCTTGATGTACTGGGGGATAAAGTCCATAGGGCCCGGGCGGTACAGGGAGATCCCGGCAATGATGTCCTCCAGGCTCTGAGGCTTCAGCTCCTTCATGAAGCTCTTCATCCCGGAACTCTCAAGCTGGAAGACGCCGTCCGTCTTTCCGGTCCCGATGGAATCCAGCACCGCTTTGTCATTATAATCAATGCTGTGTATGTCGATTTCCTTCCCCGTGCTCCTGCGGGCCAGCTCCACCGCGTTCTGGATCACAGTCAGGGTCCGAAGACCCAGGAAATCCATCTTCAGAAGCCCCAGTTCCTCCAGGGTAGTCATGGTGAACTGGGTGGTCACAGAGCCGTCAGACCCGAGGGAGAGCGGCACGTACTCGTCCACCGCCTTCTGGCTGATGACCACGCCGGCGGCGTGCATGGAGGTGTGCCTGGGCAGTCCCTCCAGCCTCTTGGACATGTCAATGAGCTCCCGCACCTGGTCATCTTCCTGGTACAGTTTTTTCAACTCCGGGTTCATGGCCAGTGCCTTGTCCAGGGTGATGTTCAGCTCTGTGGGGACCATCTTTGCGATAGTGTCCACAAAGGCGTAGGGCAGGTCCATGACCCTCCCCACGTCCCGCAGGACGCCCCTGGCTGCCAGGGTACCGAAGGTGACGATCTGCACCACCCGGTCAGAGCCGTACTTGCGCACCACATAGTCGATGACTTCCTGCCTCCTCTCAAAGCAGAAGTCCACGTCAATATCCGGCATGGACACACGCTCCGGGTTGAGGAACCGCTCAAAGAGGAGCTGGTACCGGATGGGGTCAATGCTGGTGATGCCCAGGCAGTAGGCCACAATGCTGCCGGCGGCGGAGCCCCGCCCGGGTCCCACCATGATACCGTTGTCCCTGGCGTATTTGATAAAGTCCCACACAATGAGGAAATAGTCCACGTAGCCCATGTCGTGGATGACGGACAGCTCGTACTTCAGCCGCTCCTTCAGCTCCTCGGTGACAGGGCTGTACCGCTCCTCCAGCCCCTTGTGGCAGAGTTCATTTAAATATTCCCAGGAGGTGTAGCCCTCAGGCACATCGTACTTGGGCAGCTTGGTCACGCCGAACTCGATCTCCACATTGCACCTGTCCGCGATCTTCTGGGTGTTCTCCAGAGCCTCCGGGGCGTAGGGGAAGAGCTCCCGCATCTCCTCTTCTGATTTGATATAGTACTGTCCTCCCTCGTAGCGCATCCGGTCCTCGTCCGCCAGCTTTTTCCCTGTCTGGAGGCAGAGGAGGATGTCGTGGGGCTTCACGTCGTCCTCGTAAGTGTAGTGGACGTCGTTGGTGGCCACCAGCTCGATGCCTGTCTCCCGGCTCATCCGCACCAGGGCCTGGTTCACCATCTGCTGCTGGGACATGCCGTGGTCCTGGAGCTCCAGGAAGAAGTTTCCCTTCCCGAAGATCTTCTCATAGCGCAGGGCCGCTTCCTTTGCCTCCTCGTAGAGGCCCTGGCCGATATTTCTCGCCACTTCTCCCGCCAGGCAGGCGCTGAGGGCTATGATCCCCTCGTGGAATTCCTCCAGGAGCTCCATGTCCACCCGTGGCTTGTAGTAGTAGCCCTCCGTAAATCCCCGGGAGACCAGCTTCATCAGATTGTGGTATCCTGTATCGTTCTCTGCCAGCAGCACAAGGTGGTAGTACCGGCTCTCGCTGTTTCCCCTGGCCTCCTTGTCAAACCGGGAGCCCGGAGCCACGTACACCTCGCACCCGAGCACCGGCTTGATCCCCGCGGCCTTTGCCGCCCTGTAGAAGTCAATGACGCCGTACATGACGCCGTGGTCGGTGATGGCCACGCTGTCCATGCCCAGCTCCTTCACCCGGGAGATACATTCTTTTATTTTATTGGACCCGTCCAGCAGACTGTACTCTGTGTGGACGTGCAGATGTGCAAAACTCATATTTTCCCTGCTTTCTGTAATTACTGTATATCTATTGCTCCCGCTCCGCGTCCGGAGCATTTTGACCATATATCCCTTCCGCAAAGGGCCGCTCCGCAAAAAAGCCTCCCTTCCAGACGTGGTACTTGGAAGTATTGTACTACGTTTGAAAGGGAGGCGCAAGAATTCCACATTTTTAAACGGCTGTCGCTTTTCGTTCCCGATTACCCGTTGATCATGAAGCTGAGCAGTCTGTCAATGTCCTCTTTCTCGTATGCGATGATCTCCAGCTCCGGGATCTCGCCGCCTGAGAAGATGTTGGCCATGGACACGTACTGGGACAGCTTGGACTTCAGGTTCAGTCTGTCTCCCTCGCCGGTCACCAGCTCCACTTTTCCCTTGCAGTCATCAATAACCTTGAAAAACTTGTCGATATCTGTAATGTTCTGTACTTTCATAGTTCTACATTCCTTTCTGCAAATTTGCTCAGAGATGAGGTTTCCCCCATCTACCTCTCATTATAATCACATTTTACCGGATTGCAATGCTTTTTTCCCGGATCTCGATCTTCCCCTCTTTGAGAAGACGTCCCACCGCGCGCTTAAAAGCGTTCTTTCCAAAGCCGAACTCCGCCCGGATCAGCTCCGGGTCCGCCTTGTCCGTGAAGGGCAGCTCCCCTCCGTTTGCCATAAGCTTCTCCATGACAGCCTCCGCATCCCTGTCCATCTGGATAAAGGCCTTCTCCCGCAGGCTTAAGTCCAGCTTGCCGTCGGGCTTCACATCTGTCACCCGGGCCTCTATCCGGTCTCCCACCTTATATCCGCCCGCGGCCTCCCTCTTGGGGATCAGCGCGCAGTACCGGTCGTCCACAGCCACGAAAAGGCCGAAGTTCATGCTCCTCTCGTAGATGATGCCGGTGACCCTGTCATCCTTTTTGTAGGGGGACTTTTTCTCCAGCTTGTCGTACACCTTCATGGTGGCGCACAGCCTCCCGCTCTTATCCACGTAGAGGCTGACCAGGCATTCGTCTCCCTTCTTCACCCTTGTGGTCTGCTGCTTAAAGGGGAGGAAGAGATCCTTCTCCAGCCCCCAGTCCAGGAAGGCCCCGATGGGAGCGGTATCCTTGACGGTCAGCAGCTTCACCTCACCGAGCTGTATTTTGGGCTCATTGGTGGTGGCGATCAGCCGGTCCCGGGAGTCCCGGTAGAGGAAGACCTCTATCTCGTCCCCCACCCGCGCATCTGGCGGCACCTGCTTTCTCGGAAGCAGCACCCTCTCTTCCTCTGTCCCCAGATACACGCCGAACTCTGTCTGCTTCACCACGGTCAGCGTCTGTCTTTTTCCTAATCCCTGTTCTAACATCTCTTCTCTCCTGTCAGTTCCACAACTGCGTACGGTTTTCCCTCCGCATTGCACAGCTCCACAACTGTCCTTTCTTCTTCCCTTGCCGTCCTGGGACAGATCATGTCCCCCAGCACGGCAGACTTCTTGTACTCTACCCTTACCTTTCTCACAGGCATCTCTTCCCTGAGTGCCTCCAGGGCCATCTGCACATACTGGCAGTTGTTGACATGCTCGTTGGTGTCAATGTGATATTTGCGCACCGGGAACGGCCTTCCCGCCTCCTGGTCCCGGGGAAGGCGTATCTTTCTCGATGCGTACTCCATCTCCAGAGGCGGCTCCGTGCCGTACTTTTCTATGTCCTCAGGCAGGGGCTTTGCCGGGCGCCCCCGCTCCAGGTCCATGAAGGCCCAGATGGAGTTGGCGCAGGCCGCCCGCTCCCCCCTCTCATCCCACATGCAGAAATTCCTGTGGCCGTAAAGGCCGTTGAACTCGGTGGCCCAGGTGGCTACCCTGATGCGCTCCCCTATCCTTGGATACCGGTCCACGACGATCTGCCAGGAGGTCAGCACCCAGGCCCTCTTCCTCTCCTTCAGGTAGTCGATCCCAAGACCGATATCCTCCGAATGAAAAATGCTGCAATCCTGAAAATAGTTGATGATCCCCGGAAGGGTGATGGTTTCGTGATGGTCCGCCTCGCTGAACCTCACCCTGCTGTCAAATGCGTACATATTACTCTTCCTCTCCCTGTGCTATGTAGCTCTTCTCCGTGGTGATCACGCACTGGTATCTGTGGTCCACCTGCCGGAGCTTTTTTCGCACCGTTTTTGCCAGTTCTTTTTCTTCTTCCTCCGTGTAGCGGTAGGGGACCACCATGTCGAAGATCACATTGATCCTCTCCCTTCCCTCCACCACGCGCAGGTCGTGGATGGAGACCTCGGGGTCAATGCCGCTCACTGTCTCCTGGACCTGCCTCTTCACGGCCAGGATCTCTTCATCCTTTGTCTCCACCGGATCCATGTGGATGACAAGGAAGACACCCAGCTGTCCCACCGCGTCCCTCTCGATCCGGTCAATGATCTCGTGGGAGCTCTCGATGTCCACATCGTTGGGCACCTCGGCGTGGATGGAAGCCATGTTCCTGCCCGGGCCATAGTTATGTACGATCAGGTCGTGGCTCCCCACGATACCGTCGTAGCTCTCCACGAAGCCGGATATCTTCTTGTAATCCGCCGGGTCGATGGCTTCCCCCAGGAGGGGCTTCAGCGTATCCCGGACAATGCCTATCCCGGCCCACATGACTACCAGGGACACGCACAGCCCGATAAAGCCGTCAATGTTCCAGCCTGTAAAATAGAAAAACAGAAGGGAAAACACCGTGGCCGCCGTCGTGATGACATCCCCGATGGCGTCCGCCGCCGTGGCCAGCATGACCTTGGAGTCGATGCGTTTTCCCAGCCTCCTGTTGAAAAAGCTCATCCACAGCTTGACACAGACCGACAACAGCAGGATCAGCACCGAAACCACGCTGAACTCCATGGGCTGGGGCTCCCGTATCCGGCCTATGGCGTCCTTGAAAAAGGTAAAGCCCACCTCGATGACAAGGAAGGAGACCACAAGGGCCGTTATGTACTCCATCCTTCCGTGTCCGAAGGGATGCTCCCTGTCCGCCGGCTTTCCCGCCATCTTCACCCCGATCAGGCCGATGACCGAGGAGGCCGCGTCGGACAGATTGTTGAATGCGTCCGCCGTCATGGATATACTGTGCATCAGGAGGCCGATCACAGCCTTGGCCGCAAAGAGCAGCACATTGCAGAAGATGCCCACCACCGACGCCAGCGTTCCATACCGGGTGCGGACGGACACCTCCTCTGTGTGCTCATAGTCCTTTACGAAATGTCTGATCAAAAATTCTGTCATGTCCTTTTCCTCTCAAGTATGCTCTCTCTCCACTGCCGCGCTAATCCCTGCCCCCGAAGAAGAACCATCTGAGCTTAAAATCCGAGTACGCTGTGATCATCTCGTATTCGTCCTCCCCCAGGACCCGGCCCATCTGCTCCTTCTCCTCCTCGGGCACGCGGGCGGTCACCGCGTCTGTAAAGCAAAGGGATGGGTAGAGACAGCACCACCAGTTATGTCCCTGCCCTTCTCCGATACAGATGCGAAGGGCCGTGTACTCTCCCTCCGGAAATGTGACATCCCCGTAGGTCTTCTCCGGAAAATAGTCCCGCACGAGCTCTGCCCTGACCGGGTCACTGCAGCCCGCTTCCCGGAGCGTCTCCCCCGCGGTCTGCTCCAAAGCCTCCAGATGCTCCCGCACCCAGGAGCAGGTCTCCTCCAGGTCCGCATCCTGCGGCATAGCCTCGCCCATGTAAGCAAGGACAGCCTCCTTTACCTCCATCTTCCTCTGCTGGTCCTGCCGGCTGTCACTGTCAGCCAGCACATGGAAGCGGAGCACCTCCCGGCTCAGCTCCTGGCCGGCCCTCCTGGCCCGGGCCTCCACCAGCATCCCTCTCTGCACAAGAAGGAGCCCCGTCAGCAGCGCCCCGCACAGGAGGGCAATGCCAAGACAGATGGCTTCCTTCTTTCTCTTACCGATATTTCTTCTCATACTATGTACCTCCTGACCGTCCCCTCCCGGGGGATCTATCAGGAGTCTTCACAGTTTTTCAGGTCTTTATGCAAAGCTGCCGCAGTTTTTACTTTTTCATCCGGATCGTATCCATCACGGCCTCCACCTGATTATCCACATGCTGGCACACGACCTGCACGGCCCGGTCCTTCTGTCCGCTCTCAATAGTCTCGATGATCTCCTCGTGCTCGTCAATGAGCTGCTGATGGAAATCCGAGCGCTTCAGATATTCCACTCTGTACCGGTACATCTGCTCTCTCAGATTGTTGAGGAGCTGGATCAGCTTCTGGTTGTCCGTAGCCATGTAGATGACATCGTGGAATTTCACATCCGCCTCCGCAATGCGGGTGATATCCCCGCTCTCCAGCGATTCCTTAAACTCCTCCGCCGCGTCTTTGAGGTCCTGTATCTGCTCCTCTGTGATCTTCTCGCACACCAGCTCTACGGCCAGCTCCTCCAAAGCCCGGCGCACCTCCAGCACGTCCCGCAGGCTCTTCTCCGTGATCTCGGCCACCTCAGCTCCCTTTCTGGGGATCATCAGCACGAGCCCCTCCAGCTCCAGCTTCCGGATGGCCTCCCGGATGGGGGTCCTGCTGACCCCCAGCTTGTTGGCCAGCTGTATTTCCATGAGCCTCTCCCCGGGCTTGAGTTCCCCTCTCAGGATAGCCTGGCGCAGTGTGTTGAATACCACATCCCGGAGGGGCAGGTACTCATTCATACTGACTTCAAAATTCGGTTCCTTCATTTATTTCCTCCTGACATTGTGTACGTTTGTGACATATGCCTGCTTCACAGGCGTCTGTCTCTTCAGCCTGGCCGCCGCAGCCCTGGCTCTGCCCCGGGAGGTGAAGATCCCGAACACAGTGGGGCCGCTTCCGCTCATCATGGCGTTCAGCGCTCCGGAGCCGACCATCACGTCCTTGATCCTCTGCAGTACCGGGTGCTCCTCCAGCATGACCTGCTCCAGCACATTCCCCATGCTGCCTGCCACCTGGTCCAGGTCTCCCTCTCTAAGTCCAGCAAGGATTCCGTCAATGTCCGGATGGCCCTTGATGCCCTCCCTGTCTATCTTCTCATACACGGTCTTTGTGGACGCAGAAAGGGGCGGCTTGGCGATCAGCACATAGCATTTGGGCAGCGGAGGAAGAGGCGTCAGTATCTCTCCGATCCCCTCCGCCAGGACAGTCCCCCTCATGATACAGTAGGGCACATCCGCTCCCAGCGTCACGCCTCTCTCCTTCAGGCCCTCCTCGGAAAGCCCCAGGTCAAACATCCGGTTCATGCCGAAAAGCACTGCCGCCGCGTTGGAGCTTCCCCCCGCCATTCCCGCTGCCACCGGGATGTGCTTCTCCAGGCTGATGCGGATACCCTCCCGGATCCCGAACTCGCGCTGCAAAAGCTCCGCCGCCTTGTAGGCAATATTGTTCTCATTGACCGGGAGGTAGGGCAGGTTTGTGGAAATCTCGATGCCCGGCTCCCTCGTCTTTTCCAGGATCACACGGTCGTAGAGATAGACCGTCTGCATGACCATCCTGACATCGTGGTAGCCGTTTTCCCTCCGGCCCAGGATGTCAAGTCCCAGATTGATCTTCCCCAGTGCCTTCAACTCCAGTTTATCCATTGTACTCTCCTTGTATCTTGTATACAGTGTACTTACAGTATACCCATGTTTGCCTTAAAAATCAATAACCTCTCTCCCGGCCGCGGCATCCCGTCCTTCATGCCGTTGTCCTCCCTGATGCTCTCCTCCGTCGTATTGTATCTGCGGGCGATATCCCACAGCGTATCATGCTCCTTCACAATATATCCCACGATGCCGGGAGCGTTTTCCAGCTCCTTCGGGTCTGCCGGCTGCTCACTCACATCCAGGATATTCTCCACAGCCTCCGGTCTTCGCAGGAACACCTGGAAGGACAGTCCCGCCTTCACCTCCGCCTCCCCGCTTCCCAGCAGGCTGACAGAGAGCTGCTCCAGGCTTCCCTCTATGTCACAGCGCATAGCGTCTGACGCACCGCCGCACTCAATGGAGTGGGAGAAGGGCACCATGCCCTGCCAGATGCCGAAGGGCTGTTCATCGTCCGCACGCACATAGAGGAAGGAGACGTTCAGCACTCCCTCCGCCTGGATTTCCCCGTCCTTGATCCGGGCCGGCTCCATCTGAAGGAAACCGCTGCTGTGGCAGATCTGAAGAGTCCCCTCCCGGATTTCCGGCAGGCTCAGCCGCTCTGTAAGCCTGCACTTGGAATGGTTCTGCATGACAAGGCTCTCCAGCACCGCCTCCTCCCGCACAGGTGTCAGTCTTCTTCCAGGCGCATACAGATCCTCCAGTAGCCGGAGCTTTTCCTCCCGGTAGACCGTGCAGCGCACCTCCAGGGACGCCTCCACCCCGATGACACGGACCTCGCCGTCCTCATCCAGCCTGGCCTCAATGCTGTCCTCCCCCAGAGAAGCATACACGCAGTGGTACATTTCCTCCCCGGCCCCGTCGCAGGACAGCCGGCCCTCAAAAGGCACGGTCTGCTCCACCCACTCAGTCTTCATATTCTGGGACTCATAGAGACAGAAGACCTGCAGCTCTCCCCGCAGCAGGAGTCCTCCCTCCTCCAGCCTGGTATCCAGCCTGCGAAGGGCAGTCTCTCCCAGGAGGAGGGCGCCGATATTTTCCCTGGCTGCCGGCAGATGTATCTCCTCCTTGACACGGTACACATCCTTCTGCACGGTGCACAGTTCCAGGATTTCCTTTTCCGAGTACTTTTTGTAGAGCGGGTACTCATCCTCCATATCTGTCGTGAGCTGCTCCTCAGATGCACCCTCGGACCCGATTTCCAGCTCCACCGAAGCCTTCAGGTTCAGCTTCCGGGAATTGATCAGGGCCGCGCTCACCTCCGCCGCGGCTCCCCTGGCAAAGAGCTGGGCCAGGGGCTCCTCCTCCATATAGACCATCTCCTCAAAGGGCAGCCTGCCCGCCAGGGAGGAAAGCCGGCCCGCACCCTCCTCCGTCTCGTAGAGGATCTGGTAGGACAGCTTCCCTGTCACTCTTGCGTAATGCTCCGCCGGACGTATCTCCTCCACATGGACTCTTCCGCTGCTGTACACCACCCGGGAGGCATCGTACTTGGCCTCCGGTATGTTGATATCCTCATCTACATAAAACTGGTCCGTCACACCGGACCCGATCCGGCCCGCCCGGACCGTCTTTCTTATCTGCTCCATTTTGCTCCTCCTTACATCTCCCACAGAATTCTTTTTTCCGTATAGTCCGCCTCCAACGCCGCCCAGGGATAGTCTGCCTCCCGCAGCACCTCCTCCCCCTCATCCGGACCTGTCAGGCAGGTCCGGATGCAGACCGCATCCTCCGTCTCATACGCCTCCTCTATCCGGACACTGTAGCCGCCGCTCTCCTGCTCCCCGTATCCCAGAGCTATGTACAGCCTCCCGCCGTCCCCGTACGCCAGAAGAAAGGGCTCATCCTTTTCCTTCTCTATCTTCTGTCTCAGGGTCTCCGGCAGCTCCGGGCCATCCACCGTCTCGTACTCCAGCTCTCCTGTCTTCTCCCTGTCTGCCCGCCGGGCGCTGCACCCGGAGGACAGAAGGGCGGCTGCGGTGAGCATGCACAGTATCCTCCGTCCCTTCATATATTCACCACATGGATATTCTCTCTATTATCATACACGCCACCCCTTTGAAAAATGACAGTTTTATGGTAAGATGCTTATGGTATATACAAAAGAAAGAATATATAAAGAAAGGCTTCTGGAATATGTTAAGATTTATCGCCATCGTGATCGTACTTTTTGTTTATCTCATAGTCGGCATGCCGGTCCTCATCGTGGAACACTTTGTAGGTCTGGCGGACCGGAAAGCAAAGGACTACTCCTGCCTGCGGATGGTGCAGTGGACCTTCCGCCTGATGCTGAAGATCGCGGGAGTGAGGGTGACCGTCATCGGGGAGGAGAACGTGCCCGACGAACCGGTCCTTTATATAGGAAACCACAGGAGCTATTTTGACATCCTCCTGACCTACTCCAGGTGCAGACGGCTGACCGGATATGTGGCGAAGAAGGAGATGCTCCGCTATCCTCTGCTGCGGGACTGGATGAAAAATCTGTACTGCCTGTTCCTGGACCGCAGCACTCCCAGAGAGGGGCTCAAGACCATCCTTCAGGCCATAGACTATGTAAAGAGCGGCATCTCCATCTGCATTTTTCCTGAGGGCACCAGGAACAAGGGGGAGGAGCTGTCCATGCTCCCCTTCCGGGACGGAGCCCTGAAGATCGCGGAGAAGACCGGCTGTGCCATCATCCCCATGTCCATGAACAACACCCAGGCCATCTTTGAGGGACATCTGCCGTTCGTGAGAAAGACCCACGTGGTACTGGAGTACGGGAAGCCCATCTACCCGGACCAGCTCGATAAACAGACGCGGCGGCATCTGGGGGACTACTGCCAGAATATCATTCAGGAGACCATCATAAAAAACCAGTCCCTCGTTTAATTTTTACTTTGTTTTTACTTTTTATGCCCAGGGTGCTATAATTGGAATAACTTTTTCAGATACAAATGCAAAGGAGTTTAAAAAAGAGAACAATGAGCAGACACGATCTAACCCTGCTGACGGACTTCTACGAGCTCACCATGATGCAGGGATATTACGAAAAAGGGCAGAACGAGACCGTCATCTTCGATGTGTTCTTCCGCCAGAACCCCAACAACGGAGGCTACTCCATCTGCGCGGGCCTGGACCAGGTCATTGAGTACGTAAAAAATCTGAATTTCACATACGAGGATGTGGACTATCTGCGCAGCCTTGGCATGTTCAGCGAGGATTTCCTCCACTATTTGAGCGGCTTCCACTTTACGGGAGATATCTACGCCATCCCCGAGGGGACGGTCATCTTCCCCAAGGAGCCCATCCTTAAAGTGATCGCGCCCATCATGGAGGCCCAGCTTGTGGAGACTGCCATCCTCAACATCATCAACCACCAGTGCCTCATCGCCACAAAGGCCTCCCGGGTCGTGTTTGCGGCGGGCGGCGACGGTATCATGGAGTTCGGCCTGCGCCGGGCCCAGGGCCCTGACGCAGGGCTCTACGGCGCCCGGGCCGCCATCATCGGCGGCTGTATCGGCACCTCCAACGTGCTGGCCGGCCAGCGCTTTGACGTGCCTGTTCTCGGCACTCACGCCCACAGCTGGATCATGAGCTTTCCGGATGAGTACACCGCCTTCAAGGCCTACGCCCAGCTCTACCCGGACAACTGCATCCTCCTTGTGGACACCTACGACACACTGAAATCCGGAGTTCCCAACGCCATCCGCGTCTTCAGTGAGATGCGGGCCGCAGGGGTTTCCATGAAAAAGTACGGTATCCGCCTGGACAGCGGCGATCTGGCCTACCTGTCCAAGAAGGCCAGGACCATGCTGGACGAGGCGGGCTTTACAGACGCGGTGATCTCCGCGTCAAACGATCTGGATGAGTACCTGCTCCACGACCTGAAGATGCAGCAGGCGGCTATCACCTCCTGGGGTGTGGGCACCAACCTGATCACCTCAAAGGACTGCCCATCCTTCGGCGGCGTCTACAAGCTGGCGGCCATCCAGGATGAGTCGGGACAGTTTGTGCCCAAGATCAAGATTTCCGAGAATACGGAGAAGATCACGAACCCGGGGAACAAGACTGTCTTCCGCATCTACGACAAGCCCACGGGAAAGGTCAGAGCGGACCTCATCTGCTTTGCGGATGAGACCTACGACACCGAGAAGGACCTGCTCATATTTGACCCCATCGACACGTGGAAGAAGACAAAGCTGCCGGGCGGCTCCTACACCATGCGGGAGATCCTTGTACCCATTTTCCGGAATGGAGAGTGCGTGTACCAGTCACCCTCTGTCATGGAGATAGCGGAATACTGCAGGCAGGAAAAAAAGACCCTGTGGGAGGAGACAAAGCGTCTCTTCTACCCCCATCAGGTCTACGTGGACCTGTCTGACAGCCTCTACGAGGTGAAGAAATCCCTGCTGGATCAGATGGATATGGATTAACAGGTTTTATTTTTAAGGAGGATTTATTTCTATGAATATTATTGTACTGGCAGGCGGCTACAGCAACGAGCGGGATGTATCCCTGAGCTCCGGAGGCAGTATCTGCCGGGCGCTCCGGGAGAGGGGACACAACGCCTATCTTCTGGACGCTTTCCTTGGTCTTGAGAAGGCCCCCGAAAACCTGGTGGATGTGTTCACTCTCCCGGGAGGCGGCCTTGAGATCGCCACGGGTATCCAGACATCCGAGCCGGACCTTGACGCCCTCTGGGCATCCCGCCCCGGGGATTCCCCCAGCTACCTGGGCCCCAACGTGCTGGAGCTGTGCAGTCTGGCTGACATCACCTTCCTGGCCCTCCACGGGGGACTGGGCGAGAACGGCAAGCTGCAGGCTGCCTTTGACACACTGGGAATACGCTACACAGGGCCAGACTCTCTGGGCTGCGCCCTTTCCATGGATAAGGGCGTGACAAAGGATCTCTTTCACTCCGCGGGAGTCCCCACTCCCTACGGCACACATATTTCCAGAAAAAACAAGGACATCTCGCTCGAGTCCCTTCAGATCCCGCTCCCCCTTGTGGTGAAGCCATGCTCGGGAGGCTCCAGCATTGGCGTCCATTTTGTGCACACAGAGGAGGAATTCCGGGAGGCCATGCGCCTTTCTTTTGAGAAGGAGGACGAAGTGGTCATTGAGCCCTTCATCGACGGGCGGGAGTACGCCTGCGGCATCTTTGACGGCCAGGCCCTCCCTCTGGTGGAGATCATTCCCGACGGAGGCGTGTTCGACTATGTGCACAAGTACCAGAGCGGAGGCGCTTCTGAAATCTGCCCCGCCACCTCCGTGGACCAGGAGACCACAGAGGCGATCCAGAAGACAGGCGTGCTTGCCGCTCAGGCTCTGCGCCTGAATGTGTACTGCAGGGCGGATTTCATCGTGGATGCTCACACGGGACAGTTCTACTGCCTGGAGGTCAACTCCCTCCCCGGCATGACCAGCGCCAGCCTGCTGCCCAAGGCGGCAAAGGCGGCAGGATATGAGTACGGTGAATTCTGCGAGCGCATCATTGAGAAATCGCTGGACGCCAGATACAGATAGGAGAAGAACATGAAAAATCTCACGATAGAAAATATGACAAAGGCCTGCCGCGGCACCTATCACGGCAGCGACAGCCTTCTCGGCAGAGAAGCTGCCCACGTTGTCATCGACAGCCGCAGGGCCGGCCGGGACGATGTGTTCGTGGCCATCAAAGGCGAGCGGGTGGACGGCCACTCCTTCATCCCCTCTGTCATGGAGAAGGGTGCCCTGTGCGCTGTGTCCGAGCAGGACCTCGGAGAGACCTCCTTCCCCTATATCCAGGTGGAGTCAACCGCCCAGGCCCTTCTGGACATTGCAAAGCTGTACCGGGACTCCTTTGACATAAAGGTAGTGGGCATCTCGGGTAGCGTGGGAAAGACGAGCACAAAGGAGATGATTGCCTCCGTCCTGTCTCAGAAGTACCATGTCCACAAGACCCAGGGAAACTTAAACAGCGAGTCCGGACTCCCCTTAACTGTCTTTGACCTGCAGGAGGAGCATGAGGTGTCCGTCCTGGAGATGGGCATCAACCACTTCGGTGAAATGCGAAAGCTCTCCACCGTGGCCCAGCCCGATGTGTGCGTGCTCACAAACATCGGTGTGGCCCACCTGGAATTCCTCAAGACCCGGGAGGGCATCATGCAGGAGAAGACCCAGATGTTCCAGGACATGAAACCGGGCGGCTCCATCGTCCTCAACGGGGACGATCCTCTCCTCTCCTCCATAGGGCCTGTGAAAGGCGTGACTCCCCTCTTTTACGGCACATCGCCGGACTGTGGTGTGTACGCCACAGACATACAGTCCCGGGGCCTGAAGGGCTCCTCCTGCGTCATCCACACGCCGGAAGGAGAGTTCGCCTGCCTGGTTCCCACCCCCGGCTCACACATGGTGTCCAACGCCCTTGCAGGGGCGGCAGTGGGCTATGTGCTGGGCCTTACCAGCGAACAGATCAGGGAGGGCATTGAAAAACTCCCCTTCATGGCCGGCAGGAACAATATCATCCAGACCGGCCGGATCATCATCCTGGACGACTGCTACAACGCCAATCCGGTTTCCATGAAGGCCGCCATCGACGTGCTGGACCTGGGCATCGGGCGCAAAGTGGCCATCCTGGGGAAGATGGGCGAGCTGGGAAATAACGAGAAGGAACTCCACTATGAGGTCGGCGCTTACCTTGCCGCCTCCGGAACAGACATGGTGATCGCTGTGGACGAACTGGCCCGGGAGATCATCCGGGGCATCGGGGATGCGGGCTCACACATAGAGACCCACTGGTTCGCCACACGAGATGAGCTGATCCCTCACCTGGGAGAGCTGATACACGAGGGGGACAATGTCCTTGTAAAAGCATCCAACAGTCTCGGCTTCAGCGGGATCGTGCAGGCACTGCAGGAGCTGTAGGTGATTTCACAAAGGAGAACAAACAGGCCATGGATTATCAGGTTCTCGTCCTCGATCTGGACGGCACACTGACAAACTCAAAAAAGGAGGTCACGCCGGAGACTAAGGAGGCGCTGATCGACATACAGGAAATGGGGAAAAAGGTGGTACTGGCAAGCGGACGCCCCACAAAAGGCGTGCTTCCCCTGGCCGAGCAGCTCCGCCTGTCCGACTACGGGAGCTATATCCTTTCTTTTAACGGGGCGCGCATCACGGACTGCCGCAGCAGGCAGATCATGTACAACCGGCTCCTTCCCCGGGACGCCGCTCTGCCCGCCTTTCGGCTGGCCTCGTCCTTTTCCCGGGAGGGGGCGGACATCCTCACCTACACAGACGACCACATCATCTCCGGGATACAGCCCAACCGCTATACCCTGCTGGAATCCAGGATCAACCACATGCCCGTCCTTGAGAGCCGGGATTTCACGGCAGATATCCCGCATGAGGTCAACAAGCTCCTGGCCACCGGGGAGCCGGAGGTCATCAGCCGGATGAAGGATGCCATGACCGCTCATTTCCGCTCCTACCTGAACATCTACTGTTCAGACCCCTTCTTCCTGGAGATCATGCCAAGGGGCGTGGACAAGGCCCACGCCCTCGTAAAGCTGCTCGGCAGCATCGGCCTCTCCACAGAGCAGATGATCTGCTGCGGGGACGGGTACAATGACATCACCATGATAGAGACCGCTGGACTGGGAGTGGCCATGGCAAACGCACAGCCCCCTGTGCTGGACAGCGCGGACTACATCACGAAATCCAACGACGAGAACGGGGTCCTGCATGTGATCAACAAATTCATGAGATAGGGCGCTATCCTGTCCACCAAAAAAGAGTTCCTCAAATGGAACTCTTTTTTTATCTTTGTGTATCCTACGCCGTCTTCCCCTTATTTTTCTCATGCCACAGGAGGAGCCGTTTCCCGAATTTTCCAAGGGCCTCCACCACAAAGCTGAGGTAGCGGAACACCGGCTCCGCCGCTATGGAAAATACGACGAAGAGCATGATGCACTTGGTGGACATGGCCGTGATGGCAAACAGATCCCCCAGGTAGATACTGGAGAGCACAAGGGCAACGCCGCATCCTGCCAGCACGGTGATGCGGATGGGGTTCATGGGCTGGCTGATCTTCCAGAGCACCATAAAACCCACGATGGCCAGTAGGATGGTTGCCGCCGTGGCAATATCTGACTGTCCCACCTCAAAGGTCTGTCCGAAGATGACCAGCGCCCCAACGATCAGCAGATCGGTCAGTCCCCCGGGCAGCGCCTTCAGGAACACATTGGGAAGAAAATGCCCCTGTATCCGGTTCTTGTTCGGCTCAAGAGCCAGAAAGAAGGCGGGCACGCCGATAGTAAACATGCTGATCAGTGAGATCTGGGATGGCTCCAGCGGATAGGTGATCATGAACACCGCCGAGAACACGGACAGGAGGAGGGAAAATATATTCTTCACGAGGAACAGGCTGGCCGACCTCTGGATGTTGTTGACTACCCGGCGCCCCTCCATTACCACGGAGGGCATACAGGAAAAATCTGACTCCAACAGCACCACCTGCGCAGCCTGGGAGGCCGCCTCGCTGCCCGATGCCATGGCAATGCTGCAATCCGCATCCTTCAGGGCCAGGATATCGTTGACTCCGTCCCCTGTCATGGCCACCGTGTTTCCCTGCTCCTTCAGCACATTTACAAACTGGCGCTTCTGGTTTGGCGTCACGCGGCCGAAGACCGTGTACTTTTTCATAGCCGCCGCCACATCCTGGTCTGTCTTCAGCGTGCCTGCGTCCACGTAGTTCTCCGCTCCCGCAATGCCGGCCCGGGATGCCACCTCGGACACAGTCACCGGGTTGTCCCCGGAGATGACCTTGATGTCCACGCCCTGCTCCGCAAAGTAGGCAAAGGTCTCCGGCGCGTTCTGCCGGATGGGGTTGGAGAGCATCACATAGCCCAGGGGCGTGACCTTCTCCGTGAGAGGCTTCCCGTCTATCTTCCCCGCATATTGGCCAAACACGAGGACTCGGTAGCCTTTCCTTGTAAACTGTCCGATCTCCGCCTCATAGAGCACGTAGTCATCCCGCAGGACCATCTCCGGCGCTCCCAGCACGTAGGCGCCGTCCTTGTAGGTAACGCTGCTGTATTTCACCGCCGAGGAGAAGGAGGTAATGCTTACCGGCCGCTTTCCCGTGTTCTCCTGGAAATATTCCTTCAAAGCCGCCATAGTGATATTGTCCTCGCTCATGGCCGCCGCGAAATCGCCCAGCATTTTCTCCAGAGGAGGATACTCCTCGCTCTTCTCCCGGTAATCCAGTGTGGGCTCCACCCGGTTTACCGTCATCGTATTTTCTGTGATAGTCCCGGTCTTGTCCACGCAGAGCACATTGACTCTGGCCAGTGTCTCGATGCTCTTCATGTCGTGGAGCAGCACTTTCTGGCTTGCCAGGCGCATGGCGCTCACCGCCAGGGCCACGCTGGCCAGAAGGTACAGTCCCTCGGGGATCATGCCGATGACCGCCGCCACCATGGAGGTGACGCTCTGCGAAAATCCCTCATGGTTAAAGAAAAAGCTCTGGGAAAAGAGAATGAGGCCGATGGGGATGATGATAATGCCCACCCACTTCACAAGCTTGTCCAGAGAGCGGATCATCTCCGACTGCTCCTGGTCGTCCATGGCCTTGGCCTCCATAGTCAGCCGGGAGATGTAGGAGTCCTCACCCACCTTGTCCAGCCGGGCCCTGCATTCCCCGGACACCACAAAGCTTCCGGACATGAGCTTGTCCCCCCGCCTCTTTGTGATCTCGTCGGACTCACCTGTCAGCAGCGATTCATTGACCTGGATTTCCCCCGCGGACACCACCGCATCCGCACATATCTGGTTCCCGGCGCTGAAGATGACGATATCGTCCATCACCAGCTCCTCAGAATTTACTTTTCTCACCTTCCCGTCTCTGACCACTCTGGCGTGGGGCGCGTTCAGCATGCTCATCTTCTCCAGCACATTCTTGGAGCGCACCTCCTGCACGATACCGATCAGGGTGTTGATGATGACCACCGGGAGGAAGGTCAGGTTGCGGAAGGACCCCACCAGGCAGAGCAGCACGCCCAGCACGATAAAGATCAGGTTGAAGTAGGTAAACACATTTTCATGTACGATTTCCTTCGTGGTCTTTGCCGGCGGGTCTACCGCGATATTGGTCCACCCGTGCATCCGGTGCTCCTGCACCTGCTGGGAGGTAAGCCCGGCTTCCGGGTCCGGGTCGTAGCGGGTCGTGGGGATCCGTCTGCTCCTTCTCTCACTCTGTTCCTCTACTCTTTTCTTAACATTTCTCTGTCTTTTCTTCATGTATATTTACGTCTCCTCTATATCTATCCTATTATATACCTCTCCCCTTAAGATTTCTATAAAGGTTCTCTAAAAATTCTCTTAAGCCTGCGTCCCCTGCTCCGACTCTGCCAGCCTGCCCGGCCGCGCAGAACAGCACCGGGGCGGGAGCCCTCCTCCTGCTGGATGCCCCCGCCCCGGTGCTGTTTTTCTCAGGCAGCTCAGACCCGGATGATGCGGCCCTCCCTGCGCTCTTTGGCGGCCGGCTTCTCCCCGTCCGCATAGCCCAGCGCGCAGTGTCCGACGCCGGCATAGTTCTCTCCAAGCCCCCATTTTTCGAGGAGCTTTTTGCCCTCCTCGCTCTCAAACTCTTCCTTTGCCCTGTGGATCCAGCAGGAGCCAAGTCCCACCGCCTGGGCCGCGTTCATCAGGTTGCCCATGGCCAGGCTTCCGTCCTCCACATAGGTGGGACGCCCTGTGTCCGCCAGCACCACCACGATGGTTGGCGCTCCATAGAAGGGGTCCATATCCGGATCGCCCATGATGGAGGCGTTCATTTTCCGGAGCTGCTCTCTCGTCTCCGGGTCCTGCACAGCCACAAAGACAACCGGCTGCTGTCCCATGCCGCTGGGCGCCCACAGCCCGGCCTCCAGGACCTGCTCAAGCTCCTCGTCTTTGATCTGCTCCGCCTTATAGGCCCGGACGCTCCTTCTCTCCTTTAAGTCCTTCAGTGTCTCTTTCATGTCCTTGTTCCTCCTTTGCTGCTTGTCTTTTCACTCGTTGCCGCGTTCCGTTCCCGCATCAGCCCAGGGCCACGTCCAGGATCATCATGAGGATAAATCCCACCGCAAACCCCATCGTGCCGATGTTGCTGTGCTCTCCCTCATTTGCCTCCGGGATGAGCTCCTCCACCACCACGTACAGCATGGCTCCCGCCGCAAAGGCCAGGAGAAGGGGAAGCACCGGGGTAAGGAGCTCCGAGAGCAGGATGGTGACAAGAGCCGCTGCCGGCTCCACGACGCCGGACAGAGTGCCGTACAGAAAGGCTCTGCCTCTGCCTGCCCCGCCCTCACTTCTCAGGGGCATGGAGATAATGGCCCCCTCGGGAAAATTCTGGATGGCGATGCCGATGGAGAGCGCAAAGGCCCCCATGAGAGAAATCTGGGCGTTGTCCGCCAGAAGCCCGGCAAACACCACTCCCACCGCCATTCCCTCCGGGATATTGTGGAGGGTCACTGCCATGACCAGCATGGTAGAGCGGCGCCAGCTGCTCTTTGGCCCCTCCGGCTCCCTGTGGTCCATGTGCTGGTGAGGCACCCTCTTATCCAGCAGGAGCAGAAAGAGCATGCCCACCGCCACGCCCGCGGCGGCAGGGATAAAGGCCAGCCTTCCCATATCCGCCGACATATCCATGGCCGGGATGAGAAGGGACCAGACCGACGCCGCCACCATGACGCCCGAGGCAAACCCCAGCAGCAGCTTCTGGACCAGTGGCGGCATGGTCTCCCCGCGCATCAGGAAGACACAGGCCGCTCCCAGCGTGGTCCCGAAAAATGGTATCAGGATACCGATCATTACATTGCTCATACAGTCCTCCTCATGTCCCCCTAGTTAAAATAGACCATCTCGTCCTGAGGAGCCTTCGCCTCCTCCACATACTCCGCCCGGATCACCGGGCCCTTCCGCCCGTAGGCGCGGGTAAATTCATAGCCCACGGTGCCCCGGACCTTCACCCACTGTCCGGGTGTCAGCTTGGGGGCGTAGGGGCTTCGGCATATATAGCCCAGGAAGGTAGTGTCATCGGCGCAGCAGGTCATTGCCATCCGGCCCGCCACGAACTCCTTCGCCGCAAACCCTCTCGGTTTCAGCACCTTCGCCTTATATTCCACAGTCTTTTTCAGGTATCTCTCCGGGTGGTCCATCATGTCCACATACCAGATGCCGTAGTCCATGTCATCGATCTGCACCACAGGGGCGTCCAGGTCATAGGGCATGGTGTCCTCAAAGATGTTGTCGATCTCCCCGTCCTCCCCCTCGAAAATGTTCTGGGCGCTCTGGTTGACCACCTTCACATTCCGCCGGTAGGAGGCGAGAGGCATATCCTTTGTGCACCGGTTGAACATGACCAGCTCCGCGTTTCTCACCATATCCATAAAAAGAGGCTTCATGTTGGCAATATAAGTCCCGAAGGTGGAAGCGTCCACTGTCACCAGCTTCTGCACAAGCCCCCATCCCGGGGGCACGTCCATAGCCTCGATCCGGCTCACCGGATACATGCCGTTGCACTCGATGATGACCCTCTCCGGATGATATTTCCGGTCCGCCTCCCGGAGCCACTCCAGCGTCAGCTCCTCCGGGTCGTCCACAGTGAGGAGCGTTGTGTTAGTCCGCTTCAGCAGCTCCTCACCGTACTCCTCCTCTCCCTCCTCGCAGAGGATCAGCAGGGTGTTCCCGTCAATCTCAAAATATTCCTGCCCCAGGGTGTACCGAAGGAAGCTGGTCTTCCCGCTCTCCAGGAAGCCCGCCATGAGGTACACCACCACTCTGGCATTGTCTACCATCTGCATAAGCTTCTGTCACCGCCCTTTCTATTCTGACGCGCCCGCAAAAAGGTCCTTCAGGGCGCTCTCTTTCAGCCTGGAGCCGATCACGCAGATGCGTCCCGTATAATCCGGCTGCCCCTCCCGGAGCTCCACCTCGCCGGGCACCATGTCAAAGTAGATCCACGTTCCCTTGTCGCCTTCCACCATTCCCTTGGCGCGGAGCACCATGCCGTATGTGTCCGCGTCCCCAAGGGCATCCAGGCGCACCTTCAGATCCCGGGCGTTGTACTTTTTCACCGTCTCCATCCCCCAGCTTCCAAACACCTCGTCCGCATGGTGATGGTGGTGGCCGTGATGCTCATGGTCATGATGGTGGTCGTGGCCGCACCCGTCATGGTCGTGATGATGGTGCTCGTAGCCATGCTCATCATGGTCGTGATGATGATGCTCCCCGCCGCATCCGTCATGGTCGTGATGGTGATGCTCCTCGCCGGGCCCGTGGTGGCCGCCGCACACGTCACACCTCGCCTCCTCCATCAGCTCCTCCTCAAGGGAGGGAGCGTGCTTCTCCATGATCTCAAAGAGCTTGGCTCCGTCGATCTGCCCCTCCGGGGTGGTGATGATGGGGGCGTCCGGGTTGAGGGCCCGTATCTGGGCCACAGCCTGCTCCACCTTGTCCTCGTCCGCGATGTCCGTGCGGCTCAGGATAATGGCACCCGCTGACTCCACCTGGTTCTTGTAGAATTCGCCGAAATTCTTCAGATACATTTTGCACTTCTTTACATCCACCACTGTAGTGGCACTGTTCAGCACCACATCCGCGTCTGTCTTCACATTCTCCACGGCCCGCTTCACATCAGAGAGCTTGCCCACGCCGGACGGCTCGATGAGGATACGGTCCGGGTGATAGGTCTCAATGACTTCCTTTAAGGAAGCGCCAAAATCTCCCACGAGGGAGCAGCAGATGCATCCGGAATTCATCTCCCGTATCTCTACGCCCGCCTCCCTGAGAAAGCCGCTGTCAATGCCGATCTCGCCGAACTCATTTTCAATGAGGACCACCTGTTCGCCCTTAAACGCCTCCCTGAGAAGCTTCTGGATGAGCGTTGTCTTGCCGGCTCCCAGAAAGCCGGAGATAATATCTATCTTTGTCATTTTATCCACTCCTGTTCTGTCTGATCGATTTTTCAGGATATCTGTGCATATCCAGAACTATTTTGTCACAGCCCGGGACAAATTTCAAGGAGTCAGGATAATCTTTCTCCTATGCCTTGCATAAACACTCCGCACCTCTTATAATAGCCTTGTAATCGCAACAGACATTACAACTACTATATCAGGAGGAAAAAAATATGCAGAAATATGTATGTGAGCCCTGTGGCTATGTGTATGACCCGGAGATCGGCGATCCAGACAACGGCATCGCACCGGGCACAGCGTTTGAGGATCTCCCGGAGGACTGGGTTTGCCCCATCTGCGGAGTAGGCAAGGATATGTTTGCTGTGGAGGAATAATTTTCTCCGCACACAGCCCGGCCCGGAAACGGCCTGGACATTTTGATCGGGGAGCTCTGCCGCGGCAGGGCTCCTTTTACTTGACATTCCGCCCGGAAATTGGTACTATTTTCAAGATAACATGATAATCGTTTTCATTTTGCACAAAGAAAGAAGATCTGGACATGGAATTTCTGGAACACATTTTATCTCATACAGCAGAAGACAGCGTGCGCATGCTCCCCTTCCTTTTTGCCGCCTTCCTGCTCCTGGAGGGACTGGAGCACTATTCCAGCGCCTGGATCCGCAGGACTCTGACGAAGCTTGAGAAGGCGGGACCCGTGGTAGGTGCGCTCTTTGGCTGCATCCCACAGTGCGGCTTCTCTGTCATGGCCGCCAACCTGTACGCCGGAGGGGTGATCTCTGTGGGCACGCTTCTGGCTGTCTTTCTGGCCACCTCCGACGAGGCAGTGCTGATCCTCATCGGCCACCCCGGAAACGGCGCCGAGATTGCCGCCCTCCTTGTGGCCAAGGCTGTCATAGCCATCCTGGCCGGATACCTGGCCGACCTGTTCTTCGCAAGGTTCATCTCCACCAAAAAGGAGATCGAGGATCTCTGCCATCACTGCGGCTGCCATGACCATCACGGCATCCTGCGTCCGGCTCTGAACCACACAGTCCGGCTCTTCGGCTACATTTTCATCTGCACCCTCATCCTGAACGCCGTGATCGAAGGCGCAGGGCTTGAGTCTGTCTCCACCTTCCTTTTAAGCGGGAGTATCCTGCAGCCCTTCCTGGCGGCCCTCCTCGGGTTCATCCCCAACTGCGCCGCCTCCGTGCTGCTCACAGAGCTCTATCTTGGCGGTGCCCTCTCCTTCGCCTCCGTCATCGCCGGCCTGTGCACCAATGCAGGCGTTGGACTGATCGTCCTTTTTAAGGTCGATCCGGACAAACTGGAGTGTGTCAAATTCACCGGCCTTCTGTACGCCTGCGGGGTGATCGCGGGGGTGGTCCTGCACCTGGCCGGGCTTTAATGCGAGCAGGACAAAAAAAAGCGATGCCGGACGAACCCGCATCGCTTTTTTCTTTGCACCGTTTTACAGCCTTTCCCGCTCCTGTCTTATCTCTCCTGGTCGTATTTTACATAGGCATCAACCTTGGGCTGTGAAGCGCAGCCAGGTTCAAATTCATTGCCCAGAAAGGCATCCACAAGAAGCTCTCTCACTTTGTTTCCTGTTGTAAACGCTCCCATACATGCAATGTTGGCATCATTGCTCAGACGCGCTCTCTGCGCTGAGTATACGTCTGAAATAAGTGCCGCATAGGCTCCCTTTACCTTGTTAGCCGCAATGGAGACACCGATTCCTGTTCCGCACAGCAGGATGCCTCTGTCATACTTCTTTGCAGCTACCGCCTCTGCAACTGCAAATGCAGTATGTCCGTAAATAGGATCTTCGCTTCCAAAGTCCGTCACCTCACCGTAGCCCTTCGCCTCAATGTACTTGATCAGCGCCACCTTTGCATCCTGCGCATTGGGATCACAGCCAATTGCAATTTTCATTTGTCTTTCCTCCTATCATTTTTATTTTCGTTTCTTTTATTTTATCATTTCGTTCTTCTTTTGTCTACTTTCGCTTACTTTCGTTTCGACTATTTTTCTCTGTTTTCAATATCCATGATCATATTGACTCTCTCCTGATGCCTTCCCCCCTCAAATTCCGCATTGAGCCACTCCTCTATGATCATCTTTGCAAGCTCAATCCCCACAACCCGGGCTCCAAATGCCAGGATGTTGGTGTTGTTGTGCTGCCTGGAAAGACGGGCGGAATACGGCTCACTGCAGACCACGGCGCGTATCCCCTTCACTTTATTAGCGGCAAGGGAAATCCCCACGCCTGTACCGCAGATCACTATTCCCAGATCTACCTCCTTGGCCACCACAGCGCGGGCCACCTTTTCCCCGTACACGGGGTAGTTGCAGCTCTCTGTAGAATCTGTGCCGTAATTGACCACCTCATATCCCAGATCCTGCAGAAATTTCATGACTTCCCGCTTCATTTCAACTGCTGAATGATCGTTTCCTATTCCAATCTTCATTTCATACTCCTGCCTTTGCTAATTTTATCTCTCTTCATTATAAAGTCTGCCGACAGGAATAGCAAGATGGGATCCTTGTTTCACAGCTGTAATTCAGACCTCGATCTCCCCCAGATGCCGGATCACCTTGTCCGCCCCGGACACATCCTGTCCGCCTGACGTCTCGTTCACGTAGCCGTAGCAGAATATCCCGGCCCGCCGCGCCGCCCTGACGCCCGCCTCCGAGTCCTCCACTGCCGCTGACCTGCCAGGCTCTCCTCCCGCAAGCTCCAGCACCTTCAGATACACATCCGGCTCCGGCTTCTTGTGGGCTACCTCATCTCCCGAGACGGTGATGTCAAAATACCGGTCCACGTCAAGCAGGCGCAGAGCGTCATCCACCAGCACACGGGTGGAGGAGGACGCAAGTCCTATCCTTATCCCACGCTCCTTCGCTCTCTTTACGACATCCAAAAAGCCGTCTGACGGCTGCAGGTGATTTTCCTCTATCTGCCGCGCCACCAGGCTGTACTGCCGTTTTTCCAGCTCATACGGATCTCCCTCCATATGATATACCTCCAGCACCCTTCTCCAGAAGCCGCTGGAGGACTTGCCCACAGGGTCCGGCAGCCTGTCATCAGGGCTGATCGCCAGCTCCCGGAACATCCACTGCCTGGCGTTTTCATGGAGCGGCTCGCTGTCCAGCACCACGCCGTCCATGTCAAAAATCAAGAGTTCTATGCCTTGTCTGTCCATTTTTCTTCTCCATTAAAAGTAGTTGATCCTCAACGGATCCTGGCAAGGTTTTTAAACTGCCGCTTCAAAGACTGATAGGATTCCAGATAGACCTGATACAGCTCTCTGTACATGGGAATCCACTCCCGCACAGGCTCCACCACCTTTTTGATACGGAGATTGGCATCCGACGCCTCCTCCGGGGTGCTGTACTCGCCCATGTAGGCCGCGTTCATGTAGGCCAGACCGGCGGGAGCCCCCAGATTGACCTCCGGCAGCTTGATCTCCTTCCCGATCACAGAGGCCTTGATCTTCAGCCATATATCGCTCCTGCTGCATCCGCCGCAGCAGATGATATCCTTGATGGGCAGCCCCATTTTGGCCGCCTGGTCCAGGTTATCCTGCAGCGCAAAGCAGGCTCCCTCCATAATTGCCCGGATCAGCTCCGCCCTGCTGGTATTCAGGTTCAGTCCGATAAATGTACCACGGGCATCCGGATCCCATATAGGGGCTCTCTCCCCCGCCATATAGGGGAGGAAAATGATCCTGGAGGGTCTCTTTGCCCTCTCCTCCACCTCCCGGTTCATCCGGGGGTAGGCGTCCTTCTTCATGGTCTCCCCGCCGTAGAGAGCATCTCTGAACCAACGCAGAGAGCCCCCGGCAGAGTTCATGGCGCCGTACAAAAGGGTACTGTTTTTTGCCCGCCCCTTCAGATAGGAGAGCTCCTCCCCGGTGACAAGCTCATCAAAGCCTATAAGCACCACAGAGCTGGTCCCCGTCATCTCCGCCACCCGGCCGCCGGAGTATACCCCCATCTCAAGCCCCGCCGCCGTCGCGTCCACAGCTCCAGCAAGGACAACCGTACCGGTGGAAAGACCAGTCAGCTCCGCCGCCTCCGCAGACACGTGACCGATAGGGGCCATGCAGTCGTACACCTGCGGCATCAGATCCACATCTGCCCCTATGGCGTCCAGAAGCTCCCGGCTCCAGCAGTCCCTGTGGACATCATAGAGCTGGGTGAGGGAGGCGTGGGTGTCATCGATGGTAAACTCTCCTGTCAGCTTATAATTGACATACCCGTTTACCTGGAGCACCTTGAAGCATTTCTCCATGATCTCCGGGTGATTTCTGATAAACCACATCAGCTCCGTGAGAGTAAAATACGTGTCCAGACGGTTTCCCGTGATCTCGAACACTCGCCTTGCCCCCACCGTCTCTTTTATGATCTCGTACTCCTCCACGCTTCTCCTGTCCATCCAGATGAGAGCGTCGTGGAGGGGCTTTCCCTCCTTCGTGACAGGCAGGACAGCAGGGGCCTGGCTGCTGACGGAGATAACTCTGATGTCCTCCGCATTCACCCAGCTTTTGGCCAGGATCACGCGGATGCATTCCACCACAGCTCTCCACCAGTCATCCGGGTTCTGCTGCGCCCAGGAGGGCTCCGGGAGGAGCGTCCCGTACTCCTTCCCGGCCTCAGCCACCACCTTTGCCTTCTCACCGAAGAGGATGCACTTCACCGTGGTGGTACCAATGTCAATTCCAATGGAATAACTCAACTTCTATCCCTCCATCCTTCAGGCGAGGACCTCCGGATTACAGATAAATCTTGGCTTCTCGCCTGCCAGTATCTTCTTCACGTCTGTCAGCACAATATTGGTCTGGTGTCCCACGATATCTCTCGCCGATCCGGCCAGGTGAGGCGTCAGGACCACATTTCTAAGGGAAAGGAATTTATTTCCTGCAGGGATCGGCTCCACCGGATACACATCCAGCCCGGCCCCCGCTATCCTCTTCTCCGCCAGTGCGTCGTAGAGGGCGTCATAGTCCAGGATCTTTGCCCTGGCTGTATTCACAAGATACGCCGTGGGCTTCATGAGTGCGATTTTCTCCCGGCTGATCAGCCCCACTGTCTCCGGCACCACATTGCAGTTGATGCTAATGAAATCCGCCGTCTTCATGAGGGTATCCAGATCCGTCTTTTTCGCCCCCAGATAGTCCATCTGCTCCTGGGACACGTAGGGATCATAGACAAGGAGCTCCATATCCAGCCCCCGGGCCCGCTTTGCCACTTCCCGTCCGATCATGCCAAAGCCGATCTGCCCGAAGGTCTTTCCGTACATCTCCGGCCCCCCTCCATAGAGGGCAAAGGGAGCCGTGGGATCCATAGACCACTCGGACATGGTCTCCGCCCGCTTCCCCTCATTGTCGTTGTACTGGACATTGGTGAGCTGGTCTGTATACTTCAGGAGATGGTCCGTAAGGCTGATATTTTTGGACACGCACATGAGCAGGGCGATGGTGTGCTCCGCCACCGCGATGGCGTTCCTTCCTCCGGCCCGCAGAACAGGGATCCTCTTCTCTGTCGCCGCTTCAATGTCCACACTGGCAAAGGCCTCGTTCCTGCAGCACACAATGATCTTCAGGCAGTCCGCCGCCTCGATGACCTCCCTGTTAATGTCCTCAAACTCGGAGATCAGCAGCTCTACCCCTTTGATCTTCTCCTTCATCTGGGGAACAGGCATCTTTTCGCCTGTCACTCCGTACCCTGCGAACTCGTAATCTGTCGTGATCGTCTCCAGCAGATCTGTATAATTCCTGTCAAACCTGGCAGTGATCAGTGTTTTCATCTTCCACAGCCTCCTATTTCTGCCCGTATTTTGTCATAAAGAAATCATGGAAAAATTCCACGTCAGCCCGGGAAATCTCCACCGGCCCGCCGATGCTCTGGGTATTGATATAGATCAGGGCCGTCTTCTCAAGCACCTGGGACGCTGTAAATGCCTCCGGCAAAGTCCGTCCCACCGTGATGGCGCCGTGGTTGGCGATCAGCGCTCCGCCTCTGTCCTTCAGCGCCTCCACAACAGATGCGGCCATCTCCTTGGAACCGGGCATGGTGTAGTCCGCCAGGCGGACATCCCCGCCCAGGATCTGCACCTGGTCATCACAGATCGGGGGAATCGGCTTTCTGGCCGTGGCCATAGTCAGGGCATAGGTGGAATGAGTATGTACGATGCCGTTTACCGTCTCCCTGTCAAGATAGACCGCCGCATGCACCGGCACCTCCACAGAGGGCTTCAGCTTTCCCTCGTACTCGAAGGTCTTCATGTTGACAAGGACCATGTCCTCCGGGAAGAGCCGGTCGTAGTCCATGCCGGAGGGAGTGATCACCATGTACTCATCGTCCACGCGGGCGGAGATATTGCCCCATGTGCCTGCCACCAGCCCGCTGCTGGACATCTTCTTTGCAGTCTCACATACCTCGATCTGTGCCACCTTCACTTTGTCTCTGTTCATCTTGTTTCCTCCTTTTCCTGCTTGACAGCTTTTATCTGTATTGGTATCTGCATTAATATCTGTACTGATACAGCAGATGCTCTCCATTTAAAAATCTCCTGATATCCGCCACGATCTGTTTTGTATGGTTCACAAGCACATCGTCCGTGGCCCCGGCGATGTGGGGCGTGATCACCACATTGTCCAGCTCCGTTACGTAGGGATGATTGCTGGCAATAGGCTCGCTCGCATACACGTCAAAGGCTGCTCCCGCGATCCTCTTCTCCCGCAGTGCGTCGATAAGCGCCTGCTCGTCCAGGATCGCCCCTCTGGACGCGTTGATAAAGTATGCAGTGGGCTTCATAAGAGAGATCATCTCCCGGCTGACGATCCCTGTCGTCTCCGGTGTCACCTTCATGTGGCAGGTCACAAAATCCGACTCTCTCATCAGCTCCGCCAGTGTGTTGACCTTGCGTATGCCGATCTCCTCGATGTCCACCTCGCCCTGGTAGGGATCGTAGATGAGGAGCTGCATCCCAAAGGCCCTGGCGATCCGCCCCACACGCTTCCCGATACTTCCATAGCCAAGGATCCCCAGGCTCTTGCCCTTGAGCTGCGTCCCCTTGAACACCATGTAGGGGGCGTCCATCTTCATATCCCAGATCACATCCGCCTTCAGACCTGCCTTCGTCTCCTTGTGGGCGTCCGGGTTCCCGGTATATTTCCCCTCCTTGAGGGCCTTGTAGGCCATGGGGATCTTCCTGGCGATGGAGAGCATGAGACCGATGGTCATCTCGGCGGTGGAGTCGGAGTTCCTGCCCGGGGTGTAGAGAACAGGGATCCCCCTCTCCTTTGCCGCCGCCATGTCCACGTTCACCGGCGTGGCTCTGGTGCAGGCGATCAGCTTCAGGTTCGGCGCTCCCTCAATGACCTTTCTCGTGATATCGTCGTAGCTTGTGATGATGATATCCGCGTCCTTTGTCTTCTCGGCCAGCTCGTCCTCCTCCATTTTGGGAAGTCCAAGCGCCCATCCGTCCTTCACCACCTCGCCCATCTCGTATAAGGGCTTCAGCTCCTCTTCATTGTACTCGGCAGTAAAAAATATCTTCATTCTTATTCCTCCTCACTGATGGCCTGAATTTTCTTGTTCATCTGATGACGGTAATCCCAGATCTGCTGGTTGTGCACCCGCACCTGGCGGAACAGCTCATATAGCAGATCGTACTTCTTTGTCCTCTGCAGGTTTGGCTCATATGTCCGGCGGAAGTTGCAGGCCTTTTTCACCGCCTCCTCATAGGAGCTGTAAATGCCAAGCTTCACACCCGCGATGATGGCCACGCCCTTGGCTCCCAGCTCCTTGCCCTCCGGGATCATCACCTTTTTCCCCATGACGTCCGCGATCATCTGAGCCCAGACCGGGCTCTTGGCGCCGCCCCCTGCCAGGTGGATATTGGCGTCCTTGTCTATGTTCTGAAGGCAGTCCCGTATGGAGAGGCTGATGCCCTCGTACACGGCCCGGATGAGCTGGTTCCTCGTAGTCACCTGACTGATGCCAAAGAAGCTGGCTCTGGCGTAGGGGTGATAGAAGGGCGCCCTCTCTCCCGCCACGCTGATGTAGGGGTGATAGACCACTCCTCCGCATCCCACGGGCACGCTGTCCACGATCCTGTCGATCTCGTCAAAATCCTTTGTCTTCGCGATATTTTCCAGCATCCAGTCAATGTTGGGAGTCCCGTTCAGGGTGGGCTGCAGCTCCACGTACAGTTCCTCGATGGGATGCTTTTCATAGCGGGAATTCTCTGCCCCGAAGCGGCAGTCCTCCTTCCGCATGACGATCTCGCTGGCGCAGGTAGTTCCCAGGATCACGCAGGCGTCCTTCTCGTGGATCGCCCCAAGGCCCACAGCCGTGGCCGATGTGTCCAACGCCCCTGCGATCACGGGAATCCCCTCCGGCAGCCCCGTCTCCTGTGCGAACTCCTTCGTGATCGTCCCCACCACCGTGTCAGAGCTCACCGGGTCCGGCAGATAACTCCGGTACTCGTAGATATCCATGGCCTTCATCAGCTCATCCGCGATCTTTCCTGTCTGGGCATCCATCAGGGATGTAAAACTGTCGGTGATCTCCGTGCCGATGAGTCCGGTCATCTTATAGCGGATCCAGTCCTTGCAGAACAGCAGCTTGCTGGCCCGGTCCAGGACCTCCTTCCGGTTGGTCTTCATCCAGCGCAGCAGCACCATCTGATTGCCGAGGAGCGGCGGCGTGCCTGTGGTCGTGTGATAGAGCTGTCCCACCTCGGGGTGATCCCGGGTGATCTTTCTCACCTCCGAGACAGCCCGGCCATCGCACCATAAAATAGCGTTCTGCACCGGGCGGCCTTCCTCATCGATAAGCCAGCAGCCCTCTCCCTGGCCAGTCACGCCGATCCCCCGGATCCGGCTGACATCCGCCGCCCCGGAGGCTGTCAGCTCCTTCACACAGTCCTTTACCTTCTCCCAGACGAGAAGCATATCCTGCTCCTCCCAGTTGCCGCCATTGTTGACCGTCTCGGCCTCCCGGCTGGCCACCCGGACCTCTCTGCCGCCCTCGTCAAAGAGAACCGCCTTTACATTGGACGTGCCGGCGTCAATTCCCAGAATATAATCCATACAGACTCCCTCCAATCTTTTTATTCTTCTGTATTTTTGTATAGAACCTTTCTGGCTGTCGTCTCATCCGTGATCAAAATATCGATGCATCCTGTCTGCATGGCTGCATGGATCGCATCTATCTTTGAATCCCCGCAGGCCACCAGGATCACGTTGTTTATATTCTTCAGGACCTCCATGCTGGCGTTGAGAAGCCGGTCCGTCAGCGGGCAGCTGTCCCAGGAGCCGTCCGCCCTTATAGGATTCATAGCGATATCTCCCACAAATCCGGCTGCCCTGAGCACCCCGATGTCCTCCTTCGTGATATGGCCTCTCGTGCACATGGTGGACCGCTCCGTCAGCTCACCTACGCCGATGACTGCCACATTGCATTTCCGCATCAGCTCAAAGGACGCCCGTATGCTCCGCTCCTTCATCAGCATCTGCTTTGTCATCTCATGCTCCACCACCACCGGCGCATACAGCATATTGCTTGGACAGTCCAGCTTGTTGGCAAGGTTACGGGCAATCTCATCCGACTTCTCCACCTTCTGCTCAATGTTCTGGGCGCCCATGAGCTGCACCACCCGGCAGTCGCTCCTCTTGTGGTACACCATCTGATTGACCACCTCAGACAGGGTCCGCCCCCAGGAAACGCCGATGACATCTCCCTGGCGGATGGTATCGTTGAGATACTGAGCAGCCACGTTTGCAACCTTGTAGAGAACCGTATCCCTCTCTCCGTAATCCGTGGCGATGACAGCCTGCTTCAGGCCAAATCTGTCTTCCAGCTGGCATTCCAGCTCTATGTTATCTCTCTCGTATCCCTGAATACTTATATTGACAATCCCCAGGTCCACAAGAGAATTGATGATCTGGTTCACCTTCTGACGCGTAAAGGAAAGTCTCTTGGCAATCTCATCCTGCGTCATCCCCAGTGTGTGATACCAGTACGCGATCTTTATATATACATCTTCTCTCATAGGTGTCCTCCAAATTACAATTGTAACAAAAATTTACATTTGTAATTTCAGTATAGCATCTTATCCCTTTTTGTCAATTACTTTTCACACAAAATTCTCAGAAAACAAAAAAGGAGACGGACATACGCCGTCTCCTCCTCCCTGTCCTTACAACAGTTCCATGATCCCGTCCGCCATGGCGGTCAGAATGATACAGCAGGAAGTAGCCCCCGCATCGAGCACTCCTCTGGAGCGCTCACCAAGCCGGCTGGAGCGCCCATACTTGGCCACCATATCCTTTGTAGAATCCCGGCCCGCTTCCGCAGCCGCCTTCATCTCTGCCAGGGCCTCCTTAAAGTCCTGTCCGGTCTCTCCCGCCTTTTTCATGACGTCCACTGCAGGCGACAGAGTATCCACCAGAGTCTTGTCTCCCACTCTGGCATCCACAATGCCATAAAGGCCGTTCAGGCCTGCTTCCAGCATTTCCGCAAAATCCGCCGCCGATATCTCGTCCAGATCCTCTCCCGCTTCGGCCATATCCATGAATATCGTGCCATAAATAGGCCCCATGGACCCGCCAATCTCATTCAGAAGGATCATGCCAAGCTCATCCAGCCCCTCGGTAAAGGATATATCCTCATCCTTAAACCTGTCCTCAAATACAGTAAAGCCTTTATTCATATTCATACCGTGGTCGCCGTCGCCGATCAGGCCGTCCACCTCTCCCAGATACGCCTTGTTGTCCTGTATTCCCTTCACCATGCGCATCAGAACCGGTTTTCCTGCTTCATTTTTTAATGTACCCATATAACTTCTGCCTCCTATACCTGCTTCAGCCCCATAGAATATGCCGGCATATCGATCAGCTCCTTCAGCTCATCATCCAGTTTCATAATGGTGAGCGTTGCTCCCATCATTTCCAGAGATGTGAAATAATTTCCCACATATGCCTTGTGTGTCTTAATGCCCTTCTCCTGAAGAAGCCTGTCGATCTCATCATAGAGAACATAAAGCTCCATGACAGGCGTAGCACCAAGCCCGGACACGAGGACTACTACCTCATCCCCCTCTACAAAAGGATAATCCGGCACTACAATGTCCACCATCCTCTTAGCCATCTTGTCAGCCGTCTCAAGCTCGCACACTTCGATCCCGGGCTCTCCGTGATGTCCGATCCCCACCTCCATGGTTCCATCTTTGATCTCAAAGTTCGGATGTCCCACTGCCGGCAGCGTGCAGGGTGTCAGGCCAATACCCACAGATCTGGTATTGTCAATAGCTTTCTGGGCAGCCGCGATCACCTCATCGAGGTCTCCGCCCTGGGCCGCTTTGGCGCCGCCCACCTTCCACATCAGGACCTCGCCGGCCACGCCGCGGCGCTTCTCTCTCTGATCCTTGGGAGCTGATGCCACATCGTCATTGGCAACCACGGTCTTGACAGTGATCCCGGCCTTTTTAGCCATCTTCACCGCCATCTTCACGTTCATGTTATCCCCTGAATAATTACCGTACAGACACGCAACTCCCTTGCCCTGGTCCGCCACCTTGCAGGCGTCCAGAAAAGCTGCGGCGGTGGGGGAGGAGCATATCTCCCCCACTGCAGCTGCATCGCACATATTTTTTCCCACATATCCGATAAAGGCCGGCTTGTGTCCGGAGCCGCCTCCTGTGACAACTCCTACCTTTCCCTCAGGTATATCCTTCGCCTTTACAACACGGCCGTTATCTGTCGCTTCAACAATATCAGAATGTGCCTTCAGAAAACCCTTCAGCATCTCGTCAACAATATTGTCCGGGTTATTCATTATACGCTGCATATATTTTTCTCCTCCTTACTGGACTACTCCATGTCCGGCACTAAAACAACCTTCAGCGCGCCGTTCTCTCCTGTCTTCGCAATGTGGAATCCCTCCTCCCACTTCTCAAGCGGGAATTTGTGAGTCACAACACCGTCTGTCGGAAGCTTGCCGTTTCCGATCCAGTCGATCACAGTGTCAAAGCAGTACGGACTCAGATGTACGCCGAGAAGATCCAGCTCCTTTCTGTCAGAGATGATACTCCAGTCAACCGTCACCGGAGCGCCAAATACAGAGAACTCCACAAATCTTCCCATCTTGCGGATGCAGTCCAGTCCCTGCTGAACGCTGGAGGGATGTCCGCTGGCCTCTATGTAAATATCACAGCCATAGCCGCCTGTCAGCTCTTTGATCTTTGCCACTACATCCTCTTTACCCGGGTTCATGGTCAGGATATTGTCCCCGTCGCCCCAGAATTCCTTTGCCTTCTCCAGGCGGGCATCATTCATATCCAGCACTACAAGGAGCTTCGGATTTGCCTGCTTCAGAGCACCTACCATGCCAAGTCCCAGTGTGCCCACACCGGACTGTACCACAACGTCCGTGTTGGCAACCTGCGCGCGGCGCACACAGTGGAAGGAGCACCCATAGGGCTCGATCAGAGCGGCTCGCTCAATAGGCAGGTCATCCGGAACAAGGTGACAGTAGGGCACAGACTCCTTGGTGACTCTGACATACTCAGCCATTCCGCCGTTTACATTGTTCTGGAAGCCGTAGAGGTCATGCTTCTCGCACATCCAGTAGCGCCCTGTCTTACAGAACATACACTCTCCGCAGGGAACGATCTGCTCCGGACAGATCCTGTCGCCCAGCTTCCATCCACCCTTCACATTGGGTCCGATCTCCACTACCTTTCCAACAAACTCATGGCCCGGGATCATGGGCTCCTTGATATACTTGGGCTGTCCGTCAAAGCCCCAGAAGCTGGCCGCACCTGCAAACGCCTTTGTATCGCCGGCGCAGATACCGCACGCTTCTACCTTCAGGATCATCTCTCCCTCTCCGGCCCTGGGAGTGTCTACCATCTCAAACCGGTAGTCACCAGGCGCGTACGCAACGATCGCTTTCATTTTTTCTGGTAAGTTGCTCATAGTTCTATCCCTCCTACTTGATTTTTATATACTTTACCGCCTACTCGCGGATACGGTTTCCTGTCTCAATATCAAACAGATGGGTCTTCTCACCCCGAACCTCCAGCTTGATAATATCGCCCGCTTTATATCTTGTCTCATCGTCCGTGATCAGCATCATAAGCGTGTTTCCTACCCGGATACCGATCCTTCTCTCATCTCCCAGGTTCTCAAAGGTATCCACCTTCTCCGGCATGCCGTGAGAGTCAGGGCCGCCCACAAGCACATCCATTGGGCGAACGCCCATCTTACACTTAAACCCGTTGCTGACTACATTGTTGTAGCGCTCCGGAACCTTGATCTGAAGATCACTGCCCTCAAAGGTAAAGAGGAAGTGATCCCCGTCGCCAATGATCGTTGTCTCCAGAATGTTCATGGGCGGCTCGCCGATGAAGGAAGCCACGAATTCATTGACCGGATCATCATACACCTCCGCCGGAGTTCCAAACTGCTGCAGAACGCCAAAATTGATGATGGCGATCTTATCCGCCAGAGACATAGCCTCCAGCTGATCATGTGTTACATATACAGTTGTACATTTAATATCGTTGATCAGGCGCTTGATCTCTGTACGCATAGCCTGACGCGCTTTGCCGTCCAGATGGGACAGAGGTTCATCCATCAGGAGCAGCTCAGGGCGACGGATAATAGCGCGGGCAATATTGACACGCTGCTTCTGTCCACCCGAAAGCTTCACAGGCATCTTATCCAGCAGATCGTCGCACTGCATCAGAGGCGCGATCTCCCGCACTCTCTTGTCGATCTCCGCCTTGTCAACACCCTTTGCCTTCAGATTAAAAGCAATATTGTCATACACAGTGAGAGGCGGATACATAGCGTAGTCCTCAAAGGCCAGGCCGATATGCCTGTCCTTCGGGTGCAGGTCGTTTACCAGTGTATCACCGATATAGATCTCACCCTTTGTGATCGTCTCCAGCCCTGCAGTCATGCGCAGAGTAGTCGTCTTGCCACATCCGGAAGGTCCGAGCAGTGCAATAAACTCTCCCTGCCCGCATTCAAGATTCAGATCCTGTACAGCGTAATCATTCAGTTTGGCGCCTTTTTTCTTCTTGCCGCTATTGTCATAACGCTTGTAAAGATGTTTTATGGTTAATCCTGCCATTTACTTATCCCTCCTGTTCCGCCGCGAGAGCCTTCACTGCCGCTTCATTGTATCTGCTCACATATTCCTTTGTCTCCATGTTAAAGAAGATGGCGTGATCCAGCTCCAGCTTCACGTAGATATCCTGGTCGATCTTTACTGCCAGTCCGTTGGGCGCGATCATGCGCAGCTGCAGATTCCCGATCTCCGCGACAATAACAGATTTGTTTCCGATACTCTCATAGCTGTAAACAGTACATTTCGTATAATCTTCAACAGGATCGAACGAATATTTCACATTCTGCGGTCTGATCCCAAGCTCCACGTCCGTAAGCCCCGCCTCATCCAGAGCCGCAAACAGATCCTTGTCCTCCGGGAGCTGATAGGTTCTTCCCTCCACGTCATTTAACGAGAACGCATAGCCGGCTCCCGTCTTCTCCAGCCTGCCGCCCACAATATTGATCTCGGGATCTCCCATAAGCTGAGCAACAAACTCGTTGCACGGCATGTAGTAAATCTCATCGCTCGTGCCGATCTGCACGATCTTTCCTTTATTAACGATAGCGATCCTGTCCCCAAGAGACATCGCTTCCATAAAGTCATGCGTCACATAGATACTGGTGGTACCAAAGTTGGCCTGTATAGACTTCAGCTCAGTACGCATGGAGTTCCGAAGCTTTGCGTCCAGATGGGCCAGAGGCTCATCCATCAGATACACCCTGGGAGAACGCACAAGGGCACGGCCCATGGCCACGCGCTGCTTCTGTCCGTTGGACAGCTGGCTGGGGAGACGCTCCAGAAGATTCTCCATCTTCATCATCTCCGCCACCTCATGCACTTTCTTCTTGATGAACTCCTCGTCCTTTTTGTAGAGCTTGCTCCTCAATGGAGACGCCATATTGTCGTAGACCGTCATCTGCGGATACAGAGCGTAGTTCTCGAAGACCATGGCCGTATCCCTGTGAGCCGCGTCCACCAGGTTCACAACTTCACCGTCAAATTTTACCACACCCTCCTCGGGAAGCTGGATCCCCGCAATACAGTTGAGGATCGTCGTCTTCCCTGCACCGGCGGGCCCGAATAATACAAAGAATTCTTTATCTTTAATATCCAGTGAAACCCCGTCCAGGGCGGTCACTTTCCCAAACCGTTTCGTAACATTTTCCAATTGTATTCTTGCCATATTCTCACTCCTATCCCTTGACTGCACCGAAGCTCAGGCCGCGTACAAGATGTTTCTGTATACAGAGGGCGAATATAATCGCCGGCAGAGCCGAAATCGTTGCCGCAACCGCAAGCTGTCCGTAATGGGCACTGTCTGTTCCAAGGAACTTTGTAATAGCAACAGTGATCGGCTGTACATTTGTTCCACCCAGCATCAGCGGGAATGTGAAGCAGTTCCATGCGAAGATGAAGGCCAGCAGCGCCGCGGACACGAGTCCCGGCTTGATGAGCGGAATAAGGTTTTTAAAGAAGATCTGATACCAGCTGTAGCCGTCCACCTGTGCCGCATACTCGATCTCCACAGAGATATCCTCAAAGTATCCCCGCACAACCCAGATCAGCAGCGGCATGGAAATGAGCTGGTATACCCAGATCAGTCCAAAATAGCTGTCATAGATCCCCAGCATCTGGTAGATCATGAACAGCGGAAGCACTACCAGGATCTCAGGTGCAAATTTGAACGAGAGGATCTGGAACGCAATGTCTTCCTTCTTCTTAAAATTATATCTGGCCAGCGCATAGGCTGCCGGGACACCGGCTACAACTGAAACGATAACAGCGCCGCCTGCCACGATCAGGCTGTCCAGCATGTACTGCAGGTAATCCGACTCAAGCAGTACTGCCTTATAGTTGTCCAGTGTCGGGCTGAATATAAATGTAGTTGTGTACATCTCAGCGTCCGATTTAATGGACAGGATCAGCATCCAGATCAGCGGGAACAGAGCAAACATCGCATATATGATCAACAGTCCGTTCTGGACGATACGTCCAAGTCTCTTTGAAGCTGTATTCATGCTTAACATCCTTTCTGTATCTGAAATTTACCGTTTAGAGCACACCGCGCTATTCCTCCAGACCTGCCGCCTGCTTCTGAGCCGCACGCTGTCTCTTTACGATCTGTTTTGCCACAATGTTGATAAATACCCACAGCACCAGAATGTACGGAAGCGCATATCCGAATTTCTGGAACTGGAAGCCGTTCTGGTAGGCGGTCAGCGACAGGTTCATCAGGGTGTCGCCCGGGCCTCCCTTTGTCAGAGCGAAGATGATCGCATATTCCTGCAGAGCCGCCATCAAGCGGAACAGGAGAGCGATGTAAAGGCTGGGTTTCAGCATCGGAAGCGTCAGGTTCCAGAAGTTGAACAGCACGCTTCCTCCATCAATCTTTGCAGACTCAAAGGGTGACTTGGGAAGAGACTGCAGTCCAGCCAGCACAAGCAGCATACAGAAGGATGTGTTCACCCAGACATCGATCATGACCGCTGTCAGCATAGCCGTCGACGGGCTGGCCGCCCACGGGAAATTATACACGCCGAAGATATTCAGGAATTTCTCCAGAATACCCACAGAGTTGTTCAGCATCAGCTGCCACACAATAGTAGCCGTAACAGGCGCAACCATAAGCGGGAAGATCAGCGCAACACGCATGATCTTGGAAAATTTGTTGTTCAGATTGTTCAGCAGGATCGCAATGCCCATTCCAAGTCCCATCTCGATCACCGTGCTGAAAAATGCGTACCTCAGAGTAACCCACACAGCCTTCCAGAAATCCGTGGATGACAGGATTTCGATCCAGTTCTTCAGGCCGACAAAGCTGTATGTAGGCAGTCTGAACGAATAGTTTGTCAATGAATAATATATAGCCATTATGAACGGTATCATGATACCGATCGTAATGATCAGCGCAGGCGCCACGATCATATACGGAAGCATCCTTGTCTTAAACGGGAGCACATTCAGCTCACTTACCGCGGCGCTGTTTTTTTTCTGCTCTTTCATCCTGGTTCCTCCATTCATATATTACGATCAGCCACTGCCTCTTCACAAACACATCTATTATCAAAAAAATCAAGGAGGGTCAGGTAACCCCTCCTTGACTCTAACCCTTTTCAATAAGAATATATCGACTCATACAGATTATTCTGTGATGTGTACCGTTCAGGGCAATGTATGATTTTTGTTATTCTGATATCTCCAGATCAGATACAATGCTGTCCAGCTCCTCCTTCAAAGCCTTCATAGCCTCCTCAGTGGACGAGTAGGTATCGCTCGTCACAAGGTCCTGAAGTGTCTCAGCCCATGTAGTTGTACACTCGAAGAAGTACGGCTGAGGTGTAAACTGGATAGAAGCATTTTCTGTCAGAGCCGCGATGGACTCCAGATAGTTGTCCGCAGAACCGACAACAGCTTTGTACTCGTCGCTTTCCATTACAGATGTACGCGGAGTATCCGGGCTGGCTCCCTCTGTTCCGGACCAGAGCATATACTCGGGGCTTGTGAAGTACTGGATGAAGTACCATGCAGCATCCTTATTCTTGGAGTCTGCATTCATAGCCAGTGACCAGATCCAGATGTTTGCCTTCATATCTTCCTCAGATTTTCCTTCCGGAAGAGGAATGGTAGACCATGCAATATTTCCGGACTCCTGAGATGCGCCTTCAAAGTTCTGGAAGTAGCCTGCACTTGTAGCGTCAAACAGCATAGCTGCTTTGCCTGCTCCGAGGTCAGCGCTGGCCTCGTACCATGTGTAGTTTGTCCACTGCGGAGGACCTGCCGCCTTGATCAGATTTACCCAGTAATCTGTCATCGCAATGGCTTCCTCAGAATCGAGCTGACATACAAGCTTGCCATCCTCGATCGCAAAGTCCTGAGCGCCCCATGTTGAGAACAGGGACATATATCCGGGATGGATGGTGGCCCACTCACGGGTACCGCGTACAGCAATACCGTAGGAGCCGGAGCCTGCGAACTCATTCAGGGCAGTGGCTGTCTCAAGCAGCTCATCTGTAGTTGTTGGAACCTCAAGTCCCTTCTCTGCAAACACGTTCTTGTTGTAAGCCAGACAGTTCAGCTCCCAGCCCATGGGAAGTGCCCACTGTGAGCCCTCGCCTACTTTATGTCCGGGAACCGTATCCCATTTCAGTCCGTCAACAACGGCCGGGATAAAGTCATCAAAGTTGTAATCCGGATCTGTCTTGGCCGGGTCGTTGATGTAGTTATCCAGCGGCTCCATGTATCCGGCAGGAGCGTACTCCCAAACCTGATAAGCGCCGGTCATATATACATCGGGCGTACCGGAACGGCTGCTCAGTGATGTGTTCAGCTTGTCGAAGTAGTTTGACTCAGGTGTGGATGAATATTCAACCGTTATACCTGTCAGCTCCTCGAACTCGGGGATCTTCTCGATTACCGCCTTGGAATAGTTATGCTCATTGAACATAACATTGATGGTTGTTCCATCATAGTTCTTCCAGTCAAAATCCTCTGCACTGCCAGCCTCGTATTCCTCTTCGTCCGAGCCGCCACCGCTGCTGACTGTTTCTCCGCCGCATCCGGCCAGCATGGACGCTACCATAGCTGTACACAGAAGAGCACTGATAAGTCTTTTCTTCATTCTTTCTTGCCTCCCTTTTTCAATAATTTTCCCTCTCCGCACAAAATATTCAGACTTCCGTTTACCTGCCAGAAGCTTTCGGAATATTCTATGCAAATTTCTTAAATCCATTGTACATCCGAGCCTATACTTTTGTCAAGCATTGTTACATTTGTAAAAATTCACAAAAATTTTATTGTCTTTTTGCATAAAAATAATATTTTTTTGTTCATTTTTTTGTTAATTTTTTATTTAACAAAAAATTCTCATCTTGCGGCCGCCATTCTTTTAGTGTATGATTAATTTATCATCTGCAGGAGGACAAAAAATGAAATTTTTTGAATATGACGGTGGTTTCATGAGAACTGCCACAATTCTAAGCCGGCTCACCCTGCTGAATCTGCTTTGGCTTGCGTGCTGCATTCCCCTTGTGACGATCGGAGCCGCCACAGCCGCTCAGCACCACTGCGCCGCCTGTCTCATGAGAGGAGATATCCATATTGGAGGAAATTTCAAAGAAGGACTCCGGCTTTACTGGAAGAAGGGGACCGTGATCTGGATCTGCTCCGCCGTGCTTGGGACCGCCTTTGGCATGGCCTGCTACATGCTGGAGCTGGGCTCCATGCCCTACAAAAACGTACTGATGATCATGGCAGGGATTGCCTTCCTGACGATGGCCCTGGTGCTCATGTGGGTCTACCCTGTGATGGTCAATTTTTCCGGAAAGCTGTCAGAAATCGTTTTCAATTCATTTATCTTCGCCTTTATGTATGCGCCGGTGACACTGATCGCCGCTGTGTTCTACGGCATCGCCGCTTTCCTGTTCTTACGGTTCCTGGCCACCCGGCTGCTGGTTATCCTCTTCGGCCCGACCGTGGTAGTGTACTGTACGCTGGTGCTGTTTGAAAAGGTATTTCAGAAGTATAAGAAAAAGGAATAGAAATAGTCAAGACCACCGGCTTAGCCGGTGGCTTGCTTTGACCCTATAAGGGTCTTTTACCGGCACTGGAGTCTAAAGACTCATCGATTTGGTTCGCCAATCGCAACATCATTTTCTTACTTGAGCCCTAAAGGGCTCTTCTTATCTGTTTTGCTTTACTGGCTCACCCGTGAACGGGTCTATATACTCTTTCAGTGTCATTTGATCATATTCCAGATCTTCCTGTAGCTGATTGGCTATATATTCCTCTATTTTCTTCGCATTTTTCCCTACCGTATCTACGTAGTATCCTCTGCACCAGAAATGTCGGTTCCCATATTTATATTTCAAATTGGCATGCCGCTCGAATATCATTAGTGTACTTTTCCCTTTCAGATACCCT
>NZ_NFLQ01000010.1 GCF_002160985.1 Lachnoclostridium sp. An118 | reverse complement strand
TCTTGAGTTTCCGCAGAATTATCCCCTTAGATAAATCTACCGTATTTCGTTATCCACAACTTTCAAAAAATGGCCAAAATATAAGGAATCCTAATCCTTTTTGATGTAAAATTAAGCTACCAAACAAAAACCTTACTAAACAAAAAAGAAAGGGGATTCCTTATGGCTAATTCTACATCAATTACTTACCGTTTGAAAAGAAAAATTTTGACTTTTACAAATAAAATCTCCCGCAGACTTTCGAAACCAGACCGGAAGTTCACAGCAGATATGGTTTATGGCATTCTGGCATCCAGAAGCTGTCTGCTCACTGATATTTCCGACCAGCTTCATGAAACGGTACATAAGGTGAATACTGTAAAACGGCTTTCAAATCATCTTTCGGAAGGAACGCCGGCTTCTGCTACCGCTTCTTATCTCCACACCGTAAAGAGACTCGTTCCCTCTGAACCAGTGGTCCTCATTGATGAAAGTGATATCGTAAAACCAGATGGAAAACAGTTTGAAGCTCTTGGTATCGTTCGCGATGGTTCTGAAAGCACACAGACGAAAAGTGTTTATAAAAAAGGATACCATGTAACAGAGGCCTGTGTCCTGACTGCCAACAAGCATCCTGTCAGTGTTTTTTCCATGATCCATTCTTCTGTTGAGAAGGACTATAAATCTGTAAATACCATCACATTTGATGCGATCAAACAGGCATCTGCTCTTTTCGGAAAGGCCACCTTTGTTATGGACCGCGGTTATGATGACAATAAGATCTTTCTCATCCTCGACCATCTGAAGCAGGATTACGTGATCCGCCTGAAATCCAACCGGAAACTTCTTTATCACAACAAATGGACAAAGGCAACGGAACTGCAGAATCGGAGGAAAGGGAAAGTAAAAGCGGATGTTTTCTATAAGGGAAAAGAGCATACCGCATATCTTTCCCACGTAAAAGTTCAGATCACTGCCTCCCGGAAAAATATTTATCTGGTCCTGGTCTATGGGATCACGGAACATCCCATGATGCTGGCTACAAACAAAGAGATCCGTTCAAAGGATGATGTGATCCGCATTGCCAGAACTTATTTTTCCAGATGGCGGATCGAGGAATATTTCCGTTGTAAAAAGCAGACCTATCAGTTTGAAAATTTCCGTGTAAGGAAACTGGAAGCCATTAATGCGCTTAACTTTTATATTACTTTAGCCATGGCATTTTTAGCTCAGGAAGAATTAAGTCCTGAGACAAACGCCCTGAAAGTTTCAATCATACAGGAAGCAGACCCGATCAAGGAAAAAGTCAGTTTCTGCTATTACCGGCTGGCAAAAGGCATCTCCGGCATACTGTCACATGCCAAAGAGGGCATCCGGCTCTGGTACAGGACAAAGCGTCCGACATACCGTCAACTCTGCCTTAAGCTGACCGCCTGAATAGATAAAAGTATATGTCTCCCAAAGCCCGGTTCCGGCGGGGCTTATAAAAGTGCCTCTACTCTCGGTGCTGCCATTCTAAATCTCTCAAAAAATGGGCAGATTGGTACTTTGGGTAGACATAGCTATTTTTTTATTGCAGTTTGCGGAAACTCAAGGCTTTTTTTCGTTTCAATACTGGCTATATCCTTCTCCAGCTGTTTTACCCGTTTTAATTCCCTATCATCTTTCAATACATCTTCAATGGTACACAATACGGAATCCAGAACATCATCAAAGTTATCTGCCAACAGCCGGAATGCATCCAGGAATGCATTTTCAATAATTACCTCATCAATCGCTTTACAATTCGGACAATTACTGATTCCATTCTTGGTTGCATTCATGCACTGCCAGACTGGTTTTTTCGTTGTGGTCGTCTGGTGTCTTGTTCTGCGGGAAAGTTTATGACCACAATACCCACACTCCAGCATACTGCTGAATGTAAATTGTCTGGTGTAGCGTTCTCTGTTCCCGGTTGTCTCCATCAGCCTTGGTCGTACACGCTTCAGGCGAATTTGTTCTGCTTTATCCCAGATTTCCCTTGAAACAATGGGTTCATGATGATCCCGGATATAATACCGCTCCTCTTCCCCCATATTAGCAAGCCGTCTCTTCGATATGGGGTCAACGGTAAATGTTTTACCAAAAAGAACATCTCCCTTATATTTCTCATTTTTGATAATACCCATCACACCATGCGTATGCCACTCTACAGTTCCACGCTTATTTTTGATTCCTAATTCCATCAACCTTCTTGCAATACTCGAGGTACCATATCCCTGCAGATACAAATCATAAATAAAACGTACCGTTTCAGCTTCCTGCTCGTTCACAGTAATTGTTTTAGTCTCCCTGTCGTAATCATACCCCAGGCATCCATTGAATCCAATCAGTTCGCCCCGCTTCATTTTCATTCGTAATCCCATCTTCACATTCTCCGAAAGGGATTCCACTTCTCCCTGCGAAAGAGAACTAAGGATGGTAAGAAGCATTTCACCATTCATATCCAGTGTATTGATATTTTCTTTTTCAAATATAACGGCTATATTCCGGTCACGGAGCATACGCACATATTTCAACGTATCCTGTGTATTTCTGGAAAACCGTGAAATAGATTTTGTAAGGATCATATCAATTTTTCCATTCTGACACTCCCTTATCATTTCCTGAAATCCTTCCCTTTTGTCCACTTTCGTTCCGGTGATTGCTTCATCTGCAAAAATGCCTGCCAGCACCCATTCCTTATTTTGGCGTATTTTTTCTTCATAATAAGATTTCTGAGATACAAAGCTGCCAAGCTGTTCATCTCCGTCCGTAGATACACGGCAATATGCCGCAACACGGATACGCTGAATCGGCATCCCCATACTTCGTCTTCCCACACTGTTTGTTGTTGTTTTCGTTGCTTCCAAAATCTGAACTTGTCTCATACCCATAAACTACCTCCATTTCTTTTACCTGCCACATTTTTCTTCTTTTCCATCTGGCTTGTTTCTTATTTTGCAATATGATTTTATCTAAAATAATAAATGTGAACCAATGTTGCATTGCTGTGTCTTCCATTGTCTTTCTCAACTTCCTACTTTTTATGCGATTGCCTTCCTTGGATCATCACTGCGTTCCCCTGCAATCAGATAACTGTCCATCAGCTTCCGTCTGATTCTTTCATATTCTTTTTCTGTCAGAAGTTCCAAACGGAATAACTTTGCAAGCAAAGCTATTTTCTTTACATATTCCAGTTCTTTCCTCATTTCTTCTCCCCCTTTCCTCATGATTTTTCGGCATCACTCCCTTCGATTAAAAATCTTGTACTTGTTTTGGCTTCCATTTGTACTATCTGCTGTCAGTGTTACAACTGACCTCTATCAGATCTGAATCTGAAAACTGGCAGCTTCCTCTAGGGCATACCAGCCGTTGCCGGAGTATCTTCAACGCTCGCCTGAATATAAAATATTACAGGGTCGTGGCATTTGTGTTGGCAGATCATACAGCTCATTTCATTTTCAAAGTCCAAGCATTCGCTTTTATGCGAATCATATTGTACTGTCATTATATTTCGCTTTTCTGCTAATGTCAAGCTTGTTATTCGCTTTTTAGCGAATGTTTCTGTTTACAAAACCGCATTATGAGGTTAAAATATTAATATCAATAAGAAAGCAGGGATCTGATATGACGATTGGAGATAAAATAAAAAAAATCCGGACATTCCGGAAAATGACACAGGCTGAGCTTGGTGCAGCCCTTGGGTGGGGTGAAAAAGGGGCAAATCGTCTTGCCCAATACGAAACCAATTACCGGGTTCCAAAAAAAGAACTGGTAACAGAAATGGCTAAAATCCTGGATGTAAATCCATGGACACTATATGATACCACAACAATGGATGCTACTGAATTCATGGAGCTTCTGTTCTGGATAGACGAATTCAATCCGTTTGCAATCAACTTATTCCAACTGGAAACTTATCCCGGAGAAAAATGCAATTCTTCCGAAGATACCGCTGTCCGTTATCACGATAACGATAGCTGGCCTGCACATCCACCTGTGGGATTATGGATTAATTATGGGCTTGTCAATGATTTTATGAAAGAATGGGTAATCCGGAAAGAAGAACTCAAATCCGGTAAAATTACAAAAGACGAGTATTTTGAATGGAAAATCAACTGGCCGCAGACCTGTGATGATTGTGGAAAACATGAACCGATGAAACAGTGGAGAAAAACATTTCCTCTTTAAACCTGGAGTGGTAACGTTTAAGTAGAGTCGTAAAATTCACCAAATCTATGATATTATCAATACATGGAAGGTGAGAAAAAATGCAATACGACAAATCATTTAAAGAAGAAGCACTGAAGCTTTCCGACGAAATCGGAGTAAAAGCACCCGCCGCTCAATTAGGTATCCCATATTACACGCTGTCCGGGTGGCGTAATAATCGAAAAAAATACGGAGCGGATTTATATTGTGGCAGTGGTCATAAACAGATGTCTGCAGATCCTGTAGAGCAGCGTATCCGGGAACTGGAAAAGGAAAATGCAGAACTCAAACATGCCAATGAGATTCTTCAGGAAGCACTTGGTTTTTTCGCACAACGCCGAAAGAAGTAAGAGCTCATCAGCGTTATCAGTTCATCTATGAAAAACATCATGGCAAATGGACTGTGAAACTGACGTGCAGAATCCTTTGTGTCAGTGTTTACGGTTACTATAAATACCGGAGAAACCTTGGCAAACCAGATAAAGATACTGTTCTTTCGGCAGCGATACAGTTCATTCTGGACGAATCGGCGGTGTGAAAGTTTTTCTGTAAATACGTAAATATAAGAGGTTCTTCTATGATAAAATCTAAATCATAGGAGGGCCTTTTATTATGGCAAAACAAAAGAAACCTGTTCATCGGGTACAAATGACGGAAGGAAAACGAAACATTATCCATCAACTCCTGGAAGAATACGACATTCAGACCGCTGAAGATATCCAGGATGCCTTGAAGGATCTTCTTGGCGGGACCATTAAAGAAATGATGGAAGCAGAAATGGACGATCATCTTGGCTATGAAAAGTCCGAACGCTCTGACAATGACGATTACCGGAATGGCTATAAGCGCAAACGGGTAAACAGCAGTTACGGATCTATGGAAATCGAAGTCCCGCAGGACCGCAAATCAACCTTCCAGCCGCAGGTGGTCAAAAAACGCCAGAAAGATATCTCGGATATTGACCAGAAGATCATATCCATGTATGCAAAGGGAATGACAACCCGGCAGATTTCAGAGACCATAGAGGATATTTACGGTTTTGAAACATCTGAAGGTTTTATCCCAGATGTGACGGATAAGATCCTGCCGCAAATAGAGGATTGGCAAAACCGGCCTTTGGATGAAATATATCCGATCCTTTTTATTGATGCAATCCACTATTCTGTGCGGGATAACGGCATCATCCGAAAACTGGCGGCATATGTGATTTTGGGTATCAATACAGATGGCAAGAAAGAAGTCCTAACCATTCAGGTTGGTGATAATGAGAGCTCCAAATACTGGCTGTCTGTCCTGAATGAATTAAAAAACCGCGGTGTAAAAGACATCCTGATCCTTTGTGCAGATGGTCTGACTGGAATCAAGGAAGCTATTGCAGCTGCCTTTCCGAAAACAGAGTATCAGCGCTGTATCGTACATCAGGTACGGAATACGCTGAAATATGTTCCGGATAAAGACAGGAAAGCCTTTGCAACGGATTTAAAAACAATCTATCAGGCATCTGACGAGAAGAAAGCCCTGGACGCACTTGACCGGGTAACAGAGAAATGGACGCCGAAATATCCGAACTCCATGAAACGCTGGAAAGATAACTGGGATGCGATTTCTCCGATTTTCAAATTTTCAACAGATGTGCGGAAGGTCATATATACGACCAATGCCATAGAATCATTAAATTCCACCTATCGGAGACTCAACCAGCAGAGAAGCGTTTTCCCGAGCGATACAGCACTACTGAAAGCCCTGTATCTGGCCACCTTTGAAGCCACCAAAAAATGGACAACTACCATCCGAAACTGGGGCCAGGTGTATGGTGAGTTGAGTATTATGTATGAAGGACGGCTGCCAGATTAAATTCATATCCAGGTTAAAACAGGCGGAAAAGCCGCCTGTTATTGACATGCCATCAAACGGATGGTATATATAAAACAAGGGTGAAAAGCTTATTTTTCAAAACTTTCACCCGTTCTTATCATAGAAGAATCCTATTTACAGACTTTTCTTCACAGGCTCGACGAATCTCCATATAATGATAATTATGGGGCTCCCCGTATGCAGTTAGCACTTCTGCAAAAAGGAATCAAAGCAGGAATCCGCCGTATTACCCGTATCATGCGGCAACACGGATGGCTTCACAAACCTCATCGCAAACCGAAAGGACTTACACATGCAACAACCGAAATCCAGGAACAGGAAAATCTCATCAAGCAGGTTTTTTCAGCATCACAGCCATTAAAAAAGTTGTTAACAGATATTTCGCAGATCCCTTGCCAGGATGGAAAACTGTATATTTCTCCGATTTTGAACTGTTATAATGGAGAAATCCTTTCTCTGATCATGAGGGACAATATGAAGAAGGAATTATGTATCGATACTTTTCGTGCTGTTACAAAACGGTATAAACTTAACGGCTGCATCCTGCATTCCGACCGCGGAAGCCAGTATACCAGTGAAGCATTTGGAGATGCATTATCCAAAGCGGGAGTGAAGCAGAGTCGGAGTGGTGTGAATCACTGCTATGACAATTCCCGAATGGAAAGCTTTTTTGCAACACTGAAAAAGGAACTTCTCTACCGGATCCCTACATACAAAATGAAACGGGATACAGTGAAGACTATCATTTTTCGTTATGTCTTTACTTATTATAATCGAATGAGAATTTATACATCTAACCCGGGTGGATATCCACCTGTGGTATATCGAACGCTGCAGGAGGAACTTCTTGCGGCATAGGTACTGAAAAAATTTAGTGAGTTTATACGACTACACTTTTCTTGACAATTCCAGATTGCTAATTTTCGGGTGGCTTGTTTGCTATACTCTTTTTTGGTGGTTTACCTCTACTTCTTTGTTTCAAACTTCTCCCCTCGTACCTTATCGCATTCGATTATTTCAGGGCGCAAAAGCCCTTTACCCACTTAGCTTTGACCTCTGTCTGGCACAAAATAATTTACAATTGTTTTTACTGCTCTTTTTCATCATCTTTAGGCTTTCCCAACTGAAAAACATTCATCTATGTCCACTTAGTCCCTATCGTATTCGCATTATCAAACTGAGAAATACATTCCATCACCACAAGAATCTCAAGGAGCGATCTCCCACATTTCTCGCTCAACTTATTTTTTATTTCCGCAAGTTCTTCATCCAGTTCCATAATCTTCTCAATAAACTGGCATGTTCCTGTTCTATCAATTCCTGTTTTTCATATATTGATGCCAGATTGTTCAGCGATGTCAGCGTATGGGGATGATCCTCCCCTAGCACCTTACAGCTCAGCTCATATACTTTCTTGGTCAACTCAAGCGCTTTTTGGTACTCCCCGTGTTTCCCGTATTCATATGCCAGATTGTTCAGCGACGTCAATGTATGGGGATGATCCTCCCCTAGCACCTTACAGCGCAACCCATATGCTTTTTTTCTTACCCTAAGCGCTTTTTGATGCTCATCAAGTTCACTGTATGCTGTTGCCAGATTGTTCAGCGATGTCAACGTATCGGGATGCTTCTCCCCCAGTACCTTACAACGACGCTCATATGCTTTCTTGATTAACCCAAGCGCTTTTTGATATTGACCGAGTTCACTGTATGCTGTTGCCAGATTATTCAGCGACGTCAACGTATCGGGATGATCCTCCCCCAGTACCTTACAGCGACGCTCATATGCTTTCTTGGTTAACCCAAGCGCTTTTTGATATTGACCGAGTTCACTGTATGCTGTTGCCAGATTATTCAGCGACGTCAACGTATCGGGATGATCCTCCCCTAGCACCTTATAGCTCAGCTCATATGCTTTCTTGGTTAACCCAAGCGCTTTTGAGCACTGACCGAGTTCACTGTATGTTGTTGCCAGATTATTCAGCGACGTCACCGTATCGGGATGATCCTCCCCTAGCACCTTACAGCGACGCTCATATGCTTTCTTCTTTAACTCAAGCGCTTTTTGGTACTGACCGAGTTCACTGTATGTTGTTGCCAGATTGTTCAGTAATGTCAACATAGCCGGATGATCCTCCCCTAGCACCTTACAGCTCAGCTCATACGCTTTCTTGGTTAACTCAAGCGCTTTTTGGCACTCCCCGAATTCACTGTATGTTGTTGCCAGATTATTCAGCGACGTCACCGTATCGGGATGATCCTCCCCTAGCACCTTACAGCGACGCTCATATGCTTTCTTGGTTAACCCAAGCGCTTTTTGATATTGACCGAGTTCACTGTATGTTGTTGCCAGATTATTCAGTGACGTCAACGTATCGGGATGATCCTCCCCTAGCACCTTACAACGTAGCTCATATACTTTCTTCCTTAACTCAAGCGCTTTTTGATGCTCACCGAGTTCGCTATATATTGTTGCCAGATTGTTCAGAGACATCAGTGTATCGGAATGATCCTCCCCTAGCACCTTACAGCGACGCTCATATGCTTTTTTCGTCAACTCAAACGCTTTTTGATGCTCACCGAGTTCGCTATATATTGTTGCCAGATTGTTCAACGATGTCAGTGTAGCTGGATGTTCCGCCCCTAGCACCTTACAACTCAGCTCATATGCTTTCTTGGTTAACCCAAGCGCTTTTGAGCACTGACCGAGTTCACTGTATGTTGTTGCCAGATTATTCAGCGACGTCAACGTATCGGGATGCTTCTCCCCTAGCACCTTACATCTCAACTCATATACTTTCTTCTTTAACTCAAGCGCTTTTTGGTACTGACCGAGTTCACTGTATGTTGTTGCCAGATTGTTCAACGATGTCAGTGTAGCTGGATGTTCCGCCCCTAGCACCTTACAGCGACGCCCATATGCTTTCTTCTTTAACTCAAGCGCTTTTTGGTACTGACCGAGTTCACTGTATGCTGTTGCCAGATTGTTCAGCGACATCAACGTATCGGGATGATCCTCCCCTAGCACCTTACAGCTCAGCTCATATGCTTTCTTGGTTAACTCAAGCGCTTTTTGACACTCACTAAGTTTGCTGTATGTTGATGCCAGATTGTTCAGCGATATCAACGTATCGGGATGATCCTCCCCTAGCACCTTACTGCGCAGCTCATACACTTGCTTCGTTAACTTATACGTAGCGCTATATTGTCCGTTTTTGCCATATGCAAAAGCAAGCTTGTTTATGGCTACAAGCGTATACCCCTCTTTTTCCCCATAATCTTTTTCGCACTGCTCCACGATTCTCTTCGCCCAGTAAAGTGACTTGCGGTAATCAAGTTCGACACCTATGCCGGCATTATACATATCATAAAGTTTTTCCATTGCCTCAATAAGTCCTGCTTCGGCGGCTGCGGTGATGAGTCCAACAGCGCGTTCCCTGTTTATCTCCACGTCAATGCCATCAAGATATGCAAGGCCAATCAGGAAATTATGCTCCGGCTCGCTGCCGTTTTCAGCAGTCGCTATTTTCTTTATTCTTTCAAGCAGCGCTTGAGTTACAATGTCCCCATCTTTAGCGTTAATGCATTTCGGTATACCTTCAAACTGCTTTTCAAGTTCTTTTCTGTCCGTCTTTTCCGCTTCGATAGGCAGTATCGGCTTGCCGTTGCTGCGCGCCTGAGGGTATTCATATGTGCGGACGTAGTTTTCCTCATTTATTAAATTTGGCGTTACTAGCAACGTGAAAAGCTCACTCTTTTCAAGTGCTTTTCGGATGTTTTCGTCAAATTCTTCACTCGGCACAAGGTATTCGTCATACCATATGGCAATATCCCTGCAAAGTGGATCTTTATGTATAAGCCGCATAAGATCGTTCGCAAACCGCCTGTCCTTTTTTCTGTAACTCAAAAAGATGTACGCGTCAAATGCACGGCGTATCCTCTGTGCCGTATCATCATCCACAAGCACGGAATGAAGGAATTTCTTTAGCTTCTCCGCATACGGCACGGCGGTAGGATCAGTGGTTACGCTGTCCAAATACTGCCTTTTGCCAAATTTATCCGGGCGAGCATAAACAGACTCAACGCCCGACTCTATCATTATTGGCAAAACAGTTATGCCGTGGTTCTGTGCAAAAGGAAAATCGACATCCATTGCCCTGTTCGGCTCAAGTAGCAACTTAAGAGAAACAGGTATAACAACAAGGTTCATGGCTACGATATCCACCTCCATATCCTCCTGTGGGATACGATATTCCATATCAGGCGTGTAAAATATCGCACAGTTCTGTGCAGCAAAAATATCGGCACATATTTTTTCAAATGAGCGTTCAAAATCCGCTGGATGACAGGTAAAAAACACTCTGGGCTTTCCGTTTGTGCTTCCCCCGCCCAGCGTTTTGCATTTCAAATATTCATTGTTCATGAAATCATCCCCTTTGCTTTTGCGTTTATTGTACGTCACTGTTTATTCCTTTGTCCTTGATGAATCAAAAAGTTCTCACGTAAAATGTTTTGTTTAAGTGTTAAAATATTTATCAAAACATAAAATTCTTTCTTCCTGCTGATTCTCTTGGTAAAAAGAATATTCGAGAATAACCCAGTATCATTAAACCTATTATACATCTCAGCACACCTGCCAAACAATGGAAATGATACCAAAGCTTCTCTCACTGCTATTTACCGTTTACTCCGCAGATTGATTTATCAAGTCCTCATAAAATTTAACTCTTTCTTCTGCATATTCTCTGGCATCAGTCTCGCATTGCTGTTCATAATAATCCGAATAAGTATCTTCTCCATCATTGTAATGCTCAAATTCTTCTGCATATATATTGACTTTACGGAAAATCCATAAATTTTTATTACTTGAATCTATTTCTTTATACAAATCTACCATACGATGCTCGAAGGAATGGAATGCCTCATGAACCAGACACCGCAATAAGTCTTGTACACTTCCATTTAAAAGTAAATCTATGTCTATTACTATTTCATGTGTCGAATCGTCATAGTATCCCCAGAGACCTTCCTCCTCCAAATTGGCAACACAAATATTCAGCTCATTTGATATTCCTAAATTACTTCTCTCCAGATTCGCAATTTTCTGAAGTACTCCCGCCTTTTCCTGTACAGTAATCGAAGACCAACTATCTTCATCTAATAAAGCAATTGTTTCCGCACTTTCAGAAAGAAGTTGATTATATGAATCAGCTGTAACTGAAGGTTTTACGGATGATTGAATGATGGACGAGCCAAATAGAAAGTTTCCACCCGCAACAATCAGAATAACCAGAAACCCCAACCCGATGATCCTTTGCGTGGCTCCAGCGATAGTAAGTATGGCTGACCGGATAGTTTTCCTGAAATAATTTCTCCGTTTTATCTGGCGTTGCATAATATAACCACCGATTATAATTGAAATGCTCACTGTAATTGAAAGGACTGTTATAATGAGATTTCGTTGGATTTGAAAATATGTAAGAACTGTATATAATCCATATCCTGTCACAATATTAAAGAAAACACTAACATCATTTCTATCCTTTTTTATATTGCAGAGAATCCCCTGGATACAAGCCATTCCAAAAATAAGTAAAAATATAATTTTAGATTCCGTAAACGAATAGTTCCCAACACAACAGAATAATATATTTTTATACCAGATCCAACTAACAATCGCCCAGAACAAATGTCCTGAAAGAAATTCCGATTTTGTAAGCGTATTGTTTCTCTTCATATCCTACTTTCACCAATCATTTGAATTTATTAAACACAACATACATCATTTCTTTGTCATCAAATGCTGTCCTGTCCATTTTCTTTGCAAGCACATTCTGCCATCTGCAGGCAGTTTCATCATCCAGAGGTATTTATCAGGGCGAAAACAATTTTTTGAAACTTCTAATCCTCAGATGTGGTGCCGAAAAGTTCATCGAAACGCCTCTCGAGCTCCTTCTGCAGATCATACTCTTCCTGTCTTGTCATATTATGAACCTGATTGCTCTGTGTCCCCTGCCCACTTCTTCCGTTGTCAGCTTCCTCTGATGGAAGTCGTATACTCTTCAGAAATTCTAAACGCTTATTTCCCTTCATTACACTCCCCGCTTTCCCTGTGATATAATCCATCCGTCTGTGTCAATCTCATATTGATCCTAACGTGTGGACTGAGACAGCTCTTTCTCAACATGCTTCTCATATGCTGCCGTTATTTTCTTATACATCTCGTTCTGGAAGATGTTATATCTCTTTGTAAAGATCGGCTTCATGCCACGCCGGAAGATGATTTCTGATCCAATCGGCATGTACAGGACATCCTCCAGGGGTCTGTTCGCTCTCGCTGAAATGCTCCTTCCCGTATCCAGATCCATAGATCCCAGGAACACGATCGTGTCGCAATTGTTAATGATGGTGGTCGCCTTCTCGCTGCCATAAAGGGAGCTTAACTGCGACTCTGACTGGATCAGAGCTGTGACAGACAGCCCCTTCTCACGGAAAATGGACACATACTGATCGAACATATTCACAGGACAGCCAGTGGCGAAATCGTCGGCAAGAACATCTACAGGTATCGGCAACTTTCCGTCTACCTGGTCTTCCGCAAACTCAAACAGTTCCTTAAACACTGAACTATAGAAGGAGGAAACGAAGCTGTTCAGCGAAGAATTAACCGGGCTGGTTGTTATAAATAGCACCGTCTTTTCAGAAGCCAGCTTCTCAAAATCCACCATCTTTTTCATGCGAAACATTTCCTTTAGTTCCGGAGTGAAGATAGAATCGATTGTAGTGTTCAACGCCGAAAAAATACAACTGGCCGTCTTAATGGGGAGCTGTTTGAACGATTTCCAGCAGGATACAGCAAAGGACGACGGATCTTTCTCTGCAAGATACTCAAACTTCATGTCATAGTTCGTGGTAACAACACCGTTTCTCTCCTCAAAAGTCAGCTTGTTGTGAAACTCCAGCACATCTGCGAATGTGGGGTTGTCTTTTGTCTGCAATATATAGCACAATTCCGCACTGAAAAGACTTGTTGCGCCATCATCCCAATACGGATCGGCATTTGACAGAGCCTTTTGAGGATTGGCCATGACAATGCTGCGTGCCAGGAAGGTGATGTCGTTATAGGAGCCGATATGCATCAGGGGATCGTATCCACAGTTTCCCTCACTGGGATGCACAAAATTCAGATCCAGAACCTTATACCCTCGCTTCTTCATCACCATAGAGTACTTCTTCACAATCCTGCGTTTCGTTACCGTGGCAATGAGACTCTTGTTGAATGTCTCAAGAATACGAGGTTCCATGATACTGACCGTCTTTCCACAGCCGGAAGTACCGATCACGAGGATATTATTGTTCAATCCAGTCTTCTGCGAATCTGAACTGAAGATGCAGTTCTCGCCGTCTCCAAGAATCAGTCTATCGGTATCGCTGCCGTTGCCGGATTTCAAAAGCACTCTCTCGTTAAAAGAAATATCGTTTACATTCATCTGTCCATCGTTATTAATCATGCACAGCCCTCCATCATTTCCTTAAAGCTTCTAATGCCATCCGCAAGTCCCATCTCAACCGCTTCCCGGGCTGAAAAGTAATGGTCATAGGATGTCAGTTCATCCATCTCTTCTTCCGTCTTTCCGGAATGGAAGGCCAAAAGTTTATTTATCATGGCCTTCGTCTCCAGCAGACTTTCAGAAATGGATTTGATAGAGGATGCATTGCCGCCAATCTTGCCGCCAAGCAATGGTTCATGGAGCATAAGCTTGCTGTGCGGAAGCATGTATCGCTCTTTCCCACAGGTAAACAAAACTGCCCCCATACTGTAAGCACATCCGCTGCAGAAAGTACGGACAGGGGCTTTGGAGTCGACAATCGCATCATAGATCAGCAGACCATTATCAATCTCGCCTCCCGGAGAATTAACGAACACCGAAATCGGTTCCTTATCATCCTCCAGATTCAGGAGCATCATCTGCTTGAAGAAATCCATAGCGCTGTCAGCGTTGATCTCGCCAGTGATAAATAACCTGCGGTCACTCATCAATTTAGATTCAATCGCAACCGTCTGAACGCCGCTGCTGCTCTTCAGTAATATTGGTGTACTCATCATTCCTCATCCCCTTTCATGGCAAAAGGATTCAGATGGATGCCTTCCGGGCTGTCATAATGCCAGTCGTCCTCTGTCAGAAACTGCTTAACAACATTAACGATTTTGTCTGAAGATTCATATCTACGCATAGCTTATTCTCCCTTCCCGGGAGACCTTAAGGCCTCCCTATGCGCTCCTTCCCATATCTGTAACCATCTGCCGCTCCGGCAGGCTGTACCAGGTACGGTTTCCCGCCTCATCCAGTTCATACAGGTTCTGCAATGTCTGACGGACATAAAACAAATCCTCTGTATACAGCAGACTGTCTGTCTCACTGATCAGACCTCTGCTTCGAAGATACTGATCGATCTTTACGCAGTGCTCATAGTTCTCTCCGCAGATGACAAGCTGCGGGACTGCCTCGTGCCCGTAATAGTTGTTTTCACGATAACGTCTGTCATTGATCAGGATGTAGTAACGATTCACCTTGTCTGCCAGCTTGCGCATCGCGTGCGGTGTGGATCTGACCACCTCATACAGGAGGATTGACTCCTCATCCAATTGAATATTTGCAGCTGTCCGAATGATACAGCCATCTGTAATCGGAGGTTCCTGTACAGGACGCATCGTCTCCATGATACCGAAGCGCTCACAGGCTACCCCGTTCATCAGACCAGAGAGAGCGATCATATTGCCAACAAGGATTCTCTTGATATCCTCTGCTGTATCGAACGCGTCCAGTTCCTGTTTCTTTGTGTTGCTGAGGTATCTGTTGCCCTTGTGGAAAAGCACTCCTCTGTGGCGGGCAATCAGGAAACCTTTATAATCCAGATCATATACCTTCAGGCCTCTTTCTGCCTCCGGAGTCTTTAGCTCATACTCGCGAATGACCCGCAGCTTCATCATTTTGTTCAGTCGATTGCGAACGCCGTGTCTCTGGACTTTGAAACCACGGAGTCCTACAAACTGGTATATCTGCAAAGAGCTTAAATACTTGCTGCGTCCCAGTTCCTCAACCAGAGCATAGTCGACCGCGTCAAAGGACTCTTCGATTTCTTCAACAGGCACCCCATTGAAAGGTAGCACAGTCATAAAGACCTCTTCTCCCTCGCGAGTCGCATATACCGGAATATCCGGTATATGGTCCGCTCTGAAACCAAAATCAAAAGCTCTGTTGCTGTAATTCACAGTGCCATTGAACTTTTCCATCTTCTTCATATATACTACGCCCCTTTCACGCTGCAAAGTCGCTCATGACCATCTTGGTTACCTTCTCCTGAAGGGTATTTCCCGACAGGTTACACACATAGTAATCACAGAAGTACTCGATACATTCCGCCTTGCTGTCTGAGATATAGGCATCTACCAAGAGCAGGTGGTCCGGAACGATGTTATAGGTCACTCCCAGCTCAGCAAAACTGCTCCAATCAGAGAAGCATTGACCGCTCTTGCATTCCACAATGTACCAGATTCCGTTAAACTGAAAAGCAATGTCGAACTCATTTTTCAGCTTGCCTTCGCTGTCTGCCACACGGACATTCCGGTAAATCTCATATTCTGCTTTATATTTCACCGACAGTTTCTGCAGTACGCCCTTGATTGTCTGATAAACCGCAAGCTCCAAATACTGTCCTGTCAGGAACATCTGTGCCTTTGGCATCACAACCAGTGAGCCATTGAGAGACTGGAACGCCGGGAAGTAACGGACATTGCTGACCAGTCCGGCCATATCCTGAAACAGAGAAATAATCTGCTTCTTCTCCGCATCACTTTTGCCCGCCAGTGACAGACGGAAGTCTTTCTGTCCGCGGATGTAAAACTGGCGAAGCTCATGCAACAGATCCTTGATGAGATCATTGTTCTTCATCATTTTGATTGCCAGCTGTCCAACTGCCTCTGGTATCTTTTCATCACTGCCGACCGACTCGATCACGATGTTCTGTATACCGTCGATCAGGTCACGAAGACCATTGCCATGTGTGTCAGCTGTTGGAACCGGAGCCTCCCCCACTGACATCAGTGGTCTGATCTCCGGAGCCAAATTGCCATTCACCGCACAAAGTGCTTTTGCTTTCAACATATGAAGTATCCCTCCTCTCTGATAAAATGGCTGCCTCCCTTTGCTACTACAGTCTCTCATAGTATTTCTGTTTCATAAACCGACAGGTTTCGCTTTGAAAGAAGTCTGTACCTATTCACTTAAAATATCCTTTGCAGTATCGCTCGATGCATCCAGCAGCACCACTTTGCGGTTTTCTGATGCAATGCTGCCTTCGTAACCGGCACCATATACATGCCATGGATCGCTGGATCCGAGCCCCACAGTAACAATACGAGACTCATCAACGCCAAACTGGATCAGCGTATTCCTGACCGCATCCGCTCTTTCCTGCGAAAGTTTTATGGTGTAATCGCTATCTTCATCCCCTGCCGTGGTACCGGCGAGCAGGAGCTTGATCTGCTCATGTTCGATGAGGTAATCCGCGATCGGCTGGATTGTCGCCACTGCCTCTTCTTCGTTCAGATATGTGGATTTATCCGGTACAAAGGATACCTGCTCTTCAGGGAGGATGACCGGCTCCTCCAGAATGCTCTCATCTTCCGTATCAAACATCGTTTCGTCAAAGCCAATAGGGGTTTCCGTTGGGAGATCTACTGTGTCTACCGCAGGATAAGATGCCTCTGTATCCACCGGATTCGCCATGATGTCATTGTAAACAAATGTCCCGCCGCCACGTTCTACAATACCACTCCAGATTTCCTGCAGACGCTTTCTCTGTGTCTGCGAAAGATCCTCCTGTGGAGAAGCCACATCACCCATCTGCTGCCAGACTACCGTAATACCGGTAAAATCCGGAATCTCATTCTTCTCTTCCAGCTGATCCAATACAGCCTCCGGCTCAACAGAAAGGAGATTATTCTGGAAGTTGAGCGTTCCCTGTGTGGAAAGGCCTGTTCCGACGACCACAATCGTCTTGGAATCATAACCTTCCAGCGAGGACAAGGAGCGTACCGCCATTCTCAGCCCTTCCAGATAATCCACCTGGGCATCGTTGGCAACCTGACTCTCCATATAGGCAATCAGATTCGTCGCCTTTGCACGGGCATCTGTCTTCAGTTTCTCTTTGGATGCTTTCTTATACTGTGCATCGATATCATAGCTGTCCGCCGCAACCATTTCTGGCTCACCATCAACCACCACCACTGAAATATAACCGTATTCAAGAATCGTATCATAGATGGTATCCTGTACCAGCGGAGAACTCATGTTCAAACCCTGACTATTGGCGGTCGGTGCGATTGCGTAGCATACTGCATTCATGCTGGATGTCGTTTCTGCAGAAGTCTGGTCTCCGCAGCCGGTAAAACCAACTGCAGAAACTGCCAGGCATATGGTTAAAAATAATGCTGTAAATCTCTTTTTCATAGCGCGTCTCCTCCTTATGCTGTAGCTTTGTTAGCGGGGATCATAGTTGTATATCTTGTTTCTTTTTCTGCTGGTACGTCCATCGCAGGAACTGCCACAGCCGGTGTGTCAGTGACAGCCTGCGTGTTCAGCAGCCCCAGTTCCTTATCCAGTCTGTCCAGGATAGTCTCACAGACAGATTTGGAAAGTACATTATTGGATGTCGGATTGCCAAGCTGTTCCTTCAAACGTTCTCTGACATAATCGCAATATCCGATTACCTGGGCTATATGCATCATCTGCATTTCCTTATACTTCGCCTCATCCTCCATCTCGAGATTTTCCGAAAAATCCGGTTCAGCATCATAGTCATCCAGAATGGCCTCAAAACGTCTGACCTCATCTCTGGTATCTTCCATCATCTCTGCTATACGCTGCTTTTTGATCTTCAACGGATTATATGTAATAAAGCTAATCAGGAAACTGCCAACGGAAGTCACAACAGGAATACCCATACCAAAGATGGTTAGCGCAATTGTCGTAGCATCGATGCCGGATTCTGCAGTCTCCTGTGCCATCGTACTCATATAGCTTGTTGCAATACTGACCGATGAAGCTGAAGTCTGATTAATTGTTAAAATACGAAGAACTATGTTCATAGCAAATGCCAGACCACAGACAACCAGTGCCATAATCAGTACAAACTTGTCTTTTGTAATTCCCTGCCGCAGACGCTTATACTGGATGCCTCCAAAGATTGGCGTTATGTCAAATCCAAACAGTAACGCTCCAATCTGTACCCAGAGCATCAGCGGGCTGTCATAAGAGAGTCTGCTGAACAGGCTGTAGAATACAACACCGTCTACCGTCGCACAGAAGATCATAATCAGGTACGGCACAATACTGTTATCAAATGGAGTATCCGCCTTGAAGCGCTTGCGATTGTTATAATGAAGGCATTCGTTCGTAATCTCGCCTGTTTTTCTGTCTACCGAGTAGATCTCTTTATATTTTTTACTCATAATGCTTAACCCTCCTCTACTGCTGCCATCTTACTGCATACATCTTTATATTCCTGTTCCAAGCGTTCCAGTTCTTCCTTGCGCTCATCGCGGATCCTTTCGAAATCCATACGGTCAGAAACCCTGCGTGCAACCAGACGACGGTTCATATCCTTGTGGTTAAGACGCTGAATATTCAAATACGGCACCGACTCTCTGTACGGTCCAAAAATGATATTGTCGAGCATATCGCCGTTACCATCGTCCACGTCCCCGGCAAACAAAGCTTCCAGATGCCTGTCAATCTTCGGCTTCATCTCTTCCTCACTGAGCCCGGTATAAAGTCTGTAATCAGTGGAACGATAGGACTCAAACAGACACTGTATACGACGCTTGAAATCATATACAGTCACTCTGGAATCATCCATCGTATTGAACTGAGCCTGCTTCTTTTTTCTTCCGAACATTTACGCCACCTCCTTTTCTGCTGCCTCATCCTGAATCGCATCACGGATCGCAGCCGCACGCTTCATCAGTACCTTATGCAGGCTAAGATATGCTTCCTCCGCCTCATCCTCCAATTCTATTACAGGTACAACCGGCATGGATGCGCCATCCGGATGACGTCTCAACGCAGAATTCCAGTACACATCAAGGCGCATCCGAATGTGATCTCGAACACGATGGCAGATCAGACGAGTCGTGTTGTCATCCTCGACCAGCTTGCTGTACAGAGCTGAAAACGCCTCTTCCGCATTTTTCAACTCCCGCTCCAGACCTGCTACCTTTTTCTTTACCGGAGCCAACTTCTTTTCCTTTTCAGCTTTACGTCTTGCCCGGATCTGAGCATCCGTCAGATTATCCTCGCCTTTCTTGCGGGCAAATTCCGAATCATTCTCCCTTGTAGCAACAACGGCAAGATCCGCTTTTGCCATCTCCAGAAGTCCCTTCTTCTGGCTAATACCGTCCATTAATTCCTCCAGACGGGCATACTCTCCTTCATTCTCAATCTGGAGACTTCCCCAAGTATGACTGCAGAACTCCCCAAAGCTGTTAGCCTCTTGGTTCATAAATGGTGAATACCAATCGTTACTATCGGTCTGGCGCGGAAATCCGTTGCGCCCATCACAGAAACCTCTGATATTCAGGCAAATGGCTTCAAAGGAACCAATCTTCTTTCCTTTTCCATTATTCACCTTTTTATAGCGCTGCTTACGCATCTTCTCTCTATCCACAAGTGCAGCCTCCTTTCCTCTTCTGGTAGATTTGGTACTATTGGTAATGTTATCTCTCATAGCAGATCACCTCCTGTCTTGCTGCTACAGTCTTTGCATTGGTTAATGAGTGCTCCAGTTCACGGAACAGCGTCGTTACGACGCTTGTAAGCTTCTTGTTATACCAGGCCTTAAAGCCATAAAGCTCGCCGATGGTGTGGCCATGGCAGCCAAAGTACTTCTTGACCGAGAGAGAAAACGGAATCTCATAAAAGCAGGTAGCTTTCTCTCTTCTGTTGCTGTTGTTATAGTAGAACTCGATACGATCACCGGTGTTATAGATGGTGATGCGGTCGGTATTCTGGATTGCGAGTTTTACATTGAGTTTTTTCATGTCTATTTCCTCCCTCTGTGCTACAGTTTTCTTGATGATTCTATATTAATTCAAAAAGGAGATTTCAAATATGCTCATAACAAGCCTTCTCTGAATGAAACCATCCTGTTCTGGAACGTTCTTTTGAAACTTCTTTTCGAGGAAATATTGAGCATGTATCTTTTTGTGGGTATAATAACTTTAAGAATTATTATTATGATGGTCTTTAAATCCGATTTCAATTATGCAAAGGAGGCTAACATGATACGTATTACCTGGAATAATTTAATCCCGCCTGGCTATCAATCCGAAGACATTGTAGAATATTTGCTGAAGCCAGCGATTTTCGACAATCCTGAACTTAAAGAAAAAATTAAGACATCCGCTTTTTATGAACGAGAGCAGCGGGGAAAAACAAATAATTTTTATACTTATCTTGTTGAGAACAAAACCGCACGAACCAGACTTTTTTCACGCACACAGAACCCACTTGATTCTAAAAGTATCTCCGAAAGGATGCTACATTTGTTATTAGAAAACACAACTTCTAAAGGCATTCCGTATAACATGAATTCATTTCCTATTCGCCATGAATTTAAAAGACAATGGATGAAGGTATTGACTCCTATTGAAAAATTAACAGCAGAAGAACGGAAGCACTTGGAACCCGACAAAAACGATCAGTATACTCTTAATGGTCGAAGAATCCTGAAAGAGTCAGATATCGAACTTTATTGCGAATATATTTGTGACATTCTAAAGGTGGATATAGATAACAAGAATCTTAAGGAAAATGGGGATAGCGATAATCTTAATAAAAATAATAATCTATCAAAATTGAAGAAAAACCTTGATAAATGGTCAGCAGGTAATCGAAGTAAAAGAGACTTTGAAAATGTAGATGTTCAGTTACACTATAGAGAAAAACAAATTTCGTTATATTCACTTATCAAGGACATTCCATCCTGTGACGGCCGCTCCAAATACTATAAAGACGACGAAGAATTTGCCCAACTTTCGGAAGAAAAAAATCTGTTTTTTGAACGTATTGCCTCATTATCGGTCATTGCATCTATATGGTATATTTGGGAAAATGCGACCGATAAGAACACTTACTATCAGGAAGAACTATTTCGAATAGCGAATATGCTTTTTCCGTCAGAATCATTGTCAATTTTTAATACGTCTAATCAAACAACTGCAACTAGTAGCCAAGTTGATGAAAACGATGACACCAAACAGGCATATGGTGAATTACAAAAAATAAAGGCAAAATTAGGAGCGCACGAGTTTAACTCTGCCGGAGAACTATGCGAGAAAATATTTTGTACTTATAAGAATGCCTCTGACGAAATTATGGCAAAAACCTTAAGCCATCTTATTATGTGTTGTGAAAATGGTTATCCAGTTCCCGCTTATTTTGGAACAATAAAAAATATTATTCGTGGAGCTATCTATTATAAAAGTTCCTATATTTCTAAAGAGAAAACCGAAATAAAAAATCACCCGTTACCTTCCAATATAGATAGCAATGGGACGTATACATTAAACTGTGATTATGAAAGTTCAATTTGTGATTGGATAATTCACACCGCACCTCCTAAATGGCATGAAATTATATCCGAAGCGCCGGAATCTACTTTAGTAAGCAATCAGAATCAACGGATTCTTCTTGTAAATGATGATTATAGTTTAAATCTTCGTGACGCAATCAATATATTAGATAAAATAAAATCCAGTATCACACAGGGTGAAACAAGTATCTCTGATTGGCAAAATCTGGATTTATACATTCGTTGTCACGAGGCAGAGATCACACCTCTACTGGACACAGCCCTCAGCTATTTTACAGAAGATAGTGAAATAACTAAACAATCTGGATTGAAGTTGATAAAAATATATCTAATAGATGAAGCAAAGCGAAGCGCAGACTTTTTGTTTGCTCGACATCCACACTTTTATCCACTTACCCTTGCCAGAAATGCTGGTAACGATACTCAGTGCATACATATTGTGTTAGCAACAGATAATAAAAATCTTAAATATTCAGAATGGCTTATTAAAGAAGCATTTTGGACATTACCTCGCTTTGATACTAACGTGAAATCAAAAATAAGTATAATTTCACCTTATGCTACTGAATTATATCATTCAATAATATCACAATGCCCCGGACTAGCCTCCGTTTCATTACTGAATGGAAAAATTGAAAACCCGGGTGCTCGTGACATTAAGGCTAAGATAACGGATATAAATTTCCCTGATATAGAATTCACACACACTTCCTTTTCCAGCCAGGCCTTACAAGCAGAACTGGAAAAGCTGTGGAATCCTTCTGAATATCTATATTATATAGTTGATTCCTCTTCTGATACAGAAGGTATAAGCCTTGCTATAAAAATACGTGAACATACGGTCCGTCAATCTGTATTAACCGGTCACAGTAATAATTATTCAAAATATAATGCTACTATTGCCGTGCGCTGTTTTGATCCGGATATTGCTGGACTAGTCAATGAACTAATTGTCCCGAAAGAAGAAGAACATGGAAAACAATGGTTCAATGACTACAACTTGATTCCCTTTGGAACTAAAGAGAGTTTATATTCCTGGGATCAATTATCTGGCGGCATAATAGAGACCGTATCTCAGTGTATACATCTACAATATCGTAAGGCGAGCCTGGATAATAATAGTTGCAATAAAGAACTAAATTCATACTTTAAAAGACTATATAATCGCGACTCTTCCTTCGGAGCGGCTGTCAGCATTCCCTACAGACTCTATGAGGCAGGGGTTTTCCCCGACTCATGGTTCATACAGAATAGTGATGCTTGGTGGAATAAAAAAATCCGTAAAGAGCTTGCCTCTAATTACAAGGCCAAAATCACGTCAAATAAAAGGTTGATTGAACAATTAGCGCGTTACGAACATATGAGATGGTGCTGTTTCCAACTGACACGTGGATGGTTACCTGTCGATTCCAACCGGGTAATTCAGTTTATGAGTTCTGGGGTCAAACGACATGTTTTGCAAATTGCTAAATTACATCCTTGTCTTTGTTCTTGGGATGACTTGATTGACTTACATCGACAATTAAGTGTAACCGCCATGCGCAAGGTAAACTGGAAAGATTATGAGAGTTTTAAATCTCGAGAAGAAATTGAACCGTATTTGGATAAAAGATTTAGTCGTTATTTCTCCTTTGAAGAAATCTATACTTATTTCCAGGAAGTGGATAATACCAATATCGAGCAAACAGATTTGATCATTGAAACTGCTTGGGATATTGAAGGAGAGAAAAACAATACTTTTGAGAGGTAAAACTCCTGCCTGAAACTATAAGAATACTAAAGAACCATCTGTATTGGTGCTTCAATACCGATGGTTCTTTCCTGCTTATTCTGCTCACGCCTTGAACATTGAATTCCACAGCGTCTCCGTCCCCCAGAGCGTAACATTCATCTGATTTGCCCGCTCCACAAACGCAGCTCTGCTCTTATTCCGATAGTCCGAAGAGACCGCCAGCACACCCTTTGACTGGAAGTGATCCGATACCGCTCTGATCTCATATACCCACTGCATATTATCATTATCGGTATTAGCGTCGGGTTAAAATAACCATCTAGTGTCAGGCTAAAATAGCCAATCCTAGTCAAATTAAAAAAGCCATTACATACAGGTCTTCATCCTCTTATACTGATGATAAGCCAATGCATCAGAAAAGGAGGATTTATGCACGAAGATGCTACATGTAATGACTTACAAAAAATCATAACACAAGCAATCAACGAAATAAAGCAGGAACAAGGCGAAAATTTCAACCTTGCCAAAATTAATCTTGCAGAACTGGAACGCCGAACCGGGCTCAGCAGATCCAGGCTAAGGCACTTAAAAGAAAATAACTTTATTGTTACGCCACATGGGAGGACAGGACAAAAATCAACAGCTACGGTTCTGACCGGATATAGCGGCATTATTGACGGACTGCTCCGAAAAGGCGTCACGAATTCTTCTGTATGCTTTGAGCGGCTGCAGGAAGCTGGATATACCGGTGGGTTAACAACCGTAAAAACTTATATCGCTGATCACCGGGATCTTGTCCCGCCCAAGCGTCAGCTCGTTGCCCCTCAGGGAAACCGGGGACGCAGATATCAAACTTCCCCTGGGGAATCCTATCAGATGGACTGGGGCTTTGTCCAGGTAGATACAAATACCGATGCTTCCTATAAGGTCGCATGTTTTGCTATGATCTGCCATCATTGCGGGGAAAGATACATCGAATTCTTCCCCAATGCCAGACAGGAAAATCTTTTCATAGGGATGATCCATGCTTTTACTTATATGGGAATCCCGCACTATATACTGACAGACAACATGAAAAGTGTCGTGATCCGGCGTGATCCAGAGGGACATCCTATCTGGCAGAAAGATTATAAAGTGTTCATGGAAACGATCGGTTTCCAGACGAAGCTCTGTAAACCAAGGCATCCTTTCACCAAAGGAAAGGTGGAGCGCCTGATCCGCTTCGTAAAAGATAACTTCCTTGCTGGCAGAGTTTTTGGCACGATTACCGAATTAAATCTGGAAGCCATCGGATGGTGCAACCGCCAGAACAGCATATACCATAAAGCGGTGGACTGTATCCCCTGTGAAAAGCATCAGGAAGACTGCATGGCTGTTGCTTCCGTATTAACAAAAACACAGGCACTTGCTTTCTATCTCTGTCCGGAAAGAAAAATTTCTTTCGATGGATTTGTCCATTATGAAGGGCGGCGCTTCGGCGTCCCGTACTGGTACACCCAGAAGACCTGCAGGATCCGGAGAGATTCCTTTACCCTCTATATCTACGCATCCGATCTCAGCAAAGTCCTGACCACCCATGATGTTACCTGGATGAGAAGAGACAGTTTCTGCCGGGATCAGTATGTGACAGAACAGCCGGAAGAAGTCCCATCAATGCCAGTCAAAACCCGGATCTTTCAGATAGAGCCACCCAAACAGCACTCCGGATTTGAAAAATTCAACTTTGAGGAGGGCCTGTGGGATGAATGAATCAATACTTGAAAGAATCCAGTCCAGTGCAAAGGCACTGAAGATCGATCTTTATACAACAGAACTGGCCAGCTATGCCGATGAAAAAGAACTTTCGCCGGAAGCTCTGGAGGCAGTCTGCGGAGTTTTTGAATACCTGGAGCAGAAAAAATATGACTCCATGGTCCACACAATGCTAAAACTGAGCAAGCTTCCTATGAATGAGCCGAAAACCTTTGAAAGATTTGATTTCAGCCGGCTCCATGGAAAGCATGTGCAGTCACTGAAGAACCTCTCTTCTCTGTCCGCTCTGTATGCAGGAAAAAATCTGGCATTTATTGGGCCGCAGGGTGTAGGCAAAACTCATCTGGCCATGGCTTTTGGGCGGGAATGCTGCCTGAAAGGATATAAGACTTATTTCTTAAGGGCAAGCGAACTCAACCAAAAGTTGACGGATGCAAGGAAACACGGCCGGGAGGGGGCTGTCATCAACGGGCTGGTAAAGCCTTCCTGCCTGATCATTGATGAGATCGGCAGGTGTGTGTTCGATAAAGAGAACACCCGTATGTTCTTTGATGTGATTGACCGCCGCTATAATAAAGATGGTCCCAGCACCATGATTTTTACCAGCAACAAAACACCAAACCAGTGGGGCGAATATTTCAGCGAAGATGATACGCTGCTTTGTTCTTTAGACCGGGTTTTTGATGACGCCACTGTATTTATGATCAAAGGTGACAGTTACCGGGGACGCAAGCTGGAAACACTTGGTCTTGAGGCTGGTATCGCAAAACATACGGAGTATAAAAATGCGTAACTGTTAATAACATACATACATGATGCATTGGCGATTTTAAATTGACTGAGATTGGCGTTTTTAATCCGACTCTGAATGGCGAAACTCGCCCGACGCTAACACGGATGTCTTGCAGGAAACCATCGTGGCATTCATTCCGTTTAAAGCGATGATATCAATCTCATTTTTTACAGATTCACTTTCACCAATGATGGTCTGTTTGATTACTTCTGGCTTTTACATATTCACTGTATCCAAAGCAAGATGGCCCCTTTCGATCAAGCATTTCAATCAACTGTTGCTCCTGTGGAATATCTTCAGAATCCCAGGCAATCTTAACGCCGGTTTCCACATCATCATATTTTCCCGATTCACGCATCAGGTAATAGACAATCAACTCAAAAATCAGTCCCTGTGTTTTCATAAGTCTCATGGTGGCTGTATCGCGGAATGCAAAGGAAACCGTATCGTCATCCGAATTAATCTGCAGATTCTCTATGTATCTCCTCTGCTGAAGATCCTGCAAGAAAGCCATTTTCACCTTTCTATGTGCTTCCGTTTCACCGGGAGATATGATCGGCGCCTGCTGCACAAGGCGGCTGGAAACCTTCAAACCGCCATTCATTGGAATAAATTTTAATGACTTATACTGATCTTCTTCGGTTACCTGCCCCAGTTCAAACCGTCGTAGCAAATCTCCAATCTCTGGATTTATATATACAAAATCAACCGCAATTATGTTGCCTGCAATATTCCTCTCATAATCACGAATGATGTGATACGTCTGCAATTGTTCCAGCACATTGCCGATCATTGAATTTCGGAAGATAGCTTCGGGGAATGAACCTGTATAATGTAGTTCATCACCTTCCAGTTCCTGCTTTATTCCATCGCCGTAATTCGTGTCTTTTGCCGACTGAGAAAAGAATTTTGTAACTGCGGCCCAGGTATTGAAACTGCCAGAAGCCTTTCCATTGGCACATTTAAGATGCGTCGGCTCACAATATTTCTTAAACAATGCCATGATAGACTCATACTCACTGCTGTCATAAAGACCAGCATATTCATTGGCAATCCTTCCGCCCATAAGCTGGATATATTCCGCAAGCGAAAAATTCCTATTATCCAATCCAACACCAACATTTTTATCTGTCGAAAACGATACGATCCCCTTATTTTGCAGATACTGGACAGCATTGATATTTCCCGGATACTTTTCCATCAGTCGCCCGATAGCAAGAGCCGCATCATACCCCCGATTTGGCACACAATTAATGACGATATCATGATGTCCATACTTTATAAGTTGCTCCTCAAGGCAAGCAAATATCGACTCCACATCCATGGATGATAGTGTTATAAACTCCGGCATCGTATTCTTTCCACGACTCTCAAAATATTTTGCAATCGCCTTCTGGTATTTCCGGCTGTTGACTGCTTTCCCAATAAATATAGCATTCTGCGCACAGAAAAGCGTTGGAATGATTACATCATATGTAGATGTGGTCATTCCATCACTCAAAGTGATTACTGTTCCATACTTCTTCCCATACCAAAGCGCAAATGGCAACATTTCCACCAGCTGTTCATCCAGGCTGAAAAAATCCATCCTGGCATTTCTGATTTTAATCGTTGAAAGCATCTGGTCTACTTCTGTAAGGCGGTCTGCCTCCTCTGAGGAAATTGATAACGCATATTCCATTGCTACATCCAGAGACTTCTGATAAAGCACCAGAGAATTATCGTCATCATTGGCCAGTTTCGAAATCGCACGTCTCAGGTTGGAATACTCGGGACTACTGCCGGCAACATGATGAAGAACAGCTTCTATGTCAACCTGGCTGGATAGCTTTTTGGTGAGCTGATGTGCTCTCAAGCTGGCCCGGTCAAGTTCAGACGGATCGTTTACCGGGCATTTTTTTCTGATCCATAAATCATACTGATGATCAAAGTCATTTGTCAACGAAGCTTTCGTTCCACAATCACACAGACACATATGTAGGAGTCGCTGTTTATCCTGATGGGTATTACCATTTTGGTAAAGCAGTGTTTCCTCTTCCTCAGGTGTCGGTGCACGGAACCCGCGTGTTACGGTATATGCATTCCAGCGACGATGTTCCAAAGCAACCAGACTCCAGTAAAGCTTATTCTTCTTTCGGATAGCTTCCTTTAGTGTATCCACGGGATCCTTCTTTTTGTCCGCTTTTCTGCACATAGCCAGCTTTACCGGAATATGAACTGCAGATGCAAAGGAAGAATCCGCCGCGTACTTTGCACCGATAAAATTGGCTATGACGCTGATATCCCCAACCTCATAGTCCTTTGGAGACTCCACAAATTCGGCAATTCGGCTTTCCTCAAACTGATTATCCGCATCCTGTTTGTTAATGCGCTGGTCATATTTCATACTATAGCTAAAATTGATATTGCGGGCGATTTGATCAAGTTCTGTGCCAATCACAGATTCATTACCAAAGAAATGTACCTCGATGCCATTGTCCCGACCTTCATCCATCAGCATCTCCTGCTCATCTGTACTGATACTGTCAGAAAATTCGTTGAAGATATTGACAAGTACTCCGTGTTGCTGCTCTGCCGATTCTGCCTGTGCCTCAGAAATCTGCGTAATCAGTTCCGAAGCCGCCAGCCAGTTATATTCTGCATCACCCAGAGAGATGATAACATAATTATATCTATTAGCAGCAAAATCAAGCGGAGCCAGTCCGGCAGCATCCACTCCTTCTTCAACATCAATATCGACAAAACACAGATTCGCATAATGTTTCTGCTCCGCATATAATTTAAGCGCAGGCATATATGCTCCAGCCTTTGCAGAAAGGACCTGCTCCTTATAAGCTGCCGCATTCTGAGAAGCCACGGTGATATTCAGTTCCGTATCCAGTGCCTGACCGGCCCAGAATGCCGCCTTGAATGCCTCGTTTCCGGTCCATCCGGTTCCAAGGATCAGAACATTACTCTGCTTCTTGTTTCCTCTGGTTTCTGCATATTCGCAAATAGGTTTTTCATATAGAAGATCATAAATCCGCAGTCGGTATTCTCCTATCTTTGCCATAAGTTATTCCCTCATCTAATTCACATGGAAAACCAGATACGATGTTTGCTCTTCGAAAGTCTTAACGACATTCGCATAACGATTATCATTTAAATATTTAGCGCTTACTATTATTCATTCAACATCTTAACTATTTCCTTTAAAATTTTAGTTGCTTGGTCTATATCCACTGTATGAACTACTAATTGACAGACATCACTGGTATCCAATTCCATCACCGCTGTCAAACACTTTGCGTCCACGCAAAATCTATTCTGACAAATATCGAATTCTAACTCCGATTTTGATGTAAAGTCTATTAGCCAACGAATTTTATCAAATGAGTTTATCATTATCTCGTGTGATAGCAATTCTACGTCATCTTCTTCACAGCTTTTTAGAATTTGGGGACTGGTAATCAATTTTCTGGAGTATTTCTTTATAGTTGGTCTGAATTTTCCCACCTTAAGAAGCTCCGTTTCAATTTCCCACAAACTAATTATTGCAAATCTAGTTGCCTCCTCTGTTCTATTAACCGTAGTTTCATCTTCATACCCATGGTATACAGTGACATCGTTCCATTCCCTGCCGTAAAACACACCATTGTTCTGAATCGTCTCCAAAACTTCCTGATATAAAATTTTTGCTCTTAATAATTTGCCACGCTTTTGGCAAAAATCACCAAATTCACACAATGACGTCAGCAGATTTGTATATGTAATAGAGTTATATGTAGAATTTCCATCATTCAGCATACGATCAGTATCAACTGACTTTTTATAATACTCTTCTGCTATGTCATAATCTTCCAATGCATCATATGTCTTTGCCAGCAACAAACTTGCCACGCTCAAATACGTATATAGCTTACTTGGCTCTTGTTTCTCTAATGGTTCAACATATTTATAAAAAAGGAGTAGCGGCTCCAAAGCTTGTTTGAACATATTCTCATTCAAATAAAACTCACCATATTTTCTAAGACAATCAAGCAAGGGAATAAAGCAACTTTCAGTCGAATTTATCTCATATCTTTCCTTTAGAATCTTAATATATTCATCAAAAAGTCTCTTAGCCTCAACAATATCTTTATAAGATTCTTTATAAATTATGGGTTTGTTATCATCCTTTTTTTTTATACAATCGTTCAGACATTTCACCGTTGTCATCATTCAACTCTGAATTATCTTCTATCCCCTTCAAGTGATTCGCTTGAAAATATCTATTCATTACAGATTTCTCATACTCTCCAGTTTTAATTTCAATCAATTTTGTATACGCATCATGATATTTGTATTGTATAGCCTGATATAACAACCCGCATGCAATTTGCATATTACATTCAACATCATTGCCATCTATATATGCTGTTGCAAGCCTATAAAGATGACGTGGATATGAATCTATCTCTGGAACAGGAATTCCAGCATCAAATAAGATATCGGTAAATGAATCCCATTTTTGTATTCTATATATTTTTTCTACTCCATATAAGTCTCGTATGACCTTCAAATCGGTTTCTTCCATCATAATACCGATTATAGGCTTACCACATTCTTTTGCAAATGGCACTTCAACCCTTAACACATAGTTATTAGGTTCCAATAAGTGTGGGGTAATTACTAATATCACAGCAGAACATTTATCAATAATTCTCAGCAAATTATTATCGTAATTCTCCCCAGGCACAAGATAGGCATCATACCACAACTTTGTATCTACAAGAGATGATTCTTTGTGAATTCTATGCTGTAAATAATCAATGTATTTGCCATCAACCTTCCTATAACTGATAAAATATGTCTGAGAAAAAGATTCCATATTCCTGTTTGAGAGTTCGAACCACTGATTTTTCCTTTTTTCATGTAACGGGAGTCCTTTAATAAATTTTTCAATAGCATCAAATTTTAACGTTTGATTTTCATTATACTTAACAAAATGTATATGCCCATACTTCTGTTCAAATATCTGTTCCAAATTTTTGCCATCTAAAATTGGGAGAAACGGATATTTTTTTTCTATTATTATCGGAATCAGATCATCTCCAATTACATTTGATGTTAAGACCAGGAGTTCTGTTACAAAGCAGATTACTGCATCTACCTGATCAACTTCTTTCAGCAGTTGATTCTTGTCAGCAATTTCTAAATTAGTCTGCCATATTGTAATGTTTGTAAAGCGTTCCCAAATAAAATCCTTTAGTTTAGGAAGATAAAATGGAATTTGTTGAGGATGACATATTACCAAAACATTCCTGTTATTGTGTGATGGACAATTCCACTTTACATTAGGTATTAATTCAGTATATTTCATGTACTTCCCCCCTTCAAGTCTATGGTAGTGTCATTAATTTGCCTGAATTATTGAATTTCGACATACTTTTTTGATATGAAAAGTTTTAGCTGTTATATCCATTAAACCTTGTGAAAATAACCTAACCTATCGAATCACACTGTATGTTCTATTAAATTCACCTCTCTCAACGAAATTCCAGTCACAATCGGTTACATTGCCTGCATCATCATAAGAAATACTGTAGAAAACGATCATTGCATCCTCTGCTGCTGCCTCTGTGGTTCCCCATAGCTGCGCCGTATATCTTCTGTCTGAAGATGCCTTATCAATGACCAGTTCCTTCTTTTCTACCAGAAACATTACCTCTGGGCACATCTCAAGCTTCGCATCCCAGGCTGACAGAGGCTTCGGAAACTGCTCAAAAGTATCGCCTTCGATGTGTCTGTGATTCGCCTCAAAGTATTCCTTATCATTGGGATATGGACTGCCGGTACTGTCCAGCTTGATCCAGTCACCGACCATCGCTTTCTCTCCGCCGACAGCTCCGTTGACTGCCTCCTGCGAATGAATTTCATACCTGCCATCACCAAGATCACAGATCTTTCCATTCTGCACCAGTTCTTTTATCACAGTATTATCGCTTCCCAGCTGATAAGCCTTCACCAATTTGCCTTTATTCTTAATCACTTCATACATGATTTTCACCTCATAATGCTACAGTTTACATCAACCCTTGCTTTCTGTTTGCTTTAGGGGCTATGATTAAAGATTAACAGAGAAGCTGTTAACAGCTTTCTTTATTTTATCATAGAATCTTCCTATGAACCATTGCAAAATGCTGCCCGCCTCTCCGTTTTCTAAAGTTGTATAGTTACCTCCGTCCTGGGATTTACTCTGATCACCTCCTTCCCAAGAACGGAACTCGCTGTTATGCCGTTTTTTCGGATTTATTGTCGCTTTCCACCTCCTTTACCATGATTCCCTTCCCACTGAAACTGTCTTTCAAACTTTGAAACACATTTCTGATCAAATCATGCCTACTGTCAGGCCCCGACAGGAAGAACTGTCTCCTTCTCCGGTACAATCGTTATAACAATATTTTCGATATCACCTGACAGTAAAACCTTGTGGCCTTTGTATCGACCAATATTACGATCATACACAGTTGCTGCTGTGATTGCCTCTCTCACAGCGTCCCTGACGCCCCTGGCGCCATAATTGCTATGCTGTTCCTTCAGTTGCACCATCAGTTCCTCGTCCATATGCTCAAGTTCCATCTCGTAATTCTGCAGCTCTTCCACCACAAATTTGCTGACAATGTCTGTAAGCGCATCTGCAGGAAGCTCACGGAAAGCCAGACAGTTCGTAATCTTGCCGGCGATTTCCGGATGACCGCATGCCTTAGCGAGAGTGTTTCTGCAAATCTCCTTCTTTCGGAATGCTGACGCCTCTTCATAAGCCTTCATATCTACCGGAATATTACTGGTGATAACAAAGATCACATGGCTCAGGTCAATATCCGGTGAATTGTCCGCAAGGTGAACCACACCGCTGGAAAAGCATTCCATAAGCCCGGTATAGATGCGATCCGTTGCCTTCTCAATCTCGTCCAGCAGGAAAACCTGGTATGGATTGGAGCGGACAGGCTCAAACACTGTAGGATCCTTATAGCCTACATAGGAAGGTGGGGATCCGAAAAATCTGTTGACCGAATGCTCGCCAATGAACTCGTTGAGGGCAATTTGGTGGAACCCATAAGCCTGTCCTGTCAGCTTCTCCAGTGCTCCTGGAAGAGCTTTTCCAACCTCTGTTTTGCCAACACCGGTCGGACCAAAGAGAACTATAACCTCAACCTCCGGCTTTTTTCTACGAAGATTTGCTGAAATCAGTTCACTGATCTTTTTGATAGCTTCGTCCTGCCCGTAAATATCACGCTTCAGTTCCGCAGCCAATTCATCCGGCCAGACCGTTTTTGTCTGCTTCTTCTGCTCAAGTTCACGAACTTTATCTTTATCCACAATGCATTTTAGACTATCTGCATTTGTCTTGTTCTCACTCGCCTGCGGCAAAGATCTTGCAGATTTCATCGGATTCTCCTCAGATTCCTGCGGTTTTTCCAACACTGTATAACTCCACACCTGATTGGTATTACAAATCGTTACAGTTCCACCGTCCTCCTCCGGTTTGAATTCGATAACCATATCTACAGCCGGAATGTCCTGCGGCAGGCTCACACGTGCTGTCTCCATACAGGTTTTATCAGCAAAGTTAATGTGGTAAATCTCCATCTCCTTTTTCCCGCTGATTCCCTGAATCATTTTCTTCAGTCCACTTTTACCGCTCATCAAAATGACAGAAGTCAAATGAACACGGTCTTCATCGAAACCAATTACGATACAGTCTTTATCTGAATATCTCACGTGAGATTCCCCCTTTCATTTTGATAAGTCCATTTCCTGCATCTACCGATATTTGCATAACAGTTCAACGTTTGCCTTCTCATATGCATTAAATTCATTAGCGATTTCTTCATCGGACTTACCGAGTACCGGCTCATACCAGTCCTGTGCACTGAAATAGTCAATATTCTCCTGTGTATGGAACTCACGTCCATGCTTCGCATATATCTCATTGATAATCATCTGAATCTCATCGCGGCTGTAGCCTTTAATATCTGATACCTCTAGGTATCGATCCGCACTATCCGGCATTAGATAAAGTGCTGATGCCGAATCCTCTTCTGATGTCGTTGCTTCATCATCTGAATCCGTATCCTCAGCATTCATGTAGTTGGTGATGGCCTGCTCTTCCGAAGATACATGAGAACGGTTGTAAAAAAATGCTCCGATAAACAAGATAATTACAGCACAGGCAATAACAGCCTTCCACGGAAAGCCTGCATGGACAGTTGTACCAGCCGTGCCAGTAGTATGAATCACATTGCCTGCATTACCTGTTGTCCTGCCGTTTCCGGCTGCTGTCTGCGGACGATATGTCCTGGTTGTCCTTGCTGTCCCCTGATTTCTCTGGGTCCTGCGATCAGCTTCCGCCTGAGACACATTGTCCAGTGTGGTTCTTCCGGTCCTATCATCTTTATAGTATCGTTTTCCATTAATCAGTACATAACTCATTAGAGATACCTCCTGCCCTTTGATGATTTAAGGATAAACTCTTCTGCTCATTTCATCATCAGGCGGCTTTTGTTCCTGCCGAAACTACGTTTGAAACTTATGCCACAGTATTACATCTGATATCTGAAGATGGTTTCTCTGCTCCGCAATAGGAACAGGATCCATTTTTCTGCGCCGGTCCGGACTTCCAGGTAAACGGCCTGCGCTCGGCCTCTGTACCAAACAGATGCATGTACGGATTAACATCCTGATCCATCGGATAATTTAGTAGCACCGTACACTGATTGATGTATGGAAGCAGCTTTGCCTCATATCCTTCCTCATTCTCCATCAGAAGATCAATGGCCAGCTTTGCTTCAAAGATTGCAGTAAGCTGAATATCCAGATACATCCCCGGCTGGAAATGAAGCTTCTCAAGCTCTGTCTCCGTCGCATAGAAACGTCTGCGCACCACCTGATTGGTGTAATCGACACCCTTATCCTCACCATAGGCACAGGTGTAGCATGCCATGCCGGAATTCGGTTTGTACCAGAACACTTCTCCTGTGGAGGCTCTCGGACCACAGCCTGCATCGATCATTGGAATGCCGTATTTATCTGCCAGCTCGTTACAAACATATCCGCAATGACGATTATCAGCACAGCAAAGGATAATGGAATCCTTCCAAATCACCTTCTCAAGTTCGGCAGGATCCACGTGCTGGATCAGATCCCTAAAGGTATAAACCCTGCAGTTTGGATTGATGTCAGCAGCTCTCTCCTTAAAACAGTCAACCTTATAGCGACCCACATCGTGGATACCGCATTCGTGACGGCAGACATTGTGATAAGCAAGGATGTCATTGTCAGCTACGATCAGAGAACCAATCCCTGCCCTTACCAGTTCCAGGCCAACCTTGAAACCACCGGATCCGGTACCGGAAATGATGGCCTGCTTTGCTGCCATTCTGTCCTGCTCTACAATTCCCTGGTTTCTGGAAAATACATCCTGGCGTGTGGAGTAATAATCCATATTGATCTCTGCTCCGGAATTATCTCTGACAGAGATTTCTGCCTGCTCTTCATTCCAGACAATGGAAAGACCAAACTGACCGGAAATGTCACCGTCTTCTCTCTCTGTGTACTCTTTTCTGACCGCCATACCCAAGGCCTTCGCATCTGTTCTTGCATCGTATAGCACATCCTGTATGATGTTATACGTTTTGGTCTCTGGGTGGTAATAGCCCCAAAGTTCACCCTCATAACGCTGCTTCCGGTACTCTTCCGGTATAAGAACCGTGTATGGTCTGAGCGCCTCCTGCATCTTTTCAAAGTCCATGAAGGCTTCCTCAGATGTTCCTTTCTCTGCGGTATTGTCCACAAAAGTAACTTCTGCAGTTTCGGCCTTAACCGGTTCTGTTTCGGCCGATACCGCTGCCGTCTGTAATGCATTTGCTGTTCTGTTATCCATACATTTTCCCTCCTCTGAGTGTCCTCTGAACAAATTGGACAATCTTGTGCGCATTGATCCTTTATCTTCGGCTGATGCAAGCATTCTACGCACTGCTTTTTTGGTCGCCCTTCTTGCGGCTTCATTGCGTTCCACAGTTTCTTTAAGTCTGTGCAAATCAATACGAGGCATGGCCGCTCTGACTGCCTTATCATTGATTTCATACTCTGCTTCTGTCTCGTTGCCATTCTCATCGATATACCAGAACTTAATCCGGAATTCAGGGTCGATGAAGATGAGTCCGTTTACAACCCCGCCAAACTGCTGTGCAAGTTTGATGTTGGCCGGATAATCACCAGGGCTGAAATGCAGGTACCCATCCGGATGTCTGTGAACTTGAGATACTGTCAGCCTACCATTTGAGAAGTCATAATATTCGCTGAGACGTGTTGACAAATGATCGGCATAGACATGATCCTTCTCACACATTGTTGGAGTATATGTGGCGTTAATTCCGCTGTCCGATACCATGTCAAAAAAGAAGTCATTTCCGATGCGGATACCCGGCATCTGGATAATGCTTTCGTTGCCGGGGTGCCGCCCCGCTTCGAGCAGCATCCCCCTATAGGTATTGCAGGTAATATAAACACGATACTTTCCCTTACTCTGAAACATAGACACCTCCATTATCTGTCGCGGTCAACACCGGTCTTTTCCCATACACAGTACACATCAATCCAACGAAGCACTCTGGTCATGGCCGTATAGCCATTCACGGAAGCAGGATCCGTAGTTCTTACCTGACAGATGTAAGGAAGACCCATCGTGGAATCAGAGATAAGATGATGGAATCCCGGCTTCAGCTTTGTCATAGGGTACACTTTGATCGAGCCGCCAAAAAGGCCATCGGCATCTCTGCCCGGGTGATCATGCTCGTATACCACATGGAATACAAAGGTTCGCCAGCGCTGATCCGGTGCCGGCTTAACCGGCAGGGTCACATCCACACAGAATCTGTGCTTGTTGTCATAACTAAACATCATCTTCATGTTTGGATGATTATACTCGCGCATAAACTTCAGGAAAGCATCTTTTTCAAACTGCAGTAAAGCGCCATTCTCTTTTTCGTACCAGTACATTTGCATCTCTCCTTATCGTGCATAGTTCGTCTCAGGTGCCGTATTGATTACCGGGGTGCTGGAATTCTGCGACTGACTTGCAGGCACCACCATACAATTACTGAATACAAACGCTTCAACATCTGCAGTTCCATTTGTCTGGTCTTCGAACTGGTCATAATTAGGCTCATGGTCTATCCAAATGTCAGGACTCGTAGAGTTCTCCGCCTGAATGGCAGGTTCTATTCTTCCATTGTGATATACGAATGTCTCTACATCCATAGTTTCATTTGCCTGAGACACGAGCTGGCCAAAATTAGGCTCATTGGCAGTCCTAATGACAGGAGTCGTAGAATTCTCTGCCTGGTTTGCAGGTACAACTTCGCCATTTCTGAATACAAATGCCTCTACGTCCACAGTGCCTGCTGCCTGATCCTCAAGCTGGCCATAGTTCTTATATCTTTCGGTTCTGATTATATCCATATGCTTTTCCTCCTTGTCAAAACCTGTATATCTATTAAAGTTACCATTCATTACAGATGCATTCATTGTGCAATTCTCCCTTCTATCTAAACAAAGATCTGATGATGTAGCCGATGGCAAATACCATAATCACTATCGGCATGACCGCATTGATCCATGCCCAGGTATTATTAGCAAATGCCGTAACGATAAACTCCTTATATTTGATACAGCTGACCACCACCAGCAGCACTCCTGCTATGGCCCAGCCGATCAGGAACCGTTTGATCACGGTCCATACTGTAATTGCCTGATAATCCATGTGTGTCACCACCCCCAAAAGTTCCTACGCAGCTTCCACTTCAGCCGCATGGTAAAATAAACAACAACTGCAATCACAATCAGGATTGGAAAGCCGGAGGACAACAGATTAGCCATGAAAATGGCAATCCGCGCAGTCACTGCTCCAAAATTGGCAATGATACTAAAAGCTGCCAGTCCGGAAAGCACGAAGCAGACAATCAGCGTAATGGTTACACCGGACATGGTGCGGACTCCGGTTCCTCGGTAGCTTTCCTGTTCAAAGATATTTCCTGCACGTCTCATATGCTCGTCACCTCCCTCGGTTCTGTATTTGTATATGACGCCATCTTCCCGACCTCCCTTCGTTTGTTGTTAAGCCTATTGTAAGATCTGGAATCCATTTCTTATAGGTGTACCTGATACCGAAATTGAAACTTAAATTTCAGCTTTTTGAAACTATTTTCTCGTCTGACAATAGGGCACATCAACAGCATCACATCACAACTGGAACCCCTGCCACAGCAGGCAGGAAGTCCGATGTGCGGATCAGATAGACATTCGCATTCGCTGTAGTCTTAACTGCCAGATAATCAGATGTTCCTCCAAAAAGTCCCGGTCTCGCATACATATCCTGACTCCGGACACGAAGACGTTCTTCGGTCTGTGGCTGCCAGTGTACTGCACGCTTGAACGACACGAGGATATGCGGTGTATCTCCGGTAACCGGTGCCGGATAATGATACTGATAAGAGCCGAACAGATCACGGGAAAGATCATCCGTTGCAGCCGGTGTACCATGATGGAAAAGCACCACATTCGGAAAATCCAGTTCTGCATTACCGTGCATTGCTTCTCTGACATTTTGCGAAACCATCATCAGTTCAATTTTCCCCTGACGTCTGGACTGCATAAGGTACTTCATTAATTCATCATTTTCATCCACAAACTGCATTTCATCGAGGATGATACGGATTCGCGGGACTCGTTTCAGGGTATGGAATATTTCTTCCTTCAGATAGGAGTTGAAAATATTCTGATTACAAGAGCATACGTACATGGCCATCCCCGACAAGTTCCCCTTCGCTCCGCTTTGAAAGTTATATTTCGTATCGCTGCCGGGGGTATAGATATCTTCAAATATCTCTTCCATGCGTTCAAAGAGTCTGCGAAGTACAATGCCCGCTTCATGATTAGCGCAAATATTATCGGCAATCACATTGGAGAAACCTGACTGCAGAGCAAATTCAGAGATAAAATCATCATCCTCATTCAGGAGCTTTACGATGGCCGGCAGGGATACCGGATACTTTGCGGCAACGACATTCAGAACGGCGGCAGCATATATCATCACCTGGTCGGTCAGAATGCCATAGCCCATCTCTTCCGCCGTCATACGGACAAAGCGAAGAATCTGCTGTGCAGACATGCCATAAAATGGATGATAGTTCTTATCCGCAGGATATGATGTCATAACGCAATCCATCTCATGTGCATTTATTTTCTGCTGTATAGCCGTCATCAGCCCCGGATGACTGGTGAGCAGGATTGTAGGCATGTCATTTTTCTCCAGACCGCAGCAGAACAAATCCAGCACCATTGCCTGATTCCCAGCCTCAACTCCGCTGATCAGAAGATCGCCGTGAATATTGCGGAAAAAAGATGCGCTGTCAACACGCCCCTCGAACACACGTCTTGCTGCATTCATACGCTCACATTCATTGATAATCATTCCCTTATTACTCATAGTTTCACTTCCTTCCTGCCGAATTCATATATGAATCAGGCATTCTAATTTAACCGTACAACGGCATCGTAAACAGGAACGGATCTTCACCTGCAAGTGACACCACTGCCTCACCGTTCTTCAGCTTCAACAAGTTCCAGTCTTCCACCGTATGACCGGCTCGCTGGATATTGAGATTTATCTGCTGTGCGGAAATGCTGAAGTTCTGGTAATTCTCGCCCAGGCGATTAATAACAAACTGTCTGGTATCATAATCGTTCAATCTGAACGCCACCATGTTCTGAAAAGACGACAGGATGTTCCTTGCGCCAGCCTCCCCATATTGCTCCTCAAGTCCGCACGTATTCTGCAGTCCGCACATCATCCTGACTCCCAGAGAACGACCGAAATTTAAACTGTCTGACAAATGCTCGAGCCTTGGGAGGAGGAGCATTTCGTCTAACAGAAAGTACTTATTGGTTTTCACCTGCTGTCTTCCACCCAGTGCGTTAGCAAGAGCTCTGTCGATGAGAGTGCCATACATAGGGGCAAGCAGTCTACCTTTACGCAGGTCATACTCAATAAAGACAACTTTCTTCTTTCCGCTGTATATGATATCCCTCATAGAGAATTCTCTTGCCAGATCAGCCTGTGCAAACGGACCGACAAACATCTTCTTCAACACGGAACCAATATAAGAGTTCACGCCCTGTGTCTGGTTTCCCTTTCCTGAGATATAGTCAATGCAGCTGCGCTGATCAGACATATAATCCAAGCTGAGAATCTTCTTAAGATCCTCATTGGTACTGTGAGTAAAGAAATTGATAAATTCTTTGTTGTTCAGTTTCGACTGATCAGAACGCCAGTAAGTCTTCATGAAATAAATCATAACCGCCGCAACAACCTGCTCAGCCATCGCAGGGAAAACAGGCTGTGTCTCACTCTGCATGGACTGAAACAGCTGTTCACAAAGTTCCAGTGCATCTTCGTCGGATTCCGGCGTATAGACCAGTTTTCCATCATTTCCCCGTGGCATTACTTCTGCAAAGATATTATGGTAAGAAGTAACCCTGCGATATGCATCGCCATTGCCGATAACAACCTTCATACTGTCCGGAATTCTGCTTCCGAAAGTCTCCAGATAATCACCCTTCGTATCGAAAATAATAATCACATCTGTCGGCTGCATGGTTGCAAGCATACGATCCAGTGTCATATTAAAGAAATTTGTCTTACCAGTGCCGGGTGCCCCAAGAGCCAATAAGCCATAGGCAAGCATATCTCTGCTCAAACCGAACAACTTCTGAGTCTTCGGATCCTGAAATGCAACAAACGGACTTCGTGATTTATCCGCTGTCCATACAGGAACCGGAATGTCTCCGACGCTCTGCCCTAAGATGGTCTTCGTGTACATGCCACTGTTTCTTTCTTGATTGCTGCCTGTCCCGATTCGTTTCTGTCCAAAATCATATGCCATAGGCTGACCCTCCTTTTAAATATCCATTCCATCGTCAACGCCATCTCCGTCATTATCTACACCACCGAAGTCATCGTCACCGATGCCACCTCCACTTACTCCAGAATCTACGGCACCAGTATCCCCGGCAGAAATGGCAGTCGCATCCAATGCATTGGCGTCTGTCTGAATTCCATTGGATCCAATGGACTGGGTGCCTTCGTTCATGCTTACACCGGCAGTGGTTTGCATCCCCTGTGATTCCTGAAACTCCTGAACCGCATCAATATACTTCTCACTCATCTCCGCAGTGGACTTAATTGCTTCTTCTTTCGACATAGTCGGATCATTTATTGCATGCTCATAATAAGCATTCACTGAATTTCTGAGAGCTGCATTGTACTCTTCAAGACTTACCGGTTTGTTTGGATCAAATGACATCTTCGTATCCTCCTTCGCTGACAAATTATTTACCTGTGTAATCTGCTGTTGAAGGCTTTTGTGGGTTGCAATCATCTCAGCCTTCACTGCTGCTTCCGTATTCTTATCTACCGGAACGTTAGTACCAAAATACTGGTTCTGAAGGGTTTGATTAAGATCCCGAACAAAATTTGGATTCTGAAACCGCTCTATTGCTTCCCTTTCCGTTGCGTGATAGCCTGTGGATTCTACTGATTTGGCATATGCTTCGAACGACGGTTCTGTACCGTATTTCTCTGTAAGTCCTCTCAGTATTGCCGCTGTCCTCTCTTCTGCGCCAAGGAATGCGTCTCGTTCCGTTGATTGGAAGTAATAACAGTAATATCCATTTGCAGTCTCACCGATCAGATACTGGCTGCCCAGCTGATATCTTCCATCCTGCAGGACAGCACTAGATGTAAAGCTGTTTGCCTGATACTCAGCTGTCTTTTGGGCATCCTCAATAGTTATCGTCCCATCGATGATCTGATCCTGAAAACAATGGGTGTTTTCATGCAAAACTGTGTTCAGAGACTGAACGTTGTAATCACTGATTGAATGCTGAATTGTCTGTCCGTTATATTCAAAGAACTGCGTACCATTGACAGCCATATTCCGGTTTACATTGATTACGCCGTTGGCCGCATTGCCGCTCTCGTTTGCCGGTAAATCTGCGAAACGTACTTCTGGCGCACCAACTTCACCCTTCTCAAGAGCATCACGGTTCACAGTCTCCTGAAGAAGATCCAACTTCTCGTTCTCCTCAAGCTTGCTGTAGGTCGATTCGCGGAACATGGCATAGAGCTGATCATTACTCAGATTCCCATACCGGGTGGGATGTACTCCATATGCTCCCATCCAGTCTACCTCCGCATATTCCAGATTTTCAGCTCAGCGATTCCTGTGTTACCCTTATCTAGTTCGGTCATAACCTCCATGGCTTTCAGAAAATCCCTGTTCTTCCAGATTGCGAGAATCATCGGCAGCGAATACTGACCGATGTAAATATCAGTCAGTTTCTGCCCTTTTGCCCACTCCTCTAAATTCTGAGTCAATGCAGGGGGACAGTTTTCCAACGCCTGCATGGCTCTATCCTGCGCTACCTCTTGTGTAAATCCATATTCCAGACGGATTCTATCCGTCAATTGTGTTACATCGCGGTTTTTCATATCACACCACTCCTCTGTCTCACTGCTGATTTTATCAGCATTTTAATTGATGACGGCATTGCGCTAACACCTCCTTATGCCGCCATTTCATCTTCATAAACTATAGAATCGACACTAACCAGAATGTCCTTACCTTCTCTGGCCGGCTTTCTGATACTGCACATTACCTTTGTGCCAACCGGAAGTCTTCCAGTCCAGTAACCGAATGCCGGAACGAGTTCCTTGCGATCATCAAAGTCATTTTCAATATTCAAGTCGATGTACAAACCTGATCTGCTCTGTCCTTTTACGATGCCGGGCACAGAATCCCGTAAGTTGACCATTGCTTCTTCGTTGTATCCGAAATCCCACATAACTTTTTCCTCCCTGAATCTGTGTTGTTTTTTGTTCTGATATAACTATCTCACCAACCGAGAGTTTCATCACTCCCAGTTGGAATCAGTCTTAGAAATAGCTTTTGAAACTTTACCCGTATCTGAGATCCAGATAATTGTCATCCTCTTTGCGATTTGTCAGCATGCCGCAATGTTCCGCATAATAGGTTTCCACATCAGCCTTACGGAATCTGCAGGGCACAACCTCGGAGAACAGCTTAACCTTTTCCTTGTAAAGGAGTTGTACATGCTCATAGGCCTGAGGACCCGCAGCCTTTCCATCCGCCTGTGTCCGAAAAAGTTTCAAATAAGATTTGTAATCTCTGACCTCATCAATCACCTCTGCTCTGACCAACCCTACAAAGATAGCTGCAGATCTCGCTTGGCAGTTCAGCGATTTAGTTGCCAGATCTGTAAAACAGGTGAATTTCTCCGCCAAAAGTTGTTCTTTCACCCCTTTGTTCTCCGGTTCCAAAAGGGCGTTCAGATATAGGAAATCGTAGAACTGAGATATATGCCAGGCAGGTGCATAAAATGCCATGCCATCAAACTCATACCTGTACGAATGCATTCCTTCCGAAACCGCCTTCACAAGCTTCTTACACTCCCTTCCCGGAAGGAACAGATAATCTGGAAACGGACCTACCGTCTTTACACCATCACTGTAGATACGAGAAGATTGGAACGCGCTCTCCACTGTCGTCAGCCCCCTCTGCGTTCTTTTGCTCAGGTTCATTGCGCTAAGCTTTGATCCAAGAGACATCAGACTCGTGGAAGAAATCTCAAGCACCTTCTCCTCCGGATAAGTCATCAAAAAATTCTGGTGAAGACCGATCTGACACTTGCGCTTTTGGCTCATCGCAAAGCCTGCAAACCAATCGATATTTACATGAACCTCTTCAAAAAACGGATACTCCATCTTACTGATGAAAACACTCTTCTCAGCCATAAGCCTCTCCTTTCCGAGTAAAATGCTCACTCACCAAAGCCCTGTTGTTTGATTTGAAATAAGTATCCCATGAAAACCGTGTTTCCTCATCGTCAAAGAATTTCCAGCATGGAAACTAAAAATAAAAAATTTGAAACATCTCGCAAAATATCAAGCATCAAAAAAAGAGCCATAGATAGTGTTGCTGTAATAGCAACACTGTCCGCGACTCCCTAATCTGTCGGATATCTGCTTATTCATTTTCCGCTGTTTTTCCGAAGTGTTCCGACATCTGTCATAGCAATTATACGCAGCTTTGTATCCATCTACAGATTCCTTCCACTTTCTCTGCCGGAAATATACCCAGCCTTGACGCATCCTTGTTACATAACCACTCCCTTATGCGTTCCAAAAGCCACTCTCGTCCGCAAAAATATTTCTGCTGAATCCTGTCTTTTTTTACAAAAGATAAATCCGGATGTAATTTTTCCTTCAGGAATTCCTTTTCTTCTGCATAGTGCGCTGTTTCGGAACTTTCTATGATATCTATAATCTCATTAAGCTTATATAAAACAACCGCCATGTTCCATTCTTCTAGCCTCCCTTTAAATCAATAAAATTTACTGTCATGACATGGAGTCGTTACAATCTGCAGTTATCGGGCAATGCTTCAATGACCTTGCTTTCAAACACCCCAAAATCAGTTCCATAAATCAGTTTCTGATCCCGGCTTAATTCATCCTCTATAGTCTCATCAAACCGTGCCCCATCCATAGACACACATATAATCGGCACCTCAAAATTATTAGCTGTTGTTATCTCAATCGTAACTGCAGTAGATTTAACTGCATCTTTTGAAGAAAACAGCAATATACATTCCGAAGATTTGATTCGATCCTTGAGCATCAAACGCCAGTTTTGTCCACCCGTGATTCCTTCGTCATACCAGATTCGGAACCCGTTTCTTTGAAGCATCCCCAGAACCGGATACACCTGATCTCTATTTTTATGACTATAACTGACAAAGATATATGGTTCAGGTCCTACATAAGGTAGCTGCACATACTTTTGTTTATTCAACACCAGTTCCATCTTTTTTCGCCGCTTTATGATCTGCTCAAACTGGCTCTCCAAAGCATGATAATTAAAAACCGTGTCTTCCCCTGTGTATACAACCATTTCATCAAACAGCTGAAAGTCATCCAGATATATCTTCTGCATCTTCTTTCCAGCTAAGATTCTTGCAATGCATTCCGTTTCTGTTATACCCGGCTGAGCTTCAATCAGTTTCTCATAGCAGTGATCATCAACGAACAAATTAATCAGCGTCACATAATCACCGTAAGCCTTCTTCAATTGCTCTATAAATTCTATTGCCGAAGCACCAATAGTCAGAATGCAGTCATTCACTCCATGGATAGCATCCATAATCTGATGCTGATTAAAACCCACTGCGACACCATTAAGCCCGTACTTAAAATCACATTTTCTATATTCTTCTCCTGTCACATAAACCTTATCGTTGAACCAGTCCTTATATACTCCCTCAGGATTTTTATACTGATTTGCAGATATCGGCGAATCATCAACTATCAAATTATATTTTCTTATAACATCAAATCCTTTATTCTGAAGAATTTCGCGACTTCGAAAACCAACTTCCAGAGTTCCCCCGAACAGTATAAACAACATAATACTATATCCTTTCTTGTTTCCAACTATATATGGCGGCTAAAATAATCACGCTTCATGGCTCCCACTATTCCACAGATAATCGAACTCATTTGAATACAACTTGTATGTATTATCTAATGCTTCTATAATAATCTGGCAATCTTGATCAGGGTAAGGATTTCCATATGTATAATAAGAGACTTTCATAAGCCCATTTTCTACACCAATGATATTATAGTATCTTCTCATTAGAGGGACTTCTGCAATATGAATGGACACCAGCTCTGGATAATTCTTAGAAAGTTCTATCCAATTCACAGCATTTTGATCGTACCCATAATATTTTCTAAGATTATGCCTCATATGTTTGGCGGTCTCCTCCACCGTCTCTTTTTCATTGACGATAACCCTCATCTTTATCCCTTTATCAAGAATATGTGATAAAAGTTCGACCACATCTGAATTAAGATGCCATTCTGAACCTCCGCGAAAAAACATATCTATTTGCTGAACATCCGTAATACGACTCATCCCTTCCGTAAAAAAGGTAACGGTGTCAGTTGTCTTATGTTTTCTCATCGGAGGATTCATTCCATCTTCATCGAATGCAACTGCCCGATTCCATAGATAATCAAATTCCATCCGATAAAGTTCGAAGTATGCTGAATCCCGATGAAAAATCGGCTGATAGTTTTTATCCATTCTGGCATTCCCATATGTATAATATTTCACATTGACCGTATCTTTACGCACATCTTTCATATGGAAAGAGTAATACCGTCGCAATATCGGAATATCTACAATTCGAATTTCAACCGTATCCGGATATTCATTACTCAATTCCTCCCAATACTGAATACACTCTTCAAATATCATATAACGCTTACGCTTATGGCGCATATGTTTCGCCACTATTTCCGATACATCCGGGTAATTCAACAATACCCTAAGATGAATTCCTTTATCTAGAATCGTGTATAGCTGATCATTTTTCTCTATGCTCGTAAACCACTCTGCACCGGCATGAAAGGCCATGTCAACGCTTTCAACATTCTCACTGTTCGCAATGGCATCACCAAAATATTTCTCAGTGGAAACAAACTCATTTTCTATCATTGGCTCTTCTTTGTTTGCCATAGCTACACTTGCGTTAATTCCGTTGGTCGGTACTAAATGCAACTTTTCCTGCGGCATATAACTAATAATTTTATCAATCATAGCTGGCAAGTATTCGTGAGAACCCGAAACACCATTCATATGCTCAAGACCTTGGAATTCCTCAGGAAATTCCGCGCTCCACTTCCTCGGCCATTTAAAACCATCATACATCACAGGAATGATCACTTTATTACAGCGCACCGCTTCCACAATTTCTTGACGCACCCAGTCATCCTCATTTTTGCACCTGGTCAGAGCATTCTTCGGAAGAATCAAAATAAACGTATGCGCCTCACGTATTGCAATCAAAATTTTCTCATCAAACTTTCCTGATCTCAACTCTTCCAGATCAAAAAAGCACTGGACTCCCCGATCCTTTAATCTGTCATAAATTACCTGAGCCATTAGAAAGCCATTTTCCCGTCTATAACTAATAAATGCATCGTAATGAGTTTCAGCCATTATTAACGCTCCTCTCCTATATAATCACCCACTTCATCCTCTGAATTCGGCATAAATTCAACAATGTCATCAACCACGCAGTTCAGAACACCACAAATCTTGCAGAGCACCTCCGTGGATACATTATTATTCTCCCCGAGTTTGGCAATATCCCCTCCGATTACAGTGAAATCAACTGAATAGCTTCCTACCCCCTTCTCACTACATCAACCACTCTTTCCAGCGCTGAGTCCAGATTCTCCGCGTCCATATAGATTCCGTGCTGTGTATCTATTTTTTCTAGTCCCTGTGGCAACTCTACCGGAAAAGAAAATCCGTCCACAAACACATTAATCACTTTGATCTGATTACCCGAATCCATAGCACGCCGGAGTTCTTTTAACATATAATTTTCTCCTTCGACTCCTTCGTCCAGACACTCCGGCGTCAGAACAGCAACAACATACATCCCGTTTTTCATCGCTTTCGCAAGCTGGACATTAAAGTCTCCCGCCCGCATGGATTTATAATCGTAGAATACCTTGCAGCCACTCTGTTTCAATTTATCATGAATCAGCCTTGCTGGGTATCCGCCGTACTTTCTCCGGTAGCTGATAAAGACATCGTCCTCCGAAGTTTCCTCTAACCATTCAAGCCGCTCCGGCAGGTTCCACACTGTGGTACACAGATATCTGTAGAAAAGCGTATTGATATGTATCTGGTTGGTGAGCATAACAAGCTGCTGCTGCAGATGGCGGATCTTTCTCATGGCAGGGTACACACACATATCGTTAGACGCTTCACGGCTCTGCTTCTCCAGTTGTTCTGTGCGGGCGTTCAGACTTATATAGTACAGATAAACCATCAGATAGTCCCGGGAAATGGCGGGACCCAGACCTTCCCTCAGGAACCTGACGTTCTTCTCTGCAATATCAAGAGCCTGACGCATATCCGCCGTTCCCGCAAGAGATTCTTCTGACACCACCCAGTTAATATAGGGATACTTCTCCACCTGATAAAGAAAACTGCTGTCGATCTTCTGAGAAACCTGACAGCTTCCATCCGCATTGAGGCGGAGCTTCTCAAAATAAATACCGGACGTTTCCGGATCCAGTTCTTCCACGATCCCATAGGAAAGGTTCATTGCTCTGAGGAAAGTTCCTCTCTGCGCTTCCGCTTCGAACTTCCCGAACATCCCAAGGATTTTCCGAATCAGATTTTTTACGGTAAATTCTGCTTTATCAGTTTTGTCCCTGTCTGTCTTTACTGTATAACAGATCTTCTTCTCAGCTTTTACATCAGTTAACATAGCACGGAGATCCAGAACTTGTTCTTCATCCAAGCTGTCCGCTCTTACATGCAGGGTAAGATAACCTTCGCCTCTCTTGAAAAACCAGCCGTTCACCTTCGAGATCTTAAACGGAATATCCTCCCTGTTTTCCATGCGGTAAGTCCAGTTTTCCTTGACATGCAGTCCAAGGTTCTTTCTGTACTTCTGCTGCAGTTCCAGGCACCGCACCAGCCCCTGCTCCTCATCTTTCCACATATCTTCATTCTGCTCGTTTAGGCGGTTACTCCGGATTGCTTTCCTCTGGAAATACGGTTTCCCTCCGGTATCCTCCTCTGTCCCTATCTTTTCATAAAAGGACGGATTGTACCAGAAGGGAACAATCAGAGACATCTCAAATCTTTCGTACATCATTTTCTATACCTCCCTGAATTATAAACATCAATACTAATAGTATCCGAAACATCAAAAATCCATCTCCACCCCGGGGAATTCTGGAAGTATTAGCGTTCCATCCAGGTAATTAATATATTCCACAATTTCTTTTTCATTTTTTTTTTCGACGGCTTATCCCAGTTATTAAAGACAAGTATATTTCCTGTCCCGGAGGCCATCAGAAAAGGACTCATATTCCGCACTGTATCCGAATTCTTCCTCCCGATCACTTTACGGTACGTTTCCCCCGGCCACACCGGACTGTCCTCTGTCTCAAGAGTAAGATCGTTTGCGGAGAGGATGAGAATGTTCATCAGAGCCAGTTTGAAAACCAGCTCAAACAAAATCTCTGCGTCCACATGTTCAAAGGAACCGTGTCCCCGCAGTACATTTCTCAAAGATGTAGTCAGATAAACGATTGAAGTATAGACAGGATAAGTTCTGTCGGGCCTGTAGTCCGGCAGATATTTCCGGATGACCGCCATCTCTTCCTCTGTGATGATCCGGGAAAATATCTCTTCGAAAGTTATCCGGATATCGCCCTGCTGAAATTTTTTCCGAATCACACTTTCCTCAAGTTCTTTCCCCATGCTCATAATATTCCCGATATCTTTTCCGTGTTCTTTCATCCAGGCCGTATCGTCTCCATGTTCATATGCAGCGGCCATGCGGTACTGGAGGTCAGTAAAGTCAAACACCGCGTAAATTGCAGGCAGTATTTCCAGATCATTCAGAATTTTTCTTAAAAACTGCAGGCACAGGCAGGGCCCCTTCCCAATGCTGAGATAAGTATCCGCTAGCTCTTCGTTTTTGACGAAACGCAGCGGCATCCTCACGTTTCTCTTCCTGCGGAAGTTCTGATCTGATATCAGACTCTCTATATCCATCCTGCCGTGAAGCTTCAGATCCGGAAATTCTTCTGTCCTGACATTGCTGTTTTCCGAAAGAACGCCAAGCAGACGTTTTACATCGATTCCGTTTTTCCCGTAGCCGAAACTTAAGACCAGAAGCCTGGAATGTGGTGTGTTAAGGGCAGAATAAATCCGGCTGACAAACTCTTCCCGAATGTCTTCGTCAGAATCGATACAGATAAGATAATAGACAAAGGTTTCCATTTTCACTCCGGCATCTAAGGCTTTCAAATCTTCCCCGGCCACTATGATCTGGGAAATCTTTCCTTTCCATGGAACCCGGTCAAAGGTGGACAGCCCCTCCCGCCCGTTAGAAATGCAGTACCATACCTGATCCTCGTATTCCCGGTCTGCTTTTAACAGGTTCCACACCTTATGATACTGCGCAGCAGGCAGGATACTTCTCCAGTACAGAACACTGCCGCAGACAAAAAACAGCATAAAAAGCCACGCGGCAGCAGATTCGCCTGTCAGTATTTCTGTCATCCCTCCCAGTCCTGCCGCTGCCGCCAGTTCAAGAAACAGTCCTGCAAAGACATCACACAGAAAAGAAGTTCTGTATACAAACCGGTACTTTCCGGATACACCCTGAAGCTCCGTATCCGGCAGCATACCAGCAAGATGATTCAGCAGAAAGACGATCATTACTGTCCCCGCTATGAATGTAAGTTCTGCAAAGAGTATATATCCGGCCCCGCTGATCAGCAGGCTGGGAATAATTCTTCTGTAAAAACGCTCCAGCACGTCCCTGATTACAGCGGCAGGGCCATTCTCTATGTTAAGCCAGACATGGAAATTTACCGCGGAAGCCAGCAAAATCCATATTCCTATCCAATAGTTTCTGTCCCGTCTCCGGTTATTCCAACTAATGTATCTGTTCATCTTCTTTTCTCCTGATATCTGCCGGCAGCATAATACTGCTGCTGTTCCGGAATGAATTAAAGCAGTATTCATCGTAGGTCTTGTTGTAAGAATACAGGAAATAAGGGGTATCCCCGACATAGACCATCCAGCCGAGTTCCTCCAGATTGGAAAAATCTCCATCAAGCTGATCATTTACTATCATCTGATTGATCAGAAACACCAGAATCTCAAGCAGATCCAGGTTGATTTCATCCGATATCTCAAAAGTAAATACCCCGTGGCCTCTTGTATAATTCCGCAGCCGATTGGAAGCCGCAATCAGCTCGCCTACCGTGTATTTTGAGAATGAGTACTCCCTTACCGTAACGGCTTTCCATATCCTTTGAAAGCTCTGGAAAACCGAATCCCCGCGGTGACTGCGGCTGATGATCCCATCTATATCCCTATCATGGACAACATTCTCTCTCAGCTCTGTCCACTTTTTAAAATCCGCCATCACGATCCGGTTTCTGACTTTCCCGGACAGCGGGACTGCCTGATGGGAAACAGCGATCATAGTATATAGGTAGTTCACAGTCTCCAGCCATTTAATCGCATAATCAAACACAAGAAACCGGTTTATATTCTGGTCAAAATACCGCCGGAAGGCAATGATTTCATCTACGATGCAGTTCGTAACCGTAAGACTGTCCGTCTGCAGTCTTGAAATAATCCCGGTCTGCCTCTCACGGTACTGCAGAAAACCTTTTAACGCTATGATTTCTTTCATTAATGTCTCCAGATCGGAAGCGTACCGGTCGTAGAAACGGATATAGTCTCGGAAGGCATATGTATCCTCACAGTATGCAATGTTGAACGTACCTCTTTCCTGAAGCCTAGTTTTTTCAAACTTTTCTTTGTCCTTCAGCTCTTTTCCCGCCGCCTCCCCGCTGTACACGTCCAGCATAATGAAGCTGCCGTCATTTCCTTCTGACAGGTTCCGGGGGAGTAGATAAATCTCCTGTTTTTGCAATTTCTCAATGCAGTTTCCTTTCCGCCAGAATCTTTCATAAAGAAAGGACTTCTGTGAGGAACTGTTTTCTCTCACGATTACAAGATATCTTTTGATTTCTCTGTCTTCGATAATTGATCTGTAATACTGCAAGATTTTTCTGAAATAAAAAGATGAGAGGAGGACATGCCCCAAAATCATGGCCACAAACACAATCGCAAAAAGCTCAGCTACAGGGAAATCCAAAAAGCCGGCCAAACTATAGGTTCCCGTCAGAATAATACATACAGGAATTCCCGTGCAGAGCATCTCCTGAAACAGTCTGTTTCCGCTGAAAACCTGATCTGCGGTCTCCTTTTCGATTTGGTCCCGGAAGAAAACTTTCAGGTAATTCAAAATGATTCCTGCCGCGAAAATAACACACACAAATATGAAAAAATACAGCCTCGCAGCCTGCAGGGAGCCGAAAGACTCTGTATAGGCCAGCTCCAGGCCCGACCATTCCGCCGGGACGCAGTTTTCTTCTATATAGTTCCAGTACTGGCCAAAGGACGCCGCCAGGATCAGCTCTCCCGCAACCAGAATCGCCAGAACCGTCCCTGCAGATCTTCCTGCCCTGCTTCCCAACTGCCAGACCAGATACATCACAGCGGTCAGCACTGCTGTTGCCGCGACATACTCCAGCGTTTTCTCTGTCACAAAATCATACCACCAGTCTCTCAGGCTGACCTCAAAGACACTGGAAATCATTGTGGGCATATTATCTGCCATAGCGATCAGCAGAATGAACGCCACAAAACACAATATTCCTGTTCCGATAGATTTAAATAGAATCTTCATTTTCCACCTTTATGGTTATCACCGGACGGACGCCTATATTCTCCGCTGTGTTCCACATTCCTCTCTCACTGATCAGTCCTTCGCCTGTTACAAATGGCATTCTAGCAGTTTCTCTTTTATCTTCATTTCGAATCCACCAGTATACACAGCCGCTGCCGGTGAGGATATCTCCCGGTCCGCCAGCAGATTTGCACCGCATGCGTTCTTTGTTTTTCGAAATCTGCTTTGCTTCCTCCATTGTCAGAAGATCAACCTCTCCCTTCAGGAATCCCTGCTCTATCGTGCTGAACCATTCCTGCCTGTAAACAGAATTCAACTTCTTATACAGATCAGAATTCTTCCATGAGACAAGCTCCGGGGCAGCATGGATACACTCTACTTTCAGAACCGCTCCGCACAGCAGACGGTATTCTGTTTCTTTCCTGCTGATACACTCCCACAAGATGGATTCTCCATGGATCCTACCGATTTCAAATTTTCCTGACTCCGTACACTTCTGCAGATAATCCCTAAAACAGCTTTTTCCCCGGTCGGCGCTGTCCTTATAATCCAGAACTGTACCATACAAGCAGGCGCCTTCCCGAAGCGCTCCCTCTTTCACCAGTTTTCCTGCCCGGATATAAATTCTCTGCTTTTCTAATGTTTTTCTTCCAAAATAGATACTGTCGCCGACCGCAAGCAAAAGAGTCAGCCCCACCGCTGTTACACAAAATATGATGTTTCTCCTTTGATTCTCCGTTTCTGCCGCAAATCCATAGGCCTCTTCATATTCGTTTTCCTCCAGAAGGGCGGTCAACTGTTCTGTTTCCGCGTTCGACAGCGTATGTATCCGGTAATTTGCAGTCAGGAAACTGCTGTCAAAATACCTGCTTCTGACCAGTTCATTTCCGAAAGTCCCCGCAGATAAACACTGTGAAATCCTTCCCTGATAATTCTCTTCATTATCCTGCCCCCAGAAGGAAACGATACCTGCCGCATACCGGCCCGATGTAAGACCCAGATTCACACAGTACTCTATGGTACTTTCGCTGTAGCTTCCAACCGCTATGCCAGCGTATGTATCGCCAAAGCTAAAGCATCCCCGAATGACTGCGTAATCCGAATTATTGTCAACGATCCCGCCGCCGTTCATATCTGCAAAATTCCCGCAGGATTGTATGAATCCCTGATTATATCCGGATATCCCGCCCAGATCATAAAAGTCCGAGTCGATGGATACTTCCGCATAGTTGATACATCTGCTGACTGTCCCGCTATTATCTCCGGTGATGCCTCCCGTTCCAAAGGAAGCAGACATTCCTCCCCCATAGCCGCCGCTCACGCCGGAGCCTCTGATCTCTCCAGATACGGAGCAGTCGTCTATACCGCCCCAGTTATTTCCCGCAATCCCTCCAGCAGAGCCCGCATCTGCCTCTACTGTGCCGCTAAAGCTACACTCTAGGACATATCCCGAAACATAACCGGCTATCCCGCCAGTTCCCGTGGCAGAGTAGCTGTATAGCTGGCAGTCAATAACATTCAGTTCCCGAATCACAGCTCCTTGGGTATAGCCGAACACACCCACATAATTTTCATCGGAAGATATGCTTATGTTCCTGAGCGTATGCCCGTTCCCATAAAAATTTCCCTCAAAAGGGCTTGTGTAGCTTCCTACTGGATCCAGATAAGTCTGGTCTGCAAAGTCCAGATCCGTATTTAATTCGATCCGATACCCCAGGTAGCTTCTCCCTTGATTAACGTTTTCGGAAAAGTCCAGCCAATCATCCATGGAATTGATTTCCATGGTATAGTGTTCTCCCGCTGATCCGGTCTCTTCATATGGCACTGCCCTCTGGACATAAGCACTGAGGTTACGGGATAATGCACTTTTCCAGATGAACAGCGCGGTCAGGATGCAGATCAGAAGAAAAATCTGTATGACTATGATTTTCTTCGTAGCTGTGGTTTTCTTTTCTTTGCTCTCATTCATTGATTTTCACAAGGAACCTCCTTCAAAATCCATGTTCAGGAGACGCAGACAGTTCTGTGCCTCCCTACACCCTCGATTCGCTGCCTGGCGTCTATATTCATTCCATACTCCTTGTCGCAAAACCGGCCTTCAGGATCCAGAAACAGCTATGTAATTTTATAATCTTCTTTCGGCGATCTGTCTTTCTTCAGATACTCCGTTGCTTTCATTTCGCCTTCGGGTATCCCATGCATTCATTTATATAATAACCGGCACGCTCCATATCGGTCGGAGACCACTCTTTCGTGCTTCCTTTCTGAAGTATATACAAAATAAGGATACTCCTTCTTTAACCAGACGAGGTGCTAATCTTATGATATCTCAAATAGAGTGAAATAAACATATTCAAAATCAGTTTTCTTATGCAATAAAAAACTCCGTTTATTTTCCAAACTAAATTCTCTCCCCATGTTACCAAAACTGGATTTTACTTTAGGGCAAAAGTATTGTAATTTCATTTCACGTTTTTTACACTCTTATTCAAAGTAAATCTAATAATTTTTTATCACATTAGATATAGTCTTCTTTCCTCCTGCTGATTTTCTCAATAAAAAAGTATATACGAGAATATCCCTATATCATTACTCTTATTATACATCTCAGCATATATACCAAGCAACGAAAAATGATACCAGGATTTCTAGCATTCAGAGATTATGTTTATCTTAATAACTTCAATATCTCTGGACAGTCTCACCTTCTTCCCTTTATATGTGCCAATATTACAGTCATAGATAGTCTCCTTTGTCAACGCTTCTTTTACTCCACGTGCTCCGTAGTTACTATGCTGTTCTTCCAATTATACCATTAATAATGTCTCATCCACATGTTCCAATTCCATCCCATAATTCTTATATAACAAACTCTGCTTTCTCTGTAAGGCCCTCCAACAACTCCTTCATCATCTCCAGTGCTCTTAAAAATTGCGTGCTTTTCCAAATCGCAAGAATCATCTGCATAGAATATTTGCCCACAAAAATATCCGTTAATGGTATATCATTTACCCATTCACAGATATATATGGCAATTTCATCATTCATGGATAGGCACGCTCTATGAAATTCTCCTTGAAACTATTTGACATCACCCTCTAATGAAATATGTGTACTTACATTCTCTCCTACCTTTTTATTTACCATTTCCTATTTTTATTTTCCTCGAACAAATATTCGAACAATGCAAATCAACAAAACAAACAAAATAAGTTTCTCTTCCATATTCATAACTATAAGTATCAATACAATAATACCCACACCTATATCCCATAATAATTCCGTTGCTTTCATTTGTTCTATTCTCTGATCTGCCTTTTTCTTTACTTTCCGGATTTCTGATTCTGCCTTCCGTTTTTCATTCTTAGCCACATATATTGCCGATTGTGCCCTATCATCAGCTTCTTTCTGCTTTTTCTGTGCTGCCTTCACCACATCTACAGAAGACTGTACCACCATCTTTTCCAGTTTAGAGTTCCGGGCCTGAACGTCTTTTATTCTTTCTTTGAGCTGCTCTTGCTCTTTCCTGCTCAGCAATCCGTTCCTGTTCCGCAGATCGTCGTTGCTTCTCTGCAGAGACTGACTGATATTCTGCGTTTTGGACAATTCTATTTGCAGTTTCTGATTTTCCTCGGTTAACTTCTGAAGCTCGTCTTGCAGCTTCAGACTTTCGGATGAGAGACTCCGAATCCCTTCTCGAAACTCTCCGATTCGTTCCATACATTTCCGTATCAATTCTCGATCTTTTGTCTGGGCTTTCAACAACTCGTCCCTCTCTGCAGTCACTTTCGACAGGGCCTCCGCTTGTTCCTGCGACAGCTTCTTCCACTTGTTGATAGTATCGTGTGAGATCGGCATCAACTGTGTCATATCTGTGGATATCATGGTTTTCTTTTTGTTCATTTCTGATAAATTCATCCTCTAATTCCCCCTTACTGATTTTTAAATGAAAAGTCTTAGAAAGGTTGCTGTCACGTACCTTCTTTCCTTCCTGGTTCTGGAATGTGATATGCTTTCTTTTCTCTGTCCAATTGACGCTCCATCCTGCATTCTTCATTTCTCTGATAAATTGCTCCCGGCTGCTACAATACTCCATCACATTCAACACAGCCATGGCACAATCCGCCACATAACTATCCTTTGCATGGTTACGAAATAGATTGTATTTATCTTTACTCCATGCGATCACTTCTCCGTTCTCAATCTGACTACCATCAAAATGCTTGCCTTTTTCCGCTATGGAGAGTCCACGTTCCCGGCACATCCGATTCGTCAGCTGCTTCATACGTTCCAGATCTTTTCTGGAATTATGCAGTTTTTTCCCATTTTCGTAACTTACAGAATTGGTAACTATGTGGCAGTGAATATGGTCTTTATCTTTGTGGACACTGACAACTGTCTGAAAACCGGCAAACCATTTTTCAGCAAATTCTATTCCAAATTCCAAAGCCTGCTCAGATGTGATTTTCTCATCCTTATGCCAGGAAATCACATTATGGGAATACATCCGACCAGAATCCTTCCCCCATAATCGTTTTTCCGCTAAAAACGACTGATATACCAGATCATAATTTACTTTTTCATACGGATACGGCCCAATGATATGAACAAGATGCTGCTCCGTTTTTCCCTCCCGCAGGATATACTCAATACAGTTTCTCATTGCCCCATGGGAATTTGTCCGCTTATTAATTGTCTTATTGATTGCCATATCGTTTCACACTCCTTCCGATACCCCGATATGTTTTCACTGAGACTGTTTAGCACATCTGCTCTGGGATAAAAACCGCCAGCATTCATATGATGTGCGATCTGGTTGATATTGGTTGTTGCACCTCGCAGCAGACGGTTTATTTCCCCAAGCCTTTGATTTAATACATTCAATTCCTCTTTTACCTCCGCTGACATTAGATCCACATTTTCAATTGCGGCAAGTATCACTGCCTGCTGTGTCTGACCCGATGCTTTGATCTTTTGCTGAAGCAGGGCATATTCTTTCTCATTCATCCGTATCGTAACGGTATGGTTTCTTTTTCTCATAATCCTTTCACTCCTTCCATAATCTACACTGTTATTTCTAAACACTTCCAACTACGCGGGGATTCCATAAGGGGCAGCATCGCCCCTTTGGTGGGCGCAGGGCGCATGACGTCCGGTGGACGTCAGTTTTGCGCGGACCGAAGTGGCAACGGAGACAAGCCCTAGTCAATCTGTGAATGGAATGTCCGGTGGACATTTCAGGAACAGAACTTCATAGCATTGGCGGCCAGGGTTCCAAGGGACAGCGTCCTCTGGCAAGTTTAGGAACAGCCCATAGGCTGATTCCGGTGCATAGTGGCTTGCCACTTTGCGAAACTTGCCTGTCATCTGCTGCCATTCCATACGTGCTGATTGCTTCTGCTCCTCTTCACACAAATAAAAGAAAGGCAGGAAGATGACAGTGGTTTTGTGGGATGCAAAAAGGATGTGAAGGAAATAGAAGTTCTCACCTTTCCAGAGAATTTCTATTTTCCAGAATATCTTTTGGGCATCCCACTCCGGTGCGCAGTACCGGACAATCATGTGCCGTATCCGGCACCTAACCAGACATATCTGTCTGTACTTTTTGTACATCCTGCCAATCTCTACCGTTCACCGCACTCTTTTCCACTACCCAGGAACAAAAATAGCAGTTAAAAACAATAACCGTTTTTTCCCGGGGAAATTGTCTCAACTGCTATGATCTTTTACTGCTATTATTCAATTGTCCATTCATCAAATTCTGTTAAACTTCCATCCAAGCAGATCCACTTTTCAAAAGTGCTGAAGCTCTTCCAACTCTTTCTCCAATTTCTCAATACGATGGTGCTGATACCAGATTACCCCTGGCAGACCTGCAGCCATAAGAAAGGCACAAACCAACACCTTCAAAGCATCCCATCTGGATTCTATTCCACTCCTGGAAAATCCACACACAAGATTGACGAATAGGATATAAAAATATCCACAAAATAAAGATGTACAAAACATCCCTTTTAAAAATTTCCACATTTTATTTCCCATCTTTACACCTCCTCAAAATAAGTTTAGCGATTTTTTCGCTAAATATCAATAGTGAATATTTCGCTAAGATATTATGAATCCATGAGGTGAAAATAATGTATAGTAGAATCCGAAATCTAAGAGAGGATCGTGATCTCACGCAAAAACAAATGGGCGAGATCTTAAATTGCAGCCAGCGAATCTACAGTAATTATGAATGCGGCGATGTAGACATTCCCACACAAATCCTGATCAAACTGGCCAAATTTCACAAAACCAGCGTTGATTATCTGCTTGAACTGACAGATGACAAGCGCCCCTACCCCCGTAAAAAGGATGGAAATCAATAGATTCTGCCCGGATTCTCGTTCCGGGCAGTTTTTCTGCTCTTTTTTTATTTTATTTTAAAAACTGTCTGCAAAATCCAATGCCGCATCTGCATTTTCTTCCTGCTCCCTGTCCACCGAATCAAAAGCAAAACCACCTTCTTCTTTTTCTTGCATAAACGGCTGTCCGACACCATTCATATACGGATACAGCAACTCCATGAGATTTTTCGCAAGCAACATAGGAACCGATTCTTTTACCCCTTCTTTGATAGCGTTCTGCACCTGTCTCAGAAACGCATCTTCCTTTTCCCGAGTCTCCAGGTAAGGATCTTCTTCCTTCTCATATTCTCGACCAAAATAATCATTCACTGCAGCTACTACCGCCCGTGTATAGGATTTATATTTTTTCCTGTTCATGGTCTGTAAATACTTCCAGGCCTGACGGTCTGCCTCGTCCAACAGGTTCAGGCGGATATTTGTATTGATGATTTTCCGTTCCTTTCTCATGCTCATATCATTCTGCCTCCATTCTTCTGAATTTTTCTGACTGCCAGCATCTCATAACCTTTTGCTGCTGCACAAATATCATGGATAATGGTTACCCGGTTCCTGACATAATCTCCAAAGTTTTCGATCATACAGCCACCGCCCCCGACTACATACAGCCGCATTAATTCCGGATTATATTCGTGTTCCCTCAGTTTCCGAAAGATTTCTGCTGTATAATCTCTTGCAGCCGCTTTCATAACATCCAGATATTTTTCCCCGATATCTGCCGTTCCTTTTCGAATCACCTGTTCAATAACCAGATCGTCCACTACTGCTCCCATCCTCCTTAATAACTGTTCCCTGACAGCCAGCACACATTGATGTGTCCCGTATTTTTCAGTAAAACATTTCTTTTCTACCGGTCGTGAATTATTGATATACATGATATTCATTGTCCCATTTCCGATGTCCGCCAGCATATTGATTTCCTTAAAATCCTGTAGATGATATCCGACGGCTGCAAAACCCTGTGGAAAAATATCTGCCCCGATAAACTCCACATGATAAGCTTTTCCACGAAACACAAAATCCACCACTGCATTCTGAAGCAGATAATCACGAAAAGTTTCTTTCTGACTGCTCACCCATGTCAATGGAAGTCCGGCAGCCAGATGTACTTTCGCCTGATCCACCCCTTTACTTTCCAACTCACTGGAAACGGCCGCAAGTGTAAGGATGTAATAGTCCTCATCCTCCGTTTTTTCTGCCCGAAACTCCTTGTGTTCTTCTCCAATCTGGTAATACACTCCTTGGTAAACCAGAAGGTTATTCTGGAAGGTAGGCTCCTTTTCATATCTAGTTACACCTGTCCGAAAACATTTGCAGGCTGTTTTCATGTTTCCATATCCATGATCCACACCAATCACTGTAATTATCTGATTTTCCTTATTTTTCATCATTCTCATATTATCTTTCTCCTTTATTTTTTTGAACCAAATTAATACTTACGCTCTTTGATAAGATAGATATTTTATTATCTCTTTCATTAATTCTTTAATATTGAATTTCTTACATACTTAATAGTATCCCATGATCCTGCACAGGTTTTTCCCACATAGGTTTCTCCTATGGCCTGACATTCCCAGATGGGAATAACCCATGCAGGGATTTCCTATGGTCTGATGTATCCAGATTGTAAAACCTGTACAGCATATTTTCATATCTGCTCATTCATTTTCCTTCCCCAAAGGTACTTCACGGACAATATATTCCGTATCCCCATAACAGCCGTCGTAATACCTGTTCCTGTGTCTCTCCACATATCCATGATGTTCTAATTCTTTTATAGCTGATCTTACAGAATCAATTCCATCCCTGCTTAAAGATGCCAGCCCCTGCATATTATAATTCCAGTCATCTGGCAAACTCAGCATCAGAGAAAGAAGGCCTTTTGCCTTTAAAGAGAGTTTCTTATTCTTGAAATGATGATTGCTCATAACTGTAAAATTCTTCGTCCGCTCCACCTGGAACACCTGTGACATAGCTCCACCTCCAATGAAAAAGGCACAAAGCCTTTCATGACCTGTGCCTTATCTACTATTTTCTGTTTATCTATTCTTTCACAAAACGTAAATCAGCTCCGCCAAAATCATTTCCTCTGCAATTGCCCTATGCTGATTGACTGCTCTTACCCACGCCATCTGGTCATCCCCTTTATCTGGCAAAGGATCACTCTTTTCCAGCTGTTTCAATATAATTTCTTCCCGCTCCTTTGCCGCCCGGTCAATCTCCAACAAATGCTCCCCAAGCGTATCTTTTAAAAGCATCACCTGATATTTTGCCCGTTTGCAGTTTTTCAGGTAATCCCTGCGCAAGAATCCGTATTTTCCGATATGCAACATCTGTTCTCCAGATTTATATTCCAGTTCCGGTAGCAAATACCCATTCACATTTTTATAATTCAGTTCCATAAATCTACCCTCTCTTCCCATTATATTTCCTGTTGAACATCTTTTTTCTTATTTTGATGTGCCCATCCTTTCAGTAGTTTTTCGATCAGATCTGCCTGTTGAGCCGGTGTATAATCTGGTGGGAAATACTTTCCAATCCGTTCAAAGGGAATTTTTATCTGTTCCCTCTGGTTAGGCTTGATTTCCTGCAGAATATCATAAATCATGTCCATATCAAGCTGTTTCTGCTGACTCATCCTCTTTAACCGGTTGGCCTGTGAAATATTCGGAATACACTGTTCCAGTTCCATTACAGCATGAAGCTCATACTGTTCTTCTTCTGTCAGGAATGAAATTTCCACTGCAGAACGGATTGCCAGCAATTCCCGGTCAACCATATCCAAAATCTTCGGTATCAGTTTTGTGAGACGAATATAACGCTTAATCTGGGTCACACTTTCCCCCACCATCCGGGCAAGCTGTTCATTGCTCCGATAACCGCCTGCAGAATCTGTCTTTTTAATATTTACCTTACCATTTTCAGAGACATCCGCTTTTAATAAAGATATCTCAATCATTTCCTCAATACACTTCGGTTCCAATGGGTCCGAAGACAAGTCCTTTCGTTTTCCCTGCCGGTTCATTGCCTGTAACCTCATCTTATAAGCAAAGGCTTTTTCACTCGGCAGAATTTTTTCTCTCTGTAAATTACTGTCTATCATTGCAATAACTGCCTGATCATCATCCATAGTACAGATGATAACCGGAACTTCTTTGATTCCTGCCCAGAGGGCAGCTTCTTTTCTTCGATGCCCTGCAATGATTTCAAATCCTTCTCCATCCGGATTTTTACGAACCAGCAGCGGCACCAGTATACCTTCCTGCTGAATACTTCTGCGCAACTCAAAGAGTTCCTGATTTCGTTCTACTTTAAACGGATGTTCTTTGAAGTCATGTAATTCCCTTATTTTAATCATTCCAATGTCTGCACGCGGCGCGTCAGTCTGTAATGAACACATCGCTTTCTTTTTTACCATTTGAATTTTCCTCCTATTCCGTACAAAAGAAAAAGGACTCTTACCTTCCAGAAAAGCTCTGAAAACAAGCGTCCTTTTCACTCTTATCTACGATATTCAGATTGAAATGTTACATCAACTTTTATGTGTCTACTCATACCACATGCAAAACTACAGACACTTCTATGCCATCCATAATCTGTTTTTTTCGTCCCTGTTTGCCTGTCGGTGCGAAACTTATATACCTCGCAAAATGCCTGAAACAAAGGATTTCTACGAATTCACCCGATGTAGACAACAGACGGTCTCCACATGCACCGTATGCGGAAACATATCCACCGCCTTCACTCTGTCCAGCTCATACCCGTTCTCCCGCAGGTACTTCACGTCCCGGGCCAGGGTGGCGGGGTCGCAGCTGACGTACACGATCCGCTCCGGCTGCATCTTCACCATGGTCTCCAGCACGACCTGCTCACAGCCCTTCCGGGGCGGGTCCACCACGATGACATCCGCCTGCACCCCCTCTTTTTCGTACATGCCGGGCAGCACCTCCTCCGCCTTTCCCACATAGAACCGGGCGTTGGAAATATCGTTGATAGCGGCATTGTTTTTGGCGTCCCGGATAGCCTGGGGAACGATCTCCACCCCGTAGACGCGGCCTGCCCTCCGGGCGAGGAAGAGGGAGATGGTGCCGATACCGCAGTACAGATCCCACACCGTCTCCTCCCCTGTCAGCCCAGCGAACTCCAGGGCCGTGCCGTAGAGCCGCTCCGTCTGCAGCGGGTTCACCTGGTAAAAAGAGAGGGGCGAGATGTGGAATTTCACATCGCCGATATAGTCTGTGATATAGTCCTGGCCCCAGATGGTCTGGATATCCTTTCCCATGATCACATTTGTCTTCTCTTTGTTGACGCTGCAGGTGATGCTCGTCATGCCCTGGATGGGGGACAGCCGCTCTGCCAGCACGTCGCTGTGGGGAAGGGTGTCTCCATTGATGACAAGACAGACCATCAGCTCTCCGGTGGCAAAGCCCTTGCGGATCAGCACATGGCGCACCAGCCCTGCGTGGGTCTCCTCATCGTAGGGCTGCACATGGCATTCCTCCATAAATGCCAGGATTTCCTGCAGGATAGGCTGATTTTCCTCTGTCCCCAGGGCACAGTCCATGTCCGGCAGGGGGATGATCTGGTGGGTCCGGCCGGCGTAGAATCCTGCTGTCAGATGTCCTTCCCTGTCTCTGCCAATGGGATACTGGGCTTTATTGCGGTAGCGGAAGGGCTCGTCCATGCCGATGATCCCCTCCATAGCGGCGTCCAGCACCTCTTTTGGCACTGCGCCGAGCCTCAGAAGATTGTTCTCCACCTTGTCCTTTTTAAAGTCAAGCTGCTGCCTGTAATCCATCTCCTGGATCTGGCAGCCGCCGCATCTTCTGGCCTCCTTACACCTTGCATTTTGGCGGGCACGTGAGGGCGCAAGAATATTCATTAACCTTGCATACCCATAGTTTTTCTTCATCTTCATGACCTTTGCCTCCACCAGGTCCCCGATGATCGCGTCCTTAATAAAAAGAGCGCATCCGTCTACCTTTCCGATGCCCTCTCCCCCAGTGCCCATGTCCTCTATCCGCACTGTCACCAAATCATTTTTCTGCATAAATATTCCCCTTTGTGTCACTTTTACGCACCAGTTATATGAATTTGGGACGTAACACTTTTAAACTTTGTTACGTCCCCAAATACATTTAATACAATTTACATCTCCGTCCGGCGCAGGTTTGTCTCGAAGAGCCGGTTGTAGCCCAGCCACTCCCTGCTGCCCTGCTTATCCTTGAAGATCTCGGTCAGCGTCTGCATCTTGGCGTCCGTGCAGTCCGCGAAGTTGAGGGCCATGGCCTCGGCCAGGGCCGGCTTCTTCGGGGAGCCGTACTCCAGCTCGCCGTGGTGGGCGATGACGCAGTGCTTCAGCTCGCTTGCCAGCACCTCCGGGAAATCCGGGATGGTGCGGATGGCGTCGCTGATCATCTCCACGCCGATGACGATGTGGCCAAGAAGCTGGCCGTCGTCCGTGTAGTCGTTTGCCGGGAAGGGAGACAGCTCCCTGATCTTCCCGATGTCATGGCACATGGCCCCGGTGTAGAGAAGGTCCCGGTTCAGGATGGGATAGGCTCCCGCCATGTACTCGCAGAACTTCACCACGCTTAAGGTGTGTTCCAGAAGGCCCCCTGCAAAGCCGTGGTGGACCGTCTTGGCCGCGGAATGGTTCTTGAATTTCTTAATAAAATCCGGGTCATTTTCAAAGTAGTATTCTATGATCTTCCGAAGGTACGGGTTCTTTACCTGCCGGCCGTAGGATAAGAGCTCCTGGTACATGGCCTCCGGGTCCTTCTCCGTGGAGGGCATGTAGTCCGCCGGGTTGTACTCGTCCTCGTATGCCTTCCGGATCTGCTTGATATTCAGCTGCAGCGCGTTGTTGTAGCTGATGACCTCGCCGTACACCTCGATGAAATCCATCTCATCGTAGTCCGCGATGCCGCTGGAGTTGGGGTCCCACACCTTTCCGTCCAGCGTCCCTGTCTTGTCCTGGAGGATCAGGTTGTCGTATGGTTTGCCGTTTCTTGTCTCAGCGGAACGCTTGCCCTTGCACAGGTAAATGTTCCTGATGGTCTCTCCCTCGCAGAGGGTGTTGATATATCTCATATAAAATGCCTCTTTCTGATTAAAATTGCAATTCTCTCGTGTCTTTTGAACCTTGAGTCTTTTGCGTTTTCTTACTCTTTACTTCCCACAGTCACCCGGAAGGTGATATCCACATAGCCGCCGGTCCCCTGACGCTGTCCCTCGACCCGGATCTCGTCTCCTTCCTCCTGCTGCATCAGGACACTGTTGTAGCCGGACAGGGTGGTCACCGCGGTGCCGTCCACCTCCGTGATCACATCGCCGCTCTGTATCCCAGCTGCCATAGCCGGGGAGTCAGCGCTCACCTCCTGCACGTAAACACCGGCAGGGATACCCTGGCTGGCTGTCAGCTCCTCTGTCACCGTGACACCCTGTATGCCAACGTACGGCACGGACTGCCCGTTTGAGAGGAATTCCAGGGCTTCCTTCAGGTCAGAGATGCCGTAGGCCGCCACAGGCCCCGACTCCCCGTCGCTGTAGAAGCGCTCCTGGTCTATCATGCCGATGATCTGGCCTTCTGTGTTGACCAGTATCCCTGTACCGCTGGTGCTGCCGCCGATATCCGTGCACAGGAGGCTGTATTCCCCGTCCGCCCTCCGGGCCGTCTCCCGGGTAGAGGAAATGACGCCAAAGCCCATGCCGCCATAATACCCGAAGGGACTGCCGACGGCGATGACGATGTCCCCCTTTGACACGCCCCCGGAGCTGCCCAGGGCCACTGTCTGGATCTGGTTCCAGGCTCCCTCCGACAGCGCGTTTTTCGCGATGGCATAGACGGCGATACCAAGGTTGGCGTCCTGCTTTTTCACGCTGACACTGTAGTAATTTCCGTCCATGAGCCGGCCACGCAGGGAGCCCCCCTCGGGCACCGTCAGGCTCCTGGCAGCCACCAGGAGCTCCACGCCGTTGTCCTCAAAAATGACGCCGGCCACACTGTCTTCGTCCACAAGCGTCTGGTCCTGCTCTTCCGGCTGGGAAACCTGGACAGATATCTCCACCATGCTCCTGTTCACCGTGTTTGCCACTGTCACAAGAGACTGGTTCAGTTGCTCGTAATCATCCACCGTGAGAACAGGGGAGGTCTCTTCTGTCTGTCCTTCCTCTCCTTCCTGGGTCTCCTCCTCTTCCTCCTCCGGGATGGTGATCGTCCTTGGATTGCTGGAAAACCGGTCCTCCACCCACGGTCTGAGGGCATAAAATCCCAGACAGGCCGCAAGTCCGAATATCAGACCAAGGCCCGCATATTTCATGACCGTGTTCCGGCTCTTCCTGTATCCTGCATCTTCATCCTTGATGGTCTCCTGCATAAAGGAAAATTCTTCTTTCTTTTCTTCTCCGTTTTCCTCTCTGCGCTCCTCAGGATTTTCATGATATTCCATGACCCATCTTCTCCTTGTGCAATCCTTGTTTTAGTATACAATATCCCCCCGCAATGTTCAATAATTATCCTTTTCTTTCCCCTGTAAATGAGTTATAATATGAACACTTGGCGGGGTATCTCAGGGCCTGATGCAGCCTGATACCGCGCATCCGACAAAAAAGCTGTACAGGTGAACATATCATGGATCATAAGACATTGACAAAACTGGAATTTGACAAAGTGGTGGACCTCCTCACCGCCCAGGCAACCTGCCCGGGCGGCGTCCGGTCCTGCCGCTCCCTGAAGCCATACACAGATATCAATAAGATCGAGACCGCCCAGGAGCAGACCCAGGCCGCCTTCACGAGGATCGTGAAGAAGGGCCGCCTGTCCTTCTCCGGCTGCGACCCGGTGAGCGACTCCCTGAAACGCCTGGAGATCGGCGGGACCCTGGGAGCCGGAGAGCTCCTGCGCATCTGCAAGGTCCTGAAGGCCGCCGGCAGGGCAAAGTCCTACGGGCGCCACGAGACAGTGGACGAGGCGGCCGACTGCCTGGACGTCTACTTTGACCAGATCGAGCCTCTCACCAATCTGGCGGGCGAGATCGAGCGCTGCATCATCAGCGAGGAGGAGATCAGCGACGAGGCCAGTCCGGGGCTGAAGCACATCCGCCGCCAGATCAGTCTGGCCGGGGATAAGATACACTCCACTCTGTCCTCCCTTGTAAACGGCCCCCTGCGCAGTTACCTGCAGGACGCCCTCATCACCATGAGGGGGGACCGGTACTGCATCCCCGTGAAGGCCGAGTACAGGAGCCAGGTGCCGGGCATGATCCACGACCAGTCCTCCACCGGCTCCACCCTGTTCATCGAGCCCATGTCCATCGTGAAGCTGAACAATGACCTGAAGGAGCTCTACGGAAAAGAGCAGGAGGAGATCCAGGTCATCCTGGCGGACCTGAGCAACGAGACCGCCGGGCACGTGGACGCCATCCGGGCGGACTACAAGGCCATGACAGAGCTGGACTTCATCTTCGCAAGGGGCGCTCTGGCCCTCTCCATGAATGCCAGCCGCCCCCTCTTTAATAATGAGAGGAGGATACGGATCCGCCAGGGGCGCCATCCTCTCCTGGACCCGAAGACGGTGGTCCCCATCTCCCTCACGCTGGGGGAGGATTTCGACCTGCTCATCATCACGGGCCCCAACACGGGAGGAAAGACGGTCTCCTTAAAGACCGTGGGACTTTTCACCCTGATGGGACAGGCAGGCCTCCACATCCCGGCCCTGGACCGCTCCGAGCTGGGCGTATTTACAAACGTATTTGCGGACATCGGGGACGAGCAGAGCATCGAGCAGAGCCTCAGCACCTTCTCCTCCCACATGACGAACATCGTGTCCTTTTTAAAGCATATCACCCCGGACAGCCTGGTGCTCTTCGACGAGCTGGGGGCCGGCACGGATCCCACCGAGGGAGCCGCCCTGGCCATCGCCATCCTGGAGCACCTGCACCGGCAGGGCATCCGCACCATGGCCACCACCCACTACAGCGAGCTGAAGGTGTTTGCCCTCTCCGCAAAAGGCGTGGAAAATGCCTGCTGCGAGTTCGATGTAGCCACCCTGCGGCCCACCTACCGGCTCCTCATCGGCATTCCCGGCAAGAGCAACGCCTTTGCCATCTCCAGCAGACTGGGACTGCCGGACTACATCATCGACGAGGCCAGGAAGCAGCTCTCCGAGCAGGAGGAGTCCTTTGAGGACCTGCTGACGGACCTGGAGCAGAGCCGCCGCACCATCGACAAGGAGAAGGAGGAGATCAGCGCCTACCGCCGGGAGCTGGAGAAACTGAAGAATGAGACCGCCGCCCGCCAGGAGAAGCTGGACGCCCAGAGGGACCGCATCCTGGAGGAGGCAAACGACAAGGCCCGGGCCATCCTGGAGGAGGCCAAGGAGATAGCCGACGAGACCATGAAAAATTTCCGCAGATTCGGCAGGGAGAACATCTCCGCCGCGGAGATGGAGAAGGAAAGAGAGCGTCTCCGCAAAAAGATCGCCTCCACCGGCTCCGGCAAAAAGCTGGAGACCGCAAAGCCCAGGAAGCAGCATAAGCCCGGCGATTTCAAGCTGGGCGAGTCTGTCCGTGTGCTGAGCCTGAACCTGAACGGCACCGTCACCTCACTGCCCGACGCAAAGGGAAATGTGAACGTGCAGATGGGCATCCTCAACTCCCAGGTGAACATCTCCGACCTGGAGATCATCGAGGAGAAGCCTGTGTACTCGGCGGCGAAAAATCTGCGGCGCACCTCCCAGGGCAAGATGAAGATGGGCAAATCCATGTCCGTCAGCCCGGAGATCAACCTCCTGGGGAAGACCGTGGACGAGGCTGTGGCAGAGCTGGACAAATACCTGGATGACGCCTACCTGGCCCACATAAGCCAGGTCCGCATTGTCCACGGCAAAGGCACCGGTGCTCTGCGCAGCGGCATCCACAAATACCTGCGCAGGCAGAAGCATGTGAAGGAGTTCCATCTGGCCGCCTTCGGCGAGGGAGACGCGGGCGTCACTATCGTGGAATTCAAATAGAGGACGGCAAGCGCCGTGACCATCTGAGAGGGAGGATATATATGGTAAACAAACAGAAAATACTGATCGTAGACGACGATGAAAATATCGCGGAGCTGATTTCCCTGTATCTGACAAAGGAGTGCTTTGACACCATGATCGTGCACGACGGGGAGGAGGCGCTGAAGGCCTTTGACCTGTACCGCCCCAGCCTCATCCTCCTGGACCTGATGCTGCCCGGCATCGATGGATACCAGGTATGCCGGGAGATCCGCAGCCGCTCCCAGACCCCCATCATCATGCTCTCCGCCAAGGGGGAGGTGTTTGACAAGGTGCTCGGCCTGGAGCTGGGGGCCGACGACTACATCATGAAGCCCTTCGACTCCAAGGAGATGGTGGCCCGGGTCCGGGCCGTCCTCCGGCGCTACCAGCCGGTGCGCCAGGAGGCTCCGAAAGAGGACCGCGGGAAATGCGTGGAGTATCCCGGTATTGTCATCAATCTCACAAATTACTCGGTCCTTCTGGACGGGAAAAATGTGGACATGCCGCCAAAGGAGCTGGAGCTCCTCTATTTCCTGGCCTCCTCCCCCAATCAGGTCTTCACAAGGGAACAGCTCCTGGACCAGATATGGGGGTATGAGTATATCGGTGACACCCGGACCGTGGACGTGCACATCAAGCGCCTCCGGGAGAAGATCAAGGACCACCCCTCCTGGTCTCTCGCCACCGTGTGGGGCATCGGGTATAAATTCGAGGTAAAATAATGTTCTTCAGACGAAAAAAAGCGAAAAAAAATACGCTCCCCCTGAACAGCACACTGTACCTGAAATTTATCCTCGTCTATATCATCCTCGGGTTCCTGAGCCTTTTTACCGCCGCCACTCTGGCCTCGGGGCTGACCTACAGCGGCCTTAAGTCCTCGGAGGCGGACCGGCTCTACGCCCAGGCCACCGCCATGGCAAATGACTATCTGCCGGGCTACTTCAGCGACCTGCTCACAGGCTCTGAGGTAAAGATGCAGCTGAACGGCATCTCCGCCTACGCGGACGCCGCTGTCTGGCTGGTCGACCGGGAGGGCAATGTGCTGGTCTCCTCCCGCCCCGACAGTTACCCCTCCGCCCCGGCGCGGATACGGGATTTTGACCCGGCCGCCAGCGGAAGCGCCACCTACCAGGAGGGAAACTATCACGGCTATTTTGAGGAGAATGTACTCACGGTCAGCGCACCGGTAGTCCAGGGCTTTTCCACCAGGGGCTACCTGATCATCCACAAGGAGGTGGCCGACCTGGCGGATTTCAGGAACACCCTGATGCGCTCTGTCTACGCCACGGTGATCATCATTTATCTTTTGTCCTTTATCGTGCTGCTGGCCTTCCAGTTTCTCGTGTACCGGCCTCTGCGCAGGATCACGGAGGCTGCCACCCAGTACGCCTCCGGCAACCTGGAGTACGAGATCCCGGTGACCACCCAGGACGAGATGGGGTATCTCTCCGCCTCCCTGAACTATATGTCCGCACAGCTGCGGGACATGGAGGACTACCAGAAGAAATTCGTGGCAAATGTGTCCCACGATTTCCGCTCTCCCCTCACCTCCATCAAGGGCTATGTGGAGGCCATGGCGGACGGCACCATCCCGCCGGAGATGCAGCAGAAATACCTGAACATCATCCTCTTTGAGACGGAGCGGCTGACAGACCTGACCCAGGACCTGCTGACGCTGAATGAGTTTGACACAAAGGATATCCTTCTGGACAAGGAGGTCTTTGACATACACGAGGTCATCAAGAACACGGCGGCCACCTTCGAGGGCATCTGCACAAAAAGGAAGATTTCCATCGAGCTCATCCTGGCCGCGCGACACCTGAATGTGTACGCGGACCGGAAAAAGATACAGCAGGTCCTCTACAACCTGATCGACAACGCCATCAAATTCAGCGACTCCGACTCCAGCATCACGGTGGAGACCACGGACCGCGGAGACAAGGTCTACATCTCCGTCAAGGACTACGGCATCGGCATCCCCAGGGATTCCCTGAACAAGATATGGGAGCGCTTCTACAAGACAGACGCCTCCAGAGGCAAGGATAAAAAGGGTACCGGCCTTGGCCTGTCCATCGTGAAGGAGGCCATCCAGGCCCACGGGGAGAACATCAACGTCATCAGCACGGAGGGAGTGGGAACGGAGTTCATCTTCTCCCTGTCCAAAAAAAGCAGTTAGCTTTGTATAAAAGATACGAAAAAGGAGGGCCGCATTTCCTTGAGGCCGGCTCCGGGGTTCGAGCCTGCATGACAGTCTCTCACCCCTCCCGCCGGAATATCCTCTTCGGAAATGTGGCCCTCCTTTTTCTGTTTGTATGCAAAGCTATTCTTTTCTCCTGCACGCAGGATAGAGGATCTCTAATACAGCATGGCGGCCACTTCCGGGTCCTCCATGTTGTCCGCGGTGATCCAGGTGTAGCCGGAGTCCACCTCCGCCTCATTTCCCAGCTCCAGGATGGCCCGCGAGCAGGCCACCACCGTGGCGTAGCCCATACCGTAGGGATTCTGGGCTATGAGACCGTCCACCAGTCCCTCCTCCAGGGCCTGGGCCTCCTCCTGGGTGGCGTCAAAGCCCACGATGCTCACATCCTCCTTCTCCAGCCGCTGGGTATTCTCCACAGCCGCCATGACTGCGTCCCCGCTTGTCCCGTAGATGGCTGTGACATCCGGGTTCTTTGCAAAGATATAATCCATGGCCTCCTCGTCGGAGATATCCTCCGCTGTGAGCCGGCTCTCCTCATCCTCTATGGGTGCGGCCTCCTGCCCCTCCTTCGCGTAGGTCCCCGCGTTGATCTCATCTGCAATGGCCGTCTTCAGGTCCTCCAGCGCATCCAGGTAATAGGTGTTCCCCACCGTGATATCCGGGTGGTCCGCCGCCAGCTTCTGGGTAAAGCCATCCACCCTCTCCTGAGTGGTCAGCGACCGGGAGTCATGGGCAAATATGAGGACCTCCCCGCTCTCCCCCATGGCCTCGGCCAGATGGTCCGCCGCCTCAGCGGCCGCCGCGTCATTGTCCGTGCTGATCTTTGCCATCACATTCTGGTAGTTGCTCAGAGAGTCGTAGGTCACCACGGAGATGCCGTTCTCTGCCGCCAGGTCAAACTGCACGTCCCCTGACTGTGAATCTATGATGGAAATCCCCACAGCCTGGGGATACCGGGCCAGCTCCTCATCCAGGATATTCACCTGCTCATCCACATCACCCGCCTCGGAGGGGCCGCTGTACACCATGCGCACCCGGTCCTCCCCCTTGTAGCCAAGTGACTCATTGATATCAGAGATTGCCTTCTGGGCCCCCTCCTGCACACTGTCCCAGAAATCACCTCCGGAGGCTTTTCCTATAACAGATATGTAGGTGCCCGCCTCCAGATCAAGTCCCTCCACATTGCCGTAGGCGGAGGGATCCATGGCGTCCAGCCGCACCTTCTCCGCGTCCACCTTCTCCTCTGTCCCGTCGACGGTGGTCGTCTGCTCCTCCCCGTTTCCCGTCCCTGTCTGACTGCAGCCTGCCAGCGCAAGTGCCGCGCCGGCCAGGAGCGCTGAAGCTCTCCATAACCTTCTCATCTTTTCTACACTCCACATCATTGAAATTTTGACTACAAACACTATACACCAAAACATTGAAAAAATGTTGAAAAATTTCTTAAATTTGAAAGATGTATAATTTTTATCATATTTGTATACTGTATACAAATAAATACAATCTATCTATTGACTAAATGATAGGCGTTCTCATATAATAGTGCCACAACAGCTGTTCACTAATTCACTTCAGAGGAGGAACAACATACATGGAAAAAAATTGGATCGCTGAGAGCTGGGACGGCTTCCGCCCCGGCAGATGGAACCGCACTTCTGTAAATGTGCGGGACTTTATCCAGAACAACTACACACCCTACGAGGGGGACGATTCCTTCCTGGCAGGGCCTACCGATGCCACGAAGCAGCTCTGGGACCAGGTCATGGACCTGTCCGCAAAGGAGCGGGAGGCAGGCGGCGTCCTGGATATGGACACGAAGATCGTCTCCGGCATCACCTCACACGGCCCCGGCTACCTGGACAAGGACCTGGAGCAGATCGTGGGCTTCCAGACGGACAAGCCTTTCAAGCGCTCCCTGCAGCCCTTCGGCGGCATCCGCATGGCCCAGAACGCCTGCCATGAAAATGGCTACGAGGTGGACCCGGAGGTAGTGGAGATTTTTACCAAATACAGAAAGACCCACAACCAGGGCGTATTTGACGTGTACACCCCCGAGATGCGCCTGGCCAGAAAGTCCGCCATCATCACCGGACTGCCGGACGCCTACGGCAGAGGCCGCATCATCGGCGACTACCGCCGGGTGGCTCTCTACGGTACAGACTGGCTCATCGAGGACAAAAAGCAGCAGCTGGCCACATCCCTTGTCCGCATGACCGGCGACAACATCCGCCTGCGGGAAGAGCTGGCTGAGCAGATCCGGGCCCTGGGCGAGTTAAAAGAACTGGGAGACATCTACGGATTTGACATCAGCAAGCCGGCAAAGAACGCAAAGGAGGCCATCCAGTGGCTCTACTTCGGCTACCTGGCCGCCGTCAAGGAGCAGAACGGCGCCGCCATGAGCCTTGGCCGCACTTCCACCTTCCTGGATATCTACATCCAGAGAGATTTGGACAGGGGCCTCATCACAGAGGAGCAGGCCCAGGAGTACATTGACCACTTCATCATGAAGCTGCGGCTTGTAAAGTTTGCCCGCACACCGGAGTACAACTCTCTCTTCTCCGGTGACCCAACCTGGGTGACAGAGTCCATCGGAGGCGTGGGCATCGACGGGCGCCCGCTGGTGACAAGGACCTCCTTCCGCTACCTCCACACACTGGACAACCTGGGGACAGCGCCGGAGCCCAACCTGACTGTCCTGTGGTCCACAAGACTCCCCAGGTCCTTCAAGGAGTACTGCGCAAAGATGTCCATCAAGACTTCCTCCATCCAGTACGAGAACGACGATCTGATGCGGGCTACCCACGGCGACGATTACGCCATCGCCTGCTGCGTTTCCTCCATGCGGGTGGGCAAGGAGATGCAGTTCTTCGGCGCCCGGGCCAATCTGGCCAAATGCCTCCTCTACGCCATCAACGGCGGCATGGACGAGCGCATGAAGGTGCAGGTAGGCCCCAGATACCGCCCGGTAGACACAGAATACCTGGAGTACGATGATGTGATGCAGAAATTCGACGACATGATGGAATGGCTGGCAGGGCTCTATGTGAACACCCTGAACGTCATCCATTACATGCACGACAAATACTGCTACGAGAAGCTCCAGATGGCCCTCCACGACCGGGAAGTAAAACGGTACTTCGCCACCGGCATCGCCGGCCTCTCCGTCGTGGCCGACTCCCTGTCCGCCATCAAATACGCAAAGGTGAAGCCCGTCCGGGACGAGGACGGTCTGGTGGTGGACTACGATGTGGAGGGGGATTTCCCCAAATACGGGAACAATGACGACCGGGTAGATGAGATCGCGGTGGAGATCGTGCGGTCCTTCATGGACAAGATACGCAAGCACCACACCTACCGCCACTCCATCCCCACTATGTCCATCCTGACCATCACCTCCAACGTGGTGTACGGCAAGAAGACCGGAAACACGCCGGACGGAAGGAAGCAGGGCGAGCCTCTGGCTCCGGGGGCCAATCCCATGCACAGGCGGGATACCCACGGCGCCCTGGCGTCCCTGGCCTCTGTGGCGAAGATCCCCTTCCGCCACGCCCAGGACGGCATCTCCAACACCTTCTCCATCATCCCGGGGGCTCTGGGCAAAGATGACCGAATCTTCGCCGGCGACCTGGATGTGGACCGTCTGGAGGACGAGTGCGCCAACATGGCGTGCAGCATCCCCAATATCGAGGAGAGCATTGACAGAGAATAAAAGCAAGACACGAAAGGAGAATATCATCATGGCAGTAAATCAGCAGCAGGTAGACAACCTTGTAGCAATGTTGGACGGATATGTGGAGCAGGGAGGACACCACCTGAACGTAAACGTGTTCACCCGCGAGACCCTTCTGGACGCCCAGAAGCACCCCGAGAAATATCCCCAGCTCACAGTCCGCGTGTCCGGATACGCGGTCAACTTTAACAAACTGACAAAGGAACAGCAGGACGATGTCATCTCCCGTACCTTCCACGAGGGAATGTAAGGGCTGGATCCACTCCATCGAGAGCTGCGGCACCGTGGACGGGCCGGGCATACGGTACGTGGTCTTCTTCCAGGGCTGTCCCATGCGGTGTCAGTACTGCCACAATCCGGACACCTGGGAGTACGGGAAGGGGAGCCTCATGAGCGTCCATGAGGTGCTGGAGGGATTTTATTCCAACCTCCCCTTCTACCGGAACGGAGGCGTCACCGTGACAGGCGGGGAACCCATGATGCAGATGGATTTCCTCACGGAGCTGTTCCGGGACCTGAAGCGCAGCGGCATCCACACCTGCCTGGACACCTCCGGCATCATGTTCAACCCACACAGCGAGCGCTTTATGGCACAGCTGGGAGAACTCCTGCCCCTGACAGATCTTGTGCTCCTGGACATCAAGCACATGTCCGACGAGAGGCACCGGAGGCTGACAGGCCACACCAACCGGCAGATCCTCTCCTTTGCCAGGCATCTGGACGAGCAGGGCATCCCTGTCTGGATACGCCATGTGGTGGTGCCGGGCATCACCCTCTACCGGGAGTACCTGGAGGAGCTGGGCACCTTCATGGCCTCCCTCCACAATGTGCAGGCCCTTGACGTGCTCCCCTACCACACGCTGGGCAGGAGCAAGTACGAGAAGCTGGGCCTCCCCTATCCTCTGGAGGGGACCCGGGAGGCTGCAGGGGAGGAGGCGGCAGCCGCACGGCAGCTCATCCTGGCGGCGTACAAAAAGGCAAAATTGTGCTAAATTTAGAACATCACTAAGGCTTGTATATTTGAGGCATTTGTATTATTATATGTATAAACAACTGACAACAGTCAAAGGAGGAATATATCATGGCACATGTAATTAGTGATGAATGTGTAAGCTGCGGCGCTTGCGAAGCTGAATGTCCAGTAGGAGCTATCTCTCAGGGAGCTGACCACTACGAGATCGATCCGGACGCTTGTGTAGACTGCGGAGCATGCGCAGCTCAGTGTCCTACAGGAGCTATCTCTCAGGGCTAATCCTGACGGAAGCTTTTCGCATCCGACATATGAACATAGCAAAAGGCGGGCGGTCTGCACAAAAGTGCGGGCGGTCCGTTTTTTTGCCGTATTTTCGTACACGATACCGACCCGTTTTGACAGTCTTGTCCCTCTGTACATGCTATACTCTTTTACGTGTAAAGGGGGTATGAATATGGGAAATGCACTGAATACTTTAAGCAGCGCCACAAAAGAAGACACAAAGCTGTATAACTGCATCAAAGAACTGTACGAGCAGGGTGTTCCCTTTGACGAGCTGAAGGCTCTCATTCCCGACATGAAGCGGACAAGGGAACAGCTCCGCATCAAGCGCATGCTGGAAAACAACAACGAAGTTCTTGCGGCCATGATCACAAAAGAAATGTCCTTCCTCCTGGACGCCAAGGAGCGGCAGGAGGAAGAACAATTTAAAAAGCTGGACCAGCTCATCCGGCAGCAGCAGTCCTTTCGAAAAGAAACTGCCGGAAGCCAGGGAGCGGCCCAGCGGTTAAAACGCCTATTCCTTCCAGGTTAAGTTTGCAAACTTCGTGTAATCCGGCAGCCATGCCAGGTGAACGGTCCCTATGGGGCCGTTTCTTTGTTTTGCGATGATGATCTCCGCCTGGTTGGGGGTCTCTGTATCCTTATTGTAGTAGTCGTCCCGGTAAATGAACATGACCACGTCCGCGTCCTGCTCGATGGCACCGGACTCACGCAGGTCCGAGAGCATGGGCCTGTGATCCGGCCGCTGCTCTACCGCGCGGCTCAGCTGGGAAAGGGAGATGACAGGCACATTCAGCTCCCTGGCCACCCCTTTCAGGGACCGGGAGATATCTGAGATCTCCTGCTGTCTCGACTCGGACCGGCCGCCTACCCGCCCGCTCATGAGCTGCAGGTAGTCGATGATGATCAGGTCCAGCCCCTGCTCCAGCTTGAACTTGCGGCACTTGGACCGCAGCTCCGAGATGGAGATGCCAGGCGTGTCGTCTATGATCAGGTGGGACTTTCCGATGATGCCCGCGCTCTCGATGAGCTTCTCCCAGTCGTCATCCTTCAGATTACCTGTACGCAGGGACTGGGAGTCCACCTGGGACTCCAGGGAGAAAAGGCGGTTCACCAGCTGCTCCTTGGACATCTCAAGGCTGAAGATAGCCACTGTCTTCCCGCTCTTGAAAGCCGCGTGCTGGGCGATGTTCAGGACAAAGGCTGTCTTTCCCATGGAGGGGCGGGCCGCCACCAGGATAAAGTCCGAGGGCTGCAGACCGGACAGCTTGTAGTCCAGGTCCAGGAATCCGGTGGGGATACCGGTCACAGTCCCCTTGGTCTTGGACGCCTTCTCGATCTTCTCCAGCGCGTTCAGGACCACTTCCTTGATGGGCACATAGTCCCCTGTCCCCCGCTTCTGAGCCAGCTCGAATATGCTTTTCTCCGCTGTCTCGAGGACCGCCTCCATAGGCTCACTGCCCGCATAGCAGGCACCCGAGATCTCATCATTCACCTTGATGAGCTTCCGGAGCATGGATTTCTCAAAGACGATCTCCGCGTAGTATTTCACATTGGCGGATGTTGGCACAGCGGCTACCAGCTCGCGGACAAACTCCAGGCTGGAGATCTCCTCCGGCACATTCTTCTCCTTGAGCCGCTCCTGCAGGGTAATGAGGTCCACCGGCTTGCCTTCGTTAAAAAGCTCTGTCATGGAGTCAAAGATGACCCCGTATGAGGTCTGGTAGAAGTCACTGCCGCTGATGATCTCGGAAGCGGTCATGATGGCGTCCTTGTCCATCAGCATGGCGCCGACTACCGACTGCTCCGCCTCGATACTGTGGGGCGGCACACGCTTGATGAGGGCTTCCTCCATATCCGGCATCCTTCTATGCCTCCTCCGTAACGTTTACTGTCAGCTCTGCTGTTACCTTTGGGTGAAGTTTCACAGGAACATGGAAGGTTCCCAGGGATTTCAGCTGCTCCTTCAGCTGCACCTTCTTCTTGTCGATATCCAGGCCAAGCTGCTCCTGAGCCGCCGCTGCGATCTCCTTGGAGGACACAGAGCCAAAGGCCCTTCCGCCCTCTCCCGTCTTGATGGAGACAGTCACCTTGCTCTCCTCCAGCTTCCTGCCCAGCTCGCGGGCAGCCTCCAGCTGCTCCTGGGCGATCTTATCCTGGTTGGCCTTGTGGAGCTTCAGGTCGTTCATATTCTTATTGTTCGCCTCCACGCCCTTCTTTGTCTTGAGAAGGAAGTTTCTTGCGTATCCGTCGTTCACTTCCACGATGTCTCCCTTTTTTCCAAGGGATCTTACGTCCTGTAGTAAAATAACTTTCATCTATAAATCTCCTTTTTCTGTCATTTCGTCGATAACTCTCTTGAGGGCTGTCACAGCCTCGTCCATGTTGGTGTGGTCGAACTGGGCGCCGGATGCGTTCATGTGGCCGCCGCCGCCCAGCTTCTCCATGATCACCTGCACGTTCACCTCGTCAATGGAGCGGGCGCTCACATAGATGCGCCCATTGTAGGTGGTAAGGACAAAGGTCGCCTTGATGCCGTCGATGTCCAGCAGCTCGTTGGCCGCCTGGGCGCCGATGATGGTGGGGCTCTCTATATGAAGCTCCTCCCCCCGGGCAATGGCATATATATCCCGGTATACCTCCGCGCTGCTGATGATGCCGGCCTTGGCCTGATAGGACTTCATATCGTCCCGCAGCATCTTCCGTACAAAGGGGATATCTGCCCCGCAGCGGCGCAGGAAGGCGGCCGCCTCAAAGGTGCGCACGCCGGTCTTGTTCATAAAGTTGTTGGTGTCAATGACAATGCCCGCATACAGGCTGTTGGCCTCCACGGCCGGTATCTTCACGTCGTCCGTGATATACTGGAGCACCTCGGAAACCATCTCGCAGGACGAGGAGGCATAGGGCTCGATGTAGGACAAAAGGGCGTTGTCGATATTGTCGCTTCCCTGCCTGTGGTGGTCGAAGACCACGATAGTGCGGGTCATGTTCAGGAGCTCCGGGCACTCCGTCATACCCGGCCGGTTGGTGTCCACCACAATGACCATGGAGCTGTCACCTGTCATCTCCTTGGCTTCCCCGGATGTGACGAACATGTCATCCGGGTAGGAGGGATGCTCCTGGAATTCCTCATACAACGGCCGGATGGTAGCCGACACGTCGTTGATAACAATGTGGGCCTTCTTCTCCAGCGCGGCTGCAGCCCGGTAAATGCCGATGGCAGCGCCAAAGGAATCCATGTCTGTCATCTTGTGCCCCATGACGAGAATGGTGTCATTCACTGTGATGAACTCCCGCAGAGCCTCCGCCTTCACTCTGGCTTTCACCCTGGTATTCTTGGAGGTCTGCTCCCTCTTGCCTCCGTAGTAGGTAATGCCATTGCAGTCCTTGATGACCGCCTGGTCGCCGCCTCTTGCAAGGGCCAGGTCGATGGCCGCTCTGGCGTAGGTGTAGCTCTGCACGTAGGCGTTCTTGCTCAGACCCAGGCCGATACTTAAGGTGGCCGGGATGCTGTTCCCAATGTTGATGGCCTTCACGTCCTCAAGAAGAGAGAAGCGGTCCGCCTCCAGCTCCTTGAAGCAGGACTTCTTCATGACGATAAAATACTTGTCCGTCTCCATCTTCTTGACAATGCCGTCCAGACGCGCGATATACTGGTTGATCTTCCTGTCGATGAGAGCCACCAGAAGACTCTGGCGCACCTCCTCCACACTGTCGATCATCTCGTCGTAGTTGTCAATGTAAATAAGGCCTGCCACAAGCCGCTGCTCTTCATTCTGGCGCAGCGCCGTGTTCAGCTCTGTCACATCGGACAGGTAGACAGCGATAAAGTACTCCTTCTCCTCCGGCATGTCCAGAAGGCGCTCGGAGTCGCTGAAGCCCTCCACGGACACCTTCCGCAGCTCGGCCCGGTACTCCTTGTCGTGGTAGTAGACCTCCATCTCCACGATCTGATCCTCTTCCCTGGGGAAAATGCTCCGGTTCAGCTCGGGTATATACCGGCTCAGCACCGCCTCCCCCTTCAGCTTGCTGCCCAGGATCTCTCTGAACTGGTCGTTCATCCACATGAGCCTGCCGTCCTCCAGCAGGAGGGCATAGGGCACTGCCAGCTTTTTCAGAAGCGTGTTCTGTATGATGCCATACTGCGCCGCAAAGTCCACCAGGTCCTTCATGACAAGGGATTTGTTGTAGACATACATGATCCCCACGATCGCGATATAGATCAGGACGAAGAACAGCATCAGCACACCGGCCCGCTTATCCAGGCGGTAGATCCATATATTCATGGCGATCAGGAGGATGGTCATGAACGCCGGCCACTGCATATAGAGCTTCAGCTGTCCCTTCAGGCGCACATTTTGTTTTGCTTTCTTCTTCATATCCGTTCCCTCGAAAAAAACTAAAAAGCTGCTCACCGTATTATAGCACTTTTCTGCGGAAAAGAAAAGAGAAAAGGCAGGGGGAGCCTTCTGACGGCCCTCGTCCCTGCCTGTGTAGCTATCTGTGTCCTTTTGTTTTCCGTGCCTTTTCTTTTTCGGCTTATTCCTCGTATCCGTTGGGGTTCTGTGACTGCCATCTCCATGTGTCCTCGCACATCTCGTCCAGTCCTCTCTCGGCCTTCCAGCCAAGCACTCTGGCCGCCTTGGACGGGTCTGCGTAGCACATGGCGATATCTCCTTCCCGGCGGGGTTTGATCTCGTAGGGGATTTCCTTCCCGCATGCCCTGGAGAATGCCTTCACCATATCCAGCACAGAGTAGCCCTGTCCGGTTCCCAGGTTGATGACATCCAGTCCCGGGTTTGTGAAGATATAGTTGATGGCCTTCACATGCCCGATGGCCAGGTCCACCACATGGATGTAGTCGCGGACGCCGGTCCCGTCCGGTGTGTCGTAGTCATTTCCAAACACGCCAAGCTTCTCCAGCTTTCCGACAGCAACCTGTGAGATGTAGGGCATCAGGTTGTTGGGGATACCCTTCGGGTCCTCTCCGATGCGTCCGCTCTTGTGGGCTCCAACCGGGTTGAAGTAGCGCAGGAGGATCACGTTCCAGGACGGATCAGCCTTCTGCACATCTGACATGATCTGCTCCATCATGGATTTTGTCCAGCCGTATGGATTGGTGCACTGTCCCTTTGGGCAGGCCTCTGTGATGGGCATCTCCTCCGGGCTTCCGTACACAGTGGCGGAAGAGCTGAACACGATGTTCTTCACGCCCACTTCCCGCATAACTTTCAGAAGTGTCAGGGTTCCGGAAATATTGTTCTGGTAGTACTCGAGAGGCTTCTGCACAGACTCGCCCACTGCCTTCAGGGCCGCGCAGTGGATGACTGCATCGATCCTCTGCTCTTTGAACATGTCTGTCAGAGCCTTTTCATCCTGCACATCCCCCTCGTAGAAGCGGATCTGCTTTCCTGTCAGTTCCTCCACGCGCCGCAGGGACTCCCTGGAAGAATTGCACAGGTTGTCGTACACAACTACGTCATATCCCTCGTTCAGCAGCTCCAGAGCCGTATGGCTTCCGATGTATCCGGCTCCTCCTGTGATCAAAATCGTCATGATGGTCTCCTCCTTTTTGGATCTGTTTTCCTGTATCTACTGTAATTATAATTTGGCCGCTCTGCGATTTCTATAATAATAGTGGCTGAAACTATAAATATATTGCGGATTTTTCTTCCTGGCCTATTTCTGTTCCCACAGGTGCTGCGGGTATACGCCATCGTCTTTCAGCTTCTGGATGGCAGCCATGACTACCGGCTTGTCCTCCTTGTATGTGACGCCGTACCATTTATCCGCAGAGTGGAGCACTGCCACGGAGGCCTTGTCCTGTCCGATCAGGTCACTGACTACAGACGGAAGGAAGTACTCGCATTTCATGGGATTCGTCTTAAGCCCCTCCTCCAGGAAGGCCGGGAACCCTTTTTTGATCTCGTCCAGGATGCTCCTTGTGAATCCCCACATGTTCATGGAGACTGTCGTGTCTGCCGGCACGGATACCCATGTCTCCCCGTCGTCCTCAGAGTAGGCAATGCCGCCCTCCCTCTTCTCGATGCGGGTGCGCTCGTGGATGCCTGTCAGCTCTCCGGCCGCGTTCATGTCGCACAGTCCTCTGGCCACATGTCCGTTGTCCGTCACTGTGTTTCCAAGCTGGTATCCCACCATGGTATAGCGGTATTTCTCATCATCCTCGTGAGTGGACAGGTAATCGTAGATCACCTGGAAGGCCTCTTTTCCATAGTAGTCATCCGCGTTGATGACCGCAAAGGGGCCATCGATGAGGTCGATGGCTGAGAGGACAGCGTGGGCGGTCCCCCACGGCTTCACCCTTCCCTCCGGCACCTCAAAGCCCTCCGGGATATTGTGGAGATCCTGGTAGGCGTACTCCACCTCCATGATCTGGCTCATGCGGTTGCCCACTCTATTCTTGAAATCCTCTTCTATCTCCTTCTTGATGATGAATATCACCTTCTCAAATCCGGCTCTCTTTGCGTCGTACATGGAGAAGTCCATGATGATATGCCCCTCATTGTCCACCGGATCGATCTGCTTAAGCCCCCCGTAACGGCTTCCCATTCCTGCTGCCATAATGACTAATACTGGTTTTTTCATCTCTTTCATATCCTTTCTGAATATTTCTGATGTTCTCAACTGCTACGCTTATTGTAGTATAAATGCCGGGAAAAATCTTTATCCTATTTTATGATTGATTTGTACAATCTGCATTTTGTTTTTGCTTTTTCTGCAAAATTAGGCTATGATAAGCATAAAGAAAAAGGAAGGAGGCGCACACCGTGCCCTATATCGGAATTGACCTGAAGGACTCCATCACCGTGGGAAAGCTGTACAGCATCCACTATTTTGAATATATGAGCGACTTTAAATTTCCAGGGGAAGCCCACGACTTCTGGGAGTTCATCTGCGTGGACAAGGGGGATGTGGCTGTCACCGGCGGGGACAGGCATATGATCCTGAACCGGGGGGAGGTGGCCTTCCACCAGCCCGGCGAGTTCCACACCGTGCAGGCCACGGGCCACAGCGCCCCCAACCTGGTGGTCATATCTTTCCAGTGCGACAGCCCGGCCATGGACTTTTTCCGGGAGAAGATCCTCCAGGTGGACGAGACGGAGCGCAACCTCCTGGCAGACATTGTCATAGAAGCCCGGCACTGCTTTGACTGCCGGCTGGATGACCCCTATCTCCAGAACATGCCCCAGAAGGAGGCGGAGCAGTTCGGGGCGGAGCAGCTGATCCGCCTCTACCTGGAGCACTTCCTGATCCATCTGCTGCGCCGCTGCTCCCACCCCATCCCGCTGGTGAAATCAGCCATCCGCCCCCAGCCCCAGAAGGCCACGAAAAAGAAGAGCGACATCGAGCTGTTCAACCGGGTGGTGGATTATCTGGAGGCGCATCTGGGCCTGCATGTCACCATCGAGCAGGTGTGCCGGGAAAACCTCATCGGCCGCTCCCAGCTCCAGAAGATCTTCCGGGAACAGAGCGGACTTGGCATCATCGAGTATTTCTCTCTGATGAAGGTCAACGCGGCCAAGCAGCTGATCCGGACAAACAAGATGAATTTCACCCAGATCTCCGAGCAGCTGGGCTACACCTCCATCCACTACTTCTCCCGCCAGTTCAAGAAGGTCACAGGCATGACTCCCTCTGAGTACGCCTCCTCCATAAAAGCAATGGCAGAGGGGGATTTCAAACCGTAAGGTCTGAAATCCCCCGCCGCTGTATCCCTGTCGCGTCAGGAGGCCGTCTGCCGTCCTTCCTCACCGAAAACATACTGTCTGAAGTACTCTCCCCGCTCTTCAAAATTTTTGAATATCCCGTAGCTGGCGGCTGCCGGCGACAGCACGCAGGCTCCCCCCTCCTCTCCCAGTCTCCTGGCCAGGTCCACTGCCTCCCCCAGGTGACCGGTCAGCTCCAGCCGCCCGCTGGCAAAGAGGGTGGGATAGTTTTCCTGTATTTCTCTGTAGATCCTCTTTCCCGTGGCCTCCATGAGGATGATATGGCGCACGCTGCTGCCTGCCAGATATTCCTCCAGCTGGCTGTAGTCCACGCCCCGGTCCATGCCGCCGATGAGGATGCTGTCCACATTCTTCACGCTCTCCAGGGCCTGGATGGTGGTCTCACCGATGGTGGAGATGGAGTCGTCGTAAAACCGCAGTCCCTCCTTCACGCCCAGGTACTGGAGCCTGTGGGGAAGGGTCTGGAAGGTGCGCAGCGCCTTCAGGAATTTCTCGTCCGTCACGGAGAACTCCTTGCAGATCCCGTAGACCACGCCGATGTCAAAGTAGTTGTGCCGCCCGAACAGGGAGATGCCCTCCTCCGGGATGCGCAGGCCGCTGCCCCTGTAGCGGACCGCGTTCCCGGCCACCTCGATGTCCCCGGCGCCCCGGGCCTTCTCCCCCTCCGGCACCATGACGGCGGAGATGACCTCTCCCCGGCAGGGCACGCGGGCACTCTCCCTGCCCGCTCCTTCGATCTCCTTCCCGGGGAGCACATCCACGCTGCAGAAGAGGATGTCCCCCTCCCTCTGCCAGGCGTAGATGTTCTGCTTGGCCCGGACGTATCTCGCCATGGTCCCGTAGTGGTCCAGGTGCTCCTCGTAGAGGTTGAGAAGGACCGCGATGCGGGGTGACACCCGGATGTGCTCAAGCTGGTGGCAGGAGAGCTCCAGCACGATGACCTCCCCGGGCATGATATCCTCCGCAATGTCGAACACGGGGATACCGATGTTGCCCGCCAGCACCGTATCTTCTCCCGTCTCCTTCAGGATATGGTACAGGAGGGAGGACGTGGTGCTCTTTCCCTTTGTCCCGGTGATCCCCACGATCTGGTCCCGGAATCTCTCGATGAAGAGCTCTGTCTGGGACACGAACCGGCACCGGTAGGCATCCGGCTCCTCCGGCAGGACGATGCCCGGGGTCTTGAACACGATGTCAAAGGAGTCCAGGAGCTCCCTGTCCATGTAGTGTTCGCCGGTGTGGAGCTCCACCTGGCACCCTCCCGCCTCCTTCGACGGGTCCACCTCTCTTAGGTCCGACACGGCCAGTCTCTCCCAGCCCCCCGTCTTGCAGACCAGCCGCAGGCTGGAGCGGCCCTCTCTTCCAAATCCAAGGATCAGCACTTTCTTACCTTCTATCGTCTGACGTATCTTTTCCAGCATCCTTTGTCTCCCCCTTTATAAACACTTTTCCTTTATCAGAGCAAGACAGGACGGCGGCAGAAGATTTTCCCCGTCAAAGTAAGTAAAGAAACGCCTGTTTTCCGGGTCCTCTTTCCTGTAGAGGCCGGAATTCTTGTAGTATGCAAAAAGCTCCGGCAGAGCCTGTCCTTCTTCTTCCATTTTATCGATTGTAAGGGATACGGCCGCGTTCACCTCATCCCTGCTGCCCACGCACTCAAAGGGCTTCTCCTTCTCCATCCCGGTGAGCTTGCGGAAATCCTCCAGCATATCCGGGTCATCCAGCATGTCCCGCCCGAAGATGGCGATGACCTCCTCCCGGGAGAGGAAGGGGGACAGGATGAGGCAGACAAAGAGGCACTTGGGACAGTGGCCGCACCACTTGTCCTCCTTGCTGCCGGCGTTGCAGCTGCGGAAAATGTCGTGGAACTGGCGGCACTTCGCAAAGTACCGGGCGATCTGGAACTCGCTTAAGGGCCGCAGCATGCTGAAGTAGTAGGTGCCGCTCCCGATATGCGCCGCCTCGTAGTCATGGAATGCCTTCTCAAATCGGAAGCTCTTGGAGTACTGGTGGTTCACGGTGCTTCCCTCCACCGTGCTCTCATTGGCGCTGGACTCGTTGGACAGGGCAATGTATTTCACCCCCCGCATGTAGGCCGCTATGGTGGCGGAAAATGCCACGATGGCGGAGTAGGGCGTATGCCCGTTTAAGTATCCCTGGCGGTTCAGCTCCAGCATGTTCTTGTCCAGGGTCCGCTTTACAGTCACCAGCTGGTCCTCCCCGTAGCCGGCTCTCTCCACCGTCTTTAAGGTAGCGCCCCGGGGATTGATGATATAGCAGCAGTTCTTCTCCTTCTCCCCCTCCAGAAGGGACAGGGTCACAGCCGAGTCCTTGCCTCCGCCCACAGGGATCAGATAGCCCTCCGCCCCGGCTCCCAGGGGCATGTCCGGCTCCGCTGTCCCGGCTCCCAGGGACCTTATCTCCATAAAGTGCTGCTGGTCCTCCCGAATGCCGTTTGTGTAGTAGAATTCTCCCAGCCCGTTAAAATACAGGTCCTTCCACCACTCACACTGCTCCTCTGTCAGGCTTCCCGCCTCCACCTTGACCACAGGGGGGCAGGCTGTCTTCCAGTAGCTGATGAGCTCCACCATGCCCAGGGAGAAGACCAGCTTCTGAAATGTGCCGCTCTCCTTAAAACACCTCTCCTCCCCCTGCCTCTTGGGGAACTCCCACGTAGGCCGGAAAGAAGCAAGGCCGGGGATTTCCAGATCATAGACGATCCCCACCCTGTCCGCGCTCTCTTCTATCTCATACCCGCGGTAAATGAACTCCGGGTATCGCTTCCTCAGTTCTGTATATGAAAACATACCTGCACCTTCCTCGTCATTCTTTTCTTTGTCTATCTTATCTCATTTCAGGCCTTTTCTCAAGTCATTCCGCCAGCCTGCAGGCTGTTTTATGCTGGTCCCAAAACACTGTTTGCGCAAAATTTGATCTATTTTGTCAAAGAGATTGACAATTTATCCATCCTGTGCTAAAGTCTCTTTAAACCATTGACGAAGAGTGAGTACTTTCTGGCACCTGTCTCACAGAGAGCTGCAGGCGGTGGGATTGCGGCAGATCAGACCGGAGAGGAATGGGCTTCGGAGGGCGAGCGGAAATCAAAGTATGTGAGCCGGAGAGAGGACTCCGTTATCAAAGACGCATATGTCAGTATGCATGAGTGGATGTATATGTTACATCAAGCCGGGTGGCACCGCAGGAGCCTTTTATTTATCATGAAACAGACCACAAGCTCCTGTCCCTGCATTTTATCTGCAAGGGGCAGGGGCTTTTCTTTTGGCTTCCCCCGGGCAGAGCGTTTCCTGATATATTTCACCACCAAAAAGAAAGGAGAACAAGACAATGACAGCAGAGACAAAGATCCCCTACAAGATCTACCTGGAAGAGAGCGAGATGCCAAAGGAATGGTACAACGTGAGAGCGGATATGGTGAACAAGCCGGCTCCCCTCCTGAACCCGGGCACCTTAAAGCCCATGACGGCACAGGAGCTTGGCGCGGTGTTCTGCGACGAGCTGGTGAAGCAGGAGCTGGACAACGAGGACCGGTATATCGAAATCCCCAAAAAGATCCGGGATTTCTACAAGATGTACCGCCCCTCTCCCCTGGTGCGGGCCTACTGCCTGGAAGAGAAGCTCCAGACCCCGGCAAAGATCTACTATAAATTCGAGGGAAACAACACGAGCGGCAGCCACAAGCTGAACTCCGCCATCGCCCAGGCGTTCTACGCAAAGGACCAGGGGCTGAAGGGCGTGACTACCGAGACGGGGGCCGGACAGTGGGGCACAGCCCTCTCCATGGCCTGCTCCTACCTGGACCTGGACTGCATCGTCTTCATGGTGAAGTGCTCCTACGAGCAGAAGCCCTTCCGCCGGGAGGTCATGCGCACCTACGGGGCCAGTGTCACCCCCTCCCCCTCTGACACCACAGAAGTAGGCCGGAAAATACTGGCCGAGCATCCGGGCACAACGGGAAGCCTGGGCTGCGCCATCTCCGAGGCGGTGGAGGTGGCCACCGGCAGGGAAGGCTATCGGTACGTGCTGGGCAGCGTGCTGAACCAGGTGGTGCTCCACCAGTCCATCATCGGCCTGGAGACAAAAACTGCCATGGATAAGTACGATATCAGGCCGGACATCATCATCGGGTGCGCCGGCGGCGGCTCTAACTTAGGCGGCCTCATCTCCCCCTTCATGGGCGAGAAGCTGCGGGGCGAGGCGGACTACCAGTTCATCGCCGTAGAGCCGGCCTCCTGCCCCAGCCTCACGAGGGGCGTCTACGCCTACGACTTCTGCGACACCGGCATGGTGTGCCCTCTGGCGAAGATGTACACCCTGGGCAGCGGCTTCATCCCCTCCCCCAACCATGCGGGGGGCCTGCGCTACCACGGCATGAGCCCCGTCCTCTCCCAGCTCTACCACGACGGCTTCATGGAGGCCAGGGCTGTAGAACAGACAGCCGTGTTCGCGGCAGCGGAGCAGTTCGCCAGAGTGGAGGGCATCCTCCCCGCCCCGGAGAGCAGCCACGCCATCAAGGTTGCCATTGACGAGGCCATGAAATGTAAGGAGACCGGGGAGGAGAAGACCATCCTTTTCGGCCTCACCGGAACCGGCTACTTCGACATGGTGGCCTACGAGAAATACCACAACGGACAGATGACCGACTACATCCCCTCCGACGAGGACCTGCAGGCTGGCTTTGCCGGACTGCCGAAGGTACCGGAGGAGCTGTAGGAACAGCAATGCCCCGGAGCGCAGACCCAAAAAGCGCTCCGGGGCATTTATGAAATAAAAGAGAAAAACTTCTATACAGCGGCAAGCTTTTTCAGTCCGTCCAGTATTTCCCTCTCCACCTCCAGGGAGAAGCCGTCCACACTCAGCGTGTGCTCCTTTGTCACACCGTCCACGCTTCCCATGTCCACGATCCTTGCCAGATATTCCTTCAGCTCGGAAAATTTCGGAAGTACACGGATCCCTGTCAGCTTCTGTATGTAGGCGGCCACCGCATAGGCGCCCCAGTTGGACACAGTTGCTATGACAAGGGTGTCCACCCTCACTCTGCAGGGCACAAGCTCCAGCTCCTCGGCGATCACATCCCTGAGATTCCCCATGCCAATCTCGTTGCCTCCGTCCCCCACGCCAAAGGTGGGGATCCCCCTCTTTCTGGCTTTGATGAAGAGCCAGTCCATCTGGGCCGTATGTTCCCGAATGCTGACCCCCCGCATATTGGCATAATCATCCTCTGTGTTGCGCCCGCACCTCTCGATAGAGATCAGGGCCACAGGCTCATAGACATCCAGCACTTCCTCGTACTCGTCCTCATAGGCATCCACATCCATGTAGCAGACATCCAGATGCACAGACTCAAAGAACCCCCGGCAGAACTGGTCAGTGACAATGACCGGGCGGAACCCCTGGCTCTCCAGGGCTCTGGCAAGGACTACCGTGCCCAGAGGGCCGTCGGTCTCCGCATGGCCCGCCACATAGAACCCGGTGGTGAGGAGGATGGTCCCCCGCGGCAGCGCCAGAAGCTGCCTGGCCGCCTTCTGGCAGTAGTCCGCCTCCATGTGGCCGCGGAGCACCGTCATTCCCCGCCTGGAATGCCGGAGTACTACATCTTCAATGGTTTCCTGTCCTGCAAGTGCTGCTTCCATCCGCTTTTCTTCCTTTCTTTTTAACATCTTTTTAACAGGCTCGCGCCTTCTGTTCAGTCTGACACTGCTGCACTAGTATTTAAGCTCTGCGTTTTTTACATCTGTGATCAGCATATGCCCGGGTGAGTGGGTGATCACGATCTCCGGCTTCACGTTCATGACCACATTCTGAGGGGTCACGCCGCAGGGCCAGAACACCGGCACCTCCCCTTCCCGGATCGTCACATCGTCGCCGAAATCCGGTTTGTGTATATCGGAAATGCCTATCACCGACGGGTCTCCGATGTGGATGGGCGCTCCGTGGACTCTGGGCATCTCGCCGGTCACAAGGACAGCCCTCACCACCTGGTCGTAGGGCATGGGCCGCATGCTCACCACCATATTTCCCCTGAAAATCCCCGCCGGCGTGCAGGGGATATTGGTCCTGAACATGGGCACGTTCCGGCCCTCCTCGATCTGGCGGACCGGCACCCCCACCTCCAAAAGTCCGGATTCAAAGGAAAAGCTGCAGCCGATGAGGAAGCTGACAAAATCATCCTGCCAGAACTCCTCCACACTGGTGTACTCCCCCGCCAGCTCTCCCTTCCGGTAAATCCTGTATTTTGGTATATCCCTGGCGATGTCCACATCGCTGGCAATGTAGTGGAGCTCCCGGCTCCCCACATCGCTGACCTCCAGCACCGGGCACGACTTCGGGTTCCTCTGCGTGAAAAGCAGGAAATCGTAGGCCAGGTCCTTGGGCAGGACCACCAGGTTTGCCTGGGCATATCCGGCGCACATGCCGGAGGTCTGCCCTGTTATCCGTTCCTCCCGGATGAGCTTTCGCACCTCCCGGGGCGTCATTGTCGTGTAATCCATACTGTATCCCTCTATTTTCTATTATTTTCGTTGATCCTCTGGGCCTCCTCCAGGCTTATCCTCCGGAAGCAGACCGTGTCCCCCGGCTTTCCCTGGACAAGCCTTGGAATGTCAAAGGAGCACACCGTGGCAATCTTGGCGTATCCCCCGGTGGTCTGCCTGTCCGCCAGGAGCACGATGGGCCTCCCGCTGGCCGGGACCTGGACAGCCCCGAAGGCGATGCCGTCGGAGATGATGTCCGTGCCGTCCACACTCTCGATCGCCTCCCCCTCCAGGCGGTATCCCATCCTGTCACTCTGGTCGGAAATCGTATACCGGGCACTGTAGAAGGTCTCTTTCCCTTTTTCTGTAAAATACTCTGCCTGGGGTCCCTCGATGACCCGCACCTCAATGGGGGAAGTGTACACCTCCGCCGGGAAGCTCCTGTCCCGCACCTCCTCGTACCGCTCGGCGGCTTCCTCCCCCCACAGGCCTGTCTCAAACGCGTCTCCTGTCTGCAGGGGACGGCCCTCATAGCCTCCCATGCGGCACTTCATGTTGGTGGAGCGGCTTCCCAGGACTACAGGCACATCCACGCCGCCCGCAAAGGCGATGTAGCTGCGGCAGCCGCTCTTTGCCATATCCAGGGAGAGGGTGTCCCCGGCCCGCAGAAGGACCGGCCGGTTCATCCCGCAGGGGACATTGTTGACCTTTGGCTCCATGTCCGCTCCGGTGACCGCTGCCACCGTGTCTGCGGTCACCTCCATCATGCCCCCGAAGAGAGTGGCCTCCAGAACCGCCTCCCCGCCGGTGTTTCCCACAAGAGCGTTGGCTTCCTCGTAGGCCTTGTGGTCCATGACGCCGGAAGTCTGGATGCCGGAGCTCTGATAACCGTACCGCCCTGCGTCCTGGACCGTGGTCAGGGCGCCGGGTATGATCACTTTCACAGACATGTCTCATCCTCCTCCACTGTCTCCACTTTGTAGGTCCCCTTCACGATCATCCTGCGGATGTCATAGTAGTCGTCAATGGTGATGGGGACAAAGCGGATATACTCTCCCGCTTTGCAGAGGATAGGCTCCTCCCGGTCCGGGTCGTAGAAATCCACAGGCGTGCCGCCCATGAGCCTCCACCCGCCGGGGGAGGCCATGGGGTAAACGCCGGTCTGGCTGCCGCCGATCCCCACGGCTCCGGGCTGTATCTTCACCCGGGGCGTCTTCAGCCTGGGCATCTCGATCCGCTTGTTAAGCCCTCCCAGATAGACAAATCCGGGCAGGAAGCCCATCATGTAAATCTTGTAGTCCACGGAGCTGTGGATGGTGATGATCTCGTCCCGGTCCAGCCCCGTATGCTTCTCCATGTCTGCCAGGTCCAGTCCAAATCTGGCGCCGTAGCAGCAGGGAATCTTCAATATCCGTCTTTTTCGTCCCCCGGCACTCTCTCCCAGCCCGCCGGATCCCAAAAAGGTATCCCTGAGCTTCGGGTAGGAGGTCTGCCAGGGATCATAGTAGACCATCAGCGAACGGAAGGTGGGAACAAGCTCCAGGACCCCCGGCACCTGCTCCCGTTTTATCCTCTCCGCCAGGGCGTGTACCTGGTTGTTGACGCCGGTACTGATCTCGTTTCCGAACTCAACGACCATGGCCCTGTCGCCGGATGGCATGAATTTCATCTCTCCCATGCCTTCTTTGTCTTCTCCCTTTCTTATTTAGTCTTCTTTTGTCGCCTCGTAGAATTCTTCCAGGAGGGCTGCCCGTATCTTCTCCAGGAGCTCTGCGTTCTTTCCTCCCACCGGCTTCCCGTCGATCTCGTCCGCGTGGAGGCAGAGGTTGCTGGAGCTGGTCACAATGACCTCCTCGGCGTTGAACAGGTCGTCCAGCGTGTAGGGCGTCTCGCTCACCGGAATCTCAAGCTGCTTGCATATCTTGATGAGGTGGGCCCTGGCAATGCCCGGAAGGATCAGGTTGTCCGTGGGCGCTGTCACCAGCTTCCCGTCCTTTAAGATATGTACATTGCTGTGGGCGCACTCTGTCACCCGGCCACCGGGTCTGTAGAAGACCGCCTCCTGACATCCGGCCTTTCTCGCCTTTTCCGCCGCCATGCAGGAGGGGATCAGGTTCAGGGTCTTGATATTGCAGTGCAGGAATCGTGTGTCCTCTGTAGTTATCAGCTTGATGGGTTCCCTTCCCTCTGAAATCTCCGCCGGCTTCAGCATGATCCACAGGTTGCCCGGTCCCTCTGTGAACACATGGTTCCTCATGCCTGTCCCCCTTGTCACCTGATAGTAGACGAACAGGTTCCCTGTGTCCATTTTGTCCACCATCTCCTGGAGCAGCGCTTTCAGCTCGCCCTTTGTCACCGGCATTTTGATATCCAGAAGTCCCGCACTGTTGAAAAACCGGTCCACATGCTCGTCAATGGCAAAAATCTTGTAATTTCTCGACGGGCCGGCGTCATACACGCCGTCCCCGAACCAGCACACCCGGTCGTTCATGGGGATCGTCATCTCGTCCAGCTCTCCATATTTTCCGTTGTAGTAGCCTAAAGTTTTCATGATCTCTTCTCCTCTTTCTTTTCTATTTTTCATTCAGGCAGGACACTATAGCAAAAAAGGGCGCAGGAAAGCTGTCTGCGCGACTTCTTTGCCTGCGTCCTTTTTGTAAATCTGACTGTATTGTAGACCTTTCACATTTAGATGTCAAGATGCTGATCGCATTTCGTCTTTCTGCACTAAAATTAATGCAGCACAGTCTCCTTCGCCTTTTCCACGTACGACACCCTCACATCATCCGGCACCAGGGAGCCGCCTGTGGCCCACACGATATGAGCCGCCTGCTCCATTTTGTCTGCCAGCCCATGTTCCCGGATATAACGGGCACACTCCGGGTCCTTCTCCATCTTCACAGCCTCTTCAAAAGCCGCGCAGGAGCTGGGCTCTATGAAGACACCCTCTCTATCCAGGAGCTCTTTCATATACACGAAAAGCCTGTCGTCCTCCACGGTAAATTCACCGGAGAGGAGATGCTCCACCGTCTTTCCCACGAATTTTGACGGTCTTCCCACGGCCAGTCCGTCCGCCTCCGTCCTTCCGGTAAGACCGATATCCTGGACGCAGATCTCGTTGTGGAGTCCTGTGGCCATCCCCAGGAGCATACAGCAGGCCTGCACCGGCTCTGCATAAAACACATGGACCAGGTCGCCGTATACCAGCTTCAGCCCGAAGGTGATGCCTCCCGGGGCCCCGCCTACGCCGCAGGGAATGCTGACAAAGAGGGGATGCTCTTCATCCACCTGTACCCCGGCCTCTTCAAGCTGCCTCTGAAGCCGCAGCGCCGCCACCGCGTAGCCAAGGAACAGGCTGACGGAATTTTCATCGTCCACAAAGTAGCTGGCAGGGTCTCTCATGGCCTCCTCCCGGCCCTTTTTCACCGCCGCTCCGTAGTCCCCGGCATACTCGATGACCTGTACGCCCTTTGAGCGGAGCAGGTCTTTTTTCCACTGCTTCGCATCCTGGGACATGTGGACATACACCCGGAATCCCAGAGCCGCGCTGATGATGCCTATGGACAGACCCAGGTTACCGGTTGAGCCCACATGCACCGCGTACCTGGAAAAGAACTCCCGGAAGGTGTCCTCAGCAAACACCTCGTAGCTCTGCCCCTCCCGGAGCAGTCCCTCTCTAAGAGCAAGCACCTCCGCATGCTTCAGGATCTCATAAATGCCTCCCCGGGCCTTCACTGACCCGGCCACCGCCAGGTCCGAATCCATCTTCAAAAGGAGCCTCCCCTTAAGACCGGCTCCGTGCTTTTCATTCAGCCCGTCCTTCATCTTCTCTGTCTCCCGGATGGGGGACTCGATGAGGCCACCGTCCTTCTCCGTCTCCGGGAAGGCCCGGCGGATAAAGGGCGCAAACCTCTCCAGCCGCGCCTCGGCGTCCCGCACATCCTCCATAGTCAGATCGATCTTTCTCATAGCCTCCTCTGTACTCTCAAGCAGCGGGTTGATCCAGGTCACTTCCTCTGCTTTCCGTAAGCTTCCCACGATGGGGGCCTTCTCTTCCAGTCTATCTGTGTTCATCATTTCCATCCTCCTGACATCATATTTTCTTTCATTATAGATGCCGGAGCCTCTGCGCACAACCGGCTCTGTAAAATTCTATGGACAGTAGTGGTGAAAATGGCTTTAATACAAACGGCTCCCGCTTTTCAAAACCGGCAAGCTCTTCTTCCTGCAGGTTTGCTTTTAAAACAACGGATTTTATTGTTCTGTTCACATCTCCATACCGGACCGGCGCTCCCTGCTGTGTTGTAAATACCATATCATCAAACGGAGGAGTGGTTGCCGACTGTGAACCATAGAGCATACGGTTTCGCAGTTGCCTCTTCCGTACTCTTTTTAAAATCATTTCCGTTTCCGGCAGTAATGGGATACATCTGTCACTTGTAGTTGTCTTTGGAGAAGTAAAAAAGAAATGACATGACTCGTTTTCCTGAACCTTCCCATAATGAAGAGTTCTCTGTATATGTATCATTTTCTTATCGAAATCGATATCACTCCACTTCAGTCCCAGAACTTCCCCAATCCTTGCCCCCATCGAAAGACTTACGCAGAAAATGTCATAATGATAATATTCCCTGGCCACTTCCAGAAACATTTCCTGTTCCCGTTCAGTCAAAAATCTCGGCTCATATGTAACCTTTCTGGGCATGACCACCGCATCGCATGGATTGATCAGCATATATCCATTTCCAACCGCCTTCTTGAACATTTCGTTGAGCAGGGATTTCAGCAATCGGATTGTCCCATACGTAAAGCCTTTCTCATCCAACTCATTGATCAGTCTCTGCACATGATCCGCCCTGATTTCCCGAAGACGCATCATCCCCAAAACGTTCTTCTTACAGGGAGAAAACGTCTGACGGATCCGGAACAGTGTAGTGTCTTTCACCTTTCCTTCTTTATACAGTTTCAGATATTCTTCGAACCATTCTGCCAGTGAAATATTGCCTTCCGATGAAATTATCCCCTGTTCAGATTCATATCTTTCTTTTTCTAATCTGCGGCGCAACGCTTTTAAATCTCTCCCATAAAATGTATGCCGTTTTTTATAGCGGTCCACATAGCGTGCCATGTAATTGCCGTCTGCTCTCTGAGATATGCCTGTTCCTAATTCTTTCCCTTTCAGATCCTTTCCCATAATTATTTACCATCCTTTCCTTTTGAGAAAGAATGGAGTAAAAGCATGACTGCATTATACCATGTATTTACTCCATTTTCTGCTCGTTTTTGTTTATATGCCGGAAATGCTGTCTAAATGTTTTTCCAGCAGTTTGCGATTGGCATACAGTCGATTCCCTTTTCTGACGACATATGGACATTTGGGATGATTCAATTCATCCCGGACAGTGTTCTCGCCCCAGCCCGTATATGTCATCATTTCAGGAACAGTCAACAGTGCTTTTTCGCATATTTTTATCTGTTCTTTCAATCAAACAATCTCCTTTCACATAATCCCCGACAATGAGAAGAATACGTATCTCTCATTTACTGTAATTCCAGGCACTTTGTCAGGCAGTCTTCAGGCAGTTAAAAGCTGCGATTATCCTTAAATTTCTGTCCCTTTAGGCAGTTCAGGCGGTTTATTTTTACTCTTGAGAGAAAAAAATAAATCATAAAATAAAAAGGGATTCATTTTTACCCACCTGAAGTGCCTGAAACGCCTGGATTAATTTCCGTTACTCCGTGCGGATTGCCACGTGGATCCCACGGAAACCACGCACTGTCTTCCCGTTGCTGCCGAAAAGGTTCTTATCATAAGTCAGCCCCAGCGACTGCGCATTTTCATTCAAATACTTTTTGAAAGTATTCTCCGCCCTGGGCTTTTCCAGATTATCCTCGCACCATTTACGATAGGCATAATAAAGTTGTCTGGAACTGGAATAGGTTCCCTCTTCCTTTCTCACGTATCCGGATGAATTCAGAAACGAAATAATATTATTCTCGTTCTCCATCAGATCTTCCAGGTTCTTCTTTGCCCGGTCGCTGATGCTGAATTCAAATCCGTTCCAGATCAGTCTGTGAAGGCCTTCCAGACACCACAGTACGATTCCTTCCGCCTCCCGGATCAGTTTGTCCCCCAGATACCGGTCATCCTTCCGGTCAGCGGGACGCTCTTTTGTCGTCAGGAGTATTTGTCTGCGGTAGAATCCGTAGGACTGGTCGTGAAGTGATTTCAGCGAACCATTACCAAAGCAGATAATGCGTACATACAGAAGACCCTGTACACTCTGTTTGCCTTTCCGTTCCAGATCGATCTTATCTTCCATCGTGACGATACTTTTAATATTGTTTGTGGAAGGCAGGGCTTCTGTCCGCATATCATCATCCATGAACAGAAGTTTCCCTTCCTGATCGGCACGGTTGAACCGGTCATTCTCCAGTTTCTGAATGCTGCCTGTATTCATGTTGTCCCCAAGAATCGCCCGGAGCACCCGTCCGATCCGGCTTTTCCCTTCGCCGCCGTTTCCGATCATCAGGAGCATTTTCTGACCGCGGTTGCTGGGGATCATCACATATCCCATGAATTCCTGAAGTACCGGAATATCCTCTTTTTCCAACAGGTCATCCAGAAAAGCCAGCCATTTCTCCGGCGCCGGAGCGCCCGGATTATATGCGACAGGAAGCCGGTTCATTGTCCATTCTTTTTCTTCTGAAAAATATCCGGCCAGATGATACGTCCCGTTGTGGAAATGAATCCTGTCTTCCCTGATTGGCGGCATTTCACACTGACACATTAATTTCAGTGTGTTCAGGATACGCTCTACGGTTTTTGCAACATTGGTTTTCTGATAAGGCCGGATCTCATCTAAAATTTCTTTTCGGGCGGTTTCATCTTCAATCTCACCGTCCAGATCATAAAGCCTGCCATGAATACATTTCCGTTCCTTCTTCCGGAGCAGATACTCACACAAGGCAATCTCATCGATCCTTTTTCCATCAAACCAGTCCGCAAATTCGGAAGACTCCGCAGTGTACGATTTACCCAGAAGTATTTTCAGAGCTTCCAGCTGTTCCGGCTTCAGACTTTTGAAGTCTTCCTGCATACCCCGCAATCTCCTTTCCGGCGGACAGCAGCAGTTCCACCCGTTCTTCCACCGATGAATGCAGCAGGACATCCATCAGATACTCAACTCTGGTCAACCTGTCCAGAGCTTCGCAGAATCTGGAATCCCATTCTTCATCCGGTCTCTTTGGTGCATAATGTACTTTCCAAAACTGAAGCTGCTCCCGATACTGCCCGAGAATAGAAAAACAGATCTGTTCCAGTTTCCCGTAATTCTGCTCCAGGGACTCTGCTTTCACCTTCTTTTTGTGTTTTCCTCTGTCCAGCGGACGCTGTACCTCATACCGGACTCCGAAATCCTCTGCCAGTTTCTCGGCAGCTTGCCGGACAGATAATCCAAAATATGCAGCTGTAAAATCAATCACATCTCCGTCAACCTGACATCCAAAACAATGAAACCTCTGATCCAGTTTCATACTGGGATGTCTGTCTCTGTGGAACGGACAGCACGCCATCCCTTTTCTCGTCACCTTAAGCCCGTAATGTTCAGCTGCCTGCCTTGCAGTTACAGTGTTCTTGACTGCTTCAAATACGTTCATTTCATATCCCTTCCTTTCATTTATCGACAGTCTCTGAAAGGGAAAAAATATTTTCCCCTTCACTTAACCCAACAGGGAGGGGAAATTTTACAAGGTAAAATCAAATTTTTTTAATTATTTATCCACAATGCAGGAATCAAATACGATCCTTGACGTTGTCACCCAAATATTTTCCCTTCACTTATTAGGGAGGAAAAGAAGCGTTATACAAACGAAAAGAAAAATTTTTTTAATCTATAAACAATTGCAGTAGTAAATTTACGCATATTAAAAGCCGGGCAGCTTTATGCCACCCGGCTCTTACAAGAGATTGCTTTCAATACCGCAAATCGAAGGTTGCTGTGGAGTAGTACAACACTACCATGATCTTACTGAATGGGAACGCAAGGTTAGAGAGAACCGTAGACCAGCTGAAAAAGAACGGTATGTGCCGCCCAAAAAGAAAAGCGCCCGTTACCAGCTTAGACGATTGCAGGCAGAGGATAGAAAACAAAACCAAGGCAAAAAACCCATGACAGAAAACGATAACAACACCGCAGTTTTCCTGCGGTGCATACATAAAAATGCTCCCTGAGGTTTTGTTCCACAGGGAGCTCTGTTATATGGATTTATCTGCTGTATTTTCTCTTACGGCTATAAAGGGAGATGCCGGTCAAGGCAGTACCCGCAGACAGCATAACTACAACCCAAATCACCATATTGCTGTTGTCGCCGGTCGCCGGTGAATTGGTATGATTATCTGCTTTCGTCGGCTTATAATTGGGATCAGTTACCCCGCAGACAGTGCATTTACCGTTTTTATATTTATGTCCTGTAGCCGGAATCACGGTGCTTTCAGAAGTAATTTCATTCTCTCCTTCAGCGTCACTGAAATACTTGCCGCAATTTTTGCAGTACCAGTATTCTTCGTTACCTTCCGCTGTGCAGGTAGGAGCTTTATAATCTACTTTTTGTAAATTGTGTGTAACTGTCGGGAACTGCAAAGTGAAGGTGAACATTTTTCCGTCATCTGACACACCCTGTCCTGTTTTCACAACCGCAGTAACACCATGTATTTGATATTCATCTTTATAGAAGTTTTCTGCAAATTGATCTAAATCCTGCCAATCGTATATGATAAACTGACTGGGATCAAAATCCTCTGCAAAATAATAGCTATCTCTATTTGTACCACTGATATCGGTTCTCATGACAACTGTCAATTCGGGAATATCTCCCGCCTGCCAAGTTTTTCCGTCAATGTCTGAATAACCGCTCCATACGGCGGAAGTAACAGCTGCATAAAATTCATTTGGAACATCGATATAGGTCTTACCGGGTTCTTTATCCACTACATCACCGGAGCACTCTGGAGCGAACGCAACATGAAGCGGGCCGCCTGCTACAAGTTTTTCCGTAACAATCAAGCAGGGATCCCCATAAGTGCTTGTTCTGCACTTTAGGGTGAACTTTCCGTTTTCAGTATCGTTCAGTACGAAATCATCTGCCCATTCAGGACTTTCTTCCGGTACTTCAATCACGAGAGTACCGTTTGCAAGACTGCTTGGAGTAACGGTCACAGGCTGTTTAACCGTACTGGTTTTTGCAATGCTTCCTGTACCGTTCAAAACTAAAGCTGCATTTCCTTTCGCCACAAAATCATTACAGCTAAATTTTCCGGTCAGTGTTGACTCATCCAGTTCCAAAGTGTTGGTTTGTAAATTCTTACTGCCCAAAGAAGAATTTTTCAATGTCACAGAATCTAAATTTGAAACACTAATATTTCCGCCGGAAACATTTTGGAATATCAAACTGCCGGTTCCCGTTGAATTTGGATATTTGGTGAATAAATCACTACGGTTGCCAAAATCGATGTTATCAAAAGTGACTGTAACGCCATCTCCAATGTATGTTTCTTTCCATGTGGTCAGCGTACTTTTTTCTGTACCCGAGCCTTTAATTGTAATATTTTCTAAGAACGAATAGACATATTCACCATCTGTTGTTGCGTCATAATCTCCGATCAAATAGATTGTGCCGCCTGCATCAATATTGTCAATCGCTTTATAGAGTGTTTTCAAAGGCTGATCTTCTGTACCAGCATTGTTGTCATTTCCGTTTATCATATCAACATATAAAGTTGTATTAGTGACGGTTCGGACGGTGCCGGACCATTGTGAAATTGATGTTTTTATATTTGAATTTGAATCCAGCATAACATACGGACTGCCAGATTTAATAGAAGCAGTCACAGTGATTTTTTTGCCACTCATATTTAGAGGTATCTGGCAAGTAGATTCACTGGAGAGCGTAGAAGAATTTCCTTTCCACTGAAACTTAAAAACTTCGTCAAGATTAATTCCGTCGACCAAATTATCAATTGTAGCAGTAATCGCATTACCCGGAATTAAATCTGCTTCGTTCATAGTAAAAGTTGCATTTTTTGATGTGTCTTTGATGATATTGATCTTGTAGTTTGTACTGGAAGCGTTAAACATTTCGCTGGGAATCGCTCCATAATCAATACAAACTGTTTTATTACATGTTTCTGTACTGCATATACCGGTTCCCGTTGTTTTAGCATGCCAGTATATAGAACCACCATTATCGGTTTGCTTTGTCATCAAAATGGTACCATTATTTTCAACAGTTCCATACACATGTGCCGGCCATGAAACACTGGTTGCTATAACTTTCAATGTAGCACCATCTGAGATAATAAGGTTACCAGTTTGAAAATCACTTGCACTGCTCACTGTCAACGTGTAACCGGAATCTATCACGATTGTTTTATCCGTATTTAAGTCGCCGGTATAAACGGTCATGTTGCCTGCAATATGAATTTCTGTGATATTCGAATCCGCCAGAGCTGCTGAAAGCTCATTTTTTTTCGTAATCGTTGTTGAGCCAGCAGCAAATACTGTTGTCGGCAATAACATAACAATCAGCATTAACGATAATAATGCCGCAAATGCTTTACTAAATGATTTAGATTTCATGTTTTTTCCTCCTTCATTCGTTTCCTTTTGCAAACAGCTTTAATCAGGTATCAAAGCAGATTGCAGATTATGTGCCTTTTCAGCATATCTCTTTTATTCACCATAGACCACCTTCCATTCGACAGAATGATTTGACAGAAAATTAGTACAAAAAAATTTGCGTCATCCGCCTGCCAATACGCCTTAAAAAATGTACAAGTTTGTTCTTGACAAGAGGCATATCATTATGCCGATCTGGCATTGTCTCCTTTCTCGTTTTCATTGTCAAGCCCCCACTTTACATACGTATCATATCAAAAAAGACGGCTGATTTTCAACTGTTTTGGAGGACTTTATTAAATCACTCTGATTTTCGATCTATTCTGATCCTTAGATACATTTTTTATTTTTCTCTAGTAGCCCCTATATTCTTTTTGCTCCTAGTTGCTACAGATAAACGAGTTTAAATTTCCAGAGCAAGATCCACCCGGTAATACAAAACAGAATTTCTGTCTTTTGTATGCTCCGTGGTCGGCATCTTATTGGGGATTACGATTTCCCCAAACCCTCGTTGATCAGCCATGTATGCAGCTGATGGCCTTCGCAGTAATTTGCCTGAGTAACTATTCAGAAATGACACCGAAACATTACCAAATCATAAATTCGAACATCAAACAGGATAATCCTAAGCTGATTATACCCGCCGTCAAAAAAGCTCATGTAAACCTATGAAAATTGTAAAAAAAGATACCGAAACACGACCCAAATTCCTGCTCTGTCCGCAAAACTGAAAAACCTATGAATGCGAGGAAGACTAATACGACATTCCTATTTATTTTTTCTTTCCTCATATCTTTTTATCTTCCGTAACAGTCCTCTATAGATCGGATCCCTCAGTAATTTTATTTTATTGCGATCTATCGGATAACCGGACAGGAAATCAGGGTTTTCCGCAAAGAACTTTACCTGTTCCTCATCCGTCAGGTGTATTGTATATTCCTCATAGAAATCCATATCGTCACCCAGTATAAATTTTTCAAATCGCTCCCATTGATCTTTTGTCCATTTCATATTTCCAAAATACATATTATTCCTGTTTACTTTATTATATTGTTTCGTCTGATTAGCTGATTAATAATCTATCTACATCATTCTCTTATAAATTATAGTCTCTTTAATGACTATAGTCAACAAAACAACCACATACTATCCTTTAGATGTAGGAGGTATGACATGATTGATTATAGTCCATTCTGGGAAACATTAAAGAAATCGAACGAATCAACATATACACTGATTAACAAGCACCATATCTCCAGTTCTACGATAGATAAACTGCGAAAGAATAAACCATTAAATACTACAACGCTGAATGATCTCTGCCGTATCCTGAACTGCGACATTCAGGATATTTGCAAATACATTCCAAGCGACACAGATCAGTCATTATAAAATTGAATCCTTAAATCAAAAATGCCCTGACAGATTTCTTCTTTTACAGATTCGCCAGGGTATTTCTGTTATTAAAAATATAGTGATCATCTTATTCTGCTTTACTCCATTCTTCCCTTCTGTTTTTACACCATGCTTATTCCATACACCAAATTTTACACCATTTTCCTAAGAAATCCTAAGAACTGTTAAGAAAATACAAGACTTCCCGGATACAGAAAAAAGCCCTTAAACACCGGATCTCCGGTATTTAAAGGCTTTTCTTTCATTCACTCATACTTGACTAATTAAATTAGTCCTGAACATACGGCATTAAAGCGATATGTCTTGCTCTCTTGATAGCTACTGTCAGAGCTCTCTGATGTTTTGCACAGTTTCCTGTAATTCTTCTGGGAAGGATCTTTCCTCTCTCAGAGATATATTTTCTTAACTTTGCTACATCCTTGTAATCGATCTCGTTGTTCTCTTTTCCACAGAACACGCAAACTTTTTTTCTTCTGCGTCCGCCGCCTCTTCTCTTGAAGCCGCCTTCAGGACGATTTCCTTTCTCGAAAGCCATGATGGTCTCTCCTTTCTATACACAATATGCCCTTAGTTAAACGGTAATTCTTCGTCTATTCCATCCGGAATATTCATGAAGCCGTCACCGGCCGGTGCGGCTGGTGCCGGTTGGGGAGCTGACTGGAAACCGCCTGCATGTGCATCGCTTGCAGCTTTGCTCTCGGCAAATTCCTGTTCTTCCACTACAACCTCTGTTGTGTATACCTTCACGCCGTCCCTGTTGGTGTAGCTGCCCGTCTGGATACGCCCGCAGACAACGATCTTGATCCCCTGTCTGTAGTATCTCTCCGCATGCTCAGCCTGCTTTCCGAAGGCAACGCAGGAAATGAAATCCGCGCTCTGCTCTCCGTCACGCTTGAACCGGCGGTCTACAGCCAGTGTAAATCTGGCGATGGCCAACGGGTTCTCTCCCTGTGAGTATCTCACTTCCGGGTCTCTCGTCAAACGTCCCATCAAAATTACTTTATTCATTCTTCTACCTCTCTGTATACTATGCCTCTTGTTTTACGCATAAATATCTGAGTACGTTGTCCATGATGCGGATCCTCTGCTCGATCTCGCCTGGAACTGTAGCATCAGCTTCGAAGTGGACGAAATAGTAATAAGCTTCTTTCATCTTCTGAATTTCGTAAGCGAGTCTTCTCTTACCCCATTCATCAACGTCTGTCACATTGCCGCCGAAACGAGTGATCATCTCTTTCACCTTCTCGATGACCTGTGCTCTCTCTTCGTCTTCGATCTTTGCATTGACTACAACAGCTAACTCATACTTATTCATGTAGTTTGCACCTCCTTCTGGTCTTTTGGCCCCTGGCCTTCGCCGGGAGCAAGGATACCCTTCCGGACGATCTCCGGTCGGATACTGATATATCACGAGTTAATATGATAGCATATGAGCATGCTTATTTCAAGCTTTTTTCCTCAAATCTTTTGTGTTTTTCTCCACAAGCTTTCTCGCGATCATGATCTGGTGCCCGCACCCGAGACACTTCAGGCGGAAGTCCGCTCCTACCCGGAGGATCTCCCACTCAAAGCTCCCGCAGGGATGCTTTTTCTTCATCCTGACAATATCTCCCACTTCGTATGTGTACGGTGTCATCTTCCTTCCCCCCTCTCTCCTGTCTCATCCGACTTTCCCACACTAATCGATCTGCTCCTCGCTTTCCTTCACTCCCACAACGACCATCCTGTGTTCGTCGCTGGCTCTGGTGCAGGTGGACAGTGTCACCACCGTGTCCTGGGTAGTCACCTCCACGCCCGTGTCGTAGGCGGAGGCCTCCTTCGTATAGTCCAGGAATGCCTGGTAGGCAGCGTCATCGGCAAAGTCTGTCAGATACGTGTCCGATGTCTCCGTCACCTGCCCTGCCGCATAGATATGGTAGGTGATCTCCCTCCCGTCCGGCGTATAGATATAGAAGTAGGGATTGGACTCCCAGAAGGACTTCTCCTCATATTTGGCCAGATCGTGGAACATGGAGCTGTCGTTCATGCGGTGGCCGTATACGATGGTATTCCTGTCATTAAAATCCGGGTTATTGTACGTGTTGACAAAAATAGCCCCCACCGTGTTGTCACTGGCAGAAAACGTCTTGTTCAGATAGGTGCTGTTGTCCGTAGTCTGGACCAGGGGATAATTGATCTGGGCAGGTTCCGGGTCAAAGCGGATCCACCCCACCGTGTCCGGATTGATCCCCAGCAGCGCGTCAAAATCCACTTTAAAACGGGGCTCCCCTTCCGCTGTCTCCTCCTCCGTGACAGCCAGCTCCTTCACCTCGTCGTACTCCTTGCGCCCCTCATAGTAGCCCGAGAGGATGCGGAAGAGCTGGAAGGCGGACACGCAGAAGACAATGATGGCCACCACCAGGATGATGTTGCTGACCAGGCGGCCCTTCCGTCCATTCTTTTTCTCGCTCTTTCCGGGAGTTTTCCCTTTCTTTTTCCCGGCGGCCGCCTTGCCTCCGGAACCAGCTCTTCTCTTCCCTTTAGCCTTCACCTGGTCCGGTGTTCGCAGATCCTCATCTTCCTCCAGATCGATCCAATCGTTCTCCCAATCTTCTTCCGGCCGTTTCTCCACCTGACGCGCAGCCCTTTCCCGGCTGCTGTCCCGGCTGCTGCCGCGGCTCCCGGCCGGGCTGGAAGAGCGCCTTCTCCCTCTATGATAATGCTTCTTTTCGCTCAATGTCTTAACTCCTTTTCTCCATAAACACACGTCTTATTGCACGATGCCTGTTCTTTCCCAGTATACCACATCAAAAGATGCGCTTCTATTATTTTATATATTTTTAATTTCCAGTTTATTGACTTTGCCGGCATCGGGAGTATGATTGCAGATAGGAGGATGAGAAAATGAAAGAAAAACTGATACGATTTATGGCCGGGCGCTACGGCTTTGACTCTTTTGGAAAGGCGACCCTGATCGTTGCTCTTATCGTGATGATCCTGTCCGGTTTATTCGAGAGCGCCATCCTGTCGCTCCTTTCCTGGGCTCTGATCATCTACACATACTTCCGGCTGTTTTCCAGGAACATTTACAGGCGCTCTGCCGAGAACCAGGCCTACCTGGCAAAGACACGCCGGATCCGCACCTGGTTCGCCACCCAGAAAAACCTGATGGCACAGCGCAAGACCCACCACATCTACAAATGTCCCACCTGCCGGCAGAAGATCCGGGTTCCGAAAGGCAAGGGCAAGATCGAGATCCGCTGTCCCAAATGCCAGACCCGGTTCATCAAGAAGAGCTGATAAAGATATCATGAAAGAAGGTACGTGCATATGTTGGATTATTTAGTTTTATACAACAGCCAGTCCGGAAACACAAAGAGCGTAGCTGCCGCCATCTTCTCCGCCCTGCCGGAGGGCTCCAGAGATCTGATCGACATAGACAGCGGCAAGCCCATCCCCGAGGCTTCCACTTATTTTATCGGCTTCTGCGTTCACAGAGGCTCCTGCTGCATAGAGGTGAGCGATCTGCTCAGCTCCCTGGAGAATAAGAACATTGCCCTCTTCGGCACCTGCGGCATGGGAAGATCCGCGGAATACTACAGCCTTATTGAGAAAAATGTCAGCGCATGGATCAACAGCAGCTGCCGCTACCTGGGCTGTTACATCTGCCAGGGAAAGATGCCCATGCAGGTCCGCCAGAAATACGAGAACATGCGCACCAGCGAAAACGCCCCGCAGGTAGACGGGTTTATCCGAAACTTTGACTGCGCCATGACTCACCCGGACCGGGAGGATCTGAAAAAGGCACAGGAATTCGCATTATCCTGCATTTCCCATGCCTCCTGTGTTTAAACAGATCTGCTGATTCATTTTATCAATCTAGCATGATCTTTTACCCCTTGATAGATCCCCCTGTCATTCCTCTAACGAGAAGTTTCCGGAAGACAAGCGCTGCAATGGCCGGCGGCAGAATGATCAGCATCCCCGCAGCAGCAGTAATTCCGTAAAGCACTGTGTCTTTTGTCATAAACTCCGAGGCCACAATGGCCGCCGGCTTTGTGTCAATATTCGACGCCAGGATCAGGGGAATCTGAAACTGACTCCAGGCGCTCAGGAACATAATGAGCATACTGGCACATATGATAGGATAGGACACCGGAAGTATAATCCGGAAAAATGTCCTTAGCCGTCCGCAGCCGTCCACAAGGGCGGCTTCTTCTAATTCCCTGGGTATCGTCGAAAAGTAATTGCTCATCAGCCAGATGCTCATAGGCAGAAAGGAGCTGGCATATACCATGCTCAGCCAAAAAGTGCTGTTGAGCAGTTCCATAGCCGAGAACATCCTGTATAGAGGAATGATAGTCGCAAACACCGGAATGACCATAGTAATCAAGATCGCGTTCTTGATGATCTTCTTCCCCCTGAACTCCATCCTGCTCAAAGTGTAGGCTGTGACTGCAGCCACAGGAATCCCGATGACAAGTGTACACGCCACTGCCTTCAGAGAGTTCTCAAGCCCTCGGAAAAGCCGGATATGCTGCTGACTGATAGAATCAAACAGCGTAAGATAGTTATCCCAGGTAATCTCGCTGGGGAACATGTTCATAGTGTTTTTAAACATCTCATACTCCGGTGTGACAGAAATCGAGAAGGCCCACACAAAAGGTCCCACTGTCAAAACAAGAAAGATAACCACCGCCACCCTGTAGAGAGGAGAAACTTTTTTCTTCAAAATTCCACCTCCCTGTTCAGACTTCTAAGATAAAAGAACCCAAGCACGGCCGCCATCAGCATAATCAGATAAGTAAGAGCGCTCCCCTTTCCAAAATCCAGAAAGGAGAAGGTCGTGAGATAACTCTCGATCAGAAGATTTTTCCCCAGATCTTTGTACCCTGCAAGGGCTACGATCTCGTCAAAAATATTGATGGCCGTGATCGATGCAGATGTAATGCCAATACCGATAAAAGGCATCATGAGCGGTGCCGTTATATATCGGAAGACAGTCACCCTGCCGCCGCCGTCTATCTTTGCTGCCTCATAGAGTTCTTCCGGGATAGCGTGCAGCCCCGAGAGGCAGACGATTGCACAGAACGGAATACTCCTCCACGCCACCACGATAGCCACGATCAGAAGAAGCAGCCACCGGTCTGTCAGCCACATAATGGGCTCTTCTATAAAATGCAGCCTGATAAGGAGCTTGTTCATAAAACCATATCCTGGATGAAAAATAAAACGCCATATGATCCCATTTACAATGGGCGGGAGCGCCCAGGGAAGGACGGCCAGCGCCATCAAAAGCCCCGATATCTTTGTATCCACATTGAGCAGAAGAGCCACACCAAACCCCAGGACTGTAGTCAGGATAACAACTACGCCAAGGAGGAACAGAGTATTTTGCAAGCTATACATAAAAGAGTCTGAAGTAAGGACATCCACATAGTTGGACAGGCCCACAAAGTCTGTGTCCTCCGGGCTGGTCAGCTTCATCTCCTTTAAGCTATATGAAAATGTCATGATCGTCGGATAAAACACCAACACGCCCATTATAAGAATAATGGGCGCCAGTAATGCATAAGGTAATATCTTACTTCTTTTCAATTAATTCATTCACTTTCGCATTCATCGCATCAAATGCCTCCTGGGGAGTCTGCTCTCCGAGAACCATCTGATTAATGTTATTGTACATAGTGTTGCTCATCTCAGAATAGTAGGAAGGAACGCCATTGGGAAAAACAGACTTGATCAGGTCTGCCTCGTCCAGCATGGCCCCTGCATTTTCAAATGTGCCATCTTCTACCATTTCTGCCAAGACTGAGTTTCTTGTCGGAATGGAACTGTTGACTGCGTACATTCTCTTCTGGACATCTGCTGAGCTGTACCATTTAACGAACTCCTGGGCTGCTTCTTTGTTTTCTGAGAAGGAAGTAATTCCAACTGCTTCCGGAAGAGCCATTGTCTGCGGAGATGTTCCGTCTGTTCCCGGAAGAAGGATAGGAACAATGTTTCCGATCTCTGAGCACTGCTCAGGATCATTGCTGATACCCACAAACTTGGTAGGACCTACCATAAAGCTGGCCTCGCCCGATGTGATCTTGCGGTAGCAATCCATGCCATTGAAAGAAATAGATGCTGGATCCACAAATCCATCCTGCACAAGCTGGTTCTCAAATGTCAGAGCATCCATGACCGCTTCTTCATTCAGTGTATCGTCATCATTGAACACCTGGCCACTTCTTGAGAAGGCCATCCACATCATAGAAGTGGTGGCAGACTCATCCGCGTTCATCGGCATTGTGTAGGGATACTCTACGATCCCTGCTTCTTTGATCTTTTTCAGAGCATCATATACCTCATCCCAAGTCTCAGGAACTTCTGTAATTCCAGCCTGCTCAAAATGCTCTTTATTATAGTAGGCGATCCGGTAATCATTTGCATAAGGCACAGCAAGTATCTCACCATCAATGGTAAAGGTCTCAAGCGTAGGCATGTCCTCCTTGTCCTCATCTGTCATCTCGATAGGCTCCAGCCATCCCGCGCTGTTCATCTCTCCTACCCATGACCAGTCTACCTCGATCACGTCAGCTGCTGCCTCTCCGCCGCTGGCCGCAATAGACACCTTATCCCGGATATCATCCCAGCTCACCTCATTAAAAATGACAGAGATACCTGTCTCCTCCGTGAATTCTGCCAGCAGCTCATCTCCCGGGTTTGCCCAGTCAGGCGCCATAAAAGTGATTTCCTTACTTTCACCGGAAGAAGAGCTTTTCTCTCCGCTTTCACCGCTGCTGTCCGAGCCGCATCCTGCTGTCAGTGTCGCTGCCATAGCTGCACAGAGCAGCATGCTCACCAGTTTCTTTTTCATAATTGTATACCTCCTACCATACCTTTTTCTCTGGTATCAAAGAAAGTATAGCAAGCAGGGAATTGGGCGTCTAATCGTTTTTTCACATGTATGATCCCACTTATCGTTTTCATCAATATGTCCTGCGGGTTTACTCTCTCGTAAGCTTCCGTATCCAGTTCCCGTAGTGGGACTCCAGAAAGGCAGGCACGCATTTAAATATCTGGTCTGCGTTGAGGCAGCACACCACCACCGCCGGAGAAGCCTTCACCACAAAAGCCATAGCAAAGGACAGGGGGATGACGATCATCCAGATGCTGACCAGGTCCATCTTCACTACGAACATGGCATTGCCGCCGCCACGGATGATGCCGTTGTTGGTGGGCATCTGGTAGGACATACCCACACAGACCACGCTCAGGATGATGAGGAACGTATTCATCATCTCCATCGCCTCCGGGGACAGGTCATAGAGCGTCATAACGGGGATGCGGATCAGAAAGAGGAGCAGACCGGACACAAGGCCGATCACCACGAACATCCTCTGCATGATGGAGGAGTAATGCTTCACAAGAGGGATGTTGCCCGTCCCGATAGTCTTTCCCACAATGACCGACGCGGTGGAGGAAGCCCCCACAGACATGGATTTCACCAGCAGGAACAGGGTGGACGCCGCACTGTTTGCCGCAATGGCGGCAGCGCTCATGTGCCCCAATATGACTGTCTGCAGAGCTGTGTTGAGCCCCCACAGTCCCTGCACCACCAGCATGGGCAGGCACACCCGGAAATAGTCCCCCGCCATCAGGCGGTCCGCCCGGAAATAATCTTTCAGCTGCAAATGCAGCTTTTTTTCTTTTTTCGCTATATAGACAAGGAGCACAGCGCACTCCGCGATCCTGGCCGCCAGCGTCCCTATGGCCGCTCCTTTTGCCCCCAGCTCGGGCGCTCCGAATCTCCCGTAGATCAGCACATAGTTGATACAGCAGTTGACGCAGAACGCCATGACCGACAGCCAGAAGGCGATCTTTACCGTCTCCACGCTCCGCAGTGTGGCCAGCAGGATGATAGTCACCGCGAAGAAGACGTAGGTGTATTTTACGATCCCAAGATAGGCTGTCCCCTCCCGTATGATGGACTCTTCCGTGGTAAAGAGCCCCACCGCTCTCTGCGGAAAGAGGCTGACCGCCGCAAAAAGAACGACTGCTATAAACAGTCCCGCCCGCATGGCCACCGAGGAGATCTTCCGCATGGGCTCTGTCTGCCGTTTTCCCCAGTACTGGCTGCAGAAGATTACAAGCCCGTCCCCCAGAGCCAGAAGGAGCTGCTGATAGACAAACTGGATCTGGTTCACAGCCGCCACGCCGGAGAGGGCGGCCTCACTGTACCCTCCCAGCATCACATTGTCCGCCAGATTGACACTGATGGTCACCACATTCTGGAGCACCAGCATGATGTAAATAGAAAAGAAATTTTTATAAAATGCTTTCTCCGGCCTCACTGTTCCCTTCTCTCCCTGTCTTTAGCCTTTCTGTATTCCCCCGGCGTACAGCCTATATATTTTTTAAACTGGCGGGAAAAATAGTTCTGGCTGGAAAATCCGGTCTCCATGGCAATGGAGTAGATGGACTCCCCTGATCCCCGGAGCATCCTGCAGGCGTTCTCCATCCTTACATCCATCAGATAGCGGCACACGGATGTCCCCGTGTATTCCCGGAACAGCTGGTTCAGCCTTGTCTTGCTGTACCCGGACCAGCGGCACAGGCTATCCAGCGTGATATCCTCCCTGTAGTGCTCGTCCAGGTACCTGACGATCTCCCTGGCTGTTCCTGTAGCGTTCACCGGGAACTGATGGTGGTTGGCTATATAGTCGGCACAGACCCGGCACATGGTGACAAAGGTCTCTCTCTCTTCCAGATCAATGCGCACCAGCCCGTCCACAGCCTTTCGGATCTCCTCCTCGCTTCCCAGCCTCAGTCTTCTTGCTTCCCGCACAGCCTCCTCCTCTGCCCCCTCTCTTTTTTCCAGCATCTGCCCTGTCATCATGTACCCCGCCAGCCGGCCGTAATGATAGAGGGGGAACACAGCCTCATAGAGTCCCATATGGCATTGATAAATATGCATCCTGTGCTCTCTGCGCACTATGTCAAACGCCTCTCTGTTATCCTTTGAGCAGCGCCCGGCGCCCTCCGGGCTCCTGCACACAAGATGGCAGAAGGCGGCCCCGTCGTCCGGGTACCTGGCAATGGAGCGCCCCTCCAGATTGTACACATCAATGAGGATTCCCGACATGGCATACAACTGCCGCAAAATATCTTCCAGCGAAATTTCATCCGTCACAGGCTCGTCCCCCTTTTTCATTTCCCATTCCTCCAGATAGCAATTTCTGACATGTGTGTCCGATCATGCTAATCATGACCATATTATACATTGTTTTTACCCGGTATGCTATATTAATATATTCCTGCGGAAATCAGCCGGACTACACAGTCATAAAACATTCAGAAAGGACAGGATTTCGTTATGAACTTTATGCAGGATATGACAAAAGGCTCACCTTTAAAGCTGCTTTTGACCTTCTCTCTCCCACTGCTGATAGGGAGCATGTTCCAACAGTTTTACACTATGGCAGACTCTGTGATCGTGGGAAAGTTTGTCGGTGCGGACGCGCTGGCTGCCATTGGCGCCTGCTCATCCGTTATCTATCTGCTTTTTTCCCTGTTCCTCGGACTCTCAGCCGGGATAGGGATTGTCATATCCCAGTATTTCGGCGCCGGAGACGGCAGCAGCGTGCGCAGGGGCATTGCCTGTTCCGTGTACATCCTGCTCTCTGCGTCCATCCTCCTGACAGTGATCGGTCTCACCCTTGCCAGGCCAATCCTCACCTTCCTTGGCACGCCTGAGGACATCCTGCAGGAGGCTGCCGCCTATTTTCAGATCACAAGCGCAGGCCTTATAGCCGTAGCTTTTTATAATGGCATATCCTCCATCCTGAGAGCTCTCGGGGACAGCCGGACCCCACTGATCTTTCTGTCAATGGCAGCGCTCTTAAACGTCGGCCTGGACCTGCTTTTTGTCACAGTGCTCCACATGAGCGTGTCAGGCGCGGCCCTGGCCACCTCCATCGCCCAGTTTACATCCGCCTGCTCATGCCTTATTTTTTCCCTGCGGACCAATCCCTACTTCCGGATCAGAAGAGCGGAGTTCCGTCCGGACATGGAGATCATGAAACAGATGGTGCACATCGGCATGCCCCTGGCCCTGCAGAACGCCATGATCGCATTCTCCTGCGTGGTCCTCCAGAGTGTCATCAACTCCTTCGGCACTGTCATCGTGGCAGCTTTCACCGCCACCAACCGCATCGAAAACCTGGTGGGACAGATCTACATTGCGCTGAACACAGCTCTGTCCAACTATACAGCCCAAAATCTGGGTGCCAGGGATACGGACCGGGTACGCCGGGGCACGCGGTGCTGCCTCTGGATCACAGCCGGTTTCACCCTGCTCATGCTCCTTGTCATGTACGCCTGCGGTTCCATGTTCATGGGCTGGTTCGTGTCGGATCCCCAGGTGATCCGGATCGGCGCGCACGCCCTCAGGCTGATCAGCCTCTTCTTTATCTTCTGGGGTTTTCTCTACGTCTTCCGGGGCATCCTCAACGGAGCCGGAAACGCCGCATTCGCCTTCGGCAGCGGTGTCCTGGAGGTAGTCGGGAGAGTAGGCTGTGCCTTCCTCCTGACAGGCCTTCCCTTTATCGGGCACTGGGGCATCTGGATGGCGGAGGGAGTGACATGGATCCTTGTATCCTCGGCCGGTGTCCTCTGCTATCTCAGAGGCAGCTGGACGCAGCGTGAGCTGATTGGCCGGAAACCCGGCAGACAGGAAAAGAGCAGCCCCGCTTAGGACTATCCCAGGGCTGCCAGGTGTTCAAATGGACAGAGATAAAAAAGAAAGAGAAATGCCGGTTTTCAGCATTTCTCTTCTTTTTATTTATAAGAGGCGCAGACCGGATTTGAACCGGTGGATCGAGGTGTTGCAGACCTGTGCCTTACCACTTGGCTACTGCGCCTGATACATGACTCCGACGGGAATCGAACCCGTGTTACCGCCGTGAAAGGGCGATGTCTTAACCTCTTGACCACGGAGCCTGAAATGATATCTCCCGGACAGCTCCCGCAAGCTGACCGAGGGATATCGTATCACACTCCGCAGTAAATTGCAAGGTGTTTTTCTGTTTCAATCCTGGATTTCCTCACACATCCTCATCTCAGGCAATCCTGCATGTTTCGTGCCTTTTCCACTTCCTCCCCCGTGGCCCCGGTGAGGCGCGTGATCTCTTCCGGGCTGGTGCCGCCCTCCAGCATCCGCCGGACTATGGACAGCCGGCCCTGCTCTATGCCCTGCTCTATGCCCTGCTCCATGCCCTGCTCTATGCCCTGCTCCATGCCCTGTTCTCTTCCTTCCTGCAGGCCCTTTTCTCTTCCCTCCTGCAACCCCTTCTCTCTTCCTTCCTGCAGGCCTTTCTCCAGTCCGGTCTCCCAGGCGCTGTTCATAATAGCATCGTGGTCCCTGATGGCCTTCTGCCGGGCCTCGTACTCCAGCCTGGCCCTCTCGTCCGCGCTCATCCTCTCCAGCTCCCTGTAGGCCTCCTCAATATATTCGCTTGTACCTGCCATATCCTCCAACTCCTTCCTGCTCTTCCCTGCCAGGAAACGCATCCAGCGGACGACCTCGTCATCCTCCCGCAGGTCCCCAGGCAGCTTCTTAAGCTCCAGGATCTGCATCTCCAGAAGGTCTGTGTACTTTTTCCCCGTCTGCTCATCACACAGGCGGATGGTCCGGTGGCATTTCTCATCATCCGCAAAGCGGATAAAATCCAGTATGCT
>NZ_NFLQ01000001.1 GCF_002160985.1 Lachnoclostridium sp. An118 | reverse complement strand
TTTAGTTCCTGACCACTCCTATATCGGGGAATGGTCTGTTAAGGTTGCCTTTTTTGCTCTGTTGTAACAAATTTAACTTTTTTTATATCACCTCTTGACATTTCTTAGCTGGACTTTACATATGATAAAAAGGCGTCTTCCAAGAGAGAAAGCTTTCACAGTATGAAAACCTTCCCTGACTCAGATGAACGCCTTTGCCCTCCATATCCTTACAGTAGAAAATATAGCGGATTTCCTTTTCCATGTCAACTTCTGTCAGGTCCGCCGGGCGGATTGTACGGAAATAAATACAAAAAAACATTTGACAAATCTGTATCACGGCAGTATAGTCTTATGCAAAGAACGGCAACGGCGTCGCAGAAATACCCCTTTTTTCTGTGCGCCGTTTTTTCTTTTACTTTGTGCACGCGGCAATGGAGTCGCCCTTTCACCCTGAGACTGGCTATATCGGGATGGAGGAGCTCCACTGCCGCTCTTTTTTTACTTGCCTTGACGGCCGAAGCCGCACACTTCAGATTGAAATAAAAATGAAAAGGAGTTTGAGAGTCATGAGTACAGCAGCAGAGAAATTTGGTTCAATGGTTTTCGATGAGTCTGTCATGAAGGAACGTCTTCCCAAGGAGACCTTCCGGCAGCTTCAGCGCACGATGAAAGACGGAAGGAGCCTGGATATAAATATTGCCAACGTAGTCGCCAACGCCATGAAAGACTGGGCGATTGAAAAGGGAGTCACACACTACACCCACTGGTTCCAGCCCATGACAGGCATAACAGCCGAAAAGCACGACAGCTTCATCAGCCCGGATGTGGACGGAAAAGTCATCATGGAATTTTCCGGCAAAGAGCTGGTGCAGGGTGAACCGGACGCCTCCTCCTTCCCGTCGGGAGGACTTCGGGCCACCTTTGAGGCCAGAGGATACACAGCCTGGGACCCCACAGCCTACGCCTTCATCAAGAACGGTGTCCTGTGCATCCCCACGGCCTTCTGCTCCTACAGCGGCCACGCGCTCGACAAGAAAACGCCTCTTTTGCGGAGCATGCAGGCCATCAACCGCCAGGCTCTCCGGGTTGTGCATCTCTTCGGAAATGAGGATGTGAAATCCGTAAAGACAACGGTAGGCCCGGAGCAGGAATATTTCCTGGTAGATAAAAAGTATTATGAGGAAAGAAAAGACCTGATCTACACAGGCAGGACCCTCTTCGGAGCACCCGCTCCCAAGGGCCAGGAACTGGAGGACCACTACTTCGGCACCATCAAATCCCGCGTCCAGGCATATATGAAGGAACTCAATGAAGAACTCTGGAAGCTGGGAATCCTGGCCAAGACAGAGCACAACGAGGTGGCTCCCGCACAGCACGAGCTGGCGCCCATCTTCACCACTACCAACATTGCCACAGACCACAACCAGCTGATGATGGAGCTGATGCAGCGGATCGCCAAGAAGCACGACCTTGTCTGCCTTCTCCACGAGAAGCCCTTTGAGGGCATCAACGGAAGCGGCAAGCACAACAACTGGTCTATCTCCACGGACACCGGCATCAATCTCCTTGAGCCCGGCGACACGCCCTCCGAGAACGCCCAGTTCCTCCTCTTCCTCTGCGCGGTCATCAAGGCTGTGGATGAGTACCAGGATCTCCTGCGCCTGTCCGCCGCTTCAGCCGGAAACGACCACAGACTGGGGGCAAACGAGGCGCCGCCGGCAGTCATCTCCATGTTCCTTGGCGATGAGCTGACCGAAATCCTCAAGGCCATTGAAAACGAAGAGTCCTACGACGGAAAGGAAAAAGAGCTGATGCGTGTCGGCGTACACGTTCTTCCCAAGTTCCCCAAGGACTCCACAGACCGGAACAGGACATCACCCTTTGCCTTTACCGGAAATAAATTTGAGTTCCGCATGCTGGGCTCCTCCGCTTCCATCTCAGGCCCCAACGTGATCCTGAACACAGCGGTGGCAGAAGAGCTGAAGCAGTTCGCCGACATCCTGGAGAGCGCGGACGATTTCGAGACCGCCCTCCACGACCTGATACGGGATACGATCCGGGACCACAAGCGGATCATCTTCAACGGAAACGGCTACGACGACGCATGGCTCGAGGAGGCCGAAAAGAGAGGACTTCTGAACCTGCGCACCACGCCGGACGCACTGCCTTGCTTCCTCCACGAGAAGAACGTGAAGCTGTTCACCTCCCACAAGGTGTTCAGCGAGGAAGAAATGCAGTCCCGCTATGAGATCATGATGGAAAATTACGTGAAGGTGCTGCACATCGAGGCCCTGACCATGGCCGAGATGGCTGAGCGGGATATCCTCCCGGCAGTCAGTGGATACGCACACTCACTCACGGATACTGTACTCGCAAAGCGCTCTCTCGGAGCTGAGATCGACACATCCTATGAATACAGCACAGTCAAGAAGATCTCCTCTCTCACTGCTTCCGCCTACGAGAAGCTGGAGACACTGAAAAGGGTTGTCAGCGAGGCAGGCACCATTTCCGATTTCGAGAAGGAGGCCTTCTACTACAGAGATATGGTCATCCCGGCCATGGACGCCCTCCGCGGCGACGTGGACCTGCTGGAGACCATGACAGACACATCTGTATGGCCATTCCCGACTTACGGAAAGCTGCTCTTTGGCATCATCTAGGCAGAGCGCCTTGTTTATAAAAATCAAATCCCGGAGGTAACATCTATGTGTTCAATCATGGGGTACTGTTCACCCAGTGCCGATCACGATCTATTCAAGGAGGGATTTGACCGCACCATCTCGAGAGGACCGGACGACAGCCGGATCATCGATACCGGCTTCGGCCTTCTCGGTTTTCACAGACTTGCGATCATGGGACTTACAGGAGAAGGGATGCAGCCCTTCTCCCTTTGCGGTCATACCCTTGTATGCAACGGAGAAATATATGGCTTCAGAAAAATGAAAAAAAAGCTGGAGGAGAAAGGCTATACCTTTAAGAGTGACAGCGACTGCGAACTCCTTCTCCCCCTCTACAAGGAATACGGGACAGACATGTTTGGCATGCTGGATGCAGAGTACGCTCTCATCCTCTTTGACGGCGACACAAAATCATACATAGCAGCCAGGGATCCCATCGGCATCCGTCCACTCTACTATGGATATGATAAAAATGGCGCCGCCATTTTCGCAAGTGAGGCAAAAAACCTGGTAGGACTCACTGACAAGATCATGCCCTTCCCGCCCGGACACTACTACAAGGACGGGGAATTCATCTGCTACCGCGATATCACAGAGGTTTCCTCTGTCTGTACGGATGACACGGAGGAGGTCTGCAGGAACATCCACGACAAGCTGGTGGAGGGCATCCGCAAGAGACTGGACGCGGACGCTCCCCTTGGCTTCCTCTTGAGCGGAGGCCTGGACTCCTCTCTGGTGTGCGCTGTGTCGGCCCGCATCCTGGACCGCCCCATCCGCACCTTTGCCATCGGCATGAGCGAGGACGCCATTGATTTAAAGTACGCGAAGGAAGTGGCTGACTATATCGGAAGCGACCACACAGAGGTCATCATCACAAAGGAGGATGTCCTTCACGCCCTGCCGGATGTCATCAAGGCTCTCGGCACATTTGACATCACCACCATCCGAGCTTCCATGGGCATGTACCTTCTCTGCAGGGCCATCCACGAGAAGACGGACGTGCGTGTCCTCATGACAGGCGAGATCTCAGACGAGCTCTTTGGCTACAAATATACAGACTTCGCTCCCTCACCGGAGGCCTTCCAGAAGGAGTCCGTCAAGAGAGTCCATGAGCTCCACATGTATGACGTGCTCCGGGCAGACCGGTGCATCAGCGTAAACTCCATGGAGGCACGTGTCCCCTTTGGCGACCTGGATTTTGTATCCTACGTCATGAGCGTGGACCCGGCAAAGAAGATGAACATCTACAACAAAGGAAAATATCTTCTCCGCCATGCCTTTGAGGGCGACTATCTCCCCCACGACATCCTGATGCGGGAGAAGGCTGCCTTCTCCGACGCAGTGGGCCACTCCATGGTGGACTATCTGAAGGAATACGCAGAGGGCTGCTATTCCGATGAAGAATTTGAAGAAAAACGGAAACAATATACACATGCAGCTCCCTTCACAAAGGAGTCCCTCCTGTACCGGGAGATCTTCGAGAAGTACTATCCCGGACAGTCCGAGATGATCGTGGACTTCTGGATGCCCAACAGGGAGTGGGAGGGCTGCGATGTGGACGATCCTTCCGCAAGAGTACTCTCCAACTACGGAGCAAGCGGCGTGTAAAGCCCGCAATACGAAAGGAGTTTTCATATGAACCAGGAAAATCAAAATTTATATCAGAGCAGTTTTGAGCACGATGCCTGCGGCATCGGAGCTGTTGTCAGTATCGACGGCATCCAGGAGTACAAGATCCTGGATGACGCCCTTACGATCGTAGAAAAACTGGAACACCGCGCAGGCAAAGACGCTACTGGACAGGTTGGTGACGGAGTGGGAATCCTGACGCAGATTTCCCACTCTTTTTTTTCCAAGGCAGCCGCACAGATCGGCATCACTCTGGGGGACGAGCGTGACTACGGCGTGGGCATGTTCTTCTTCCCCCAGGACACGCTGAAGAGGAATTTCTCCCGGAAAATGTTTGAGGTCATTCTGGAGAAGGGCGGCCTTAAGCTCTTGGGCTGGAGAAATGTGCCGGTCCACCCGGAGATACTGGGCGACTACGCCAGAGAGCGCATGCCCTACATCATGCAGTGCTTTGTGGAGAGGCCAAAGGACTGCCCAAAGGGCATCGACTTTGACCGCCGCCTCTACATCGCAAGAAGAGAGTTTGAGCAGAGCTGCGAGGACACCTACGTGGCCTCCCTCTCCTCCCGGACCATCGTCTACAAGGGCATGTTCCTTGTGGGACAGCTCCGCCGCTTCTACGATGACCTGCAGGATACGGACTACCGCACAGCCATCGCCATGGTCCACTCCCGCTTCTCCACCAACACGACGCCCAGCTGGGAGCGGGCGCACCCTAACCGCCTGATCCTCCACAACGGGGAGATCAACACTATCCGGGGCAACGCGGACCGCATGCTGGCCAGGGAGGAGACCATGCACTCCTCTGTCATCTCCGACGACATCGACAAGGTGCTCCCGGTCATCGGCAGCAGCGGATCCGACTCCGCCATGCTGGACAACACTCTGGAGTTCCTCTACATGAACGGCATGGATCTTCCCCTGGCCGTCATGATCACCATACCGGAGCCCTGGAGACACGACCGGTACATGGATGAGAAGAAGAAGGACTTCTACCACTACTACGCCACTATGATGGAGCCCTGGGACGGCCCTGCGGCCATCCTCTTCTCAGACGGGGATATCCTGGGCGCTGTCCTGGACCGGAACGGACTTCGCCCCTCCAGGTACTACATCACAGACGACCGGCATCTCATCCTCTCCTCAGAGGTGGGCGTGCTGGACATCCCGGCTGAGCACGTGGTGGAGAAATCCAGACTGCAGCCGGGAAAGATCCTCCTCGTGGACACGAAGAAGAAAAAGCTCATCTCCGACGAGGAGTGCAAGGAGTACTACTCCACCCGCCAGCCCTACGGCGAGTGGCTGGACCTGAACCTGCTCTACTTAAAGGACATCCCGGTTCCCAACAAGAAGGTGCCGGTCCACAGTCAGGTGAGAAGGGATCAGCTCTACAAGGTCTTCGGCTACACCTACGAGGATGTGAAGGATGTGCTCCTTCCCATGGCGACAAACGGGTCCGAGGCCACGGCCTCCATGGGAACCGACATTCCCCTGGCTGTGCTGTCCGAGAAGCATCCGCCTCTCTCCCACTATTTCAAACAGCTCTTTGCCCAGGTGACCAACCCGCCCATTGACTCGCTCCGGGAGGAGATCGTCACAGACACCACCGTGTACATCGGCTCAGACGGAAACCTGCTGGAGGAGGCGAGCGGCAACTGTACGGTGCTGGAGGTGAAGAACCCCATCCTCACCGGCGTGGACATGATGAAGATCAAGTCCCTGGACCGGCCCGGATTTAAGAGTGCGGTAGTATCCCTGCTCTATTTCAAGAACACGTCCCTGGAGAAGGCGCTGGATCAGCTCTTTGTGAGCTGCGACCGGGCCTACACAAAGGGAGCCAACATCATCATCCTCTCCGACCGGGGCGTGGATGAGAACCATGTGGCCATCCCCTCTCTCCTGGCTGTCTCCGCCATGGAGCAGCACCTGATCCGGACAAAGAAGAGGACCGCTGTCTCCATCATCCTGGAGAGCGGCGAGCCAAGAGACGTGCACCAGTTTGCCACCATCCTGGGCTACGGCGCCCGGGCTGTCAACCCCTATCTGGCCCACGAGTGCATTGCGGAGCTCATCGACAAGGGCATCCTGGACAAGGACTACCACACAGCTATCCACGACTACAACGAGGCTGTGCTCCACGGCATTGTAAAGATCGCGGCCAAGATGGGTATTTCCACCCTCCAGTCCTATCAGTCTGCCCAGATCTTCGAGGCTGTGGGCATCAGCAGAGAGGTCATAGACAAGTATTTTACCAACACAGTCAGCCGGGTGGGCGGCATCAGCATGAAGGACATCAATGACGACGTGATCGCCCGCCACAACAAGGCCTTTGATCCGCTGGACCTGGGCGTGGATACCACGCTGGACAGCACCGGCTTCCACAGGCTGAGAAGCGGCGAGGACAAGGAGGACCACCTCTACAATCCCGCCACCATCATCGCCCTCCAGCAGGCCACACAGAACGGCGACTATGACAGGTTTAAGGAATATACGGCCATGGTGGACGACGAGACCCGTCCCCACACCCTGCGGGGTCTTCTGGCCTTCCAGTTCCCGGAGGACGGGGGCATCCCCATCGACGAGGTGGAGCCCGCCTCTGAGATTGTCAAGCACTTTAAGACAGGGGCCATGTCCTACGGCTCCATCTCCGAGGAGGCCCACGAGTGCATGGCCATTGCCATGAACCGGCTGGGCGGCAAGTCCAACTCAGGCGAGGGCGGCGAGAAGCCGGAGCGCCTTGGAACGGAGAAAAACAGCGCCATCAAGCAGGTGGCCTCAGGGCGCTTTGGCGTCACAAGCGAGTACCTGGTGAGCGCAAAGGAGATCCAGATCAAAATGGCCCAGGGCGCAAAGCCCGGAGAAGGCGGACATCTGCCCGGTAAGAAGGTATACCCCTGGATCGCAAAGACCCGCTACTCTACCCCAGGCGTGTCCCTGATCTCCCCTCCGCCGCACCACGATATCTACTCCATCGAGGATCTGGCGCAGCTCATCTATGACCTGAAGAACGCCAACAGAAAGGCCCGGATCGCTGTCAAACTGGTGTCCGAGGCAGGCGTCGGCACCATCGCCTCCGGCGTGGCCAAGGCAGGCGCCCAGGTTGTGCTCATCTCCGGCTACGACGGAGGTACAGGAGCTGCGCCCCAGAGCTCTATCCATCACGCGGGACTTCCCTGGGAGCTGGGCCTTGCGGAGACACACCAGACGCTGATCCAGAACCACTTGAGAAGCCGTGTAGTCATCGAGACAGACGGCAAGCTCATGAGCGGCCGGGATGTGGCCATTGCCGCCCTGCTTGGCGCTGAGGAGTTCGGCTTTGCCACCGCTCCCCTTGTGACCATGGGCTGCATGATGATGCGTGTCTGCAATCTGGACACCTGCCCTGTGGGCGTTGCCACCCAAAACGAGTGCCTGCGCAAGCGCTTCAAGGGCAAACCGGAGTATGTCATGAACTTCATGCTCTTCATGGCCCAGGAGCTGCGGGAGATCATGGCAAAGCTTGGCTTCCGCACTCTCTCTGAGATGGTGGGACACACGGAATGTCTGAAGGTGAGGGAGAACTGTACGATCCCGAGGGCGAAAAAGGTAGACCTCTCAAGGATCCTCTGCTCCTCCCCGGAGGGCAGCGCAGTTCACTTCAACCCGGAGGATGTCTTTGACTTTGAACTGGAGAAGACCGTGGACGAGGCCATTCTCCTGCCCCGCTTTGAGAAGGCTCTGAAGAGCGGCAGGAAGCACAGCGAGAGCATCCGCGTGAACAGCGTGAACCGCTCTGTGGGAACCATCCTGGGATCCGAGATCACGGCCGCCTTCAAGAACACACTCAAGGACGACACCTTCAAGGTACACTGCACCGGAGGCGGCGGGCAGTCCTTCGGCGCCTTTATCCCCAAGGGTCTGACCCTGACGCTGGAGGGAGACGCCAACGACTACTTCGGCAAGGGCCTGTCAGGCGGAAAGCTGATCGTGTATCCGTCCAAACACAGCACTTTTAAGGCCTCTGAAAACATCATCATCGGAAACGTGGCCCTCTACGGTGCCACATCAGGAAAAGCCTATGTCTGCGGCGTGGCCGGCGAGCGCTTCTGCGTCCGCAACTCCGGCGCCACAGCGGTGGCCGAGGGCTGCGGCGACCACGGGCTGGAATACATGACAGGAGGCTGCGCGGTCATCCTTGGAAAGACAGGCAAAAACTTTGCCGCAGGCATGAGCGGCGGCACAGCCTATGTGCTGGATATGGATCATCAGCTCTACAAAAAGCTGAACAAGGATATGGTGACCATGTCTGAGGTGACGGAAAAGCACGACATTGCCGAGCTGAAAAATATACTGAAGGATTACGAGAAGGAGACCTCTTCCGCTCTCGCAAAGGATATCCTGGAGCATTTCGGAGATTATCTGCCGGGATTTAAGAAGATCCTTCCCAACGATTACCAGCGCATGCTCCACGCCATCAGCAAGTACGAAGAGAAGGGTCTCTCCCATGAAGACGCGGCGCTTGAAGCATTTTATGAGATCCAGAAATAGTCCAAAGGAGGAAGACTGACTATGGGAAAACCAACTGGTTTTTTAGAATATAAAAGAGTGGATAATTCATCCTGTGCTCCGGAGGAGCGCATCAAGAATTTCAATGAATTTCATCCCCCTCTTTCCCCTGAGGAAAGAAGGCTCCAGGGGGCCCGATGCATGAACTGCGGCGTCCCCTTCTGCCAGTCTGCACTGCAGCTGAAGGGCATGGTGACAGGCTGCCCGCTCCACAATCTGATCCCGGAGTGGAACGACGAGGTATTCCACGGCAACTACTCCCAAGCTCTCTCCCGCCTGCGCAAGACCAGCAGCTTCCCGGAATTTACCGGGAGAGTCTGCCCGGCTCTGTGCGAAAAGGCCTGTGTGTGCGGCATGAACGACGATCCGGTCACCATCCGCGACAATGAGCTCTTCATCATAGAGACCGGCTTTGCCGAGGGAAATATGAAGCCCCGGATCCCGGCTGTGCGCACGGAAAAGAAGGTGGCCGTAGTTGGGTCCGGTCCCGCCGGCCTGGCAGCCGCCGACCAGCTGGGCCAGAGAGGCCACCATGTGACTGTGTTTGAGAGGGAGGACCGCGTGGGAGGCCTTCTCATGTACGGTATCCCCAACATGAAGCTGGACAAATCCATCGTACAGCGCCGCGTGGATCTGATGACCGCAGAGGGCATCGAGTTTGTGACCGGCGCCAACATCGGCGCTGACATCCCGGCCCAGAAGCTGCTGGAGGAGTATGACGCTGTGATCCTGTGCTGCGGCTCCAAGAGAGCCAGGGACTTAAACGGTGAGGGCCGCCAGGCGGAGGGCATCTACTTTGCCGTGGACTTCCTCACAAAGGCCACAAAGCATCTGCTGGACGGTACCCCCTGGGTATCCGCAAAGGATAAAAAGGTCATCATCGTGGGCGGAGGAGACACTGGAAATGACTGCGTGGGTACCTGTATCCGCCAGGGCTGCGCCTCTGTCACACAGATCGAGATGATGCCCAAGGCCCCGGATGAGCGCACCCCATCCAATCCCTGGCCGGAGTGGCCCAAAATCTGCAAGACCGATTACGGGCAGGAGGAGGCCATCTACTGCTTTGGCCACGATCCCCGGATCTACGAGACGACCATCAAGGAGTTCCTGACAGACGACAAAAACCAGCTCACAGGAGTGAAAACGGTGAAGCTTGCCTTCAAGGACGGGAAAATGACAGAGGTAGAGGGAAGTGAAGAGATACTGGAGGCAGACCTTCTCCTCATCGCGGCAGGCTTTACCGGATGTGAGTCCTATGTGTCAGACGCCTTCCAGCTTGACCTTACTCCAAGAGGCGTGGCCGCCACTGCCCCCTCCTCCTACAGGACAAACACAGAGAAGGTGTTCGCCGCAGGGGATATGCACAGAGGTCAGTCCCTCGTCGTCTGGGCCATCGCGGAGGGCCGGGAGTGCGCCCGGGAAGTGGATGAGTACCTGATGGGGTATACGAATATGTAAGCTGCCTTGTCAGGAAATGACAGATATTCAAAAAAGTGTTTCCATAAACACATTGACAAAAGATAATTTTCTTACTATACTGAAGATGAAAAGAAGCATTGCATATCGGATCAAAACCGATGTGGCAACTCTTTAAGGTGATTAATTATCTGCGTCTGTGACGCAAACGCCCATCACGCTTGCCAGAGCGGATGGGCGTTTTCCTTTGCCGGGATACTGTTTTCCTGTATATGAGGAAAGACAAACAAATGATTTTGTATGTAACCTCAAATACAGCGAAAGTATCCAGCAGATTTATTTGAAATACTGCACTGACTGCCAACGCCAGGAATACTACAAACAGATCCATAGGCACCTCCTTTCTTCGATTGGAAACAATCGAGAATGAAATGAAGGCCGCCACATCCTTTTGCCACTCTTATGCAATGCTTCTTTTCTGGTCTTTCGACCTATCTCTATTTTATGTTGCATAATAATTATTGTCAACTTTTTATTTAAACAATCTTGTCCAAGCCGAAAACCCGCTGATCATTCTTTATTTCCACCGCGGGCCAGCTCTTTCATCTCCCTCGCGTTCTCCAGGACCGCGTCTGTGATCTTCGCGCCTCCCAGTATCCTTGCCAGCTCCTCCACCGACTCCTTGTCCGAGAGCTGACGGATATCCGTGTGGGTCTTGCCCTCTTCCACCGTCTTCTCGATCAGGTAGTGGGCGTCCGCCTGGGCGGCAATCTGAGCCAGATGGGTGATGCAGATGACCTGGTGGGTCTTTCCGATGACAGCCATCTTCTCCGACACCTTCTGGGCTGTCCGTCCGCTGATCCCCACGTCGATCTCATCGAAGATGAGAGTGGGGATATCGTCCCTGTCCGCCATCACCGTCTTGATGGCCAGCATGATCCTGGAGAGCTCGCCCCCGGATGCCACCTCGGCCAGGGGCTTTAAGGGCTCCCCCGGGTTCATGGATATCATGTAGGCGATGTCGTCCTTTCCGTTTGACGTGTACTCCGGAAGGCTGGAAAAATCAATCTCAAAACGGACATCGGCAAAGTTCAGGTCCCGAAGCCCCTCTGTGATCTGCTCTGCAAAGAGAAGACCCTGCTCTTTTCTCAGCCTTGTGAGCACAGTCGTATTCTTCTCCAGATGCTTGAGAGACCTCTCATACTTCTCCTTCAGCTCCTCCAGATAGCGGTCATAGTCGTTCAGCACGAGAAGACGGCTCCTTTTCTCCTCGCAGTAGGCTTTGATCTGCCCGATCGTGCTGCCGTATTTTGTCTTGAGACGGTTGATCTCATTGAGCCGGTTCTCCGTCCGGGTGAAATCCTCGTCGGAAAACTCCAGCGACTTCTCATAGTCCGCCAGCTCTCTGTTGAGATCATTCAGAAGGCTGTCCACCTCAAGGAGCTGCTCGTAGAGCTGGCGGGCATCCTCATCCAGTCCCGCCGCCTCAGAGAGACACCTGGCAGCCCGGCTGAGACACTCGCTGGCGCTGCCATCCGCCCCGCTTGTATAGCCGTGAGCCTCGCTGACTCCCTCCACGATCCGCTTGCTGTTGACCATGCGCCGGTAGCTCTCCTCCAGCTCCTCATCCTCTCCGTCCGCAAGAGCGGCCTCCTCGATCTCCCCGATCTCAAATTCCAGGAAGGAGGCCTCCTTTGCCCTCTGGGCCTCATCCTGGTCGGCCTCCTCCAGCTCCTTTTTCCATTTTCTGTACTCCTGGAAGGAGGAGCGGACCTTCTCCTTTGCGTCCAGGATATCTCCGGACGAAAAGGCATCCAGCAGCTCCAGCTGTCTCTTCTTGTAGAGGAGGGACTGGTGCTCATGCTGGCCGTGGATGTCGATCAGGATGCCTGCCGCCTCCTTGAGGAGTGAAATGGGCACAGTCTCCCCGTTGATCTTGCTCGTGCTGCGGCCCTCCATGAGCCGCCGGCTCAGGACCACTGCCCCCTCCTCCGGGAAGATATCCAGCCTTCCAAGCTTTTCCTCCTGATCTTCATTTTCCACTGTAAAGGTCAGCTCCACGAATCCGTACCTGGCACCTTTGCGCAGGATGTCCGTGGAGTACCTGCCCCCAAGAGCAAGGCTGACCGAACCGAGGATAATGGACTTCCCCGCTCCGGTCTCTCCTGTCAGTATATTCAGCCCCTTTTGGAAATCAATCTCTATCTCATCGATCAGGGCAAGATTCTTCACATGTAAATTCTGTAACATACAGCCTCCTGCTCACTCAAAAGCCACTAAGAAATAATTTTGCTGATCTTATCCATGACAGCGATGGCCTCGTCCACACTGCGTATCACGCAGATGATCGTGTCATCCCCGGCCACACTCCCGACAATCTCGTTCCACTTCATGGCGTCCAGGGCAGCGCACACAGCATTTGCCATGCCTACCGCCGTCTTGATCACCAGGATATTCTGGGCCATATCCATGGAGACATATCCATCCCGGAGCACGCGGATATACTTTTCGCTCATCTCTGACTCGCCCTTCTGGTGCACCGCGTATTTCTGTCTTCCGTCATCTGTGGGTACCTTGGTCAGCTTCAGATCACGTATATCCCGGGATACGGTAGCCTGTGTCACCTTAAAGCCCTCTCTGTTCAGGTATTCCGCCAGCTCCTCCTGTGTCTCTATCCTGTATTTCTTGATGAGTTCTACGATCTTTGCATGTCGGTTGATCTTCATGGTATTAGTTTCCTTTCATCTTTCTGCGCATGATTTCGAGAAAGCTGACCTTGCTCAGCTTCATCAGCTTTGTCACATGTTCTGACCTGCGCACCAGGATCCTGTCCCCGGTACGCATCTCCACCACATCCGCGCCGTCAAATGTGGCGAACACCTCCTCTTCTCTCCCGTTCCTCCCCTGCCCGATCTGGATGATGACCTCATCCTCAGCAGACAGGACAATGCTGCTGGTATTCAGAGCGTGGGAGCAGATGGGAGTGAGTACGATGAGTGCGGCTGTCGGCTCCACCACAGGTCCTCCGGCTGACAGGTTGTAGGCGGTAGACCCGGTCGGAGTAGACAGGATCATGCCGTCCGCCTCATAGGAGTTCAGATAGGAGCCGTTGACATACAGGTCAAAATGTATGACCCGCAGGTTTCCTTTTCTGGATATCACGATATCGTTGAGGGCGACATCCGGCTCCATTCCCCGGAAATGTCCCTCCAGCATCATCCTTTTCTCGATGCAGTAATCTCCCCGCAGAATCTGCGCCAACGCCTCCTCCAGTCTGGCAGGGTCCACCTCTGTCAGATAGCCCAGCGTTCCCATGTTGATGCCCAGGATAGGGATCTCGCTTTTCAGTATCCTGGCCACCTCTATAAGGCTTCCATCCCCTCCGATGACAATGGCGCAGTCCGCATTGTCCGGGACTGTCTCCCGGATGATATTTTTCCGGCTGTCCTTTTTCGAGAACAGGCACGTTTTTCCCGCGCCTTCCAGGATGTGACGGAGCCTGTCCGTGACTTTCCCGTCTCTGTCCTTTCCGTCATTTGTCACTATATAAAACCGTTCCATCTTCTAACCTCGCAGTGCCTCAAAGGCTTCTGTCACAACCATTTCCATATCTACTTTATCCTCCAGTCCCGCCGCTGCCGGGTCGCACTTTTCCAGATGGACCAGGTACTCGATATTTCCCTCGGGCCCTTTGATGGGGGAAAATGTCAGGTCCAGCACCCGCAGGCCGATGGAGACAGCGTAGGAAACGACCTGGTCGATGACCTCCAGGTGAGTGCTCTTTTCACGCACTACGCCCTTTTTTCCGACCTTCTCTCTTCCTGCCTCAAACTGGGGCTTGATGAGAGCCACGATCTGTCCCTTTTCTGTCAGGTAATCCCGGATGGGTCCCAGCACCTTTGAAAGAGAGATAAAGGACACGTCAATGGAGGAGAAGTCCACAGGCTCTCCCAGGTCCTCCGGCTTCACGTAACGGATGTTTGTCTTCTCCATGCAGACCACCCGCTCGTCCTGGCGCAGCTTCCAGTCCAGCTGTCCCCGTCCAACGTCTATGGCAAATACCTTCACCGCTCCGTTCTGCAGCATGCAGTCCGTGAAGCCTCCCGTGGAAGACCCCACATCCGTGCAGACCTTTCCCTCCACGGACACATCAAAGCATTTCAGCGCCTTCTCCAGCTTCAGTCCTCCCCTGCTGACATAGGGGAGGGTGTGACCGCGGACTTCAATCTGCACATCCGCCGGAAAGGTAGTGCCGGCCTTGTCCTCCTTCTGGCCGTCCACATACACAATGCCGGACATGATGATGGCCTTGGCCTTCTCCCTGGACCCGGCCAGATTTCTTTTTACAAGCAATACATCCAGACGCTCTTTCATGGCTGTTCTCCTGTCTGTTTTTTGTCATTCTTTTCCCCTGCTGTCCTCCTGGAACAGGCGAGTATATACTCTGTCACGATGCGCTTCATCATGGAGGGGGCGTCCAGAAGGACCTCCCTGCGCAGCACATCCACGCTGCCGTGCTCGATGTAATCATCCGGCAGAGCCAGGTTCAGCACCTTCACGGGAAGGCTGTTGGCGGACACGTACTCTGCCACCTGTTCGCCGAAGCCGCCGCATAAAATATTCTCCTCAATGGTGACGATGAGGCTGTGGCGCTTCGCCAGCTCCTCGATCATCTCCCTGTCTATGGGCTTGACAAACCTGGCGTTGACAAGGCTGCAGTTGTACCCGGTCTCCTTGATGAGCCTGCGGGTCTCCAGGGCCTCCTCAAACATGTGCCCCACGCTCACAATGGCAATGCTCTCCTCCTCGTAGATGACCTCGCTCTTCCCGTACCGGATGGGCGCCCGGAACTCCTCGCAGCCGTCGTAGGCTGTTCCCCGCGGGTAGCGGACCGCTATGGGGCCCTCGTAGTCCACGGCAAAGCGGAGCATGTCCGCCAGCTCCCAGCGGTTTTTCGGCGACATGACTGTCATGTTGGGGATGCTGCCCAGGTAGGACAGGTCAAAGATGCCCTGGTGGGTCTCTCCGTCGCTGCCCACAAGTCCCGCCCTGTCCACTGCAAAGACAACAGGGAGGTTCTGCAGTCCCACATCATGTATGATCTGGTCATAACCCCTCTGCAGGAAGGAGGAGTACACGGCGAACACCGGCTTGATGCCACCCGCAGCCAGTCCCGCTGCAAAGGTGACCGCGTGGCCCTCCGCAATGCCCACATCGAAAAAGCGCGCCGGGAAGCGGCGCCGGAACTCGGAGAGTCCGGTGCCGTCCGCCATGGCCGCCGTGATGACCGCCACCCTGGGATCACGCTTCCCGATATCGCAGATGACCTTGGAGAATACATCCGTGTATGTATCCTTCTTCTTTTCTGACACGGGCTTTCCCGTCTTGATATCGAAGGGTCCCGTCCCGTGGAAGCGGGCAGGTTCCTGCTCGGCAGGCTCGTAGCCCCTTCCCTTCCGGGTGAGGACGTGGAGGAGGACAGGCCCCTCCACCTTTTTCGCCTCCCGCAGGGCCCGGCACAGCAGGGCAATGTCGTGCCCCGGGATGGGCCCCAGATAGGTGATGCCCATATCCTCAAAGAGCATGCCGGGCACAACGAGCTGCTTGATGCTGTTCTTGGTCCGCCTGATCTGCTCGATGAGATAGTCACCCGCCACAGGGATCCTGTGGAGGGTGTTGGTGACTCCCTTTTTCAGTCCTGTATAGAGATCCGCTGTCCGGAGCCTGGCCAGATAATCGGACATCCCGCCCACGTTCTCCGAGATGGACATCTCATTGTCATTTAGGATGATGATAAAATTTGTCTTGATCTGGGCCGCGTTGTTCAGGGCCTCGTAGGCCATGCCGCCTGTCATGGCGCCGTCCCCTATGACGGAGATGACGCTGTAGTCCTCCCCCAGCAGGTCCCGGGCCTGCACGTACCCCAGTCCCGCAGATATGGAGGTGGAGCTGTGTCCTGTGTCAAAGGCATCGCAGGCACTCTCCTTCCGCTTCGGAAATCCGCTCATGCCCCCGTATTTTCGCAGGTCGTCAAAGCCCGCCCTGCGCCCTGTCAGTATCTTGTGGGTGTAGGACTGATGTCCCACATCCCATATCATCTTGTCCTCCGGCAGCTGGAACACTCTGTGCATGGCGATGGTGAGCTCCACCACTCCAAGATTGGAGGCCAGATGCCCTCCTGTCATGCTGATCTTTTCTATCAGGAACTGCCTGATCTCCGCCGCCAGCTCCTCCAGCTCCCCGGTCTTTAGCTTTTTTACATCATTTTCTCTCTCGATCCGCTCTAACAACATACCTGTCGCTCCTTATTTCTCCCGGTGGATCAGCTTCTCGATGAGCCAGGCCAGATAGCCGTTTTCCCCGGGAAGCTCTCCCAGGAGGCGGACAGCCTCCATGGACGCCGTCTCTACCAGCTTTCCCGCCTCCTCGAGGCCGGCCAGCGTCACGTAGGTACTCTTCTCATTCTTCTCATCGCTGTGTACCGGCTTTCCCAGCACCTCGCTGGTGCTGGTCACATCCAGGATATCATCCTGCACCTGGAAGGCAAACCCCACATTGGAGGCAATCCTCTCCACCTTCTTCACATCCTCGTCCGAGACGCCGGCCAGGATGGCTCCGATCATCATGGAGCTCTCGATGAGGGCCCCTGTCTTCAACTCATAGATAAAATCCAGGACCTCCCTGGAAACCGCATGTCCCGTCTCCTTCACATCCACGACCTGGCCGCCGATCATGCCGTAGATGCCCGCCTTTCCCGCCAGGACCCGAAGGGCCTTCCCGATGAGAAGGGCCTTGTCCGGATACTGCTCAAAGGCCGAGGCGGCTGTCTCAAAGGCAAAGTTCAGCAGGGCGTCCCCGGCCAGGATGCCCATGTCCTCCCCGTAGACCACATGGGTGGTCTTCCGCCCTCTGCGGTATTCGTCGTTGTCCATGGCCGGCAGGTCATCGTGGACAAGGGAGTAGGTGTGGATCATCTCCATGGCCGCCATAAAGGGCTCCACCAGATTTCCCTCCCCGCCGAACAAAAGGTAGGTCTCCCGCATCAGCATGGGGCGGAGCCTCTTGCCGCCTGCCATGAGGCTGTACTCCATAGCCTCCATGATGATCCTCTGCATCCCCTCCCTCGGAGGCAGATACTTTCTGAGTATAGCTTCTATCTCCTCCGTCTTCCTCTCCCGCTCTCTCTCATAGTCTGTCCTACTGCAACTCATGGGCCTCTCCTTTTTCATCCAGAACCTGTATCTGTTTTTCCACTCTGTCTATCCTGTCACTGCACGCCTTCAGCATGTCCATCCCTCTGTGGTAGAGCTGAAAGGACTTCTCAAGGGAGGACTCCTCCTCCAGCGCTCCGGTCACCGCCTCCAGCTCTGAAAAGAGCTGCTCCAGCGTCTTCTCCTCTCCTCCAGCCACTGCCTGCTCCTCTATTCTCTCTTCCATGGTGTCCCTCCTTCATCCCGCACTTCCTCCGCCCTGGCCCGGATGACTCCGTCCGAGACGTAGATGTGCAGCTCCATATCTTTTTCCACCTGGCGGATGCTCTTTACCGCCTCCCGTCTGCCACCGGACTCCCTCTCCACGTAGGAGTAGCCCTGGTTCAGCTTTCCGGCAGGGGAGAGCCCCCGCATCTTTTCGATGTAAATGGCAAGCTGATGTCTTGCCCTCTGTACCTTCTGCTCCATGCCGCGCCTCATGGAGTCCTCCAGGTCTGCCAGCATCTGGCGCCTCTCCCGCAGCTTGTTGCCGGGATGGAGATACTGGAGCCTGGCCTCATATTTCTGGAGACGCAGCCGGCCCACCTGGAGCACCCGGTCCATCTGACGGTTCATCTGAAGGGCTGTCTCCCGCAGGCGCTGGTCAAAGAGCCGGATGTCCCACACCGCCAGCTCCGCCGCGGCCGAGGGCGTGGGGGCCCGCAGGTCCGCCACAAAGTCGGCGATGGTGGTGTCTGTCTCGTGGCCCACCGCGGAGATCACAGGCACAGAGCAGTCAAAGATGGCTCTGGCCACCACCTCCTCGTTGAAGGCCCACAGATCCTCGATAGAGCCGCCTCCTCTGCCCACGATCATCATGTCCACGCCGGCCTGCTCCAGCATGCGTATTCCCTTTACAATGCTCTCCTTTGCTCCCTCCCCCTGCACCTGGGCCGGGTAGAGGATGAGCTGCACATAGGGGTTCCGCCTCCTGCTGATATTCATGATATCCCGCACAGCCGCCCCGGTGGATGCCGTCACCACGCCCACCCGCATGGCAAAGCGTGGAATGGGCTTTTTGTACTCAGGGGCAAACATGCCCATCTCCTCCAGCTCCTTTTTCAGAGCCTGGAATTTCTCATATAAAACACCCTCTCCGTCCAGCCGTATCTGCCTTGCGTAGAGCTGGTACGTGCCGCTCCTCTCATACACGCTGACCGAGCCGAAGACGATCACCTGCTGTCCCTCCGCCATACGAAAAGAGAGCCCACCACGCTGCCCTGCAAACATGACACAGGCAATCGTTCCGGACTCATCCTTCAATGAAAAATATATATGACCCGACGTGTGGTACTTACAGTTTGACACCTCACCTTTGACGTAAATACGGTTCAGCATGAAATCCTGGGTGAACATATTCCGGATATAGGCATTTACCTGTTTTACTGTATATACATTTCCCGCCATAATCTGTCAATGCACCTCTCGTCTCAGTCTGCGATCCTGGCCAGCACGCCGTTTATGAAAGAGGGACTCTCATCCCCGCCAAACCGCTTGGCAAGCTCCACAGCCTCGTTGATAGCCACAGACACAGGCACATCGTCATCCCACTTCATCTCGTAGACAGCCAGGCGCAGTATCGTAAGATCCACCTTGTTCATCCTGGTGGTCTTCCAGCCTGTCGTGTGCTCGTTGATAAGCTTATCAATTTCCTCCCTGTGCTCTGCGACAGCCTGTGCTTTCTTCTGGATATATTCCCTGTCTTTTTCCTTCGCCTCCTCAAGCTGGTCAAAATACAGCTCCAGCTGCTGGGGCATCTCATCCGCAGTGTTGAACTCCAGGCCAAACACCATCTTAAATATATGTTCCCTAGACTCTGATCTCTTCACTTACGCTTCCTCCGGAACATCCACGCCCGCGATGCGGATATTCACGTCCGCAACGGTAAGGCCTGTCATATTTTCGATGGCTGCCTTCACCTTCTCCTGCACCTTCTGGCAGATGTCCATGACATTGTAGCCATATTTCAGGTTCAGCTTCAGGGACACAGTGACGATCCCCTCCAGCACGTCCACCTTCACGCCCTTTGACAAGGATTTCATGCCCAGTTTACTGATAAGCTCTCTCGTGGCGTTTCCGGACATGGATGCCACTCCGTCCACCTCCATGGCCGCAAGCCCTGCGATGATGGCAACCACTTCGTCCGCGATCTTTACCTCTCCGAGATTTTCATCTTCCTTTATTGTATAGGTACTTCTCTCATCTTTTCCCATAAAAATGCCCTCCATCTGTGAGTTTTTTGTTCACATTACATTAATAATATACATTATACCAAATTTATATGCAAATGCCAACACTTTCTCCTACGAGCGCCCAAACTCCGAGAGGACAAGACCCTCGTTCCGGTCCAGAGTCATGCGGATGCTCCACTCGTTGATGAAAAGGAGCAGGGGCCTGTCCCTTAAGTCCTTTATCTTCTTCATGTCCGATGTGCCCACAAGGCGGTCCAGGTCCAGGTCCTCGTTCTCGATCCAGCGGATGTGCTCATAGGGAAGCGTGTCCAGACGTATCTCCACCTTGTACTCATTCTCCAAGCGATATTTGAGCACGTCAAACTGGAGGACGCCCACCACGCCCACGATGATCTCCTCCATGCCGGTGTTGTACTCCTGGAAGATCTGGATAGCACCCTCCTGGGCAATCTGGCTGATGCCCTTGATGAACTGCTTTCTCTTCATGGTGTCCACCTGCCGGACTCTGGCGAAATGCTCCGGGGCAAAGGTGGGGATCCCCTCAAAGGCAAACCTCTCCGGGGAGGCGGTCAGGGTGTCTCCGATGGAGAAGATGCCCGGGTCAAAGACGCCGATGATGTCCCCCGCATAGGCGTTCTCGATAATTTTTCTCTCGCTGGCCATCATCTGCTGGGGCTGGGAGAGGCGCACCTTCCTCCCGCCCTGGATGTGATGGACCTCCATGCCCGCGTCAAATTTGCCGGAGCAGATGCGCATGAAGGCGATCCTGTCCCTGTGGGCCTTGTTCATATTGGCCTGTATCTTGAACACAAAGGCCGAGAAATCCGGCTCCTCCATGGGGTCAATATCCCCCCTGTCGGATTTCCTTGGAAGAGGGGAGGATGTCATGTCAAGGAAGTGCTGCAGGAATGTCTCCACGCCGAAGTTGGTCAGGGCGGAGCCGAAGAATACCGGCGACAGCTCGCCCCGGCTGACCAGCTCCTGGTCGAACTCGGCGCCCGCTCCGTCCTGGAGCTCGATCTCCTCCTCCAGCTGCAGTCTCTGGTTGTCGTCGATGAGCCAGGTGATCTCCGGGTCATCGATCTTCACCTTCTTAACCTCCCCCTGTGTCGTTCCCTTCTTTGTGTCGGAAAAGAGCTCCACCTCTCTCTCCCTCCGGTCGTACACGCCTTTGAAGCTCTTGCCCGAGCCGATAGGCCAGTTGATGGGGCAGGTGGCGATGCCCAGCTCGCTCTCAATGTCGTCCAGGAGCTCAAAGGTGTCCATGGCCTCCCGGTCCATCTTGTTGATAAAGGTAAAAATGGGGATGTGGCGCATGGTGCAGACCTTGAACAGCTTTCTCGTCTGGGCCTCCACTCCCTTGGAGGCGTCGATCACCATCACGGCGGAGTCCGCCGCCATCAGGGTCCGGTAGGTGTCCTCCGAGAAGTCCTGATGCCCCGGCGTGTCCAGGATGTTGATGCAGTACCCGTCATACTCAAACTGCAGGACAGAGGAGGTGACAGAGATACCTCTCTCCTTCTCTATTTCCATCCAGTCCGACACGGCGTGCTTTGCAGTGGCCTTTCCCTTTACGCTTCCCGCCTGGTTGATGGCTCCTCCGTACAGCAGGAACTTCTCTGTCAGAGTGGTCTTTCCCGCATCCGGGTGGGAAATGATGGCAAAAGTGCGGCGCCTCCTTATCTCATTTTTCATCTGTTTTGTCAATTCCGGCATGATATAAGCTCTCCTCTGTATTCACATCTATATCAGACAGTCATTTTATTCCGAATACATAGTTTACCACAGATCATGCCCTCTGCGCAATTGTTATTCTCTATATTCTGCTATATTGACCAGTCACAAAGTAAAACAGACCTTCAGGCAGAAATGATCCACTTCCGTCTGAAGGTCTGTTCCGGACTCACATATTTTTTCCCGGCCCCCCGTCCGCCGGTCCGTAGGAGCTCCAGGGCTCATACAGCTCCTCGTACTCCACCGTGACCTTGTCTCCCCAGTAGAAGGTCCGAAGGCTTTTCCCGCTTCTCGCATTCTCTCCTCTCGCCGCCTCTGTATTGACTACAGAGGTGCTGGCAGTGACAAGATACTGGCAGCTGCTCCCCTCTGTGGAGACCATATCCGCGAGAGTCGTCCCCTCGTAAAGCTTCAGCGTGACCGTGGGCTTGTCGTCGATCACAAGGTCCTGCCACTCCCTGTTAAAACTCTGCAGCTGGTAGGCTCCATCCTCACACTGGTTGTCAGCCCCGCGCACCAGATAGTATCCGTGAGCCGGTATAGTCCCGGCCAGTCCGACTGTTTTTTCTGTCCGCAGGCCGTCGCTGTCCACCGTGGACCCGGCCTCTCCCTCCTCGCCTCCCGAGCTGTAGCTCAGTATGTATCCGTCCAGGCTGAGGTCCTCGTCCCCGGGGTTATAGAGCTCCACGAAGTCATTGGAGAAGACGCCTTCTCTGCCCCCGGCTCCGTAGAACTGGGAGATGATCACCTGCTCTCCTCCGGCCGTCTCCTTCTCTGTCACGGAAGCCCCGCTCTCTGCCGGAGCCTGCACGGCCCCAGCCCTCATGCCGTACATGCCGGCCAGGCCGGCAGCCGCCACTGCTGCGGACAAAAACTTTACAAACGCATTTCGAAGTGCCCTCTTTTCTCTCCCTGTCATCTTCTCATTCCCTTCCTGACCCTGTATCTTTGTTTTTCCTTATCTTAACAGTTCCAGTTCAGATCCATCTTTGCTCCCCGTTAAATCTTTGTAAAGCTCACTCTGCTGTGTTGATGGGAGTGATGACGATATTCTGGGCGGCAATCCCGGTTTTCCGCGTGATGATATCCTCGATCTGGGCCCTGTTCGCATCCGACAGCTCCGAAGCGTTGACCACCACATCCGCGCTGTCCGCCGTCAGGCTGACCACTGCCTCGTCAAATCCCTTGGAGGCCAGCAGGGTCTCGGCCGCCGCCTCCTTTTCTGCCAGGTCTGTCATCTGTACCATCTGGTTGACCGCGTCCTGCTTCTGCTCGTCGCTTAAATTCTGGTTGTCAATGATGGAGAGGAGGTCCTCCTTGTTCTTTGCCCGCACCTGCTCCCTTGTCACCTTTGCCTCCGCCACCACTGCGCTGGCATCCCCGCTTGTCAGCACGGCCTCACCGGGGGTGTCGTCCACACTGCCGTCTCCCGTCTCCCCCTGGGCCCCGGCAGCGTCCCCGTCCACATCCTGGCTCTCAATATCGTCCGAGCCGGCGGACACGTCCTCCTCGGATATGTCCAGAAGCTCCTGGCTGGCCAGGTCCCCGCTGGTCTGGGTCGCGTCATCCTTCTCCCCGAAGAGCCGCCCCGAGTAGTTCAGATAGCCGGCCGCAGCGATCATGACCGCAAGAGCTGCAATGATGATCTGGTTTTTCCTGAATATTTTTTTCACTCTGCTACCTCCTTAATTTTCATTCAGCTTCATCACCTTAATTTTATGCGTGTCTACATTAAATAATGCCTGCACAGCCTCGGTTATGTTCTGCACGGTGACAGGCTGGTCCCCGCCCTGAGCGATCACAACCACCCCCTCCACAGAAGGGGTCAGCTCCTTTGTCACGTAGGGCTCCTGCCCGGCGGAAGCGCTGCTGTCTGACTCCCCGTAGACGGTGGTGCCGCTGGAGCTGCTCCTGGATGTAGTGCGGGTCCCGCCCTGGCTGTCCTGCTCTGTCACTGTCTCGCTCTCCTGCTCCTCATCCTTCTCCACCACCTTCTCGGAGGTGGAGCGGAGAGTCACCATGACCTTCACCTTCCCCACGCCGTACACCTCTGACAGGGCTTCCTCCAGCTTTCTCTCCATGTACTGCGCATAGTCCTCACCTTCGGTAAGCCCGGTGCCCGCCGCCTGCCCGCCCTGAGACAGGGAGGAGTCCTCCTCCCCGCCCCTGTCGGAGACCGGTAGGGTGATCACGAGCAACAGTACCCCTGCCAGGAGAAGGATGAGCAGGCGGTCCTTCCTGAGCCAGGTCCTGGCGTCCCACTTCATTGTCAGCCCCTTGAGCCACTCTTTTATTTTTTTACTGTCCAATCCTGATTTCCTCCACACTGATCCTGTTGTCGCCCCTCTCCTCCGCTTCCTCCTCTCCTGCCCCGGCCTCCTCCGGCAGGCCGTCACTCGATCCGATATCCTCCAGGTAAGCCCCAGCCTCCTCTATCTGCCGCAGCTCCTCCTCGTAGGCAGTGCCCTGGTAGATGGCAAGGAACTCTTGACCCATACCGAGAAGCTTCATGACCGGCGTCAAAAGCAGGATGACAAGCAGGAGGCCGGTGAAAAAGCGGATATATTTTCTGTAGGACCGGCCCGGGATCACATGGCTGAGCACAGCGGAGAAAACCATAAAATAGGCAACGCTCCTGATCCACGCGTAAAGCTGCTCCAGCATACCACACCTCCTTTTTGCCGTCCCGCTTCCTATCCGCCGTTTGTGGTAGCCGCCACAATGGCCACCGTCAGGAGGAAGAGCATGCCGGCCGTAAAGATGAGCCGCATGAGGAGCTGGCAGGCGTCCGCCATCCCCCCGATACAGCCCACAAGCCGTTTGTCAGATATAGGCTGCAGGACTGCGGCGGCCAGCTTATACATGAGGACCATCACCGCGGCCTGCACGAGAGGGACCACGCACAGCGCAAAGCAGATGATCACCCCCGCAATGCCGATGCCGTTCTTGACCACCACCGCCGTCCCCAGGATGACCTCAGCCGTCCCGCCAATGGCGTCCCCCACACCCGGTATGGCCTCCACGCCCCGGGTCAGCACACTGCGCTTCACGCTGTCGACAGCCGGTGCCAGGAGCCCCTGTATGGTATTCAGCCCTATGACCAGAGCCAGCAGCGTCTTCAGGGTCCAGGACACAAGGGTCTCCATCAGCTCGATAAGCCTTGACAGATACTCCTCCTGGGACAGGTAGTTCAGCACCTTGATCATCATGTACACGTGGAGGGCCGGGAGCAGGAGCTTTCCCATGAACACCTCCACCAGCAGGATGACAAGGAGCGCCAGATTGTAGAACGCGGCGGCCGTCATGCTCCCTTTGGCTAGGGAGACAGCGATAAAATAGACCGGGCACAGGGCCTTCATGAATCCTGTCAAAAGGCTTATCCCGTCCTCCACCCAGGCCGCCGCGCTCTGGAAGGCCCCCAGGCACAGTGCGATCATGAGCATGTACAGGATATAGAAGCTGATCTCCGATATCTGTCTCGCCTGAAATACATCCGCAAAATTGGCGAACATCGCCGCGACCACCGCGATAAGGAGCATGTGGATCAGGCTCTCCCGGTTCACCTCCAGCGCATGGAAGAGCTGGTCTGATATGAGCCTGCCAAGAAGGTCTGCAGAGACCGACAGGTCCCCCGTGATGACAGCCCTGACCGTCTCCCCGAAATCCAGCTTCTCCTCAGGAAAGATCTCCGCCAGCGTCTCGTTGATATTGTCCAGGTCCAGCTCCTCCTCCAGCAGTTCCTCCGCCCGTCCCGGCTCCGGATCCTGCCCGCCTCCCACCCCCTCTGCCGCCAGACTCCTGGACGGAGCGACAAGGCAGCAGGCAAGGACAGACAGCAGCAGGAGCAGCGCCCACGCCGGCACACCCTTTCCTTTTCCTCCTCTGCTGCTCATGACAGGAACTCCCCTATCATCTCCAGGAGGGCAAAGACCACCGGGAACCCAAGCACAAGGACCGCCAGCTTGGCAAACACCTCGATCTGCTGGGCAATGGTCTGGTAGCCTGCATCCCGGCAGAAGGCAGAGGAAAATTCCGCCACAAAGGTGATCCCCAGCATCTTCAGCAGCATCTCTATGTAGACAGGAGCCAGGTCAATGTAGGCCGTGAGCTCCTCGAGCCTTGCCACCACCACCCCGATCCTGTCGAGGGCGGCAAAAAAGATGAGAAGGCTGATACCGGCACAGATATATATCCCGTATTCTGTTTTTCCCCCCTTGAACTGGATGGCCAGGAGCGTCCCCGCCACGCCCAGCAGCGCGATCTGTACAATGTCCATCTTCTTTCCCCTTTTCTCCCCCGCAAAAGCAGCCCTACAGTGAAAAGAGCCCCTGTATGGCCGCAAACAGGTCATAGATGTAGGGCACAATCCAGAACAGCACAAGGAGGAGGCCTGCCAGGCTTGTGAGAAAGGCCTGCTCTTCCCTGCCGCTGTGCTTCAGCACCTGGCTCAGCACTGAGACAAGGATTCCCACTGCCGCGATTTTAAATATCAGATCTACTTCCATCTTCCCCTCCTAAATGAGCAGGATCGCCAGCAGGATGCCGCCGGACATTCCCAGGACCCTGTAAAGCTTTTTCTGTGTCTGCATAGTCTGCTGCATGTCCTCCATACGGGCCTCCAGGTGCTCCGCGTACATCTGCAGGTGGGAGACCTGCATCTTCACATCCGCTGTGCCCAGGTAATGGCCGAGGGCATAGAGCCTTCTCTTCTCCCCCTCCTTCAGGGCCAGCTTTCCAAGGTGGGCCCTGGCCGTCTCCTCCCAGAGCCAGGGCAGACTTCCCTCCTCCCTCATATCCATCTTCTCCTGCAGGCAGCGGAGCCAGGACCTGTAGGGCTCCTCCTGGTCCTGCGCGATAGTCAGGAAGGCCTCTGAGAGAAAGGACCTGGCGTACCGTATCTCCCCCTGGAGCATGTACACGATCCTGCGGAGATCCTGCATCTGCCGGTACTCCTCCTCCAGCGCGTCCGCGGCCCGAAAGCCAAAAAGGGATGCAGAGGCTATCACCAGGAGTCCGCCAGCCAGGCGTATCACTCTTGCCCCCTTAAAGGCCGCCCGTACTCGTCGTATATCCCCTCCACCTTCCCCCTGCCGGCCAGGACGATGTACCGCTCGAACCGTTTTTCGTCGATCATTTTCCTTGACACCGGCTTCCTTCTCAGCTCCTCGATGGAGGCGCCGTGCATGGTCGCGAGAAGCTTACAGCCACAGTGCATGGCGTACTCTATGGCGTGCACATCCTCCTGGGCCCCTATCTCATCCACCGCGATCACCTGGGGGGCCATGGAGCGGATCAGCATGATCATGCCCTCCGCCTTGGGACATCCGTCCAGCACGTCGGTCCGTATGCCCAGATGGTTCTGAGCCACGCCCCTCCAGCAGCCGGCAATCTCCGACCGCTCGTCCACCACCCCCACTGTCATGCCCTTTATGAGGTGGTTCCCGTCCGAGATCTGGCGGACCATATCCCGCAGGAGAGTGGTCTTCCCGCATCCCGGGGGCGATAGGATGAGGGTGTGTGTCACTCTGCCGCCCCGGGCCACAAAGGGCATGACCTTGTCCGCACACCCTTCGATCTCGTGGGAAATGCGGATGTTTACCGAGGAGATATACTTCAGGTTTTTCACATGTCCTCCATCCAGTATGACCTGTCCCGTCATCCCCACTCTGTGTCCCCCCTCGATCGTGATGAATCCCTGCTTCATCTCATCCTCGCAGGCGTAGAGGGAATAGCTGCTGGTGTAATCCACAGCTTCCCGCACGTCCCTGGCCGTCACTACATAGGGGTGTCCTCCTCCGGGGATCCTCTCCTCGCCCCGGCACCGTATCAGCAGCGGCTGCCCGGTCCGAAGCTTGATCTCCTGAAGCTCGTCATAATCGGTGCTCTCTTTATCCAGCACCTGCCGCACCCTCTCGGGGAGGATGCTCCACACTCTTTCTTTCTGCATCTTTGTCCACCTCTTTAACCCATATATATGTTGTGGACGACCATTTATTCCTGTCTTGCAAATAAAAAAGCATGCCCCAGGTCTCAGCAAAAGAGCCCTGGAGCATGCCATTATGTTCTTTGTATTTTTTATCCTGTAAGGCCGGTTTCTATTCAGCCACATCCTTCATACTGAAGGAGAAGCGTCCCATCTTGTCCTTTCCGAGACATACGACCTTCACCACATCGCCCAGGGTGAGCACGTCCTCCACCTGCTTGATGTGCTGCCTGGAGATCTTGGAAATGTGTACCATTCCCTCTTTTCCCGGAGCGAACTCGAGGAAGGCGCCGAACTCTTTGATGCTGACAACCTTTCCTTCCAGCACCTGTCCGGCCTCAAAATCTGTGACGATGATCTCAATGAGACGTCTTGCCCTCTCCATGGACTCGCTCTCTGTTCCACAGATGGATACGGAACCGTCGTCCTCGATGTCGATCTTCACGCCCGTCTCCTCGATGATGGCATTGATGGTCTTTCCTCTCTGGCCAACCACGTCGCCGATCTTCTGGGGATCGATCTGCATCTGGATGATCTTCGGAGCGTAAGGTCCGACCTCCGGCCTTGGCTCGGCGATGGTCCTGGACATCACCTCGTCCAGGATGTAAGTCCTTGCCTTCTTGGTGGCCGCAATGGCCTCCTCGATGATAGGCCTTGTAAGTCCGTGGATCTTGATATCCATCTGGATGGCTGTGATACCCTTGTGTGTACCTGCCACCTTAAAGTCCATATCCCCGAAGAAGTCCTCCAGTCCCTGGATGTCTGTCAGCACCAGGTAATCATCATCTGTCTCACCTGTCACAAGACCTGCGGAGATACCTGCCACAGCCGCCTTGATGGGAACACCTGCCGCCATCAGTGACATGGAGGAGGCGCACACACTTGCCTGGGATGTGGAGCCGTTGGACTCAAAGGTCTCGGAGACGGTGCGGATCGCGTAGGGGAACTCGCTCTCGCTGGGAAGCACCGGTATGAGGGCTCTCTCAGCCAGCGCGCCGTGTCCGATTTCCCGTCGTCCCGGTCCTCTGGAGGGTCTTGTCTCCCCAACAGAGTAGGATGGGAAATTGTAGTGGTGCATATAGCGCTTGGATGTCTCATGCTCGTCCAGACCGTCCAGGCGCTGTGCCTCGGACAGAGGCGCCAGTGTGGTCACTGTGCAGATCTGTGTCTGTCCTCTCGTGAACATGGCGGAGCCGTGCACTCTCGGGATTAGGTCCACCTCGGCGGCGAGAGGACGGATCTGGTCGATAGCTCTCCCGTCCGGGCGCTTGTGGTCCTTCAGGATCATCTTGCGCACAGTCTTTTTCTGGTACTGGTACACCGCCTCGGACAGCTTGGCCAGATACTCCTCATTGTCGGCAAAGGCCTCCTCCAGCTTCTCTGTCACCTGGCGGATGTTCTCCTCCCTCGTCTGCTTGTCGTCAGTGAACACCGCTTCCTCCATCTCAGCGGGCGTCACGATCTTCTGGATATCGTCAAACAGCTCCTGGGGAACCGCAAAGCTCTCGTACTCGTGCTTCGGCTTGCCGCACTCGGCGACGATGGTCTCGATGAAGGCGATGACCTTCTGGTTCAGCTCATGAGCCGCAAAGATGGCCTCTATCATCTTGTCCTCCGGCACCTCGTTCGCACCGGCCTCGATCATGATCACCTTCTCCTTTGTGGAGGCCACTGTGAGGGCCATATCGGAAGCCTCCCTCTGGTCTGCTGTCGGGTTGAACACCAGCTCCCCGTCCACAAGTCCCACCTGCGTAGTGGAGATGGGGCCGTCAAAGGGGATATCGGAAATGCATGTGGCGATAGCGGAGCCAAGCATAGCTGTCAGCTCAGGCGAGCAGTCCTGGTCCACGGACAGGACAAGGTTCTCCAGCGTCACATCATTTCTGTAATCTTTGGGAAAGAGCGGACGCATGGGACGGTCAATAACGCGGTCTGTGAGGATGGCGTTCTCGGAGGCCTTGCCCTCGCGCTTGTTAAACCCGCCCGGGATCTTTCCCACAGCGTACATCCTCTCATTGTATTCCACACTCAGAGGGAAGAAATCGATCCCCTCCCTCGGCTTTTCAGATGCTGTTGCCGTACACAGGACTGTTGTATCACCGTAGTGCATGAGCACAGCGCCGTTGGCCTGCTTTGCCACTCTGTCCACATCCACGCGGAGGGTCCTTCCGGCCAGTTCCATTTCATACTTCTTATACATGTTGTTCTCCTTTATAAATTGTATTAGCCGGAGCAGGCAAAACCGAAACTACTGAAAAACATATTTGCCGCGGCAACTGTGCTTTTCAGTGGTCTCGGAATTTTTCCCTGCCCACAATCTAAGATATTATATCACAGAAATGCCCCGCAGGCAAGAAAAAGGGACACCCATTTTGGGTATCCCTCTGTATTTCCCGGTCTGCCTATTTTCTAAGACCAAGTCGCTCGATCAGTGCGCGGTATCTCTCGATATCTTTCTTTCTGAGATAAGCGAGGAGTCCTCTCCTCTGTCCGACCATCTTCAGAAGTCCTCTTCTTGAATGATGGTCCTTCGGGTTTGCCTTGAAGTGGTCTGTCAGGTCGTTGATCCTGGCTGTCAGGATAGCGATCTGTACCTCCGGAGAACCTGTGTCTCCCTCTCCTCTTCCATACTCAGCAATGATCTGTGCTTTCTGCTCTTTTGAGATCATGTCTCATTTCCTCCTTTTTCTTATACATGGCCAGGCATTAAGTAATGGTCGGAGTCTTCCTCTTACCGAACACCGGCTGTCTTTTACCACCTGGGTAGTATAGCACATGCGGATGGCAAAGTAAACAGTTTTTTACTCTAAACCGTCAAAAAACTCTCTGCCGCAGGCGATATCCCTGTCCACCTGCTGCTTCATCTCCTCCACGTCCCGGAACTTCCGCTCCGGCCGCCGGAAGGACCTGAGGCGGATCTTCACGCGCTTTCCATAGGCGTTGCCGCTGTAATCCAGGAGAAAGCTCTCCACCAGCATCCTGCCGCTGTCCGTCACCGTGGGCTTGACCCCCAGGTTCCCGATGGCGTTGTACCATCTTCCATCCACTTCCACCTGCGCCAGATAAACCCCGTTTGGGGGAAGGAGCTTTTCCTTTGGCGGCTCCACATTGAAGGTGGGAAAGCCCAGGGTCCGCCCCAGCTGCCTTCCGTGCTCCACCGTGCCCTCCAGCTCGTAGGGATAGCCCAGGAGCGTCTCCGCCAGTGCCATATCCCCTGACGCCAGCGCCTCCTTCACGAAGGTGCTGCTGATCTCCCGGTCCTCGTACCTCTCCTTGTCCACCACCTCCAGCTGGTAGTCATAGATGTGCTGATAGGCTGCCAGCATGTGCACATCGCCTCTTTTCTGGTATCCAAAGTGGAAATCCGTGCCCACCACCACGTAGGCCGCCCGGAAAAGCCCGGCGATCACATCACGGATAAAGTCTTCCGCGCTCATCTGGCTGAGACTCTCACTAAAGGGACAGCTCACCAGATAGTCCACCCTGCCCTCCAGATGTTCCTTTCTCTCTTCTCTTGTCATCAGTACCCGATAGGGCCTGTCAAGCCGCCTGCACAGGGGTTCCATGTCAAAGGCGCATACAATGCCGGACAGCCCGTCTGCCCTGCCGTATTCAGTCACCCGCTCCACCAGCTTCTGGTGGCCCTTGTGCAGGCCGTCAAACTTTCCAAGGGTCACAGCGCTCCTGCCTGTTCCCCTGAAAGCCTCCAGTCCGTTTATATACTGCATTGTGATTCCTTCTTTGTCTTCTGTCCTGCCTCTATAGGTTAAAGAACATTTTCTCATTTTTATAGATATGATTTTCCTGCTGATAGCGGTACAGTGCGATAAACCGGCCGGAGCTGTCGTACATGCGCACCAGCTGACCGTCCTCCCTTTCCGGAAGACGGAGGGGATTGCCGTTGTACAGGAGCGGTTCCAGGCGCTCAGTCACATCCACCCTGGGACAGTCAGCGAACAGGCAGTCCACAGGTATGAGATGCTCCCCAAGGGTGCCTGCCTCCCTGTACTTTTCAAGCTGAGAGAGCCTTACGCTGTCCTCCAGCCTGAAGCTTCCCACTCGGGTGCGCAGGAGCTCCTCCATGCAGCCCCCCACGCCCAGCATCTCCCCGATGTCATCGCAGAGGGTGCGGATATAGGTCCCCTTGGAGCACTCCACCTCGATCCAGACCCGGGGGAGCTCCATCCTTCTGATCTCTATCCTGTGGATCTGCACCTTCCGGGCCTTGCGCTCCACCGTCTTCCCCTCCCGGGCCAGCTCGCAGAGCTTCTTTCCGCCCACCTTCAGGGCAGAGTACATGGGAGGCGTCTGCATGTAGTCCCCCCGGAAGCTCTCCACTGCTCTTCTGACGTCCTCCTCTGTAAGGCCCGCGGTATCCTGCTCCTCCAGGCATGCCCCGGATATATCCTGGGTGTCTGTCCTTCGCCCCAGAAGCAGCACAGCCTGGTAGGTCTTGGTCTTGTCTGTCAGCACATCGCACACCTTGGTGGCCTTCCCCAGACAGACGGGAAGGACGCCCTCCGCGTCCGGATCCAGCGTCCCCGTATGCCCTATTTTTTTCTGTCCGGCAATGCCTCTCAGCTTTGCCACCACATCGTGGGATGTGTATCCCTTCTCTTTATAAACATTGAAAATGCCGTCCAACATGTATTATGCCTCTTCAGTCTTCGTTTCTTCCTGTTCCAGCTGGCGGACGATCTGCCCTGCCAGGTTATTGATCACATCGTGCACCGTCCCGGGCATGGTACAGCCGGCCGCCTTCACGTGGCCGCCCCCGCCGAAATATTTCGCCACTTTGCTCACATCCACCTTCTCTTTGGAGCGCAGGCTGACTTTGTAGACATTGGGCTCCAGCTCGTAGAGGAAAATGGCAACCTCCACGCCTCTTGTGACCCGCAGCTGGCTGACAATGCCGTCCAGCTCTTTTGGCGTCACACCGTAAAACTTCATGACAGACTGGGACACTGAGGAAAAGATACACTGCCCATGCATGAAGACAATACTTTCGAGAAGGGCTCTTCCCAGGATCTGGTTCTGCGCATAGCTCTTCTCATAGTAAGTGCGCTCAATGATGGAGGGGGCATCCACTCCCTTCTCCAGCAGCTCCGCTGCGATCCGGAAGGTCTCCGGACCTGCGCAGGAATACTGGAACACGCCGGTATCGTGGACGATCCCTATATACAGTGCCTCCGCCATTTCCTTTGTGATCTTCTCCCTGTCGAGAAGACGGAAGATCAGCTCCGAGGTGGAGCTTGCATCCGGCACAATATAGTTTTCGTCTGCAAATGCCTGGTTGCTGATATGGTGGTCCACGCAGAAGGTCTGCCCTGCGCTCTCAAATAGCGGCCTGGAAAATCCCAGCCTCTCCGCGTCCCCGCAGTCCAGACAGATGAACAGGTCATAGGTCTTCCCCGGCTCCACCTGGTGCCGGATATCCCCGGTCCCCTCCACAAAGGAGAAATGGGAGGGGATTTCCTCCAGGTACACGTCTGTTTCTACGTCTCTATAGTTGTCTCTCAAATACTGGTAAAGCCCCATGCAGGCGCCGACGCAGTCGCCGTCGGGCCGCACGTGTCCTCCTATTGCAACAGAGGTCTTTCCCTCCAGAAGTTCTGCCAGTTTATTCTGCATCCTCCGCATCTCCTTTTTGATCCATGGCTTTGGTCACATCTGCTATCTTCCTGGACATATTGACGCCGTACTCAATAGACTGGTCCAGGATAAACCTGATCTCCGGCGTGTTCCTCATATTCAGCCTGTGTGCCAGTTCCCTCCGGATATACCCCTCCGCACTTTTCAGGCCGGCAATGGTGTCAGCCTGGGCCTTCTCGTCTCCCAGCACGCTGACATAGGCCTTGCAGGTCTTTAAGTCCGGGGCCACCTCCACAGCGACGACAGAGGTCCACGGCGCGACCCGCGGATCCTTGATGCCGCCTCTGAGGATATTGGAGAGTTCCCTTAGCACTTCTGTGTTGACTCTTGTATTCTTAATGCTGTTCTTTCTCATAGCTCTCTCCTTACCGGGACAGCCAGGCGGGGGAGCCTATCTCGGGATCTCTACCATCTTGTAGGCTTCCACCTGGTCTCCCTCTTTAATATCATTGTAATTCTCAAAGACAAAGCCGCACTCGTATCCGGAACGCACCTCTTTGACATCGTCCTTGAACCTCTTTAAGGACGCAAGCTTGCCATCGTATATGACAACACCGTCACGGATGATCCTTGCCTGGCAGTCTCTCTCAAATGTGCCGTCCAGCACGTAGGCTCCTCCGATGGTGCCTACGCCGGAGGCCTTGAATGTCTGACGGATCTCCGCGTGACCCAGCACCTTCTCCTCGAAGACAGGATCCAGCATACCCTTCATGGCAGCCTCCACATCCTCGATGGCATTGTAGATGACGCGGTACAGGCGGATATCCACGCCTTCTCTGTCAGCAGTCTCCTTGGCCACGGCATCCGGGCGCACATTGAATCCGATGATGATGGCGTTGGACGCAGAGGCAAGGCTGACATCCGACTCGTTGATAGCGCCCACGCCGCCGTGGATGACCTTTACGACCACCTCGTCGTTGGACAGTTTCAGCAGGCTCTGCTTCAGGGCCTCCACAGAGCCCTGTACGTCGGCCTTCACGACAATGCCAAGCTCCTTCAGATTGCCCTCCTTGATCTGAGTAAACAGGTCGTCAAGAGACAGCTTGGATTTTGTCTCCTCCAGGAGCTTCGCCTTGTTCTGGGAGATAAATGTATCCGCAAAGCTTCTTGCTTCTTTCTCGTTCTTGCAGCCCACAAGCACCTCTCCCGCGTTGGGGACATCGTTGAGACCCAGGATCTCCACCGGCATGGAAGGACCTGCCTCTTTGACGCGCCTTCCCTTGTCGTCCATCATGGCTCTCACTTTTCCGAATGAGCTTCCGGCCGCCACCGGATCGCCCACCCGCAGGGTTCCCTTCTGTACCAGGACAGTGGCAACCGGGCCTCTTCCTTTGTCCAGCTGGGCCTCGATCACAAGACCTCTCGCGCGGCGGTTGGGGTTGGCCTTCAGCTCCATCATCTCCGCTGTCAGGACGATCATCTCCATCAGGTCGGAAAGTCCATCGCCTGTCTTGGCAGATACAGGGACAAACACGGTGCTTCCGCCCCAGTCCTCGGGGATCAGCTCATGCTCTGCCAGCTCCTGCTTCACGCGGTCAATATTGGCGCTGGGCTTATCGATCTTGTTGATGGCCACGATGATCTCAACGCCGGCTGCTTTCGCGTGGTTGATAGCCTCCACTGTCTGGGGCATCACGCCGTCATCCGCAGCCACGACAAGGATGGCGATGTCCGTGGAATTGGCCCCCCGCATACGCATGGCTGTGAAAGCCTCATGTCCCGGTGTATCAAGGAAGGTGATCTTCTCTCCGTTGACTTCCACCACATAGGCGCCGATGTGCTGTGTGATACCGCCGGCCTCCCTGTCAGTTACGTTGGTGTGGCGGATGGCATCCAGAAGAGAGGTCTTTCCGTGGTCAACATGACCCATAACGCAGACTACCGGCGGACGCTTCTTCATCTTCTTCTCGTCCTCCTCGTCCTCCCTGAGGAGCTCCTCGATCACGTCCACGACCTCTTCCTTCTCGCAGAGGATGTCGAATTCAAGGGCAATCTCCTCCGCCGTGTCATAGTCGATCTCCTGGTTTACCGTGACGATCTTCCCCTGCATGAACAGCTTCTTTATGATAACGGAGGGCACGACCTTCATCTTGTCTGCCAGCTCCTGGATCGTCAGCACCTCCGGGATGATGATGGATCTTATCTGCTCCTCCTGCTTCTGCTCCTTGTGCTGAGGCTTCTGAAGCTGGTTCTTGGGCTCCTGCTTCTTGCCCTTGCCCTTTGCCATCCTGTCGTCATCGTCTCCGCGGTAATCCTTCTTCTTGTAGTCGTCCTTCCCTTTTCCCTTGCTCCTCTGGGGCTTCTGTCCCTCCAGTGCAGGCGCCGGGATAGAAGTGTTCTTTCTGGACTGACGGTCCTTGCTGTCTCCAAAGCGGCCGCCGCGATTATCACGGCTGTCACGCCTGTCATCCCTTCTGTCGCCTCTCTCGCCGTCAAAACCTCTGCCAGGACGCTGTCCCGGCCTTCTGTCGCCGCTGTCACGCCTGTCGTCTCTTCTGTCCTGGGACGGTCTGCCCTGCGGGCGGCCTTCCCGCCTGTCGCTCCGCTCACCGTCAAAGCTTCTGCCGCCTCTTGGTCCCTGGGGCCTCTCCGGGCGGCCTGCCGGGCGTGCTCCGCCCTGAGCTCTCTCGGTCTGAGGTCTGTCTGTCTGGGGACGTCCTTCTGTCCTCGGTCTGTCGCCGTGAGTCCTCTCTGCCTGGGGCCTCTCCGGACGGCCTGCAGGACGAGCGCCGCCCTGGGGCCTCTCAGCTCCTCCCGCCGGGCGCATACCGCTCTGGGGTCTCTCCCCCTGCCCTCTCTCAGGTCTGTCTGCCTGGGGCCTTGCTCCCGGACGGCCTGCCTGGGGCCTCTCTCCCGGTGTTCCCGGGCGCGCGCCGGCTCCCCGCTGCCCCTGGGCTCTTCCCTGGCGCATCAGGTTCTTTCCGTCACGGCTGTTCTGCGGGCGGAAGACATGGACAATGTTCTTCTTCTTGGGAGCCTCCTCTTTTTTCGGAGCCTCCTCCTTCTTTTTCCCAAATGCCTTTCGCAGCATCTGAGCCTCCTCATCCTCCAGAGAGCTCATGTTGCTCTTCACTCCTCTATTTTTGTCTGCCAGGAACTCCATCAGCTCCTTGCTGGATCTGTCGAGCTCCTTGGCAAGCTCATACACTCTAATCTTCGACATGCAAATACCTCCTCTATGCAGCATCATTATCTTTCCGTATCCAGGTGTCTCATGATCCCCTTGGCAAAGCCCGCGTCCAGGACTGCCAGGGATGCCCGGAATTCTTTTCCCATGGCATGGCCGAGTGTGTCCTTATCTGCGTAAAAGCAGATGGGCACTCTGTAATACTCGCACATGTTCCGGAATTTTTTCTTTGTGTTATCCGAAGCATCTCCCGCAACGATCACCAAAGCAGCTCTCCCTGTCTTTACTTCCCTCTCTGTACAGAACTCTCCACTCGCCGTCTTTCCAGCCTTTGTCGCAAGTCCGATCATGGACAGGGCCTTATCTTGACTCAAGCTCACTCATCTCCCTTTCCAGCATCTCATAGACATCCTCCGGGATGGCCTGCTTGAATGACCGCTCCAGCCCCTTCTGCCTGATGGCTTTCCCGAGGCACTCCGAGGAGGGGCAAAGATACGCTCCTCTTCCGTTCTTCTTTCCGGTGGCATCCAGCAGGAACTCTCCTTCCTGGGTCCTGATAACACGCAGCATTTCTTTTTTACTCTTCATTTCCTGGCACCCCACGCATTTGCGCATGGGGATTTTTTTATTATTGCTCAAATGATCACCTATTCTTCTGTTTCATGGAATCCTATGTCATCCTGGTCATCGCCGTACGGCTCTTCCTCGTAGTCGCCGGCATAGGGCTCTTCCTCCTGGCTGTACCCGTCGTCGTACCCGTCACCGTACTCCTCTTCGCCATCGCCGTAGCCTTCCTCGTCATAGCCGTAGTCATCGTAGTTCTCATCATAATTCTCATCATAGTTGTCATCGTAGCCGTCCTCGTATACTTCCTCCTCGTATACGCCCTCGCCAAGCTCCATGTAGTTCTCCGGGAGCTCGCCGGACTCGATGGCCTGGGTCTCGCTCTTGATGTCGATCTTGTATCCGGTCAGACGGGCTGCCAGCCTTGCGTTCTGCCCTTCTTTTCCGATGGCAAGGGAGAGCTGATAGTCCGGCACGATGACGCTGGCCGTCTTCTCGTCCGGGTCAGCCATAACAGAGATGACCTTGGCCGGGCTCAGGGCGTTCTCGATGAGGATGCCCGGGTTCTCATCCCAGTTGATGATGTCGATCTTCTCGCCTCTCAGCTCATTCACGATGGCATTGACCCTGGCGCCGTTCATGCCGACGCAGGCGCCCACCGGGTCCACGTCCGGGTCATTGGACCAGACAGCGATCTTCGTGCGGCTTCCCGCCTCTCTGGCAATGCTCTTTATCTCCACGATGCCGTCCTTCACCTCGGTAACCTCAGCCTCAAAGAGACGCTTCACCAGCTCCGGATGGGTACGTGATACGAGGATCTTCGGGCCCTTTGTCGTATTCTTGACCTCCACCACGTACAGCTTGATGCGCTCTGTGGGCTTGAACACCTCGCCCTTTACCTGCTCGTTCTCCGTCAGCATGGCGTCCGCCTTGCCCAGGTTGATGCTGATGTTCTTCCCGACATAGCGCTGAACGATACCGGTCACGATATCCTTCTCTTTCTCAAAATACTGGTCGTAGATGACCTTCCTCTCCTCCTCGCGTATCTTCTGGAGGATCAGGTTCTTGGCGTTCTGTGTGGCGATACGGCCAAAAGATTTGGACTCCACCGGAATCTGGACCACATCGCCCAGCTCATACTTGCTGTCAATGTTCTTTGCGTCCTCAAGGCTGATCTCCTCCACCTTGTCTTCCACTTCCTCTACGACCGTCTTCTCCTGGAGAAGCTTGTAGTCGCATGTCTCTCTGTCCATGATGACCTTGATATTGTCTGCCTTTCCGAAATGGTTCTTGCACGCATTGATGAGAGAATTCTCAATGGCATCCATCAGCGTATCCTTGCTGATGTCCTTCTCCTTCTCCAAAATATTCAACGCTTCCAGTAATTCTGTGTTCATGTGACTTTCCTCCTAAAACTAAAAATCGAATGCCAGACGAATAAGCGCGATATCGCCTTTCTCAAATGTTTTTAAGCTTCCATCTTCCATCTCTATTGTTACAGTGTCCTTATCATGATCCTTCAGGATGCCGGTGAACTCCTTTTTCCTGTCCATCATCCGGTACGTGCGGACTTCCACCTCCTGCCCAAGGCTCCTCTTGAAATCCTTCTCCTTCTTCAGCGGGCGTCCCAGTCCCGGGGAGCTGACCTCCAGGATGTATGCCTCATCGATGAAGTCCTTCTCATCCAGTATATCCGACAGCTCCCGGCTGACGATCTCGCAGTCGTCCACATTAATGCCTCCCGGCTTGTCGATGTAGGCTCTCAGGTACCAGTTGCCGCCCTCCTTGACATACTCTACGTCCACCAGTTCAAATCCGTTCTTCTCCACAATGGGAAGAAGGATCTCCTCGGTCTTCTGTTCATACGTTTCTCTTTTCGCCAATGTAAAACCTCCCATCACTCCTGTGAGCGCCTTCTGCAGGGCGCTGATAAAGACATAGACCCAGCGGAAACTATATGAAAAATGGAAAAGCTCCCTATCATATAAAGAAGAGTGAACTTTCGTCCACTCTTCTGCCGCATGCTTATGTAACTGGCATATAGTATAGCACTCCTTTTTCAGGAAATCAAGGGGTTTTACACAGATTTTTCCTGTTTTATCCCCGGTTCTTCACTCCCTGGGTGTCTCTCTTCCCTATCCGCAGCCGGTTCAGAGCCACCTCCTTCTCCTTGTAGAGTGCCTTCGCATCCTCTCCGTCCTCGAAGAGATAGGCGGCCTCCAGCTCGTCGTTCTTCCGAAGCCTGATGCCCCGGACACCCACGGCCCCCTTCTTCTTCTCGGAGACCTCCTCCGCCTGGAACCGCAGGAAATAACCGTCCTTTGTCTGCAGCACCACGTACTGGTTGTCGTTGATCACAGCCACCGTGACAAGGGCATCCCCCTCCTGCAGCTTGGTGGCGGCTATGGTCCGCTTGGACACCTGGAACTCGGTCCCGGCCACCTTCTTGACCATTCCCTGTCTGGTGGCAAAGAACAGCATGGCAAAGCGCATCTGCTCCCCATCGCACATGTAGACGATCTCCTCAGATGTACTGTCAAAATTGCTCATATTATCTATGGGCTGGCCCTTATCCCGGAATTTTCCGTAGGGCACATCCAGCACCTTTACCTGGTGCATTTTTCCTGTGTCGGTGAAAATACAGATCTTTCCTGTGTTGAGACAGGTGAGGACGAACCTGTTCTCGCTGTCCGCTGCCTCCCTGTTCCTCTCGTAGGTGGACGTGTCCACGCACCTTGCGTAGCCGAAACGGTCCATCAGGAACACCACTTCCTGCTCCTCGATCTTCTTCTCCTCGAAGACCGCCTCTTCCGCATTCTCCACCACGGTTTTTCTTGGAACAGCAAATTCCTTTTTAAAGGCGTCCAGCTCCTCTATGATGACGTCCGCCATGGAGTCATAATTGTTCAGGATATCCTCATACCGGGCAATGTTGGCCAGTGTCTCTTCATGCTCCTTCATGAGGGCGTCGATCTCCAGACCAATGAGCCGGTACAGCCGCATCTGCAGGATGGCGTCCGCCTGGCGCTCTGTGAACCGCAGCATGGATGCCATCTTCTTTGAGATCTTTGACTTGAAGGTGATGTTTTCCGTAAGGCCCTGGGTGAGGCAGGCCTTCGCATCCTGGACGCTGCGGCTGCCCCTAAGGATCTCGATGATCAGGTCAATAACATCGCAGGCTTTTATGAGACCTTCCTGTATCTCTTTTTTCTCCAGCTCTTTTGCCAGGAGAGTCTTATATTTTCTGGTGGCCAGCTCAAACTGGAAATCCACGTGGTGCTCGATGATCTTCTTGAGGCCCATGGTCTCCGGGCGCCCGTCCGCCACCGCCAGCATGTTGACGCCGAAGGTGTCTTCCAGCCTGGTCTTCTTGTAGAGCATGTTGGTCAGGTTCTTCACATCCGCGCCTTTTTTCAGCTCAATGACAATGCGGATGCCTTCCTTGGAAGACTGGTTGGAAATGTCCACGATATCCCCCGTCTTCTTCGTCTCCACAAGGGCGCACACATCGTTGAGGAACTTTCCGATGCCGGCGCCGATCATGGTGTAGGGGATCTCTGTGATGACAAGGCGCTGCTTGCCGCCTTTCATGTCCTCCACTTCCACTTTGCCCCGGATCTTGATCTTGCCCACACCGGTCTCGTAGATATTCAGAAGGTCGTCTTTGTTTACCACGATGCCCCCTGTGGGGAAATCCGGACCTTTCACATATTTCATCAGCTGTCTTGTGCTGATATCATCGTTTTTCATATAGGCTTTCACCGCATCGATGACCTCGCCCAGATTGTGGGTGGGGATGCTGGTAGCCATGCCGACGGCAATTCCCTCCGCCCCGTTGACCAGAAGGTTGGGAACACGCACCGGCAGCACTTCCGGCTCTTTCTCCGTCTCATCAAAGTTGGGGACAAAATTGATAACGTCCTTGTCCAGATCCTGGAGGAACGCCATCTGGGTAAATTTGGCAAGTCTTGCCTCAGTGTACCTCATGGCAGCCGCCCCGTCTCCCTCTATGGAGCCAAAGTTGCCGTGGCCGTCCACAAGCACCATGCCCTTCTTGAAGTCCTGGGCCATGACCACCAGGGCCTCGTAGATGGAGCTGTCCCCGTGAGGGTGGTATTTGCCCATGGTATCTCCCACGATACGGGCGCATTTTCTGTAGGGCCTGTCCCAGCGGATGCCCAGCTCATGCATATCGTAGAGAGTACGTCTCTGGACAGGCTTCAGCCCGTCCCGCACATCCGGGAGAGCCCTGGCAATGATCACGCTCATGGCGTAGTCGATATATGATTTTTTCATCAGATCAGAGTATTCTGTCCGTATGATCTGTTCTTCCGGCATATCTCTTTACTCCCTTCTATATGTCAAGTTCAGCCTCTGTGGCATTGTCGTAGATAAACGCACGCCTCGGCGGAACCTCGTTGCCCATGAGCATCTCTGTCACACTGGAAGCCATGCGGGCGTCCTCGATCTCCACAAGCTTCAGGATGCGGGTCTCCGGGTTCAGCGTGGTCTCCCAGAGCTGCTCCGCGTCCATCTCGCCCAGACCTTTGTATCTCTGGAGCGTGAAGGGACCGTCGTGAGTCTTCCTGTACTTTTCCAGCGCTTTATCGTCGTAGAGATACTCCTCCTCCCCCTTCTTTGGCATGGCTTTATAGAGAGGCGGCATGGCGATGTAGACATGTCCCTCGTAGATCAGCTCCGGCATAAAGCGGTAAAAAAGCGTCAGGAGCAGGGTGGAAATATGAGCTCCGTCCACATCTGCATCCGCCATGATGATGATCTTGTCATATCTTAATCTGGAAATGTCAAAGTCGTTTCCATACCCTTCCGAGAAGCCGCAGCCAAAGGCGTTTATCATGGTCTTGATCTCCGCGTTGGCCAGGATCTTGTCAATGCTGGCCTTCTCCACGTTCAGGATCTTTCCACGGATGGGAAGGATGGCCTGGAACATGCGGTCTCTTGCCGTCTTTGCGGAGCCTCCCGCAGAGTCTCCCTCCACGATAAAGATCTCACACTTGGAGGCGTCCCGGCTCTCGCAGTTGGCCAGCTTCCCGTTGCTGTCAAAAGAATATTTCTGTTTTGTGAGAAGGTTGGTCTTGGCGCGCTCCTCCGTCTTCCTTATCTTGGCCGCTTTCTCCGCGCAGGACAGGACTTTTTTCAGGTTGTCCAGATTCCGGTCAAAGTACCGGACGATCTCGTCTCCTGTCACCTTGCTGACCGCCTTGGCCGCGTCCGGGTTATCCAGCTTGGTCTTGGTCTGCCCCTCAAATCTCGGATCCGGATGCTTGATGGAAATGATAGCGGTCATTCCATTGCGGATATCCGCCCCGGTGAAGTTGGCGTCCTTCTCCTTCAGGATGCCCAGCTCTCTGGCATACTGGTTCATGACCGTGGTAAATGTCGTCTTAAAGCCAGTCAGATGGGTGCCCCCCTCCGCATTGTAGATATTATTGCAGAATCCCAGTACGTTCTCGTGAAATTCATTGACATACTGGAAGGCCGCCTCCACCTCGATGCCGTCGGCCTCACCTTTAAAGTAGACCGGCTCATGGACCACTTCCTTCTTCTCATTCAGCTCCCGTATAAAGCCAAGGATGCCGTCCGGCTCATGGTACGTGATCTTCTCCGGCTCCGGTCCCCGCTTATCTTCATATATAATAGTAAGAGAGGGATTGAGATAGGCGGTCTCGTGCATGCGGCTCTTGACTTCTTCCCCCCGGAACTTTGTCTTCTCAAAAATGGTGTCATCAGGCAGGAAGTTCACCTTGGTTCCGGTCTTCTTTGTCTTTCCGATCTTGGGAAGGAGCCCGTCCTCCAGCTCCACTACAGGCACGCCCCGCTCATATCGGTCGTGGTGGATATAGCCGTCCCTGCTGATCTCCACATCCATATATACCGAGAGGGCGTTGACTACCGATGAGCCCACGCCGTGGAGACCGCCGCTGGTCTTGTAGGCAGAGTCATCAAATTTTCCGCCGGCATGGAGGGTCGTATAGACAAGCCTCGCCGCGGGAACACCTTTTACGTGCATGCCCACAGGGACACCCCGCCCGTTGTCGCTGACGGTGCAGGAGCCGTCCTTCTCCAGCGTGACCCTGATTTCCGTGCAGTAGCCGGCCAGATGCTCATCCACGGAATTGTCCACGATCTCGTAGATGAGGTGGTTCAGCCCCTTGGTGGAAACACTGCCAATGTACATACCCGGACGCTTGCGCACCGCCTCCAGGCCTTCCAGTACAGAAATGCTCTCCGCATCATACGTATTCTTGTTCGCCATGTTGCTTTTTACCCTTCCTCTCCAATTTCTGGTACTTTTCTACACACTGTTTCCATATTAGCACAAAATATAGGGGCGTGCAAACAGAAATGAATTTCATCCCACCAGCACCGTGTGGAGCAGGTCTGCCAGCACCTCCATGGCGTTTCGCATCTCTTCCACCGTGTTGGTCTGGGCTCCGGCCTCCACAAGGAGGCTCCTGGGCTTAAAGTGCATATTGTAGCGGTACCCTCTCAGATAGATGCGCCTGGTAAATCCCGGGTACTCATTGTTGGCCGCCACCTGCATCTGCAGGGAGAAGGCCAGGTTATCCTGGATGTAGGGGTTGGCCAGATAGTCGATCTCCCCGTTGGCGCGGGTCTTGCTCAGGCCATTGAAAAACATGATCTGGGCTGTGGGCTTTCCGTTCACCTCTGTCACCAGGTGAGTCCCCTCGTTCACCCCGTCCCTGTGCAGGTCTATCACCACCTCGATGCTGGGATTCTCCTCGAGTATCTTCTGGATATCCGGCTTTGCCAGATCGTAGGCCAGGCTCCGGTCCAGCTTCCCGTCTATCAGGTCGTAGACACCTGTGTGGTGGATAGTGGGTATTTGGTAGGTATCGTTTAGCAGTGCAGTCAGATAGTCCCCGATCCCCACGATGGAGGTGGAGGCATCTCCCTCCACCGAGTCCGCGAACATTTCCTGGGAGTGGGTGTGATAGACAAGGATCTTGGGTCCTTCCGTGCCCTGGTCGATCTTCATGTCCTTGCTCAGGAGCTCTGCCCCGTTCAGTTCGTTCGGCCGTATCATGGTGGTGCTGTCCACTGTATAGAAATTTCCGATCAGATAGTCAAAGCTGCTCATCTTTTCAATAGAAGTGTCAATGGGTGTCCCGGATGTATGTATGGCAGTCCTGGCAGAATCGTCCGTGCCGCTGACCAGGCTGCCGTCAGCTCCCACCTCATTCTCATCGCCGGCCTGCTGTGCCAGGATCATCTGGAAAGTAGCCGCATCCTCCACATCCGTCTCCTCACTCTCCTGCCCGTCCACGTAGGTGCCAATAGGGGCCAGCAGACCGATGCCCTCTGCCAGCAGATCCGCGGCGGAGAGCTCTGCCCCGCTCTCTATGTAAAAGGCCCCCGGCAGGAACATTTTCTCCGAGTTCCCAAGCAGGGCCTTTGCCAGCTGTCCTCCTACGCTGTCCACAGGATGAAATCCTGCCTGTACTGACCCGTAGACGGTCAGCAGAAGCAGGATCACCCCTATCCCTATCCTGTTTATCCTCCATCTCTTTTTCAACAGCTCTTCCACCTGCTCGTCTCATATTCTCCGGCCCGTTCTGCCGCTTTTACACTATATGAGATTTCAGCCTGTATTATGCGAACAGCTGGTTCAGGGCCTCTGATATGGTAAAGCTGATACGCTTTACCGTCTCGTCCACGTCCTTTGGCGTCACAAACATGCCGTTCAGGTGCGGGGCGATGAGTTCTTTCACCAGCTCGTATTTTTCCGCCGCATTGTAGCCCTGCAGCACAACGCCCACTCCCTTCATGGTCTCCGACTGCTCCATCTGCGCGAGCAGATTTTCCATGGCATCATTGACAATGGTGGCCGCGTCCACCACCGTGGGCACCCCGATGGCGATGACCGGAACCCCCACCGTCTCCTCTGTGATGGCGTTTCTCTGATTTCCGATGCCGGAGCCCGGGCTGATCCCCGTGTCCGAAATCTGCACGGTGCGGTTCAGCCTCCTGGAATTCCTGGCCGCCAGCGCATCAATGGCAATGACTGCGTCAGGCCGGGTCTCCTTCACCACTCCCCTGATGATCTCCACAGTCTCCATTCCCGTCTGCCCCATGACTCCGGGTACGATGGCGCTCAGGAGCCTCACCCGCTCCTTCCCCATAGCGTATTTTCCGTACTCCTTCACAATGTGCCTCGTGATGTTCAGATTGTCCGCCACGTAGGGCCCCAGCGCGTCCGGCGTCACCTGACGGTTGCCAAGCCCCGCCACAAGGACAGAGAAATCCTCTTTTCCCATATCCAGGAGCCGCCCGAGGAACCGACGGATCTCTTCAGACACCTCCTGGTGATAGCCCTCATCCGGCACAGCCAGCTCCGGCGCCTCCAGGGTGATGTAGGTCCCCACCGGCTTTCCCATTATCCTGGCGCCATTCTCCGTCTCGATCCTGACAGTCGTGACCTTGATGTCCCTCTCCTCATCATAGTTCTCCTCCAGCACAACACCGGAAATCTCCACATTGTCAGCCTCAAACCGTTCCTTCTGCTCCAGAGCCAGGTCTGTCCGGATACTGTATTTCTCGATCATGTCTGATAACCTCTCTTCAGTCTCTGTTTTACTGCTAGTTTTTGCAATATTTTGGGAAATATGTATTGACATCCTGGAAACCTTGGCATAAAATATACTAGTATGTTTCGTTAGAACGTCCGTGTCCGGCTCTAACGAACGGTCATCGATTAATTTCGAAATAGTTTAATGGAGGTGGACAAGTTGGCTAACATCAAATCTGCTAAAAAGAGGATTTTAGTAAACGAAACAAAGGCTGCTAGAAATAAGGCAATCAAATCTAAAGTAAAGACCTGCGTAAAGAAAGTTGAGACAGCCGTCGCAAACAAGGATGCCGCTGCTGCTGCAGAAGCCCTGAAGATTGCTACGATCGAGATCAATAAAGCAGGAAGCAAGGGTGTTTATCACAAGAACACTTGCTCAAGAAAGATTTCCCGTTTAGCAAAAGCTGTAAACGGAATTGCTTAATGATAAAGTGAACACAAAAAAGACAACCATACCGTCAGTGGTTGTCTTTTTTTGTGAAAACAGGAAGCTCCCGTTTAGAGGGCCGAATACCCGTAGCTGTTCACAAAGGCATCTACCTTCTTCCCGGCTGCGCACATGGGGCAGTCGCCGTCAGAGTATTTCTCGTATCCGTGCACCTCTTTCTGAGTGAACACTGCATTGATATCCATTCCCGCCACCTTGGATACAAGGCTGAAGGCGGCACAGATGCCATTTACCCTTCCACCGTAGTAGAGGACGCTCTCTATGGACTGAAGCATTGTCTTTCCTGTCGTGATAAGACCCGCAACGATCAGGACCTGCTGTCCCTCTATCATGCGCTTCGTGTTGTCCCGGAAGATCATCTGTCCGGCCTTGTCTGTCTCCGGGGTGACAACGGAGATGTTTTTTCCCGTATTGATGGAGACGGTGCCCGGCCGGGACAGGATGTCCGCTATAAACGTGCCCACCACTTCCATTCCGTCCAGGCACACGACCGTATCGATCTCGGTGGATGCCAGATAGGGCTCCGCCATCACCTTGGCAGTCTCCCTTGCATTGTTACATCTCGACTTCATCGTAGACAGGTCAATATATGTATTGACGTGGGAATGGGTGGTGACAAAGTGGCCTCTCATGATCTTAACACGTGCCTTCGGGTTTTTCCATGAACGCAGATTTTCTAAATTTGTATCCAAACTCAATTCCTCCCTTCTGCCGCAGGCAGCTTTCCCTTTTTTTCTGTTGGTTTATATTTTAGCACAAATTGGCAAAAAGGGGAATATTGTCAGATATATTTTTGTATAGATTTTGTTTTCTACTCTTTAGCGGTAAAGGCTGTCCCGGTACACGTCCATGGGCACTGCCAAAAAGCCAGAACGATCCAACTCATACCATGGAGGGAGCAGAAATCGGCCGGCAAGAACAAACAAGACAACAGCGGCAGCCGCCACGCAGCGGGCCCATTTCCCGCAGCCATCCTTCTCCTCCTTTTCCAAAAATTCATAGTATCTGTACTTATCCGGCACATATTTTTTCAGTCTGGTGCGCAGTCTGGCAAATTGGTCCGGATCGATGTTCTTTTCAAAGGTAAAAACACTTCCCACACTCAGTTCTTCTTTCGTCTCTATGACAGTCCGGAGCCTGTCATACGGATACATGGCGCCTGTACCAAGGTCATAGATCCCGTCTTCACCGATCCGGTATCCTTTCCCGCCGTTGACTGCCCGCTTTTTCAACGCTTCATGGATCGGAGGTATTCTGCATATCCATACTATTCCTGCTGTCAGGATATGCAGGGCAGTCCTGTACCCGATCAGGACGCCCCCGGACAGAGCGGCCAAAACAGCATAAATATAAGAAAACCCGCTGCTTTCACAAAAATAGGAGGCTATGATCCCCATAACGACCAAGCCCATCCCGAACATTCTGTTCGTCCGGTTTTCCAGTATCTCTACTTCTCTGATAAAACCTTCCATCTGGCATAGGCAAAGCCGGCAAGAGCAGGCAGGCATGAGAGAAAAAGCGAAAACACATAGTATCTCACTGTAAATAATCTTGTTCTTCTCCATAATGATATATCCCCCGCTTTTTCTCTATGATATAATCAAACTATAAGAAACACAAAACCATTTTTTATGATATGAGGGGCCAATATGAACAGACAGGAAACACAAAGGCATTTAAAGAGGCTTATCCTCCCCGCCCTGCTCTCCTCCCTCCTCCTCGCCTCCTGCGCCACCATTGACAGCGATGTGTACGGCGAAGAGGATGTACTGGACTATGTCCGATCCGTCTGCACCGATGAGGAGTTTGAGCTTGTCTCATCTGAGCAGGTGGAGGACCGGCCAAAAAATGTGGAGTACACCTTCCGTTCCCGGGAGCGGGATCTCACATTCACAGCCAACAGCTATCTGGACAATGTAACCATCGACGGGAGCAGCACTATCTTCTATTCAAAAGAGATTTCCTGCACCTACGTGTCGGAGGTCCACGAACTGTATCGGGACCGCGCCGTCCGGATCCTGGAAGAGCTCCCCACCTATGACGACGGGTGGGTCGGACTCCTGTCCTTTGATGACCTTGACCAGGTCGCAGAGGTCATGGCCCGGGCAGAGGAGGTTTACCGGGAGGAGCTCGACTACAATGGCGAGGACTTTCTCCGCGGTCACCCGCTGCTAAATGTCCACCTGGCCTGGTACCCTTCGCAGGAAGACCTGGAGGCACATCAGAGCTGGATCAACACGGCGGACTTCGGTATCATCGGTCTCCGCTCCCGGGAGGAGCTGTACCAGCGCCTTGCGGACAAATACGCCCAGATGTGCGTGGACAGCCAGCTGGACGAGCTTGCCTCTATCCCCGAGGAGTATACCCAGGATAAGCATGTATCCCGGCTGGACTACATTTATCTGGACGGCACAAAAATGACCTACAACAGCCAGGAGGACTCCGTCAACCAGTGGTCCCTGATCACAGACCGCTTTTGCTACTGCTGGTACAGCCAGGAGACCGGCTCCTACATGCTTCCATGCGACATCGGATATGTCACGGACTCTTCCAGCGTGCCTCTGATCGTGCGGGAGTATGTCAGCGCCCTCGGCGGCAGCTACAGCCTGGAGCCGGAAGAGGGACTGTCCACCTGGCAGATCGGAGACAACACCTGGCAGATGGAGAGCCAGTTCTCCGACAATGAGATTACAGAATTTCAAGTAACGAAAAACGGGGAGCCGCTGGACCTTCCCTTTGTCACTGCGGACGAGGATACAGAGGTGGGAGCCCGCTTCTGTGTCGGCCTGAAGGTCGAGGATTTCGCCAGCCTCTTTGACCTGGACTATCACATAGACGAAAATACAAAGCGGATCAACTTCTATTCGTAGCCCCATGACGCCACATGGCCGCCGCACAAAAATTTGCCCGTTCATCCCCGGCCAGAGGCCGCACAGATCGTACATAAAAAGGCATCCTCCGTAGCGTCTGCCCGGGAAGATGCCTTCTTGCTTTCCATATGTATCTTTTATATGCAGGATATCTGACTAGTTGTTGATCAGCTTGTCCTCGCCGTTCCAGCTGTAGAGCTTTCTGATCTCCTCGCCAACTTTCTCTGCCGGATGCTCTGCAGCCAGTTTTCTCATAGCCTTGAAGTGTACCTGGCGTCCTGCATCAGACATATCTGTAAGGAAGTCTTTTGCAAATGTACCGTCCTGGATGTCGGCCAGGATCTTCTTCATAGCCTTCTTTGTATCCTCTGTGATGATCTTCGGTCCTGTAATGTAGTCGCCATACTCAGCTGTGTTGGAGATGGAGTATCTCATGCCGGCGAAACCGCTCTGGTAGATGAGGTCTACGATAAGCTTCATCTCGTGGATACACTCAAAGTATGCGTTTCTCGGATCATATCCAGCCTCTGTCAGAGTCTCAAATCCAGCCTGCATCAGAGCACATACACCGCCGCACAGAACAGCCTGCTCACCGAAGAGGTCTGTCTCTGTCTCTACACGATATGTAGTCTCAAGAAGTCCGGCTCTTGCTCCGCCGATGGCAAGACCGTATGCAAGTGCGCGGTCCCAGGCCTTTCCTGTCGCATCCTGCTCAACAGCGATCAGACAGGGGGTTCCCTTTCCGGCCTGGTACTCGCTCCTTACTGTGTGGCCGGGCGCCTTGGGTGCGATCATGGTAACGTCAACATTCTTCGGCGGTTTAATGCATCCGAAATGGATGTTGAAGCCATGTGCAAACATCAGCATGTTGCCTTCCTCAAGGTTCGGCTCAATGTCCTTTTTGTACATATCAGCCTGCAGCTCGTCATTGATCAGGATCATGATCACGTCTGCCTGCTTTGCGGCCTCTGCTGCTGTATAAACCTGAAAGCCCTGTGCCTCTGCCTTTGCCCATGATCTGCTTCCCTCATAAAGTCCTACGATAACGTCACATCCGGACTCCTTCAGGTTCAGCGCGTGTGCATGTCCCTGGCTTCCGTATCCGATGATCGCGATCTTCTGTCCTTCCAGTGCTGATAAGTTGCAGTCTTCCTGGTAAAAAATTCTTGCTGCCATTGTTACATTCCTCCTAAAATATATGATTTATACTGTTAAAGGTCAAATTCCTTTAGCATCTGCTCTACTCCTGGCTGCCGTCCGGGTTCCACGTCCTTTTCTGACCATTTTCATCAATAAAAGTAATGTTCTTGATACCCCTCGACAGGCCGGTGATACCTGTCCTGGCAAGCTCCAGTATCTCATAGCCGTCCAGCAGATTTAAGAAAGCCTCCAGCTTGGACTGGTTTCCCGTCAGCTCCAGCATCAGGGATTCCTTCTCCACATCTACGACCTTGGCGCGGAAAATATCGGCCACTGAGATGATCTCCGCTCTCTGGGCCGCATCCGCCCGCACCTTCACCATGATCAGCTCACGGTACACGGATTCGCCCTCCCTGAGGACCTTTATCTCAATGACGTCCTCCAGCTTGCGTACCTGCTTCTCGATCTGTGACAGGATCAATTCATCGCCGCTCGCCACGATCGTGATCCTTGTGAACCTGGGATCGGCAGTCACTCCCGCGGTAATGCTGTCGATGCTGTAGCCGCGCCGGCTGAACAGACCCGAAATGCGGCTCAGCACACCTGGATTATTATCTACGAGTAATGAATATACTCTTTTCATACCTGCACCTCTTCTCTCTTGATTTTCAAAAACAGAGTGCGTTCTGTTTTTTAATAATAACAAGGATCCACACTTTTGTCAAGCGGTTTACCCCTGTTCCGCAATTTTTTCTGCCAGCTCTGTCAGATAGACCCATCTTTCCATTTTTTCATCCAGCTCTTCCTGCACCCTGTCCTTTTCCTCCATCAGCTCTTTCAGCTTCACAGAGTTTGTGGCATTGGCCATGATATCTGCATCCAGCTTCTCAATCTTTTCTTCCAGAGCCGCAATGTCCTCGTCGATGGTCTCGTACTCTCTCTGCTCCTTGTAGGAGAATTTCAGCTTTGTACTCCGCGGCTTTTTCCAGTCTTTCTCCTTTCCAGCCTCAGCTTTTCTGTCGCTTCCGGCCCCTTCTTTCACATCCGGGACAGCCTGGCCCCTGGCCTGGATATAGTCCGTATATCCGCCTTCATACTGTGTAAGCGTTCCATTGCCGGAGAACTCAAAAATCCGGTCCGCCACATTGTCCAGGAAATACCGATCATGGGAGACAGTCACCACAATCCCCGTAAAAGAGGAAAGATAGTCTTCCAGGATCGTCATAGTAGGGATATCCAGATCATTGGTACACTCATCCAGCACAAGGAAATTGGGATTAGACTGCAGAATCCCCAGCAGATACAGCCTCTTTTTCTCCCCGCCGGACAGCTTTTCAACCGGGGAATACTGCATTTCCGGTGTGAAAAGGAAGCGCTCCAGCATCTGGGATGCAGTGATCCTGCCCTCTTTTGTCTGCACATATTCACAGATATCTTTCACATAGTCAATGACCCGCTGTTTTATATCCATCTGGGGCAGCTCCTGGGAAAAATAGGCAATGCGCACGGTCTCTCCCACTTCCACCTGGCCCTCATCCGGCTCCGTCTGCCCGGCAATGATCTTAAGAAGCGTAGATTTTCCGCAGCCGTTAGGTCCTACGATCCCCACTTTCTGGTTCTTGAGAAAAATATAGTCAAAATCACGGATGAGGATCTGCTCTCCGTATGCCTTGCTTACATGGTGGAGTTCCACGGTTTTCTTTCCCATTCTTGTTTCCACGGAATCAATCCGTGCCGTCTCTTCCGCCACAGGTCCTGTCTGATTTTTCAGCGCTTCCAGTCTCTCCAGTCTGGCTTTCTGCTTGGTGGTTCTGGCGCGGCACCCTCTCTTTGCCCACTCCAGCTCCATGCGCAGCACGCTCCGGCGCTTTCTCTCAGAGGCAAGCTCCATCTCCTCACGGGCCGCTTTCTGCTCAAGGAAACCGGAATAGCCGGCCTCGTAGCTGAAGATCTTTCCGTCATCGATCTCCAGGATACGGTTTGTCACCTTATCAAGGAAATACCGGTCGTGGGTCACCATCAGGATGGTCCCCCGGAAAGCTTTCAGATACTCCTCCAGCCAGCCTATCATCTCCTGGTCCAGATGGTTGGTAGGCTCATCCAGAAGAAGCACGTCAAAGGAATCGGCCAACACCTTTGCCATGGCCGTCCTCTTCTTCTGTCCCCCGGACAGGGTATCGATGCGGGCCTCCCAGTCTGTGATGCCCAGTTCATTTAAGTTACTCTGCACTTTCCAATCCACATTCGGATCCCCGGTGAAGGCCCAGGAGGACACAGTCTCCTCCTCTCCGAACTGCGGCGTCTGGGAAAGGTACGCCATGCGGATGCCGTTCTGTGTAATGATCTGTCCCTCATCCGGCGTCTCAAGACCTGCCACAAGTCTTAAAAGGGTGGTCTTACCGGTTCCGTTCAGTCCGATAATGCCTGCCTTCTCCCCCTCCTGCACACCACAAGAAGCGTCCTCAAAGATTGTTTTCCCGCCAAATATTTTGCTGATGTGTTCTATGTTGATGATATTCATAAGTAAAACCTCTCCATATATTTCCTGCCTCTGCAGGGCATCTTTAGGCGCACAGAAAACACTGCACCCGACGCTATTTTATCTAATTTCCCCTCTCCCTGCAAGTATCCGCAAAAAAGGCTGCCGGCTGTATAGATTTTTGTGTTTCCTATTGACTGTTCCCCGGGGGAACATGCTATAAAGGAAGCACAGAAACATATGAAACCGGAGGATGACAGCATGAAAATCAAGGAAGCTGAGGAACGGACCGGGCTGACCCGCAAGGCCATCCGGTACTATGAAGAAAACGGGCTGATCCACCCGACCCAAAAAGAAAATGGATATAAAGATTACGACAGCAGGGCGATCCAGCGCCTCCTGATCATAAAAAAGCTGCGCCTGCTGGATTTTTCCGTCACCGAAGTCCGCCTTTATCTGAGCGGCGGTGCTCCCTCCTCCATTCTGGAAGAAAAAATCCAGTGCAAGCAAAAAGAACTGTCCCGGACAAGACAGTCCCTCCGCCTTCTCCAGAAGCTGAAGAACGGCGCGGATCTGGCGCATCTGGATGTGGAAGGTCCCCTTCTTGGGGACACACTGGATCGGACACAGCGCATTCTATCCGGCAATCTTCTGTTCGCCCTTGCCAACCTGTGCTCCTTTCTGGTCATCACGGGCATCCTTATTTTTCAGGCGGCACACAGCCCTGCCTTCACTCTGCCGCCACCGGTTCTCTTTCTACAGTGCTTTCTCACTGTCGTTCTGGGACTCTGGAAAACCCGGCTCAAGTCGAAGGCTCTTGAAAGAGGCGTCTTTCTTCGAATGATCATGCCCGCGGAAGCAGCCATGATGTTTCTGCTGTGCGCCTTTACCTTTGCCGTGGCCGGCCAGATGGTGCTGAGCCGGATCTGGCTGATCCACAGGGCGCTGACACAGATGGAGGGCAGCCCGTCCATGACCGCAGTCATTCTTCTCCAGGGCCTGTGCCTGCTCCTCTACGCAGCGCTGGATCTGACTATGGTTGTCCTGCCTTTCACTTCAGCCATGCGGACCCAGGCAGAATTTACCACCGGGAGGCAGCCCACATTCCGGCAGCCACGCCTGCAAGACAGAACACAACGCTGAGCAGCACATACAGCGCGGAAAGCCCCGTCTCACCCTTCTCCAGAAGCTGCCAGGCCTCCAGGGAGAAGGTGGAAAAGGTCGTAAATCCACCGCATACACCTGACTTCAGAAACAGGATCAGCCCCTCCGGCGCCTGCCTTCTGGCAGCCGCCCCTGCTATCAGTCCGATGGCCAGGGCACCCAGTATATTCGTCACAAGAGTCAGCACCGGAAAGGTTCCCCGGTACGGCAGGAGGCTGACAGCGTACCTGAGCATGGCTCCCACCGCCCCTCCAAGTCCCACAAAAACAAAACCTGTCATCTGCATATTCTTTAACCTCTTCTTACAATTTTACAATGCGTATTTACAGTGCGCACCATATCATTATAACACACCAAAGGACAGGGACCAAAACAGGTTCCTGTCCTTTATAAGTCTTAAAGTGTATATGGTTTTGTTAGAATTTACGCTTTCTGTGCTTTGCGCGCCGCACGTTTTTTGCCGTACCAGAGGATGAGGCCCACATAGGCAGCCGCCGCCACGATACCGATCACGTAGGCTGCGCCCCACGGTACATTGAAGCCGATCTTGGCATTGACAATGTATGTGATGGTGACAAACGCATACCATGCGCCCGGGATCAGAGGCATCCAGACAAATCTCGCTTTTCCGTTCTCAAACATCCAGACAGAGATGGCGATGAACGCGAACAGGGACAGGGTCTGGTTGGACCATGCAAAGTATCTCCACAGGATGTTGAATCCTTCCGCGTTGCTCTTCGCGAACACGAGGATCACAGCCACAAGGATAAAGATGACAGCAGCCAGTCCCAGACGTTTCTTCACATTCTTCTGGTCAATATGAAGGGCATCGGAAACCGCCATACGAAGGGAGCGGAGCGCCGTGTCGCCGGATGTGATAGGAAGCACGATAACACCCAGAAGGGCGATAACGCCGCCCACAGGTCCAAGGATATCCTTGCAGACAACGCCGATGGTGGCTGTAGCCAGTCCCGCGTCAGCAGCCTGCAGGCCCAGGTTGTAGACACCCATGGCGCCGGCAGCCCACACCATAGCGATGAAGCCCTCCAGGACCATCATGTTGTAGAATGTCATGCGTCCCTGACGCTCACTCTTCATTGTACGGGAGATGATGGCTGTCTGGGTGGAATGGAATCCAGACAGGATACCGCATGCAACCGTGATGAAGAAGATCGGGATGAAGTGGTTCGCGCTGAAGTAGTCACCGTAGGATACAAGCGCGCCGTTCCAGCTGTCCCAGAGGTTGATCAGCGGATAGCCCTTCACGAAGAGGCCGATAAACACACCGATAGCAGAGAACAGAAGGATTGCTCCGAAAATCGGGTAGATGCGTCCAATGATCTTGTCAATGGGAAATACAGTAGCCACCAGATAGTAAACAAAGATCACACCGTAGATTACCCATGTGGATACGGATGTAGCTGATCCATCGAATCCGAATACCTGTGTAGCTGCGATATCGCCAGGTGTATAGATAAAAACAGCTCCTACCAGGAGAAGCAGCAGGCTGCAGAAAATCTGGTAGAACGTGTACACACCTTTATTGCTGTATCTGCGGATCATGTCCGGCATCTGTGTACCGCCGTCACGCAGACAGATCATACCGGAAAAATAATCGTGCATGGCACCGCCGATGATATTTCCGATAGGAATCGTAATAAACGCGATAGGTCCGAAAAGGATACCCTGGATAGGTCCAAGGATAGGACCTGTACCTGCGATGTTCAGCAGGTTGATCAGACTATTCTTCCACTCTCTCATGGGAACGTAATCAAGACCGTCCTGTTTTGTGTAGGCAGGAGTCTTCCTGTCATCAGGACCAAAAACATGCTCGCAAAATTTGCCGTACAGCGCAGCGCCGACGAACAAAATGGCGAGACCGATAATAAAAGTTGCCATATGTTTCCCTCCTTTTTCTCATTCCATATGTTACACTTTTATGCACCACTTTAGTGTAACAGCGTGAATTTCAAATGTAAATGAACTATTTTAATCAGCATACCTTGATCTTTTTTAATCTTTTTCGCAATATTCTGACTTATCTTCTCATTTTACGTGCCGGGTGCTATAATGTATCTGTCATTTTACGAGGAAGCGAGGAACCAATGTGCTGAAATTTTTAGAGGAAGAACAGATCGATCCGCGGGTCATTGAAGGGATCAGAGAATTCCGCCGCAGGTTTGTACCGGAGGCAGACGACACTGTGCTGCCCCGCTATTTTTATTACGGAAAAGAAGTCTGGGAACAGGCTGCCCAGGCTCTTCTTGCAGGGGAAAACCTGCTTCTTGCAGGGGCCAAAGCCACAGGAAAAAACGTACTGGCAGAAAATCTGGCCGCCGCTTTCGGCCGCCCGGTGTACAATGTGTCTCTTCATATCAACGCCGACGCCGCCTCCATGCTGGGAACTGACACATTTAAAGACGGGGAGGTGAGTTTCCGCCCCGGCCCGGTCTGCGAAGCTGCCACGGAGGGTGGTTTCTGCGTGCTGGACGAGATCAACATGGCCAGAAACGAAGCCCTGGCCGTGCTCCACTCTGTCCTGGACTTCCGCCGCAGCATCCAGATCCCCGGCTATCAGAAGATCCGGATACATCCGGCTTCCCGCTTCATCGCCACCATGAACTACGGATATGCGGGCACGAGGGAGCTCAACGAGGCACTCTCCTCCCGCTTCATGGTCCTTGCCATGCCGGAGATCGCAAAGGAGGATCTGTCCCGGCTTCTGGAAAAAGAATTTCCATCCATGAAGCCGGAGTATGTAAAGCAGTTCACTTCCCTGTTCATTGATATAAGGGATAAATGCAGAAGCGGGGAGCTGACGGAGAAAGTCCTGGATCTGCGGGGACTCACCGGAGCCCTGCGGATGATGGAGGGCGGCCTCGGCCCCTGCCAGGCGCTGGACATGGGCATCACAAACAAAACTGCCGATGATTACGAGCAGTCTCTTGTGCGGGACATCATCTCCTCCCGGATCTCCAGAAAGGCCGACAGGGATACCATCTTCACAGTGTAAAAGGAAGGCAGGATACATATATCATGGAAACAAAGAAGCTGCCCCGCCCGGAAAGGAGGGCGCTGAACATTATCTGGACCGCCGCCGGCGACTACTCTTTCACGCCCGCCTTTACAGCCTTTACCCAGGACGGAGAGCCGGATTTCTACATGAATTCCATCATCGGATATGTGCATAAATGGTATGACCCGGACATTATGAATGATCTCTTTGACCGCATCAGCAGCTCCGCTTTCAGCGAGACGCTGGACGGCCTTTTGTGGGTGGCTCTGGAAAACTGCGTCTACGAAAAGGAGGTGGCAGACCGCCCGGTCCTGACGGAGCTGCGTCGCCGTCACGCAGAAGAATTCTTCGCCTGCGAGCTGACACGTTCCCGTCAGCAGTGGATGGCCCAGAACAGCCTTGTCTACGCGCTGCAGGCTGCCCGGTGCCGCCTCGTGCTGGGAAAGGACATGGGCCTTGCCAATCCCTGGGAGCGCAGCCTTTTTCTGGCTCTTCAGTACGACGGTTCCCTGACAGCCCAGGAGATCGCGGACAGGACCATCCAGGTATTCCGCCGTTTCTTCCACGCCGGCTTCTCCTCCGGACCTGGCCGCCTTTCCATTCTCGGGAAAATGCGAAATAAAATGCACCAGTTCCTTCTGAAAAAACTGCCCTCCCGCCTGGTGCGCACAGACACCCTTCTCATGACCGGAACCGCCGCCGCAAATGGCCGGGTGGCGGAAGGACGCCGGGGCCTGGATGCCAGGCGCCGCAGTCCCGCGGCACAGAGGGCTGACCGGCTCTATATTGAAGGATGCTTTGGCAGACCGCTCCTGTCTGATGAAGAGCATCATCTGGTGGAAGATCTGCTCTGTACAGGCGCCCACGCGGACTCCCACCTCTATTTTACAGACGGAAAGCAGAGCCCTGCCCCCTCTCCGGATCCGGCCATCCAGAAAGTGCGCCGGGACGCCAGGGAGCAGATGCACAAAAACAAAGCCCACTTCCAGGGCAGATACCGGCTCTACAAGGGAAGCATCACCCGGCTTTCCCAGCAGATCCGGAACTGTCTCCTTGTCTACCCCCAGCCCATCCGTGTCCGCAGCCGCTCCGGAAGGCTCTATCCCTCCCAGATTTGGAGAGGGCTGCATCTGCATGATCCCCGTGTCTTCATGGACACGCTGAACGAGGCAGAGACAGACTTTTCCGTGGATCTGATGCTGGATGCCTCCGCGTCCAGACTGGAAAGCCAGGAGATCATCGCCGCCCAGGGCTACGTCATAGCCAGAAGCCTGCAGCTCAACCGGATCCCGGTGCAGGTCTTTTCCTTTTTAAGCGTCCGGGGATGCACGGTTATGCAGAGGTTTGTGGACTATGACGGGACAGGCGAAGGCTGCGCTGAGCAGATCTTCCGCTATTTCGCCGCCGGCTGGAACAGGGACGGACTTGCCCTTCGGGGCGCCGGCCATCTTATGGAGGGCTCCCCGGCAAAGAACCGGCTTCTCATCATTCTGACGGACGCCAGCCCCAACGATGACCGCCGCATTCCCCCGGATCCGGCCGCCAGAAGGCTTGTCAGCCAGGATTACTCCGGCTCTGCCGGCGTGAAGGATACCGCCGCCGAAGTCCGGGCTCTCCGCAAAACAGGCGTGCACGTCTGCGGGATACTGACAGGGACGGACGGAGACACAAAAGCCGCCAGTGAGATCTTCGGCACCGAGTTTGTCCGCATCGAAAAGATGGAGCGCTTCAGCGAGGCCGCCGGCGTGCTCATACAAAGACAGATACAAAAGCTGACCATGCACTAGGGAATGGGATCCCGGACATGGCCAGCTTTTTTTCATGCTGAAACTCTTGTTCCAGACGCTTTATTTTACTTCAATTAGTTCATATTCCCGTGTGCCGATGCCGATCTTCTCCGCGTGAGCCAGGCAGGTCTCCCACTCACTCTCCGGCGTGGTGTTGACAAAGTGGTCGTGGTGATCGCAGAAATCATGCTCGTGCATCCGGTCGTCAAGAAGACTTCCCGGGATGGGCTGCTGTGCATTGCAGGCGTCCGCGCAGGCCTGGTCCAGGGCCACCGGATCAAAGCTTGCGAACATGCCCACATCCGGCAGGATGGGAAGATCATTCTCCGCATGGCAGTCACAGTAGGGAGACACATCGATGACGAGATTGATATGGAAGTTCGGCCTTCCGTCCAGCACCGCCTTGGAGTACTCGGCGATCTTCATGTCCAGATCCTTTACAGCCGAGCTGTTCTCATTGTAGATGGCGTCAAAGTTGCAGGCTCCCAGGCACCGTCCGCAGCCCACACATTTACTGTGGTCAATGCTGGCCTTCTTCTCGTGGAAGGAGATGGCGCCGTGGGCGCAGTTCTTTGAACAGACAGTACATCCCACACAGTGCTCCTGGTCCACGGTAGGTTTTCCGCTGTTGTGCTGCTCCATCTTTCCGGCCCGGCTGCCGCAGCCCATACCGATATTCTTCAACGCGCCGCCAAATCCGGTGGCCTCGTGTCCTTTGAAGTGGTTCAGACTGATAAAGACGTCCGCATCCATGATAGCCCGTCCGATCTTTGCCTCCTTCACAAGCTCACCGCCTCTCACGGGTACGTAGGCCTCATCTGTTCCTTTCAGACCGTCTGCGATGATGATGTGACAGCCTGTGGAGAGCATATTGAACCCGTTCTCAAAAGCTGCGCTTAAGTGCTCCAGGGCATCCTTTCTCCTGCCCACGTACAGCGTGTTGCAGTCTGTAAGGAAGGGGCGACCTCCCAGCTCTTTGATGACATCCGCCACAGCCTTGGCATAGTTGGGGCGCAGATAGGACAGGTTGCCCGGCTCGCCAAAATGGATCTTGATGGCCGTCATTTTCTTCTCGAAATCAATGTCCCCGATGCCCGCCTTTCTGATAAGTTTCTGGAGCTTTCCGGGAAGGTTCGTTCCGGGAAGAGCCCGAAGGTCCGTGAAATACACTTTTGCTTTTTCCATGTCTTTCTCCTTTTTATTTATCATTTTTATTTATATCTTTTCAGCTAAGGTCAGGCCTTTTTAAGGCCCGGCACAGACAGAAGCAGCACGGCTCCCAGGATACAGACGATGCCCAGCACATCCATCCCGGCAAACACCACGTGCATTATAAGGGCTGAGGCTATGGTGGCTGTCACAGGCTCCACCGAGGCCAGCAGACTGGCCTTTGCCGCCCCGATCATGCGCACGCCCTCCATATAGAAGGAAAAGGACAGCACAGTCCCCAGCACGACCACCACTGCCATCGCTCCCACTGCCTCCAGATCCCAGCGTCCCACAACATGCCAGGGATGGGTAAAAGCGGACAGGACAATGCCGCCCACCAGCATTCCCCAGCCTATGACGCAGAATGTCCCGTACTTTTTCATCAGCTTTGCAGGAAGCAGGTTGTATACCGCCATCATCACCGCCGACATAAGTCCCCAGGCAAGGGCCTTTCCGGAAAGGGACATGGATCCCGGATTTCCGTGGGTCGCCAGAAGAAACGTCCCTGCCAGTGCCAGGACGAGAGCCGCAATCTCAAAGCCCCTGGGGCGGCGCCTCATTCTGACGGCCTCATATCCGAGGATCAGGACAGGCGCTGTGTACTGCAGCACAGTGGCCGTCCCCGCATTGGACAGCTCCACCGCCGTGTAGTAGGAAAGCTGACACCCCGCCATGCCCAGGATGCCAAAAAGGACCAGAGTGGCGGCATCTTTTTTGTCAGTCCAGATCTTCCAGAATGTAGCCCGCTGTTTCACAACCACGGTGGACAGAAGCAACAGTCCCGCCAGCACAAGCCGCACGCTGACAAGCCATCTGGCATTGGTCCCCTTGTATTCAAATAGAAACTGCCCGAAGACGCCTGCCAGTCCCCAGAAAATGCCGCCGATCAGGGCGATAGCCATGCCCCGCAGCGCCTCTCTTCGCTCCATGTTCGTCATAATATCTGCCTCTTCATCTGTATTTTTTCAGAACAGAAAAATTCCCATATCTCCCTTTTTTCGGGGACTGATATGGGAATGCTTTCCTGCCTGCTATTGCGGCAACTGTTCTAGTGCACCGCAGCGTAAGGTTTTCTTTTGAAAACTTCCTTTGCCCTGGGGTCCACTTTTGACTCCATGGTATAGTAGGATCTCATCAGATCCGCTTTGATCCTCTTGCGGCTTCTTCTCTCTTTACGCATCTTTATCAACCTCGCTGTCTTAAAATTGTTGCTATAAGAAGAGTAGCATATCTTTGTCACAAAAGGATTAAGCCTTTGTCAAATCAAAGTAAAGCTTTCTTTATTTTACGGTTTTCCCATAAAAGATCAGCCCGACTACCCCGGGACCCGCGTGGGTGCCGATACTGGGGCTCACGTCGTTGATCACTACATTTTCAAATCCAAGTTCTTTTACATGCTCCTGCACGGCAAGAGCATCGTCTATACAGTCACCGTGGACAATGGCCACAGGCCTGTCCTTTCCGAAATGCTCTGTGTCCAGACACTGCTCCATTCTGGTCACAAGGGTTTTGAGAGCCTTTTTTCTGCCCCGCACAGTGCCGTCAGACTTCAGTTCCCCGGTGGATGTCACCGCAAGGAGAGGTTTGATATTGATCATGCTTCCCACAACGGCTGTCGTCTTTGAGACACGCCCTCCCCGCTGCAGATGGTGAAGGTCGTCCACTGTAAAGCACACATTGACATGCGCTCTCTCCTCTGCCAGGATATCGTAGATCTCCTCCATGCTCCTGCCTTCCTCTTTAAGCTGCACTGCCCGCATCACGGACACGCCCTCTCCCAGGGAGGCATTGAGTGAGTCGAACACAAGGATCTTTCTTTCCGGATAGTCTTCCATCAGATCCCGGGCCGCCACCTGCACGTTCTGGCAGCTGCCGCTTAACGCGCTGGAAAACGCAATGTGAAGTATATCTTTTCCTTCTTTTAATATCTTCGTAAATTTCTCCCGTATCACTTCCGGATTGTTGGCCATGGATTTGGGAAGCTCTCCCTTCCGCATCGTCTCATAAAATTCCGACGGTTCCATCTTTATCTCGTCTCCGTACACCGTCTCCCCGAACATATAATACTGGGGTATGACAGGGATGCCATGCTGTACCAGAAATCCTTCTGGCACATCTGAGTTGGAGTCTGTTGTGATCACAAAATCTGCCATTCTATAATCCTCCTTGCAAAATACCGCTTTGCCCATTATATCGCATTGGGCAGGAATTTGCCAGTGATTTGATTTTCTTCTTTGCATTTTCTCTGTTTAGTGATAAAGTAATAAGGTAGTTTCCATGGCAGAATACGACATGGAAACAGAAGGTAAATCTAATTCATCATACTTAGGAGGAAATTATGTCTGCTTCAAATTCATCTGTCAGCAAAAAAAATGCGTCTGTCTTTGAGCTGAGCGGTGTTCCGGCGTTCGGACAGGCTCTTCCCCTGGCACTGCAGCACGTAGTCGCCATGATCGTGGGCTGCGTCACTCCGTCCATCATTATCGCAGGAGTGGCCGGGATCAGCGACAGCGACCGCGTCATCCTCATACAGGCTGCACTGTTCTGCTCCGCCATCAGCACGCTTCTGCAGCTCTTCCCCTTTATTAAATTCGGGAACTTTCAACTTGGAAGCGCTCTGCCTGTCATCATGGGTATCAGCTTTGCCTATGTGCCAAGCATGCAGGCCATCGCAGGCACGTACGACATTGCCACCATTCTGGGCGCCCAGGTAGTGGGCGGCGTCATTGCCATTATCGTTGGTCTTTTTATCCGAAAGATCCGCGTCCTGTTCCCGCCCCTTGTGACAGGAACTGTGGTCTTCACCATCGGTCTGTCTCTTTACCCCACAGCTGTCAACTACATGGCCGGCGGAACATCCAGCGAGACTTACGGTTCCTGGCAGAACTGGCTGGTAGCCTTCTTTACGCTGGCTGTCGTGACAGGGCTGAATCACTTCGCGAAAGGCTTTCTGAAACTGGCCTCCATCCTGATCGGTATTATAGCCGGCTACATCCTTGCCATTCCTTTCGGCCTTGTGGATCTGTCGGGTGTACAGTCCGCCGGATGGTTCCAGCTTCCCCAGCCCATGCATTTTTCCATGAGCTTTGAGCCCTCTGCCTGTGTGGCTATCGGTCTTCTCTTTGCCATCAACTCCATCCAGGCCATCGGAGATTTCTCCGCCACCACATCCGGAAGTATGAACCGCATGCCGGAGAACAAGGAACTCCAGGGCGGCATTGTCATGTACGGAATCAGCAACATCCTGTGCGCGTTCTTCGGAGGACTTCCCACAGCCACTTACAGCCAGAACGTAGGTATCGTCACCACCACCAAAGTCATCAACCGGTGCGTGCTGGGACTGGCAGCCATCATTCTGATGATCGCCGGCTTTGTGCCGAAGTTCTCCGGACTTCTGACCACCATCCCACAGTGCGTGCTGGGCGGCGCCACCATCTCCGTGTTCGCCTCCATCGCCATGACGGGTATCAAGCTGATCTTCCAGGAAGAGATGAACTTCCGCAACACGTCCATTGTGGGACTGTCCGTTGCGCTGGGCATGGGGATCACCCAGGCTTCCGGCTCCCTGGCAGCTTTCCCGGAGTGGGTAACGACTGTATTTGGAAGCTCACCGGTAGTGGTTGCCACACTGATGGCTATTCTTCTGAACATCATACTGCCAAGGGAAGAAAAATCCGCTCAATAAAGCCATATAGCAAAAGAGGATGCCCCATCGGCATCCTCTTTTTTATCTTCCCAAAACTATATTTTCCGCGCCTCTACTCCACCAATCTGAGCTGCTCTATGAGGGGCTGCTTTTTCTGCCTCTTTACGATCCACACGGGAGCTGGTCCGCAAGGGGAACTGCGTCATCACCGGCCGCTGCGCCGACTACATACTCCGGGACGATCCGGCCTGTCTGCGTGTTTTCCTCCAGGCGCCTCTCTCCTACCGGCTTGGCCGTGTCATGACACGGGAGGGACTGAATGAGGAGAAGGCGCGCCAGAAAATCCGTCAGACAGACCAGCACCGGGCAGAGTACTACCACTACTACACCCGGCGCCCCTGGGGCTCCGCCCCCAACTATCACCTCTTCCTGGACACCCGGATGGGGGAGGATTTTATCCAGGATACAGTTATAAAGGCAGCCCGCGCTCTTGGTCAGAGCTGAGAGCGACAGCTGCTGTCAGGGAAGAAGGATCTCCATATTCGGAATGACGTACGTTCACTCTTTTCCTGTCCTGCGTTTTCTCCTCTCACACATAGATCTCCGAGAATTTCTCCGCACTCACGGGCCTGCTGTAGTAGTATCCCTGGCCCTGAACACAGCCCATCTCCCGCACCAGTCCTTCATCCTCCTCTGTCTCCACCCCCTCTACCACGGTCTGTATCTGCAGATCCTTCGTCAGCTCCACCACCTTATTCATGATGATAAGCTGACGCCTGTAATCCTCCTTCGGATTCTGCAGCCGCAGCAGAAATTCACGATCTATCTTCAGCTCGTTTATCTTCAGGCTGGCCAGCGTGTTGAGAGAGGAATATCCACTTCCAAAATCGTCCATGGAAATCCGGAAGCCCATCCTGGTCAGCCTGGCGATCCTCTCGTTCAGCTCCTCGATATTCTCCATAGCCAGCCCCTCCAGTATCTCCAGCGTAATGAGGCTGGCCGGAACTCGGTACTTTTCCAGAAGCGCCTTCAGCTTGTCAATATAATCCGCCTCATAAAACAGAAGCTTTGACTGATTGACAGACAGGGGCAGCGGCTTCTTGCCCTGGTCGATCCAGGACCGGATCTGCGCACATACCTTCTCTACCATATACATGTCCAGCTCGGCGCAGAATCCATTGCTCTCAAATACGGGAATGAACTGGCCGGGATAGATCATCTTCCCATCCTCCGGGATCCATCTCACCAGCGCCTCCGCACCACAGACCTTTCCCGTGCCCAGATCCACCTTGGGCTGAAGATACATGTGGAACTCTTCCCTTTCCAGGGCTGTCGCCATGTGGCTCTCCACGTAGTTTTCCAGTATCTCGTCCTCGTGGAGTCTGGTGTCGTAAAACCATATGCTCTTCTTTAATGACTGTCTGGCAGTATTTAAAGCAAATTTCACATGAGTCATACTTTTCTGCACAGAGGGCTCCTCATCCTTTACATCTGTTCCGATCACCCCACCACAGTAAAGCATGATCTGATAGCTGCCGTTATTGTTCACTACGTACCCGCTTATCTCGGCCGTCATCTCTTCCAGTCTTCCACGTATCACTTTCCTGTCCGTATCCCGGAGGAGGATGTAGAACAAGTCATCTGTGCTCCGGCAGAAATATTCTCCGTCCTTTATATGAGACTCTATTGCTTCTTTAATGCGGCACAGCAGCTGGTCCCCTTTCCGGCTGCCAAAAATCTCATTGAAGAACTTGAACTGGCGCACATTCATGGCTATCAGACTGTATTCCTGAGTTCCTTCGATGACCTCCGAGGCATCCTGCTCGAACCTCGCAATATTGCAGGCGCCTGTCACAGGGTCATACCAGGCACTTCGGATCAGTCTGTGGTTACTCCGGTATATCTGCCGGTAGCCATAGAAAATGAACAGCAGGAGAGCCAGCAGAACAGCCACGGTCAGACTCCTCATGCTTGTCATAAACTGATAGATGCTGCTGTTCACGCTCTGTGCCATCTGTACGCTGAACAGATACCATCCATTTATCTCAAGCGGCTCCAAAAGGATCTGATAGGTCATGTCTCTGTACGTAAATTCTGATGCGCAGGCTTCTCCCGCAGCCATAGCCTTCCTGATTCGCTCCTGCTCCTGTGGCGCTATATAGTCCCCCTCATAAATATTCTCTGTTTTCTCCTCGACCACTCCGTCCTCTGAGCGCACGAGGATTGTGCCATTATCTGAAATCAAATGGATATATCCCTGTCCTTTCAGGATTGTCCTGTCCTGCAGGAGCTCCTCAAAGGTCTCCGCACCCACTCCGGCAACAAGAGCCCCCGCAATCTCCTCCCCCGAATATACCGGGACCGCATAGGCAAACACATTTTTCTCTGTGCCCCGTGGATGATATATTTTAGAGATCCCATTCTCTCCACACCATGCGTCCTTCACCACAGCCTGCACATTTTCATCCATGTCTTCCAGTGAAAGCTCGTCTTCGATCATCGAGTCCACCGTCACATTAATCCCCCTCCCGGAGGTATCAAAATATCCCATACGGTCAAATTCCGTATATTGCTTTGAAGCGAGAAGCCCTCTCATAAATGCATTTGTATCCATTTTCCCAAACTGGAGGAAGCAGGCCAGCGTGTTCAGTGTCTGGAGATCCCCCTCGGTCTGCCTCTGGATATTAATCTTGTACTGCTCAGTATTACTTTCCATCTGTCTGGTCAGCGCATTTTGCAGTATACCTCGCAGGTGGAAGGACACTACACTTCCCCCTGCAATGATCATAATACTCACCGCAATGACCACAACTGTCATCCGGTTCAGGCGTTTTCTTAAAGTCCTTTCATTCATGTCTCTCTCCTGTATCAGATGCTTTACATGCCGTTTTTCTGATCCGCTTCCCAGATTTCACAGTACCCTTTTTTCTTTTTTACCCTGTACAGGACCTGATCTGCCATCTTGTATAATTCCAGAAAGCTTCTCGGCCGGCTCCCATATATGCCGCCTATGGACACCGAGGTGCCGCTCAAGGGATATTTTTTCTCTGCCTCCTCACCGTACATGCGGATCACCTCATCGGCCTTTCTCCTGATCGCCTGCATGTCCTTACAGGGATAAGCCAGCACGGCAAATTCATCCCCTCCCACGCGTATCACCACGTCTGTCTGTCGGAAGATCTGCTTGAGTATCCTCCCGGTAAAATGAAGCATCCGGTCTCCCTCCTCGTGGCTGTACAGATCATTGACTTTTTTGAAATTGTCCAGGTCGATCATGAAGAAGGCGTAAGGCATGGGGATTTTCATTCTCTCGGCAATCTGTATTTCCCCGCCGCGCCGGTTATAGACCTCTGTCAGGAAATCCCGGGAGGACTCCTCCATAAGGCGGATCCGGTTCTGGACATCCTCCGAAATATCCACAAGAACGCTGATGACTGCCTCCCTGCCGTCCTCGGTAACAATCCTCCTCCCTACATCCTGCACCCACAGGTAGCCGCCCGTTTTCTTTTTGATCCTGTATTCCATGACATACTCACCGTCTGTCTCCATCCTGCTGCGGATGAGCTCCGCAACTCTGTCCGCATCCTCCTCATAGATCGCATTGGCCACTCTGCTGTTCACGGCATTCACAAACTCTTCATAAGTATATCCCATCATTTCCAGCATTGTATCGTTGATAACATACAGCGGAAAGCCTTCCTCAAGGTATCTGCCAATCACACCTCCGGGGATCATTCCACACATAATGTCCAGGAGAAGCTTCTGGGTTCGCTCGTTGAACCTGGCCGCCTGCCTGGACAGGAAGCGCAGGGGGAAGAACTCCTCTTTTTCCTGCGACCTGCTGGCCTCCGACATGTGCATGGCACTCGCCAGCCATCTGCCCTCCACTCTCCGGAAGGAGGCGGAAAAACGAGTCTGATAAAACATCAGCTCTCCAAGTCCCTTCTCCGGTGTAGTCCTGACCTGGCAGAAGCAGGTCCCCGCATCCTCCCCCTCAGGCTTCTCTCTGTACTCCAGTATCTGATAGCCGATAGGCTCCGGCATTGCTTCAATCTCCATCCTTAGCAGGCCCTCCAGATTCTCCCTTCCCACGGCAACCTCATTCTCTCCGGTCCCGATGCTGTACACATCCTCTGTTACGAGCGCCAGCGTCTTCTCAATATCTCTTTCCACTAGGTAGGAACGAAAAAATTCATCCAGGACCGGGTACAGCTCCGGCTTCTCAAACGCCGGCAGCTCTTTGACTGTCAAAATATCTTTCATGCGCTATCTCTCCTTCACACCTGTTCTGATGACTGTCTGTCATTTTTTCTGTGTCGTACAGCAGGCATCCGCCCTTCAGGTCTCCAATAGCAGGATCAGTCCTGTGCTCCGAGGCTGTCAATGATCGTGATAACAAGCCCGCGTATACTGTTCTCTGTTGTCCGGTAGGGAGCGATGCGGAGTGTATAATAGCGTCCGTTCATGGCCGTCACCTCCCTGTCAATGGGTACAAGATTTTTGGAGACCTCCTTTGCGTCCTTTACTATATCCTCCTCAGGAAAGCTGTGGGCAAATATCTGCAGGGAGCGCCCTACGTCATGCTCCATGAGCTGGAACTCTCTCCCTACATACTCGGTAAACTTTCTGATATTCAGATTACTGTCCACAAACAGGATACCGATCATGGTGGAGGACAGGAAATTGGACAGATCATTTGTCAGCATAGTCAGCTCGTCCAGCTTCTGCTGATATTCCGTATTCACCGTGTACAGCTCCTCGTTGACAGACTGAAGCTCTTCGTTGGAGCTCTGGAGCTCCTCGTTGGCTGTCAGCAGCTCCTCGTTGGCAGCCTGCAGCTCTTCGTTCACCGTCTCCAGTTCACCAATGGTGGACTTCAGGTCGTTCCGGGACTCGTGCAGCTCCTGCTCCAGATCAGCGATCCTGCGGGCCGCCGTGGTATCCACATCGTATTTTTCAGTAATTCCATCCGTTTCCACGTTCCGGTTCTCCACGAACAGAACTGCCACCAGCCCGCTCTCTTCGTTCCGATGCCCCGGCACCGGACTGACTGTCAGATCGATCGTCCGTCTCCCCCCAGAACAATCCACGACAATCCCCGTGTAGGTTACTGTTATATGCTCTGCTCTGCACCGGTTCAGAGCAGTGGAAGACACCAGGCTCAGATCCTTGTGGATCATACTGAAAAAGTTAAAGGTCGCCTTTCCCGGTGCGATCCGCAAAAAGTCCTGGTAATTTCCAAAGAAATGGATCACCTGGTTGGCCTCATTCAGGACAACAGAGGCCGGGAGAAAATCCTCCAGAAAATGTACATATGTGCTCTCCAGCGTATAATCGCCCTCATTCCTGTTTGAGACACTGATATTTCTTGGTGACACAGTCTGCACATTCGGTATATTGAATGACGGCGGCGTTAATTCATCCACCTTTCCCTCCCCCCTGTGTATGTATATCTTTTCCGCATTGCAGACAGGTACAAACACGCTCGTGTATTCTCCCGCTGTCTCGCTTTTCCCCAGGAACAGATAGCCTCCCTTCTTCAGCGCCGAATGAAAGATGCCAAACAGCGATCTCTGAAGCACGGGCTGGAAGTAGATCATAACATTTCTGCAGCTTATCAGGTCCAGCTTTCCAAACGGAGGATCTGAGAGCATGTTATGGGGTGCAAAGATGATCATCCTCCGGATTTCCTTGGATATCACATACTGGTCGTTCTTTTTGCTGAAAAATCTGGCCAGACGCTCACTGGACACATCATCCAGTATACTCTCCGAGAACACTCCTTTCCCGGCCTGTTCGATCGCCTTGGCGTCCACGTCCGTTGCAAAGATTTTAATATCTCTCTGGACATTCAGCTCCTCAAGCACCTCCCTGAACAAAATAGCGATCGAATAGGCCTCCTCTCCTGTGGAGCAGCCTGCACTCCATATCCGGATCGGCTCTCTCTCCCCCGTGCGCTCCACAATATTGTGAACGACATTCTGCTTTAGCTTCTCAAAAAATTCCGGATCACGGAAGAAGTTCGTAACGCCGATCAGGATCTCCTTTACCAGGATATTAGCCTCATCCGCTTCCGTGGCCAGCAGCTTCACATACTCCGCCAGACTGGGACTGTGGGTGACCACCATGCGTCTCTCGATCCTGCGGAGCACAGTCGTGCGCTTATAGTTTGTAAAATCAATCCCACTGACCTTCTTCAGGACAGAATAGATCCTTGGAAACATTTCATCATCCGAGAACAGCACCTCCTGCTCCTGGGGGCGAATCAGTGTGGGATAATTTGAAAAATTCAGGATCTCATCCACGATTTCCTCCGGCGACAGCACAAAGTCCGACAGCCCCGTATTGATGGCGCTTCTGGGCATCCCGTCAAATTTTGCTGTATCCGGCCTCTGCACGATCACCAGGCCCCCGTGCTCCTTGACAGCCTTGATCCCGCTTGTGCCGTCAGTCCCGGTTCCCGACAGGATGACCCCGATGGCACGTTCTCTCTTCTCCAGAGCCAGCGATATAAGAAAAACATCGATGGGGTGGTTGAGCTGCCCCGGCACGATGTCCGACAGTACCAGCCGGTCATCCCGCAGAGACAGATTTTTCTTTGGAGGGATCAGATAAACTGTATCCGGATGGATCTCCATCCCATCCTCGGCCTGCCTCACCGTCATCTCCGTGTGTTTTCCCAAAATATCCGCCATCAGGCTTTTGTAGTCCGGCGACAGATGCTGGATCACCACATAGCTCAGGCCGCTGTTGCCAGGCATATGCTGAAAGAACTGCTGCAGGGCCTCCAGTCCGCCGGCAGATGCGCCGATCCCGACAATCAGCGGACTTTTGAGCGACTGATCTTCTCTGGTAGTTTCCATTGTTTGATTTACCTTTGTCATGTACATCCTCCTTACCAGCATTATGCATCAAAATATTTTTTCTCAAACATGCGGGCCGGCATCGGCTTCGCGTAGTAGTAGCCCTGTCCGTACACACAGCCCGCTCTCAGGAGGGCCTCGGCCTGCCGCTGTGTCTCCACTCCCTCCGCTATGCACTTCATTCCGAAATTTCTGCATATCTGCGTGATGTTCTCCGCCATCATGCTGCTGATCTCATTGTCCGGTATATCGTTTACCAAGGTGCGGTCCATCTTGACTGTATGGAACCTGACATTGCTCAGCAAAGAGAGATTGGCGTAGCCGGATCCGAAATCATCCAGTTCAAATCGGATGCCGCACTGCCGAAAACGTTCAATGATCTCCGCCAGCGTAGCCTTCTCAATGTCACCTGCCGTCTCTGTAATCTCCAGTTCTATCTGCTCCGCGGGCACCTCCGGATACCGGCTCTGGATCGCCAGGACAGAGGCAAACGTGGTCGAGTGGAACAGGGTCACTCTCGATATATTGATGGATACCCTGATCGGCGGATATCCTTTGTCCCGCCACTCGCTGAGCTGACGCAGCACCAGCTCCAGCATCAGCAGATCAAGCTTGCGGATTGTGCCATCCTGCTCCATTTTTTCTATGAAGCCATCTGGCAGCAGAATGCTGCCATTGATCCCTATCCGCCTTACCAGCGCCTCAGCCCCTGTCAGGCTTCCGTCACGCATATCTACCTTGGGCTGAAAATAGGGGACAAAATCCTTCTGAGACACCTCTGCCTTATGCCGGAGTCCCTCCAGGGCTCCGCCTCTCTCCGTCACAGGCTCCTTCACGTTTTCATTGTGCATGATACTCTGGGCTTCCTTCACCATATGCCTTGCCGAAAAAACTCCTTCAGCCCACACACATCCTATGCGCACCTGCCTGGGATATCTCCGCTGGATTATCGTGCGAAGTCTGGCGCATCGCCCGTTGAACACCTCCTGGATCGTGTTGGGAAACAGGACGACAAATTCAGCATCCCAGGTCCTGAAAATGGATGTCTTACCAAATACATTCGCCAGTGTTTCCGCTATATAGACCAGCATCTTTTTTCCGTACTCAAAGCCATAGCTGCTGTTGATCGACGAATAGTTGGGAATGTCAAGTGCCAGAACTCCCATGGAGCTGTATGAGCCAGAATCCATGGAGCAGACCGCCTCCATATATGAGCTTAGATTCGGAAGCCTGGTCAGCGCATCCTGTTTCTCCCGCAGCACGCTGTCTGCCATATTGTGAAAACGATCCTCCTCTCCGCTGATATAAGGTGCCAGCGTCCGCAGGAGCGCCATATCCTCCATATGCCTCTGTGCGTTTTCAATGCACAGAAAGCCGCTGATCTCCTCGCTTCGCTGAAGAGGATATGTAATAAAATGCCATCTCTCCGGCCCATCTCCCCGGTCAGATGTCACTCTCCGGCAGTCTGTCGTGACCGGTGCCCTTCTGCTGCAGCAGCTCCGCAGCAAAGGGATCCTGCTCATCCGGGCACCCTGTACAACACTGCGGATACTCTGCTTTGCCGGAGCTGTCCATTCCCAGACCATATCCACCGCCTGCCTGTCTGTGGAAAGCTTCAGAATGTATGTCCTGTCTGCATCATAAAATCTGCCCAGATCGCGCAGCACATCTGACAGGGATGACTCCAGAGACCTTGCAGACAGCATATCCGCCACACAGCGGAAGGCCTCCGCCTGCTCTCCTTCAGAGAGAGGCCTCTCAAGCTCTCCCTCATCCACAGGTATGCTCCTCTCCCACTCTGCCCTGTACAGCCCTGCCCACGTCCACTCTTCATCCTCTGTGGGAAAGAATACTGTATCCACCGCCATGTATTTCCCCTGTTCACTCAGGAAGCCGGCTCTCAGCAGCATGCTGTCATAATCCGCTTCGTCTGTCTGGCTGGTCACCGTCCCTGCCACAAAGCGCAGATCATTTATCTCAGGGATATCCGCCATGGCCACCCGCAGATAAGCGAAGGCGTCTTCAATTCTGTGCTTGACATCAAACCTGGAAGACGAGTCCGGGATAAAAGCCAGTATGATCTCCGGGCTGTACTGTCCTACCACGCAGTCCATTCCCAGCGCCATAGTGAGGGCGACCGCAATGAAGCGTCGGAGTCTGTCGCTCCTCTCATCTCCCATGATGCGGATCAGTGAAAGCGCGCACTTCGTCCCTCTGCTGTTCTCAATGAGTGCCTTTGCGATCTCTCTCACTGTCTTCATGTCATAGAGCCCGGTGACAGGATCCCGCATGATCCCATCCCCCGCCAGCTTTTCCCGGTCATGGCATAGCTGTGAATCCAGATAACAGGCATACATGTGTACATCGCCGGTATTGACATTCCTTACCAGATTTACGACAGCTCTGAGCCACCCGATATGCCCTGCCTCATCCACATTCCTGTACTCCTCCGCAGACCAGAGCACACCATTTTCATACTCCCTGATCAGCTTCTCCCTCAAAAACCTTTCCTGAAAACTCCTTTCATCCTTCCGGGCAAACAAATATCGTTTTTCAACTTCCAGAATCTGTGAGTAGGTTTTCCCCCATGTCCACGCCGTCTGGTCAATCCCTCCAAGCCAGATTTCCTCAACCGCGTCCTTTGTCAGGTTTACCTTTGTGCGTATCAGCAGATGCCGCCGGACGATCTCCGGAAGCGGCCGCCGTCTCATCACGCTGCTGCCAATCCCCGCCAGCCCTGGAAGCTTTGCCTGGACCCCCACCGCCTTCAGCGGCCGGCCCTCTTCGTCGTAGGTCATACGGTAGGACATGGAAACCCATCCATAGCTGTGGCTGGCAGAGTCCCGCATCATAAAATTCCCCTTCCCCGCCGTTCTTCCACTTATCATCTCCTCGGCAAATTTCCGGAAATCCTCCGCCGAATCGGGATGAACGATCCTCCTCTCCAGAAAGAAGCGTGGAAAATCTGTCACTACTGTATCCTGCTGGCATTTTTGCTCGTCCACATTATAGATATTAAAGGTGCGTCCTCCTATGTCCACCTCCCACAGGACATGGGGAGTCTGCCGGAATGCTACCCGCAGCCGTTCATTGCTCACCCGAAGCTGCCTCTCTGTTCTTATCAGCTCCGAGATATCCGTGGACAGCTCCAGCATGACCGGATTTTCTCTGCCGGGATAGGCCACCCTCGCAGCCCTCACATGGCGCCATACCCATTTATCACCATCGACACAGATCCGATGAATATGGTCTGTAGCTCCCTCCTTCTTTGCTCCTTCCCGAAGCGCCTCCTCATAGTCAGCTTCATAATCCGGGTGAATGCCGATCTCTCTGATGCCGCAGGGGACCGGAAGGGAGTCCCTGTCCCTTCCCAGCATTTGATACAGCCCGTGGCTGGCATAGATGAGCCGGATCTCAGTCCCTATCTCCAGCAGTCCGATCCCACTGTCCATATATTCCATGAGAGTGTTTACCGAGATCCCGGAAATATCCTCCTCCGATCCGCCGGTCTGTATCCGAAGCTCTTTCCGGTTGGTCAGGATATAGAAGCTTCCACGCCCGCTCTTTTTCGCTTTATAGAGAGCGGCAGCCGCCTGCCCAAACAGCCTTTCAAAGCTGATCCGCCTTCCGTATGCAATATACACACCTATGCAGGCCGTCACCCGGATCTTGGGAGCCTCCTCCGGCCTATACTGTACGCTTTCACACAGCGCTTCCGCCTGCCTGACAATTTCCTCCTCCGTGAAATCGCCGGAGAGAAATACAATAAATTCATCGTTTCCAACCTGACTGACAATATCTGAAGCCCTGAACACAGAGGAGAGCATATGGCCCATATGCTGTGTGACGCACTCCTTCTCTTTCTCTCCATAATGTTCCACGATTTCCGCAGTATTGTCTATATCAATCAGGAAAATGACACACTTGTCATTTTCCTCCATACTCCTTAAATGCTGCGAAATATACCTTTGGGCCGCCTCTCCGTCCAGCAGCTCCATTGCCCTGTCTTCCCCCCGCATCCCAGGTTCCTCCTGTTGTCATTTCTTTGGGAACAAAATCTGTCTTTTTATCCCGTAGGCTCCTATTCCTCTATCTCATTATAAGTTTTATCCTGCGGAGTTTCAATGTAAAATTGTGACAGGAGAGACCATTTTGTTCCTCCCGGGATGAACAATAGAAAAGGCCGGGATCCCTCCCGGCCGCAAGGCCCATACTAGCTTTCATACTTTATTCAATATTCTCGTCATCCAGCCTGTGGAAATCCCGGTTGTTCCCAAACACGTGGATCAGGGGGATGACCTTGATAAAGCAGTCGTAGTTCCCCTCCTTGATGAACTCCCGAAGCTGCACATACTCCCTGGAGTTGCACACGCAGCTCATCTGCACCTTGGGCTCCTTGGAGTAGCCCCCCATGGCGTCGTGGTAGATGGTCACGCTCTTGTGGATGGTATTGATGACAAAATCCTCTATCTTCTCCATATTCTTTCCGATCATCTGCACATCGTACAGCTTGGGCCCCAGGTTGAACACCACGTAGTTCATGCTGTTCACATAGATGAGCTGCCCCGCGAAGGCGTAGGCCAGCTGATCCAGGCTGAAGGCCAGGGTCATGAAAAGAAGGATGATGACCTCCTCAAAGGAGTAGATCTTCTTCAGCTCTGTGGACTTCCATATGGTCTTCTTCAGTATCTTCGCCACTGTGTCGTCCCCGCCGTAGGAAAATCCGATGCGGTAGGGAATGCCGATGCCCACGCCGTAGAGGACCCCGAACGCCGCCAGGGCGATGAGCTTCTCCTCGAAGATGATCTGCACGTCCACAAAGCTCAGCACCCACAGGACCATGGGATATAAGATGGAAAGGATGACAATGTTGGACGCATCCTTCTTTCCCAGGGTCAGCCAGGTGATGACCAGGATGATAATGGTGATGGCGTAGTAGATAAGCGCATAGTTAATACCCGTGAAATGTTCAATGGTCATGGAAATACCTGTGATCCCGGGAGCAGCAAGGCCGTTGGGTATCATGATCCAGTTGGTAGAGATACTGCAGCACAGACAGCCCAGTATCAGAAGAAACGCTTTAAAAACCGGTGATTTTCTCATGGTGCTATGAACAGGACCCCCGCATCCTGCCTTCCTCCTCATCTGTAATGATATACCTTTCTTCCATGTTATGCTGAACCATTCTCTTTGTCAAGATGGGCGCTTTTCCATTTCCTGATATTTTCCAGCCTTTCTGCCACCTGCCTCTCCCGGCCCTCCCCGGTGGGATGATAGTAGGTGGTCCCCCTCATGGACGCAGGGAAGCACTCCATGGAAGTCAGCTTCTCCTCTCTGTCGTGGGCGTACTCGTAGCCCTTCCCGTAATCCAGCTCCCTCATGAGGGATGTGGGCGCATTGCGGAGCTGCAGGGGCACCGGCTCCGCCCTCCCCGTCCGCACGTCCCTCTTGCAGGCCTCGCAGGCTGTATAGAGGGCGTTGGACTTGGGTGTCATGGCCAGATACACCGCCGCATGGGTCAGGTGCACATCACACTCCGGCATTCCCAGGAAATGACAGGACTGGTAGGCGGCTACCGCCACCTGCAGGGCCTGGCTGTCCGCCATCCCCACATCCTCGCTGGCAAAGCGTATCAGTCTCCTTGCAATGTACAGGGGATTTTCCCCTCCCTCCAGCATCCGGCACATCCAGTAAATGGCCGCGTCCGGGTCACTGTTGCGCATGGACTTGTGGAGGGCGGAGATCAGGTTGTAGTGCTCCTCCCCTGTCTTGTCGTAGAGGAGGGACTTCCTGCTGATGCACTGCTCCATCCCCTCCCGGGTGACCAGGATGCCGTCCTTTCTTATCTCTCCGTTTAATACCGCCATCTCCAGGGTGTTCAGCGCCGTCCTGGCGTCGCCCCCGGCAAAGGCGGCGATGGCCCGGAGCTGTCCGGTCGTGATCTGCACGTTCTGCCCGCCAAAGCCCCTGGGGCTTTTCAGGGCGTTTTCAAGGAGCCGCAGCAGGTCCTTCTCCTCCAAAGCCTTCAGCACGAATACCCGGCATCTGGATAGAAGAGCGGCGTTGATCTCAAAGGACGGGTTTTCCGTGGTGGCCCCTATGAGGATGATGCTGCCCTTCTCCACATAGGGGAGGAAGGCGTCCTGCTGGGCCTTGTTGAACCTGTGGATCTCATCCACAAAGAGAAGGGTCCTCCTGCCTGCCCTGCGGCTCATCTCCGCCGCCTCCATCACCGAGCGTATCTCCTTTATTCCGCTGGTGACTGCGCTGAAATTGATGAACTCCGCATTGGTCCGTCCGGCTATGATACTGGCCAGGGTCGTCTTTCCCACACCCGGAGGGCCCCAGAATATCATGGAGGAGATCTGGTCCCTCTCTATGATCTGCCGGAGCATCTTCCCCGGTCCCAGCAGGTGCTCCTGTCCCACAAAATCAGCCAGCGTATCCGGCCGCAGCCGGTTGGCCAGAGGCGTCATCTCCTCCCTCTGGTCAAACAATGTCATCTGTTCCATATTACAAACTGTCACCCCGATCTTCTCATCTGTCTTTTTGGATGCTTCTCTATACACATCATATCAAACATGTGTTCGCATTTCAACAGTGACTTATTCTCCTTCGACAAAATGCGCACTTTCTCCATCCCGGCACATATGATGTAGAGAAGAGGATTTTCCAACATCACAAGAAACGGAGAACAACTATGGGTATCACAAATTCCAACAAAGAGATCAATCTGTCACAGATCGACTGTGACGGCACACTGAAGGTCACTCTGGCCCTCTCGGCGGTGTCGCTCTTTGACCCTCTGTCCGCGAACGCCAAGGTGATCGTCATGTTCACAGACGGCAAGACCACGGCCGGGGCCCCGCCTGCCCCTGTGGCCGCTGCCGCCAGGACCGCGGGAGTCATCATCTACTGCATCGGCCTCATCGGCGCGGACGGGATCGACGTCAGCGTCCTCAATGACTGGGCCACTGACCCGGACGCCTCCCACGTGGCTGTCACCCCAGATGACGCGGATCTGGAGGACCTTTTTGCCGACCTGGCCGCCAACATTTCCAGGCCCGGCGCCACCAGCATCGTCATCAACGAGACGGTCAACCCGGACTTTACCATTGTGAGCGTCGGCCTTCCCACCAAGGGAACCGCCACAGTGCTCAGCCAGACTTCCCTGCGCTGGGAGATCCCGGCCCTGGTGGTAGCGGGAAACGAGGGGGCTTCCCTTGAATTCTATATCCGGCACACAGCACTGAGCGCCGGAACAAAGCTGGTGAACCAGTCCATCACCTACGAGGACACAGAGCAGAATGCGGTCACCTTCCCGGACCCGTCCGTGGAGGTGAGCTGCGGCATCATCGTGGACCCGGAGCCCTGTCCCGAGCCGGCAGACATTGCCTTCGAGAGCTGTCAGGACTCCCTGACCGTGGACCTGGGAGATACCTGGCTGGAGTCCCAGGGGCGCATCCTCCAGCTGGATGTGACTGTCAAAAATGTCTGCCCCGGAAAGCGGGTGGCCCTCGGCATCATCCTGACCGAGACAGACACGAACGGTCAGGAACACCCACGGGGCATGAAGGCCATCACGATTCCCGCCCACTACGCTCCCACCTGCCGGGACGTGACAGTCAAGTGTGTCAGATTCGTCCTGCCGGAGGATCTGAACGTCTCCGGAGGCTGCCCCGACTCCCTCTGCAGCCAGGGCCGAAAAGAGGAAGATGAATACCGTGTTGAACATGTTGACAAGAGAGACGCCGGAGACCGCCGCCTCACCGGCGTAGCTCACCATGAAGGTGTCTGCCACCCCCACCAGCACCTCCAGGAGCTGCTCCAGAAAAAGGGGCAGGATCAGTATCTTCAGGTCCCGGTTGGAGAAAAGCTTTCGCTCTTCCGGAAGGCCGGCCTTTGGTTCTGTTATCTTCATCAGAAATTGTTTCAAAGCATTTCACCCCGCCCTCCATTATAGCCTCCTTGCCTTTTCCCTGTCGAATACCTGCTCTTCATACCTTCCAATGCCTGGAAGGCATAAGGAACGCCCGGGAAAGGCGCTCTCCTCTCCCGGGCGTTTTCTATTCCTATACAGTTCTTCTGTTCTGCTGCCGCAGGAAATCTGTCACCGCACAAAATTGGTGTGCAGTCCCTCTTCCTTCTCCGGCAGCCCGTACTCTTTTTTGCCCAGGGCAATGCTCTTCATGAGGAAGGACATGTTCCTGGCCAGGGTCCGCATGGTCTGCAGTCCCTCTGCATCTTCCAGCGCCTCCCCGGGCATCTGGCCGTGGACGCTGTTCCAGTACTGGCTGGAGGCCACCGGCATGCCGCAGATAGTAAAATATTTGTTCAGCTCGTCAAAGGTGGCGGACAGGCCTCCCCGTCTTGCCACCACCACGCTGGCTCCCACCTTCATGGTCTTGTCAAAATGCGTGCTGTAGAACAGACGGTCCAGGAAGGCGATGAGAGTGGCGTTGGCGGAAGCGTAGTACACCGGGCTTCCCACCACAAGGCCGTCGCACGCCTCGAATTTCGCCGCCGTCTCATTGACAAAGTCGTCAAAGACACATTTTCCTGTGTTGTGGCAGGAGCGGCAGGCGATGCAGCCTCTTATATCCTTGTTTCCGATATGGATGATCTCCGCCTCCATCCCTTCTGCGTCAAATACCTTCTTCATCTCCTCCAGGGCAGCAGCCGTGTTGCCCTTGGCGTGAGGACTTCCGTTGATCATTAAAACCTTCATATTCTTCTCTTCCTCCGCTTTCCACATATGCTAATCCGCGTTGCTGGCCGCGATCTTCACACGGCTCCACAGGTCGCTGATGATCTTCTTTGTGCTCTCGTTGTAGACAAACACCTCATCGTTTTCATTGTCCGCTCTGGGGATGTAGGCGTTGATGCCCTCGTAGTCGCCGCCCTCCCCGGACAGCACCTCCATGACCTCCTGGTTGGCGGAGGTGTAGCCCACGTAGCTGGAGTTGTCGTAGGCGCCGTCGTAGTCGCTGGCAAAGTTGATGAACGCGTGGGCCAGATCCGGATTTTTCGCGTTCTTCGGGATGACCATGGCGTCGGACCAGAGGTTTGTGCCGGTCTCCGGCATGTAGTAGCCCATGTCCTCATTTTCCGCCATGACATAGGTGGCGTCTCCGGAGTAGATCAGCCCAAGTGCCTTCCTTCCCTGTGCCATGTTGTCGATGATCTCATCTGTGACGATCTCCGTGTCCATGGTCTCCACGCACTGCACCAGCCAGTCATAGGCCTCCTGCAGCTCCGCCTCGTTCTCCGTGTTCATGGAGTAGCCCAGAGCCTTGAGGGCCATCATGAAGGAGTCCCTCTCTGAGTCGTACAGGTACACATCTCCCTTGTACTTCTCGTCCAGGAAGATGTTATATCCCTCCTGTTCCAGGTCCTCGATATCCACCTTTGTCTTATCGTACACGATTCCCACCGTACCCCAGAAATAGGGGACAGAGTAGTCATTGTTCGGATCATAGGGCAGCCCCAGCACCTCATCGGAGAGCTTGTCAAAGCAGTCCAGCTTGGATTTGTCCAGCTTCTGCAGGTAGTCCTCCTGTATCAGGCGCTGGATCATGTAGTCGCTGGGGACAAGGATATCGTAGGACTCTCCGTTTGCCACCTTGATGTACATCTGCTCATTGGAGTCAAAGTTCTCCATGACCACCGTGGCTCCGGTCTCCTCCTCAAAATCGCCGATGATATTCTCGCCGGTGTACTCTCCCCAGTTGTAGATGTGGAGGGTCTGTCCCTCAAAGGGCCGGTCCCCGCCGGCTCCCCCTCCTGCGCGGAAGGCAAAGAGGCCGATCACAAGGGCGCAGCACACGGCCACAGCCGGAACAAACCTCCTGCGCCTTCCCAGCTCCGCCTTCCTGCTCCTCCTGGCCGCCAGGACGGGGGCCACGTTGATGACGATGAGCACGATGGTGATGATCACCACCACAAGGGTGGACACGGCATTGATGCTTGGATTGACCCGCTTGCTCATGGTGTAGACCACAATGCTCAGGTTCTTCACGCCCCGGCCGGTCACAAAGTAGGAGATGATAAAATCATCCACAGACATGGTAAAGGCGATGAGGGCGCCGGAAAGGATGCCCGGGGTGATCTGGGGCACGATGACCTTTGTCAGAGCCCTGAATGGGGTAGCCCCCAGGTCCATGGCCGCATCCGCCAGGTTCGGGTCCAGAGACCGGATCTTTGGCATAACGGACAGCATGACATAGGGGATACAGAAGGCGATGTGGGCCAGCAGCATGGTCATGTAGCCCTTCTCCACATTAAAGGTGATAAAGAGGAGCATAAAACCGATGGCTGTCACGATCTCCGGGTTCATCATGGGCAGGTTGTTCACCTGCTCCATGATATTTCGCACGATCTTCCTTGAGCTGGAAAGTCCGATGGCCGCCACTGTGCCCACCACCGTGGAGACAAGCGTGGCAATGATGGCCACGCTGAAGGTGGTGTAGAGGGCCGTCATCATATCGCTGGATTCCATCATGTGCTGATACCAGCGCAGGGAAAAGCCTGTAAAGCTGGTCAGCGATTTCCCCTCATTGAAGGAGAAGACGATCATGTAGAGGATGGGAAGATAGAAAAATGCAATCGCCAGGATCATCAGGATCTTCCCGAAAGGACGCCTGTTCTTTTTCATGCTCTCTCCCCCTTTCCTCCCTGGTTGTGTATCTCAATCTTGCGCACCGCCATCATGAGCAGCATCATGATCACGGCCATGATCATGGAGATAGCGCTTCCGAAGTTCCACTCACCGACGGTGATAAACTGGTTCTCGATCATATTTCCGATGAGGAAATACTGTCCGCCGCCCAGCAGCTTCGGGATAAAGAAGGAGCTGACCGCCGGCAGGAACACCAGGGTGATGCCGTTGATGACGCCCGGCAGGGACAGCGGGAATGTCACCCTCCTGAAGGTCTGCACCGGGCTGGCTCCCAGGTCCGCGCTGGCCTCCAGAAGGGAGTAGTCCATCTTGGACAGGGACGTCTGGATCTGCAGGATCATAAAAGGCAGAAAATTGTAGACCATGCCAAGGAGCACGGATCCTTCCGTGTAGAGAAGCTCCACATCCCCGAAGCCGAAGAGGCCCAGTATCCGCTGGATGATGCCCCCCTCGCTGAGAAGTCCGATCCAGGCGTAGGTCCTCACCAGCATATTGATCCACATGGGAATGGTAATGCACAGGATCAGTATGTTCTGCACCTTCTCCCGGCTCCTGGCGATAAAGTACGCCACAGGATAGCCCAGGATCAGGCAGATGATGGTGGTCTTCACAGCGATCACAAGGGAGCGCCACAGGATCAGGAGGAAATCCGGATCCGTGAAGAACTTCACATAGTGTTCCAGTGTAAAAGAAAAAGATATGATGCTGTTTCCCGGCTCCATGAAGGAGTACATGGCGATCAGCGCCATGGGGAGCACCAGCATCAGCGCGGCCCACACAATGTAGGGCACTGCCAGTGTTGAAAATCTTTTCATCTAAAATACCTCCCTGGACATAACGTGGATATCCTCCGGGAAGAAGGTGAGTCCCACCTCCTGTCCCTCCTGGGTGTAGTCTGTGGTGTGTATCTTGAACTCCCGGCCTGTGGTGGAGAAGGTGATCTGGTAAACGCCCTCCTTCACGTTCTCCGGCTCGAAATCGTAGTCTACGCTGAGGTCCACAGACTCGTCCTCGTTGCTCAGCTTCCAGCCCTGGGCGCCGGCCCAGGTCTTCAGGTCCGTGTCCAGAGCCTGGGACTCTGTGATCTCATCCACAGTCTTGAAGAAGTTGAAGGCCATGACGCCCTCGTTTGCCTTCTCGTTCTTGACAAAGGGCTGGTCCACCACGTAGATGGTCTTCTCGATGCTGGTGCCGCCTGATGTGGTGAAGGTGACCGGATATTTTCCTTCCTCCTTCTCCAGGCTGTACTCCACCTTTGCGATGGAAATGTACTCGTCCGTCTCCGGGTCCCAGGCCTGGGCGTTGGACAGGGCGATGATCTCCTTGTCGTCCAGTCCCTCCACATCGTCGATATCCACATAGAAGTCGTTTGCGCTGATCATCTCCTTGCCGTCCTCGCTCTTTACATCCTGGTTCCTTATGACGCGCATGTTGACTGTCACACTGGTACCGGGCACGGTCTCCACCATGATCTCATAGTGGACTCCCTTGAAGAGCACGCTCAACACCTCGCCTGTCATCTTGCCGTCCTTCACATCCACGATGTCGATATCCTCGGGACGGATGACCACGTCCACCGGCTCGTTCTCCTTGAAGCCAAAATCCACACAGTCAAAGGTGATGTCGTCAAAGCGCACCTTGTAGTCCTCCGGCATGACTGCCGGGATGATGTTACTCTCCCCGATAAAGTTGGCCACAAAACGGTTGGCAGGCTCGTTGTAGATATCCTGGGGACTGCCCACCTGCTGGATCTCTCCGTTCTTCATGACCACGATCTTGTCAGACATGGTCAGGGCCTCCTCCTGGTCGTGGGTAACAAAGATGAAGGTGATCCCCACCTCCTGCTGGATCCTTTTCAGCTCGTACTGCATCTCCTTTCGGAGCTTTAAGTCCAGGGCTGCCAGTGGCTCGTCAAGAAGCAGGACCTTGGGCTCGTTTACAAGGGCCCTGGCGATGGCCACCCTCTGCTGCTGCCCGCCGGACAGAAGGGTGGTATTCTTGTCCTCAAAGCCCTCCAGGCCGATGAGCTTCAACATCTTCATCACCTTCTGGTCGATGACGTCCTTGCTCATCTTCTTGATCTTCAGCCCAAAGGCGATATTTTCATACACACTCAGATGGGGGAAAAGGGCGTATTTCTGGAACACGGTGTTCAGCTCCCTCTCGTAGGGCGGCTTTTTGCTTATCTCCTCCCCGTCAAAGATGACAGAACCCTCGTCCGCATCCAGAAATCCTCCCAGGATCCGCAGCAGGGTAGTCTTTCCGCATCCGCTGGGCCCCAGCAGGGTGACAAATTCATTTTCGTATATATCAAGGTTGATCCCCTTCAGAACGATCTGTCCGTCAAAATTCTTTACAATATTGCGGAACTCTATCAGTTTTTTCTCTTCCATCTCACTTCTCCTTCCTGTAAGAACTTGCTAAAACATGGGCGGCGTGGTGATCCAGAGCACTCTGGCATCACTGCTGCCATGGTTGTACAGATAATGGCTTGTGGTCCCGTCCAGGTAAAAGGTCTCCTTTGCCTTCACCCTGTACTTCTTGCCTCCCTGTACAATGGTCACGCTTCCCTTGAGCACATATCCGAATTCCTGCCCCTGGTAGGCGGACATGACCTGGCTCTTTTTGCGCGGGTGCAGCGTCAGGATAATAGGCTCCATCTGGTTCTTCTGGGCATTGGGGACGATCCACTCGATGGTGCAGTCCTCCTGCTCATCCACAAAGAAATCCTCTGTCGGGAAGACGATCTGCTTTTCCTCCTCCTCCCGGAAAAATTCAGACAGACTGCTGCCCAGGGCTTCCAGGATATCCTCCAGGGTGGCGATGCTGGGAGTAGTAAGATTTCGCTCCACCTGGGACAGGAATCCCTTTGTCAGCTCGCTCCTGGATGCCAGGTCTCCCAGAGTCAGGTCGTTCTGCAGACGAAGTTCTTTCAATTTTTTTCCAATATCCACCTGTGCGCCTCCTGTTTTCTAATACTATACTTTTCGTTAAAAATTAATGAACCTTCTCTATTATACATAGGTCTGTCGGAAATGCAATAGGTTTTGACGAATTTTTATCTTTTCTGTCTGCTCTCTGTGAAGGATTTTTCCCATCTGCCTGACCTGGCGGGGCGTACCCTCATCAACTCTGACGGGGATACGGTAGATTTAGATGTAGCAAGATCAGATATCACATATGTATACTCTTCCAATATGTATATTGCATTCTCAGAAAGCATATACTATAATGCCATTAGGCTAAAAGATACAAATATTCCAAGAGGAACACGCAAAACGAAAACCCCGGAGGTGTGCCAGACCTCCGGGGTTTTCTATTCCGTTTTTGTGGCGGCTTAAACCACAGGCTGGTTATCGGCTAATTGTCGCTGTCCAGCCATTTTCCTTTCTTAAGCTTCCAGCACGCTCTTCCTTCCGGCCGCCTTCTCTTTCCTCTCTTTCTTCCCCCTCACAGGCTCGCCGTTCTCCCCCTCATAATCTCTGCCCCATCCAGTGATGACAGAAAAGAGGAGGACAAGGAACAGCATCATGCTGTAGAACATGCTGCCTCCCACCTGTGTAACAGTGAGGGGCGCTGCCATGTCGTAGCCCTCTGTCAGGGAGGTGCCTATAAATACAAACACGCTGAGGAAGGGAACATTCAGCACAATGGCGTTGGCGAAGCCGTCCAGCAGGTTGGCCCGGCGGTAGGGATGGAGCCCGGCCCGCCTGCCGATCTCATTTTGTATCTTTCCAAAAGTCGCCATGGAGGCGCTTGTCACCCCGCCGAAGATAAGGGTGGTGACGGAGATGCCAAGCATCATGGCCACCTCCGCTCCCCTCGCGCTCTTTCCGAGGCGGCTCGACAGGATTGCCTCCGCGATACGGTCCAGAACGCCTGCCGCAGTGAGCACACCCATGATGCCGTACACGGAGAGCACCAGCACCACCGTGGCCATCATGCCGCTGATGCCGTCTGTCAGAAATCCTGCGGGAACGCCGTCCTGGATAGAGATCACATCAGCAAACGTGAGGAGCCTGGACCCCAGGCCGATCGCTGTTCCCAGGAGGATGCCGGCTGTGATGGCTTTGTAGATGTTCCTTGTCTTCACCGCAAGCACCAGCATGACTGCCACAGGTATGAGCATGATCAGGGTAGCCGGGTTCCTGTTTCCTGCCAGTATCTCCTCTCCTCCTGCCCCTGCGGTCCCGCCTCCGCCGGACACCCAGAACAGGACAAAGGAAAAGGTCGCAGCTACAAGGGAATATTTCAGGCGGGTGGACACGCATCCTCCTACATCCGCCGTTCCCGGCCGGTTCCTGTACTCCTGGGTCCCGGCTGAGATGATGGTGGTGTCCGAGATGGGCGCCAGATTGTCTCCGAAGATAGCGCCGCCCACGATGGCCCCGGCCAGCACCGGCGCATTGCTCCCCAGCAGGATGCCTGCCGGATAAAAGATGGGGAAGCAGGTAAACATGGTCCCCAGAGAGGAGCCGGTGGCAGTGGCTATGACGCAGACAGCAAAAAAGGTAAATGCCGTAAAGAGCCCGCCGCTCACATGGAAATAATCTGCCAGCCATACAAAGCCGGAGGAGATATCAGCCGCCTTTATCATGGATGCAAACATGCCGATGATGAGAAGGAGGATACCGATGGGCACCGCCTCTTTGGCCCCCTCATAGACAGCCTCCCAGAAACGGTCATACTGTCCTTTTTTCACAAACATGGCCCCCGCGAGAAGCCCCACAAAGGCTCCCATGGCCAGCGCATACATCTCAAATGCCTTAAAGACGACAAAATAGAGGATGCAGAAAAAGAGAAAGATCGCAACCGGAAGAAAAGCCATGGCCCATCCGCCGCGAAATTCCAGTCTTTCTTTTGTCTGCGTGTTCTTCTGCTGCTCCATAAAAATACCTCCTTCCTTTTTACTCTTCCTCACTCAGGTTCATCCACATGATGCTCCTGTACTTGGACCCCACGGTCCTCTCCTGTTGGAAGGGCTCGCCCTCCACTGTGGGGTACTGCTTAAGGAAGCTCCGTATCCTCTCTATATCTTCCTCAGAGAGCTCAAAGGAGAATATCCCCATATTAGCCTCCACGTGGCGGCTGTTCCTGACGCCGATGATGGCGGCTCCCACGCCCTCCTGGCTCAGGATATACCGGGATGCCACCTGGGAGATACCTACGCCGTATTTATCAGCGATGTCCTTCAGTATGAGGAGAAGCTGCTGATACCCGTCCCAGCCGAGGGAGTCCTCGATGACCTGCATGTATTTCACCTGGGACCTTGTCTCCGGCTCCTCCATCTTCTTCCCGATCCATCTCTCCGCCAGAAATCCGCCGGACAGGGTTCCGTAGCAGAGCATGGGGATGTGATGCTGCTTCAGGTAATCCAGATATCCTTTCTCCGGCCTTCTGTCGAACACAGAGTACTGGGTCTGGCTTGTGACCACAGGAATCCCCGCATCCACCAGCTCTGCCAGATGAGCCGTGTCGAAATTGGTGACGCTGATGTTGCGGATCTTCCCCTTCTCTTTCAGCCTGCACAGATATCCGGCTGTCTCCACGCATCCCGGCACATCGTAATCCCACCAGTGGAACTGCACCATGTCCAGTACATCCCTGTTCAGCCTCTTAAGGCTCCTGTCAATGATCTTTTCCGTGTACTGGAAATCCACTTTGTCCAGCATATCCAGGTCCGGTACGTATTTCGTGTGTATCTGGATGTCTGCCGGGGAGACGCCGCTGCCGTTTTTCAGCTCCAGCACGAATTTCCCCAGGAACTCCTCCACCCCTGTGTAGATGTCGCCGCAGTCAAAGGTGGTAAATCCTCTCTCGGCAAGCATGTGGAAGGCCCGCATCACATCGCCAAAATCCAGATCATTCTTGATGGTGTGCCCCTCAGAGAGCTGCCAGCACCCGTTGATCACTCTGTTTATCTTATAGCCGTCTGTAAGTTCGATCTTCTCTGTCATAGTCTGTCTTCTCCTTTTTTGAGTCCTTTAATCTTCCCCTCTGTACAGAGGTTCCACTGTACACTCGCCGTGACTGAATTTTCTCTTCCCGATGCGGGTGATCTTAAATCTCGCCCCGCAGTTCGGGTCCGGACAGGCAATGACGCTGTCCGAGAGCATCCAGTCGTTCTGATCCAGCACCCGCTGCTTCGCAGGCAGCAGGGGGAGCAGCGCGCTCAGGGCGTACATTGAAAAGGAATTGTTTTCCGGAAAGACAAGATTTTCTCCTATCACCAGAAAATGATCTCCTTCCTTATGGCTGCACACCATGGGCTTCTCTGACCCGATCACTTCCACCTTCAGGTCATAGAGCATAAAGCTGTCATCCATTTTCTCACCTCCAGACTGTCTTCCTAGTGCACCCGGCTGACAGATTTTCTGCAACAGTGGAGCCCGAAGGGCTTTCCTGTAAAATAAAAAAACCCGTCCTTGAAAACACTTCAAGGACAGGTAAAAACCTGCGGTACCACCCTGTTTGACAAATCATATATGATATGCCCACTCTGCCGGAATGCCATCACATCCCTGGCCCTCTAACGCTGGCCTTGCGTCTCGGCTACTGGGAAGCCGCCCGCAAAAACTGTTCAGATGCAGACCTCTTCTTTTCACTTCGCCCTCCGGGGCCCACTTACTGCCACTGACGTCTCTTCGGCTTCCACCATCCCGAATTCGCTGCAGACCGTTTGACAATACAACTTCCCCGTCTCCGGTTTATGGTAGTAAGTATAGCACCGGACATACTTGTCTGTCAATTTGTTTTTTTATCAATTGTTTTTTGAAATTGTTTTCTCAACTGCTCTTCATCAACTTCACCAGCCTGCTTGTTCCCAGCCGGTCAGCCCCCAGCTCAAGGAACCGCTCCGCATCCTCAAAGGAGCGGATGCCTCCGGCTGCCTTGACCTTCACCCCTTCTCCCACATGCCTTTTCAGCAGCTCCACATCCGCAAAGGTGGCTCCGCCGCTGGAAAATCCGGTGGATGTCTTGATGTACTCCGCCCCGGCTCTTGTGACGATGCCGCACATGGCGATCTTCTCCTCCTCCGCAAGAAGGCATGTCTCGATGATGACCTTCAGGGCCCTTCCCTGGCAGGCCTCGTGAACCCTGCGTATCTCCTCCTCGATCTCATCGTATCGCTTGTCTTTAAGAGCTCCCACATGGATCACCATGTCAATCTCCGACGCTCCATTGGCGACAGCGTCCCGGGTCTCATATACCTTTGTCTGCGCGGTGCTGTATCCGTTGGGGAAGCCGATCACTGTACAGATGGGGAGCCTCCCATCCACGTAATCCGCCGCCCGCCTTACATAGGCCGCCGGGATGCAGGCGGAGGCTGTCCCGTAGGCGACAGCGTCGTCCAGTATCTGCCGGATGTCCTCCCAGGTGGCGTCCTGGGCCAGCAGCGTGTGGTCTACATACTTTAATATTTCCAGTCTATCCATTCTCTTTTTTGTCCTCTCTTTCTACTGCTCCCTCTTTTCCAGATTGCCGGGCCCAAAGCCACAGGGCAGCAGGTCCTTCAGCTTATAGACCTGATAGTCCTCCACTCCCCTGGCCAGGATAATCTCAAATTCCTCCGGGGAGCAGAACTCCATCATGACCTGCCTGCACACCCCGCAGGGGGCTGTGTAGTCTGTCGGCACGCCGTCCATGCCTCCCACAATGCAGATAGCCCGGAAGCTCCGCTCTCCCTCGCTGACCGCCTTGAAAAAAGCGGTCCTCTCCCCGCAGTTGGTGGGCGTGTAGGCGGCATTTTCAATGTTGCACCCGGTGTAGATCCTTCCCTCCTCTGTGAGCAGGGCCGCCCCCACCTTAAAGTGGGAGTAGGGTGCGTAGGCCCTCTCTAGCTGGGCCATGGCCGCGCTTATCAGCTCCTGTGTCTGTTCTTTATCCACCTGTCCTCTTTCCATCTGTTCCCTTTCTGTCACTTCTTCTCCTCCCCGCCGGCCTGTTTCTCAGCACGTATCAGCCTGCGCAGCGCCCCCACTGCTGTCCGCACGGCTGTGTCCGTGTCGTGGACCACGGGATTTTCCAGTCCGGCCTTCGCCCGCTCCTGGTTGGCCATGACGAGGAAGCAGGAGCCCACCCTGACGTGGAGCGCGCTGGCCACCACAAAGAGAGCCGCCGACTCCATCTCGGAGGCCAGGCATCCCAGGCGCTTCCAGGCCTCCCACTTGTTCAGGAGCTCATAGCTGACCGGCTTTGTCTCCGGCGCATGCTGTCCGAAAAAAGAGTCCTTGCACTGCACCACGCCCACGTGGCAGGGATACCCCAGCTCCTTCGCCGACTCCATGAGCGCGTTGGTGATCCCTATGTCCGCCACTGCCGGGAACTCGATGGGCGCATATTCTCTGCTGGTCCCCTCCATCCGGATGGCGCCGCTGGCGACCACTATGTCCCCGCTCTTCACATCAAGCTGCATGCCGCCGCAGGTGCCCACTCTGATAAAGGTGTCCGCCCCGGCCATGACCAGCTCCTCCATGGCGATGGCCGCTGACGGACCGCCGATGCCGGTGGAGGTGACACTCACCTTCTCCCCCTCCAGGCAGCCGGTGTAGGTCACATACTCCCTGCTGTCCGCGACCAGCTTTGGACTGTCAAAATATTTCGCGATCTTCGCGCACCGCTTCGGGTCACCGGGAAGGATCACATATCTTCCCACATCCCCCTCGCCCACCTGGGTGTGATACTGTTTCTGTTCATTTTCCGAGTAATTGATCATCGCTTTCACCTCTTTCTGTGCTATAATTTTACATCATAGGTCGAGGTGCTGTCAGTATCTTTTTGAAAGAGTTAAACAGAAAAAAACTCTGTGCAGACTTATTTTTTTCGTCTGCACAGAGTTTTCTTTCTAGCTGCTCCGGCCGTTCTGGCCGTCCCCGCTCCGCTCGGCCTGCCTCTTTCCGCAGAAATATCTGACGAGGAAATACACCGCCAGATATGCTCCGGCCGCCAGGATGCTGTACATCCCCGCATGCTCCCACAGCGCGGCCACGCATAACACGGCTGCTGCGAGAGCGGCTGTCATCCCGCTGATCAGGACAGAGCGGTAAGGCGAGTCTGCACGGTGATCGGCTCTGTCACCCTCCTGCTCTCACAGACAGTCAGGACAATGCCCAAAACCGCAAGTACCGTGACCAGCACAAGCTCCATTACAGTCCGGCTGTCCATAAAGCATCCCCCTCTTTCACCTGCCGCCGGCTCTATGACGGCTCGATCCCTTCCACTTCAAATCTGGTAAGCCACGGATATTCTATGTAATTCACAGCTATTTCCTCCGAGGTCTTCACCCCTTCCGCAGGGTAATACACACTGCCGACCTCGCTCTCTGCGGCCACATAGCCCTTCGCCTCCATGGCTTCCTTTTCCTCTCGGGTAAAACTTACCACGACCTCCTTATACGGAGGCGCGCATCAGCTGGTGTACTCCTCCACGCCAAGCACAAGGTCCTTCCACCCCAGCCTTTCCATATATGCCTTTGCCTGGTCATTCAGCTTTACCATCATCCCGGATCACGCTCCCTTTTTTAATAATATGAGCCAAAGCCTGAACCAAGGCCTGAGCCAAAGCCGCTCATGGCGCTCCCAAGCATAGAAGTCAGCATATCAGCTGCCATCATGTATAAAATGATATACAGGACAAGCGACGAGATCACTTTCACGAGAAAGAACGCATACACTCTCCTGTCATCGTCGCCCTGTGCGACTGCCCGGTAAGCCCCGTACTGGACATAGGGCAGGATCAGGCTGCCGAACACAAGGACAAAGACAGAACCTGTGAGGAAAAACGGAGCCAGTATACCCGCCACGATGGCGATGATCCCGTCGTAGAGCGCCCGGCTTCCCACTACACAGAACATGGCGTTTATATTGGCGCTGCCCTTAAACATGCCGGCAAACACGTTCAGGAGCACTGCCTCCAGGGCATCCACTCCCAGTGTCAAGAGGAGAACGAGAATGACCAGCTTAAAATAGGGCATCTGTATCAGCCCATTTGCAGCTCCAGAAATCCTTGACGCCGCGATCAGGACAATGATAAGGATGACCAGCGCCTTTAAGCCGATCAGCTCCAGCCCCACCAGCGGGGAGTTTCCTGCGGCTATCCTCCTTGTCTCTGTCACAGGGCGTTTCAGGATGGGAAGGACCTCGCGGAACATATTCTGAGCTCCCGCCATGGCCTGCGCTCCCATCTGCTTCATCTGCTGGCTGTTCATGCCCGCCCACTGGGACTGCTGGCCATTGTTCATTCCCTGCCTGTACTGCTGGCCATTGTTCATTCCCTGCCTGTACTGCTGGCCGCTGTTCATTCCTTGGTTATACTGCTGATTGCCACCCACGCCCTGGTTATACTGCGGCTGACCGTACTGCTGGTAATTTGTCCCCTGGGACTGCTGCCGGGGGCCTGCGCTCTGGCTCTGCTGTCCTCCCTGGTAATTCGTGTAGGCTGAGCTCTGGTGCTGATCACCGCTCTGCTGCCAGCCCGCTGCTCCGGGGGCCGCTGCACTCTGGTTCTGAGTTGTACTTTGTTTCTGTGCTGCGCTCTGTTCTTGCTGTGTGCAGTTGCAGACCTCGCCTTCTTCCAATCTTCTTCCGCATTGTGTACAAAATTTTGCCATCTTTTGTCCCCTTCCTTCTCATTTCTGATAGCTTTATTGTAGTAAGATTGTCGGGTCTTGTCAATCTCTACCCGCCGGCATCAGGTGATCTTCCTGCCGGCTCCTGTCCTCCGCAGCAGCCAGACGCACAGGAAGGAGACGGCCGTGATGCTCGCCACAAGCGCCGGCACCGCGATCCAGGCGGACAGGTCACAGGGCTCCATATGTTTTTTGTAGTTGTCCAGGAACAGGATATGGATGAGATAAATCCCAAAGGAGCATCCGCAGAAGAGGTCGATGACTTTTTTCGCCCTCTCACCGGGCCGCAGCTTTCCTCCTCCCAGCCTGAGCATAAAGAGGAAAAACATGGCTGAGGCCAGCACGATAAAGGGCATGCCGTAGGTGAGGGCTCCCTCGTAGTGATCCTCCTGGGCCACCGTCGCGGCCAGCGTGATGCCAAAGGAGGCAGCAAGGCTCACGAGGCATACCGCTGCTGCCACTCTCTGGCTGAGGCGGATGCGGTCCCTGTACTTATAGAGGTAGTAGCCTGCGTACAGGTAATAGACATAGACCCGGTCTCCTATCAGGGGCGGGTCGTAGTAAAATTCGCCGTGCATCAGCCACAGCAGATAGTTGGCGATGACCGTTCCTGTCGTCACCACAAAGAACGCCTTCTCCAGCCTTACGCTGAAATTCCTGCACATCACCTGCAGGAACGGAAGGACCAGGTAAATGGGTATCATGGCATACAGATACCACAGATGCGCTTCCGCCGGCTCATAGAGGATCGTCCGCAGGTCAAAATCCGATTTCATGTAAAAGATATTCCACAGATAGTAGACCAGGCTCCACACCACCAGCACGGTAAAAAAGCGGACGAGCCTCTTCACATGCTTTTCAAGGGGCTCATCTCTCCCCATCAGCAGCGCCCCGGTGATCATGAAAAAGCAGGGCACGCTCACTCTTGCCGCCGTGTCCACCACAAGTGAAAAGAGGTATTCACTGTCCGGGATTTCCCCGTAGCCCCGGCAGAAATAATTGCTCACATGTATGGCGATCACCAGGACAAAGGACACCATGCGTATCAGTTCCAGATTATAATTTTTTTCTCTCATCAGGTTCCTTTCTATGACCCGTCAGTCAAGGATTTTCGTCAGGTCAGTGGCCGGCTTTTGGCAGGTGGCAGGGTCATCCTCCTCAAACTGCTCCAGAAAGGCAATGACCTGGTTTGTCAGGTAGGTGGGGGTGGAAGCCCCGGAGGAGACAGCCGCCTTTCTCTTTCCTCTCAGGAGCTCCACATCCAGGTCGTCCAGGCTTTCTATCATGTGGACCTCCCTCTTCTCCCGCGCGATAGCGGCCAGCTTCTGGGTGTTGTTGGAGTGGGGGTCCCCCACGATAAACACGATATCCACATCCTCGTCCATATTTTTGATAGCCTCCTGCCGTATCTTGGTGGCCGTGCACGTCTCCTTCTCAACGAGTACGCGGGGCAGCAGTCCTTCCGCGTACTCGCACAGCTCCTGCACATCGTACAGAGACATAGTGGTCTGGTTTGTGATGACGTAGGACCTGTCCGCGTCCATGCCATCAAGGTCCTCTTTGCTTGTGATCAGGTGGACCCTTTCTGTGTCGATGGAGACGGCGCCCTCCGCCTCCGGGTGCCCTGCCTTTCCAAAATATAATACCTCAAACCCCTCTCTCAGCCTTGTCTTGATCACATTGTGGGTCTTGATGACATCCAGGCAGGAGGCGTCAATGACGTGGAGTCCCTTTCTTCGGGCCTTCTCAAACACCTGGTCGCTGGCCCCGTGGGCCGTGATGATGACCGTCCCCTCCTCAATCTCATCCAGAAGCTCCAGCCGGGTCTTGCCCGGATGATCGATGGTCTCAATGCCCATCTCCTTCAAGGCATCCACAATGTACTGGTTGTGGACGATCATACCCAGGATGACGATGGGCTTCTTTTCATCCCTTGCCTTTTTTGCCATCTCTATTGCCCGCACAACGCCCTTGCAGTATCCCCTCGGAGTTATCGCTTTGACCTGCATCTTCCTTCTCTCCTGTTCACTCTCTTATATTTCTTCTGATATTTTCCTTTCCGGATTTTATGCCGGTGTTTACAGTGTATCATAATAACGCCAAAGTTTATACCGTTTTCTTACAAAAGGCACATCCCTCAGACATAAAAAAGCTCCCCACAAGGCAGCTCCGGATCTTCCGGTGTCCGCCATATGGGGAGCCTTTCATTTCAAAGGATTTTCATTAGAATTTGCCAGCTTTCTTTGCTTCCTCGATGGAAACGGCAACCGCAACAGTCATACCAACCATCGGATTGTTTCCTGCGCCGATGAGACCCATCATCTCTACGTGAGCCGGTACGGAAGAGGATCCTGCAAACTGAGCGTCAGAGTGCATACGTCCCATTGTATCTGTCATACCGTAGGAAGCCGGTCCTGCAGCCATGTTGTCCGGGTGGAGTGTACGTCCTGTACCGCCGCCGGATGCAACGGAGAAGTATTTCTTTCCTGCTTCTACGCACTCTTTTTTGTATGTTCCTGCAACCGGATGCTGGAAACGTGTCGGGTTTGTGGAGTTACCTGTGATGGAAACGTCAACGCCCTCTTTCCACATGATGGCAACACCCTCGCGCACGTCGTTTGCACCGTAGCAGTTTACTTTGGAGCGAAGTCCGTCAGAGTAAGCAATCCTCTGTACTTCTTTCAGCTCGCCTGTGAAGTAGTCGTACTCTGTCTGTACGTATGTGAAACCGTTGATCCTGGAAATGATCTTTGCAGCGTCTTTTCCAAGTCCGTTCAGGATAACACGGAGAGGTTTCTTGCGCACTTTGTTTGCTTTCTCAGCGATACCGATTGCACCCTCTGCTGCTGCGAAGGACTCATGTCCAGCCAGGAAGCAGAAGCAGTCTGTTGTCTCCTCAAGGAGCATCTTGCCAAGGTTACCATGTCCAAGACCTACTTTACGCTGGTCAGCAACGGATCCCGGAATACAGAAAGCCTGCAGGCCCTCTCCAATCGCTGCGGCGGCGTCTGCAGCTGTCTCACAGCCCTTCTTGATGGCGATAGCTGCACCTGTGATGTAAGCCCAGCATGCATTCTCGAAACAGATCGGCTGAATGCCTTTGATCTGGTTGTATACGTCCAGTCCGGCATCTTTTGTGATCTTCTCAGCTTCTTCCAGTGAAGCAATGCCGTAGCTGTTTAATACTTCATTGATTTTATCAATTCTTCTTTCATATGATTCAAATAAAGCCATTTATGTATCCTCCTGAATTATTACCTTTATTCTCTGCGACAACCTGCTATTACTCTTTGCGCGGATCGATGATCTTCACAGCGTCATCTACACGTCCGTACTGGCCCTTTGCCTTCTCCCAGGCATCGTTCGGTGTATCGCCGTTTTTGATAAAGTCTGTCAGCTTTCCAAGGTTTACGAACTGGTATCCGATGATCTCATCGTTCTCGTCAAGAGCGATACCTGTTACATATCCCTCTGCCATCTCAAGGTAACGGGGACCTTTGGCTAATGTACCATACATGGTTCCAACCTGTGAACGGAGTCCTTTTCCGAGGTCTTCCAGTCCTGCTCCGATAGCAAGGCCGTTCTCAGAGAACGCGCTCTGTGTTCTTCCGTAAACGATCTGGAGGAAGAGCTCTCTCATGGCTGTGTTGATAGCGTCACAGACAAGGTCTGTGTTCAGTGCCTCGAGGATGGTCTTTCCAGGCAAGATCTCAGAAGCCATAGCTGCGGAGTGAGTCATTCCGGAACATCCCAGTGTCTCAACGAGAGCCTCCTGGATGATGCCGTCTTTTACGTTCAGTGTCAGCTTGCATGCTCCCTGCTGAGGTGCGCACCAGCCCACACCGTGTGTAAATCCGGAGATGTCCTTGATCTCTTTAGCCTGTACCCATTTTGCTTCTTCCGGGATCGGAGCCGGTCCGTGATTTGCACCCTGAGCTACCGGACACATCATTTCTACTTCATGTGAATAAATCATTTTAAAACTCCTTTCGATATGCATACATGCCCTTGGCTGCACGTATGGATTTTTTGCAGGGTTGTTATATATTTAACCCATAGCTAAAATTATTTTCTCATAATTTTCGACATTCGTCAATCTGGTTTCAGCAATTTTTCTGCCGGTCCCTCTACTGGTCCAGCTTTATTCCTGCGAGGGCGTCCGCAAAGGCCGTGTTGACCGGCTCATCCTTCTGTCTGTCCAGATATTTCCGGACGTCCCGCCTGCTGACACCTGCCCCCTCTTTCTTTCTGCGCTCTTTGAAGGCGGACAGCTTCTCCTTGTATCCGCAGGAGCAGACAAAGACCTGTCCGTCACCCTGCCCTTTGAGCATCATCTTCCTGTGGCAGTTTGGGCACCGCGCGTTGGAGGTGCGGGCAATGGTCTCCCGGTGGCCGCACTCTCTGTCCTGACACACCAGCATCTCCGCGTTCTTTCCCTTCACCTTCAGCATCCGCTTGCCGCAGACCGGGCATTTCGTGTTGGTCAGATTATCGTGGCGGAAAGTTCCTGTGCCGGTACGGATCTCCTCCGTGACCGCCTGCGCATAGTCCCGGATATCGCGCATAAAAACAGTCCGCTTCAGCTTTCCCTCCGCGATGCGGGAGAGCTTCATCTCCCAGTCTGCGGTAAGCTCCGGCTTTTTCAGGTCTGCAGGGACCAGCTCCAAAAGCTGCTTTGCCTTGGAGGTGAGATAGATCTCGTTCCCCCTTTTCTCCAGGAGAAAGCTTCCAAAAAGCTTGTCCATGATGTCCGCCCGGGTGGCCACAGTCCCAAGTCCGCCGGTCTCTCCCAGTGTCTTTGCCGCCTTCTTATCATGGCTCTCCATGTAGGCAGCCGGATCCTCCATGGCAGCCAGAAGAGTTCCCTCGTTAAATCTGGCAGGGGGCTTTGTTTTCCCCTCCGTGATGACAAGATGGATGTCCCCGATCCGGTCTCCCTTCTCCAGGCCGGGGAGCGACTGGCTCTTCACTTCCTCCTCATCCCCGCTCTCATCTTCCTCATCCGGGCCGTAGATTTCTCTCCAGCCCTCCTTCAGCATGTGCCTTCCCTTTGCGGTGAAGCTCTCCCCTCCGATGGCCGCTGTGAGCTGTATCTCCTCGTACTCTGCCGGCGGATAGAGGACGGACAGGAAGCGTCTCACCACCAGGTCGTATATCCTTCTCTCCTCGTTCGTCATGTGGGTCAGCTCCACATACTGCTCTGTGGGGATGATGGCGTGGTGGTCAGACACCTTTTTGTCATTGACAAAGGCGGCCTTCGGACTTACCTGGACACGCATCACCTTTGCGGCCAGCTTCCGGTAGGGGCCTGCGGCGCAGGCGCCGAGCCTGTCTTTTATGGTGGGCACGATATCGCTGCTGATATACCGGGAGTCTGTCCTGGGATAGGTCAGCACCTTGTGATCCTCGTAGAGCCGCTGCATGATGTTCAGCGTCTCCTTTGGCGAAAACCCGAACTTCTTGTAGGCGTCCTTCTGGAGCTCTGTCAGATCATAGAGAAGAGGCGCATAGGTCTTTTTCCTGGAGGTCCTCACCTCTTCCACGACTGCCTCCCGTCCCTCCAGGTCTCTCTCAAGGCCCTGTATCCTGCCTCTGTCAAAGGTCCTTGTGCTCCCCGAGCTTCTGTCCTTCCACATAAGAGTGATGCCCTTTGCGGACGCCCGCAGCCCGTAGTAGGTCTGGGGGACAAAGCTGCGTATCTGCTCCTCCCTCTTGGCCACAATAGCCAGGGTGGGGGTCTGGACCCTGCCGCAGGAGAGCTGGGCGTTGTACTTGCATGTCAGCGCTCTCGTGGCGTTGATCCCCACAAGCCAGTCCGCCTCCGCGCGGCACAGGGCAGCGTCGTAGAGAGGGTCATAGTCGTGTCCGTCCCGCAGCCGGGCGAAGCCCTCCCGGATGGCCTTGTCCGTGACGGAGGAGATCCAGAGCCTCCTGATGGGCTTTTTATTGCCCGCCTTGGCGAGGATCAGCCGGGCCACCAGCTCCCCCTCCCGCCCGGCGTCGGTGGCGATGATAATTTCCCCCACGTCCTTCCTGTGTATCTGGGCCTTCACGGCCTGGTACTGCTTCTGGCTCTGGCGGATCACCTCCAGCCTGAACTCCTTTGGCATCAGGGGCAGGTCCTCCAGCTTCCAGGCCTTGTATTTGGGGTCATAGTCCTCCGGGTCCGCCAGGGTCACAAGGTGCCCCAGCCCCCAGGTGACGATATACTGTCCGCCCTCGATGGCGCCGGAAATATTTTTCCCGCACTTCAGGACTCTGGCTATGTCCCGGGCCACCGATGGCTTTTCTGCGATAACCAATGCTTTCATCTGTCAGTCTTCTCCTCAGTCGTCTTCTATTCCTCGGGGATTTCTATTGAACGAGCGCCCAGAAGCCGCTGTCAGAGGCAAAGGGACCTATCTCGTCAAAGTCAAAGGGCGCTGTCACCCAGGCGTATCCTCTGTCGTCCTGGCTTTCCGCCGGATAGCGGAAGGAAAGGCCGATCTCCAGCCCGTCCTCGTCCACGAAAAATCCCGGTGTGTAGACGCCGTCCTTTGTGTCTCCGCCAAGGACAGCCTTCATGTCCTCTGCGGTCAGCTCTGAGAGGAAGGTGTCGTCATCTGCCTCATCCTGCATGACCTGCGCCCACTGGCTGACAAAGCTGTCGTCCAGATTGACAATGTCTTTCACCTCGTAGAGAGTTCCGTCCTGGAGGTTCACATTCACGCACCGGAGAGCCACGTGGTAGTCGCTCTCGCTGCCCTCATAGCTGTAATCCTGGAACACTACGCTCAGGAGGGACCTGCTCTGGTAGGTGACCTTGTACTCCACAAAGCTGGCCAGCACCGGATATTCCTCGCCCAGCACCTTCTCCTTCATCTCGTCAGAGGGCTCCAGATACAGTTTGTCAACAGATTCCAGCGCACAGTCCTGGAGCGCCCCGTTCACCTTCTCCTGCACATCCCCGCTCAGGCCCTCCACCTGGGGATAGTACACTTCGAACTGGATGGTGGTGCTGCTCGTATTGTCCGCCGTGTAAATGTAATTGTCCTCCGTCACGTCGTAGCCGCAGTCCTCGTCCACATACTCCGGGATCGCGTTGATGCCGGACTCCTCCTGGCTGTCCTCATCCTGCCCGTAGCCGTCCTGGCCATAGTCCCCGTAAAATTCATCGTACCAGTCCTCTATGGAGGACCCGTCGTCTCCCCACTGGCTGCCGTCCTGCATATACTCGTCCACACCGTTCTCCGCCACGTAGCGCAGCTCATTTGAGATGGCTGCTCCCGCCACGATGGCCAGGACGAGGCAGGCCGCCCCCACGCCGGCGGCAATGTAGGCGCTCTTTCGCCGCTTTTTCTTAATGGGAACAGAGGCCGCCCACATTTCCATGGGGATATACCGCATCCCGCCTGCGTTCTGCTCCGGTGCCGTGTCGTGCATGCCCATGTGGCGGTAAGCGTCCACCGCCCCCGGCGAGGCGTTGACGGTAAACTTCTCCACCCGGTACACCTGGACCGCGAAGGAGCACATCTCCAGCAGGATAGCCTTTCCGACCCCTCTGTGCTGGTGCTCCCGCCTCACAAAGAGGAGGGCGATATGGCCGGTAGGCAGGATAGCCCCCGCCCCCAGCATCTGGCTCCCCTCGAAGGCGCCGAACAGGGCCAGTCCCTCTGTCTGCATCTTTCTCTCTATATTCGGATATCTGATAAACTCCTGAAAAGAAGCCACTCCCTCAGGTGTGTACAGGGGCGCCACATCCTGGGCAAACACATCCCACACAAGGTGGAGGGCGTCCAGTACCTCCTGTCTCTCCAGTCTGCGTATGTTCATAGGGTCTTCCTCCTTCTCTATCGTATCTGTGCCTTTTCCTCTGGCCGGAGCAGCTCCTCCCGCAGCAGGGTCAGCGCCCTGACGACAGCATAGTCTCTGTTCTTGCTGCGGTTTCCGGTAAATCGGAACTCCTCCACCCGGGTCCGGCCCTGCACGCAGCAGCCGATGTACACAAGGCCCACCGGCTTTTCCTTCGTTCCTCCGTCCGGCCCTGCTATGCCGGTGACAGACAGGGCTGCGTCCGCATCTGCCTGGCGGGCCGCTCCCCGGGCCATCTGCGCCGCAGTCTCCGCACTCACTGCCCCCACAGTCTCCAGGGTCCGGTGCTCCACACCCAGGAGCTTTTCCTTGGCCTCATTGGAGTAGGTGATATAGCCCTCTCTGTACACTCTGGAGGCTCCCGGCACATTCATGATCCTGCCTGCCAGCAGTCCCCCGGTACAGGACTCGGCTGTAGTGACCGTCATCTGTCTCTCCCGGAGCAGGTCTACCACGGCCTCCTCCAGAGTGACCTCCTCGTCTGTAGTGTAGATGTAGTCCCCGAAGCGCTTCTCAAGCTCCGCCAGCATAGGCGCCATCAGTCTCTCGGCAGTCTCCTCGTCCGATGCCTTGGCAGTCACCCGGAAATGCACCTCCCCGGTCTTGGCGTAGGGCGCAAGAGTGGGATTGCTCTGGGCTTCCATCAGGTCCGCCACCATAGTCTCCGCCTGGCTCTCACCGATGGAGCAGATCTTCACCATCTTTGAGTAGATGCCCTCCGGCTGCAGTTTATTCAGATAGGGAGCGATGTCCCGCTCAAACATGGGCTTTATCTCGTTGGGAGGCCCCGGCAGCAGGATGGCTGTCTTTCCATTTCCCTTATCCTCCAGGATGATGCCCGGCGCTGTGCCGTTGTAATTGTCCACCACGATGGCTCCCTCCGGGACAAGGGCCTGCTTCCAGTTGTTGGCCGTGATCTCCCGGCCCTGGGCCCTCCTCCTGTCAAAATAGGCCTGTATCCGCTCCCGGGAGTGGGCGTCCTCATAGAGCTCCCTTCCAAACACCTTGGCCGTCACTTCCTTTGTCAGGTCATCCTTGGTGGGTCCAAGGCCACCGCTCAGGATGACGATATCCGATCTGGACAGTGCCAGCCGGATGGCGTCCTCCAGACGCTCCTCATTGTCTCCCACCGCGCTCTGATGGTAGCAGGAAAGTCCCAGAAGGGCGATCTTCTCTGCCAGATAGGCAGCGTTTGTATTTACGATATTCCCGAGAAGTATCTCCGTACCGACTGATATCAGCTCAACGGTCATCCTACATTCCTCCCTTTGTCAGCACTTCCACGTTTTTCGCAATATAGTCAACAAGCGAGACTACCGTGAGGACCAGTGCGATCCAGATGAGCACAGTACCCACTGTGTCGAACACACCTCCCAGGTCCGCGATCAGCACGATCACCATGAACATCTGGGACACGGTCTTGAATTTTCCCCAGTAGCTGGCCGCGATGACAATGCCGCTGTCGGCCGCCACGAGGCGGAACCCGCTGATAATGAACTCCCGCGCGATAATGACAATGACCACCCAGGCCGGAAGCTGCCCGGAGGGGATCAGGCAGATCATGGCAGAACAAACGAGCAGCTTGTCCGCCAGAGGGTCCATGAATTTTCCGAAGTTAGTCACCAGGTTCCGGGCCCTGGCTATCTTGCCGTCCAGCATATCTGTCAGGCTTGCCAGGCAGAACAGGACGAGAGCAATCCACTTGCCGGCTCCTCCCGCCACATCCGTGAGCATAAAAAACACAAAAAATGGTACCATGATCACCCGCAGTACGGTCAGTTTATTTGGCAAATTCATCTTACATCAACTCTCCCATCAAATCGTATTCTGCTGCCCCTGTGACTTTCACCCTGGCAAGATCACCGGACATCAGTTCCTCATCTGTATTTACAAAGATCAGCCCGTCCACGTTCGGGGCGTCCTTGTAGGTCCTGCCCACGTAGACGTTCTCGTCGGCCACCTTTCCCTCGATCATGACCAGCACCTCCCGGCCGATCATGTCTTCTGCCAGGTCAAAGGCAATCTCCTGCTGGAGCTCCATCAGCTCTGCCTGCCGGTCTTCTTTCACTTCCTCCGGGACCTGGCCCTCCATCCCGGCCGCCGGTGTCCCCTCCTCCGGCGAGTAGGTAAAGACGCCCAGTCGGTCAAATTCCATCTGATCCACAAAGTCCATCAGCTCCTCATGCTGTTCCTTTGTCTCCCCGGGAAATCCGGTGATGAGGGTGGTGCGGATGGCGATATCCGGTATCTCTCTCCTCAGCTTCCCGATGATCTCCTCCAGATCCTCCCTGGAGGTGCGCCGTCCCATCCTGCGGAGTATCTCCGTGCTGGCATGCTGGATGGGCAGGTCCAGATAGTGGCAGATCTTTGGTTCCTCCTTCATGACCTGGATGAGATCGTCATCAATCTCCTCCGGGTAACAGTAGAGGATACGTATCCACCGTATGCCGTCTATCTTACACAGCTCCCGCAAAAGCCGGTGCAGAGATTTCTCCCCGTACAGGTCAGTCCCGTAAATGGTGGTCTCCTGGGCCACCAGGATCAGCTCCTTCACGCCGTCTTCTGCCAGGTCCCTGGCCTCCTTCACGAGCCGCTCCATGGGAACGCTGCGGTAATTGCCCCGGATCTTCGGGATGATACAGTAGGTGCAGTGCTTGTCGCAGCCCTCCGCGATCTTCAGGTAGGCAAAATGCCCGCCTGTGGTCACAAGCCGCTTGGTGTCAGGCAGAGGCAGAGCGTCGATATCCTCTATCCGGACGCCCCCTCTTCCCTCCAGGGCCTCCTCAATAGCCTCCACTATTTTGTCGTAGGATGTGGTCCCCAGCACTTCGTCCACTTCCGGTATCTCCTCCAGGATCTCCTCCTGGTATCTCTGGGCCAGGCAGCCGGTGACAATGAGGGCCTTCAAGGTGCCTGTCTTTTTGTATTCCGCCATCTCCAGGATGGTCTGGATGCTCTCCTCCTTGGCGTCGTGAATGAAACAGCAGGTGTTGATGACGATCACATCCGCCCGGGTCTCATCGTCTGTCATCTGGTAGCCCCTGTCTGCCAGCAGGCCGATCATGACCTCCGAGTCCACCAGGTTCTTGTCGCAGCCCAGCGATATAAAAAGCACATTCATAGCTTTTTCTCCTTTCAGTCAGAAAGGCAGATACCTTATAAAATAAAAGCATCTGCCTCATCATTTTCGTCTGCTTATTCTTCAGAGTCCTCTGCAATGATCGTGATCTTGCCGCTGTTCAGCTCATCAATGGCAACGGAGAGAGGCTTCTCACCGTCCTTCGTCTTCACAAGAGGCAGGTCGCCGTCTATCAGCTGTCTGGCTCTCTTGGCTGTCGCCATGACGATGGAGTACCGGCTGTTGACAACCTTTGTCTCGCCCTCCTCCACGTCCTTGTTCACTACTTTCATCAGATCCGTGTATGATGGATGCAGCATATTCTTATTCTCCTTTCAACTCTTCTTTCATATGATCAATAAATGCCTGATTGCGCGTACTCTTCTCGTGCTCCGCCAGGATCACCCCGTGGACTGCCTCCACGCACTCTTCCAGCCGGTCTCTCTCATTGAGGATGATGTAGTCGTAGGACTCCATGAAGCGGGCTTCCTTTGCCGCTGTCTCCATCCTCTCCTCCACCACTTCGGGACTTTCTGTCCCTCTGTCTGTCAGCCTTCTTTTCAGCTCACTGGCGGTGGGAGGCGTGATAAAGATGAGGGGAGTGTCAGGGAATTTCTCCTTCACCTTCAGAGCGCCCTGGACCTCGATCTCCAGTATCACATCTTTTCCCTCTGCGAGCTGCTCCTGCACGTACGCTTTGGGCGTGCCATAGTAATTATTCACGTACATAGCATACTCTATCAGTTCATCTTTCGCAATCATTTTTTCAAATTCTTCCCGCGTTTTGAAAAAATATTCCCTGCCGTTTTCCTCTCCCTCTCTGGGTCCTCTTGTGGTGGCCGAGATGGAGAGCGCATAATTGTCATACTTCTCAAGAAGCCTTCTAAGCACAGTCCCTTTCCCTGCTCCGGAGAAACCGGACAGGACGGTGAGGATTCCTTTTTGCTTGCTCATGTTCATGTCCCCGCTTTTCTATTCTATGTTCTGTATCTGTTCTCTGACCTTCTCGATCTCTGTCTTCAGGTCAATGCCTCTGTTGGAGACTTCCAGGTCGTTTGCCTTGGACAGGATGGTATTTGCCTCCCGGTTCATCTCCTGGGCGATAAAATCCAGCTTTCTTCCTATGCCCGCCTCATCGGAGAGAAGCACGTCCTTCATATGGCTGATATGGCTTTTGAGTCTCACTACCTCCTCGTCCGTGCATATCTTATCTGCAAATACAACTACCTCCGCGGCGATGCGGCTGTCGTCTATCTGGGTGTCCTCCAAAAGCTCCTTCACCTTCTCCTCCAGCTTTTCCCTGTACTCGGCGATGATCTGTGGAGCGCGCACCTCGATGAAGCCTACCAGCTCCATCATGCCGTCCAGCTTCTCGATGATATCCCTGCGGAGATTTTCCCCTTCCAGAGTCCGGGTCTCCACGAACTGGGCGATGGCGCCCTCCATGGCCTTTTTCAGGCAGTTCCATATCTCCTCTTCATCCAGGGCCTGCTCCTCCATAGTGAGGACCTCCGGATACCGGGACAGCGTGGACACGCGGACGTCATTGTCCAGACCGAACTGCTGCTCCATCTCCCTGAGCCTTTCCATATACTCTTTTGCCAGAGACGCATTGTATTTCAGCACCGCCTGCCCCTCAGACAGATCCTCGTAGGTAATAAAAATATCCACCTTGCCTCTGGAGACAGACTGCTTTAAAAGACTGCGGATAGATGTCTCAAAAAAATTCAGCTTCTTGGGCATGCGGATGTTGACATCCAGGTAGCGGTGGTTCACGCCCTTCATCTCCACCGTAAATTTCCGCTCTCCGTCAGCAAATTCACACCGCCCGAAGCCTGTCATACTCTTTATCATTTTGGCAACCTCTTTTTCGCTTTTTGATACTGCATTATTATAATTCATTTCCCCTCCCCCGTCAACTTTGCAAACCCTCCTTTCTGTGGTATACTGTGAACACTTGGTCCTGTGAACACTTGGCACTGTGGACACTTAAAATAGAAAGGATTGTATCTATATGGCTTTTGACGGAATTACGATCGCAGCTGTGACAAAAGAATTAAAGGAGGCTCTGGAAGGCGGGCGGATCAGCAAGATCGCTCAGCCGGAGGCAGATGAGCTTCTCCTGACAGTCAAGACTCCCGCAGGACAGAGGCGGCTGTGCATCTGCGCCAGCGCCTCTCTTCCTCTTATATATCTCACTGACGAAAACAAGACGAGCCCCATGCAGGCTCCGGGCTTTTGCATGCTGCTGCGCAAGCACATCGGCAGCGGGCGCATCATGGGCATCCATCAGCCAAAGATGGAGCGCATCATCCGCTTTGACATCGAGCACCTGGATGAGATGGGAGATCTGTGCCAGAAGACGCTTGTGGTGGAGCTGATGGGAAAGCACAGCAACATTATCTTCTGCGATGACAGCGGCCGCATCATCGACAGCATCAAGCACATATCTGCCCAGACAAGCTCCATCCGGGAGGTGCTCCCCGGCCGGGAATATTTTATACCCGATACCATGCACAAACTGGATTCCCTGACTGTGACACAGGAGGATTTTATCCACGCTCTCAAGGCAAGGGGCGGGCCTCTCTCCAAAGCCCTGTACACCAGCTTTACCGGCATCAGTCCTGTGGTGGCGGAGGAGATCTGTTATCTGGCCGCCCTGGAGTCCCGGATGACGGCAGAGGACCTCTCTGGAGACATGCTCATCCACCTCCACCGGCAGTTCAGCTACTATATGGAACAGGTGCGTCTTGGCTCTTTCTCTCCTGCCATCTATTACGACGGCACGGAACCGAAGGAATTTTCCGCCCTGCCCTTGAGTCATTTCTCCAATTACAGAAGGGAAGAACTTTCTTCCATCTCCCAGGTGATCCGCACCTACTACTCCTCCCGGGAGGCGCTGACCCGCATCAGGCAGAAGTCCGCAGACCTGCGCCACGTTGTCCAGACGGCCCTGGAGAGGAACCGAAAGAAATACGACCTGCAGTCCAGGCAGCTTAAGGACACGGAGGGCCGGGATAAATTTAAAGTCTACGGGGAGCTGATCAACACCTACGGCTACGGCCTGGAGCCCGGCGCGAAAAAGCTCACCGCCCTCAACTACTACACCAACGAGGAGGTCACCATCCCTCTGGACGAACATCTCACAGCCGGTGAGAATGCCCAGCGCTATTTTGCGAAATACAACAAACAGAAGCGGACCTTCGAGGCCTTGAGCCAGCTCATACAGGAGACCCGGGATGACATCCAGTACCTGGAGTCCATCAGCAACGCCCTGGACATCGCCCGGGCCGAGGAGGACCTGGTACAGATCAAGGAGGAGCTGACCCAGACCGGTTATATCCGCCGGCGCAGCACAAAGCAGAAGGTGCGCATCACAAGCCGTCCCTTCCACTACATCTCCAGCGACGGCTATCATATGTATGTAGGAAAAAACAATCTGCAGAACGAGGAGCTGACCTTCCACTTTGCCTCCGGCAACGACTGGTGGTTCCACGCAAAGAAGGTGCCCGGCTCCCACGTCATCGTGAAATCCGGCGGGGATGAGCTGCCGGACCGCACCTTTGAGGAGGCCGGCCGGCTGGCTGCCTACTACTCAAAGAGCCGCGGAAACGATAAAGTCGAGATCGACTACATTGAAAAGAAACATGTGAAAAAGCCCGGCGGCGGAAAGCCAGGCTTTGTCATCTACCACACAAACTACTCGCTTGTCATTGACTCGGATATCAGCGGAATTGAAGAAGTGCGGACGAACTGACATCAGTTCATCCGCACTTCTTTATCTGCAACATATTAACAGGATCAGCGGTCAGATCAGCAGGACTGCGTTTCCATCCCCAGCAGATAGTCTATAAACTGCTGAGCTGTCCGCCCGGACATGCCGCCGTGGTTCAGCTCCCAGCGGTTGGCTTCCAGAAGGAGCTTTTCTTCGTCCATCTCTATGCCGTTTCTCTTTGCCAGCTGACGGACGATCTCCTGGAATTCCTTCTTGGCCGGTTTTCCAAAATATATGGTGACACCGAACCTTGCCACAAGGGAAAGTTTCTCCTGCACCGTGTCGTTTGTGTGCAGCTCTTCGTCTCTCTCCTCCTTATCCCGGAAGCTCTCCCGGATCAGATGGCGGCGGTTGGAGGTGGAGTAGATGAGCACATTGTCCGGCTTTCTCTCCAGTCCGCCCTCGATGACCGCCTTCAGGTATTTGTATTCGATTTCAAACTCCTCGAAGGAGAGGTCGTCCATGTAGATGATAAATTTATAGTTCCGGTTCTTGATCTGGGCGATGACATCGTTGAGGTCCTGGAACTGATGCTTGTACACCTCGATCATCCTAAGGCCCTGGTCGTAATATTTATTGAGGATAGCCTTGATGGAGGAGGATTTCCCGGTCCCCGCGTCCCCGAAGAGAAGGCAGTTGTTGGCCCGGCGCCCCTTCACAAAGGCCTCTGTGTTGTCAATGAGTTTTTTCTTGGCGCTCTCATACCCCACCAGCTCGTCAAGCTGTACATGGGCGATCTTTGTGATAGGCACAATGTGGACGCCCTCCTCGTCGTGGGCCACCCGGAAAGCCTTGTGAAGGCCCAGCTTGCCTACGCCGAACTCCTTGTAGAACTGGGTCACGGAAGCCTTGAACTCCTCCGCGTCCTTTGTCTGCCCCAGGCTTTTTGCCAGGGCGCAGATCCGGTCCCGGATGCGGCCGTTGAACACACTGCCGTGTGTGCCCGATCCTGTGTAGTCCAGGATCATGGAGACGCAGTCCACGCCAAGGCTCGCCTCCATCGCCGAGAAGTCGTAGTCAAACAGCTCCTTGAAGATAGCGAAGTCGTGGAGGGCCACCTTGTTGATGCTCCCCCCTGTCTCTCCCACGATCTCGCAGGAAGTGCTGTAGGCGTTCTCATCGTTTGCCAGGAGAAAGGTCAGGTAATCGTGCCAGAGATTTCCCTCAAAGCCGTGGTCCACACAGAGCTCCAGTATGCTGCCTGTGCACGCAAAGAGAAGGCTTTTCAGGTCCTCCTCGTTATAGTATTCATTGTCGTAGTTTTCCATCAGGAACGTCATGTCATTTAAGATCTGTTCCTGCTCCAGATTTTTATAGATGATCAGCTCATGTGTCCTCATATCGTTTCTCCCTCCGCATCAATAGTTTCCCAGTATCTTCAGGCTCTTGGACTCCTCCCGCAGGCCCCGGATAGCGTTCTTCACAGCGCCCTCCCCCATGTTTCCTTCAAAATCCACAAAGAAGCGGTACTCCCAGGTCCGTCCCTCCACCGGACGGGACTCGATCTTTGTCATATTCAGGTTATTGTAGGTAAAATGGGCCAGCAGGTGATAGAGAGAACCACTGGAGTGGTCCACCTCAAAGCAGATGCTGATCTTTTTCGCGTCCTTCAGGAAAATCTTCTGGTTCGTCACAATGATAAACCGGGTGGAGTTGTTGTCATTGTAGTTGATCTTCCGGTCCAGTATCTTCAGTCCGTATATCTGTGCCGCATGCTCACTGCAGATGGCCGCCTGAGTGATGTCCCCGTCCTCCAGTACTTTTTTTGCCGCCACCGCTGTGTTGGGAGCGCTGATCCGCTGCCATCCCGGCTGCTCATCCAGATATTTGGAGCTCTGCATCAGTGCCTGGGGATGGGAGTAGACCGTCTTTATCGTGTCCAGGGACGCTCCCTCCACGCTTGCGAGAGCATGGTCGATGGGGAGGATGATCTCTCCCACGATATAATTTTCAAATTCCACAAGCAGGTCATAGACCTCACTCACCACTCCCGCTGATGAATTTTCAATGGGGAGGACCGCAAAATCCGCAGAACCCTCCTCTATGGCCTCCATGGCGTCACGAAAGGTCTGCACATGGAAGCTGTTTATATCCTTTCCAAAATAAGCGTGCATGGCTGCCTGGGAGTAGGCGCCGTCTGTCCCCTGAAAGACGATCCGGGACTGCTCGTAATCCAGCTTGTCCACTCCGATAAAGGGCAGCCTTCCAAGCGCTCCCTTCTTAGTCAGCATCTGGTACTGCATTTTTCGGCTCTGAGACATGAGCTGCTCAAAGAGCTCCGTCAGGCCGAGGCGCAGGAAATCGTCCTCTACATTCCGGGTGATCCTGGCGAGCTGGTCCTTTTCCCGCTTTTTGTCAAACACTTTCTTTCCTGCATCTATCTTGATATCGCCGATCTTTTCGCACACCTGCACACGGCTCTTGTACAATTCCGCGATCTGGCTGTCGATCTGCGCCAGATGTTCTCTCAGTTCCTCTAATTCTGCCATTTCTTCTGTCTCCTTTTGCACACATACTAAAAGGTATTATAATACAAGTCCACGTCAAAATCCACGTCAGACGTTGAAAAACTTTGGCATTTATTATATGATGTAGGTACGGTGGATTGATCTAAAGGGAGGCGAACAGTATGAACACTATGGATTGCATTTTCAGCAGAAGAAGTATCCGCAAATTCAAGCCGGACCCTGTGGGGCACCAGCTTCTTGAGACAGTCATCCAGGCGGCATCCTATTCTCCTTCCTGGAAAAACAGTCAGATCACACGCTATATCGCTATCGAAGATTCTTCTATTCTCGCAAAAATTGCCGATGATTTCACCCCGTCATTCAACAGTCATATTATCCGTCAGGCACCGCTCCTCCTGGCTGTCACCTTTGTCAAAGGGCGCAGCGGCTTTGAGAGGGACGGCTCTTTCTCTACAAAGAAAGGGGACCGCTGGCAGATGTTTGATGTGGGAGCCGCCTGCCAGACCTTCTGTCTGGCTGCCCATGAAGCGGGCCTTGGCACGGTCATCATGGGGATTTTTGACGAGGACGGCATAGGAGAGCTTCTTGACATTCCCGCTGATCGTGAGCTTGGGGCACTGATCGCAGTGGGGTATCCGGACATTGCTCCCGAGGCGCCGAAGCGAAAGAGCGTGGACGAGCTTCTGACGTACCGTTAATTCTTTACCGTGCCATGAGAAGGGCACATAACACGAAGGAGGTTTTTATGAGACATTTAATGAGCCCACTGGACTTTTCAGTGGAAGAGCTGGATAAATTGCTGGACCTGGCAGAGGACATTGAGGCAGACCCGAAGAAATATGCCCACGCCTGCGACGGGAAAAAGCTTGCCACCCTGTTCTACGAGCCAAGCACGAGAACACGTTTAAGCCACGAGGCAGCTATGCTGAACCTGGGAGGCAGCATCATGGGATTTTCTTCCGCTGACTCCAGCTCCGCCGCCAAGGGAGAGAGCGTGTCTGACACCATCCGCACCATCTCCTGCTACGCGGACATCTGCGCCATGCGCCACCCCAAAGAGGGGGCTCCCATGGTTGCCTGCCAGCACTCTTCCATCCCGGTCATCAATGCGGGAGACGGAGGGCATCAGCATCCCACCCAGACACTGACGGACCTGATGACGATCCGCTCTCTGAAAGGGCATCTGGGCAATATGACCATCGGTCTGTGCGGAGACCTGAAATTCGGCCGCACAGTCCACTCCCTGATCCACGCCCTGGTGCGCTATCCGGGCATGAAATTTGTCCTCATCTCACCGGAGGAGCTGAGACTTCCGGGATATATCCGCCACGATGTGCTGGAGAAGAACCAGGTTCCCTACGAGGAGGTTGTCCGCCTGGAGGATGCTCTTCCTAATCTGGACCTGCTCTACATGACCCGTGTGCAGAAGGAGCGCTTCTTCAACGAGGAAGACTATGTGCGCATGAAGGACTTCTACATCCTGGATGCAAAGAAAATGAAACTGGCCAAGGATGACATGTACGTGCTCCATCCGCTGCCCCGCGTCAACGAGATCTCCACGGAGGTGGACTCCGACCCGAGAGCCGCCTATTTCAAACAGATGCAGTACGGTGTCTATGTCCGCATGGCTCTCATTTTGACATTGCTGGAAATTGAAGTGTAGGAGGAAGAAACATGGTTAAGAATACATTGAATGTCGGACGCATTTCCGAGGGCTTTGTGCTGGACCACATCCAGGCAGGCCGCAGTATGGACATCTACAAATATCTCCACCTGGACCAGCTGGACTGCTGCGTGGCCATCATCAAGAACGCCAAGAGCAGCAAGATGGGGAAGAAGGATATCATGAAGATCGAGTGTCCCATCGACTTTATGGATCTGGACATCCTGGGGTTCATTGACCACAACATCACCATCAACATCATCAAGGACGAGCAGATCATCGAGAAAAAAGCGCTTCATCTGCCCAAAAAGATAAAAAATGTCATCCGGTGCAAAAACCCCCGGTGTATCACTTCCATTGAGCAGGAGCTGGATCACGTATTCGTCCTGACTGACCCGGATAAAGAAATCTACCGGTGCATGTACTGCGAAGAAAAGTATGAGAGAAGGCCCAGATAGGAAGGACCTCAGATAGTATCAGACGATCCAGGGACAGATATGGCAGAAGCCGTATCTGTCCCTGTTTCCATTCTCCGTGTGTTTTCCATAAATTTCAGGCGTTTCAGGGATTGCCTGTCCCCCGGAAATGCTCCATCATGACAGGAAAATACTCCCTGCTGTACTCTCCCAGGGAATAGCTCCCCTTTCCGAGGCACCACTCTGTCACGAGAGCCCTCTCGCACATGGCGTAATATTTCACCACCGTTCGGATAGACACATCCCCGCGGATCTCTCCCCTCTTCTGCCCCTCCTCCACGATCCCGGATATCAGCTTGTAGTATTTCCGGTTCTCATTCAGGAGCTGGCTCTCTCCCTGGGCCACAAGCTGGGTGGAGTACAGGGAAGCCAGCAGCTCCATGCTGATATTCTCCTCCATCATGGCGTGCATTTCCCTGTTCAGATAGAGGAGCTTCTCAAAGCAGTCCTCGCCGGGATCCAGCTTGTCCTCCAGTTCCCCGTAGTAGTCATCCAGCATCTCCGCCAGTGTGTTCAGCAGCTCATCCTTGGCGCTGAAATAGTAGTAAAAGGAACCCTTGGACGTTCCGGACCTTTCTATGATGTCATCCACTGTCGTCCCGCCAAAGCCCTTGTCCCGGAACAGCTCCCAGGCAGCCGAGATGATCCTGCTCTTTACACTCTTCTTTTCTTCTGTCTTCTCCATTATCTTGTCCCTCTGTCCTTTTTAGTTGATATGCTTCTTATATTTTAGCACAAAAAAGGACAGAGGAAAACGAAAACCTCTGTCCCTGTATCCCTGTTTACTTTTAAAGACTTTTAGATATCTCCTCGCATTTTTTCATCGCCTCGATGACAGCGCTCCTGAAGCCTTTTTCCTCCAGTACCCGAACGGACTCGATGGTCGTCCCGGCCGGTGAGCACACCATATCCTTCAGCTCTCCCGGATGCCTGCCGGTCTCAAGCACCATCTTCGCGCTTCCCAGCACTGCCTGTGCGGCGAATTTATACGCTTGATTTCTCGGAATACCGCCGGATACAGCTGCGTCTGCCATGGCCTCGATCAGCATGAACACATAGGCCGGTGAGCTTCCGCTGACTGCCACGACCGCATCCATCATGTGCTCGGGGACCAGTTCCGCTTTTCCAAAGCCATTTAAAATGGACAGCGCCTTCTCCATATCCCCGTCTGTCACATAAGCGTTTTTGCAGGCTCCTGTCATTCCCTCTCCCACCATGGCAGGCGTGTTTGGCATGGTGCGCACGATCTTCACCGGCTTCTGGAACTGCTCCGCCAGCCAGGCAAGAGTCTTTCCCGGCGCGATGGTGATGATCAGATGACTGTCCGTCACACTGTCTCTGATACCCGCGATCACGTCCGCATAAAACTGGGGCTTTACAGAGAGGATGACAACCTCCGCATTTTTTACGACCTCATTGTTGTCCCCGGTCACACGGATACCGTACTTTTCTTTTACTCTCTCCCGCCCTGGCGCAAAGGGGTCTGCTCCAATAATCTCCTCCGGCGCCGCAATGTGATTTTCAATGATTCCGCCCATCATGGCTGTGGCCATATTTCCCGTTCCGATAAATCCAAGTTTCATCTGCTTATCCTCCTCTTTTTTGTATACATTTTTATATTTTGTATACAACTTTGTTTATAATATACCATCCGTCCTTCTTCCTGTCAAGAAAAAGAGGTATTGCCTGCCGCTTTTTTTCACGTTATAATTTGTATACAAATTTATCTTCATACGCAAGGAGTGTGTTTCATGCCGCAGAAAGAAAAGAATGTCTCTCTCGCCGACCAGGCCTATGAGACGATCAAGACAAATATCCTGAATATGACCTACCCTCCGGGCATGACTCTGACAGAGAGCCGGCTGGCCCGGGACCTGGGCATGAGCCGCAGCCCTGTCCGCACAGCCATCCGGATGCTGCAGACAGAGGGACTCATCGTCACGGACTACTACAAATCCATGACTGTAAAAGAGATAACGGAAAAGGACATCCGGGAGATCTACCAACTGCGGGAGCTGCTGGAGGGCGCCGCCTTCCGCCTCATCTTCACCTCCGGCAAGAACGAAGAGTACTCCTACCGCATCGAGGAGAAGGTGGTCCGCATGTGCGCCGCAGCCTCCGACACTTACGCCTGGGAGGTAGCCGACACAGCCATGCACATGGAAATCATCAGCATTCTGGAAAACAGCCGCGTTGACAGGATATATGAGAACAACCTGTCCGAGCTGATCCGCATGGGCCAGTTCTCTGTCAGGAACGGCATGGACATAGACCGCACCAATGAAAACCTGAAAAGGATGGTGGAGCTCATGCGCGCCGGGGATTACGAGAACGCCTACGCCATCCTCCGGGACGACCACTTTACAACCGGCATGGACTGTTCCCTTCAGGAATATCTTTAAAGAAATGCGCCTGGCCGCTGTGGTCCAGGCGCTGCTTTGTCATTCTATTTACTGAAAGGACTGCTCCGTGCGGTTGATGATCTCATCCTGGAGCGGTTTGTCCAGGTTGCGGAAGAAATCGCTGTATCCGGCCACGCGGACGATCAGGTCCTTGTAGTCCTCCGGATGCTTCTGGGCGTTGATGAGTGTCTGACGGTCCACCACGTTAAACTGGATATGGTGTCCGTCCATCGCAAAGTAGGACCGTATCAGGCTGGCCATGTTGTTCAGCCCTTCCTCTCCCGCCACCACATCAGGCGTGAACTTCTGGTTCAGAAGTGTGCCGGCAGTCGCCAGATGGTCCATCTTGGAGCAGGATTTGATCACAGCTGTGGGACCGTTTGTGTCTGCGGATTTCTCCGGCGAAATCCCCTCTGAAACAGGCTGATGGGCCTTTCTTCCATTTGGCGTTGCCAGAATCACGTCTCCGAAGTACACGTGGCAGGTGGTAGGCAGCATATCCACACCGTACTTTCCGCCCTTCATGTTCGGGCGCCCCGTGATGGTGCTCCTGTAGAGTTCAAACACATCCTGCATGATACCGTCCGCATAATCATCGTCATTGCCATATTTCGGCGTCCTGTCATGGACCATGCGGTAGATGGCGTCATATCCCTCATAGTTGTGCTCCATGGCATCGATCAGCTCTTCCATGGTAAAGTTTTTCTTGTCATAGACATTGTATTTTACAGCTGTCAGGCAGTCTGTCACCGTTCCGATGCCCACACCCTGGATATAGTTTGTGTTGTATCTGGCGCCGCCTGCATTGTAGTCCTTTGCGTTGGATATACAGTCGTTTGTCACCACAGACAGACAGGGAGCTGGCATCTCCTTCGCATACAGCTTCTCTATCACATTATTTCCGCGTATCTTCACGTCAACAATATACTCCAGCTGCTTCCTGAAGGCATCCCAGAGCTCATCGTACGTCTTGAAATCCTTCGCATACCCCAGCTTGAGTCCGATCTGCTTTCCGCTGTACTGGTCAAATCCATTGAACAGTGTGAGCTGGAATACCTTGGGGATGTTCAGGTATCCTGTCAGGATGTATGCCTCGCTTCCCCACGCGCCTGTCTCCACACACCCCGAGGAGCCGCCCCTTCTGGCGTCCTCTAGCTTTTTGCCGGCATTGACCAGCTCCATGATCTGGGCCTCCGTGTTGTAGAAGGCAGGCTGCCCCCAGCCCTTCCTTGAAATCTCGCAGGCTCTCTTCAGGAATTTAGCGGGCGTCTTCTTGCTGATGGTCACGTTGGAGTTAGGCTGCACCAACTTCATCTCATCCATGCAGTCCAGGATCAGGTAGCTGACATTGTTCACCCCGTTGCGCCCGTCCGGCGTCACTCCGCCTGTGTTGATATTGGCAAAATCGGTGTAAGTGGCGCTCTCCTTCAGCGTGATGCCCACCTTTACAGGCGCCGGCTGGTTGTAGAATTTCACCCACAGGCACTCCAGCAGCTCCAGTGCCTTTTCATCGTCCAGGATGCCGGCCTCCACATCCCTCTCATAGTAGGGATACAGGTGCTGGTCCAGTCTTCCCGGACTGAAAGCGTCCCAGGGGTTCAGCTCTGTGGTGACTGCAAGGTGGGTGAACCAGTAGAGCTGGATTGCCTGCCAGTAGGTCTGAGGCCTGTGCGCAGGTACGACCTCCAGGTTGGCAGCAATCTGAAGGAGCTCGGACTTCCTCGTCTCGTCCGCTTCCTTTTCCGCCATCTCAAGAGCCAGGCTGTGGTAGCGCTCGCCCAGGATGATGACAGCGTCACAGGCAATGTCCATAGCCTTCAGCTCCTCGCATTTATCCACAGCATCCGGATCGTTCATGTAGTCCAGGCCGTCCATTGTCTTTTTGATCTTCTCTTTATACTCCATATAGCCGGTAGTGAACACCTGCTCGCCGCCGCAGGTGTGCCCCGGGCCTCTCTGCTCCATAAACTCGGTGAACATGCCCGCCTCGTAGCAGTCATGCCACTCCGGTGTCATCCTGGAGAGGAGCTTCTCTCTCATGCTGCGCCCCGTCCAGTAGGGGATGATCTCCTCCCTCTGGAGCTTTCTATCCTCCTCCGTTGTCTTGAAGGACACAAGCTCCCTCTCGCTCATGACAACCATATCCTCCTCACTGTGGCAGCACAGCTCCGGGAATGTGGGGGACGCCTGGGGGTCCTTGCCCTTCTCCCCGACGATCAGCTCCCCGTCCCCGAGATACAGCGTCTTCTTGGAAAAATATTCCTTCAGCGTCATGGCCCTCATGACCGGTATGGAATATTTTCCATCATTCTCCTTGTAAAAATCCGTCTCGATCTTCGCCCTCTCCAGATCAATGTGTACAGGCGTGTTCACACTGATTTCTCTGAGCTTCTGGATCCTCTCATTCATACCCCGCAGTTTTGCCATTTTCTTACCCTCCTATTTTCGTGTTTTTGAAACCTGCATCAACGAAAAGAGCGGCCAGCGCCTCCATCTCTTCTCTTTCCGGCGCGTGCAGGTCGGTGCCTTTATATTCCATATCCAGCTTTCTGTACTTACCGCTCCCCGTATCGTGGTAGGGCAGCAGATTGACCTGTGCCGGATGGATATCGTATTCCTGGAGAAACGCGATGGTCTCCCTCATGTTCTGTTCATTCCCATTTACTTCCTTCACTGTGGGAATGCGGATGTAAATCCTCGCCCCGTCCCGCGCAAGGCGGACCAGATTGTCAAGGATAAGACTGTTGTCCGTACCGATATATTTTTTATGGAGCTCCGGATCCATCACCTTCACATCGTAGAGGAAGGTGTCCACATAGGGAAGGAGCATCTGAAATCTCTCATAAGGTACATAGCCGCAGGTGTCTATGGTGAGGGTCACGCCCTGCTTCTTCAGCTCTCTGGCCACTGCAAGGACAAAATCCATATCCATGGCCATGACCTCTCCGCCGGAAAAGGTCACCCCGCCGCCGGACTCCTCGTAGAACATCTGGTCCTTCATCAGCTCCCTCACCAGCTCTCTGACGGGATACTCCTGCCCCACGATCTCCCGGAGCCCTGCCGGGCAGAAATTCACGCATTTCCCGCAGAGCGTGCAAGCCGCCGCATCGAGGACAGGCTGCCCGTCCTCCATATGTACCGCGCCCGCCGGACAGACCGCCTGACAGGTGCCGCACCCTGTGCATTTTTCCCGGTCTACCTGCATCTCTCTTTCAAACCGCTGAGTCTCCGGGTTATGGCACCATTCACATTTCAGCGGACATCCCTTAAAAAACACGGTAGTCCGTATCCCGTCACCGTCATGAATGGAAAACTTTTGTATGTTGGTTATATTTTTCATCGCATTCTCCTGTACATGCTTCCACAGTCTAAACTATCGTTTGAACTATAGTCTAATCTTTGATTTAAATATATCGTGTTGTTATATTTTTGTCAATCGGCATCTTTTCCATAATCCAGCGGCAAATTTTGTGAAATTTGTATCATAGTGTATTGTATATTTTGTACAAAAAAAGACTGCCAATGCAGTCTTTTTTCGCATGTTCATACACATTTGCACACCAGTTATATGAATTCGGGACGTAATACTTTTTAAAAGTATTACGTCCCGAATTCACAATTGTCGTAATTGTGTGAAACCAGGCATGACGATAAGCCGGGTTATGTCGTTGGGTGATCATCTATCTAGGCCTGCCGTCGCCGGCAGGCTCGAGCGACCAACCTGAGACGCGGCGGGCCGCCGCATTGTCTCGTTCCGGTCTTGCTTCGGATGGGGTTTACATGTGCCCCTCCTGTTACCAGGAGGGCGGTAGTCTCTTACACTGCCCTTCCACCCTTACCGGGAAGATCCCGGCGGTACATTTCTGTTGCACTGGCCTTGGAGTTGCCTCCACCGGACGTTATCCGGCATCCTGCCCTGTGAAGCCCGGACTTTCCTCACCTGCTGCCTTTCGGCGTGCGCAGCCGCGATCACCTGTCATACCTGGTCTCACGGATTTCGATTTTATCACAATTATGAGTTTATGGCAAGCCCCGCATCTTCGATCAGGTCCTCCCCGTCTGCTGCCGTGGTGGCAAGGGTGTCACACCTCTCGTTCTGCGGATGGCCGTCATGGCCCTTCACCCAGATAAACCGGACCTGGTGCGGCTCTTTGGCCCGGAGAAGTCGCTGCCAGAGGTCTACATTCTTCACCGGCTCATTCCTCCCCCTCTTCCAGCCCTTTTTCAGCCAGCCGCCGATCCAGTTCTGATTGAAGGCATCCACCACATACTTGGAGTCTGAGTAGAGCTCCACGCTGCAGGGCCTGTTCAGCGCCTCCAGCGCGGCGATCACCGCCATCAGCTCCATCCGGTTGTTGGTGGTCTTCTTATATCCCTGGGACAGCTCCTTTGTGTGGAGCTGCCCCTTTGTGTCCACATATTCAAGGACGGCCCCGTAGCCCCCCGGTCCGTCCGGATTGCCCCTTGCCGCCCCGTCTGTATAGATTTTTACCAGCATAAATTTTTCAAGCTCCCGTGTCAGATTTCATCAAATATAAAGACCTGGCCCTCCCCTGTGATGCGGGCCACTCTGTCCCTGTAGCCAGCCGTTGTCTCCTCCATCAGCCGATCGCACAGGCCGTACTGACCCTGCATGTGCATGGGGAACACGATATCCGTGTCTGTGTGGCGCATAAACCAGTCCAATCCCCAGTAATACTCCTTCCCCAGCCTCGGGTCCAAAGGGACAAAGGCTGCGTCAATGTGCAGCCCCTCCAGCTTCCCGATTTCCCTCTGGTAGTCTTCTTTCATGAGCTGGTTGTACCTGTCGGTCTCCTCCTCCCAGTGCCACCAGTTCAGGTCCCCCGCATGGTAGATGGTCCGCCCCTCTGCCTTCACCACAAAGGCCACGCCCTCATCTGTAGACTCCAGGGTCTCTATAAAAAGCGCTCCCTCTCCTTCTCCGATCCGCAGGCTCTCCCCCGGTCCGACAAAGAGGATGTCCCCCTTTGGTGCGTAGGAGGGGACAGCCTCCTTTACATCGCCGGACAGGATGTAGGTAATGCGTGGAAGCCCTTCCGACCACCGGAAGATGGACCTCTGGTAGTGATCATAATGTCTGTGGCTCACAAAGACGTACACATCCCTGTCACGGCCAAAAGCGGGCAGCTCACCTCTGTAATAATCAAAGATCAGGACCTTTTTCCCAAGCTCCACTGCAAATCCGCTGTGCTGGATATAAGTAACCTTCATACTCATTGCAAAATTACTCCTGGGGTGCCTTCTGGATCACTTCCACCGCGTGGGTGATCTCCGGAAGCAGATATTCAAGGCACTGCTTAACAGCCCCTGCTTTTCCGGGAAGATTAACGATCAGGACATCTCCCCTGATCCCGGCAGCGCTCCTGTTGAGCATGGATCTCTTTGTCAGCTTCATCGTGTACGCGCGCATGGCCTCCGGTATACCAAGGACCGGCCGCTCCACCACATCCATGGTGGCCTCCGGCGTGCAGTCTCCGGCATTGCAGCCCGCTCCGCCTGTTGTCAGGATCAGGTCGGTCAGATGTCCGTCCGCCATCCTCTGCATAACAGTGGAGAGGACAGTCCTGTCACAGGGAAGGGCTTTCTGGAACACGATCGTGTGTCCCGCCTGCTCGATCAGCTTCTTTATCACTTTTCCTGCGGCATCTTCCTCTTTTTCTCTGTATACTGCCGTATTCGCTGTTATAATCGCAACTCTCATCTTGTACCTCCATAAACCATTCTTTTGTACACAGGCTTTCCATGATACAACAGAAGTTCCTGCCTGTCTCTTTTATTTGATGCGTTCACCGATGCCGGCCGTCACCCGGTACACCTTGTCTGCCATGTCCGCCAGATAGCACCCTACCCGGCCAACCTGTTCCCTAAGGATCCGGTCCTCCGCTTTCCCTGGAGTCATACCGCATCCCATTTCACTCATAATAATAACAACTTCCGGGTTCATTTGCAACATGGCCTCTGTCTGTTCCACCGGGTCCTTGCCCTCTTTTACATATTTTTCCACGGAAAACTGATAGGCAGGCATAAGGATGCGATCCGGAAACTGCTCCTTTGCAAAGGCCACCTTGCCCTGACAGCTTCCGCCTGTTATGAAAATCATGTCTTACCACCAACCTTTCTTTTCATCCCGCTGTTTTCTCCAGATGGGGATGCCGTAGACCACTTCCACGAAAAGATCCGCCTCTTTCGCCAGCGTCTGGTTGATCTGTCCGAGACATTCCAGGAATTTCCGCTCCTCATCTGTCCCCGGCACATCAGAAAACACCTGGTTTGTCACAACGATCAGATTGTCCGTCTGCTCCCCCAGCGCATGGATTTCTGAAAGGATTTCCTCCACGATCTGCTGCTGGGGAAGGATCTCCCCCTGGTATGCCCGGATCTTTTCTGTCAGCGTCTCCGCCACACAGTCCAGCACAACGGTGGACTGCTCTTTATCCATTTTCCCCGCAAATTCCTGCGCGATCCAGGACTTTCCGCTTGCGCTTCCGCCTGTGATCAGCAAAAACATACCACTCCACCTCTTCTGCACTTTCTGTTTACTGTTTCTCTACAACCTCGCCCTGCTTCTTGTAAATGCTCCCCGCCGGGACAAAGCCTCTCACAGAGGAGAGCGGATAGATGTTGCTGTGGCTTCCCACCACGCTGCCCGGGTTCAGGACTGTGCCGCAGCCAACCTCCACTTCGTCGCCTAGCATGGCGCCGAATTTCTTAAGCCCGGTCTCCATATTTCCCTCCGGTGTCTTCACCACCACCAATTTTTTATCTGACTTTACATTGGAAGTGATGGAGCCGGCGCCCATGTGTGCCTTGTATCCCAGGATAGAATCGCCCACATAGTTGTAGTGGGGCACCTGTACTTTGTTAAAGAGGATCACGTTTTTCAGCTCTGTGGAATTTCCAACCACAGCCCCCTCGCCCACGATGGCGTTACCCCGGATGAAGGCGCAGTGGCGCACCTCTGCGTCCTTTCCGATGATGGCAGGCCCGTGGATGTAGGCGGATTCAAATACTTTTGCGGATTTTGCGATCCAGACATCCTCTCCCACCTTGTCGTACTCGTCTTCGGGAAGGCTCTTGCCAAGCTCCAGGATAAAGTCCTTGATCTTCGGCAGCACCTCCCAGGGATAGGTAGCTCCCTCGAAAATGTCCTTCGCGATGGTCTCGTCCAGTGTATAGAGTTCTTTGATGGTCAGTTCTTTCATTTTTTCTTCGCTCCATTTCCGCCTTCCGGCTTTTTATTTTTTGTTTTATAAAATGCAGCTGCTCTGTCGTAGCAGCTTCTTAACTGATACTGGTTGTTAAGCCCCAGGACTCCGTCTGTCCTTGTCTTAATAAAATGCTCCAGCTTCTCCATGTATTCCTCCGATGTGATCTCTCCTTCCGCCACATAGTTCAGCCCTTTCTCCCAGCTGGCTGTCAGCTCCGGGTTGAGGAGAGAGCGGATGGAGTGGTCTACCACGTCGTAGATCATCTCCCCCTGGAGGGTGGGGGTCACGATCTGGGTCTTCTTATTAAGCGCCAGATACTTGTTGTTAAACAGTTTTTTCAGTATCTCGCCTCTCGTGGCACTGGTGCCGATGCCGCAACTTTTGATCTGTTCCCGCAGCTCCTCGTCCTCAATGAGCTGTCCGGCATTCTCCATGGCCAGGATGAGAGACCCGGAATTGTACCGCTTGGGCGGGGAAGTCTTTCCCTCCTTGATGTCCAGGGAGGACACTGGAAGGGTCATGCCTTTTTTCAGGCTCTTCACCGCTGCAAAGAGAGCTGCCGGATCATCCTTTCCGGAGTCAGCGCTGTCGTTTGGCTCCCCGGCTGTCTCCTCCTGCTTTCCTCTTTTCTGTCCCGGGATACCCGCCACTTTCAGGTACCCTTCTTCCGCCAGCACGCGGAAGCTGGAAAAAAACTGCTCCTCCCTCATGCTTGTTACAATGGATACCTTCTGGTACACAGCCGCAGGATAAAAAATGCTGAGGAATCTGCGCACAATTACATCATACACTTCTTTTGCCGTGTGCGCCACACTGTTCAGCGCAGAGAGCCCCTGCCCGGTGGGAATGATGGCATAGTGGTCTGTGATCTGCTTGTCATTGACGTACCGGGTCTTTGCCAGTCCCTTGTGGGTGCCCATGGAGGCGATCTCATTTAAAAAGGGAACCGCCGGGCTGTATTTCATCAGTCCGTTGAGATTTTTGCTGATCTCCTTTGCCACCGCGGTGGAGAGCACCCTGGCATCTGTCCTTGGATAGGTGACCAGCTTCTTCTCGTACAGCTCCTGCACAATGCGCAGGGTCTCATCCGGGCTGATCTTGAACCTTTTGGAACACTCGTTCTGCAGCTCCGCCAGATTATAGAGAAGAGGCGGATTCTTTTTTTCCTTCTTTTTCTCAATAGAGAGGATCTTGCAGGTCAGCCTGTCATCTTCTCCGCGTAGATGGTCGATCAGTTCCTGGGCCTTCTCTTTCTCCTTAAATCCGTTTTCCTTGTAGAGGCAGGGGGAGGCAAAATACCTGGAGCCCTCCACCGCACGCCACTCTCCCTCAAACGTAAGCTCCGGGGATGGCCCCTGGGTCTCACCGCCTTCTCCGACAGGGATCGTGCTGACCACCCGGTAGAAGGGCGTCTCCACAAACTCCCGGATCTCCCGCTCCCTGCGCACCACCATACCCTGGACACAGGTCATGACCCGGCCCACGGAAATGACCGCATATTTAGTCCGCAGGTAGTTGGAAATGCTGTTTCCGTACTTTAAGGTGAGCAGGCGGGAGAAATTGATCCCCATCAGGTAGTCCTCCTTGGCCCGCAGGTAGGCGGAGGAAGACAGATTGTCGTAGGCGGACAGATTCTTTGCCTCCCGGATCCCCCGCAGGATCTCCTCCTCGGTCTGGGAGTCGATCCACACCCTGCGGCGCTCCTTTCCTTTCACGCCCGCCATCTGCTCCACAAGCCGGTAGATGTACTCTCCCTCCCGCCCGGAGTCGGTGCACACATAGATCGTCTCCACATCCTCCCGGTTAAGAAGGGAAGCCACGATGCGGTACTGTTTGGCCACCCCGGGAATCACTTCGTACTTGAATTCCCCCGGTAAAAACGGCAGAGTCTCCAGACTCCACCGCTTATATTTTTCATCGTAGGCCTCCGGATAGCTCATGGTCACCAGATGCCCCACGCACCAGGTCACCACCGCCTCCTCCGACTCCAGATAGCCGTCATGCCTGCCTGTCCGGAGGTGAAGGGCCCTGGCAAACTCCTGGGCCACGCTCGGTTTTTCTGCGATGTATAATGATTTTCCCATAAATGCTGTCTGATCTCCTGTTCTTGTCCCTTATTACATTCTCTCCCCGGATATCCGGTGCTATCTCCTGAGGAGCCCGGCTATCCTCTCCCGCAGCCCTTTCTTTTTCTGGGAAGCGCCCGCACTTCTCGCAGCGTGCACGGCCTCCTTCATAAAGCGCTCCTGGGAGTTCACCCTGTGCTCTGTGATGGGCTTTTTCTTGTATGTGCCATCGCTCTGCAGCACCCGGGCCTTTACGTTGTCCGCCAGCATCACGTCCATATAGTAGCTGATCTGGCGCCGGACCCCATCGTCCAGTACCGGGCAGGCCACCTCCACCCGCTTCTCCGTGTTGCGGGTCATCATATCCGCAGATCCTATGTAGATCTTTTGGTCCGCCCCTGTGCCGAAGCAGAATATCCTGGGATGCTCCAGATATCTCCCCACAATGCTGGACACGGTCAGATTGTCCGTGTAGCCCGGCACGCCCGGAAGGATGCAGCAGATGCCCCGCACGATAAGGTCAACCTTCACACCTGCCCGGGACGCCTCCGCCACCTTGGCAATAAAATCCACATCTGTCAGGGAATTCATTTTCATGATGACACGTCCCCTGGGCCCCTTTTTGATCTCCTCGTCCATAAGCTGCAGCACTTTGGGCTTGAGGGAGGTGGGAGATACGATCAGATGCCGGTAGATGCCGTCCAGGTTGCCGATGGACATATTCTGGAAAAAGAGGGCCGCATCCTCGCCGATCTCCCGATTTGCTGTCATAAGCGACAGGTCCGTGTACATGGCGGCTGTCTTTTCATTGTAATTGCCTGTTCCGATCTGAGTGATATACTGGATCTCGTTTCTCTGCCGATAGGTGATCAGGCAGATCTTGGAGTGCACCTTGTACCCCTCAAATCCATACAGGACGCGGCATCCCGCCTCCTCCAGCCGCTCGGACCAGTCAATGTTGTTCTGCTCGTCAAAGCGGGCTCTGAGCTCAATAAGAACGGTTACCTCCTTGCCGTTCTCAGCGGCAGCGCACAGATACTCCACCAGCCTGGCCTTTTTCGCCAGCCGATAGATCGTGATCTTGATGGTCATGACTGAGGGGTCAAAGGCCGCCTCCTTGATAAGCTGCAGGAAAGGCTCCATACTCTCGTAAGGGTAGAAAAGCAGGATATCCTGCTTTCGGATCTGCCGCATCATGCTCCCCTCCTCCACCTGGCGCCCCGGCTGCGGAGAGAAGGGATGATAGATGAGGGACCTCTTCATGGAGTCCGGCAGATTTCCGCTGATAGCAAACATGTAATCCAGCTTCATAGGCATCTTTGTGCGGAAGATCTGCTTCTTTGTGATATTAAATTTCTCACAGAAATATTTCTCCATATCCTGGTTCAGCTTCTCCGCTATCTCCAGCCGGACCACCGCCATCCTCCGGCGCTTGTGCAGGGTCTGCTTCATCAGAAAACGGAAATCATCCGTGACCTCCAGTGACTCGTCATCCGGTGCGATATCCGCATTTCGCGTGACGCAGATATAGTTCCGGTCAGACACCTCGTAGTGCCCGAACACAAGGTCCAGATGCTCCATGATCACCTTCTCCATCCGGATATAGCGGATATCATGCCCCGGCAGATAGAGGATATCAGACACAAAGTTGGGCACCGGCACGATCCCCATCATACTGCGTCCCTCCAGCTTCAGCATGGCCGTCACATAGAGCTCCTTGTTGAGCAGGTGCGGAAAGGGATGCCCCGCATCCACGATCTGAGGCGACAGGATGGGGAGCACCTGCTCCTTAAAATATTTTTTCACGTACTTTTTCTCACTCTGCTCCAGCTCTTTGTAATCCAGCCCGCACACGCCGTAGGGGTGCAGCTGCTTCTTGATCTCCCCGTAGGTCTTATCTCTCTCTTTGTAAAGGGGGGCTACCGCCTCGTAAATCTTCTCCAGCTGCTGGGCCGGCGTCATGCCGGACCTGGAGTCAACCGTCTTAGGGTCTGTGGCCGCCATATCAAAAAGGCTTCCCACACGGATCATAAAAAACTCGTCCAGATTGCTGGTAAAGATGGCCACAAACTTCATCCGCTCCAGCAGCGGCACGGACGGGTCCTGGGCCTCCTCAAGCACCCGCTGGTTGAACTTCAGCCAGGACAGCTCCCTGTTCTGAGTGTATTTTAAAATGTCCTTTCTCATCTTTCTCCCGCCTCTCCTTTCCGGTCACGGAATTTCTTTCATAAAGATTATACATGTAAACCGAAAATATATCCAGTCTTCTTTTTCTCCGTCCACACTGCCCGGTCAGTCCGGCAGTCTGTCTGCCGCCAGAAGACGGAAATGATCTTTCCTGTAATCCAGTATCCCCTCCCGGCGCATTTTCCCCAGCTCCCGGGACAGAGCGCTCCGGTCAACAGCCAGAAAATCCGCCAGCTCCTGCCGGTTAAACGGAATGATAAAATCTCCTCCTCCGGCCATCTGAGCCTGGGCAGAGAGGTAGGCCTCCACCTTCTCCCGTATGCCGCGCCCGGAGAGATACTCTGTCTTCCTGGCCATGGACCAGGTCTTATCTGCCAGAATGTGGACAAGATTGACGGTCAGCTTCTCATAGAGCGCTTTCTCCTTTCCCGGGCCTTCCCCTTCTCCCCTGTCAAGCACCGGCGTCAGGTCCAGGAGCAGCACCTTTGTCCGGTACTGAGCCGTCACATTGATGTTCAAAGTCCGCTCCTTCCTGCAGGCGTACACCTCTCCGAAGACTTCTCCGGCCTCTACCATCGCCAGGATGCTCCGATTTCCCCAGAAATCTTCCTTCTCCAGGGAAAGACTGCCCTCCAGGACGATCCCCATCTGTTCCATCTTCTCACCCTGCCTGAAAAGGACGGATCCTCTCTCATATTCCTGCATCCTTGCCGACAGACAGGACAGGACTTTCTCCATGTCTTCTTCAGCGATCCCGGCAAAAAACGGCTGTGACAACAATATTTTTTCATATTTCTTCATTTTTCGCTCTTTTCCGTTGCATTTGCAACTGATTATTTTGTTCTATTATACTATACTGCCTGTGTAAAACAAGAACATCTATCGAAACAGCGAGGAGGACGATACATGATACGAAAGATCATACACATTGACGAAGAAAAATGCAACGGCTGCGGACTCTGCGCCGAGGCCTGCCACGAGGGCGCCATTGAGATGGTGAACGGTAAGGCCCGCCTGATGCGGGATGACTACTGTGACGGCCTGGGAGACTGTCTGCCCGCCTGCCCCACAGGTGCCATCACCTTCACAGAGCGGGAGGCCGCCGCCTACGATGAGGAGGCGGTGAAAAGGCATCTCGCAAAGCGTGACGGCGCTCCCTCTGCTTCCGGCGCAGCGGCTTCTCAGCCTGGCCTGGCACCCCAGCCTTCCCAGCTTTGCCAGTGGCCGGTGCAGATCAAGCTGGCTCCTGTCAGCGCCCCCTATTTCAGCGGCGCCCGGCTCCTCATCGCCGCCGACTGCACCGCCTACGCTTACGCCAGCTTCCACCAGGATTTCATCCGTGGCCGTGTGACGCTGATCGGCTGTCCCAAGCTGGACGGCGTGGACTACACAGAGAAGCTGACCGAGATCCTCTCCGGAAACGACATCCGGGACCTGACTATCGTCCGGATGGAGGTGCCCTGCTGCGGCGGCATCCAACACGCCGCAACGGAGGCGCTGAAGGCCAGCGGAAAATCCATCCCCTGGCAGGTGGTGACCATCTCCACAGACGGCCGGATACTGGACTAGAAACTTTTCACTGCTCATATTTTTACAGCAAAAGATCCCCCGGAGCCAAAGCTCACAGCAGCTTCGCCCCGGGGAATCTTGCCTGTTCTTCTATTTTGCCTGGATATAACCCTTGGCTGTCAGCGCCTCAGCACAGAGCACTGCTCCGCCCGCCGCGCCTCTCACTGTATTGTGGGACAGACCGATGAATTTGTAGTCATAGATGCTGTCTTCCCGCAGACGTCCGATAGAAACGCCCATGCCATTCTCGTAGTTCACATCCATGGTCACCTGAGGACGGTTGTCCTCCTCCAGATACTGGATGAACTGCTTCGGCGCGCTGGGCAGCTCCGCCTCCTGGGGGAAGCCCTTAAATGTCACCAGCTTCTCGATGAGCTCCTCCCTGGAGGGCTTTTTCTCAAAATTGATGAACACGGCTGCTGTGTGGCCGTTGAGAACCGGCACGCGGACGCACTGGCAGGTGATCTTCGGGGAATCTGCCATGACGATCTGTCCGTTCTCCACTTTTCCGAGAACGCGCAGAGGCTCTTTCTCGCTCTTCTCCTCCTCGCCGCCGATGTAGGGGATGATGTTGCCCTCCATCTCCGGCCAGTCTTTAAATGTCTTTCCGGATCCGGAGATAGCCTGGTATGTAGTCACCACAAGCTCTTTCGGGCCGAATTCCTTCCATGCTGCCAGACAGGGAGCGTAGCTCTGGATGGAGCAGTTCGGTTTTACAGCAATGAAGCCCTTCTCTGTTCCAAGACGCTTCTTCTGGTCTTTGATCACGTCAAAATGATCCGCGTTGATCTCCGGCACGACCATGGGCACGTCCGGTGTCCAGCGGTGCGCACTGTTGTTGGAGACAACCGGAGTCTCTGTCTTTGCGTAGGCCTCCTCAATAGCCTTGATCTCTTCCTTGGTCATATCCACGGCGCTGAACACGAAATCTACTGTGGAAGCAACCTTCTCCACCTCGTTTACATTGAGGACCACCAGGTCCTTCACTGCCTCCGGCATGGGAGTGTCCATCTTCCAGCGGCCGCCCACAGCCTCCTGGTATGTCTTGCCTGCTGACCTGGGGCTCGCTGCCACTGTCACCACCTCAAACCAGGGATGGTTTTCCAGGAGAGCGATAAAACGCTGTCCCACCATTCCTGTCGCACCTAAAATACCAACTCGTAATTTTTTCTCCATTTCCTTTGCTCTCCTTTTCCTTTTATGAGTATTCGCGCATATATTTTTTATATATGGCGATCACTTCCTCCATAGCTTTCTTTCCCGGGGCTCCTGTGGTCACCCGCCTGTTGACGCAGGTGTCAATGCTGATGGCATCGTAGATGTCCTCCCCAAAGACGGGAGAGATCTCCCTGTACTCCTCCAGCGTCATATCATCCAGTGTAATGCCTCTTTCGATGCAGTAGAGCACAAGCTGCCCGACGATACCGTGCGCATCCCGGAAGGGAACTCCTTTTCCCACCAGGTAATCCGCCGCGTCTGTGGCGTTGGTGAAGCCGTGCTTCGCGCTGGCCTCCATGCGCTCCTTATTGAAGCGGGTCGTGCGGAGCATGCCCGTAAAGAGGGAGATGCAGCCCTTGGCCGTATCGATGGCGTCAAAGACAAGCTCCTTGTCCTCCTGCATATCTTTATTGTAGGCAAGGGGAATGCCCTTCATCGTAGTGAGAAGAGACATCAGAGCCCCGTACACACGCCCGGTCTTTCCCCGTACAAGCTCCGCGATATCCGGATTTTTCTTCTGGGGCATGATGCTGCTGCCTGTGCTGTAGGCATCATCCAGCTCCACAAACTGATATTCATTGGAATTCCAGATGATCATCTCCTCGGAAAAGCGGCTCAGATGCATCATCACTGTGGAAAGGGCGGCCAGCAGCTCGATCAGATAATCCCTGTCTGACACGCCGTCCATGCTGTTCAGCGTAGGGCCGTCAAATCCAAGGAGTTTGGCGGTGTAGTCCCGGTCCAGCGGATAGGTGGTGCCAGCCAGCGCCCCGGATCCCAGGGGACATGTATTCATCCTGCCGTAAATGTCCTGCATCCTCTCGTGGTCCCGCTTGAACATCTCAAAATAGGCGCCCATATGGTGGGCCAGTGTGATAGGCTGTGCCTTCTGCAGGTGGGTGAACCCGGGCATGATCGTCTCCGTATGCTCCTCCATAGTATTCAGGATGGCAAACAGCAGCTCCTTTAACAGGTTGTCGATGAGATGTACTTCATCTCTTGTGTAGAGCTTCATATCCAGCGCCACCTGGTCATTTCTGCTCCTTCCTGTGTGGAGTTTCTTTCCCGGCTCACCGATCCTCTCTGTGAGCACTGCCTCCACAAAGCTGTGGATGTCCTCATATTTATCCGAGATCTCAAGCCTTCCCTTTTCTATATCATCCAGGATCCCCTCCAGACCTTCCACGATCTTATCCTTGTCTGCGTCTGTCAGGATCCCCTGCTTTGCAAGCATCATCACATGCGCGATGCTGCCTCTTATATCCTGGGCATACAGCCTTTTATCAAAGGAAATAGAGGCATTGAAATTATATACAAGCTGATCCGTCTCCTTTGTGAAGCGTCCGCCCCATAACTGTGCCATTTTCGATCCCCTTTCTTTTGTATAAATATTTATAAAATGTTATATATACGCTATAGTTTATCACACTTTCACCGCAAAACACAACTAAAACTGCTGGTTTCTGCGTTTTTCAGCCTCCCGGAACGAAAATTCGCAGCCGCAGTAGTCCTGTCTGTACAGTCCGTACTCCCTGGACAGCTCTATGGAACGCTTGTATCCGTTCTTTTTCTTGAAATCCGAGTGAAGGTATCTCACTCCGTACTCTTCCGCCAGCCTGCCGCCGATCTCATTGAGCTTTGCCGCGTTTTTCATGGGGCTGATGCTCAAGGTAGTTGTAAAATAGTCAAATCCGCCCTGCGCGGCTATCTGTGCTGACTCCCGCAGACGCAGCTCATAGCACCGCATGCATCTTTCTCCGCCCTCTCTCACATGTTCCAGTCCTCTTGCCATCTCGTAAAACTTCTCCTCGTCGTAGCATCCTGCCAGGAAGGCCACCGGATGCTCTGTCTCCATCTGGCTGATCAGCGTCTGCTGCTCCAGGATCCGCTTCGTGTACTCGCCCTCCGGGAAAATGTTGGGATTGTAATAGAACACCGTGATCTCAAAATACCTGCTCAGATACTCCAGCACGTAGCTGCTGCAGGGGGCGCAGCAGCTGTGGAGCAAAAGAGAAGGCACCTTCTTATCTTCCCGGAGCCTTCCAAGGAGCTGGTCCAGCTCTCTCTGATAGTTGACAGCCATCCTGCTACCTCACTTCCGCCGCCCTGTCCAGGAAGGACCGTATCACGCCGCAGGACTGATGGAACCTTTCCGCCTCAGCCTCTGTGAGGGCCACCTCCAGTATCTCCTCCACGCCGTCCTTTCCGATCACGCAGGGGACGCCTGCTGCCACATCCTTCTCCCCGTACTCCCCCTCCAGTGCCACGGAGACCGGCCATATCAGCTTCTGGTCATGGAAAATGGCTTTCACCAGCTTGGAGGCCACGGCTGCTATGCCAAATTCCGTGCAGCCCTTGCCCTCCACCTCGGCAAAGCCTTCCCATTTGATATCCTTCTCCATCTGCTCCAGATCGATCTTCCCGATGGTGTCCGGCCTCTCTTCCCGCAGTTCAAAAAAGGATTTCCCGTTCAGCGTCAGCCTCGAGTACACAGGCACATGGGAGTCACCATGCTCACCCATGCAGAAGCCCTGGATGGACTGGGTGCTGTAGCCTGTGGCCTGGGAAATGTATTTGTAGAGCCGGAAGGTATCCAGGCTGGTCCCCGTGGAGAAGGCTCTTGCCCTGTCAAACCCGACTGCCCTTCTTATATACTCGCATATCACATCCGCCGGGTTGGAGATGCTGATAAAAAATCCGTGAAAGCCGCTCTCCTTAATGCCGGGGATGATATCCTGTATCATGCGGACAGAGTCGTCCAGCATGTCCAGCCTTGTCTCTCCCGGACGGCGGCTGCGCCCCGCGGCCATGATCATGACATCCGCGTCCGCCGCATCCACATAGTCCCCCGCATAGACCTTTACCGCGTTTCCAAGCCCTGCGGCCGCATCGCTGATATCCTTGGCCTGTCCCTCCGCCTTGGCCCTGTCTATATCAATAAGGACTATCTCGTCCGCCTCCCCTGTGTACACAAGGCTGAGCGCACAGTGGGAGCCCACGTGTCCCGCTCCGATAATGACAATCTTTTTCCTTTTATCCATGGTATCTGCCTCCTCATCTTTCGAATATATTCTCTGCCGGTACTTAGTATATGGCATTTTCACACCGTATGCAAGCACCCTTTGAGGCTCATGGCATAAACTAATATATACTCACTGTGCATCAGGATTTTTATCAGGAGGTTCCCATGGAAGAAATTTTAGAGCTGAAACATATTTACTATTCCTATCATACTATGGATGGAGAGACCTCTGCACTTTCAGACATCTCGTTTGGCATGAAGGAGGGAGAGTTCGTGGCGGTCGTAGGCCCCTCCGGCTGCGGCAAGTCCACCCTGCTCTCCCTCATCTGCGGACTGCTCACACCGGAGAAAGGGCGGATCCGGGTAAGGGGGAAGGACCTTAAGGAGAGCACCACCAACATCGGCTACATGCTGCAGCACGACCAGCTCTTTGAGTGGCGGACGATCTACAACAATGTCATCCTGGGCCTGGAGGTGCAGCACATGCTGACCACCAAGTCCCGCCAGAAGGCCCATGAGCTTCTGGACACCTACGGCCTGTCCCGGTTTGAAAATGCCAGGCCTTCCCAGCTCTCCGGCGGCATGCGCCAGAGGGCGGCCCTGGTCCGGACCCTGGTGCTGGAGCCGGATATCCTGCTCCTCGACGAGCCCTTCTCCGCCCTCGACTACCAGACAAGGCTCCGGGTCAGCGACGACATAGGGCAGATCATCCGCAGAGAGAAAAAGACGGCCATCCTGGTGACCCACGACCTGTCAGAGGCCGTGTCCCTGGCCGACCGGGTCATCATCTTAAGCCCCAGGCCCGCCACCATCCGGCAGACCCTGCCCCTCATCTTTGACCTGGAGAATGATACGCCCCTGAACCGCCGGGCCGCCCCGGAGTTCAAGACCTATTTCAATCTGATCTGGAAGGAACTGAACAGCAATGAATGAACTTTCTGCAGCCCAGCTGCGCTATCTGAACCGACAAAAAAGGCACCGTCTGACCGTGATCCTGTCCAGGCTCGCGATCCTCATCGGCTTCTTCTGCCTGTGGGAGTTCTGCGCCGCCACAGCAGTCATCGACTCCTTCATCTTCAGCAGCCCCTCCAGGATCGCTGTCTGCTTTCTGGATATGGCCCGGGACGGCAGCATCTTTCTCCACATATGGGTGACCCTGTACGAGACCATTGTCAGCTTTCTCCTGGTCATTGCCATCAGCGTCCTGATGGCGGTCGCCCTGTGGCTGTGCCCGAAGCTCTCGGAGATACTGGACCCCTACATGGTGGTGCTGAACAGCCTGCCCAAATCCGCACTGGCTCCCCTCCTCATCGTATGGCTGGGAGCCACGACCACCACCATCATCGTGGCCGGCATGTCCGTGGCCATCTTCGGCAGCATCCTGAACCTGTACACAGCCTTCCGCATCGTGGAACCGGAGAAGATCAAGCTGATCTACACCCTCCGGGGCACCCGGCTCCAGGCCCTCACAAAGGCGGTCATCCCCAGCTCCATCCCGGCCCTCATCAGCACCATGAAGGTGAACATCGGCCTCTGTCTGGTGGGAGTCATCATCGGGGAGTTCCTGGCCGCACGGCAGGGACTTGGATATCTCATCATCTACGCCAGCCAGACGTTCAAGCTGGACTGGCTGCTCATGTCGATCGTGCTGCTCTGTATTATGGCGATGGCGCTGTACGCAGTGATCGGAGTGGTAGAAAAATTATATATGAAGAGATTGTGAGCTGCCAATTTTGCCTCACAGGATGCGTTACACGTTCTCTTTGGCGCGGCAGTAGAACGCCCGCCTTAAGCACAGCGTGCAGCACTGTGCTTAAGGCGGGCAAAAAAGTAATATATTTCAATCCGGATGCCGCAAAAGAATATCTTGTTTCAATGACGCTACTTGCATTTACTTAAAATCGCCTCAATTTGCAATATATTTAAACGGCTTTCTCCACCACTTTCTTCCGACAAATCACCATAATAAAGGGCATCACGATCCGCGCTCCAGCTCCTCTTTCCTCCTCAGTACATCCCCCCACTGCTTGTCGCTCAAAAGCGCCGGCCTGTCCATCTCCTCCAGTGCCCGAAGATCCATGGGAAGCTGTTCCCATGCCACCCGGGCCGCCTCCTTTAATGTGGAAGTAAATTCTGTCGTCTGGGACAGGATATTTTCATAGGAAGAAAATGCGTGATCGTGGTCAAAGAGCGGGCAATACCTGGTCAGCTTCCCCGTGGCATTGTCCATGAGAAAGCCCCAGTTCTGCTCATGCCGGTCATTATTATTAAGAAGATAGTCCGCAATCTGCATGCCTATATAAAATTCATTGTTAAACTCAAATGCTTCCCTGAAAGCGTTCATACCGTTATTTTCACAGTAGATCCGGAACTCTTCAAATGTCACAAGGGACACATCCTCCGATGTAAAGATCCGGGAGTTGACCACCTCTTCCCCCACTCCCCTGATCCACTGCTTTCTATCCTCCGTCAGATAGGAGTCTGTCTCCTCCTCCGTGGAAATATGGTAATGGATATGGGGGATATCCAGGGCTGTCAAAATCTGGTCTGCGGGAATCTCATATTTTCCCACCTTGTGGAGACAGAGCGTCCCGTCTCTTCGTATCCAGCCCTTGGCGCTGGCTCCCAGTGTCGTCAGCTCCGGTGTGCGTATCTCCTTTGTCTTGTGGGCCTCCGCCGTATAATGGACAATGGTTCCTGACAGGGAAACCTCCGTCACAAAGAGAGACAAAGGATTATGGTACAGATTAACCTCCTGCCAGGTCTTCTCATCCCCATCCTGCCGGATCCAGTAGGCATCTTCAAGATTTAATCCCCGGCAGGCCTTGCACACAGCATACCGGTTTGTCTGAGACAGCCGGAGAGTGTTCAGTATCTCCTTGGCGTAGCTCCTCCCTATAGAGAGAGTCCTCCCTGACGCCCACTCTATGAACTCCTCCAGAGAAACCCTGTCTTTTCTGAGGGCAAACGGCAGCCTGTCATGGTCCAGAATACGGCAGGCGCCATTGTCCTGTATTTCCATAACCGGGTGATCCTTTAATAAAAGCTGCATATTTTCATCCTTTCCTGTCCTTCGGACACTGCTGCTCCGATACATCTATTATATGTGTCATTATAGCAGACAGGCAGGGCAACTTCCAGAGTCTCTCCGGTCACTCTCGCAGCAGTTCATTTATCCCTCTGGCGTTCCGGGGGTGTGAATTTGTATCGATCTCTTGTATATCGTCATATTCATCATCACTATCGTCTCCGCCATCTGGATCTCCATATTTTTCTTCGACTAATCGAGCCAAAACAGCGCCCGCTTCAGCAAGTAATTCCTTTGAAATATAATTTGTAAACGGAAGCTTTTCGTCTTCTTCACATCCGTTTTCAATACATTTCTGGTCAAAATCCGGATAGCACTGATAAAGAATACCATTTATTTCTTTAGCCAGTCCGGTTAATGATATTTTCCCGGGAAAATAGGTGTCAAAATCACGAAGGACGCGCCAGCTGTGAGCCCGTTTCATGAGACAGATCCAATCATCAATTTCATCCTCATCTATCAGTTCCAGGCTGTCGTCCTGGCAATAAATAATCGCCCCATAAATGAATCTGATTATTTCTCTAATAGAATGATCTCTGACATACCCATCCCGCTTCTGTTCCTGTTCTCTGTTTTTTATATCACATACTCCACACTGAACGATTGCTTTTGCTATTAGTTCATAAATGCTCTCAGGGTTGATTAAGTCTTCCTCCAATCCTACGATCACATCATATTCATCCCCGTAAAACCTTCCGCTTTCCGCCATTTCTTTCCAGGCTTTCTCCAGTCTTCGATTTGCCTGATTACACCTGTGCTTGTACTTTACAGAATTGTATGCAACGCTTATGTCTCTTTGCAGCATCTCCATCCTGTCTTTCATAGTAAAAAAACCCATAGTACTTCCTCCCTCATCTGTTTGAATTTTTTGGTTCATTTTATATAGAGAAGTATAAGATGCCGTATGGACAAAAGATGTCATCTTATCAAAAACAACATCTGTATTTTTACGAATATTTTTTTAAATCTGTTAATCGAAAATGCCACGGCCTTACTCCGAGATGGAGTGTAGAGCGTGGCATTTTTTATATGTTTGTTGCAAATTTGAATTTATTTATTTCTCCTGGATGATACTCAGGACAATTTCTGATGTATTCAGCAATCTGCTTTACGACGGCATCAAAATCTTTTTCTTCAAACATCCCTTTATCAATCATGTCATAGCACTGGTATTTTGTCCCATTTATACATACGAAAAACTCAATAGAATAACTTTTATCACCGATATTCGCACGAACTTCAAAAACATCAGCATCTGGTACAAGCTCTTTCACTTGGATAATAATATATTTTCTAATTCAGTCATTTTCTTGCTTTCTAGTATGCATCAATTGCTCTTACCGTTCGATGATTTGTACCACTTTCGTCAGTGTATGTGATATTTACGGCCGTTTTGGTAAGTTCTCCGTTTTCATCATATTCCTCTCTAATAGAGGAAATTTCACCATTTGTGTCGTTGAGTTTTTCTTGGACAGCATCCTTCCCGTTCTCAGGAACCTTATTCTTCAAGTTGCCATCAAGGTTGTTGTCAAATTTGTAGACGGTTTTAACTCCATCAGCAGTCATAGTTACGGTAATAGTGTCCGGGCGTTCGGAGTCGTCAGAGTAGCTTATATCCGCTGTTACAGCAACGTCCTTTCCCTCATCCAGGGTAGCTTTCAGCTCGTTTTCCATTCTCTTGTAGTCGCTCTGGTTTATCCTGGAATCCATTGCAACCAAGTTGCCAACTCCGCTATCACCATTAAGATCACGACCGACAATATGGCCGCCTTGGTCCGATGGGCGGCGGTCCTCTCCCCCCACCCGTATCTGAGCGCTAATATCTCTTGGATTCTCAGGGCTCTTTTCCGGCTTAGCTTCACAATGTATAATCCTGCCTTGTTCATCAGTTGTATAGATATTCCCATTCAATTCGTAAGTTGTATTCGGTTCAAGCTTTCCCTCTTTTGAATATACCGTACCATTATCGTCTGTTTTGATCACGTTTTCGTAGTTCTTTACGCCAGAAAGTATCACAACAGTGCCATCCTCAAGTGTCACTGAGCTAGATGCGCTTTCTTCTAATAGTTCTGCTTCTGAAAAATCTTCTTTCATAGGCACACTGTCTGGCGTTTCTGATTTGAAAATATCTTCCAGTTTGTCTTTAAAATCATCCAATGTTGGAACAGAGGGCTGGTCTCTTTGTTCCATTCGTTCCCCGGTTTCTGGTATTTTTACATCATCAAGCCCAACTGATTCTTGAAAACTACCCCTCATTTTACTAGCTCCTCCTTTTCAATCAAATAACCAAGAAGCTTCTTAGTTAATGTGCTTTCTGTAATGTGGGCATTCCAGTATGTGACTAAGTATAGAATGAGCCTACTACACTGTTCCGGGAGTGGAGCAATAGATGGTGTGAGATGCTCGATGATAAAACGCTTCTGCTGCTCAAAATCATATTTGGTTTTTGCCAGTGTGGAAAATGCAGTTTCAGCACAGAACAACTCATAAGTAACTGCAGAAGCTAAATCAAATTTCTGGAAGTTCGGTGCCGATACGTAGTCAAATAGTCTGCATTTTGCCGCAGCAGGAATATTTGAAACAATAAGTTCCTCATCAATGGTATCAATCAAGTGCATTAAATCTTTTGCGATCAGGCGACTAATAATCTCGCCTTTGATATCACGATACTCTATCGTTTCTCTTGCTTCAAACTTATATTCTGGAACATCAACGGAATACTTTTTTACCTTACACAAAACGGATTCGATCCAGTCGTTTTGATAAATAGCTGCAACTCCCCTGTTGAGCTTAGAAAGTTCAACAATCTGTTCATCATTCAATCCAGCAGCCCGGCCAACAAGTTCCCGGTCAGAATATTCCGGCAAACGCATGATAATTTTTGTGTTTGTATTACGAATGACTGCCATATCCAGCATACCAGGAGACTGATCCGCAATGATAAATCCCTCTCCATAGGTTCTCATTTCCGCAATTGCATTAGTAAGCATTTCGACAGATTTCCCCAATAAGTTAGCACCTTCGGTAAACTGTTCGGTAGATGTCCTCTTTAAAAGGTTATGGGCTTCTTCAAGAACTGTAACATGACTGAGGGGTGCATTCATGCTGTCACAATCCGCGAGTCTGTGTTCCTGGAGCTTCATAACCAGTAATCCCATTATCAGCGATTTGGTTTCAGAGGAACCAACCCGACTCAAATCTATAATGACATTTTTATCGAACAAAGCCTCTGCGGGGATTTCATCGGTAGTGAAAACAAGCCCGTTTATCCCGTTAGTCAAAGAACGAAGCCTGGTGCTTAAAGCACCCTTATAGTCGCTCTTGTTGTCACTTGAATACTGAGAGATATCCATAACTTCATCAATCTGCTGAAGGACATCAATGAAATTTGGGAAGAGTCTCTCATCATATTTATTTTGGGATTTGCGCAAATCCCATCCAGCATTGACATAAGAACGCTCAATAGCGTCCTTTAAGATGGCGGGCATAGCCGCGTACATTGGCCAGCATACATTAAATATCTCAACGAGTCTGTCTAGATGTTCGTAAATATGAACTTCTTTTGGAAAACTGAATGGGTTAATTCTTAGAAGTTCTGTAAGCAGTGGATTGGTTCCATACACTGAGACATCACTTCGTCCGCCAAATACATTTTTGTACTCACCTTTAGCCGGCTCAATAACTAAAAATCGAACCTTGTTCTTAAGCAGCTCAGACAAGATTTGGTAAACAGTATTGCTTTTCCCCGAACCGGTTGAACCCGTAATAAAGGTATGCATGGAAAGGCTTTCCAGGTCCAGTTCCACCTTGGTATCGGTATCCTTTCCAAAGTGGCTGACAACACCTAGCTCTATATGTCTGCCCTCGTTCTCTGCATGTTTGTTGGAAAGTACTTCCTGGGCAAATAATGCGTGTTCGATAACCGGAAGCCCTTTTACAGACTTTCTAGGCAAGCCAATCTGGATGGCAAGCTCATTTGTGCTTGCCAGCGCAGTGGCATCTACAAAGGTTTGACGATTTACGGCACTATCCGCAAATTTGTAGAGAAAAACAGGATGTATGAAATTTACTACATACCTGGAGATATCCTTAACTCGTTCTTCATCTGTCCAGGTATTAACAGATGCTATTTCCAGACCACTCTGATTGCCGGAAATGAGAGAACGATACATACTTGCAGCCGTTTCCGCCTCAGCCGCACTTTCACCAAGAAAATATGCGGCAAAGTCCCACATACCAATGCTCTCGCATTCATCAAGCCGTTTAAGCTGTTTTTCAAGTCTCTCCAGTGTGTTTATCAAAGATTTGTTTTGCACGTTAAGGGTAACAGCCTGAGAATTTCCAAAAGTGTCTGTAAGGGCCTTGGTATGCGCGTAATTTGTAGACGTGCTGTGGCCTTCATTTTCGCTGTACTGTGCTCCGGACCCGATAGTTTGTGTTTTGGTGGAGCTCTCGTTTTTCCCCACAGTATCTCCGCTGGATTTAGAGGAATTGATTCCGAAGGTCAGATTCTGCGAAATAGAATCGGAGATTGAATCCGTGTGGGAAGTTCCGTGTGTTTTGCCTCGGGAAACGCTGGATGTGACGCCAACATTAGCCTTAACAGGACTTCCATCATCACCTATGTTTATGCCTGCATATGTTCCTACTGTTCTGGTAGTAGTCTCAGAATCAGATGAACCTTCTGCTGTGCCGGTAGTATGGCTCTTTCCAAGGCTAACAGATGCGCTGTTTCCTTCCGTGTCTGTTGTAGTATGGGCCGAATTTGTGCCATGCGTTTTTGCGTCGGACTCACTCAGGTTTGTACTTGTTCCTGTCGTGATTCCGGTAGAATCTGTGTTGGTTTCTCCTTGAGTCTCACTGTCAGATGTGCTGGAGCTCTTATTCAGGGCATAATTGTACTGCATATTTGCAAAAGGGGACATGAGTGTATAAATACGCTCATATTCCTTTCTTGTATCCACCAGGTCGCGATGTTCAAGGTTATTCGCAATACAGATAGCGGTAAACGCTTTGCCCTGCATACTGTAAATAAACTTTTCAAGCCCTTGGATAAAGTTCTTATTCTCAAAAGAGTCCTGATCCTGCTTATAGTCCGCAATACATGTAACACTGGAAATAGCCCCAATATTCAGTTTGTCGAGATCCGCCCTCATATCCTCGTTAAAGTAATCGTCTGTTTTACTCCCAGGGAATAATCCCAAAAGGCTTTGTTCCAGCAGCTGACGCATTGTACCACCGGAAAAGCGGCTGTCCCTGGAACGAACTCCGAGATAAAAATCATTTGTCTGACCATCGCTCTGGATCATCAGCACCAGCGTACAAGGTTTGTTTGAAAGAGCATTGAAGATGGTGGCCAGTTTATGAACAGAAAACTCATCATCCTGATATACCAGTTCTGAAATGCGGAAGAATTGAATCTGCTCAAGGGCAGAAATAGCTGCGTCATCTATCGGTACAACTGAACAGTTTGGCAGTGTAGGTACATAATTTTTCATTACTTCATCATCAACGATAGAAAGACAGTTCTGCAAATTGTTTTGCAGTGTAATGAAATTAAAGTCCCTTGGGGACTCTGCATAAACAGCAGTTGCTCGGGCAGCTTCAACTATTTCTGTGTTCTCTTCTTGTAAGGGCTCTTCATTCGGACAAAAAGTCTCGTTCGCCATCTGATCATACCTCATCTCCCACGTGCCTCCCTTTCCTCATTTAGCGCCGCCTTCAAAATAAATCCATGGCAACTTGGACCCAATAATCTCCACCATAATCCGAGGTTTTACCCGTGATTTTTTCACAATTCTATATACATTAGCCCCATCTGCTTTCTGTATATAATACTCATATGAACACTTCCAGCATAGCAGAGACCACTTCTTCTTTTCCAGGTACTTAATATAATCAGAAGCTGTTATTCTCTTATATAGACCTTTTTCGATAATTCTACCATTGACATCTATACGCATTTCCCTTAAAAATGTTTTTCCCTCCGAAAGCTCATATATTTGATTGTCTTTCTCATATATTGCAAAATATCGTGTACTTTTAATTTTGTCGGGTGACTGCGATTTTATAGAATCTCTTTTATCAGAGACACTATAACCTCTGCCGTGACAATTCTGAGCACAATTCCCATCTACATTTTTTATCTTGGTTTCTTTTCCTGACTGGCTATTTTTTTCGTTTGACTTTTCTCCCCTCTCCGCCTCATTTTTTCGTTTCTCCTTTTCTTCTTCAAGCTCATTCTCTTGGACGATTTGTGATTCTTCTGCTTTCTCTGTTTTATTTTTTAATGCTAAAGATTCAATTTTCTTCTCTTCAGAGTCCTGTGTCTGTGCAGTAACAGCCCTCTGCTGTTCTCTTTCTCTAAAAAGTTTACCTATCTTTTCTGCATAAACAACCTTTGCCACCTCTCGCATATGTTCAAATCTTTTCCGCGAAAAGTTTTTCATAAGATCCAGCTTAAGCTGTTCCCAATAGTTCATATCCCACGCGGCTTTGTCCAGGCTCAAAGGCGTCAGCTCTCTGTATGATTCAAACAGCCCGTCCATATTAGTGCAATACTCATAATCGGGCTTATACTTTTCAAATGTCGGATCCACATCCAGACAGTCCACAAATATATACCTGAGCCCTTTTATATCGTTGGCATCCACACATTTTCTTATTTCCGTCAGCATCCGAACTCCTCCATCAACTATGATCGTCAAATTTCAAGAATCTGGTCAATTTCTTCCTTGTTTGCCTCGATCCACTTGAGCAGCTTTCTGTTCTTTTCAAGCTCTGCTTCTTTGATACGCTGGTCATTGGCGCACTGTTCAAGCTCCTGATACTTCTTCTGTATCAATTCATCCAGTTCATCAAAGATCTCTGAGAACTGATCCTTGATTCTTCCAATCTGGTCTTCAGCATACTGAAGAGCATCTTCAATCCCCTCATCAAGGCTCCTACGAAGCCTGCTGACAAGCCCTGTCTGGATAACCGCTGTATCGACAGAAAACTTTTTGATCTGTTCTCTTCTCTCCTCGAAGATGTCTCTCATTACTGTCTTGTATTTAACAACTGTCTTATATACATCCACCTCCTTATAATCATCGACATCTTCGTATATATCTTTTTCTATATACTTAGGCTCCCAAAATTTGAAAAATCCAAAAAAGCCCTCTCTTTCAGGATTTCTTACTCTTCGAGTCCCGCGCTTTTCCCGATGTGACCCTATCTTCTCTTTCCTGGTTCCAGCTTTAACTTGTTCTGTTCCGTCCGGAACTTTTTCTTCTTCCTGTCCTACCTTTTCGTAGTATACCCTCTCTTCATAGGAGACCTCTCCCACATCATCTACAACCTCTGCCGCAAAGTCATCGGAACACCAGGCCGCCACATTCTCGCGCATATTATTCAACACGCCGCGTATCAGATCTGCAGTACTAAAATCCAGTTCCTTCTCTTCTGCTCCATCATCGATTTTGCACAGCTTCTCCTGATATTCTGCAAGAAGCTGTTCCCCTGTCTCCATCACCTCATGATTGATGACACTCTCCAGCTCAGAAGTCATTTCAGCAATATAATCAGAGCACATGGTAGAGAACTGTACCACAAGACGTTTTGCCTCGCCTTGATCTGTGATCGTGTCTCCATACGGGGCGAAGACGCGTCCCGTCTTTCTCGTGGCCTCCCCCTTTAATAACTCCGCCTTGTTTTTTATCTTTTCCATAGGATTTAGGGCCGCAATCTTTTCCTTGAAAACCTCGGCTTCTTTTCCATTGGCAATTTTAGTCCGTACTGCCTCCGCTCTCCTGGCGCAGGCTTTGGCCGCTTCCTCGTCTGTAGCTACCTGTGTTTTCGCCTTTGTCAAAATTTGTGTGCTCTCAAGTGTTTCCTGGAAAGATTCAACCAGGTCTTTCACTTTTTTTGTTTTCGCATATTTTTTTACATAGGCTGTGATCGCAGCTTCAATTGAACAGATGCCACAGTGTATCAGCGCCTGCTCTTTTGTGTCTTCATTTTCCTCTGCCTGGCTCAGCCTGTAATCCAGCTCTCTCTGCGCACTCGGCGACAGTGTTGAGTAGGTCTCCAGATGCATGGACGGATACTCTACGAACTTGTCTATCATCGGGAGCGTGTCTCTTGCCGCCTGAGGAAGCTTTTTCTCCTCCTGTCTCGACAGGCTGTCAATGTCAATCCCATCGAAGTAAGTTCGTATATTCAATGCCGTGAAAGCTGAGCTCGGAAATATCTGCGGATCCTCTATGCCATAGGAAGCCAGGTAATTTTTAGCCGCATTGATAGCCTTGCCGATATCCTCCTCCTCAGGATTAAAGCCATCCATCTTGTTGATCACAAATATAAATCTGTCTCTTACCTGTTTCCCGCCTTTTCGGATCTGTTCTGCCACATAAGTCAAAAGTGCCGCATCATCATTTGTACTCAGCTGCGTGCCATTTAACACATAGAGGACAAGGTTGTTCGAGTCATTGTTGATAGCGCGGTAAGTCGTATTTTTATGGGCCTGGTTCTGAGCATTATTAGGTCCCGGAGTGTCAATAAGGGAGAGTGCCGTATCTCTCGCGTCAAGAAATGGAATGTTTCCACTTGCCATGATCCGGGAAACCTCCGGATCATCATTCAGCTCGCTCATCTTATCGTAGGAAAGCTCCGGCACTTCCTGGATCAGCTCTCCGTTTTCATCATATACGGCAGCTGAAAATATATCCCCGTCATTGTCAAGGATCTCTGTAATGGTCGCAGTACACGCTTCGTTTTTGGACGGCATCAGGCGTCTTCTCAAAAGAGCATTGATCAGAGTTGATTTTCCGGAGCTCATCGTCGCGATCACGTTTATCGGGAAAATGGTGTTATTAATATTTTCAAACGCCTTGATAAGCTTTGGATCCCGGAAATCATCTACCGGACCTTCCTGAAGATCCGAAAAGATCTTGATGATCTTATCATTAATATCCGCATCTGATTTTCCCTGGATAAATTTCATATCAAGCTTTTTGATAATACCGGCGTCTCTTGCGTGGTTAAAGGAATCCTCAAAATCATCCCAGTCCAGATCCATTCCATAGAATTCTATCTGGAATTCTACTGTATTTAGCTCTTCGACAAGCATCCTGGGAAACTCTCCTATCCACTCCTGCATCCTCTTTCCTTTTACGACTTTATAAAGAGTGCTGTCTTTAGAGATTGTTTTCCCATTCACCTCAATCCGTGTTTCCATCCGATACGGATTATACTTTACATAAATCTGTGCCATCTGCTTTTCCTCCTTCAGCGTATAAAGCTATTATTTTTTCAACAAACGCCATGCCGCTTGTCTTGATCAATTGTTCCTCTTCTGTGTCAGCATTTTTAATTCCCATCTGTCCAAATCTTCTCGTGTAATATGCCGGCAAATTCATCCGTTCAAATTTATCAACATAATTATACAATTCTCTTTTTTCTGACCGTGATAATTCTTCCTTCTTAAAACGTTTGGCCAGATATCCCGCTCTTGAAGAAACCGGACATATGATGGGATCTTTAAATCCTTTCTTTTTTAAATAAGCCTCCTGCGCTTCTATTGCTGAAATCATATTTTCTTCTTCCACATTAAATGCATCAATTTTATTTACAACAAAAATAATCTTTTTCCGCCCCACACATTTTTTCACAAAATCCAAATGCTCGTCCTCGTCATTTGTTCCAAGCTGCGTGGCGTTCATAATGTAAATCAGCAGCTGATATTTTTTCTTCTTGATCAGCTTGTCTGTAAGCTTTTTATGCCCTTCATCCCCGCTGAAATTCACTCCAGGAGAATCATTCACAATAATCCTTTTATTTCCCAGTATACTGTCGAAGTGCGTAGCCACTGCTATTGTATCAGACATATTTTCTTCATTATTATTCATTAATTCCGTCTGACCTGCCGTCATAACCAAATCATAGTCATACTCAGAGGAATATCCATCTTCAAAAGCCTTATTGATGATACAGTGTCTTTTGCTCGTACAGGCCATATTCTGCGAGAGACAGACGTGCTTTCCTGTAAGAGCATTAATAAATGTGGACTTCCCTGCGCTCATGGTTGCCGTCACCAGCACGATATATGGTTCTCTGTGCAGGAACTTAATATTACTTTTTATCAGCCGCATGTACTCCTTTTCATGGCCAAACAAAGTCTTTGCTCTGATTGGCAGCGACACTTTCTGTCCGCTGTTTACCAGAGCCTGTAATATTTGACCTGCTATTTTTCTTTCTTCGGATTTAAGGCAAAAATCCTGGAAATATTTTTCTTTTACCTTTTTCACCTTTTCTTCCGCATCCGCTCCTGCCCGGCCCGACAATATATGCAGCAGATCAAGGAGAATATAATATCGGTAAAAATCTATACCATGCGCATCGCCCTCTTGAATTGTTGCATTCATAATACTGGTATATGCCTGGATTTGTGCCCGCACATATTTTCTTTCTCTCCATCTGCCTGCTTTTAAATATCTCTTTAGCCTTCTCAAATATTCTTTTTTAGTTTCTTCCGCATCATATACGATTGGATTAAAGCCAACAATATGTGACATTGACAAAAAAGCAATATTAATTGTCCTCACCCCCACCTCATTATCAGAATGTTTTTTCTGATATTTCTATGTCATTTTACCACATTTTTATTTGTTTTTGTAACATTTTTAGACAAATTATCCAATTCACATATTGTTTCTTTCACATCATCTCCACATCCTTCCCCTGCATGCGGATCCACCGCTCAACTCCATCTCCAAACACCTCAGCCCTGACGATCACCCCGTCCTTTTCTCTCCTGACAACCTCTGCTGTCGGGAACCTGTCCAGCACCATATCCAGACAGCTCCCTGCGTATTTGAATTTAATCTTCCGCAGCTTCCCGCCGAACATAAACTGGACTCTCTTTCGGAATTCTCCCTCCTCAAAACGAGAAGCATAGGGAATGGAAAAATGTTCCCCTGTGACCTCAAGGCTCTCCAGCCTGTCCACTCTGTAAATAGTGGGGAAGGTATCATCCGGATTCTGGAATTCCAGAGTACGGTCAATATCCTCGATAAAGGCTGGCATATAGAAATAAAATTCTGAGAACATAAGACCTACCGGCATCACCTTTCTCTCCACGATCTCGTTTCCTTTCGTCTTTCGATATCGCATTTTTACAAAATACTGCTGACGGACAGCCTGCTCTATCTTCCAGAGATAATCCAGAAGGCCCTTCCCATGCTGCAGCTCTATATAATGGTGCATCTCATTCTGGAGCAGCTCTTTCACAACCGCCCGCTCTCTGTCATCCGCACAGAGGCTGACCATCTTGTTAATGATCGGAAAAAGCTCACGCTTCATCAAGGCTCTGCTCTCAAGGAGTATTTTTCCTACTGCCAGTATTTCTCTGGCAGACAGGTTTTCGGACACCTTTGTCTCCAGCCTGTATCCCCCTTTTTCTTTGTCAAATACCACCTCCCTAAGCTCACCGTTTTCGTTCTCCTGTTCCTGCAGGAAAGCCTGGATGTCTGCGATATCCCGCTGTATCGTCCTGGCGGAAACTCCATATTTCCTGCTCTCAGCTCCTTTAAAGATCATTTTCCCCTGTTTCAGTTTTGAATAAATAGTCAACACTCTCTGTGCCTTGTCCTGTGCTTCATTCCCCATCTCATACAGCCTCCTGTGCGTTTTTTTACATTATAGAACAGTATATGGACAATATGTGTCATCACGCACCTTTTTCTCAGACATTTTTTGTCATCCAATTCCATATAATGTCCTGTAACAGGACATAAAATTCTGATTATTAGTATAGCATTAGAAATGTCCTATTACAAGACAGGAGGCAGACTGTTATGGCACGGATTATTGACAGGGAGCAAAAAAATATGATCGGCGCAAAGGTCCGCAGACTGCGGCTGGAGAAACATATGACCCAGCAGGAGCTTTCCGACAAGCTGGAGGTCCTGGCCATCTACATCTGCCGGGGCTCCATTTCCCGGATTGAGGACCAGACCCGCACGGTTACAGATCTTGAGCTGTACGGCCTGTCCCAGGTTCTGGATACGCCGGTGGAGGAGTTTTTTAAATAAAGACCCTCTGTTTTCAAAAAAGACAGAGCCCGTTATGAGCTCTGTCCAAAGTGTTCTCTATATACCTTTTACCTCAACGTATGTATATTTAGTTTACCTGTCCTTTCTTCGCCTTATCGCCACATCTTCCTCATATCCCGAGAGATGCCTGTCTGTACTCCAAATCATGATGTGTCCCACAGCCGGTGTCTCTTCTTTATATTTTTCGTAAAAATGTATGATACTCATATCGCCTAAACCCATTTCATATTGCAGTGCATAATCCGGAAATTTTTCTGCTAACGCAAGCAGATCATCCTTTTCCAGTTTAACACCATATAATTTCCACGGAGCTTCATTATTTGCTGTTTTTTCAAGAAATTCTTTGAATATTAACGACCGTTCTCTCCGTATTCTCCCGTCAGCGATATGTGCAATATGGTTCCCACTTTCTATAATCGTGGAAAATGGCAAAATCAAAACCTCTCCACTTTCTACAATCGATTTAAAATCTGCCTTTACCCTTTCTGCGTCAGAGCACTTGCCCGGAATTTCCAGGAGATTCATAATAATGGAAGTATCTATAAATCTTACTCTCATATTACTACACCCCCAACCATGAAGTGTCTGGCGTCTGTCTGGGTTCTTTGATCATTTTGATCAGAGAATTATCTATCATTGCATCTCCAATGCCACCCATTGCAAAAATTTCAGGAAAATGTTCAATATCTATTAGGGAAGCAATGACACTTGTGCCCTTTTCCGCTTCTCTGTAAACAACGGATACTCCTAATAATTTATTTTTATCATATCCGTTTAATAATGTTGGATTATGGGTAGTCAGAATAATATCAATATTCCTTTCTTTTCCAATCCTTTCCAAAGTATTTATCAGAGCATATATTCTTCCCGGATGAATTCCGTTATCGATCTCTTCTACGACCAATATTCCTCCTTTTGGCATAGATAAAATTGCTGCCAAAATCGCGATACATTTAAGAGTCCCATCCGATAGTTTTTTGGCGTCTACAATTTCAGAGACGCTCATATATTTCTCTTTCAGCCCGAAAATAACATCGTCCAACTGCGTTTTAATAAATTCAATGGACTCAACCTCATTTTCCGGCAGATTGCGTACCATATTCAACAGTTCCTTCCTTTTTTCTTCATTCTGACACAAATGGTACAAGACCGGAGAAATATTTTCACAGTTCGATTTTAAATTCATATCCGTAATTCTTACATAATCGCGCATTATCGAAGGAATAGGATTGAGTACAAATATCCCCTTCAGATTATCAAGTACCAGATTAATGTAACTGAGACATTCCTGGTCATGGGTTGTCTCCTGTGGAAGTTTACTTTTTAACTGTGCCAAGACTGAGGACACTCTCATACACATGATATCCGGGTTTTTCCCTGCTTTTCTATTGTTGTACTCTGCTTTTATATCACCGCTATCCTTATTTGCTTTTTTTGTCCTAAATATCTTCTCACCGTCCAACAAGCTCAGGCTGCCATTTTCAACCTTGTAAAGTGCTTCTTCCTCAACCCAGACTCTTTTATTGGTACTGATCCGTATATAATAGTACAAATCAAAGTTTTCATCCAAATCCACAAGACATCCCAGCTTAAATGAGGATGTTCGAAACCGACAGCACGAGCTGCTGCCCCCTCGTATATGACTGTCGCTATTTCGTGTGCCATCGAGGATAATACTTAAATCCAGACCTGTTGCGGCTTCAGACAATATCTGAATTCCTTCAATAGCGTTGCTTTTTCCTGACGAATTTGTTCCGATCAAACTTGTTACAGATTCCAAATTTAATTCTGCCTTTTCAAAGCTTTTATAGTTCTCAAAAATAAAACTTTTAATCATAGTATTTTCCGCCTTATACAGTATTTACTCTAACTACTATAACAAATTATAACATAGGTATATTATAATATACTTATATTATAATCTCCATATTTTTCTCAGTACAATCTCTAAAAGCAGGCTTCTTTTCAAAATCCCCTACTGGCTCCTCATGCCCATCGTTCTCCTGTGCCTCACCGTGCTCCTCTACGCCGTCATCAATCTCCTCGAGACGTTCTGCCGCAGGCGTATTTCCGGGGTGGTTTCCAGCAGAAACAGGCAGCAAAAAAGCAGCCGCGTCCGAAAACGCAGGCTGCCCTACATATCCATTGTTTCTCCTGAACTCTACTGTGCCGTCGGCAGCTTGTTCAGCTGCTCCACGATGGCATCCAGTCCCTCATCGCTGAAGGGATACCTGTAGGTAGTCTTCTCCTCCTTCGTGGCGTCATAGCAGAAGGGCCCCTTCCACACTGTCAGGAGGAACTCCTCCTTCTCATCGCCGGACACCTTCTCGATCCGGTAGTTCCATTTCCCCTTGCTGCCGTGAAATTTGGACTTTTTGTAAAAGGCAAGAGGAAAGATCATCTGTCTCGTAACCGGCATAGCCGTCCCTTCCTTTCCTTATATCTCCCTATATCATATCTCATCAGATCTCAAAGGTCTCCATGTCGTCCGGCACATACAGGCTGCCGCGGTAGAATCCTCTGCCCTCGCTTGTGTAGAGCTCTTTTCTCCTGGCGATATTCTTGTCCTCTGTGTGATAGAGGATCAGGTTCGGTATCTGGAGCTGCTCGGCTGTCTGACAGGCTTCCTTCACCGTGCTGTGGTGCTTTTCATAGGGGCCGAACTCGTCCGCCTCCCCGTACAGACAGAATGCCTCATGCATGAGCCAGTCGCTGCCCTTCACAAATTCATAGTCCTTCTCATTGTAGGGCTCGTCCCCGGCGCAGGTAAACTTCACGCCGCCCGGCAGCATGGCGGTAAAGCCGTACTGCTTTGCCTTTGTGGAATAAATATCAAAAAATGTCACCGGACATCCTACGATCTCCCTTGTTTCGCCGTGCTCCACCGGGATGAGCTGGATGCGCTCTCCGATGTGCTTTGTCACCTTTTTCTGGATGGTGAGGTCTGTGATGGTCCTGATGACCGGAATGAGGTCGGCGTGGCAGTAGATGCGCAGGTCCCCCTCGTATTTTCCCTTGTTCATGTTCTGCCCGATCATGCGCACGAGCCAGATCAGCCCCAGCAGATGGTCTATGTGCTCGTGCGTGATAAATATATCGTGGATGTCCTTCAGCGGGATGCCCGCGTCCTTCAGCCTCTTTAAGATCTGGTTTCCGCCGCCTGCGTCCACCAGGAAATGTCTGTCTCCGTCGGAAAACGCGAAGCAGGTGTTGTAGACCTCCGTCACCGCCGCATTTCCGGTCCCTAATATCGTAAGCTTCATATGATCTTCTCCTTCCTGAAATCCTGCCTTACTATTCTAACATATCCTTCCTTATTTTTTCATTAATTTCATTGACTTTTTTCATTTTGAAAGCTATATAGAAAGTAAGAGCAGTAAAATGCGCAGATCAAAAGAAAGTGAGTGAGCGCCGATGGACATTAAAGTTACGGAGGATATTTCCTCAGAATTTATGGGGATCGTCAGAGATATCCTGGAGGATGAAGAATTCCGGAAGCTGTCCGGCTACATCCAGCACCTGAAGACGACACGGCTGGTCCACAGCCTAAATGTATCCTACCTCTCCTGGAAGATGGCCAGAAAGCTGGGATGCGATGAGCGGGCAGCCGCAAGGGCAGGCCTTCTCCACGATTTCTTCCTCTATAAATTCAGCGATCCAAAACCGGTAAAGGAATTCCAGGCATTCTACCACCCGAAGGTGGCTGCCAGGAACAGCCAGGAGCGGTTTGACATCTCTGAGAAAGAGCGTCTGGCGATCCTGTCACACATGTTTCCGCTGGGTCCCCTCCCCACAAGCAGGGAGGCCTGGATCATCACCTGCGCGGACAAATTCTGCGCCACGGCCGAGCTGTGCTGTCTGCCTGTGGCCTTTGCAAAGGAAGGCCGCGTTGTGGTAGGTCCGGCCTAGCAGAGCAGAAAGGGCAAATAAAGAGGCATCCTGTCCCTGTGGGTTCTCAGCTTTACCGGGAAGGGATGCCTCTTCATATACAAAAAAAGTATACGCAAAATAGTGAAAAAACTTCTTGCATTTTAGAAGAAATACGATATAATATTAGTTGTGGCTTTTGTACAAAAGCTGTCAAGCCGGAATAGCTCAGTCGGTAGAGCACTTCACTCGTAATGAAGGGGTCGTCAGTTCGAGTCTGATTTCCGGCTTTTATTTTTTTCAGTACAGAGCAAAAGAGGGGGCCTAGCAGGCACCCTCTTTTCTCTTCTCTACTCCCCCGCAAAATGGATATCCACCACGCATATCTCCGCCTTTGTACCCACCCTCATATTGGGGCCAAAGAGTCCCGCGCCGGAGGTGACGATACTGTGCATCTGGTCTTTTTTCAGATAACCGCAGGGATTCTCCCACAAAAACTTCATAACGATATTGCCGGGGAACATCTGCCCATCGTGGGTGTGGCCGCCCAGGTCCACATCCACCCCGGCATCCGCCAGCTCCTGCAGCTCCTCCGGCTCATGGTCCATCACAAGGACAGGCTTTGTCTGGTCCATGTCGGCCGTGATCTCCTCCGGCGTCTTCCGGACTGTGATGCCACGTCCCGGCTTCCCCGCGTCAGCTCTGCCAAAAAGGTAGAAGCTGTCATCGACGAGCACGCCCTCGTCCTGGAGAAGCGTGATACCAGCCCTCTCCAGAAAGGCGTCCATCCGCGGATCGCTCTCTTTTTTCCCGTCTTTGCTTCCAAAGGTAAAGCCGGCCAGTATCTTCTCCTGTATGTCGTGGTTCCCGTAGCAGGCGTAGACGCCGTACCTGGCGGAAATACCGCCCAGGATCTCAGCCAGTCTGTCCGGGTCCTCCAACGCCTCGTATTCATTGTCAAAAATGTCTCCCGCAATGACTACCAGGTCCGGGTCCTCCCCGTTGATCTTCTCCACCATGTCCTCCATCTGCCTGCAGCCGATATTGTAGCCCAGATGCAGGTCCGCCGTCAGCACCACACGCAGGTCTCCCAGCTCGCCTGCGGACTTGTCAACCGTCACCTGGTACTTTGTTGTGTGGATGATCCTGGCGTTCACCACGCCCCAGAGGGACAGCGCGGTGACCAACAGTGCTGCCGCGCCTCCTGCTATCGCCCTCCGCCTCCGGACCAAAGACCGGTCTTCCGGGCTCTCCTCTTCCGGCGTCTCCCCGCGCCTCCCGTGGCGGCGCCGCAGCCAGACGACAAGGCGGACCAGCTCCGCACAGGCCAGGACAAGCACCGCGTACAGGAGCACGCCCAGCCAGTAATTGCCGGCGGATTTAAAAAAGCGCTGAAGGCTGCCGGCCGGAAGAAAAAATCCTACCAGCAGAGACGTGGCAAAGAAAAGGTACACCAGGCCGGCTGCCACACGCACCGGCCTTTTCCCAAAAAGGCCGTGGCATGCGGACAGCCACTGTATGAGCCTCCAGAAAATATAGACATTTACAAGTATGTATAGGGGGGATAAGTATACTGCAAGCACGCTGTTTTCTCCTCGTAATCTGTAATGCCCTTTCCGCTGTTGGGATGTCTGGCCGAGTAGACATTGTCAACAGTAAAGGCTGTCAAAAGTATCAGGCACAGGGGTATCAGGACCCAGGGCCTGATGCGCTGGATCTGATTGTCCAGGAGCGGAGCCAGCATGTAGACAATGGCAATGCCTCCTATGCCGAAGACAAGCAGCCCCTCCGCACAGATCCTTCCGTTCAGGTTCAGGAAATAGCCGCTGTAATCCCACCATCGCTCCCCGTTGTGGAGGATTTCAAGGACAAAGGAGGTCGTGTACTCCACGCAGCCGCACAGGACGACTATGCCGATAAACTCCAGCACAGGCCGTTTCCTCAGCCTGTTGAGCAGCATCAGGATCAGCACGCCCCCTCCGCCGTAGATAGGCAGCCATGGCCCGTGGAGCACGCCTCTGTTGACAAATTCTCCGTCTGTCACAAGATGAAGGCTGACCTCCCAGACCCATCCGATGGCGGAGAAGATGAAAAACAGAAGGACAATGGACCATATGGAATAGTGCCTGAGATAGTGGATCGTCTCGATCCGCTGCCTCTTCTCCACCTCCGGCACGGCGGAAAGTCTGCTGGGATAAGCTTTTCTGTCCACGGCATCCTTTAAGAGCTCCATCTTCACCAGGCGCCCCTGCATCTGCTCATATTCTTTTTCTGTTTTTGAATTGGTGAGGAGCACCCCCAGCTGATCCGCAAAAAACTTCCTCACGCCGGACAGCTTCAGGATATCCTTTGGCCGGCGTATCAGGGCCGATATCACATCCTCATAAGCCAGATAGATCAGCTCGTCCTCCGGCATCTCATACAGGTACGTATCGTTGAGGAGCTCGCTGCCCTTCAGGTGGGCCTTCTTCGCCTCCGCCCGCATATCCGCATAGTACTCGCTGAAAAAGGCTGCTCTGTAGGGATTGGAATACAGGATCTCCGAGATCCCGAATGTGGCGCCCCCCAGGAGGAGCCACGGAAAGAAGGACATCTCAAAGACAAAGCACTCCCACTTGTGCCCCTTCATCATCCTGCGGGACAGGCGGATAGCCTCCCCCGGGGCGATGTCCGGGTTTTCCGCCGCAATGTAAGGCACCAGGTAGTAGGAAAAATATTTCACGAAGCCGCCCACGATAGTCAGACTCCAGAGCAGCTGATAGAGGGATGCCAGAAACATGGTGCAGCTCACCTTTGTCCACTTTTTCACCCGCAGGAGAAACAGCATGCGCTGGAAGGGCACCTTCTCGTAGACCCTGCCCTCCAGGAACACGCGCCTGGATATCACCTTAAAAATATTGACAAAGAAAAACCATATAGAAAAGAGAAAAGCTGCCCCCAGAAGGATAAAAATGAGGATGGCAAGATTCTCCGAGCCCGTCAGGGAGTGCAGCGCCGCCAGCATACTGACCACGATAGAGCCGGATGTCACACTGTTCACCAGACTGGCAAGCACTCCCCTGGACCTCCCAAAGGCCGGATTTCCGGTCCTGGACCTTTCAATCTCCTCCGCCTTGAGCTCATCAGACAGAGCCTTCCCGTCCTCCTCATCTCCCGCCAGCATATCGTACATCACGTCCGCAAAGCCCTCGTTGATCCCCGACGGCCTCTCCAGCCGTTCCTCTGTGTGGTACGATCCGGAGGCGGGCGTAACGTCCAGCACGTTCAGGGAGGAGGTGAACTCCGATCCCACATAAGCCGCGATCAGACATATCGCCACATACATGATATAGTGTCTCTTTAAGGCTCTTCTGGCCTTTCGTTTCATCTCTTTTCTCGTTGGCATGCTGTTCCCCCTCATCCTTTGCGGCCTCCTGACCGGAAGCCCCCTCCTTTAATCTCTCTGTGCAGTGTGTACCGTGATCTGGTTGTAGGGAATGCTTATCCCCTCCTGGTCAAAGGTCAGTTTGATATCCTCCAAAAGCTTCCAGCGTATATTCCAGTACTCGTCCATACGGGTCCAGGCCCGCATGCCCAGTACCACACTGCTCGTCCCAAGAGAGTCCACAAAGACGGACATTTCCATATCCTTCAGTATACCGGGCGTATCCCGCAGCATATCCTCCAGTATCCTCTTTGCCTTCCTCAGGTCGGACTCATAGGAAATGTCGATCCGCAGATCCAGCTGCCTCTCATCCTTGGCGGTCACATTGGTGAGGCTGTTGTTGGTCAGCATTCCGTTGGGGATCACGATAGTCTTGTTGTCCACCGTGGTCAGCTTTGTGTGAAAAAGCTGGATTTCCTTCACCGTGCCTTCATTTTTATTGTTGTCCTCTATAATATAGTCGCCCACGACAAAAGGCTTCAGCGTCAGGATCAGGACGCCGCCCGCAAAGTTGGATATCACATCCTGCAATGCCAGGCTGACAGCCACTCCCGCCGCGGCCAGGATAGCTGTGATGGACGACAGATTGACGCCAAAGCTTGTCACCACGAGGATGACGAGCACTGTGTACAGGCCGTACTTGATGATGGAGTCTGTAAACTGGCTCACTCCCGTGTCCGCGTTGGAGCGGGCAAAAGCCTTCGCCGTCAGCCTGCGGACAGCTCGTATGATATATTTCCCCACAATGAACAGGAGGACCGCAAAGAGGATCTTAAATCCAAATCCGATCATGTCCGGGATATGGTCCTCTATAAACCGGATAAACAGATTGACGTTCTCTACGGTCTCCTGGGTCGTCTCGGTTATCTCCTCAGTATTCACAGGTGTTTTCCTCCTTATAGTGCAAATAGGTCTACTCCTTCAAAGCAAGGAAGGCGCTCAGGTTCCCTCTGTCCCAGCCGGTCACCCTGTGGGAGAAAAGGAGCTCCGGGTTGCAGCAGGTACACAGATTGGTCACGGCAATGTGCTCCGGCAGGAGTCCTGCCTTCAGGAGATTGAGCTCATTGGCCCTCCACAGGTCAAGCTGGTACTTTCCCTTCTCCCTCTGCTCGTCCTTCTGGTAAAACAGCTCTCCCCACTCTTCCGGGGCATAGCTCTCCCTGAACCGGCTGACCACATCCTCGCTGACCTCGTAGCAGTCCTGACAGATGGAGGGGCCTACGGCGGCCAGGATGTCCTCCGGCCGGCTCCCGAATACTTCCTCCATCCTTTTCACAGTCACTCCGGCCATATTTCCAACAGTCCCCCTCCAGCCGGAATGGGAAAGGCCCACTGCCTTTCTTACCGGGTCCACAAAATAGAGCGGGACACAGTCCGCGTAAAAGGTGACCAGGCACAGCCCCGGCGCCCGGGTGATCATACCGTCCGTCTCCGGCAGGCTTTTCCCCGCATCCTCCGCAGTGACGAGCGCCACATTGGTGGTGTGGGTCTGACAGGTGTAGACCATCTTCTCCGGATCCACACCGATAGCGGAGGCGATCCTCCTTCTGTTCTCCTCCACGGCCGCCGGGTCGTCTCCCCTGTGGGTGCTGATATTCATGGACGCGCACCCTCCCCGGCTGACTCCGCCCAGTCTGGTGGAAAACCCCTGATCCACGAGCCCCGTCCGTTCCAGAAGAGGAAAGGAGAGATAGGGGACCCCGTTCCTCTCCCTCTCGTCAAATATATGCCTCTCATCCCTGTATCTTAACCCAATGCCCATAGCTTCACTCCTCATATTCAAAAGCGCCCTTTACCAGTGTGATCTTCTCCGCCGCGCCCTCAATGCCCACCACGTCAAAGCGGCAGGCGGCGCCTGTCAGATGATGCTCCATCAGATAAAAAAGAGCGCATTTTGAGATAGTCCTCTGTTTCCCGCATGTCACGGCGTCAAGAGCCCCGCCCTTCCCTGCGGTCCTTCTGTATTTCACCTCGCAGAACACAAGAAAAGAGCCGTCCCTGGCCACGATGTCCACCTCTCCTGCCCGGCACCTGTAATTGTACTGCAGGATCACATAGCCCTGCTCCTCAAGGTAGGCTCCCGCCTTTTTCTCATAGACCGCTCCGGTCTGTCTTCTGCCGGACGTCCGGCTGTAAATAGATCCTGTCATCCATCTCCTGTCGGCATGACTGCTCCCTCTTTGTCCTCCCGCTGCACCTGCTCCCTGTCACTGCACAAAATGCCGGATAAACGTCCTCCTGTGGACAGGTGCCGGCCCCAGGGCCTTCAGTGCCTCGATGTGGCTCCTTGTACCATACCCCTTGTTGGAGGCAAAGTCATACTCCGGGAAGATCTGGTCATACTCCCGCATCAGCCTGTCCCTGGTAACCTTTGCGATAATGCTGGCCGCCGCAATGGAGACACTCTTGGCATCCCCTTTGACGATGGGTACCTGGCGAATTGGAAGATCCGGTATGGTGACCGCATCGTTTAAAAGGATATCCGGCGGCACCTTCAGCTGCGCCACCGCCATCCTCATGGCCTCGTAGGTGGCCTGGAGGATATTGATCTCGTCTATGCGCTCCGGCCCCACGACACCCACTCCCACTGCCAGGGCCCGGCTCATGATCTCATCGTAGAGCATCTCCCGCTTCTTCTCCGACAGCTTCTTGGAGTCATTTACATATAATATCTTTTCGTCCTTTGGAAGAATGACAGCGCCCGCCACCACAGGGCCCGCCAGAGGGCCGCGCCCGGCTTCGTCGATGCCGCAGACCGCCCCCCAGTCGGCATACTCTCTCTCGTACACACTCATGGCTTCCAGCCGCTCCAGCTCCTTTTTCAGCTTCTCTTCCTGCTTCCTCTTCTTTTCTTCTTCCCGCTTATTCATGTCTGATAAATCCTATCTTATCAAATGGATAGATGCGCACCCAGGCACGTCCCAGAAGGTCGCTACTTTTCAGCACCCCCACGCTGGGGTCACGGCTGTCGGAGCTGTGGTTCCGGTTGTCACCCAGCACAAAATACTCGTCTGCCCCCAGGGTGATGGGCTGGTCCGCAAGCTGTCCGCTCTCCATGGGCTCCGCTCCGTAGATGTCGCTCTCCAGCAGCTCCCCATTGATATAGACATAGCCCCCGATGACCTGGACCGTCTCCCCCGGCATGCCGATGATCCTCTTGATATAGTACGTATCCTCCTCATATTTATATGGAAATACAATGATATCATACCGCTGCGGATCCCGGAAGCGGTAGGAAATCTTATCCACGATCAGGTTGTCACCGTCACTTAAGGTGGGCTCCATGGACTGTCCGCTGACCATGGTCCTCTGTCCCACATAGTTGATGATCAGATAGCTCAGACCTATGATGATCAGTATATATATAAGCCATCCCAGGAGCTCCCGGAATATGCCGTGTTCTTTTTCTCGTCTGCGTCTTGCCATTTTTATCCATCCTGCCTTCTTTTTTCTATCAAATAAAATTCTATCATATCTGATCCGGATATTCCAGTGTCAGCCGCCCCAGCCTGCCGTCCCGGAAATCGTCCAGCAGCAGGGCGGAGGCCTTCTCTATGTCCAGCTCACTCCCCCGCACAACACAGTGGCGGCTCCTGGCGATCCCTTCCAGGATGCCGTACGCATCCCCGTTCTCCTCTACGCTGTATTTCTCCGCAAGGACACCCGGGTAGTCCTGCTGCATGAGCTTGACAAACTCTGCGGCCAGCTCTGTCCTCTGCAGGATCTCATCCTTGATGGAGCCGATAAAGGCCAGCTTCATGCCCACGGACTGATCCTCGAATTTGGGCCAGAGGATGCCCGGTGTATCCAGCAGCTCCACATTTTTATTGAGCCGTATCCACTGTTTTCCCTTTGTCACGCCAGGTTTATTTCCCGTCTTGGCGCAGGCCTTTCCCGCCAGACTGTTGATAAAGGTGGACTTGCCCACGTTGGGAATGCCCACCACCATGGCGCGCACCGGCCGGTTCAGAATGCCTCTCTTTCTGTCCCTCTCGATCTTCTCCCGGCAGGCTTCCTGTATGACCGCGTGGATGCTCTTCATCCCGCCCCCCTTTTTCGAGTTGACCTTGACACAGGAAAAGCCTTTGCCCTGGAAATACTCCATCCAGGCGTCATTCCACTTCTCCTCCGCCAGATCCGCCTTATTAAGAAGGACCAGTCTGGCCTTGTTCTTTCCAAGTTCGTCAATGTCCGGGTTCCGGCTGCTCACAGGGACCCGGGCGTCTGTCAGCTCGATCACCAGGTCAATCAGCTTTATATTCTCCTGCATCATCCGCTTGGCCTTTGTCATATGGCCTGGATACCATTGAAAATGCATGTGTTTCCTCCTTATGAAAAATGTGCTCTAAGAACGCACCAGCCCAAAATCTTCCCATGGCGAGACGATAAACCAGACTTTCCCGTATATATAGGACCGCTTCACAGCCCCCACGTCCGCCATGCGGCTGTCCTCGCTGTTCTCCCTGTCATCTCCGAGCACAAAGAATTCATCTCCTGCCAGTTCGATCTCCTCCGCCGCAATGCCGGGGTCCGTGATCTCGCTGACCCCGTAATCCTCCTCCAGCTTTTCGCCGTCGATGTAGATCTCTCCCTCCAGTATCTGCACTGTCTCCCCCGGAAGGCCGATGATACGCTTGATATAGTAGTGGGAGTTCTCATTTCCCTTGGGCTTAAAGACGATAATGTCTCCTCGCTTCGGCGCTGTGGCGTCATATACGATCCGGTTCACAAGCGTCACGTCCCCGTTGCTGAGGATGGGGCTCATGGAGTCCCCCACCACGGCCACCCTCTGCCCGAAATACCACACAAAGACAAAGGCAAACAGGCAGACGATCGCAATCTTGCCTGTCCACACCGCCACCGGCTTCAGCATCTCGATCCGGAATTTACTTCTCCTGCGCCGCCTTCTTCTGAATTTCAATCCTCTCATAAATCTTTCCCTGTCAGAAACTCCTGTCTGTATAGCATAAAAGGGACAAGATACAGTATGTATTTGTCCCTTCCTCTTTGTTTTCTTATTTTACTAATTCTTTTACCTTGGCTGCTTTTCCTACGCGGTCTCTTAAGTAGTTCAGTTTTGCACGTCTTACTTTACCTCTGCGGACAACTTCAACCTTCTCTACGTTAGGAGAATGGAGCGGCCATGTCTTCTCAACACCTACGCCGTTAGAATTCTTTCTTACAGTAAATGTTGCTCTTGTGCTGCCACCCTGTTTCTTCAGGACTGTTCCCTCGAAAACCTGGATCCTTTCACGGTTACCCTCTTTGATCTTTCCGTAAACTTTTACGGTGTCGCCTACTCTGAACTCAGGCGCGTTCTCTTTGAGCTGTTCAGCTTCAATGTTCTTAATGATATCGTTCATTGTGTGACCTCCTTGTTATTCGGACGTTCTTAATACATTTTTCTATTCCCGCCTCAGTGCGGGAGCGTATCAGAGGACCATCTCTTTCTTCTCACAACGCATTTTATCATAGCATATGTGCAGGAGAATTGCAAGGAAAATTTCTCTTGCATTTGGGCTTGCATTTGGGCAGTTCCATTTGTAAGGCTTCTTCGGAGCCTGCGCCTGCCGGTCCTGTCAGAAGGGGCCGTAGCCGATGCCGTGGGCCACCATGATCAGGACGAAGGCGCTCACTATGAAAGAGAGATAGATCTTCCAGCAGAATCGGATCCAGGAGCCATAGTCCACCCCGCACATGGACAGCTGGACAAGGGAGCTGCCCGGCCAGAAGCTGTTGGTGATGCCGTCGCCGTACTGGTACGTGAGCACCAGCACCTGCTGGTTGATATGCAGGATCTTTCCCAGGGGCTGGAGAATCGGCATGATGATGACCGCCTTTCCGCTTCCCGATACCACCAGGAAATTAAAGAGGGTCACAAACACAAAGATGATCAGCAGGGCCAGGACCGCGCTCTTGCTCTCCAGAAGCTCTCCCATGGCGTGGACGATAGTGTCCATGATGCAGGCCTGGTCCATGAGCACTACCACCGACTGGGCAAGGCCCACGGCAAAGGCCGCCGCGAACACTCTGGTGGCGCCTTTGCAGAAAAGCTGACAGGCCTCACTTGGGCTGAACCGGAAAATGGCGGTCAGCACAATGCCAAACATGACGTAAAGCGCCCCGATCTGGGCAAAAGACCAGCCCTGTGTGATACAGCCGTACCCCTGGATGACGATGACCGCAAGGAAGGCCAGCAGTCCCAGCACTCTTCGCCCGGTCATCTCCTCCGCGTGCTCCATCTCCTCCTCTGTCTTCTGGCCCATGTACTCTTCACTCACGATACTTTTTGCCGGATCCTTCCGTATCTTCCGGCAGTAGCTGTAAAGGCCGGCAAGACCGATCAGGTAGAACACCACCAGACCCACGGCCCGGTAGCCGATGCCTGAGAACATGGGAAGCCCCACTATCTGCTGGGACACACCGGTGGTGAACATGTTCATAAGGCCCGATGTAAAGCCCACCGTGCTCCCCACGATAGCCAGCCCGGTGCCCACGATCCTGTCATATCCAAGGGCAAAGCCGATGCTCACAGCCAGCGGATAGAAGGGATAGGCAGCCTCACCGTAGCCCAGGACGCCAAACACCACAAAGATGGTGTAAAAGATCCACACAACGGAAAATTCCCGGCCCCTGGTCCGCTTTAAGATGGCGCTGATCCCCGCGCCGAACGCCCCGCTGACCTCCAGGAGGTAGATGACGCCGGAACTGATGAACAGCGTCCCCATGATGGTGGCGCCGTTCACAAACCCGTTGTACACTGCCTCAAAGTAGTTCATAAATGTGATAGGATCCTCATTTTCCACATACCGGAACGTGTCCGGGTCCACCACGGACATTCCTGTCACCTCATCAGTGAGCCGCTCGTAGCTCCCGCTGGGGATCACATAGGACAAAACGACCACAAACAGCATGATGAGCAGTAAGATGATAAATACGTGGGGCATGTGGAAGCCTTTACCCCTGGAAGTTTTCTTGTCCACTTTCTTCACTCTCTTTCTCTTTATGATGATACTCTTGCTTTCTTTTCTCCTGGTCATCTCCTGGAGTCCAGCCATGCCATGGCCGTGTATGCGTGAAGGGCCGCGCCCAGAGGGAGCACCTCCTCATCCAGCACCATATGGGGATTGTGGAGGGGCGCATTTCCCGGCTGTCCCGCTCCGATAAAGGCAAACATGCCCGGAACCTCCCTGGTGATATAACCGAAATCCTCTGTCCCCGTCATAGGCGGGATCTGGGAAACATGTCCTTTCCCCAGTATCTCTTCCGCAAAGGGGACAAGCTCCCGGCACAGCGCCTCGTCGCTGTAGGTGCAGGGCGTGTGGAACACGGTCAGGTCATACGCCCCTCTCCAGGCCTTCACATAGTGGTCGATGACCTCCGGGATCCGCCTCGTCAGATGGTCCGCTGCCTGGACATCCAAAGTCCGCACCCCGATATGGAGCTCCGCCTCCCCGGGAATAATATTGACAGCCGTGCCCCCCTTTGCCACGCCGCAGGTCAGGGCCACCATGGCCGCAGGGTCCGCCTCCCTGGTGACAAGCAGATTGACAGCCTGGTATACCTGGTTCATGATCATCAGGGGGTCAATGCAGAGCTGCGGCTGGGAGCTGTGGCCGCCGCTGCCCTTTATCTTCAGGATAAAGGTGTCCAGGGAAGCCGAGTTAACCCCCACTGCATATCCCAGCTCCCCCGTCCTGGTCACGGACTGGACATGGAGCCCGAATGCGGCGTCCACTTTCGGGTTCTCCAGAAGGCCGTTCTCCACCAGGACCCTGGCCCCGGCGCCTGTCTCCTCGCCGGGCTGGAACACCAGCTTGACCGAGCCCTTCAGGGAGCTCTCCCTCTCTTTCAGTATCTGAGCCGCCCCCAGGAGCATGGCCACGTGGCTGTCATGGCCGCACATATGTCCATATCCATTCCCGGATCTAAACTCCAGATCACTGGCTTCCCGAATGGGAAGTGCATCCATATCCGCCCGCAGCAGGATGCAGGGGCTGCCATGGCCGATCACGGCCGTCACTCCCTCGGCCCGCTCCATCCTGGGGAACCCTGCTTCCATAAAATCCCTGGTCACTTGTTCCGGCAGGTCCCCGCCGCAGTTCTCCCAAGGTATTCCCATCTCATCCAGCCGTTTTCTGATATGATCCGCTGTCTTAGGCAGCTCCATCCCGATCTCCGGTATCTGGTGCAGGTACCGCCTGTCCGCTGTGATCTGTTCCCGGAGCTCCTCCGCTCTCCTCCTGATCTCGGCCGCCGTCACTCCCATAATCTCTCACCTGTCTTTCCTGAGTCCAATAACGCCGGGCCCTGGGAAGGCACCGGCTGCTTATAAATAAAGAAAAGAGTCCCTCTGACGGAACTCTTCGAACCGACAACTGCCCATAACACTCCATTGCGCATTGTCTCAATATAATGTAATAGTCGTTTGATCATATATAATTGCAATTATCATAGCATTTTCCAGGGAGGCATGCAACTATTTTTCGGAATTTTCTCCTGTTTCCTTCTCCCTCAGGATCTCCGCCGCCAGCTTCTTCTCGTCTGCTGTCAGCTCCGCCTTCTCAAGAAGGTCCGGCCTTCTCCTGGCCGTGCGGATGACAGACTGCTCCCGCCGCCACTTTTCGATATTGGCGTGGTGTCCGGACAGGAGGATGGGGGGCACCTGCTTGTCGTGCCATACCTCCGGCCTGGAATACTGGGGATACTCAAGGAGGTTGTCCTGGAAGCTCTCAAATTCCGCAGACACGTCATTGTGAAGGACTCCCGGCACAAGGCGGGAGATGGTATCTACCATGACCATGGCGGGGAGTTCGCCGCCGGTGAGCACGTAGTCCCCGATGGAGACATAGTCTGTCACGATCTCCTCCAGCACCCTCTCATCGATGCCCTCGTAGTGGCCGCACAGCAGCACCAGATCTTCCTCCTCTGCCAGCTCCTGGGCCATCTCCTGGCTGAATGTCTGTCCCTGGGGGGAGAGGTAGATGACTCTTGTCCTCTTAGGCCGGGCAGATAGGGCGCCTTCCTCTTCGCGCGCCTCTGTATCTTCTCTGCGCTTCTGGATCTGCTCCTCAATGGCCTGGTAAGCCAGATATACCGGCTCCGCCTGCATCAGCATGCCGGCCCCGCCGCCGTAGGGATAGTCGTCCACGCTGTTGTGTTTATTGAAAGCATAGTCCCGGATGTTGACAGCCTCGATAGAGAGAAGCCCTTTCGCGATGGCCCGCCCTGTGATGCTGGTGCCAAGGCCGGCCATCACCATATCGGGGAATAGTGTCATAATATGAAAATGCATCATGGCAGAAGTCCCTCCATCAGATGGATGTGCATCTCATTTTTTTCCGTGTCCACACGGAGGATGCACTGGTGGATGGCCGGGACGAGGACTTCCCCGTGCCGGTCTGAGTCGATGATGTAGACGTCATTGGCCCCGGTCTCCAGCACGTCCCGAAGGACGCCAAAGTGCTCTGCCGGGTCGTCCGTGTAGACGTCCATGCCGATCATGTCGCCGATGTAGTACTCGTCTTCGCCCAGGGGGGAGGCGTCCTCCCTGTCGATCATAAGGCTCTTGCCTTTGTATTTTTCTATGTCGTTTATGTTATCGATCCCCTTGAATTTCAGGATAGCGAACTGCTTGAAGAATTTTACATGTTCGATCTCCAGGGGGATCTGTTCTTTTCCCGTGTCAAGATATACTTTTTTCAGCTCTCTGAAATACTGTGCGTCATCTGTGGTGGGAAATACCTTCACCTCGCCGCGGATGCCGTGGGTGGAGGTGATGACGCCTGCCTGCAGTTGTTTTTCCATCTTTATTCTCCTTGTAAAGAAAAGCGTGTCCCGGAAGATCCCGACATACTGTCTCTTTGTCCCTTCCTGGACCCGCTCTTTTTCTTAGCCAGCGATATCTACTACCACTTTCTTATCTTCTTTTGAGGCTGCTGCTTTCACGACAGCGCGGATTGCCTTGGCGATACGCCCCTGCTTGCCGATGACTTTACCCATATCTGAGTCAGCCACTTTCACTTCCACAATGGTCGTGCGGCCTTCTTCCTTCTCTGTCACAACAACGCTCTCGGGATCATCTACAAGTGCTTTGACGATGACTTCCACTAGTTCTTTCATACTGCGCACCTCCCAGTATTATTTTTCAATGCCTGCTGCCTTGAAAATCTTTCCTACTACCTCTGTAGGCTGCGCACCGTTGTTCAGCCATCTCTTAGCGGCCTCCTCGTCTACTTTGAAGACGCTGGGATCCTGATTCGGATCGTAAGTGCCGATTTCCTCGATGAATCTGCCATCTCTTGGGGATCTGGAGTCAGCTACAACAATTCTATAGAAAGGAGCCTTCTTCTGTCCCATTCTCTTTAATCTGATCTTTACTGCCATTTTGTTTCACCTCCACATATTTATTGATCTATATGGCACATGCGCTGTACACGCCTGTGCTGGTTAAAAAGGTAATCTGAATTTTCCCTTTTTACCACCTTTTCCGATCATCTTCATCATCTTCTTCATCTCGTTAAACTGCTTGACCATGCGGTTTACCTCGCTGATGTCCACACCTGCGCCTTTTGCGATGCGGTGCTTTCTTGAAGGATTCAGAAGATCCGGGTCGCGGCGCTCCGCCGGAGTCATGGAATAGATCATGGCCTCCATCCGCGCCATCTTTTTCTCGGCCTCCTCGGCCTGGCTGTCATCTAACTGCATGCCCTTTTTACCGCCCAGGCCGCCCATGGCGCCCATGCCGGGAAGCATGCTCATGATACCGGAGAGCCCGCCCATCTTCTTCATCTGCTTGGTGCTCTCCAGGAAGTCGTCGAAATCGAACTGGTTCTTTTTCATCTTGCGGGTCATCTCTTTGGCCTTCTCCTCGTCGATCTCGGCTCCTGCCTTCTCGATGAGGGTCAGCACATCGCCCATGCCAAGGATCCGGGACGCCATCCGGTCCGGATAGAACTGCTCCAGATCCGACAGCTTCTCTCCCATACCCACGTAGAGGATCGGCTTGCCGGTCACTGCCTTGACAGACAGGGCCGCACCGCCTCTTGTGTCGCCGTCCAGCTTGGTGATGATGACACCGTCGATGCCGATCTTCTGGTTGAATTCCTCCGCCACATTGACCGCGTCCTGTCCGGTCATGGCATCGATCACCAGGATCGTCTGGTGTACTTCCACAGTCTCCTTGATCTCCTGGAGCTCTGCCATCATGTCCTCATCAATGTGAAGACGGCCCGCTGTATCCAGGATCACCAGATTGTTGCCGTTCTTGCGGGCATGCTCCAGAGCTGCTCTGGCGATGTCCGCCGGCTTGTGGCTGTCACCCATGGAAAAGACTTCCACTCCCTGCTTTTCTCCGTTCACCTGGAGCTGCTTGATAGCAGCCGGACGGTATATGTCACAGGCCACAAGGAGAGGTTTCTTCCCCTTCAGTTTATATTTTCCCGCCAGTTTTGCGGTGGTCGTTGTCTTACCTGCACCCTGGAGACCTGCCATCATGATCACAGTGATGGCGCTTCCGGGCTGGAGCTTGATCTCTGTGGTCTCGGATCCCATGAGGGCAACCAGCTCCTCGTTGACGATCTTGATGACCATCTGCCCCGGGTTCAGCCCGTTCATCACGTCCTGCCCGACAGCACGCTCCTGCACATTCTTGATGAAGTTCTTTACGACTTTAAAGTTGACGTCCGCGGCCAGAAGCGCCCGCTTGATCTCCTTCATAGCCTCTTTGACGTCGTCCTCTGTCAGCCGTCCCTTGCTCCGCAGATTGCGGAACACATTCTGAAGTTTTTCTGTCAGACTGTCAAAAGCCATTCTTAACTCCTCTTTGCCTCTCTATTACATACAATTACAGATCACAATTCGTCTATGATCTCTCTTGCTATCTTTCGGATCTCCCGGGCAAGCTCACTGTCATCCTCCGGGTCATACTGGTCCAGCACCTGATCGATCCGGTGCACTTTCTCCCGGACTGCCAGGAACTTCTCCACCAGATGGAGCTTGTCTTCATATCCCTGGAGCGTCTTGTCACAGCGCTTTACCAGATCGTGGACCCCCTGCCGGCTGATTCCCGCCGCTTGGGCGATCTCACTCAAAGAAAGGTCCTCCAGCACGGACTGTTCGTAGATCTCTTTCTGGTGACTGGTCAGAAGTTCTCCGTAGAAATCATATAACAATGTCTGCTTTAAAAAATCATCCATCTCAAATCACCTGTGTTATCATATAACAAAGTTTTCCTGCTGTCAAGCATTTTTTCTTGACACCAGGCCAGATTTATTTTTCACACATCCCGGTCCCAAGCATATGATGTACTGTAAACAAAAAATGTTGGAGGCAATCATATGAGCGACTTATCAGCAAACTGCGGATGCGGATGTGACTCCGGTGTACGTTCCGGCTGTGGATGCGGGAGCGGATTTGGAGGGAACAGCTGCCTGTGGATCATCCTTCTCCTGTGCTGCTGCGGCGGTTTCGGGCGCAGCGGCGGCGACTACGGCTGCGGATGCGGCAATGACAGCTGCCTGTGGATCATCCTTCTCCTGTGCTGCTGCGGCGGTTTCGGAGGAAACGGCTGCTGCTAATGGCAGATGAGAGGGCTGCGGCCGATGGACATATGCGTCTGTCGGGCGCGGCCCCTTTTAAGTGTCATACTCTTTTCTTTTTCTCCATATATATAGTTACAACACGCAAGACAGGTGGGCTGTATGGATAAACGCACGCCGCTTCCCATGACTCCTTTTGACACCCTCACATCCTCCGGGGAACTGCAGATGGTGAAGCTTTTACTCCCCTATACTCCCCCTGCCATTCAGAGGATGCTGGCCTTTTTCATCAAATTCACCGAGCTGCAGAACACAGTCCGCTACTTCGGCGTCTTCTCCCACACTCCGGCGCGGGAGGAGTTTCAGGGGTCGGCTCCCTCCTTTCCGGAAATACTGGAAGAGCTGAAACCCTACATGGGGGAAAGCAGTGAGACCGTAGACAGCATCCTCTCCGCCATGAGCATGATGGAGATGATGAAGGACATGGATCTGTCCGGGATGTCTTCCCCTGACCCGTCCGCGTCAGGAGGGGGAAATATGGAAGACATCCTAAATATGATGCACATGTTCCAGTCCCCTCCTTCGGGCGGGGACACCCGGGAAGACACAGAAGACGGCAACGATCTAAACAGAAAGGAAATGAATGACAATGGCGCAGGAATGGATGGATCATCCGGCAATGAAACATATTGATCCTGTCAAGCTGGAGCTCATCAGGACGGCGGCCGCCCGGACCTCCGGCAAGACCGGGAACAGCCTGGCGGCCGCCATGATGGCTCTCATCTCCTCCGCAAACAGGGAGGGCATCCGCTTCTCCCCGGAAGAGACGTCCCTCATCCTTGAGATCCTGAAGGAGGGACGCTCCCCAGAGGAGAAAAGGCAGATCGACAGCATGGTCAGCCTCGTGATGGCACAGATGGACCACAGGAAAAAATAAGGCCGGCATCCGAGGGCTTTTTCCTCTTCTGCCGGCATAAACATAGGGAACGGGAATGCGGATCACAGCCTGTAGTGCTTCCGCATCTCCCGCCTTTTCTCTGCATTCTTCCATTCTTCCTTTTCATCCTCTGTCTCCAGCTCCAGCCGGGGCACTCTGGTGGGATGGTCATTCTCGTCCAGCGCCACCATGGTAAAGTAGGCCCGGTTGATGAGGGTCCGGTTGCGGTCCAGGTCCTCCACGCAGGAGTCCACTTTTACTTCCATGGATGTATTTCCCACGTACGTCACCTTTCCCGTGATCACAACCACATCCTTCTGATAGGCGCCCCGCAGGAAGCTTAAGTTGTCCACGGAGGCGGTGATCACATTTTTTCTTGTATGCCGTTTCGCCACAAGCCCGGCCAGCTCGTCCATCCACTGCATGAGGATCCCTCCGAACAGTCGTCCCGCCGCATTGAGGTGGTTGGGACGCACCATGTGGACAGTCTCCGATACGGACTCTGATACTTTTCTGCTCTCTGTCATTTTGCAATCTCTCCTGTCTGTCATTTCTTTGTTCACTGGACAGTATATCAGATAATCTGCTATACTAAAACTGATTTTAGATGTTTTTGTGATTTCATATCGTGATAGGAGGAGAACCATGCGCAATATCAAGCTTACCATAGAATACGACGGCAGCCGCTACCAGGGCTGGGTCCGTCTGGGAAAAAACGAGTCCACCAACACCATCTCCAACAAGATCCTGGAGGTCATCCGGAAAATGACCGGCGAGGACGTGGAGCTCTTCTGCGGCGCCCGCACAGAGGTGGGTGTCCACGCCTACGCCCAGACCGCCAGCTTTAAGACAAACACGGACATGAAGGACTATGAGATCCAGCACTATCTGAACCGGTATCTGCCTATGGATATCGCCATCATATCAGTGGAGGACATGCCGGAGCGCTTCCACGCCCAGCTGAATGCCAGGTCAAAGATCTACATCTACCGCGCCACCATCAGCGACGTGCCCAGCGTCTTTGACTTCAAGTACACCTTCCACTGCTTCCGCAGGCCGGATATGGATGCCATGAAGGCGGCGGCACAGCTCCTTCTCGGAAGGCATGACTTTAAAAATTTCTCCACGGTAAAGCACAACAAGTCCACCGAGCGGGAGATGTACCAGATCGACATCTACGATGACGGGGAGGAGATGCAGATCTCCATGCACGCGGACGACTTCCTCCACAACATGCAGCGGACCATCGTGGGCACGCTTCTCGAAGTCGGCCTGGGCACAAGGAAGCCGGAAGATATCACCGCCATCTTCGCAGGCGAACAGCCGGCCAGTGCGCCCTGCGACCCCAAGGGGATGTATCTGCAGGAAGTGCGATATGAATAAAGAGGGTAAATTGAGCGAAAAGGGAAACCCGTTTGGGCTTCCCTTTTTTGTTCTTCCATATATACGGTCTGGTCATATTCAATAGATCAGATTGGCAAAAAGCACGATAAACGGTATGGCGATCAGGGTCCTCTCCATGAAAACGGCAAAGAGCTTCCAGAAGCCCATCGGCACTTCGCTCTTGATGACCACGGTTCCCACCTCGGTCAGATAGATGATCTGCACAAGGGACAGGACACCGATGATGAATTTCGTCTTTACAGCCACCTCGGTCCCCGCGATCAGGAGGGCCGGGATGAACATGTCTGTAAATCCGACCAGTGTGGCCGGCGCCACAGCAAATGCATCCTCCACGCCGAAGAGCTGCAGATACAGCCCCATAGGATAGGAGATCCAGTCAAAGAATGGTGTGTAGGTGGCAATGACCAGGGCCACGACACCCCAGGACGCCACAATGGGGATCAGGTCAAAGAGGGTTCCCATCATGACTTCCAGACCATTGGTCAGCACGGTGTCCAGATGGAACTGGGACGCTCTCTTACAGCTGGACTCCAGGGCAAATTTCCACAATCCTTTTTCCTGGGGTCTGTCCTCAGCCACCTGCCGGCCTGTCACCTCCCGGTATGTATCCGGGATCGTGCGGATGGGCGGGATGCGCACAATGATAACCGCCAGGATGATGCCGATGACGCAGATGCAGAGATAAAAGACCGGGAAAATAGAGTCCAGTCCAATGGTGTTTGCCACCATCAGGCAGAAGGGCACGGACACAAGGGAGAAGTTGGTCATAATGTAGGCTGCTTCCCTCTTCGTGTAATACCCTTTCATATACTGCTCTCTTGTCAGGATGACCGCTGCATTGGCCGCTCCGAACCAGGATGCGATCAGGTCAACGGAGGCCCTTCCCGGCACGTGGAACAGTGGCCGCACCACAGGCCGGGCGATGACGCCCAGGAATTCCATGATCCCGCAGTCGGTCAGGAAAGGAAGGACAAAGCTGAAGGCGATCAGGATGCAGAACAGTGTTCCGCACAGGTCAATGATGGTCCCGCCTGTATCCGGGGAGACCACCACTTCCGGCCCCACACCTGTCACAACCATGACGCCCGCCACGGCTCCAATGATCTTGGACACAAGATACAGAGGCGTGGTGCAGAAAGCCTTGCTCAGGTAGCGGTTCTTCCGGATAAGATCCGGCTTTGCGAAAAAGTCATAGGTGCTGAGCACCGCGGACGCCACGATCAGCGTCACCACAATGTAGATCAGGCTGCCCCCAAAGAGAGCCTGGAGCCACATTTTCACAAAGTCCAGCAGAGTCGTAAAAGAGGACTCATAGGGGATGGGCACCAGGAACATGAGCACGCCGAAGGCTGACCCGAAAATAAATTTCAAAAGATTCTTCTTATTTATATAAGTTTTTTCTGCTGTATTTCCCATTATTCTCCCAGCTCCTCCACTTCTCTCATGGCCTCAAAGATCATATCCTCCGTCACCGGGTAGGGAATATGCTCCATGTCAGGACCTGTCACCGTCTCCCTCAGGACCGCCGCCAGATACTCCCTGTCAAGGGGAACGCCCATCTCTTTCAGCGTGGAGGGAATACCCAGCTTTTCAAGAAACTTCTTCGCCTCCCCGAGGCGCTCTCTGTCCTGGTCCACCGCAAGCTGCACCAGAACGCCGTAGGCCACCACGTCTCCGTGGAGGTACTTCTCCTCAAAGCCCGGGAGGAGCACAAGCCCGTAATATACCGAGTGGGCGATGGCACAGTTGTAGTCATCCAGCACCATCAGGGACACCATGCCTGTGCTGACGATATTTGCCAGCACCGCCTGCTGCAGGGCAAAGGATGGCTCATGTCTTTTGCAGTCCGCAAGGGCCTGGACACCGTGCTCCAGGAGGGGGCCATAACACAGGTTGCTGATCTCCCTGCCCAGGGCAGAGCTGTGATCCAGCCTGTCTCCTCTGGCCGCGAAGTGACACTCAAAAAATTTACCCATCGTATCTCCCATGCCGGCCCGCAGATACTCCCAGGGCGCATCCGCAATGACGCGGGTATTGATAAAACAGTGCCTTGCCGGCTTGTCATAAAAGTAAAAGCTGTCAAAATTTCCATCTTCCCTGTACACCACAGACAGGGCTGTCGTTGCCGCACAGGTGGCCGCGATGGTTGGGAAGGTAAAGACCGGAAGTCCGGCTCTGTCGGCAGCTCCCTTCGCTGTGTCCAGCGCCTTGCCACCGCCCATGCCAAAGATCATGTCCGCTCCCAGCTCCTTCGCCCGGTCCGCCCACCGGTCAATATCCTTGTAGGTGCAGTCTGATCCGAACTCCACAGATTCCAAAACGACAAGGTCCGTCCCCTTCAGGACCTCCTCAAGAAGCCCGCCTGCGGCGTCCATGCCCTTTCGCCCGCCGATCAGGAAGATCTTTGTTCCAAAAGGGAGACAGACCTGGGGCACCTGCCCGTAGGCGTCCTCCCCGATGGTGTAATTTGCAAAAAATACTGAATATGATCTCATGATAACAACTCCTGTAACTTTCCAAGGCGGCTGATCGCCTCGTCGATGGTCTCTTTTTCTCTGGCAAAATGCAGTCGGATCAGATGGTTCACTTCTTCTTTAAAGAAACTGGAACCCGGCACAGCGGCCACACCGATATTTTTGATCATCCACTCGCAAAACTCCAGGTCCGTGTAACCCGCAAATCTGGGCAGATCCAGGAATTTCTGTATATCGATCAGGACAAAATAGGTACCCTGTGGAACATTGTGGGCAAGTCCGATGCGGTCCAGCCCGGTCAGGAAATAGTCCCTCTTTTCTGTGTAGATCTTTTTCAGGTCTTCATAGTAGCTGTCCGGGAAGTTCAGCCCCGCCACAGCTGCCTCCTGGAGGGGCGCTGCCGCTCCCACTGTCAGGAAATCGTGGACCTTCTTGGCCGCTTCCACCACTTCCTCCGGCCCGATGAGATATCCAAGGCGCCATCCGGTGATGGAGTAGGTCTTGGAGAGGGAATTGCAGGTGATGGTGTGTTCATACATGCCCGGCAGGGAAGCCATACATGTGTGATGATAGGGCTCATACACCATATGCTCGTACACCTCATCTGTCACCACAAAGGCGTCATACTTCACAGCCAGCTCTCCGATGGCCATCAGCTCTTCCCTGGAAAACACCTTTCCGCAGGGGTTGGAAGGATTGCAGACAATGATAGCTTTCGCCCCCGCCTTAAATCCCTCCTCCACAAGGGAGATATCGAAAGTGTACGCCGGCGGCACCAGGGGGATATAGATAGGATCCGCACCGGACAAGATGGCGTCCGCCCCGTAATTTTCATAGAAAGGCGAGAACACCATCACCTTGTCCCCGGGATTGCAGATGGTCATCATGGCACACATCATGGCCTCTGTGCCGCCGCATGTCACCACGATCTCCGTCTCCGGGTCAATGGCCCGCCCGATGGCTTTCTCCTGCTTTCTTGCCAGGGCCTGGCGGAAATTTTCCGCCCCGAATGTAATGGAATACTGGTGAGGTCCCTTGTAGGCCGCCTCTGCCAGGGCATCCATGATCTCCTGCGGCGGATCAAAATCCGGAAATCCCTGGGATAGATTGATCGCTCCGTATTCATCGCTGATCCGGGTCATCCTGCGGATCACTGAGTCGGTAAATGTGCCCACTCTCTCACTTAATTTTGGCATGATCGTTTGTCTCCTCATCTATTTAAAATTGACTGTCCTGTCTATCCCGATTATAATAAAGTATACCGTTAGGGTATAGTCAAGGAGGAAATGTATAATTATGCAAAAATTAGACATTCCATGCATAAAAACCGGGGAATTTGCCGCTCTGTGCGGCACCAACAAGCGGACCCTCTTTCACTACGACGAGATCGGCCTTTTCTCTCCCGCTCTCACAGATGAAAAAGGATACCGCTATTACAGCGAAAACCAGTGCGATGTCTTTTTCACCATCACCTGCCTGAAAGAGCTGGGCATGCCTCTCAAGAAGATCAAGGACTACATAGACCACCGCAGCCCGGACAGCTTAGAAAGACTTCTGCTCACACAGCAGGAAAAGGTGGAGGCAGAGCTGGCTCAGCTCCAGCGCATCCGCACCGTCATTGAGACAAAGCTCTCCCTTGTCAGACAGGCCAGAGACTTTCAGGATGTACAATGCCTCTCCCCTGTTCTCCTGGAAGAGCAGACAAAAAAAGAACTGCTGGTACTCAGCAGTCCTCTGTATACATCTGACCATGACAAGATCTTCTCCGTGCTCTGCAGCCACATCGGCCTGTGCAGCCGGGAACATCTCAACTGCGGTCACCCCTACGGCGCCATGCTCCCCACCCCGGCTCTGCAGGAGGGAGACTATGAGACTTATGCATATTTTTTCACCAAGACTTCTTTCTCCGTGGACGCACTCCCGCCGGACACACAGGTACACATCAAGCCGGCCGGCACCTATGCCGCCATCTACCTGCGGGGCGACTACTACCGTTCCGAGGAAGCCTGCCGCCGGCTCCTTGCCTTTGCAGGGGAAAATGGCCTGTCTCCTGGCAGTTTTGTCTACAAGGAAGCCGTGCTGGATGAGCTCTCGGCAGATGAGGAACACTATCTCACAAGGATTTCCCTATTCTGCGGCAAGAAAGAAAGGCAGTAAAAAACCGCTGTGAGGGCAGATCTGTCTCTGCCGCACAGCGGTTCACTCTTTACACATATATCATCCTGATATCAGACTCTTCTGCTTTCCTCTGTTCCTCGACAGTCAGCCTCCTTGTGGTGATCACAGCCGTGTAATCCGCCAGATGGTTGACTTTTGTCACGGCCTGTTTTCCGAATTTGGATTCATCCACTACCAGATACGCCTTCCGGCATCTCTGGAGAGCTTTCCTCTTCAGGAAAGCCTTGTCTACCGTCGGTGTGAAAACCTCCAGCTCTTCATTGATGGATGCGGCCCCGAAAAAGCCCACATCAAATCGGAAATCTTCCAGCATCTGCGTCGCATAATAGCCCAGCATGCTTCCGGTACTTTTCTGTACCATTCCGCCGCACAGCAGCAGCTCAGCCTGGCTGTTTTTCAGAAGTCCGGCAATCTCCAGGTCATTGGTCATGACCATGATATCCGGCACGTTCTGGATAGCTTTTGCAATTTCATAGGTGGTCGTCCCGGCGTCCAGATAAATGTTGTCTCCCGCCGAGACGAGGGGCGCGCACCTGGCGGCCAGTCTCACCTTGTCCTGCATATGACTGGTACTTTTGTCTGCGTAAGTCACTTCCTGCTTTGCCACCGCACCTCCATGGCATCGCTCAAGTATATTGTCTTCCTGCAGTTTTTCCAGATCCCTTCTGATCGTCATTGTGCTGACTTTCAGGTCGTGAGCCAGGTCATCCACCTGCACACTCCCCTGCACTCTGATCAATTCCGCTATCTTTGCCTGCCTCTCTGCTGCCAGCATACAAATCACCTCTTAAGGATTATTGTACACGATTACATGAAAATACTCAATATCAGAACTTCAACAACTCCGATAGCCCATGCGATGGTGGATGTGACAGACCAGGTTATAAGCTGATCTTTCGCCTCTTTTACGCCCAGTGTCCTGTTTACAACCCAGAAATAGCTGTCGTTGAAGTATCCGAAGAACAGGGAGCCCACGCAGCATGCGATGGCGCCCAGTGTGGGATTCACACCTGCCGCGATGATGATCGGCGCAGAGATACTTGCAGCCGTTGTCATGGCAACTGTTCCTGATCCCTGGATGAAGCGCATCAGTGTGGAAATGATAAGAGGCAGCACGATGATCGGGATAGCAGTCTGGGCAAGTCCCTCTGCCATGTATGTGCCAAGTCCGGAGTCCTTGATGATCTGTCCGAGGGCTCCGCCACCGCCTGTTACCAGCATGATGATACCGGCTGACTCCATACCTTTCTCCATCTCTGTCAGGGCTGTATGTCTGTCAAGCACCCTGCCCAGCGTAAAGATGGCAAGCACGAGTCCAAGGCCCACTGCGATAATGGGCTGCCCAAGGAAGATCAGCACCTCCATGATGCCTGTCGTTGCGCCAAGGGCTGTTGCAACTGTGTTGATAAGGATCAGCACGATAGGCAGAAGAAGCGGTGCAAAGGATGAAAATGTTCCCGGCAGTCCTTCTTCGTCCATGTGGAATGCGTTCTCATAGTCAGGCTCCTGGTAGGGCATGGAGATAAAGTCCCCATTGTCGTCCGGAATCTGAAAATACTTTTTGCTCAGATATAATCTGGAATAAGCGATACATCCGATAGCCATCGGGATACCCAGCACGATAGTGAGAAGGATAAAGGATCCTACATCAATGCCGAAGATACCGCACACACCGAGAGGTCCCGGTGTAGGGGGCACAAGGGAGTGGGTGATAACAAGACCTGCCGCCAGGGCAACACCCAGTCCGATGACTGATTTCTTCGTAGCCTTTGAAATCGCTTTTGCGATAGGTGAAAGAACCACGAAACCGGAGTCACAGAAGATCGGGATAGATACAAGGAAACCTGTCAGACACAGAGCTTCCTCCTCTCTCTTCTTGCCAAAAAGTTTCAGGAAGGTAAACGCCATCCGCTTGGCTGCTCCTGTGGCCTCAAATATCTGCCCCATCATAACGCCGAAGCCGATGATGATACCGATGCTGCCCAGGGTGCTTCCAAATCCTCCTGTTATGGAGTTGACAATACCCAATGTAGTGCCGTCATCCAGCGTCGTGTTCGAGAGCGGCATGCCACCCACAACGCCCACGATAACTGTACAGATGATCAGTGCGAGAAATGCCTGCACTTTTGTCTTAAGCACAAGGAAAATAAGTACAACGATACCGATCAAAAGTCCGATCAGCATCCTGTTGCCGTCCAGTCCTCCTATCATAACAATTTCCTCCTTTAGATATGTTTCTTTTTACTTTGTAAAATGAGGTGCGTATTTTGCGGCCAGCCGGATGGCTTCGATCATGCTCACGGCACTCACTTTTCCGGTGCCCGCTATATCAAATGCAGTGCCGTGGTCCACGGATGTCCGCAGGATCGGCATTCCATTTGTAATCGCGATGGTTTTTTCAAAATCCAGTGTCTTTGTGGCGATGTGTCCCTGATCGTGATACAGGGAGAGAACGCTGTTGTATTTTCCGATAGCCGCCTGGTGGAAGACAGAGTCAGCGCCCACAGGTCCTGCCACGTCGTAGCCCATCTTTTTCAGCTCCTCAATGGCGGGGATGATCTCCTCCACCTCCTCCCAGCCGAAGAGTCCGTGCTCTCCGCTGTGGGGATTTAATCCTGCGATAGCCATAGTTCCTTCCTTCACACCCAGCCTTCTTAACGCTTCCGTACACCTTACCACATAGTCCACGATGCGGTCCTTCTTGATCATGTCCAGCATCTGCCGCAGGGACACATGCCTTGTCAGGAAAAATACCCGCATGCCGTTTGTCTCAAACATGGTCAGCGGATCCTCCGTGCCGGTCAGGGCTCCGAAGATCTCTGTGTGTCCGATAAAGTGAACATCCCCTGCCTTCAGGGCCTCTTTGTTGATAGGTGTAGTGGACACTGCGTCCACCTCCCCGGCATTGGCAAGCTCGATGCTCCTGGCAATGTAGTCATAGGCCGCTTTTCCGCACATGCCGCTGACTTTTCCGAATGCAAAAGCATCCATGTCCACATTGTCCAGATCGATCAGGTTCAGGATCCCCTTCTCGTACTGCCCCTCAGCCGGCTTCTGGATCACGTTGATCTTCAGATCCGCGCCCACAATGCGGATCGCGTTCTCCATACATTTTCTGTCTCCCACGATGACGCAGTCCGCCACGTCTGTGACCTCCTCAGATGCCAGCGATTTTGCCACGATCTCCGGGCCTACGCCGGCGGGATCCCCCATGGTCACTGCAATAAGCGGTTTACTCATATTCTCATCCTCCTTTTTTGTCTGCATGGTTGCTGTCTATACTGCACATCTTAGATGTACAATTTCTCCTTCAGATAGGTGATGCACCGGTTGATGGCATCATTCTGTCCCTGGCTGCCGCCCTTGGTGATAATGTGGACGCCCTCGAACTCTCCTTTCAGGAACTGCCCGTAGGCTGCCAGCGGGAGCACTTCGTCCATCAGGCTCAGGCCCGCCGTGTCAAACCTGGCGCACACAGCTACTGTAATGTCTCCGCCGCTTGTGTAGAGCCCCTTGAATTCAGGCTCCGCTTTGAAGATCCGGTAGGTGATCTCTGCAAATCCGGAATTGATGCGCCCTGTCACATCGTCCATGGAGCAGTTGTACTTCTCCATGTAGGGCTTAAAGTCAATGCGGTTCTCCGGGTAGATGCCGTCCCCTGTCACTGTGGAGACTACATTCAGCTTACATTCTTTCAGGATCTCCTCCGTTACCCGGCTGATCTCTTTTTCCCTTCTCTCCTCGTCCTCCAGAAGTTCTTTTGTGTTCACAAATACATTGTGCGTCCTCTGGGAGAGCCACAGCTCCTCCATCTGGTTCTTTGTATTTGGATGCACGCTCCCGACCACTGCCAGGATACGGCTCTTTTCCTGCTTCTGGGAAGGTGTGATCAGCTTTCTTGCCAGAGTAGCTGTAAAGACGCCCGGATCCACTGCCACTACTTTCAGCTTGCTTGTGATCACCGCGTCTGCGATAAGATCCAGGTCTTCCTGGGTCACACAGTCAATGGTGAGGATCCTGCATCCTTCCGCCACATGCTTTTTCATCAGGTCCGCAAGATAATGCTTCCCGTGCATCAGATCCTTCATCAGGATGGATGCCACTTTGTACTTGCTCTGCTGTTCAAAGAGCACCGCGTCTTCTGATATAGTGACCGGTGTCTTTGGGTCAATGGCAATGTCTGTCTTGTGCAGCGGCAGCCCGTTTACGAGCATGTAGCCGCCGATGACAATGCGTCCCGATGACGGGAAACAGGGTGCCACAATGGCCACATAGTCCTCGCCCAGACAGTCCAGCATAGCATCTGTCTCGCTTCCTAAGTTTCCCCGGAGGGTGCTGTCGATCCTCTTGGAATAAACCTTTACATCATCGTTTTTGAGCAGGCTGCAGACATTGTGTACACGGTTGTAGGCTATCTCCGGGTCTACACCTCTGCTGTCCGTGGGATACAGTACACAGTCACAGTCCTTCAGAGTGCTCAGTTCGATCCTCTCCGCATTCATGACCGTGTAGGCTGTATAGTTCATCTTCTTCAGAAGTACACCAGTGGCATTTGCCCCTGTCAGATCATCTGCAATTACAACACACTGAGGCATGTCTTGTTCCTCCTTTGCGCTTTGTATGTTCATTTCTGTTTATATTATACTTCTGTTGTTCGTTTTTGTCAATTTAATCTAATTTTTATCAATGTAGTCATGCAAAATCAACAAATAAAATGTTTGTTTTTGTTGTTTTTTACGTTTGTTTTCGTCTATTATGCCTTTAAAAAAGAAAGACCTGCCCAGAGCCAGGCCTTTCCCTTTCTTTTCCCGTTATATATTTGTCAATCCGCTTATTTCCCGATCAGAATCTCCACAGCCTCTCTGAGAGTCTCGTCATCTCCCACGTTGCCCGGGAAGATCACATAGGGCGTCAGTGGAAATCTGCTCTCATCTCCCGTCTGCCACACCGGGATACCGGGACGGATCTGTCCCAGCACATTGGCGCGTTTTACAGCCAGCGCCTTTGTGCCCACATCGCTGGAGGTGATGCCTCCCTTAGCAATGACAAAAGCGGGGGTCACAGACAATCTTCCCACCAGGGACTGGACCGCGTCGGAGATCTTCACGGAGAGACGCAGCTCGTCCTCCTTGTCCCCTGTGTCCGCTGTGATGAGCGCTCTCGTGGTGTAGCAGCACACGGTCCTGCCGCTCTTTATGCAGGCCTCTTCCTTTTCAAGGCAGCGCTGCACTTCCGCTTCAAAGACCGCATCATCCTTTACCAGAGTGGCGTCAAGCTCGATGAACTCGATCTCTTTCAGCTCTTTTAAAGCCTCCACCTGGCGGGTGGTCTTCTCGGTGTGGGAGCCCACCACGATAATGCCGCCGTTCTCTGTCTCCTTCACCACCATCTGCTCTCTTGTAAGGAGGGGCTGGCTTGTGACGCCGCCCATGACCTTGACAATGGCAGCCGCTGTGCGCATCATGTAGACTTTTCCTTTCCTCATGGCGCGGTAGAGGGCCACGCAGAACACCTTCACGTCCACATAGTCCACTGCGTTGACAATGATCTTGTTGAAATGATGCACAGCCAGGAGCTGCTCCTCAATCTTGTCGATCTCCATGTTGTGGATATCTTCCAGGGAGATGCAGGTTACGTCCTCTTTTTTGTACGCTCCTTTTGTCTTTTCCTCCACATACTCCGGCATGGTGGCCGCCGTGTACCCAAAGGTCTTGTCTTTTGCGAACTCGGTCTCGTTGGCCGGAACCAGCTCATCGCCGTATTTGACATAGTGGACATTTTCTATGGTGAACCTTCCGCCCTCTTTGAAGAAGGGGCAGAGAATCTCCCCGTCTATCACCTTGCCGGTGTTCTTCTCATAGTCCGCTTTCAAAAGCTCGGTCTCCAGCGGGTAGTGTCCCCGCAGGGTGCTGTCGCTGCGGCTGATAAAGATATACTCTTTTCCTGTCTCCTTTGCCACCTCGTCTACCACAGCCGCGATCTCATGGTGCGCCTTTGTGGTCTGCTCCGCCGTAAATCCTCTGGAGTTGGTGAGCACGTAGAACAGGCTGTTTTCCTCGTCAAAGCCTGCCCGGATGCTGTCCTTGTCCCAGCTTGTGTAGACAGAGATATCGTGGACCGTCTGCACGCCGGTGGGGTCGTCGTCCAGGACTACGATCTTTTTGTTGCTGGCTTTGATCTCCGCCTCCAGAAGGCTGTCAATGTAAGCCTCGTCTATCTTTTTATAAGAAGTGATCACATCTGCACTGATGGACATATGTCTTTCCTCCTCTAATCCACTTTCTTTACTTCCACATCTGCCAGTTTCTCAAAGTACTGTACAATGCCGCCGTGATCGTCCTCCATATGCCCGTGGATCTTCAGTGTCTGCATGATCTCGTAGAGCTGCGCTGTGTAGGGAATGGGCACGTCAATGGCGTGAGCTGTATTGACAACATTCTTGATATCCTTGTGATTGATGCGGATCGGTCCGCCGGGTTTGAAGTTGCGCTCCACGATCATAGGGATCTTGGCATCCAGCACGGCGCTGCCTGCCAGTCCGCCGCGGATGGCCTCGTAGACTTTCACCGGATCTGCCCCTGCCTTCACAGCCAGGACAAAGGCCTCGGACACAACAGCGATGGTATTGTTTACAATGATCTGGTTGGCCAGCTTGGTGACGCTGCCGCTGCCTGCCTCACCGATGAGAAGAGCAGAAGATCCAAGGATATCAAAGTAAGGCTTCAGGGCCTTGAAATCCTTCTCCTCGCCTCCGGCCATGATAGCCAGCGTGCCTGCCACAGCTCCCGGCTCTCCGCCTGACACGGGAGCATCTACAAAACCTACGCCCTGTTTTTTCAGTCTCTCATAGCACTCTTTTGACTCCACAGGTGTGACGGAGCTCATGTCACACACGATGCTGCCCTCTTTAATGGTGGATGCCACGCCTCCCTCATCGAAGAGGATGGATTTTGTAATATCGCCGTTGGGCACGATAATGAACACTGTACTGCACTCTTCTCCGATCTGTGCGTAGCTGGCTGCCTTTGCACCGGCTGCCACCACATCTGCCACAGCCTCTTTATTGAGGTCAGTCACCAGAAGCTCCACGCCTGCCTTCAGAAGGTTCTTTGCCATGGGACGTCCCATGATCCCAAGTCCGATAAATCCTGCTTTCATACTTCGTTCTCTCCTTTACATATGTTTTTGATTGTTTTGCACAAAAAGTCACACATTATCCGTACATATTTGTTACTTTTTGTTCCTTATGCTTACACTTTACTACATACCGGTATACCGGTCAATCCCCTAAATTTCTTTCTCTGTTTTTGCCAATCCAGGCCTTTCAAATTTGGGCAGAATCCCCATAAACACTGAATTTGTGCGTTATTTTATTAACACTCCATCCCACCTGTGGCGGATGGATAAAAAGTGGATTTTTCACAGGTTTCTATTGGATTTTATACAGGAAACAGTGTACAATAGAACCAGGTTTTTTTAGGATTTGCATCTATCTTTGACAAAACATAAACGATTGCCAAAAAGGAGCCCTAAGACATGATGACATTGAACGAACAAGCCTATGAACATTTAAAAAAGATGATCACGGAAGATCAGCTCTCCTACCAGGAGATCTACTCGGAGACAAAACTTGCGAAAGAGCTGGGCATCTCCCGCACCCCATTCCGGGACGCCATCCACAGGCTGGTGCAGGAGGGTTACATCGACATCATCCCAAGCAAGGGATTCCGCCTTCACCAGCTCACAAAGCAGGATGTGACAGAGACCTTCCAGGTCCGCTCCGCTCTGGAGACCTACTGCACCATGGAGATCACCCGCACCCACACCTCCAGGAAAGCAAAGCGGCTGTTCAGGGAGCTTCGCTTCAATATGGAAGAAATGAAAGAAATCCTGGACACAACACAGTCTATCCAGGATTTCTGTACCTACGATTTTCAGTTTCATGTAGCGGTGGTCCGCTATCTGGAGAACCAGCAGTTCTCCGCCATATTTGACACCTTTATGTACCGGATGCAGCGGCTGGCCCATATGTCCCTCTCCCACCCGGGACGTATGGAGGACACGTACAACGAGCACCTCGCCATCCTGGAAGCCATGGAGGCCGGGGACACAGCCCATATCTACGACATTACCCTGCGCCATATGGATGTGCCAAGGGGCATCAACCTGGAGGATCTTTAGTCCTCCTTTTTTATTTTCTCCACTGAGTCCCGGTTCACCCTCTCCCGAAGCGCCGCCATCCAGGGGATATCCCTCGTCTCCTTCTCCCCGTAGGTGAGCTGCAGGTCGTACTCCAGGGGCAGCCAGGTGGAAAGGTCCGCCTCATTGTGCTGGATCAGCGCCTCCAGCTTGTCCATGGCGTTCACAAGCCGTGCCTCCGGCGTCTGCTTCTCCCGGACCTCCCGGAAAATTTCCCGCAGCTTTTCCCCGCGGGGGCCCGGCAGAAGGCCGGCAATCTCTTCCTGCGCCTCTCCTTCCGTCTTTTCATCCTCCCCGGTCTTTTCAAAGGCAGGGATGTCCCCTGTGACCGCCTCCCCCATATCGTGAAAGAGGGCCAGCTCCATGACCCGGTCCATATCCAGCTCCGGGAACTCATCCCTCACAAGCCAGGCAAAGACCATGAGGCGGTACACATGCTCCGCCACGCTCTCATGGCGCCCGCTGCTCGTCCAGGAGTGGCGCGTATTGCATTTCAGCTTCTCCGCCAGGTCAAGGAACCCAAGCAGAGTATCGTGATCCATCATGCTGTTTTATCCTTCCAGTATCTTGACATAGAAGGTCCGGTTCCTGGGCCCGTCAAAATCACAGAAATACAGGTCCTGCCAGATGCCCAGTATCAGCTCTCCGCCGCTTAAGATCATGGTCTGGGAGGGTCCGAAGAGGGTGGTCTTCATGTGGGCGTGGGAGTTGCCCTCCGCGTGTCTGTAATAGTCCGTCTTTGTGGGGAAGGCCTTCTCAAAGCCCTGGAGCATGTCCCGCACCACATCCGGATCCGCGTTCTCATTGATGGTAAATCCCGCTGTCGTGTGAGGGGAGAAGACCACCACGATGCCGTCCTTCGCGCCGCTCTTCTCAATGTCCTCCCTCACCATGTCCGTCACCTTGGTCATCTGCTGTGATCCTCTCGTGGAAATGTGATGTTCAAACAAATGCATATCTTTGTCCTCCTTATTATTTCTCCAGAAATCTCATGAGCTCATCGTACTCTTTTCTCATCAGTCTGTAGCCGTGCTCGTAGAAGTGCATCAGGGCATCGTAGTCCTTCTCCAGCCTGGACACCGTGGGGATCAGGGGCCGCAGCACAAAGATCTTCCCCTCCGACTCCAGCTGCTCCAGAAGTTTCATGGTCCTGTTGTACATGATGCTCCGGTTCACAATGCTCCGGATCAGGTTAGGGTATTTTTTGTAGGCCCTGCTGTAGAGCTGTACAGTGGCCCGGGAAGGCATCTTCTTGCGGTAGCCCGGGTTTCTCGTAAGGATCACAATACTCTTTCCGTTGCCGATCTCCATGGCCCTCTCTATGGGGATGGAGTCCGCAAGACCGCCGTCCAGGTAGGGGATACCGTCCACGTTGACCATAGGGCAGATGAGGGGCATGCTGCAGGACGCCCGGCAGATCTTCATCAGCCTCTGTTTGTCTGAATCCTCAGTCATATACTCTGCACGCCCTGTCACGCAGTTGGTTGTCACGATCTCGCACTCTATGTCCGAGGCAAAGTATGTGTCGTAGTCAAAAGGATAGATCTCGTTGGGGTAGCGGTCAAAGACCATGTCCATATCCATCAGGCTTTTCTCTTTGATAAATTTTCTAAAGCCATAGTAATAGCTGTATTCCTTCTCTTTGTGTATCATGCAGTCCCTTGTCCTGCCGGGCTGCTTTGACACATATCCCAGGGCGTTGCAGCTCCCGGCCGAGACGCCGATAACATAGGATGTATAGAAATCCTTTTCCATCAGATAGTCCAGAGCACCCGAGGTAAATACTCCCCTGGTGGCTCCGCCTTCCAGTACCAGTGTTGCTTTTACCATATTGTCTGCCTCCTTTTCAAGGTATATTATAAACGTATTTCACACAGATGAAAACCCTCCTTTTCTCCCTGTTTTTCCTTGCCATTTCCGCCTTTTTTTGCTAAGATAGGCTTTGTATGCAATGAAACCTTGAAAAGAATCTGATAGGAGAAAGATTACTATGATCAGTACAAGTAATGTGACACTTCGTGTCGGCAAAAAGGCTTTGTTTGAAGATGTAAATATTAAATTCACGGAAGGGAACTGCTATGGCCTCATCGGCGCCAACGGGGCGGGAAAATCCACCTTCCTGCGCATCCTCTCCGGGCAGCTTGAGCCGACCAGCGGCGAGGTCATCATCACCCCCGGGGAGCGGCTTTCCTTCCTGCAGCAGGATCATTTTAAATACGACGAGTTCCCTGTCCTTGACACGGTCATCATGGGGAATGCGAGACTCTATGAGATCATGAAGGAAAAGGAAGCGCTCTACGCCAAGGAGGATTTCACAGACGAGGACGGCATCAAGGCCAGCGAGCTGGAAGCCGAGTTTGCCACCATGAATGGCTGGGAGGCCGAGTCCGACGCCGCTTCTCTCTTAAACGGCCTTGGCATTGACACAGATATGCACTACAAACTGATGAAGGACTTAAACGGTCCCGAGAAGGTGAAGGTCCTTCTGGCCCAGGCTCTCTTTGGCAACCCGGACATCCTTCTTCTGGACGAGCCTACCAACCACCTGGATCTGGACGCCATCGCCTGGCTGGAGGAGTTCCTCATCGGCTTTGAGAACACGGTCATCGTGGTGTCCCACGACCGCTATTTCCTGAATAAGGTCTGCACACAGATCGCGGATATCGACTACGGAAAGATCAAGCTCTATGCCGGAAACTACGATTTCTGGTACGAGTCCAGTCAGCTTCTCATCCGCCAGATGAAAGAAGCCAACAAAAAGAAAGAGGAAAAGATCAAGGAGCTGCAGGAATTTATCTCCCGGTTCAGCGCCAACGCCTCAAAATCCAAGCAGGCTACCTCCAGAAAGCGCGCCCTGGAGAAGATCCAGCTTGACGACATCCAGCCATCCAGCAGAAAATACCCTTACATCGACTTCCGCCCCAACAGGGAGATCGGAAACGAGGTGCTCACTGTGGACGGCCTCTCCAAGACCATCGACGGGGAGAAGGTGCTGGACAACATCTCCTTCACCCTGAACAGGGAGGACAAAGTAGCTTTTGTAGGCGGCAATGAGCTGGCAAAGACCACCCTCTTCCAGATCCTTATGGGAGAGATGGAGCCGGATGAGGGAACATACAAGTGGGGCGTGACCACCACCCAGGCTTACTTCCCCCTTGATCACGGCAATGAGTTTGACAACGACTACACTATCGTGGAGTGGCTGACCCAGTACTCCGAGGAGAAGGATGCCACCTATGTGCGCGGTTTCCTTGGACGTATGCTCTTCTCCGGCGACGACGGCGTGAAGCGTGTGAAGGTTCTCTCCGGAGGCGAGAAGGTGAGATGTCTTCTCTCCAAGATGATGATCTCCGGTGCAAACGTACTTCTTCTGAACGAGCCCACCAACCACCTGGATATGGAGTCCATCACAGCCCTCAACAACGGAATGATCAAATTCCCGGGCGTCATCCTCTTCTCCTCCAGGGATCATCAGATTGTACAGACAACAGCAAACCGGATCATGGAGATCGTCCCCGGCGGAAAGCTCATCGACAAGATCACCACATACGACGAGTATCTGGAGAGCGACGAGATGGCCAGAAAACGCCAGACTTACACTGTCGTGGAAGGCGAGGACAACTAGCCCCTGCTGCTCCGCAGGATACCGGACAAAAAGAGAAGGCATTTCTGCCTTCTCTTTTTTATCTGTCTTTTCTACTTGTTGAAGTCTGTGTAGGTCTCTCCCGCCTTCATGTTGATGCCTCTCGCCTGGGCCATCTCGGACACAGTCACAAGCTGGTACCCCTCATCCACCAGCCTGGGGATGAGCTGCAGGGCCGCGTCCACTGTTGTGCTGTGTATGTCGTGCAGGAGCACGATGTCCCCGTCGTCCGCATTCTGGAGAACGGAGTTGATGACAGTCTGGGTGTCCCCTTTCCAATCCAGTGTATCCACATTCCACAGGATCATAGGCATCCCCACATTGGCCTTCACCGCATCGTTGATGGAACCGTAGGGCGGACGGATCAGCGTGGCTCCCTGTCCGCAGGCCTCCTTTATCAGGTCATTGGTATTACCGACCTGGGCGCGGATGTCCGCGTCGCTGATCTTGGTCAGCTCCGGATGGTCGTAGGAATGGTTGCCCAGCTCACAGTCCGCCTCCAGCATCTGCTTTACCGTGTCCTCACGCCCCGGGATATTGACTCCCTGCATGAAAAAGGTGGCGTGGGCGTCGTATTTCTCCAGCATATCCAGGAGCTCTCCGGTCCTCTCCCCCGGCCCGTCGTCAAAGGTCAGGGCCATCATGGGCTTGTCCGGGTCAATGCTGCTCTTCTGGGATTCCAGTTTTCCATCTTCAGAGAAGACACAGTCCAGGGTGCCGATCCGCTTTTTCCCGGTGACCATCTCCCCCTCCTGGGTAAAGTAGTAGGTGGCTCCGTCCAGGTCAAACCATCCGGCCGCCGCCTTTCCATCTGACTGCAGGTAGGCCCGGCTCTCTCCCTTGTCCAGCCACATGTCGGTCTGCATGACCCCGTCCTTGTCAAAATGGTAGTATGTGACGCCTATTTCCTTCCAGCCGGTCACTTTCACGCCGTCCTCACCGAAATAGTAGGTCTTTCCCTTTACATTCACGAAATCATTCTGGACATAGCTGCCGTCCCACTTTTTAAACCTGTCTCCGTCCCACTCCCCCACCTGATTGAGTACGGTAAAGCTTCCATCCTCTGTGTGGAGTATGACCTTCTTGTTCCAGTCGCCTTTGTCTCCCAGCCTTTTCTCAAAGTCACTGTCCAGCTCGATGCGGACAGGGTATTTCCCTTCCGTCACGCCGTCGCTGTCGCATAGCAGCTGATAATGCTCCCCTTCTCTCAGCTCTTCCAGCAGATCCCAGGCTGTGTAGCCAGTCTCCTTGTCCAGCACCTTCCTCTTCAGCTTTTTCTCTTTCTTATCACAGGTCACCTCCGCCTGCAGCACCGGCATCTGCTCACCCTGCTTGATGGACGTGGACTGTACTTCTAATGTGATATACGTCCTGGATGCTCTGACAGCCGCGGCGGCTGTCACCGCTCCGGCGGCCAGGATGAACAAAATGAGCAGGGCCCCCATGATCCTTCTTCTCCTCAGCCTGTGGACAAGCCACCTCTTCCTTGCGTTCATGGAACGGATATTTCTGCTTCTCTTTGACATATGTACCTCTTCTCCGGCACGTTTCTCTTTTGTTGTTATTTGCCGAAAAATATATAAAATCACTATATATTGTAGAGGATAACACCATATAGGGTACACTGCAATAAAAGTGACAAAGATGTAATATTAATTATCTTTCATGTAACAGTTTGTTAATAAAAAAGAGTCCTGAATCAATTCAGGACCCTTACTCTTAAAACACCCTCTATGTTCCTCAGATCCTTCTCCACATTTGCGGGGATATCTGAGTCAATATCGATCATCGTGTAGGCGTAGGCGCCTTTGCTCTTGTTTGACAGGTCGGCGATATTCATATTATCGTCCGCCAGGATTTTTGTGAACTGCCCCAGCATGTTGGGCTTGTTGTAGTGGAGGAGCACAATGCGCTTGTTGTCCCCCGGCTTGCCCATATCACAGTCGGGATAATTGACGGAGTTTTTGATATTCCCATACTCCAGATATTCCATCAGCTGCCTGACCGCCATCTTTGCGCAGTTGTCCTCTGACTCCTCTGTGGAGGCTCCCAGATGAGGGATAACGATGGCTCCCTTCACTCCGGCGATGACAGGTGTCGGGAAGTCGGACACGTAATGCTTGACCTGTCCGCTCTCCAGCGCGTCGATCATATCCTCCTCATTGACCAGCACATCCCGGGCAAAGTTCAGCACCACCACGCCCCTTTTCATCAGGCCAATAGCATTTTTGTCGATCATGCCCTTGTTGTTCACCGTGGCAGGCACGTGAAGCGTGATATAGTCGCAGTTCTTGTACAGCTCATCTACCGTCTTGGCGTGATGGATGTTCCTGGACAGCCTCCAGGCTGCATCCACAGACACATAGGGATCAAAGCCGAACACCTCCATGCCCAGATGGATGCCTGCGTTGGCCACCAGGCCGCCGATGGCTCCCAGACCGATCACGCCCAGCTTCTTGCCCTCCAGCTCACAGCCGGCAAAGGCCTTCTTGGCCTTCTCCGTATCTTTGGCGATGTTGCCGTCCTCCTCGTTTTCCTGGACCCAGTTGATCCCACCGATGATGTCCCGGGATGCCAGGAGCATCCCGGCGATGACCAGCTCCTTCACACCGTTGGCGTTGGCCCCCGGCGTGTTGAACACCACGATCCCCTCCTCGGCGCAGCGCTCCAGGGGAATGTTGTTGACGCCGGCCCCGGCCCGGGCGATAGCCTTCAGCTCCGGTGAAAATTCCATATTGTGCATGCCGGCGCTGCGGACGAGCAGTGCATCTGCATTTTTAGGATCACTGACAGGTACATAATTTTCAGTCATAGCATCTATTCCCACTTCGGAAATAGGATTGAGGCAGTAATAGTGATACATGATCATAAGTTCTCCTTTTCAAATTGTGCCATAAAGTCTACCAGTGCCTGCACGCCCTCGTAAGGCATTGCGTTGTAAATGCTGGCTCTCATGCCGCCAACTGTGCGGTGTCCCTTCAGGCTCTCAAGCCCGGCCGCCTTCGCCTCAGCGACGAATTTCGCATCCAGCTCTCCGTCCCCTGTCACAAAGGGTACGTTCATGAGGGAGCGGTCTTCCCTGCGGACAGTCCCCTTGAACAGGCGGCTCTGATCCAGGAAATCATAGAGAAGTGCAGCCTTTCTCTCGTTTCTCTCCTTCATCGCCCCAAGACCGCCCTGGGCCTTCAGCCACTTGAACACCTTTCCGCAGATGTAGATGCCGTAGGCCGGCGGCGTGTTGTAGAGGGACCCTGCGTCCGCATGGGTCTTATACTTCAGCATGGTGGGGGTGCCGGGGAGCACATCGTCTGTGATGAGATCCTCCCGGATAATGACTATGACCACGCCGGCAGGGCCGATATTCTTCTGCACGCCGCCGTAGATGACGCCGTACTTTGTCACATCCACAGGCTCAGAGAGGAAGCAGGAGGACACATCTGCCACCAGTGTCTTCCCCTTTGTGTTGGGCAGGGTCTTGAATTTTGTACCGTAGATGGTGTTGTTCTCACATATGTACACATAGTCCGCATCCGGGGAGACAGGCAGATCCGAGCAGTCCGGAATATAGGAAAATGTCTTGTCCTCCGATGAGGCTATCTTGTTCACCTTCCCGTATTTCTGCGCCTCCTGGTACGCCTTTTTCGCCCACTGTCCGGTGACGATGTAGTCCGCTACCCCGTTTTTCATCAGATTCATGGGGATCATGGCAAACTGCTGGGACGCTCCTCCCTGCAGGAAGAGGACCTTGTAATTGTCAGGAATATGCATCAGCTCCCGCAGGTCCGCCTCTGCCTCCTGGATGATCCCGGCAAATGCCTTTGAGCGATGACTCATTTCCATCACGGACATGCCCGTTCCCCTGTAATCTAACATCTCGTCTGCTGCTTCTCTGAGGACTTCTTCCGGCAGTACAGCCGGACCTGCTGAAAAATTGTACACTCTGCTCATTGTTGATCCCTCCATTTTTCTGTTTTCTTTTTCTAGTCTTCTTTCTTCATGTCGGCCTCGTCAAAGGCATCCCGGATAGCCGCCCCGGGAGCCACCATAGGCCATACCTTCTCATCCTTGTCTATCTGGCAGTCGATGAGCACCGGCCTTCCAAGAGTCAGGGCCTCGGCGAACGCCTTCCGGAACTCCTCCCTTGTCTGGGCCCGGTATCCCACGGCGCCCATGGCTTCCGCCAGCTTGACAAAATCCACTGCGTCATTTAACACGGTCTGGGAATATCTCTGCCCGTAGAACAGGTCCTGCCACTGGCGCACCATGCCGAGCACATGGTTGTTGATGACCACCTCGATGACCGGCACGCTGTTCCTGGCAGCTGTGGCGATCTCGTTCATGTTCATGCGCAGGCAGCCGTCTCCCGCGATATTGACCACAGTCTTGTCCGGACGCCCCATTTTGGCTCCGATGGAGGCTCCCAGGCCATATCCCATGGTTCCCAGCCCCCCGGATGTAAGGAAGGTGCGGGGCTTCGTGAACTGATAGAACTGTGCCGCCCACATCTGGTGCTGCCCCACCTCAGTCACTACGATGGCGTCGCCTTTCGTCTGACGGTAGATCTCCTCCACCACCCAGGGCCCGGACAGTCCCTCTGCCGGATACACGAGCGGATACTGCTCCTTGTAGCCCTGTATCTTCTCTTTCCACTGGCCGTGGTCCTGCTGCTCCAGCCGCTCATTCAGCTTCTCAAGTATCACCCTCAGGTCTCCGATCACGCCCTCGGTGATGAGCACGTTTTTGTTCATCTCCGCCGCGTCAATGTCAAGCTGCAGGATCTCTGCATTTTTTGCAAATTCATTCACATTTCCTGTGACCCTGTCGCTGAAACGGGCGCCTGCCACGATCAGAAGGTCGCACTCGTCCACGCCGTAGTCCGACGCCTTGGTCCCGTGCATGCCCACCATGCCCGTGTAGAGCTCATCTGTCTCCGGGAAGGCTCCGTGTCCCATCAGGGTGTCTGTCACAGGAGCGTCCACCCTTTTGGCGAACTTATATAATTCCTCTGCCGCGTCTGACAGGATAGCGCCGCCTCCCACACAGATAAAGGGCCTCTTTGACCTGCGGATCATGGCAAGGGCTGTCTCCAGATCCTTCTCGTCTATATCCCGTGAAGGCACGACTTCAGCAGCCGGCCTGGGCGTATACTCCGTCTTCGCCGCTGTGATATCCTTGGGGATATCGATGAGCACCGGGCCGGGACGGCCCTTCTTTGCGATGACAAAGGACTTGCGGATGGTATCTGCCAGCCGGGTGATGTCCTTCACGATATAGTTGTGCTTTGTGATGGGCATGGTGATGCCCGCAATGTCGATCTCCTGAAAGCTGTCCTTCCCCAGGAGGGACACGCCCACATTGCAGGTGATGGCCACAAGCGGGATGGAGTCCATGTAGGCTGTGGCGATGCCCGTCACCAGGTTGGTCGCACCCGGGCCGCTCGTGGCAAAGCAGACGCCCACCCTGCCTGTGGCCCTGGCATACCCGTCCGCCGCGTGGGCGGCTCCCTGCTCGTGGGAGGTAAGGATATGCCTGATTTCATTACTATGCTTATACAGCTCATCATATACGTTGAGGATGGCGCCGCCCGGGTATCCGAACACAGTGTCCACGCCCTGCTCCTTCAAACATTCCACTACAATCTCTGCACCTGTTAACTGCATAAATCTATCTTCCTCTTTCCTCTGATTATTCCATCCTTTTACAGCTCTTTACTGCTGGCTGCTCTTGGGCACCTCCAGGACAGCCCCCCTGTTGCCGGATGTGACCATGGCGGCGTATCTTGCGAGATAGCCTGTGGTGATCCTGGGCTGTCTGGGCTGCCAGTTGGCCTTCCTCTTGGCCAGCACTTCCTCCGGCACGTCAAGCTCGATGGTCAGGGCCGGGATGTTGATCTTGATGATATCCCCCTCTTCCACAAGAGCGATGGGGCCGCCCACTGCCGCCTCCGGCGACACGTGGCCGATGGATGCGCCCCGGGAAGCGCCGCTGAAGCGTCCGTCTGTGATGAGGGCCACGCTGGAGCCAAGGCCCATGCCCGCAATGGCGGAGGTAGGATTGAGCATCTCCGGCATGCCGGGCCCGCCTTTTGGTCCCACATAGCGGATGACAACCACATCTCCCTCTTTGATCTGTCCTCCCTTGATGGCTGCAATGGCATCCTCCTCGCAGTCGAACACTCTGGCCGGTCCCTCGTGCACCAGCATTTCCTCCACCACGGCGGAGCGTTTTACCACGCTTCCGTCAGGCGCCAGGTTGCCTTTCAGCACGGCCAGGCCGCCTGTCTGGCTGTACGGGTTGTCAATGGGCCGGATGACTTCGGGGTTTTTATTGACAACGCCTGCAATGTTCTCTCCCACGGTCTTTCCTGTGACGGTCAGACAGTCTGTGTGGAGAAGATCCTTCTTGTTCAGCTCCGCCATGACAGCGTACACACCGCCCGCCTCGTTGAGGTCCTCTATGTAAGTGGGGCCTGCCGGCGCCAGGTGGCACAGATTGGGTGTCCGCTCACTGATGCCGTTGGCGAAATCAATCTCAAAATCCATGCCGATCTCGTGGGCAATGGCCGGGAGATGGAGCATGCTGTTGGTGGAGCATCCAAGGGCCATGTCAACTGTCAGGGCGTTTAAGATGGCCTCCTTTGTCATGATGTCCCTCGGGCAGATGTTCCTGCGGACAAGCTCCATGACCTGCATGCCGGCGTGCTTTGCAAGGCGGATGCGCTCAGAGTACACGGCCGGGATGGTGCCGTTTCCCCGAAGTCCCATGCCCAGCACCTCGGTCAGGCAGTTCATGCTGTTTGCTGTGTACATGCCGGAGCAGGAACCGCAGGTGGGGCAGGTCTTATTTTCATATTCCAGAAGCCCTTCGTCGTCCAGAAGGCCCGCCGCGTTAGCTCCTACAGCCTCAAACATGCTGGAGAGGCTGGTCTTCTTTCCCTGTACTCTGCCAGCCATCATGGGGCCGCCGCTGACAAAGATCGTTGGAATGTTGATCCTTGCGGCTGCCATCAGAAGGCCCGGCACGTTCTTGTCACAGTTGGGCACCATGACCAGTCCGTCGAACTGGTGGGCCATGGCCATGGCCTCTGTGGAGTCCGCGATCAGGTCTCTTGTCACCAGGGAGTACTTCATGCCGATATGTCCCATGGCAATGCCGTCACAGACGGCAATGGCCGGGAACACGATGGGCGTTCCGCCCGCCATGGCAACTCCCATTTTTACAGCCTCCACGACCTTGTCCAGGTTCATGTGACCCGGCACGATCTCATTGTGGGAGCTGACGATACCGATCAGCGGTCGGTCCAGTTCCTCCTTCGTAAGTCCTAACGCGTTAAATAGGGAACGGTGGGGCGCCTGCTGGGCCCCTTTCTTCACATTGTCACTTCTCATATTGTTCTACCTCCATCTACAATTCACACAATATTACGCAATATGCGCAGCGATCAGGTCGCCCATCTTTTCTGTGCCCACCTGGCTCTTGCCATCGGACATGATATCGATGGTCCGCCAGCCTTCCTTCAGCACATCAGCCACAGCCTTTTCGATGGCGTCCGCCTCCTCGTCCAGGTCGAAGCTGAACCGGAGCATCATGGCCGCTGACAGGATGGTAGCGATGGGATTGGCAATGCCCTTGCCCGCAATGTCCGGCGCGGAGCCGCCGCTTGGCTCATACAGTCCGAATTTTGTCTCATTGAGGCTGGCGCTGGCCAGCATCCCGATGGAACCGGTGACCATGCTCGCCTCGTCGGAGAGGATGTCTCCGAACATGTTCTCTGTCAGGATGACGTCAAACTGCTTCGGATCCTTCACAAGCTGCATGGCACAGTTGTCAACGAGCATATGCTCCAGAGTCACCTCCGGGTAATCCACGGCGACCTCCTCCACAACCTTTCTCCACAGTCTCGAGGAGTCCAGCACATTCGCCTTGTCCACGCTTGTCACTTTTTTGCGGCGCTTCATGGCTATGTCAAAAGCCCGCTTTGCGATCCGGCGTATCTCGTTCTCATTATAGGTGAGTGTGTCGCAGGCTGTCATCACTCCATTTTCTTCCACGGTCTTCCGCTCTCCGAAATAGAGTCCTCCGGTCAGCTCGCGCATGATCATCATGTCAAATCCGCCCTCTGTGATCTCTTCCTTCAGCGGGCAGGCGCCTTTCAGCTCCTCATAGAGGACCGCGGGTCTTAAATTTGCAAAAAGGTTTAAGGCTTTCCGGATCTTCAGAAGGCCTGCCTCCGGCCTCTTGTCCGGCTCAAGCTGATACCACGGGGAAGTCTTTGCGTCCCCTCCGATGGAGCCCATGAGCACCGCGTCGCACTCCTTTGCTCTCCGGATCGTGTCATCCGTCAGCGGCACGCCATGCACATCAATGGACGCGCCTCCCATCAGCAGCTGGTCGTAATCCAGTGTATGCCCGTATACTTCTCCTACTCTATCCAACGCTTTCATGGCCTCTGTGACAATCTCCGGTCCGATGCCATCCCCTTTGATAACTCCGATCTTGAGGTTCATATGCTCCTTCCTTTCTATGTACAACAAATTTCGCTATTTCATAATCATATCGCATTTTTGACGGTGTTTCAACCCTTTACTCTGTAAAAGCGCAAAAAAGTAGAGTGTCCTCTGTTTTCACCGCTGGTGTAGGAAATCTCCACGGATGTCACGTCTGTCGTGAGGGGTTCTGTCCTGTAGCTGACCTCACCGGTCACATCGGTGACGGACCCGTCACTCCATTTTGCCTGCACAGCCATACCTGCGGGATCAAAGGTCTCTCCCTCTGTGTAGACTGTCTTCTGCGGCGCTGCCGCGATGGACACAGAGTCCAGCGTCGCAGGCTCTGGCTCTGGTTCGGGTTCAGGCTGCGGCTCAGGTTCGGGCTGTGGCTGGGATGCCGCAGTTCCCTGATTTACGATCTGCACATAATCTGAAGAGATGTATGCGTACATGCCGTCAAAGCTGTAGACACCGCTCCCCCCTACAACAGAGCTTCTGCCGCTGTCCAGCACCGCGTCGCTCTGGATCTGATAAAATCCGTTTTCCGGAGTGCTGTTTTTGATAAAGACAGCGTAATTGGAAGCCGATCCTGTTGTGTAGAGGACAGTGGATGAAGCGGTCGCCGGTATCCAGGACAAGTCCCGGCTTTGGCTCGCCGCGGTCACAAAAAAAGAGCCGGCATTCCAGCCAGCCCCTTCAGCATTCCGCTTTATCTTTTACTTACTCCGCATCCGCCTTCTCTACCTGTGCGATAGCTGCCTTCTGCATGGGGATACGGCAGTTCTTGTTGCTTCCAAACTCCACGATCACGTCATCGTCTGTGATGTCGATGATCACTCCGTAGAATCCGCTTGTGGTGAGCACTGTGTCACCCACCTCCATATCAGCGATCATAGCTGCGACTCTCTTCTGCTCCTTCTTCTGAGGACGCATCAGGATAAACCAGAAAGCGCCGATGATCACAGCATATAAAAGGATCAGCCCTATGGGGCTGTTCAAAAAGCTGCCCGCTGCCAAAGTATACATAAACATTTCCTCCTAAATCACTCACTTTTTGACACTATTGTAATCATACACAATATCCGGGTTTTCATCAAGAGTTTTTTTCCGGTATATTGTTTTTTTATAATTATTTTCCGCCCTGCAGGCTCTCTAAAGTCCTCTTCTTGTACTCTTTGTAGCTGCCCTCGTCGATAGCCTGGCGTATCTCCTCCATCAGGTGATTGTAGAAATACAGGTTGTGGAGCACGCACAGCCTCATCCCCAGCATCTCCTTCGCCTTCAGGAGATGACGTATATACGCCCGGGAATACCTGCGGCAGGCCGGACACTGGCAGCCCTCCTCGATAGGGCGCTCATCCAGCTCATATTTCGCGTTGAAGAGATTTCTCTTTCCCTGCTTTGTGTACACGTGTCCATGGCGCCCGTTCCTGCTGGGATAGACGCAGTCAAAGAAGTCCACACCCCGGTCTACCGCCTCCAGTATATTGGCAGGCGTCCCTACTCCCATGAGATAGACAGGCTTATCCTGGGGAAAGTGGGGTACGACCGCATCCAGTATGCGGTACATCTCCTCATGGGACTCACCCACGGCAAGTCCCCCCACGGCATAGCCGTCCAGGTCCATGGCCGCGATCTCCTCCGCGTGTCTTATGCGGATATCCTCGTAGACTCCCCCCTGATTGATGCCAAAGAGCAGCTGACGGCGGTTGATGGTATCCGGCAGACTGTTCAGCCTGTCCATCTCCCTCTTGCATCTCTCCAGCCACCTTGTCGTCCTCGCCACGGATTTCTCCATGTACTCCCGGTCCGCCACGCTGGATGGACACTCATCAAAGGCCATGGCAATAGTGGAAGCCAGGTTGGACTGGATCCGCATGCTCTCCTCTGGCCCCATAAAGATCTTTTTCCCGTCTATATGAGAGTGAAAATAGACTCCCTCTTCCTTTATCCTGCGCAGGCCTGCCAGGGAAAACACCTGGAACCCGCCTGAGTCTGTGAGGATGGGCTTTTCCCAGGACATGAACCTGTGCAGTCCGCCCAGCTTTCTGATGACCTGGTCGCCCGGTCTCACGTGGAGGTGATAGGTGTTGGACAGCTCTACCTGTGTTCCGATCTGCTCCAGGTCCGCCGTGGACACAGCCCCCTTGATGGCAGCGACCGTTCCTACATTCATAAATACAGGGGTCTCTATGACCCCGTGTACTGTGTGGAGCCGGCCCCTGCGGGCCGCCCCGTCTCTTTTTATAAGCTCATACATTCTGCAAATTCCTTATCTATCCTTAATAGTGGCACACAACCGGTGTGCCTGCCTGGATGTTATCATACACCGTTCCGGCCACTGACGGCGGCAGGTTGACGCAGCCGTGAGAGCCGTTGCCCTGGTAGATAGTACCCCCGAAGGAAGAACGCCAGTTGGCATCGTGAAGTCCGATACCGCCGTTGAAAGGCATCCAGTATGTGACCGGTGACTCCCACTCATATGTCCCGTCCGGCAGCTTCGGTCCCCGCAGGGTCGTGTTCATCTGCTTGTAGGCCAAAGAGTACACTCCCTGGGGCGTACCATTGCCCTGGGTCGGGTCACCTGTGACGCAGTCCGTCTCGACCACGCACTGGCCGTTTACATAGACCCACACATGCTGGTTGGTCAGATCGATCTCCACATAGCTGCTGCCGTAATCATTCCCCTCGTGGGAGGCAGCCCGCCTTGCGTACTGGGGCTCTCTCGTCACGGTCTCCGCATTCTGGATATTGGCAGTGAGAGCATTGTACTCTGCCTCCTGGTCGATCTGCCAGCCGTAGGAGCCGCCGGACACCTCCACGGTATTACCAAGGCTCGTGACAATGGTCCTCGTCTTTCCGTAGGTGTCGTACTTATTTGCCAGCTCCTGGATGTAGGCACGCACCGCATCCTGGTTAAAGGTCACGTTCATGCTGTCGTCCACAGTCACCCACTGGGAGATGACAGAAGAATCCACCACCTCTGTATACGGGCTGAAATCATAAGTAATATTCGCCCCCAGATAGCTGTTCATAGCATCCCTGGCTGCCGCCACCTCCGGGGAATCGGCCGTGAAGGCGGGCATCACATAGCAGCTCTCCGCCTCCATATCCAGAGTGGACTGAAAGCCGCTTATGGCCGTATTGACCGCCTCTGTAAACTTCTCCGTGTCGATCTGGGAACCGATGACCTCGTCCTGGATGACGAATTCCGTATCCTGGAATACCGGGCGTGCCGACTGGGGCGCCGTCTGCTCCTCAGGCAGCATGCACGTCAGCCCCGCGATCACTTCACTCAGCTTGTCCTTGTCATACTCCACGCCCACGGAAGCCTCGATGTCCGGGTGGTCCCAAAGAGCCGTGATCCAAAGAAGGGGATTCTGCTTTTTCAGGAGCTCATCCACACCATCTCCGTCCACATAGGTGAGGTCTATGTCATCTCCGTCAATGGACTCTGTCCCGCCGTCAATCTCCTCCAGAGTCAGCTCGTAGTCCTCGACCTGTCCTTCCATATAGCTCTCCACGGCACTGACTGTCTGAGCGGAAAACACTGTTCCATTGATCTTTGTATAGAAGAAGAAATGTCTTGTAAAAAACAGGGCCATGCCAAGGTAGGCAAGCACCAGCACACCCAGGATGACAAGAAGGATCGTCAGAGCCTTCTTCCTTCCCTTCCCGCTCCCGCCTTTCTTCTCCTCTTCCTCTGTCTCGTCCTCATCAGTCATAAACGAGTCCTCCCCGTCCTCTTCCCTGTCATAAAACTCTTCATTATCATCCAGACGGATCACGCTGTCATCCTCATCAAAGGGCTCTGCTCCGCTGCCGTCCTCTTCCTCCTGCCCCTCTTCTCCGAGCTCCTCCGCAAGCTCCTGCAGAGAAGCCATATCCGGCTCCTCCTCTTCCTGCGTATCCTCCCGGGAGGAGCCCTGCAGGCCATCATAGATTTCTTTCATAGTCTCTTCAAGGATCTCTTCCGAAGAGCGCTCGATATCCTCCCTGCTGTTCTCTCTACTGCTCATAAAAATCTGCTCCCTGTTTCTATTATTTATACTTATTTCTACTTATAAATACACTTTTACACAATACGTAGTAATTATAGTGTCCTTGCTTTCTCTTGTCAACAATGCGCCTCTTGTTTATAATAAATCTTAATATATCTTAACAGGATTTAACAAACAATTCACAAAATAAAGGAGCGACACATCATGGCAGGTTCTACACTCGGAACACTATTCACCGCCACCACCTGGGGAGAGTCACACGGAGCTGCTCTGGGCGCCGTCGTGGACGGCTGTCCGGCAGGGCTGTCCCTCTGTGAGGAGGACATACAGCGCTACCTGGACCGCAGGAAGCCGGGGCAGGGAAAATTTACCACAGCCCGGAGAGAGGGGGACAGGGCTAAAATCCTCTCCGGCGTGTTTGAGGGAAAGACCACCGGGACCCCCATTTCCATCCTGATCGAAAATGAGGACCAGAGGTCACGGGACTACAGCGCGATCAAAGACTGCTGCAGGCCCGGACACGCGGATTACACCTTTGACCAAAAGTATGGCATCAGGGACTACAGGGGCGGCGGGCGCTCCTCCGGGCGGGAGACAGCCGGGCGGGTGGCCGCAGGCGCGGTGGCCGCAAAGCTGCTGGCCGAGCTGGACATCCGGCTTACCGCCTACACAAAAGCCATCGGAGATATCAGCATCCCCGATGGCGCGTATGATTTCAGTCAGATCAAGGAAAATCCTCTGTACATGCCCTCCCGCTCCCACGCAGAGGAAGCGTCCGCCTTCCTGGAGGACTGTATCAGAAGGCAGGACTCCGCCGGGGGAGTCATCGAATGCAGGATCGACGGCCTTCCCGCAGGCATCGGCGAGCCTGTCTTCCACAAGCTGGACGCCGCCCTGGCAGGGGCCGCCATGTCCATCGGCGCTGTCAAGGGCGTGGAGATAGGCGACGGCTTTGCGGCTGCCCGCTCCTTAGGGAGCAGGAACAACGACCCCTTCTACGCGGACGACAGCGGCGTGCACAAGCGGACAAACCATGCGGGAGGCACTCTGGGCGGGATCAGCGATGGCAGCACCGTCATCCTGCGGGCCGCCGTCAAGCCCACCCCCTCCATCTCCCGGGAGCAGGACACGGTGGACAGGGAGGGGAACAACCTGAAGCTCTCCATCCGGGGCCGGCACGACCCGGTCATCGTCCCCCGGGCCGTTGTGGTGGTGGAGTCCATGGCCGCCCTCACGGTGGCTGACCTCCTCTTGATGCGCATGAGCTCCCGCCTCTCTGATATTAAGGATTTCTACAGCCGTCTGTAGATGGGCAGCCGGCCGCCCGACAACCATTCTGCTACACCTGGAAGCATCCTCCTCCGATGAACTCCCGCAGCAGGGAATTGGCCGGCACGAGGGTGCTTTCAATTCCCACGAAATAATCCAGGAATTTCAGCAGCCTCTTCGCCTCCAGATATTCCGGGCAGTCCCTCTCGATCCCGAAGAGGAGCGGCTCTACGTACTGCTTCAGCACCGCCAGCTCATAGATCAGGGCAGAGTTGAACATGATGTCCGCCTCCTCCTGGTAGGGGAAGATGTTCTTCTCCTCCCCCCGCCTCACAGAGGGCCACATGGCGATGGTCCTCCTGGCCGAGGAGCCTCTGGTCCGTGCGTCCCTGACAAGCCGCCGGATCAGGCGGCCGTCTGTGGTGGGGATCCGGTTGTGCTCGTCTATGTTGAGCTGGGTCAGGGCACTGATGTAGATCCGGAATTTATTCTCATCAGGCAGGGACAGGGTCAGCTTTGGGTTGAGGCAGTGGATGCCCTCGATCACAAGCACATCCTCAGGCCCCAGTTTTTTCGGCTTTCCCCCGAATTCCTTATGCCCCGTCTTGAAATTAAAGGTGGGCAGGACAACCTCCTCTCCTCCCAGCAGCCGGCTCATCTGGTCGTTGAAGAGATCCGTGTCCACCGCCTCCAGGCACTCAAAGTCAAACTCCCCGTTCTCGTCCCTGGGGTTATCCTCCCGCTCCACAAAATAATTGTCCACGGAAATCGGGTGGGGCACCATGCCCGCCGCCCGCAGCTGGATGGAGAGCCGATGGGAAAAGGTGGTCTTCCCGGAGGAGGAGGGCCCGGCAATGAGGACGAATTTGGCCTCCTTCCTGCCGGCGATCTCCTCCGCGATCTGGGCGATCTTCTTCTCCTGGAGGGCCTCCTGCACCAGTACCATATCCCGCATGTCTCCGCCCTTTGTGATGCGGTCGTTGAGGGCCCCCACCGTCTCGATGCCCTGCATATCCCCCCATTTGGTGGACTCCTTCATGACCTGGAAAAGCTTGCTTTTTGGTGTAAATGGGGCCAGACTGCGGGGCTCCTTCCGGGAAGGCATCTGGATGACAAAGCCCTCATCGTAGAGGTAGAGGGCAAAATACCGCAGATAGCCGGCCGACGGCACCATGTAGCCGTAATAGTAGTCCTCAAACTCATTCATGCTGTAAATGTTGACCTTGGAGACGCGGCGGTACTCAAAAAGCCGCTCCTTGTCGTGCATGCCGTGCCTGCGGAACAGGGCCACTGCGTCGTCTGTATGTATGGTCCTTTTGCGCACCGGCATATCTTCCTCCACCATGGTGCGCATCCTCTCTTCCACCTGGTCCAGGAAGGAGCGGGTCAGGGAGAAATCCGCATCCATGGTACAGTAATACCCGTCCCCCATGGAGTAGTGGACCCGCACCTTCCGTATCCCCTCATGGTGGGCGGCATCGTAGATGGCCTTGACGAGCATGAGGCACATGCTCCTCTTGTAGGTGCTGTGCCCGATCTCATCCCCGGTCGTCTCGAAGACAAGGCTGCAGTCCCCCTGCAGAGTCTTGTGGAGCTCCTGCAGCTTCCCGTCCACAAAGACGAGCACGATATCATTTTCATGGTTCTTCTGGAAATCCCCGGCGATCACCCTGTAGGGCGTGCCCTCCGGATACTCCCTTTTCTCACCGTCCGCCTCGATACGATACATCTTCCGCTCCATGACAAACCTCCTGTATGCTCCTGTTTTGCGGCAGCATCCTGCCTGTCACACGATCTGGAATGGATGGCACACCGGCGCCGCCTTCACCTCCACGCCCTCCAGCCTTTCTTCCAGATACGCCTTTACATCTTCGATAAAAATGTGCTCGATCCCGTAATGCCCGGCGTCGATGATAGCCAGGCCCTGAGCCACCGCGTCAATGCCGGTGTGGTGGTCGATATCCCCTGTGATGAGCACATCCGCCCTCTTGTCAAGGGCCGCCTTCACCATGCTCTTCCCGGACCCCGGGGAGATGGCGATCCTGGACACCATCCGGTCCATGTCCCCGAACACCTTCACCGCCCCCAGGTGGAACCGGTCCTTCACAGACCAGCAGACCTCCTTAAGGGGCACCGGGCTGGCCAGGTCCGCCACCCTGCCGATCCCCTCCGGCCGCTCTCCCTCTCTTGTCACCTCCAGCACCTCCGGGTCCCTGAGGGCCATCTTCTTCCCCGACAGCTCCGCCATCCCCAGCACATCGTAGTTGGTGTGCATGGCATAGCAGGAAATATCGTTCTGTATCAGCTTCAGGATACGTGCTCCGATAAAGTCCAGATTGTTGATCCTCTTCAGGCCGGAGAAGATCATGGGGTGGTGGGTCACCAGCATGTCAGCCTTCCACCGCACTGCTGCCTCAATGGCCGCGTCATCCGCGTCCAGGGCCACATAGACGCGGCTCACTTCCTTGTCGTCTCTCCCCACAAGGAGTCCCACGTTGTCCCAGTCCATGGCATAGTCGGCCGGGTAGGCCTCCTCGATCACATCCATCACTTCTTTACAAAGCATCCTCTCACCCGCTCCTTCCTTCTATTCCCCGGAGGCCTCTGCCGGCACATCTGCATAGACAGCCAGCGCCTCCCGGATTTCTTCCAGCTCTTTTTCTACATCCTTTTCCCGCAGAAGGGCCCCCGGCGTCCCCGCGGCCAACAGCCGCTTGCGTATGTCCTCACGTATGCGGCGTTCCCGCAGGAGGTACTCCCGCAGCACCGGATGACGGCGTTCCAGCAGATCCCTGCCGTACAGCAGCTCCACCCTGGACCAGGGCCGTATCTCCCCTGCGTGGACCGCCTTCATCATGGGATAGTACTTTCCGTCCTCCTCCACCATCTCCTCCCGCACAATGGTGCAGCCTTCTCTCTCCAGATATGCCCGGACCCTCTCGATCTCCGACTGGGGCTGGAGCACAAACTCCTTTACAGAGGCAGTGACGGCCGGATGTGCCTCAAGGATATGTATCACCAGGCCGCCGCCCATGCCTGCTGCTATGATCGTATGCACCTCCCCGGGCTTTAATGCGGAAAATCCGTCCGACAGGCGCAGCTCGATCCTGTCTGCCAGCCCCTCCGACAGGACGTGTTCCCTGGCTCTCTCAAGGGGGCCCGCATTGACATCCATGGCGATCAGCCTTACGGAGGGGTCCCTTTTTGCCAGCCAGATGGGAATGTATCCGTGGTCCGTTCCTATATCCGCGACAGAGGCGCCCTCTGTCACAAGACCTGCCACGGCAGATAGTCTCTTTGATAGTTCCATAGGCGCCTCTTTCTTAATCCAGATAATCTCTCAGTTTTCTGCTGCGGCTCGGATGCCGGAGCTTGCGGAGCGCCTTCGCCTCGATCTGACGGATACGCTCTCTCGTGACATCGAACTCTTTTCCCACTTCCTCCAGGGTGCGGGCCCGTCCGTCGTTCATGCCAAAACGAAGCCGGAGCACCTTCTGCTCCCTGTCTGTCAGGGTATCCAGCACCTCGTCCAGCTGCTCCTTGAGAAGTGTGGCAGCTGCCGCCTCCGCCGGAACCGGCACATTGTCGTCCTGGATGAAATCTCCCAGATGGCTGTCCTCCTCCTCTCCGATGGGCGTCTCCAGGGACACCGGCTCCTGGGAAATCTTCAATATCTCACGGACTCTGTCCACAGGCATGTCCAGCTCCTCCGCGATCTCCTCCGGGGTGGGTTCACGGCCCAGCTCCTGGAGCAGCTGTCTGGAGACGCGGATCAGCTTGTTGATGGTCTCCACCATATGGACAGGGATACGGATGGTCCTTGCCTGGTCCGCGATAGCTCTGGTAATGGCCTGCCGTATCCACCATGTGGCGTAGGTACTGAACTTGAATCCCTTCTCATAGTCAAATTTTTCCACCGCCTTGATAAGCCCCAGGTTTCCCTCCTGGATCAGATCCAGGAAGAGCATGCCTCTTCCCACATAGCGCTTGGCGATACTCACCACAAGGCGCAGGTTGGCCTCTGCCAGACGTTTCTTGGCATCCTCATCTCCCTCTGCCATCCTCTTGGCGAGGTCCACTTCCTCCTCCGCCGACAGGAGGGGCACCTTTCCGATCTCCTTCAGGTACATGCGCACCGGGTCCTCGATGCTGATGCCGTCGGGGACAGACAGGTCTATCTTCTCCATATCAACCTCGTCCTCATCGGTCAGCATCAGATCCGCATCGTCCGGTCCCTCATCGTCGTCATCCATCCGGAGCACATCGATGTTGTTCGCCTCCAGATACTCAAAGACCTTGTCCATCTGGTCGGAATTCAGTTCCATGTCCGCAAAGAAATCATTGATCTCCGTGATCTCCAGCACATTTTTCTTCTTCCTGGCAAGAGCCTTCAGTTCATTCAGCTTCTCCGTAAATTTTACCATGTTCTCGTCCATGCAGTGTCCATCCTCTCATTGCTTGTTTATATTTTATCCCTAATTAATAGAAATATGCAGTTTGTCCGGGGCCTGCAGCGCCCGCTTCTCCTCCATCAGCCTCTGGAGTCCGGCGATATCAGTAGGGGCCAGCCGCCGGGCCGCCTCCTCTATGCTGTTCTCCTTCACCCGCAGGATCGTCTCCCTCAGAGCCTTCTCCTGCTCCTTTACGGTGGGGAGCTCACGGATCCTTGTGTTGAACAGCTCCGCCACCCGCCGGTGCTCCTCCTCGTCCGTGAAGCAGCTGATGATCCGGGCCGGATTCACCTCTCCCTCCTCGTACTGCTGGTACAGCTTCTCCGCCACTGTGCGCAGCAGGTCCTCCGTAAAGTCAGACGGGGAGATATACTTCTGTATCTGGCGGAAGATGTCCTCCCCCTCCAGCATCCAGGTGAGGAGTATCTTCTGGGATTTCAGGTGCCTGTCCTCCTTCTCCTTTTCCCGGTCACCGCTCGTCCTGGGCCGGGTGGCAGGCTTTGCCAGTCCTCCCTCCACAGCCATGCGTGTCACCAGCTTCCGGAGGTCCTGACTGCTGACCGAGTAGGCCTTTGCCACAGCGTCTATGTAGTTGCCCCTCTCGATCTCCTCGTCAAAGGTGTTCAGCCGCCGGGCCGCCTCCTTCAGGAAGCCGGTCTTTCCCTCCGGACTGGCCATGTCGTAATCTTTCTCCAGCATTTCCAGGTCAAACATGAAGCTGTTCCTGGCGCCCTGTATCCGCTCCTCAAAGGCCTCCGCCCCCAGGTTCTTGATAAATTCATCCGGGTCCTTGTAGGGGTCCATCCGGATGACCCTGGCCGTGATACCCGCTGCCCGCAGGATCGGCGCAGCCCGCAGGGCCGCCTTGGTCCCCGCCTCGTCGCTGTCGTAGGTGAGGTAGACCTCCTTCACATACCTCTTGATGAGGGAGGCGTGCCCCGGCGTCAGGGCCGTCCCCAGGGAGGCCACCGCGTTGGTAAAGCCTGCCTGGTGCAGGGATATCACATCCATGTATCCCTCGCACAGGAGAAAATAGGGCTTTCTCGAGGTCCGGGCCCTGTGCAGGCCGTACAGATTGCGGCTCTTGTCAAAGACAACTGTCTCCGGCGAATTCAGGTACTTGGGCTTGGCGTCGCCCATCACCCTGCCTCCGAAGCCGATAACGCGGCTGTTGGCGTCCATGATGGGGAACATGACCCTGTTCCAGAACTTGTCGTAGGGGCCGTGCTTCTCATCGATGGAGATGAGCCCCGCCTGGGACAGGATATCGTCGCTGTACCCCTTTGTCTTCAGGTACCGGTACAGGTCATCGCTGTACTTGTTGGCGTAGCCCAGGCCGAAGGCCAGGATGGTCTCGTCGCTCAGCTCTCTCTTTTTCAGATAGTCGTAGGCCGTCTTTCCCTGGGGAGCCTTGAGCTGGGCGTAAAAATATTTGGCCGCCAGCTTGTTGATCTCCAGGATCCTGGCACGCAGGTCCGCCTTCTGCCTTGCCGCTTTGGAGTACTCCTCCTCCGGAAGCTGGACCCCTGCCCGCTCTGCGAGGAACTTCAGGGCCTCCACAAAAGAATAGTTCTCGTACTCCATCAGGAAGGTAAACACGTTGCCTCCGGCCCCGCAGCCAAAGCAGTAGTACATCTGCTTGTCCCTGCTCACCGAAAAAGAGGGGGATTTTTCGTTATGGAAAGGGCAGAGACCAAAATAGGAGCTGCCCTTTTTCTGCAGTTTTATGTAGCCTGATATCACATCCACAATGTCATTTCTCGATCTGACTTCCTCGATCACTTCGTCCGGATAATACATCAGCTGTCATCATCCTCTTCTCAAATTTCTGCGGCTTTAAAAATGCCTACATTTATAATATTCGACAAAACTTCTTGATTTCCTTTAATTTTTCCATGATTCAGGGATAAAAAATTCCTGGAATTTTTTCACAGCGTAGGAATCCGTCATGCCCGCTATATAATCGCACACCACCCTCTCCTTTGTGTCTCCTCCCTCACCTATCAGATCCAGATACTGCCGGGGGATAAGCTCCATGTGGTCCAGATACCATCTGTACAGATTCTGGATCATGCCGATGGCCTTTGTCTCCTCCCCCTTTGCCACCGGGTTCTGGTACACGTTCTCAAACAGGAACCTGCGCAGCCCCATGGTGGCTGTCCGGATGCGGTCCGACATGATGATCTCCGGCCTGTCCATGCTGTGGGTCACCACATCGTGTATCATGGTGTTCAGCCGCATCCGGGTGGTGTGTCCCAGCACGTCTGTAAATTCTGCCGGCAGGTCCTCCTCTGTCAGGATGCCGCCCCGTATAGCATCATCGATATCGTGGTTGATGTAGGCGATCTTGTCTGAGAGCCGGACGATCTGGCCCTCCAGGGTGTGGGGCGTGCCGCTGGACTTGTGGTTTCGGATGCCGTCCACCACCTCCCATGTGAGATTGAGCCCTCTGCCCTGCTTTTCCAGTATCTCCACCACCCGGACACTCTGCTCATTGTGCCGGAACCCCTCCGGGCACACCTGGTCGAGCGCCCTCTCTCCGGCGTGTCCAAAGGGTGTATGCCCCAGGTCGTGTCCCAGGGCAATGGCCTCCACCAGGTCCTCATTGAGGCGCAGGGCCTTGGCGATGGTCCGGGCGTTCTGGGACACCTCCAGGGTGTGGGTCATCCTGGTCCGATAGTGGTCGCCTTTGGGGAGGAGAAAGACCTGGGTCTTCTGCTTCAGCCTGCGGAAGGACTTGCAGTGGAGGATGCGGTCCCTGTCCCTCTGGAACACGGGCCGGATATCGCACTGGGGCTCCGGCCTCCTTCTCCCTCTGGACCTGCTGCTAAGGGTGGCGTAGGGACTTAAATTTGCCTCCTCCCTGGCCTCCATCTCCTCCCGGATGTTCATCATGCTCTCCTCCCTCCTGTCTTGATCCTCTCCTCAATAGCCTCCACCACGGTCCGCAGGACCTTCAGTCTGGCATAGTATTTGTCGTTCCCCTCCACCACGATCCAGGGAGCATTGGCCGTGGAGGTGCGGATCAGCATCTCATTGACAGCGGTCTCGTACTGGTCCCACTTTTCCCGGTTCCTCCAGTCCTCCTCCGTGATCTTCCACTGCTTCTCCGGGTTCTCCTGCCTCTCCCTGAAGCGTCTCTCCTGCTCGTCCTTGTCGATCTGCATCCAGAATTTCAGCACCAGCACCCCCTCCCTCGTCAGGGTACGCTCCATGTCGTTGATCTCCCGGTAGGCTCTGCGCCACTCGCTCTTTGTGCAGAAGCCCTCTATCCTCTCCACCATGACCCTGCCGTACCAGGTCCGGTCAAAGATAGTGATGTGGCCGGCCTTCGGCATATCCCTCCAGAATCTCCAGAGATAGTGGTACTGCCTCTCCACCGGGTTGGGGGAAGCTGTGGGATGCACCACATACCCCCTGGGATCCATCTTGGCCGTGAGGCGCTTGATAGCTCCCCCCTTGCCTCCTGCGTCCCAGCCCTCAAAGCCCAGGGCGACCGGGATCCTCCTCCGGTACAGCTCTCCGTGGAGCTCCCGGATGCGCTCCTGGAGCATCTTCAGCTCCCTCTCGTACTCCTCCCGGCCGCAGGACAGGCCAAGGTCCACCTTGCCAAGGATGGACTCCATCAGCTCCTTTGTCTCCGCCGCATCCGCCCCCGGTGTGTCCGTCCTCTCCTCCACCGGCGCGCTCTCTGCTTTATCGACCTGCCTTCTGAGCATTTCCTCCACGATAGAATAGATCTTCACAGTGGCAAAGCGCCGGTCCACTGCCTCCACGATATGCCAGGGAGCCTTCTCTGTGTCCGTGCGGGCCAGCATCTCCTCGTTCATCTCCTGGTACTTTTCAAATTTTACATTCCTTTTCAAGTCCCCCCTGGTCACACGCCAGGCCGTGTCCTTTGAGGAGAGAAGCTTTTCAAATCTCTTTTTCTGCTCTTTTTTGTCAATGGCAAGGAAAATCTTTATGATCACCATCCCGTCATCGGCGAGCTGGTCTTCAAAGGAGAGGATAGACTCATAGGCATCTGCCAGCTCGGACTTCTTTACCTTTTTGTCAAAACGGTCTGTCAGCACGCGCCTGTACCAGCTCGTATCGTAGATGGCGATGCGGCCTTTTTCCGGCAGCTTGGTCCAGAACCGCCAGAGGAAGGGATGCATCTTCTCCTCCTCCGTCTCGCTCTTCACCGCATACACCCGGAAGCCCCGGGGGTCCAGAGCCTGTATCAGCTTCCCGATCTGCAGTCCCTTGCCGGCGGCTCCGAAGCCCTCAAAGGCGATCATCACCGGGATGTCCAGCTCCTGGCATCTGCGCTGCAGCTTTCCGAGGCTCCTCTCCAGATGCTCCATTTTCTCTTTATACTCTTCCTTTCCCATCTTCTTTGTGAGATCCAGTTTTTCTAACATAATGTGCCTCCCTCCTTTTTTCAGAATATTTTCTTTTATTATACATCATTCTCTTGTATTTTACAGATAAAACGCAAAAAGATTGCAAAATACAAATAAAAAAGCCCATCCAGACTCTCATCTGCATGGGCAAAAACTTAGTTTCAGATATATAATTCAAATCGAGTGGATCTTCACTCATCTCAGGCCCGCTCATACACCTTCTCGCCGTCAATGTAGGTGGCCAGTATCCTGATCTTACGCAGCTCCTCCGGGTCCGCAAGGGAGAAAAGGTCCCGGTCCGGGATGATGAAATCCGCCAGCATGCCTTCCCGTATCATGCCCTTGACATCCTCCTCCCCGGAAGCGTAAGCTCCCTCCACGGTGCAGGCACGCACAGCCTCGTAGACAGACATCCCCTCCTCCGGACGGTAGGTCAGCTGTTCATCCCCTGTCAGGCAATGGCGGGTCACGGCCGTGTAGATATTGGGAAGGGGCTCACAGGACTCCACAGGGCAGTCCGTGCCGAAGGAGACATGGACCCCCTTGTCCGCCAGTGTCTTCCAGGCGTAGGAGGTGTCTGCCATATCCCCTGTCCTCTCCCGCACGATGTGCATGTCGTAATCTATGAAAATAGGCTGCACAAGTGCCATGACGTCCTGCTCCCTGAACCGCTCCAGGAGCGCCTCATCCGTGATCTGCACATGCACGACCCCGTCCCGGAACGACTCTTCCGGCTTCCTGTTCCTCTTATCCCGCTCCAGGGCATCCAGCACCATCTCGATAGTCCGGTCACCAATGGCGTGGACAAGCACCGGGTAACCCAGGTCATGGGCTGTCTCCACCAGCTCATCCAGCTGGTCCTCTGTAAAGATAGTAAGCCCACAGGTGGACGGGTCATCCGCATAGGGGCGGCGGAGCCCTGCCGACCTTGCTCCAAGGGAGCCATCCCCAAGCAGCTTGATCCCGGTCACGCGGAGATGGTGGTCATTCCCACCATACCGGAATCCGTCCTCATAGTATTTCCGTATCAGCTCCGGCCTCTGGCGCAGACTCTGCTGACAGATGCGTATCTTCAGCTCTCCCCTCTCCAGCAGGTCCCGGTAGACAGAAAACAGCAGATGGTAATCCTCATCAGGCATAAAACCGATATCGTCCGTGTGTATGGTGGCAAGCCCGTAGGACAGGGCCTCCTCCTGGGCCTTCAGGATGATGTCCTCCAGGATTTCCCGGTTCAGGATGTGGACCCGGCTCCTGATCTGGTCCAGCACCTTCTCCCGGAAAATACCCAGCGGCTCGCCTGCCTCGTCTGTGAGGGCAAACTCTCCCAGCTCCCGCACCTTCTCCCTTGTCAGTCCGAGGAGGCGCATGCCGGCAGAGCTCACGACCCCCACATGCTCACACACCCGCAGGGCGATGACCGGCCGGTCACCCACAGCCTCATCCAGGTCCTTCGCCGTGGGGAAACGTCTCTCCCCCTCCGTGAAGTAGTCCTGATTCCAGCCCGTAGCCTCCATCCAGGCGTCCTCCTCGGGGCCGTCTGTCCCAGACCGTTCAAGTCTGTCCCGCAGCCGCTGCTGTACCTCCTGTATACTGGCACAGCCGTTCAGGTCCACATTGATAAAATGCTTGGCAAATCCCACAAAGTGCATGTGGGAGTCCTGGAAGGCGGGGAGCACGCTCTTCCCTGCAAGGTCTGTGAGGATCACGCTCTTCCCCTCCGACTCCAGCCTCCGGGCATATTCCCGGGCTTCCTCCCCTGTTCCCACAAAGGTGAACACGCCCTCACTGACAGCAAAGGCCTCCGCCTCTGGCCTCTCCTCGTCCATGGTCGTTACAGTCGCGTTCGTAAATATCTCTGTCATCCTTTACCGCTTCCCTTCCAAAGAGACACATTGTTCGATCAGCTTCTTAAAAATGCCCAGCTGCTCCTCGCTTCCGCAGGAGGCCATCATCTCGGGGTGCCACTGCACGCCCATGACATACTGGTCCTCCTCCATGTACTCCGCAGCCTCCACGATCCCGTCGGAGGCCACGGCTGTCACTGTCAGCCGTGGCGAGACATCCTTTACGGCCTGGTGGTGCCAGGAGTTGACAAACGTCCCATCCGGCAGGATGCCGGCAAGGACGCTGTCCTCCTTGATCCGGATCCTGTGCGTGCCCTGGTAGCGCTCTGTGTTCTGTGTATGCTTGATGCAGCGCTCTCTCTGGGAGGGAATGTCCTGGTAGAGTGTACCGCCAAAGCAGATATTGATGATCTGCAGTCCCTTGCAGATGCCAAGGACTGGCTTTTTCTCCTCCAGGGCGGCCTTAAAGAGCTCCATGTCATAGACATCGATCTCCCGCATGGAGTAACCCTGGCCCAGTATCCCCTCCTCCCCGTACAGGAAGGGATCTACGTCCGCCCCTCCTGACAGGATGATCCCGTCACAGAGCCGCGCGTGTGAGCGGATCACCTCCGGGTCACTGCTCACCGGCAGGAGCAGCGGGATCCCTCCCGCCCGCTCCACGCTGGAGGTGTAGTCCGTGTGGATGTACTGCCGCAGATTTCCTGTAAAGACTCCGTCATTTTCGATGGGAGTCAGGTTCCCCGATATTCCGATCACCGGTCTACGCATGTTCCTTCTCCTCCCCGCCGTATTTCTTTTTAAAGTAGAGATAGAAGAAGATGCCGACTACCGGGACGATCAGTCCTGTAAGAGCGGTCACCGGGTCCTCCATCAGATTGTTCACCATCAGCCCCACAAAGAGGATGACCGTGATGACAACGGACACTGGATAGAGCCACACCTTGTACGGTCTCTCCAGGTCCGGATACTTCCGCCTGTAGACAAATACCGCCGTCACAGCCAGGCAGTTGAACAGCATGCCGCAGAACACCACGAGGGATGTGAGCTGGTCCAGATTACGCAGGCATACAAGGATGATGGAAATGATCATCTGGGAGATGAGGCTGGCCGCCGGAACTCCATTCTTGTTCAGTGTTCCCAGCTTTTTGAAGAAGATCTTCTCAGCGGACATGGCGTAGTATATCCTGGAAAATGCCAGTACCATACCGTTCAGACAGTTAAACATGGCCAGCAGCATGCCGGCCAGCACGATGACCTTACCGGCCACGCCGAAGAGTCTCTCCGCCACTGTGGTCCCCAGATACAGGCTTCCGCTCTCGATCATGCTCTTCGCCTCGTCCAGAGGGATCACCCGCAGCAGGGAATAGTTGAACAGGGCATAGAAGATGGCGACGCCGCCGATTCCCAGGATGATGGCAAGGGGCAGGTTCCTCTTTACGTTCTTGATCTCCTCCGCCACCGCATTCAGGTTGGTCCAGCCCTCATAGGCCCAGAGAGAGGCCACTGTGGCAAAGGCGATCATGCCGAAGACCGAGCCTGCCGTCAGAGGCGATCCGTCAGGGGCAGAGGCCGGGACCGGATTTAAGTCCGGTGTCTGGCTGCCCAGCACAAGCGCCCCTATCATGATGATGAAAATGGGGAGCAGCTTGGCCACCATAAAGAAGGTCTGCAGATTGGACGCTCCCTTTACACCTCGCAGGTTAAAGAGGGTCAGGAGCACGATCAGTGCAATGGCGATCGCCTTTATATGGAACTGTGTAAGTCCCGGGATAAAGTCCACAAGGGCCGTAGGGATGGCGACCGCGATGGCCGCGATAGAGCCGGAGCTGGCCAGTATCCACTGTGTAAACCCGTACATAAAGCCCAGAACGGGATGGTAGGCCTTGCTCAGATACACGAGCTGTCCGCCCGCCTTCGGGTCAGAGGCACCCAGCTCTGCAAAGCACAGGCCGCCCAGGAGGGACACGAGCCCTCCCAGGAGCCAGCAGATCAGCGCCAGTCCCAGGCTGTAGCCAGACCTCTGGAGCACGTAGGAGCCCAGGTAGAAGATACCGGATCCTATCATGATGCCACAGATGACGCTCATGCCGCCGAACAGGCCGATCTCCTTTTTAAATTCTCCGTTTCCGGATTTGTTCTGTTTCATAATCTTTCATTCCTCCAATAACCAGAATTTCCTAAACTATGTGAGGATCCATCACACAAACAGGGGAATCAGCTCTTTCCTAAGCACATCCACCATCCCGAGATCTGACATCTTCACCTTGGGAATGACGGGGAGCGCCAGCGTCACAATGCGAAGGAGCGGATTTTCAAGTCCGGTAAGCCCCAGCTCCCTGTTGGCATCCTTCATGACCTGACTGTCCTTTGCCAGCTCCGTGGCGTTCTTCAGGGAAATGAGTCCTGCCAGGGGAAGCTCCAGCACATGGAGCAGACGTCCGTCCTTGACCGCGCTCATGCCGCCGCCGCACTGTATCAGGGCGTTCGCAGCCATAAGCGCATTCTCGGCGCTGTCGTAGACAACAGTCAGGTTGTGGCTGTCGTGGGACACGGTTGACGCCAGGGCTCCACATGTCGTTCCAAAGCCCTTTACAATGCCAAGTCCGATGGTGTCATGTCCCTTGTGCCTGTTCACGACTGCCACGAATTTCAGGTCCTCTCCCTCCAGGCATACATACCCGTCCTTCACCGGGACCCGGGCGGTTGTCAGCTCTGTCGAGGAGAGGAGAAGGTCCGGGTACTCCATCACATGGACCGTGACCGTGCCGTTTTCCACCGGTGCCTTGATCCGGAAATCCTCTGTCTTCAGGTCCTTAACGTACATGGTATTGACCTTTTCCAGCGGATACTCTCTTGCTTCTATGGGTACAGTCATATGGCCTTTTTCTGCCACCAGCCTGCCGCCGAAGAATACCAGGTCCGGTTTCAGCTCCTCCAGGTCGCTTACAAGGAGCATGTCCGCCACATATCCCGGGGCAATGGCCCCCAGATTTTCTATATGGATCTCCTTTGCCGTGTTAAGAGTAGCGCTCTTGATGGCTGTCACCGGGTCCATCCCGCTTCGGATAGCTGTCCGGACCACGTCGTTCATATGTCCTGCATGAAGGATGTCATCCGCCTCCCTGTCGTCTGTGCAGAGGCAGAAATGGTCAAAGAACCGGACGCCCTTCACTCCCTCGCAGATCTCCTCCACATTTTTCGTGATGGAGGACTCTCTTGCATCCACATACATGCCGCTGCGGAGCTTCTCCAGCGCCTCGTTTCTCTCCCTGGACTCATGGCACGTATTGGGGCCGCCGCACAGATAAGCAGACAGCATCCGCCCCGACACGGAGGGAGCATGCCCCTGCAGGTACAGGCCCTTTTTGTCCATCACGTCAATGATGTCCATCATCCGGTCCTCACCGTGTATCACTGCCAGGAAATCCATCACCTCGGCCAGACCAATGACCCTTTCCATGGAGGAGAGCTCTTCCACTTCCTTTGCGAAAAATTCTGCTCCCGCGTTTTCCAGCCCCGGCACTGCCGGCACACAGCTGGGTATATCGATGAGCTGTCTCATGGGCAGGCCGTCCCCGGCCTCGTGCATATAGCGCACCCCCTCCATACCGCACACATTGGCAATCTCGTGGGGGTCTGTGACAACGGTCGTCGTGCCGTGGGGGATGACTCCCTTGGCAAAATTTCTCGGGGTCATCATAGAGCTCTCAATGTGTTCATGGGCATCGATAAAGCCGGGGATCAGATACCTGCCTCCCCCGTCTACTACCTCTTTTGCCTTGTCCAGCTCTGAGCCGGGATCCTTGTATTCCACATGGGCGATCATCCCGTCATAGACAAACACGTCCGCCGGGTAGATCTCTCCGGTGATCACATTGACAAGCCGCACATTTGTGATGGCCAGATCGCTGTCGATCTCGCCGAGAGCTGCCCTGAGCAGCTCCTTTTTATTTTTCGGTTGTATTTTCATCGTATACCGCCTTTCTGCAGACAAACAGGTCTGCCGCTCTCCGCTTTATGAGAGGAAATACAGGATCAGAGGGATGCAAAGGACATAGAGGAAGGGATGCACGTCCTTCCATCTGCCTGTCAGCAACTTGATCGCTCCGTGGGCAATGATGCCTGCGGAAATACCGCCTGCGATGGACCCTGTAAAGATCGTGAACATGATCATGACAAAAGGACCAAAGGCCTCTGTAAAGTCAGAAAAGTCAATATTCTGGATCCCCTGGATCATGAGGAAACCAACAAAGATGAGCGCCGGTCCTGTGGCAGCGTTGGGGATCATCAGCACAAGGGGCGACAGGAACACCATCAGTCCGAAGATAACTGCTGTGATCACGCTGGCAAAGCCGGTGCGTCCGCCAGCCTCCACGCCGGCGCTTGACTCTACAAAGGTGGTCACCACCGTGTTACCTGTACAGGCTCCCACGCAGGTACCGATGGCGTCTACGAGGAAAGGCTTCTGGATATCGGGCAGATTCCCGTTCTCATCCAGCATGCCCGCCTTGGCTCCCACGCCGAGGACTGTTCCGAGCGTGGAGAAGAAATCTCCGCAGAAGGAGACAAAGATCAGCGGGACAGCCGAGAAGGAAAGCACTTCCTTAAAATCAAAGGCAAACATCAGATTGCCCAGGCCGTTGAAATCCGGCACCTTGGCCAGCGTCTCAGGCACAGTCGTCACACCGAGAGGGATCCCCAGGAGGGTGACAGCCACGATACCGATGAGGATAGCTCCTGTTACCTTGCGGGCTGTCAGTACCGCGATCAGTACAAGGCCGAAGATGGCCAGGTAGACAGACGGCTGAGTGAAATCACCCTGGCTGATACCGTCGGTAAAGGTACCGATGCCGCTGTTGTCAAACCCAAGGTAGGCGATGTAGAAGCCTATGGCCGTGCTGATGGCGATCTTCAGGTTCTTGGGGATTGTTTTTACAATGAGGTCCCGCACGCCGAACACAGTGAGCAGTACAAAGATCGCTCCTGAGATAAGGATAAGGGACATGATACCGCCAAAGGAAATAGCCCCCGCTATCAGCATGGCGCCAAACATGGCATTGTTTCCCATTCCTGTGGAAAGGGCAAATGGCATGTTGGCGTACAGCGCCATGAACAGTGTGATGACAGCGCTGACAAGGGCACAGGTGACAAGGATCGCCTCCTTTGTGATCATGACTCCGTTGGTGTCAATGACATAGTCGGCGTCCCCCACCATAAGGCTGGGCTGTACGACCAGAATGTACGCCATAGTCATAAACGTAGTGATACCAGCTATTGTTTCCACTTTAAAACTGGTTGCTCTCTCCTGAAAGCAGAAGAAACGGCTGATTTTTTGTTTCATTTGTTACCTCCTCTTACTCTTCTTTTCTGTAGTTTTATTTTATCCCCCGGCAGGGCCGTCCATACAGGCCCTGTCCGGAAGTTAAAACCATTCCTTTTTTACCGGGACGTGATCTCCCGGATCATCTCCATGAGCACCTGGGTTCCGGCCTCACAGTCTTCCATAGAAGTGAACTCTTCTTTCCGGTGAGAATATCCTCCCTGGGACGGCACAAAGATCATACTGACAGGACACAGCCCACCGAAATTCATGCTGTCATGCCCTGCACCGCTCATCAAGCGTCTGTGGGCGTATCCATACTGGTCGCAGATCTGCTCCATTCTCTCCTTCAGCCCGCTGTCACAAGGCACGCCGGGAAGAGACTGATCCAGTGCTCTTTTTATGCTGACCCGCTCCTGCTCTTCCAGCAGCTTTTCATATCGGCTCATCTCTTCCATGATATCCCGTATATCTTCATCTCGGACGCTGCGGATATCTAGTGAAAACTCCGTCTCCCCGCAGATGATATTGCAGGTTCCGGGCAGCACTTTGATGCGTCCCACCGTAGCCACACAGTCTTTCCGCTCCTTTGCAAGTTCTGTCGCCTTCAGTATCCATCTGCTCATGGCAGGAACCGGGTCAGACCGTTCGCTCATGGGAGTGGCTCCGGCGTGGGCGCTGCTCCCTGTGATGGTCACTGTGTACCGTTCCAGTCCTGCAATGCCTTCCACGATCCCAATCTGGCTGCCGTTCTTTTCCAGGACCTGTCCCTGTTCAATGTGAAGCTCCAGCATAGCCTTTATCCTGTCCACCCTGCAGGTGTCCAGACTGTCGGGAGAAAGCCCGTATGCTCTCATGGCGTCGCCAAGGGAAATGCCGTCCGCGTCCGCAGATATCAATCCCTCCGGCAGGGCTCTCCCACAGATGGCTTTGCTCCCGATCATTCCGTATCCAAACCGGTTGCCCTCCTCATCCTTAAAGCCGATCACCCACACAGGCACTTTCGGTTCATAGCCTTCCTCACGCAGAGTCTGCACTGCCTCAATGGCTCCCAGAACCCCCAGGCATCCGTCAAATTTCCCTCCCTGCAGGACCGTATCATAGTGGGAGCCGGTCATCACCGGTGGCTGTCCCGCTGCCCCACCTCCGGCAGGCGTCCACTTTCCGATCAGATTGCCCGCTCCGTCTCTTTCCACGTCCAGCCCCGCCTCTTCCATATAGCGGCAGATCAGCTTCTCTGCGCTTTTGTCCTCAGGGGTGAACGGGAAGCGGGTGACGCTGCCGTCCGCCCCGCTTCCGATCTTTCCCAACTCCATAATGTGATCCCACAATCTCTTTGTATTGATCTTCATAAGCCCTCTATCCGTTATATTGTTGGATTTCAACAAACATTTTCAAAATTAGACACTATTATATCATGGTTAGCCTTCCCGGTAAACCTTAAAATCTTCCACCGCATTTCGGGCAGAATGTAAAATCTTCATCTGTCGTATAGCCGCAGTTCGGACACCGTTTCATCTGTCCGCCCGGCCATCCTCCGGAAACCGGCTCCAGATCCTCCTGCCGGATCTCCAGCTCTTCACCCCTGGCGACCCGCTTGCCCACTTCCGGGTCCAGCCTGTACATCATGCCGCAACAGCTTGTCTGTACAAAGTACTGTTTATTCCACTTAAAGCAGGGGATAAAGAAGAGGGACAGGGCCGTGTATGTCATATACACCATGTATCTCCCGTATCTGCCGCACCTGCTGCAGATGACCATCTGGTTGAATTTGAGATCCTTCCGCCCGGTGGTAAGGCCTATGATAAAAAACATGCTCTCACTTTCCTTCCTTATATTATATAAATAAAACCGATATTGATAGACCAGCTTTCATTATAGCGGAAACGTGTGCTTTGTACAGCCCTTTTTAGACTTTCCCGTCACCATTTGCTTCTCTTTACATTAAAAAAGACGGCTTTAAAGCCGTCCCTGTACATATGTTTCTATTTGACGCAGCAACTCCTTAGCTGTCTCAATCTGCTCTTCTGCTTCTTCTCTCGTTGCGATATAAAAATCATCATAATCACTTGCATGCCGTATTTCCACTGCCTCAGAAATTTTTCTTCCTAGTTCTCTTGAAAAAATTTCTGTTTTCACATATGCCTTATTAAAATTTGCAAGAGCATCCTTATGTCTTTTGTATGCGTTCCCATCCAATGCATGTACAGAAGATATGGCATGATAAATACTGTAATAAGCCCTGTTGTTTGCTCCTCTAAGCTCTCCTGCTTCCAAAAGGAGCATGGCAGATCGCAGATCCGCTTTAGATATTTCCAGCCTATACCGGCACAGATCTTCTTTTGTGCCCTTTTCATTATTCCGCCCCAAACAACTTCACCCCCTCCCGCTTTACATTCGCATAGAAGGGATAAGCATCTGACCATTTTTCAAACTGCTCTTCACTTTTAGCTATTGGTTTAATATCCATATCATGATCCATGTTAAAGTCAAATGTCATGCCAGACAAATTGTGTCTATATGCTTTTATATCCATGTCTGACAGATCCAGAAGTATCATAATGTCAATATCCGAGTCCTTTTTGAAATCTCCCCGGGCATAGGAACCATATAAAATTACAGATTTCAGATGCGGACCATATATTTTCTGCAAAGCTTCTGTGTATTTCTTCAGCCGTTCTCTCATTGCCGCTGGCATAAAATTCCTCCTTCATTCATGCTGCCGTTGGTAGGATTATATTTATTATACCCTATAATCCCTCTTTTGACAGCACTTTTCTCTTATTCAGGCGGCTCCAATTTTCAATGCCAGGTTGTGCTAAGAAGCAGGCCTCAGCCGTCGCCTGAATTTTATCTTGTTTCCATATACAAGAAGAGACAGGAGTGTCCCTGTCCCTTCTACGCTGTGTCCTCTGTATCTGACTCTTCCGTGATACCAAATAATATCCTCATAAAGTCCTGCCATTCATGTAAAATACGGACGATATAAACCCTGTCTTTCTCCAATCGATAAAATACGTAATTCCTTTCACAGCAAAGATATCTGTATTCTGTAGATATGCCTGTCATACGGGCCAGTTCCTCTCCCATACAGGGAAACGCAAGAAGACCTCTCGCTGCCCCCGTAATCTTTTTCAGCACCTTCTTTGCGATATCTTCTCTGTCAAAATTCTCTATAATAGAATTACGGATATTCTGCAGGTCTCTTTCCGCTTCCGGCGAATAGTAGAGCTCCATATCTAAATACCAAGGGCTTTTTCCACTTCATCAGCAGAAATCCTGCCTCCCTTTCTGGCAGACTGTTCCCCTTCCTCCAGTTTGGATAACAGTGCGATCGTGGCCCGCATTTTGTCGTATTCCTTCATGTCCAGAATGACATATTCTCCACGGCCATTTTTGGTCAGGAATATCGGAGAGCCTTCCTCCGCCTCCTTCAAAACTTCTGTATAGTTTCTCAGATCAGAGATTGGTTTTATATTGGGCATAGCAAGTACATCCTTTCTGTCTGTTATTTTTTCTATAGCATATCACCTTCTTTTCAAAATAACAATGCAAATTCACATGTTAATTTACAGCACTTATGCCGCTTTCACGGTAAATCCCCGGCCAAGTATGAGGGCTGCGATATACCAGGCATCCGCTCCGCAGACTGCCATATAGTGGTGGCGCTGGATCAGATAAAGCATTCTCTCATTTTTTGGAAATCACCCCCGTTGATGTCAGCGTTGATGTCAAAAATGAAAAAAGGAGCTCCCGCCCATATCGGGAACTCCTCTCTGGAAATGAAAAAAGCCTTGAAAACTCAAGGCTTCTCACTGAATGCGGAAGATGGGACTTGAACCCACACGGCACGAATGCCACAAGATCCTTAGTCTTGCTCGTCTGCCAGTTCCGACACTTCCGCATGACTGCTTTATTTCGCTGTCCGAAAAGTATAATACTACAGGCCAGCCTGAATGTCAACAGTTATTTTTAAATTTTTTGTATTTTTTGTAATATATATATTTTCAGAAATCCTTTGAAAATTCCCGCCCTTTCTGCGGGGCGGAAATCTTCGGATTTCACATATACACTCACTGAGTGCTGTTACGCAATGCTCTGCTTTGCAGTCTCTGCCAGGGAAGCGAAGCCTTCCTTGTCGTTTACTGCCATCTCGGCGAGCATCTTTCTGTTAATGTCAATGTTGGCAGCCTTCAGGCCGTACATGAACCTGCTGTAGGAAAGTCCGTTCATTCTTGCAGCAGCGTTGATACGCGCGATCCAGAGCTGACGCATCTGGCGCTTGCGCTGCTTTCTTCCTGCGTATGCAGATGTGAGGGCTCTCATGACAGACTGCTTTGCAACTCTGTACTGCTTGGAGCGGGCTCCTCTGTATCCCTTCGCCAGCTTTAATGTTCTGTTATGTTTCTTCTTAGCGTTTAATCCGCCTTTAATTCTTGCCATGTCCTAATTCCTCCTTCAATCTTTTCCCAATCTTACAGATATGGTAATACTTTCTTCATATTCTTTACATTGGTTGCATCTGTGATGGTAGCCTGTCTGAGATTTCTTTTTCTCTTTGTAGACTTCTTGGTTAAGATATGGCTCTTGTAAGCTTTGTTTCTCTTCAGCTTTCCTGTACCTGTCTTTTTGAAGCGCTTTGCAGCAGCTCTATTTGTTTTAATTTTTGGCATGATGTTTTCCTCCTTAAAGATAAATAGTATTTTTAACGTTTTTCAGTTAAAACCATGCTCATATTTCTTCCTTCGAGTTTGGCCGGCTTTTCCACAACCGCAACGTCAGCAAGCATCTGAGCCACATCGTCCAGGATGTGCTTGCTCTGCTGCACGTGGGCCATCTCTCTTCCGCGGAAACGGAGCGTAACCTTCACTTTATTTCCCTTGGTGAGGAACTTCTTGGCATTGTTCACCTTGGTGTTCAGGTCGTTGGTGTCAATATTTGGTGAAAGACGCACTTCCTTCACTTCAACCGTTTTCTGTTTTTTTCTGGCTTCCTTTTCTTTTCTTGCCAGCTCATATTTGTACTTGCCGTAGTCAATGATCTTGCATACCGGCGGCTGAGCTTTGGGAGCAATTTTGACCAGATCCAGCTGCGCCTCTTCCGCCAGCTTCATAGCTTCCCGGGCAGACATAATGCCGAGCTGTTCTCCAGCCTCGCTGATCACACGTACTTCCCTGTCTCTGATCTGTTCGTTAATCATTAAATCGCTAATTGTAGTGCACCTCCATCATAAAAAAATAAGTGAATAGTCCAGACTACCCACTTAACCTATTGCACAATACACCTGACATGGTATACAATGTTTCAATATCAACCAATAGTCACCCGATCGTGCTATGGTGAGAGCGGATACTCTGCTTTGTTTTACACCTTACGCATCAACTAATCTATCACACATTCCGTCCCCTGTCAACACTTTTCTTTTTTCCGCTTCATGTTTTCCTTGCTAAAACTGCTTTCTTTCATTATAATAGTCCTTACATATGTCTGAGACAGGTATGTGGAATACTGAGATAAAATTTGAGGAGGTTTTTACAAATGAATAAGCGAAGCAGTTTTTCCGGCAAACTGGGCTTTGTGCTGGCCGCTGCCGGTTCTGCGGTAGGTCTTGGAAACATCTGGCGTTTCCCCTATCTTGCAGCACAGTACGGAGGAGGCACGTTCCTTCTTATCTATCTGATCATTGCAGTGACATTCGGATTTTCCCTTATGGTTGCAGAGATTGCCATCGGAAGAAAGACAGGCCTGTCGGCCATCGGTGCGTTCAAGGCTCTGGACTCCCGCTTCGGGTTCCTGGGAATCCTGGCGTCCGCCGTACCCATTATCATTCTTCCATATTATTCCGTCATCGGAGGATGGGTCATCAAATATTTTACCGTCTTCCTGACAGGCGGTGGCTCTGCGGCAGCCGCTGACGATTATTTTACCGGTTTCGTGGGAAGTACCTTCGAGCCTCTGGGCTGGTTCCTTCTCTTCCTCGGTGCAACAGCCATCATTGTTCTTTTAGGCGTGGAAAAAGGAATTGAGAAGGTGAGTAAATTCGCCATGCCTATCCTTGTCCTGCTGGCCATTGTCATCTCCATCTACTGTCTGACGCTGGACGGCGCCATGGACGGACTGGCCTATTACGTGCAGCCCCATATGGAAGACTTCTCCGTGAAGACCGTGCTTTCCGCCATGGGGCAGCTCTTCTACTCCATGTCCCTGGCTATGGGCATCATGGTCACATATGGTTCCTACATGCGAAAAGACACGAACCTGGAGAGCTCTGTGCGCCAGATCGAGATATTTGACACAGTCATCGCTTTCCTGGCAGGTCTTATGATCATCCCCGCCGTGTTTGTATTCTCCGGCGGTGATCCGAAGATCCTTCAGAGCGGCCCGAGCCTTATGTTCGTCATCCTCCCGAAGGTGTTCAGCAGCATGCCCATGGGCGGCGCCATCGGAGCTGCCTTCTTCCTGCTGGTTATCTTCGCGGCCCTGACCTCTTCCATCTCGCTGATGGAAACCATTGTATCCATCTTCCGGGATAAATTCCACTGGAGCAGGAAGAATGCATGTATCTTCGTGACAGTCCTGTCACTGGTACTTGGCATTCCGTCCTCCCTTGGATTCGGCCCGTTAGGCTTCATCACCTGGGCAAACATGACCATCCTGGATATCATGGACTTTGTAAGCAACAGCGTACTGATGCCAATCGTCGCTTTCTTCACCTGTATCTTCGTAGGATTCTTCATCGGACCAAAGGCGATCTCAGACGAAGTGAAAGTGACCAATGGAAAGTTTGTGGGAGAAAAGCTTTTCACTGTTATGATCAAATGGATCACACCGGTATTTCTCCTGCTGATCCTTGGAAGTTCCGTGGCCAACTCCATGGGCTGGTTCAAACTGTAAATGTAAATTAAGAAAGGTCGAAGATAAACATGTCTATCGAAAAAGTCAGATCCTACTTCCGCCAGTGGCCCGGCATGGAGGAAAAGATCCTGGAATTTCCCGTCTCCAGCGCCACTGTGGCTGAGGCTGCCAAAGCGGTGGGGACCGAGGAGAGGCGGATCGCCAAGACACTGTCCTTTATGCTGGATGACGGTCCCATCCTGGTTGTGGCAGCCGGGGACGCCAAGATCGACAACAAGAAGTTCAAAGCCACCTTCCACAAAAAGGCTACCATGCTGAAGGTGGATGAGCTGACAGAACTGATCGGACATCCCGTGGGCGGTGTTTGCCCCTTCGGGATCAAAGAGGGCGTGAGGGTCTATCTGGACCAGTCGCTCAGGCGGTTCCCCAGCGTCTTCCCGGCCTGCGGGAGCGCCAACAGCGCCATCGAGCTGACCATTCCGGAGCTGGAGATATACTCCCGCTTTGAGGAGTGGGTGGACGTGTGCAAGATACCGGAATAAAAACAGCAGAATAAAGATACCGGAGCAAAGGGAGCAGCCCTGCCGCGAGAACTCGTGGCGGGGCTGCTTTTTGTCCGTTGTATCTTTAATTTAATCCCACCGAATGTTCACAACAGGTTTGATCAGCTCCTCCGGCTTGTCGCGCATAAGATACAGCGCGTCTATTGGTCCGATCTGCGCTTCTTCCTTTTCCACCCATCCCACTTCTCCCGGTCTGAGCATTGCAAAACCTTTCATTTTCTTTCCCTCCTTTTCCCAAATCAGATGGACCTTCCGGCGTCAAAGCCTTCTCTCGTGGCATGCATGACCTTTCTGGCCCGCACACCGTCTCCAACCACCTTCACATCCATGCCGGAGTCCTTCAGCTCCTCCTCCAGCGGATTGTTGGCCCTGTACCCGGCCGCGACCACAACTGTGTCTGCCGCAATGGTATGTAATTCTCCGCTCTGGTCCTTATACACAACCCCCTCCTCAGTGACCTCTGAGACGGTGGCATGCGTCAGCAGCTGCACCTTCCTCTTTTCCAGAGAGCTGATAAGATGCCAGTTGACCGCAAGGGCCGCGTCTGCCGCAATGGCGCCGGCCATCTCCAGGACAGTCACCTTCCGGAGCATCTGGGCGAGGAAGTGAGCGGTTTCCGCTCCCACCTGTCCGCCTCCGATGACCACGCATTCCGCCCCCGGCTTCACGCGTCCCTCCAGCAGATCCTTGGCAAGACACACCCTGGAGCTTTCTGCAAGCCCCGGGATTGGCGGCACGACCGGGTTGGAGCCGGTGGCCAGTATGACTGTGTCCGCCTTTTCCTCCTTCAGGAGCTTTGCCGTCGCCTCCGTCTCATACTTTATCTCCACGCCGAGCTGTCTGCACTGGGTCGTCTGCCATACGATAAAGTCCGTGATCTCGCCTTTACAGGGCGGAATGGAGGCTGTGTAGAAATTGCCGCCCGCGTGTTTCCCCTTCTCATAGACGGTGACCTCATGTCCCCGCTTTGCCGCGGCGATGGCGGCATACAGACCGGCCGGTCCGGCGCCTACCACCGCGACCTTCTTTTTGACCGGAGCGGTCTCTATTTCTCCCTCATACTCATGTCCGAGCATGGGGTTCAGGACACAGGTGATGGGATGGTCCGTGAACAGGACGCCCACACATCCGTCATTGCACCCGATGCATCTGCGGATATCGCAGAACCTTCTCTCCTTTGCCTTGTTCGGCAGAGCAGAGTCGGCCAGGACGAATGTTTTTCTCCAAAGATTGAAAAGATGATACATATAGCTGCCGGGGATGAGCCCTGCTGGAAATTTCCTCTCCACTCCCACAATGACCAGTTGGAGCTTTCCCTGGTCCTGGCGGGCAGCGGAACACTCTACTGCTCCGGTCAGATCCTCATGATAAGACAGGGGTATCTGATCGTAAAAAATGCCGGCGTACTCCACGCCGAATATTCAGACTGCGCAGACCCCCTCGAGCAGGTGTGTTTTTCTCTGTCCGGCGTACAGGCAGAGGGGCGTCCCCTCAATCATCTGCTCTCCCGCGGAGCCTCCCCTGTCATCCGGACCGGCAGGACATTTCCACTCCTCAAAGAGCAGGTCCTGTTCCTGCTGGAGCATTACAGGGAAACGGAATATCTGCGAAAAGAGACAGCCCGGAACATGCTGTGCGCTCTCCTCTCCCTCGTCTCTCTTCTTATCTCAGAGCAGGAAGAAGCCTGCGGCAGCAGGCTATATCCCGAGAACATAGAAAAGGTTGTCAGCTATATAAATGAGAACTACAGAAAGCGCCTCTCTCTGGAGGACATTGCGAAGAAATTTTTCAGTACTCCCGGCTCCCTGTCCAAAAGATTCAGGGAGGCAACCGGATACTCAAAAAGCATACCGGCTTAACGCCCATAGAATTCCAGCAGAAATACCGCCACTCCACTCCCGGAAGATGAGAGCGCGCATCCCCTTACCCAAGGGGATTCAGGCAGTCATACACCATTGCCGATATCTCCTGTATCGTGCTGACCGCAGCTTCGGAGCTGGCAATATCCGCCGACATGACGCAGAGGATATAGTCGGTCTGAGGCCCGAACACGATGGCCGCGTCGTGCTGCACCTCATCCGTCTCCCCGGTCTTGTTGGCAGTCACCACGCCCTCCGGGACGCCGGATGGTATCTTTCCCGTCCTCTGCTGGTCCAGGAGCAGTCCCAGCATTTCCTCCGACGCGCCCTCCGACACGCAGGTCCCCTCGTAGATCTCCTCCAGGAGCCTGCCGCAGTCCGCCGCGCTTGTACGGTTCCTTTCATCCGATATGGACTCCCGCTCTGTGTCCGAAGGACTCAGGGAGTGAAAGATACCTGTGTCCTCGCAGGCGGTCCCGGACAGCCAGGTCCCTATCACCTCACACCCCTCCGCAAAGCTTCTGTCTGCGCTGTGCATGCGGACCAGCTCATTGCAGGAATTATTGTCAGACACGGTGATCATATCATGCAGAAGCTGTTCTGTCTTACTCCGGCTCTCCTCCTCGGACCCGGAGTAAATGCAGTCATTCTCCACCAGAAGGTCCATGTGCCCGTAGCAGCTCTCCATGACGAAGAGCTTGATGAGGCTGGCCGCGTACATGGGCTGGTCGTTGATGACAAAGGACAGGTCCGTGCCCAGGTCCTTCACGTAGACGCTCCAGCTCCCCGCTGCCGCGCTGGTCATTTCCAGGATTTCCTCCCGGAGTCCGTCCATTTTATCTTCCATATAGGCTGTATGATAGTCTGCGGCAGACAGCTCCTCCATCCATGCCCCGGCCTCCTGCAGAGGGTCCGTCATGGCGCCGCTCTCCGTATAGCTCTGTGAGGTCCGGCCCGCCCCGGCGGTCAGCATGCAGGACGCCGCCACCACTGCCGCGATCTGTGCTCTTCTGTACATAAGTATCTTTCTCTTCTCTTTGCTCTGTCCGGTTTCCCTGTCTGTCCTTCCTATCTGTCTTTTCTGTCTGACTCTCCTATCCGGCTATCCAGCTCTCCACGTCCGAAGCGCCCGCGTATTTCTCCAGGTATTCCTTCCCGTATTCCAGCGCCCTCTCCAGCTCATCCCCTGGGGAGAAGGAGTAGATCAGGGTCAGCACCTCCTGCGCCTCCTCCGTTATCATGGCGCGCTCCGAGTCACTTGTGGAGCTTCCGACAGCTCCGGCCTCATCTGCCAGCACCGGCAGATGTTCGATATTGACCTGGTCCTTCCCGATGCCCTTGTAGGTCTCCCCCTCCCGCCCGATGCGGAAGGTCAGCTCCTCTCCGATGCGGGCGGCATCGTAGGAGCCCACGGAAAACCCGGACCGGATGGATATCAGGTTATTCACATCCACCACCGTGTTGACCTGGTAGAGCCCTTTCCCCTGCCCGATCCTCCGTATCAGAGCCTCGGAGGACACCCGGTAGCGGCTGGGGTCCTTCCCGAAGGCACGGTAGGCGGCCCGGGACTCCTTGATATTGGGGATATCCGTCACCCCATAGTCAAAGATATCGTCCTTTGTCTTTTTAAAAATATCTTTTTTGAGATAGGACCACAGCTCCTCGCTTTTCTCGCCCACCTTCACCCTGTACTGCAGGCAGCCCACTCTCGTGTCCGGCCACTTGGCCTTCATCTCCTCATCGATCGCCAGATGCTTTCTCATATCGCTTTGTCTCCTTTCCCTGTTCGGGCCCGCCGTACAGACAAGAGGCCGGGGTCCGCCTTCTCCTGGGTCCCCGGCCTCTGTCCGCAAGGCCTGTCATATGCCTAGCGCTTGTTTCCCATACAGAACACGGCCACAACGCCGGGGCCGGTATGGCTTCCGATGACTGTGCCGATATTGTTGATCAGGATGTTGTCAATGCCCATCTTCTCCCGCACAAGGCCGGCCACGTACTCGGCGTCCTCTATGCAGTCCCCGTGGGTGATCATGATGATGTCATTGTCCCAGCCCTTAGACTGCTCCACCGCCATGTCCACGATCTTGTTCAGGGATTTCTTTCTTCCCCTTTCCTTACCAATGACCTGCAGTTTGCCGTTGTCATCCATGTGGATGATAGGCTTGATCTTCACCATGGTGCCCACCACAGCTGTGGCCTTTGAGATACGCCCGCCTCTGTGGAGATGGTTCAGGTCATCCACCGTCACATCGTGACAGATGTGGAGCTTGTTCTCCTCCACCCAGTCCGCCGTCTCCTGGATCGTCTTTCCTGCCGCCTTCTGCTGGAGCGCCTTGTAGAGGAGAAGTCCCTCCCCCAGGCAGGCGCACAGCGTATCAATGACAATGACCTTTGCCTCCGGATACTCCTCCTTCAGCTCCTCTCCCGCGATCTTCATGCTGTTGCATGTCCCGGAAAGGCCGGATGAGAAAGCCAGATGCAGGATGTCCTTCCCCTCCTTCAGGAAAGGCTCCAGAGCCTCCTTCGCCTCCTCCGGGTTAACCTGGGAGGTAACGGACATTTTCCCCTCCCTGAGCTTATCAAAAAATTCCTTTGCAGTCAGACCGTTCATATCCTCATAGGTCTGTCCGTCCATTGTATATCTCAGAGGAACGACCGGAACATTTCTCTCCTCCAGCCATTCCTTCGGCAGATCCACCGTACTGTTCACAGTGATCACATAGTCCCTCATTCTTCTATACCTCCTATCCATTGGTCCTGTTGCACTAATCATACCATTTTTTATACGGTAAGGCAAAGCCTTTTGACGGCTCATGCATATTTCCCTCTGTTCTGGGCAGATTAATCCTATCAAAAAAGTGCATCCGTACGGATATGGAGGGATAAGCTTATGCCGGATACAAGAATCGTGACCGCATCTGTAAAAGAAAATGTGGCATACATGAACCAGATACTGCCCGTGAAGGACAGCTTTGACCTGGTACAGCGAGACCTGGTCATCGGGGAGCGGGAGGCATCCTTTTTCTTTATCGACGGCTTTATGAAGGATGAGGTCATGCTGAAGATCATGGATTCCTTTCTCAGCGTCACAAAAGGGGACATGCCGGGGAGTGCCACAGGCTTTGCCAGGCAGTGCCTCCCCTACGTGGAGGTGGACACTGTCAGTGACTTTGACCAGGTCCTCCGGAACCTCCTCTCCGGCACCACCTGCCTTTTCATAGACGGCTACGAGTCCTGCATCGTCATCGACTGCAGGACCTACCCCGCCAGAAATGTGGGAGAACCGGAAAAGGACAAATCCCTGCGGGGCTCCCGGGACGGCTTTGTGGAGACCATCGTCTTCAACACAGCCCTCATACGCCGCAGGATCCGCGACCCTCATCTCGTCATGCAGATGCTGGAGATCGGCACCAGCTCGCGGACAGACGTGGCGCTCTGCTATATGTCTGACCGCGCGGATGAGGCTCTCTTAAAAAACATCACAAAAAAGCTGCAGGCCATCCACACGGATGACCTGCGCATGAACCAGCAGAGCCTGGCGGAGGAGCTCTTCCGGCGGAAATGGTTCAATCCATTCCCAAAATTCAAGTTCACAGAGCGGCCGGACACAGCGGCCGCCTGCCTTCTGGAGGGGAAAGTGGTGATCCTGGTGGACAACTCCCCCTCCGCCATGATACTGCCCACCTCCATCCTGGATATCATCGAGGAGGCCAACGACTACTACTTCCCCACCCTGACTCAGGTCTACCTGAAATTCTCCAGAGGGCTCATCACCTTCCTGACGGTCTTCCTTACACCGGTCTTTCTCCTGTTCATGCAGAACCTGGACTGGCTGCCGGAGGTCTTTCGTTTTGTGGCTATCCGGGACACAGTAAACATCCCTCTTGTGTTCCAGCTCCTCATGCTGGAGCTGGCCATTGACGGGCTCCGTCTGGCAGCCCTGAACACGCCCAGCATGCTGAGCACGCCCTTAAGTGTCATCGCCGGCATCGTCATGGGTGAGTTCTCCGTCCAGTCAGGGTGGTTTAACTCGGAGGTCATGCTGTACATGGCCTTTGTGGCTGTGGCCAATTACACCCAGCCCAATTTTGAGCTGGGCTACGCGCTGAAATTCATGCGCCTCCTCCTCCTGATGCTGACCGCGCTCTTCAACTGGGCAGGCTTTGCGGCAGGCTGCGTCATCGTCATCTGCAGCATCTGCTTCAACAGGACCCTCTCCGGGCGGAGCTATCTGAACATCAGGCTAAACTAGCTGGTGCTTCCAAAGCCGCCGTTGCGGATACCCTCCGCCTCGTCGTCCACCGTGATGCCGTACTCCACAAAGATACCCTGCATAAAGCCTGTCCCCGTGGAGATCTCCACCGTCTTTCCCTCGTTGGTATCGTTGGTGAGCTTGGCGAAAATGTGTCCCTCATTGTCAGAGTAGTAATAGTCACTGTCAATGATGCCCACCGTGTTGTTGAGCTGGAGTCGATACTTGAAGCCAAGTCCGCTCCTCGGATAGCACTTGAGCACCCACTCCTCCTCCATCTTCGCCCGGATGCCGGTGGGGATCTTCACCGTCTCCCCCGGCCGGAGCGTAAAGTCAGCGGGGGCGAAGAAATCATACCCGGCAGAGCCCTTTGTGGCCCTGCGGGGCAGGCGGATGCCCCCGTAGATTTCCCGGAGCTTCTCCTCTGACGCCTCCCCGAAGGTGTCCGTCCACCCCTCCTTAAACTGTGTAAAGCTTACCTTCTCAAATTTTGCGATCCTCTTAGCCATGTAATACAACCTCTCCTGTCTTTAATGTCTTCTGTACATCGATCACCTGCTGGTTGGAGCTTCCCTTCCAGCGCAGCGTGTTATCCTTCTTTGCCTCCTGGAAGGTGCCGTCCACCAGCACGTCCACATACCGGGCCACCTCCAGGTCCCGCACCCCGTTCCATGTGCTCCCTGTGTAGAGCCAGATGGTCTTATCCGGGAAATCGCTCCTTATCTGGCGGGCCAGCTCCGTAACACCCCGGATGTTGGCGGGGTGGAGCGGATCGCCCCCGGAGAAGGTGATGCCGCTCACATAGTCCTTCTCCAGCTCCTCATAGATTTCCCGGCGGGCCGCCTCGTCAAAGGGGAGCCCCCCTTCCGGGTCCCAGGTCACCGGGTTGTGGCACCCGGGGCAGGCGTGGGCGCACCCGGCCACCCACAGGACCACCCGCAGTCCGTCCCCGTTGAGCATATCGTCTTTCGTAATATTGTGGTATCTCATTGTCCTACATGCTCTTCCTTTCCGCGATCTCCGCCATCTTGGCTTCATTGAGCCTTGTATCCCCTTTGACTCTGGAGTAGGACAGATACCCGTTCATGCGGTCGATCTTTGTCAGATTTGTACTTCCGCACACCGGGCACACATCCATGGACAGCTCCTCGTGTCCGCAGTCATCGCAGTAGGCCAGGGAAAGGTTGACGCCCTCGTAGTAGCCCTTGGCCATGGCCCGGCGCACCAGGGACCGGATGGCCTCCTTATTATAATTGACCGGGTATTTCACATACTGGATCTTTCCGCCGTTGCTTAAATCCCAGAACCTTCCTTCCAGGTCCTGCTTCTGGATAGGCGTGATGTCCTCGGTGACATGACAGTGGAAGCTGTTGCTCACGTACTCCCGGTCCGATACATTCTCTATGATACCATATTTTTTCCGGAACTGCTGCACCTGTACGCCGCAAAGGTTCTCCGCCGGTGTCCCGTAAATGGCGTAGAGACGTCCGTCCTCTTTCTTGAACTCATTCACCCTGTCATTGATATACCGGAGTGTCTCCAGGGCAAACTGCCCGTCCTCCACAAGAGATTTCTTGTTGTGGAGCTGCTGCAGCTCATTCAGTGCCGTGATGCCAAAAGAGGCTGTGGCCGACTTAAGGAGCGGCTTAATCTTGTCGTACAGTCCCAGGTGGCCGCCGTAGAAACCGCCCTCACAGTAGGCCAGGGGGTTGGTGGAGGCCTTCATCTCTCCCAGGTAATCGTAGGTCCGCAGGTGGAGCTGGCGGATCAGGTTCAGATAGTAGTCCAGCACCTCATGGAAATCCCGGCTCTCCTGCTTCGCCTTTGCGTAGATCATCGGCAGATGAAGGCTGATGGCACCGATGTTGAACCTTCCCACAAAGACCGGTTCGTCCTTCTCGTCCGCCGGCTCCATGCCGCCCCGCTCATACCAGGGTGACAGAAAGGCCCGGCATCCCATGGGGCTGATAATTTTTCCATACTTTTTGTACATGCTGGCCACGTAGCCCTCCCCGGTAAGGCTAAGCCAGTCCGGGTACATGGTCTTTGCGGAACAGTCGATGCCTGCCTCGAACACATCCTCCATCTCCCCGCCGGGACCGTGGAGTTTTTCGTCGTAGAGGAACACGATCTTGGGGAAGAGCACAGGCTTTCTGTGTCCTTCCTTTCCCTGTCCCTTTTTCCGCACCTCCAGCATCTTCATAGTCACAAGCTTTCCGTATTTACTGGGGACTGTCCCCGCTGTCACGGTGATAAAAGGATAGTCGCCACGGCTGGAGGAGACAGAGTTGAACTTGTACTCCCATCCCTGGAAGCCCTGCTCCATCTCTTTTTCCAGGTCCGCCCAGGCCACCTTCTGCACGGTCTCCTCGTCCAGTCCCAGCTCTCTGTATTTCTTGATAAGTCTCTCGTGGGATTTCCTGGCAAAGGGCTCCAGTATGTCGTCCACGCTGGGGACAGTGAATCCGCCATACTGCTGGCTGGCCGCGCTTAAGACAATGTCCCCGATGACATCAAAGGCTGTGTCCAGCGTCTTCGGCTCATTGTACCACAGGTTCCCCATCTCAAATCCCCCTGTGAGCACGGACTTCACGTCAAAAAGGCAGCAGTTCATGGTGTCCCTTCTGGCAGACATGTCGTGGATGTAGATGTAGCCGTCCCGTATGGCCTGTATCTCCTCCACGGTGAGGAAGAACTTCTTGTACAGCTCCTTGTTCAGCTCGTTGAAGATAAGGCTTCTCTTGGTGGACACAAGGGCGCTGTCCGTGTTGCTGTTCTCCTTGTCCCCGATGTACATGATGGACTGGCTCTTCTTGTACACGTCGTCCAGCATCTGGACAAAATCCTGCTTGTAGTTCCGGTAGTCCCGGTAGCTCTTTGCCACCACCGGGTTCACCTTCTCGAGGGCCCCCTCCACCACATTGTGCATCTGGGCGATGGGCACCTCGGCCACGTCCAGGTCGTCCACCTTCTCCTCCACAAAGCGGCAGATGAACCGCAGCTCCTCGTCCGTAAATCTGATCAGCGCACGGTACGCGGACTTGTTGACAGCCACGACCACCTTCTGTACATTGAAGGACTCCTTTGTACCGTCCTTTTTCACTACCTTCACGTTGTGTCTTCTCATAGTATGCCTCTCCTTGTACGTCTATATTTAGTGTTCTGTTTTTATTCCACTCACTATATCCTGTGCAAAATGCATTATCTATATTACCATCCCCCATCTGCCCGCGTCAATCAGCACCCGCCGAAAATATTTCACAAAAAAAGAGCCCTGACGGGCTCTCATTTTTGTACACTTATATGAGACTGTTTTTCAGTTTCCGCACTCAATGCTGATCTCATTGAAGAGCTTCAGTATCTCGTCCACAGATACCCTCCTCTTCTCCTCCCCCTTCATATCCAGGACGATCCCGCCCTGGTGCATCATGAGGAGCCTGTCGCCGTACTCCGTTGCATACCGCAGATTATGGGTGACCATGATGGTGGTCAGCTTTTTCTCCTTCACCACCTTATCTGTCAGCTCCATGATAAGCTCCGCCGTCTTAGGGTCCAGAGCCGCCGTGTGCTCGTCCAGGATCAGGAATTCTATAGGTGTCATGGTGGACATGAGAAGAGCCATGGCCTGACGCTGCCCTCCTGAGAGGGACCCCACCTTGATGTCCAGCTTATCCTCAAGCCCCAGCCCCAGCTGAGAGAGGAGCTCCCGGTAGTAGGATATCCGGGCTTTGCTGGTCCCCCTTCCGAAGCCGTACACCCTGCCCTTGTTGTCCGCCAGTGACATGTTTTCCAGGATGGTCATGGAGGGGCAGGTCCCCATGGCCGGGTTCTGATAGACCCGGCCGATCCGGCGGTTACGCCGGAACTCTTTCTCCTTTGTAATGTCCGTGCCGTTGATATATATCCTCCCGGCCTCCACCGGGATACTGCCGCAGATGATGTTCAGCATGGACGTCTTTCCAGAGCCGTTGCTGCCCACCACGGACACAAACTCCCCGTCCTCCACTTTCAGATCAAAATTCTGAAACAGGCACATCTCATTGACAGTGCCGGGGTTGTAATACTTATGAATTCCTTTCAGTTCCAGCATCTGTCTTCACCTTCTTTCTTCTCTCCATGCTGATGATCAGGATGACCAGGAACAGCACCGCCGTGATCAGTTTCATGGCCTGGGGCTGGAAATTGCGGATGGCCACAGCCACACAGGCCTTATAGATGACGGAGCCGATGAGCACCGCTGTGGTGGCCTGCATGATGGTGACCTTCCTGAAAAGGCTTGTGCCGATGATCACGCTGGCAAGGCCGATGACAATGGCGCCGGTCCCCATGGATATCTCAAACACTCTCTCCTCCTGGCAGAAGGCGCTGCCCGCCAGGGACACAAGTCCATTGGCGATAGCAAGGCCCACGATCTTCACATTGCCCTGGTCCTTGGCAAGGGAGGTGACCAGCACCGGATTGTCCCCCACCGCCCGCAGGAGATAGCCGGATTTTGTCTTTAAGTAAAGGTCCAGCAGCACCTTGGCAATGACCGTCAGGATGAGGATGATAAGGAGGGTCGTGTAGCCTGTGAGGGCCTCCGGCACAACCCGCTCGAGCCAGTCATTTTTAAAGATGCTCTCCTGAGAAAAGAGGGGCACGTTGGATGTGCCCGCAATATAGAGATTGATGGTCCACAGAGCGGTCATCATGATGATGCCCGACAGCAGATCCCTCACCTTTCCCTTCACGTGGATCAGTCCCGTGCAGATCCCCGCCAGAGCCCCTGCCGCAAAGGACGCTGCAAGGCTCAGGTAGGGGTTGACGCCGTTTGTGATGAGGAGGGCTGTCACCGCCCCTCCCAGGGGGAAGCTGCCGTCCACTGTCAGATCCGGGAAATCCAGGATTTTGTATGTGATATATACGCCCAGGGCCAGTATCCCGTAGATGAGCCCCTGCTCCAGTATTGTTACGATAAAGTCCATGAAAACTGCCTCGCCTTCTGATTTGATCCTCTATTCAGCGGATGACTCCGAAATCTCATCGAAGCTCTCCACCGCGCTCTGTGACAGCTCATCCGGCACTGTGATGCCGAGATTTTCCGCCACCTTCATATTTACATAGAAACCGGGTTCCGTGATGGTCTCATAGGGCATCTCGGAGGCCTCAGCCTCGCCCTTGAGTATCTTTGCCGCCATCTCCCCTGTCTGCTCTCCGAGGGCCACATAGTCCAGTCCCTCCGCCGCCAGGCATCCGATGCGCACCTGCTCGATCTCACTTCCAAACACAGGGATGCCCTTCTCATTTGCCTTCTCCAGGATAGTGGGCAGGGAGGCCACTACTGTGTTGTCCGTCAGATTGGTGATGCAGTCCACCTGGCTGATGAGGTCATCAGCCGCCAGGGAGATATCCGCCGTGGTGCTGATGCCGCTCTCCACGATCTCGAACCCGTAATCGCCTGCCAGCTCCTTGTATGTCTCAAGGGCAGAGATGGAATTGGCCTCGCTGGTAGTGTACATGATGCCCACCTTCTCCGCGTCAGGGAGCATCTGACGTATCATCTCAAGCTGCTCCTTGATGGGAAGCTCGTCAGAGGTCCCGGTCACATTTCCCACCGGATTGCCGTCCTCGTCCGCCAGCTCTGCCGCCACCGGGTCCGTCACCGCCGTGTAGACCACCGGGATATCCGAGTCCATGGCCGCATTGTAGGCGCTCTGGGCGGTAGGTGTGGCGATGGCGCAGATCAGGTCCACCTTGTCAGAGACAAAGGCGTCTGAGATCTGGCTTGCCGTCCCCATATCAGCCGCCGCGTTCTGGTACTCCACCGTCAGATTCTCCCCCTCCACAATGCCTTCATTCTCCAGCCCCTGGAGGAACCCTTCCCTGCAGTTGTCCAGGGAGCCGTGCTCCGCAAACTGGGAGATACCGATGGTGTAGCTGTCCTCGCCTGACCCTGAGGAGTCGGAGGGGCCGGAGCACCCTGCCGCCATCGCTGTCGTCATTGCCGCTGTCAATAATACTGCCATCACTTTTCTTTTCATCATTGTTCTGTTCTCCTTTACTCTTGTTCTGTTTGCTGCCGTACAGGAGAGAAAATCTGTGGAGTGCCCATTCCGCAAAGCGTTTTCACCTGATAGAGAGCGGAACTCCTATCAAATAAAAAACCGTCCCAAACCCAAAGGCTTGAGACGGTAATAAAATCTTTATTATCGCGGTACCACTCAAATTGACAAATGTCCACTTTCTCATGTACTAACATACACTCCTGATTGATAACGGGTTCGGTTCCCGACAAACCATACTCGCCGTCTCCGGTTTTCAAGCCGCCCTCGAAAGTCCATTCAACCATCCGCTCTGTATGACAATCCCACCGTCTGTCACTCTCTTTGACATCGCCTTGATGATCTACTCCTCTTTCTCATCGGTTTATAAAATATTTATTTCATGTTCATTACTTTACTCTGACAAAGCAGATTTGTCAAGAGCTTTTTTCTTTTTCTTTATCAGTCATCGATGACCGGTACCGGCTCTTCAGACCATGCATCCAGATTGTTTATGTACTTCTTTGTCTCCTTTGCTATGACATTGGACAGAAGGAGCACAGCTATCAGGTTAGGCACGGCCATCAGCGCGTTCAGGATATCTGCCAGAGCCCACACAACATCCAGGGCTACGATAGGTGCGATCGCTGCCACAACGATGTAAAGAGTACGGTACACGTAAATAACTTTCTTTCCGGCAAAGTACTCAACCGCGCGCTCTCCGTAATATGCCCATCCAAGGACAGTAGAGTATGCGAAGCAGATGATGCCGAGTGTCAGGATGATAGGCCCAAGGTAGGGGATCTGCTGGAAGGCGAGTGTTGTCAGGACACCGCCGTCCTCGATCTCATCCGCGTTGATATTCGGGTTCTTCATGACAGATGTCACGATAACAAGACCGGACATGAGACAAACAACAACTGTATCCCAGAATGTACCTGTGGAGGATACAAGCGCCTGACGCACCGGGTTCCTTGTCTGTGCTGCTGCAGCCGCGATGGGAGCGGAGCCCATACCTGACTCATTGGAGAAAAGACCTCTGGCAACACCGAATCTCATGGCTGCCATGATACCTGTTCCCACAAGTCCTCCTGCCGCGGCGCCGGGTGTGAAGGCCAGGGTGCAGATGGTCTTGATGGCCGGGATGATATAATCGTAGTTGATGCCGAGGATGATGAGACATCCCAGCACATAGAAGATAGCCATGAAGGGCACCAGTTTCTCACACACGTTTGCGATGGACTTGATACCGCCGAAGATAACGATGGCTGTCAGCACTGCGATCACGATACCGATGATCCAGCCGGGAATCCCCACGTTCTCCTCCACGATGTTGGCGATAGCGTTCACCTGCGTGGCACATCCGATACCAAAGGATGCAAAGCCAGCGAAGATGGCGAAGATAAGTCCCAGTATCTTGCCGAAGGGCTGCCATTTCAGTCCTCTGGAGAGAGCGTACATAGCGCCGCCCTGCATGCGCCCGTCCTTAGTCTTCACGCGGTACTTCACGGCGATCAGGGACTCGGAATACTTTGTGGCGATCCCGAACACACCGGAGAGCCAGCACCAGAGCACCGCTCCGGGGCCTCCAAGAGCAATGGCTGTTCCCACGCCGACGATGTTGCCGGTTCCGATAGTAGCCGCCAGGGCTGTAGTCAGGGCTCCAAAGTTGGATACTTCACCTTCCGCTTCAGGATCTCTCGTGACGGAAAGCTTGATTCCCTTGCTGATAGACTTCCACTGGATGAAGCCGGTGCGGAATGTCATGAATACATGGGTTCCAAAGAGGAGGATGATGATCCACCATCCCCAGATCACATCGTCAATCGCATAGATTGCATTACTGATTGATTCAAACATAAAATGCCCCCTTTTCTTCTTTTCTCTGCGATTTTCCTTTAGTAAACAGTTGCATAACATTACACAAAGAACATCTGTCGTTCTCATGTTCGTTGATAACAGTCTATCAGAATTTTCTGATAATTGCAATACCTGTTATAAATGTAACGAATAAATTGTTGCACTTATAGGAATAATATATATTCTTCGGCTTTTACACACGCTGTTTACCAAAAAAAGAGCACAAACAAAGACATGTTAGACTTCTTTGCCTGCGCTCTTTCGTGCATGGGTGCATTATACGCCAAAAAACGCCATCCTGTCAAGGGACAAGCCCAAACATTTTTCAGACTTTGGTCACATTTCCTACACATTCTCTCTCTACAATGGGGACAAAATCGCAATCCAAAGGAGGTATCGCTTTGATCGAAGTCAGGAATCTGGTGAAGTACTACGGCACGCACATGGCCGTGGACCACCTGAATTTCACCATCAAAAAAGGACAGATATACGGGTTTCTGGGGCCTAACGGCGCCGGGAAATCCACCACGATGAACATCATGACAGGCTATCTCGGAGCGACCCAGGGCCAGGTATTCATCAACGGTCACGATATCCTGTCTGAGCCCTACAAGGCTAAAAAGGATATCGGCTATCTGCCGGAGCAGCCGCCCCTCTATATGGATATGACTGTCCTGGAATATCTGAAGTTTGTCGCTGCCCTAAAGCTCATAGACAAGAGTATCAAGAGCGCCCAGCTTGACCAGGTCATCAGCCTGGTGCGCCTGGGGCCTGTCAAGAACAGGCTCATCAAGAACCTCTCCAAGGGCTACCGGCAGAGGGTGGGGCTGGCCGGCGCCCTCATCGGCTTTCCGGAGATCATCATCCTGGATGAGCCCACCGTGGGGCTGGACCCCCAGCAGATCATCGAGATAAGACAGCTCATCCGGGGCCTGGCAAAGGACCACACGGTCATCTTAAGCTCGCACATCCTGTCCGAGGTGCGGGAGGTCTGCGACCACATCATGATCATCTACCAGGGAAAGCTGGTGGCCAGCGACACGCCAGAAAACCTGGAGCAGAAGATGCAGGGGAACGAGACGATAGAGCTGCTCGTCAAAGGCAGCCCGGAACAGACGGGCTCTGTCATCAGGCAGCTCCCCTCCATCCTCTCCTCACAGATCGAAGACTCCGGTGAGGCAGGCTGCACAAAGGCTCTTCTCACTGTGAAAGAACAAAACGACATCCGCGAGGATATTTTCTGGACATTCTGCAAAAACGAGCTTCCTCTGCTCCGCCTGGCCAACACCCGGACCACTCTGGAGGATATTTTCCTGGAGCTCACCTCTTCAGAGTCCTCCCGGAACAATGACAGCACAAAGGAGGATCCAACAGATGAGAGCAATTTATAAAAGAGAGCTGGACTCCTATTTCCACTCTATGATCGGTTACGTATTTATCGCCTTTTTCCTTGCTTTTACAGGAGTATATTTCATGGCGTACAACCTGAATTACGGATATCCCATATTTTCCTATGTGCTCAGTTCCCTTGTGTTCATTCTGCTGATCGCCATCCCTGTACTCACCATGAAGAGCTTCTCGGAAGACAGGAAAAGCAGGACAGACCAGCTTCTTCTGACAGCCCCGGTTTCCCTGGGACAGATCGTTATGGGAAAATATCTGGCCATGGTGACAGTCTACCTGATCCCCAGCCTGGTATTCTGTCTCTATCCACTTGTAATCAAGATGCAGGGAAATGCCTATCTGCTGACTGACTACTGCGGCATCCTTATGTTCTTCCTGATGGGGTGTGTGTTCATATCCATCGGCATGTTTCTCTCCTCCCTGACAGAGAGTCAGATCATTGCGGCCATCTCTTCTTTCGGCGTGCTTCTGGTCCTCTATCTGTGGGACGGAATTTTAGGCTTCCTGCCCTCTTCCGCCCTTCTGAACCTGATCATTCTCCTGGTGCTTTTAAGTCTGGTCAGTGTCCTTGTCTGGCACATAACAGGGAATCTGGTTATCGCAGGCGTCCTGGAACTCTTCTTCCTGGCCGCAGGTATTATCGTCTACGCAGTAGATTCCAGCCTCTATGAGAACCTGCTGCCAGATGTGTTGGGAAAGCTGGATCTGACAGCGCCTCTGACGGACGTAGTGGCCGGCAGCCTGCTGGATACAGGCAGTATCATCTTGTACCTTTCTGTCATCGGGCTCTTCATCTTCCTGACAATGCAGTCCATACAGAAAAGACGCTGGAGTTAGGAGGAACGCAAAATCATGGATAAGATCAAACATTCATTTAACAGTATTGCATCAAAGCAGGGCAGCTACAGCGTGGGACTGACCGCCCTCGTTATCGCCATTGTGGTGCTCATCAACCTCATTGTGGGGCAGCTTCCCAGCCAGATCCGGCAGATCGACATCAGCACCAACAACATCTACGAGATCACGGACACGAGCCGGGAGCTGCTGGACGGTCTGGACAGGGATGTGACTTTTACGGTGCTGGCTGACAAAAGCAGCACGGACGAGCGCATCAGCAACTTTATAGACAGGTACAGCGCTCTTTCCAGCCACATCAACGTGGAGTGGATCGACCCGGTGCTGCACCCCTCGGCTCTCACAACCTACAGCGCTGACTCCGACACCATCGTGGTATCCTGCGATGACACGGATCGAAGCACGACGGTCGCCTTCAGCGATATCATCACCTACGACGAGATGTCCTACTACACCACCGGGAGCGCCACTGAATCGGAGTTTGACGGAGAGGGGCAGCTGTCCAGCGCCGTCAACTATGTGACCACAGACGTAACCAGGAATGTGTACTACACCTCCGGCCACGGGGAGAGCTCTCTGTCCTCCTCTGTCACGGACCTGCTGGGCAAGTCCTCCCTGACACTGACCGAGCTGAACCTGATGATGGCCTCCTCCATCCCGGAGGACTGTGACCTGCTCCTCATGGACGCCCCGGCCAACGACCTGTCGGAGGACGAGGTTTCCATGCTCACGGACTATATGGACGGAGGCGGCCACCTCTTTGTCATCCTGGGCAGCGATGTCAGCCAGACTCCCAACCTGGCCTCCTTCCTGGAGACATACGGGCTGACCTCTGCCGGCGGCTATATTGCAGATATGCAGAGGAGCTACCAGGGAAACTACTACTACATCTTTCCCGAGCTCTCCGTGTCCGGCGACATGGCAAACGAGCTCCAGTCAGATATGGTCCTCCTGGTCAATGCCAACGGGCTGGTGGAGGGAACTCCCTCCCGGGACACCATCACTCTGACCCCCTTCATGACCACCTCCTCCAGCGGCTACGCTGTGACAGAGGACGGCCAGTCAACTCAAGGGACCTATGTGCTGGGAGCCACGGCCACGGAGAACGACAGCCGGCTCACGGTCATCAGCTCAGAGTCCATGATCGACGAGACTATCACGAGCCAGTTTACCAATATCGAGAACCTGACTCTGTTCATGAACGCTGTGACTGCCAATTTTGACGACATAGAGAACCTTTCCATCGAGCCCAAGAGCCTGCAGATCGAGTACAACACCATGCAGTACACCGGTCTCATCGGTCTGGCAGCCATCGTCGGCATCCCCGTCGTCTTCCTGCTGTACGGCCTGCGCCGATGGATGAAGCGTAGAAAAGCGTAAGGAGGAAATCTGGATATGGATATAAGAAAACACCGTACACTGTTTCTGCTGGGGGGCATTTTCATCGTGCTGGTCCTCATCTACCTGGCCCTCTCCTCTTACCAGTGGGATGCGGGTGAGGCAGACTCCGGGGAGGACTCCCAGATACAGGTCACGGACCTGGGCGAGCTTTCCTCCTTCCAGTTCACGGACCAGTCCACCGGCACAGGCATGAGTTTTGTGAAGGAGGACGGCACCTGGTATATGGCAGATGACCGGGAAATCCCCCTGGACCAGACCTACATTGACGCCATGGAAAACACCTACGCCTCCCTGACTGCCACCAGACAGATCGACGAGCCGGACGCTCTGTCCGACTACGGGCTTGACAGTCCGGCCTACACAGTCCAGGCCACAGACGCCGATGGGAACACCACCACCTTCTCCGTCGGGGACGCGGCGGATGAGGACTACTATCTCACTGTGGACAGCGCCCAGGCGCCTGTCTACACAGTCACCAGCTCGGCTGTATCTGTCCTCCAGTACGATCTGGACACGCTGGTAGAGAAGGACGCCATGCCCGCCATTGGGAGCGGTAATCTTCTGACAGCGGAATTTACAGAGAACGGGCAGACAACCACCTACTCCTCCGACGATGAGGAGCAGAGCGAGACCATCGCCACCATCGCCGGCGGATATGGGGCCATGACCCTCACTGACCTGGCCAGCTATCACGCCACCGCGGAGGAGCTGACGACCTTCGGACTGGACGAAGCGTCCCGGACCACGGTCACCCTGACCTACCAGGAATCATCCTCCGACAGCTCCGACTCTGACTCCGGGGACAGCGAAGAGGAGGACAGCGGCAGTCTGACCTACACCCTCTACCTGGGCAGCGACTCGGGGGACGGCACCAGGTACGTGCAGGTGCAGGACTCCGACCTGGTTTACCTGGTGAGCAGCGATGTGCTGAACAACCTGCTTGGCATAGGAAACAGCACAGAAGAATGATCGTGTGCACCGCAAAGGGCGGACCGCATCCGGGAGAAGCTCCCGGGCGCAGGTCCGCCCTCTTTCATCTTGTCCTTCCTGTTATTTTTTCAGGATGAGGGCCACAAAGACCAGGTCCTCTGTCCCTGTGTTCTTCACCCCGTGGCCGTCCCCGTCCTTGCAGAAGGTCACATCCCCCGCCTCGATGGGAACTGCCTTCCCATTGTCGTCGTACATGCCGCTGCCGCTGAGCACGTAGTAGGTCTCTGTCTCCCCGTGGTGCTCGTGATGGCCCAGCTCACAGCCCGGCTTTATGGTCACGCGGCTGAACATCTTGCAGTGCTCTCCCAGCTCCTCGCCTGTGATGAGGGCCTCCTTCATGATAAATCCCGCGCCGCCGTTGACATGCTCTGCCTTGACAGTCTCTCTCTCTGATGCTTTTGTCATAGTGACATTCCTCCTTTGAACTGATCTGCCACTATTTTATCACACTGTCTCACTCATTGACAATCTTATAATACTCTCTCGCCGTGACGGCAAAGACCATCACATAGAAGACGGCGAACACCAGCACCGTGGCCGCCGTGCAGGCCAGGAACAAAGGCGTGTTGACAAGTCCCAGCATGGCCAGCAGCTTGTCGATGACATTGAAGGCTACCGCAATGTGGATCACCGCCACCACAAGGGGCAGGAAGAACACCAGAAGCACCTGGCTCCGTATAGACCGCCTGACCTCCCGCTTTCCCATGCCCACCTTCTGCATGATCTGGTACCGCTCCCTGTCATCGTAGCCCTCTGAAATCTGCTTGTAGTAGATGATGAGCACGGTAGCTATGAGGAACATGGAACCCAGGTAGAGGCCGATGAAGAAGAGACTTCCATACAGGGAGAAGAAGTTCTCCCGGCTCAGTTCCCTGTTCTCGCACACAGCCCCGGGCACCTCCCGGCCCACACGGTCCGCAATGCTCTGCACCGCCGCCAGACAGTCCTCCCGGCTGCCTCCCATATCAAAGTAGGTGGAGTACTGGAGAGCGCCGTTCACCACGCCCATATCCAGTATGGACTGCACATCCGGCATGATCAGATACCAGCCGGTGACCACCCGGGCCACGCTCTTGTCCTCCAGCCGGAAATCCTTCAGCTCCTTCACCACCTTCAGCTCTTTTCCGTTGACTGTGATGGTGTCCCGGCCGTAGCTGCCCTCGTCGGTGACGAAGAGGATGACCTCGTCCGGGGCGAGCTCCGTGGGGTCTCCCTGGACCTTCTGGTAGTCCTCCAGAGGGATAAAATACATCTCCTGTATATCCTCCACCGTGTAGTCCACAGTCTGGCTGTTGGTAAAGGCTGTGTCGCTCTGCCGGAGCACGGCGGTGGCGCCGTACCTGTAGGACATGCCGTCCTCCTTCTCCACATGGCGGGCAGAGAGCTCCTCCTCCACGATCCGGTCTATGGACGAAATGGTCGCCGGATCGGAGGCGTCCGCCGTGGTGATGCAGTAATCGTAGGGGAACCGCTGGTCCAGTATGTCCTCCATCCCCGCGTAAAGGCTCACCGTGCTGGAGATGAGCACCAGCACGATGGTGCTCAGGATGCAGATATTGGCAAGCCCCGCCGCGTTCTGCTTCATCCGGTAGATCATGCCCGACACCGCTGTGAAATGATTTGCCTTGTAGTAGAAATTTTTCTTTTTCCTGAGCGCCTTCAGGACAGCGATGCTGCCCGCGATGAAGAGACAGTAGGTGCCTATGATAACAAGGACGACTGCCACGATAAAGGTGTCGATGGCGTCAATGGGCCGCTCCGTAGTGATCGCCAGATAGTATCCCACTCCCATTGCCAGCACGCCGACAAGAGCAAGGAGCCACTTTGTCCTCGGCTCCCTCTCCCCCACATTGCCGCCCCGCAGGAGTTCCACCGGATTGGCCAGCTTTACCTGAAAAAGGTTGTAGAGCCATGTCAGGAAAAAGATAAAGGTAAAGAGGACCGCCGTGTAGAGGATGGAGGGCAGGGAGATATGGAAGCGTATGCCCACATCATACTGCAGGATGCGCAGGAGGAGAAGATGCATCAGCTTCCCGAAGACCATGCCTCCCAGTATCCCCAGCACCAGGCTGACAGCCCATATGATCAGCGTCTCTACGGTAAGCATCCTGCCGATGTGTCCCTTCCCCATGCCCAGGATATTGTAGACCGCGATCTCCTTCTTCCTCCTCCTGATGAGAAAGCTGTTTGTGTAAAACAGGAAGATGAGGGAAAAAAGGGTCATCACCGGTATGGTGAGGAAGAGGACTGTGGTCACATTCCTGTTTCCGATGCTGTCATTCCTGGCCAGAGTATCCATCATGTAGTACATCATGACCGTGAGCACGGCCGTCAGCATGAAGGGAACATAGGTCTTCCCGTTGTTCTTTATATTGGTAACCGCCAGCTTTGCGTAGATCCTGCTGCTCACCTCTTCTCACCTCCCGTAGCCAGAACGGTCAGTGTGTCCGAAATCTTCTGGTAGAGCTGCTCGTTTGTCAGGCTGCCTCTGTAGAGCTGGTGGAACACTTCCCCGTCCTTGATGAACAGGACCCGCCCCGCCGTGCTGGCCGCCTTCACACTGTGGGTCACCATGAGGATAGTCTGGCCGTCTCTGTTGATCTGCATGAACATTCCCAGCAGCTCGTCTGCAGACCGGGAGTCCAGGGCGCCCGTGGGCTCATCTGCCAGGATAAGCTGGGGCTTTGTGATGAGTGCTCTTGCCACCGCGGCCCTCTGCTTCTGTCCTCCCGACACCTCGTAGGGAAATTTGCCAAGGATTTCCCGGATACCCAGCTTTTGCGCTATGGGCTGGAGGCGGCGGTCCATCTCCTCATACTTCTTTCCCGACAGGACAAGGGGCAGGAAAATGTTGTCCCTCAGGGAAAAAGTATCCAGCAGATTGAAGTCCTGAAAGACAAAACCCAGGTTCTGCCTGCGGAAGGCCGCCATCTCCTTTTCCTTCACCTTTCCGATATCATTTCCCTTCAGATAGACTCTCCCGGCGGTCGGCTGGTCCAGCGCCGCCAGGATGTTGAGGAGGGTAGTCTTGCCTGAGCCGGACTCACCCATGATCGCCACATACTCGCCGGGTTCAACAGAGAAGCTCACATTTCGCAACGCCTCCACCTGGCTGCCGCCAAACCGGGTCGTATATATTTTCTTTACATTTTTCACTTCCAGTAATGCCATGAAAATAACCTGCCTTTCTCTTCGTATGTTCTGTAGACATTATACCGAAGGAAAGGCAGGCTATCCATTTTTTCATATTACATTTCCGGGTCTGTACCTTACATTTTTGTCACACAGCGGCTGTCTCCCTAAAGCCGGCTCACTCCCTCCAGAGCCACCACTGTCTCCATGATGAGGAAGAGGAGCATCCAGAAGGTGGTGAAAGCCCACAGCCAGTACCTCCTGGGCGGGCGGTTCCGCCGCCACCAGGAGACGACCTTCTCTCTCTCCTTCACAAGGATGACGCAGGCCGCCAGGAAGAAAAATCCCGGCACGCCGTACTCCAGCACCGCCCCGGCCGTCTTCGGGAGAGCCCCCGCCAGCCGCCCCAGAAGGTCGCTGAACACCAGATTGTTGAGAACATGGATCAGGATGGACCACCCTATGGAGTACTCCACCGCCACATATCCGAAGACCAGCCCCGCTCCCACCGCGAAGGTGCCCTGCAGGAAATTCCCGTGCATGGCGCCAAAGAGGACAGCGGACAGGACGATCGCAAACCCTTTGCCCCCTCCCAGCAGCCTTCTCAATACAAATCCCCTGAATACAAGCTCCTCCGCCACAGGCCCTATCAGGGAGGCGTAGAGGAACATGGGCAGGTCGCCGCTCACTGCCGAGGCACTCTCAGCCGCGTTCTTAAGAGTCAGTCCAAAGGGATTGAGGACCAGTTCTGCCAGGAGAGCTGCCACAGTAAAGATTGTCTGGCAGGCCATAAAAACGCAGAATATCCGGATAAAATTTCCTGCCTCCATCTTTCGGCTGCTCCGGAATGCCTCCCTCACAAGACCTGTCCTGCGGCTGGCTATGGCCAGGAAGAGAAGTCCTCCGCACACGCCCGCGATGCTCAGTATCCCCAGGAAAGAGCCCATGTTCTGCCCAAAGGCCCCCACCGCCCGGTCTGCCGCCTGCTCTGACCCGGCTCCGGCCATGATGGCGATGGTCCTGATAGCGACAGCTCCGAACATGACGGCTACCATGATCAGATTGTAGAAAAAAATATAGCCCGCTGTGCGGTTTGTCATTTTCCGTACCTGTTTTTTCATCTCTCTTTGTTACCTCCTTGTACCCCTACTATAGCCCCCAGACAAAAAGAGCACACATCCTCTGTTGCGAATGGTGCTCTTTTTGTTGTGAAAGGTGTAAAGGAGCAGCGGGCCCGTCAGTCCCTCTGTCAGTCCTTCTGTCCTTTTATCTTTCTCATATGCTCCTTGATCTGCCTCTCATATCCCATGTCCCCGGGCTCATAGAACCGGGTGCCCTGTATCTCGTCAGGCAGGTACTGCTGCTCCACATAGTGGTTCGGGTAATCGTGGGCGTACTTGTAGCCTGTGCCGCGGCCCAGGTCCTTCGCACCCCTGTAGTGGGCGTCCTGAAGATGCGCAGGCACGGTGGTCTTGTAGCGCCCCACATTCTCCATGGCGGCAAAAATGCCGTTCACCGCCGAGTTGCTCTTGGGGGCCGTGGCCACGTAGAGCGCTGCCTGGGACAGGATGATCTGGGCCTCCGGCATCCCCACCCGCTCCACCGCCTGGGCGGCGGAGACCGCCACGGTGAGAGCCATAGGGTCCGCATTTCCCACATCCTCCGAAGCGCATATCATGATCCTGCGGGCGATAAACTTGATATCCTCCCCCGCGTAGAGCATTTTGGCCAGATAGTACACGGCCGCATCCGGGTCCGACCCTCTCATGCTCTTGATAAAGGCGGAGATGGTGTCGTAGTGATTGTCCCCGGTCTTGTCGTAGCGGACCACCCGCTTCTGGATGCACTCGGAGGCCACCTCCAAAGTCAGGTGGATCTTTCCGTCAGCGGACCGCTCTGTGGTCAGCACGCCCAGCTCCACCGCGTTCAGGGCGTTCCTTGCGTCCCCGCCCGCCACGTCCGCCAGGAATTCCAGAGCGTCCTCATCGATCACCGCGTCATAGCTGCCCATCCCCTTCTCTTTGTCGTAGACCGCCCGGTTGATGAGGGTCTTCACATCCTCCTTACTCAGGGGATAGAGTTCAAAGATGCTGGACCTGGAGATGAGAGCCCCGTTTACCTCGAAATAGGGGTTCTCCGTGGTGGCCCCGATGAGGGTGATGGTTCCGTCCTCCACAAAAGGAAGGAGATAGTCCTGCTGCCCCTTGTTGAACCTGTGTATCTCATCCACAAAGAGGATGGTCCGGCGGCCGTACATTCCGCGGCGCTCCTTCGCCTGGCGGACCACCTCCTCCATGTCTTTCTTTCCCGCCACTGTGGCGTTGATCTGAGTGAACTCCGCCTTCGTGGTGTGGGCGATGACCTTGGCAAGGGTAGTCTTCCCGGTTCCCGGCGGGCCGTAGAAAATGAGGGAGCTCAGCTTGTCCGCCTTGATGGCTCGGTAGAGGAGCTTGTCCTTCCCGATGATGTGCTGCTGGCCCACCACCTCCTCCAGCGTCTCCGGCCGCAGCCTGGAGGCCAGGGGAGACTCCCTGTCCATATTCTGTTCTCTTGCGTACTCAAATAGATCCATATCTGTTCTGCCACCTTTCCAGCCTAAAGTCCTGCTATATCCCGCACCACTTCCCCCGCGATGAGAAGGCCTGCCACAGGGGGCGTAAAGGAGATGCTTCCCGGCAGGCTCCTCCTTTGTCCCTTGTCCTCCCCCGTGTCCCGTCCTGATACGTCCACAGGCTTTTCTTTGGAGTAGAGCACCTTCACATGCTCGATCCCCCGCTTTTTCAGCTCTCTTCGCATCACCTTGCAGAGGGGGCACACGGAGGTCCGGCTTATATCTTCAATCTCAAAGAGCTCCGGGTGGAGCTTGTTTCCTGTCCCCATGCAGCTGATGACGGGGATCCGCTCCCTGTCCGCCCTCTCGATCACCGCCAGCTTTGCCGTCACCGTGTCAATGGCGTCCACGATGTAGTCCGGCCTCTCCGCAAAAAGCGGGTCTGTATTGTCCGCCAGGACAAAGGTCTCAAAGGTCTGTACCTCCGTCTCAGGGCAGATATCCTGTATCCGCTCCCGCATCACCTCCGTCTTGTACCGGCCCACCGTGCTGTGGCAGGCGATGGACTGGCGGTTGATGTTGGTCATGGACACCCTGTCATTGTCCACCAGGATGAGGCGCCCCACCCCGGCCCTTGCCAGAGCCTCGATGCAGTGGGAGCCCACGCCTCCCACCCCCAGCACCATGACCGAGGAGCTTCGTATTTTCTGCAGCTTCTCCTCCCCTATGAGGAGCGCTGTCCTTGCAAATTCATCTGCTGTATATTCCTGTTCTCTCAATTCTGTCATCCTCTTTGCCTTTTCTTTCTGCTTTTTTCCCTGCTTTTCAGCGCTGCCTTCACTGAAACGCCGATTTTCATATCGCCGCGCATTCCTGCGGTCCATGCCTCACGCCCTGCAGCGGCGCGCCCCTCAGGGCAGCACCAGCTCATCTGCCGTCACGAACGCAAATCCTTCGTCCCGGAGGATATCCACGATGCGCAGCGCCGCCTCCACGGAGGACTCGTAGCAGTCGTGCAGTAAAATGATATCACCATCCTCCGCCTCCGTCACTACCTTTTCTACGATCTGGTCCGTATTTTCCGTAGTCCAGTCCAGCGGATCCACCGTCCACAGGACCGGCATTACCTGCAGCTCCTCCTCCAGTCTCTCGTCCCAGACGCCAAAGGGCGGACGCACATAGTCTGTGTGCTTTCCCGTGATAAGGTAGATGACTTTGTCTGTATCCCCTATTTCCCGGCGCAGATGCTCCTCATCCTCCAGATCCAGCTGGACGTGGTGATAGGTGTGGTTCCCGATGAGATGTCCCTCCCGGTCCATCCGCTCCACGATTTCCGGGTACTGCACCGCGTACATGCCGATGAGGAAAAAGGTGGCCCGCACATTCCGCTCCTTCAACCCGTCCAGCAGCTTTGGCGTCCAGTCGGGGCTGGGGCCGTCGTCAAAGGTGAGCGCCACCTGCCGGGACTTTTCGTCCTCCTGCGCCTCAGCCTTGCTGCCCGCATCGGTCTCCGCCGTCCTGCCTCCTGCACCGGTCTCCACTGTCCCGCCGCCTGTGCCGGTCTCCCGGACCGGCGCCTCTGTCTTCGCTGTCACTTTGCCGGCCCCGGCCTGCTCTCTGAAGGAGCCGGCCAGGACCGGCAGGAGCAGGGCGCAGGCATACAGAAGGAACACGGCCCTCTTCCCTGGAAGCTTCATCTTTCCTCTCCCCCTGGGGCTTTTCTTCATATATATGAGAGAGGCACCCGGGACATTCGGAGGCAGCAACCTTTTACGCCCTGTTTTCCGCCGGAAGGAAGAGGAGGATTTCCAGGCGGTAGATCCGCTCCCCCTGCCCGCCATCCGGCGGCTCCAGGATTTCCCTCCGGAGAGTGCCCTGGTATTTCCTTGCCGTCCACTCCATATTGAGAAGGCCGAAGCCGTGCTCCTCCCCGTCTTCTTTTTCCGTATGCCCCAGGGGTATGTCCGCCCTGGCATTTCCTGCCGGATTTTCAAACACAAGGCTGAGCATCTGCCCCTGCTGCCGGATGCGGACCCGGACCCACCCGCCGTGAGGCTGGGCCTCCAGGGCGTTGTCCAGGGCATTGGCAAAGAGGGCGCAGATGTCCGCGGCGTCTACCGGCAAGGGGGACGGCAGCCGGCCGTCCAGCCGTATCTCTATGCCTCTTTGGACTGCCAGCATATTTTTTTCATTCAGGATGGCATCCCCGATATCGTTTCCGCAGTGGAGGGAGGTGTCCGCCATCTCCAGGCGCCCCTCCAGCTCCCCGATATAGCCGGAGAGACCGCTGTAGTTCCCCCTGTCGGCCAGCTCCCGGATGCACAGCAGGTGATTGCGGATATCGTGGCGGAACATGCGGAGCCTTGTGTCGCTCTCCCTGCGCGCCTGGAAATGCTTCAGCTCCGCCCTCAGGTAGGACCGGTTCAGGTCTGCCATGTACTGGTAGTAGGACCGCCTGTTTCCCTGCTGTACGAGCGCGGTCACAGACACCTCCAGGAGCACGGCAGCCACGCTGGCAAGGAGGGTAAAGCCCCTGGCCGCCTCCTCTGAGACTGGCAGCTCCTCTCCCCCCGCGATCATCACTCCAATGGCCAGGAGAAAAAGGCCCGTGCCGTGGAGGAGGTTCCGCTCCCACCTTCCCAGCCTTCTGTGGGCTGCCTCCGCCCGAAAGCGGCGCCGGGCTTCTCTGCTCTTCCAGAGAGCCAGAAGCAGGAGCCCCCAGATGAGAAGGTCTAAAAGCAGCTCCGAATTTCCCATATCGCTCACCCTGACCCCGGTCAGCACGTAGGGGATACCGAAAAGAAGGGAGGCCGGCGCGATGAGAAATCCCGTCACCGGGAGGAATAGAAAGAACCCCCTGGCCCTGTGCCTGTCCCTCACCGCCGATGTGTAGCCCCCGAAGACAGCGAGGGGCCAGAAGACCGCCAGATCCCCGTCTGTCCCCACTGTCAGGAAGAGCGCTGTCTGGCCGAAAAGGAAAATGCCCCAGAAGAGAGCCCATTTTCTCCTGGTGTCAAAGACCGGCTCCAGATAAATATAGCGGGAAATCAGGATGAGAACTATGAGGATCTCCGCCGCTCCCGCCAGGCTGTATAAGATTTTTCCTGTTTCTGCCGCCATCTTCCTACTCCTTTTCAGATATATACCGGGAGAGAGCCTGGACAAAAGCAGCCCGCTTCCCCCGGCTCACCGGCAGCCGGGTCCCATCTGACAGGGTCACCTCCCGCCCGTCAAAGGCGGACACATGCCGTAGTCCCACCAGGTAGCTCCTGTGGATCTGGAAAAAATCCAGGGGCGGCAGTCCTTCCGCCTGTTCCTTAAGCTTCTTCCGGAGCAGGCAGTGTCTCCCGCCTGTCATGTACAGGGTGAGATACACGTTCTCACTTCGGAAATACAGGATTTCTACAAGAGGGATAAAAAGCTCTCTCCCGTCCGCCTTCACCTGTATCCTCCTGTTCCGCCTTTCCCTCTCCTCCACAGCCCGCAGCGCCCCAAAGAGGAACGATTCCTCCACTGGCTTGGCAAGAAAACGGAAGGCCTCCACCTCGTACCCTTTCATGGCGTACTCTGTGTGGCTGGTGAGGAGGATGACAGGGATGGCGTCATTTACGTCTCTCACCGCCCGGGCCGCCTCCAGCCCGTCCATCCCCGGCATCTCGATATCCAGGAAGACCAGGGACCAGCAGAAGGGCTCTCTCTCCACAGCCCGCACAAGGGCCTCCCCGGAGGAAAAGGCGTCGATCCGCAGGTCCAGGCTGCGGTAGTATCTCTCCAGCTTTTCCCGGAGCATCTCCAGGAAAAGAGGCTCGTCGTCACATACTGCTATCCGCATCTTTTTCCCCCTCCGTATCAAGGACCGTTTCCCCGCTGCGGATGGCCCGCAGCTGGTCCCCCATGATATCCTTCATCATGTCAAAGGCCCTCTGTCCTGTGCAGTGGCCTGTGAAGCAGAGAATACCCGTCTCCTTAAGAAGCCGGCCCGTCTCCCTGATATGTTCCAGGTCCGCCTCCTCATACCTGTCCTTCTTCATGTGGAAACCGCTGACCAGCACATCCGGCCAGTCTCCAAAAATCTCCCGGTATCTGTCCAGTATGTTCAGCACCCCGTTGTGGGCGCAGCCCGAGAGCAGCACGTGAAAATCTCCCTCACTTACCACAAGACACTGTTCATGGCAAAAATCGTCCTGGATATACTCCGCCCCGGCCTTCCGCTTCAGCGCCCGGTTGCCCTCCGGCCACATCCTGTGTCCCTCTATGCCGGAAAAGAGGAACAGCTCCCTGTCGATCCGGTGGTCTCCCTGGAGGAGCACGCACTGGGGCAGCCCCAGGATGCAGGGCTCCAGCCCGATGTACTTTTCACCCTCCGGCTTCAGGTGGTAAAAGCTCCCTCCCGCGCTTTGCTGCATATAAATCCTTGTCCCCGGATATTTCTTTGCGAAAGCGGGGATCCCGCCGCCGTGGTCATAGTGGCCGTGACTTAAGATCACCGCGTCCACCCCTCCCAGGTCAATTCCCAGAAGGTCGGCATTTGCAAGAAATCCATCACTTGCCCCTGTGTCCATGAGCACCTTATGTCTCTCCGTCTCTATGTAAAAGCTCAGTCCGTGCTCACAGCGGCAGCCGGGCTGGCCTTCTGTGTTCTCTATCAGGTTTACGATCCTCATCTGTCCTCTTCCTTTTATATATCTGTTTTCCTGCCCTTGTCCGGGCTTGACTCAGCGGGGAAGACACAGCCGTATCCCCTTCGCCGCTCCGCCGCGTCTGTTGGATGGAAGGATGATATCCGCCTTCTCCCTCAGCTCCGGCACGGCGTTCCCCATGGCCATCTTAAGGCCTGCCGCCCGGAACATGGGCAGGTCGTTCTCCCCGTCGCCTATGCAGGCCGTCTCTTCTTTCTTTATCCCCAGCCTTTCCGCCAGGGCGGCCAAAGCCATCCCCTTGGACGTCTTCTCGGAGAACACCTCCACGTATATGGACGTGCTGGCCCAGGTCAGGCCCCGGGTCCTCTTAAGCAGCTTTTCAAGCCGTTCCCGCACACCGGGACGCAGAAAATAAAACTGGATCTCCTCCACCCCGTACCTGGATCTTGCAATGGTCCTCTCCATGCTCTTTACACGGTACACGCCCCTGGCGTCCTTCCCGTATATCAGCCTGCCCAGAAGGACAAGAAGCCGCCCCTGTATCAGGTATTCATGGTGGAGGTGGGCCGTGATGCCGGCTCCTGTCCTCCGGCAGTCCCGGAGAAGTCCCAGGGACGTCTCCTTTGGAATCATAGACCGGAACAGGTCCTTTCCGGTCCGGCAGTCTGTCACTACGGCCCCGTTGGAGCTGATGACATACCGGTAAATGTCTCTCTCCCCCGCCAGCCGGTGAGGGAGGCAGTGAAGGTTCCTGCCTGTCGTGGGCACCACAGTGATACCCGCCCGGGCCGCTTCCCGCAAGGCTTCCACTGTCTCCCGGGACATGCGGCTCCTTCCATCCAGGCAGGTGCCGTCCATGTCCACAGCCAGGAGCTTGATCCTGTGTCTTTTCTCTTGTGTCTGATCCATCTTATCACTCTCCTTGCCGTATGGATGAAAAAGGCTTTACCTCAGGCTGCTCTTCCCGATGCTCTCCTATATTTTTTGCCATCCACACCATGTGGTACCACCTGTGGAATTTGTAACCGCAGCTCGGGAACCGCCCCACAGTCCGAAATCCCATGCGCTGATGGAACAGGATACTGTCCCCGTTCAGGTACGGGTCTTCCCCCTCCGGGCAGGCGATGCAGGCGTAGAGATCCGTAATGCCCTGCACCCGCAGGATTTCCTCCAGGGCCTCGTACAGCTTCCTCCCAAGCCCCTGTCTCCTTCTGTCCCTCCGCAGATAAATGGACGTCTCCGCCGCCCAGTCGTAGGCCCGCCTCTCGTGAAAGGGAGAGGCGTAGGCATAGCCCAGGATTTCTCCTTCTGACTCTGCAAGCAGGTACGGATACTGCTCCCTTATGCGGCGGATACGCTCTCTGAACTCTTCCACAGAGGGCACCTCATACTCAAAACTGACAGCTGTGTGCTCCACATAGGGCGCGTAGATATCCAGCAGTGCCTCCGCGTCCTCCTCACAGGCAGTGCGAAGGCGGATAGGTTCCGTGTGTTCTATTGACATGCTCTATTTCCTCCATCTGTAAATAAGCAGGGAAGCAAGGATCAGCACAGCCCCCGCCGCCGAGACAGCAACCGGCAGCATCGGCTCCACCCTCCAGGCCACAAAGACTGCCGAGGGCCCGTCCGCCCCTGCAATGATCTTCAGGGCGCTCTGCTGGGAAGTCCACCAGAGGATACCCCAAATGAGCATGGCAGCGCCGATCAGCATCACGATGGCCAGCAGGATAACGCGCCGGACTGCCTGGCGTCTCTGCACGGCCGCCAGCCTGACTGTCTCCGCCACTGTCTGTTCTGTCTCCTCTCCCGTCATTTTGTCCGGGAAGGTCTTCTCTCCTCTCAGAATGTCCAGGACTGTGACCCCAAGCTGCCCGGCCAGCGGCTCAAGAAGCGTGATGTCCGGGTAGCCCACGCCCCGCTCCCAGCGGCTGACAGCCTTGTCCGTCACCTGGAGCTTTGCTGCCAGCTCCGCCTGGGTCATATTTTTCCCCTTCCGCATTTCCGCGATAAAGCTTCCTGTCCTTTTTACGTCCATTTCATCCCCTCCTTCTAAAGAGAGTATATTCTAAGAGAATGGCTTTGTCAGCCTGTGTATGATCTATTTTCCGGATACACAGCCCGACGGTTCGTTTACCTGCTTTTCCCCGGTCCCTCTCCTCCCTCTCTCTGCGAGGGCAGCATAGATTTCGTCCACATCATAGTCCGGGGCAAACCGGCGGGCTGTCTCGCAGATGAGGCTTACCTTCTCCTCCGGCTCTCCCAGTTCCCCGAAATCTTCTATGATAGCAGAAATGGGCTTATCCTTTTTTAGTTTCGCACAGATCCAGGAGATAAGCTTTGTCTCCTCTCCCTGCTCCTTCGACTCCTGCAGCTCGTCTGCAAACAGCTCTCTCAATGCCTCGCACATTTCCTTCTCCTCCTTCATCCTGTCCCAGTTGGCTCGCACGATCAGATCCATGGCCGCCTGGTACCACTTTGAATGTCTGTGCCGCTCATATCTCTCCATCAGGTCCTGCAGCTCGCGGCCCTCCTTCAGGTTCCCCCTCAGGTGCTGCAGCCAGTAATTGTCTCTCTCCGACAGCTCCCTTGTCACCAGGAGCTGCATCGCAAGGGCGTCTCCCTCAAGATAGTAAATCCCGTCACCCTGCCTGCTGACCTTCATCCCTCTTGCCTTCTTCAGATGCCCCAGCAGCTTCCTGGGGTAGCGCATACACACGAATGTCAGGGTGATCTCCTCCGGGTCCACCTCCATCACCCGGTCCGTGTCCGACTGATACAGGCAGGCGTAGGCGTACACCTTGTAGAAATCATTGATGCTCAGATAGTCCTCCGGGGATTTGTACTCAATGATATTGTAGCTCTTGAATATCCTTCCGATATTCTTCTCCAGCCGGATGCCAGGACAGTCTTCTCTTCTCCTGCTCCATCCCTCTCCTCCTTGTCAGTATAATACAGTTTCTTCCCCACGCGCAACTTTTACATAAATTTTTCATCATTTCCGGGTGATCCGGCAGATATGCCCGATACGTCAGATATGAATGGGAACCGCTTTTTGAATGATGCGGTTCAAGAAATGTCTTCTCAAAAAAGAAGGTACTCCAAGTTTACATCAGCTTATATCTTCTGTCAACCAGGAGTACCCTTTGATCTATTATTTATTTCCTACACGATAATTCCCACCATGAGGCAGGCGAGCAGCATGTCATCCACAGAGCTCATGTACCTGATCATCCTCCCCATTTCGAGGCTTTGAGGGTCCTTCTTCAGCTCCTTTAATCTGGCTTTCAGGTCCTTTCTCTCGAATTTGGAGAAATACTGGTCCAGGTTCTTCGAGCTCTTCAAGATCCACAGGAGGGCTCCGTCCTCAGGGGACATATCACCGCCGTCCCTGGCCGCCTCCCGCAGCCTCTCTGCCAGCGCGGTCCTGGCGCTCTTCTGCGGGATGTACACCGTCCTATTGCCCAGCATGCCGCCCTTTTCTTCCCTTACAGACTGATCCCCCAAAAGGGACGCCCCTGTGTCTGCTATGAACTGCCCCATCCTGCTGATATCATAGGTAAGAAAATCGCTTATCATTTTCAGAGCAGTGCGGGGCTTCTTCTTCAGATACTCGTACAGGACTGTCAGATGCTCAAGGCTGTCCGGCAGCTCCCGCTCCACCTTGATGGTCTTCCCGTCCATGCTCACCACCTCATTCATGAGGAGGTCCATAAATCCTGCAGCCACAAGAGCGGCGTTGCCCTCCTCCCTGTGCATGGCCGGCATGCAGCCAATGTCTGTCACCGCCAGAATGTAGTACTCCTGTGCAATTCCTCTTCTTTCCATCTCATTTTCCTCCGAAATATTTCTTGCTGACCAATCAATCAAATATATCTTCGGAGTCATACACCCAGGAGCCATATGAAAAACAGGCTGACAGCCAGGGCAAGGACACCTGTCCCAACCGCCAGAAGGATCTTCTGGTAGATACGCTTCCCCTCTTCCTTCGCCTTCTCGATCTCGTCCAGGGTGGTCCCCTCCACAAAAGCTACGATTTCCCTGTAGCTCTGGATATCGTACCGGGCCTTTCTCTTTTCCACCTGGGCCGCCGCATAGATGCCCGCCAGCAGGATGACGATCCATATTCCCATTCCCACATAGGACAGAAAGTGGACAAGAGGAATAGGGGTGACGCCGATGAGAAGGAGAAGGAAACCAAAAATGTTTCCAAGGCGATTAAATTCTTTCCTCTCATCGTCGCTCATGTTCATCCTCAGCTTCATCGTCTCCACGTCTCCTTTGACTAATTGATCCAGAGAGACTTCAAATGTGTCGCAGAGGAGCATCAGACTGTTTATATCCGGATAGCTCTTGTCATTCTCCCAGTTTGAGATGGTCTGCCTCGAGACATAGACCTTCTCCGCCAGGGCATCCTGTGACAGGGACCGTTCCTTCCGGTACTTTTTAATCTGATTTCCAAGCTCCATTTTTTCTCCCTGCGCTTTCACTATAGTCAAAAAGAGAGGATCTGTCTGTCAAAAGTCTTTGACATACCCTGTTTTACGGGGATTTCCCGCTGTCAAAGCCCTTTTGCGGCCGACAGTTCCTTCATTCGCTCTCCCATTATAGCAAACCTGGCATCCTGTGAAAAGCGATATCTTATCTTTTCTCCCTGACAGCAAAGACCGCGATCAGCAGAAGTACTGCCGCTCCCACTGCCATCCAGAAAAAGGACATGTTCATGCCGTGCATCATGGCGTTGTCCCCGTAGGTCTCCGCTGAGGACGCAGCCACCATGGTCATGATCCCCACAAAGACCGCCGAGCCGATGGAGCCCGCGATGGTCCGAAGGGAAGTGAGAAGTGAGGAGGCGTCCGCCATCTTTGTGGGGTGCACATTGCTGGTCCCCCAGGTGAGGAGGGGCATCATCAGGCTTCCGATGGAAATGTTGCGGATCACATTCAGCGCTGCAGCGGTCCACAGAGGCGTTTCCATAGAAAGGAAAAACATGCCTATGTTGCTGATGACAAGAGCGGCAGCCCCTGCCACAAAAATCTTCTTTATCCCAATCTCATCGTACAGCTTCCCGGCAAATGGGCTGGCAAGTTACCCCTGTAGTACAGCGCAAAGGCTGTACGGCAGCTTACAAACGCCTCTTTTTACAAAATCCCGTCCCCGCACTTTTCTAAAGGGCGCTGATGGTGTCCACCACGGACATGTTCCTGATCCGCCTTGCAGGGCCCCACACTGCCAGCACTGCGGAGAGGGCCATCACCGCCAGTATCACGGCAAGGGCTGTTCCCGGTATCTGCCACTCATCTCCCCAGCGGGAGGTGATCATGGACTGGTAGAGCAGCCTGTGGAGGGGCAGGCCCACAACACAGCCAAGGAGCATGCCCGAGAGCACATAGGTGAGCGCCTCCGCCGCCACCATCTTAATGAGCTGCCCGCTGCTCATGCCGATGGCACGCATGGCCCCGTACTGCTTCATCCTGGCCTCCACGCTCATGCCAATGCTGTTGATGATGTTGAACATGGAGATGAGGGCGATGACAGCCAGAAAACCGTACACAAAGATGACCATGGAGTACCAGACTCCTCTCACCTCGCCGTTGTCCATGCGCCGGTCCGAGAAGGTCGTCCCCTCTCCGCCCAGGCTGCGGATTTCCTCCACGTCCCCCTCCGTTGCATTTCCCGCAAGCTGCACATCGATGATGGTGTAGCCGTCCTGACCTGTGAGCTGGCTAAAAAGAGCCTCGCTGCAGTAGACATTCTCCACCCCCTGCTGGGTTCCCACGATGGAGAAAGAGGTGAGGGCTGTGACAGGCAGCTTCTGCACGCCGTAGGAGGTCTCCAGAGTGATCACATCCCCCAGCTTGAGGCCCTCGTCCTCGCTGACGTAGACGCCCATCACGCCGTCTCCCTTTTCCACACTCTCTATATCTCCCTTTATAATGCCCTCCCCGGCCCAGCCAAGCTGGTCCTCCTCCAGGGAGATGAGGTTGATGCTGCCCGCCCTCTCGCCGGTCTGCGCCGGCAGCTCATAGGCAAAGCTCCTGCCGTAGACCCGCTTTACATAGTCCTTCCCCTCAAGCTCCCGGGCCAGATCTTTCGGGATGGAGCAGGTCTCGTCTGCGCTCACCACGGACACGTCCGGTGTGTAGGGCCGCAGGGGCACCAGGGCGTGGTGCATGAAATCCACCGCCGTGCTGAAGGACAAAAAGAGCAGGATGCTGAAGGCAAAGGAGGCGGACAGCAGGATGAAGTTCCGCTTCTTTCCCTTTGCGTGGTGGATGCCAAGCACCGTGTCCACGTGGAAAAACCTCGTCCTGGCCGCGCGCCTGACCCTGGTGATCTCCCCGGTGTTCCCCGACACTGCCGCGAGGGGAGAGGCCTTGGAGGCCTTTCTCGCCGGCGCCCTGGCGGCCAGCAGGACCGTGATAAGGCCAATGACAGCGCCCGCCGCTATCCCCGGCAGGCTGACGCCAAAGACCGGCATATCGCCGAAAAATCTGTCGCTCACAAGCCGCAGCAGAGCGCACAGAGCCCAGGTGACAAGAACTCCTGCCAGCACCCCCAGGGGAATGGCGGTCACGCACCAGCCAAGGGCCTCCCGGCGCACAAAGCGGACAACCTGCCTCTTCTGGGCACCCAGGCACCGGAGCATGCCGAAAAATCCGGTCCTCCTGGCAATGTTGCTGCTGAGGCTCCCCGATATCATCAGCACGCCTGCCAGGACAACGAGGAGCGCCAGCACTGCCGCTGTCCCGTAGAGCTGGAAGATGTAGGGGTCGCTGCTCTGCAGCATGAGGGCAAGGAGCTTCGCGTTCTGCCCCACCTGCTCGTCACTTAAGGAGTAGGCATCCCTGATCTCCCTGATCTTCTCCTGGATATCGCACCAGGGCGTGAAGGACACGTAGAACTCCCCGTCCAGCTCCTGGGTGTCCTTCGTAAAATACTCCTGGTAAATCTCCCGGTCCGTGAACATGCCGTAGACGCCCTGCTGCAGGATGGAGGAGGTGTCCCCCGTAATGCCCGACACGGTAAAGCCAAGCTGCTCTCCCTCCGGCGTATCCAGAGTGACCTTGTCCCCGACGCCGGTGCCCAGCCTGTCAGCGGCAGTCTCTGTCAGCACGACACCGTCCTTCGTCCCCTCAGGAAAGCTCCCCTCTTTTATCTCTACGGAGGGGTAAAGGTCCAGGAACTCCCTGTCAAATCCGCAGATGACGGTCTCTGTCCCCTGTATCTGATAGCCCATGTCCACCCGGTAGTTGGTAGCCCCATACCAGGAGCTCTCCTCCACCTCGGGCCTTGCGGCGATCAGCTCCTGCTGCTCCCGGGTCAGTCCCCTGAAGACCGCATGCCAGGCCCCGTCGCTCTTTACTGTGGAAATCCGCTGCGCCCGGATTTCCATATCCGCCATGCTGAAAATGGCGGCCACGAGAAACACGGCCAGGAAAATGCAGATCCTTGTCATGAGGCTCTGCTTCCTGTGTACCTTCCCGGAAATTTTCACCAGGTCCAGATAGCTCTTCATCGCCTCACACCTCCCATCTCTGTGAGGACTCCGTCCGACACCTTCATGACCCGGTCCACAGAGGCGGTCAGGTTCATATTGTGAGTGATCATGAGGACGGTCTGCTGGTAATGCCGGGACGCCTTGCAGAGAAGGTCCATCACGTCCCGGCTGCTCCTGGAGTCCAGATTGCCTGTGGGCTCATCCGCCAGCACGAGCATGGGGCGCATGACCAGGGCCCGGCCGATGGCCACCCTCTGCTGCTGCCCGCCGGAGAGCTGCCCCGGCAGATGGTGGCGTCTCTCTGTGAGCCCCAGCAGCTCCAAAAGCTCCTCCACCTGCCCCTTCTTTGGCTTCCGATAGTCCAAAAGCAGGGGGAAAATAATGTTCTGCTCCACGTCCAGCTCCTCGATGAGATGGAAGGACTGGAAGATAAAACCGATATTCTGCCTGCGGAAGATAGTCCGTTTGTTTTCTGTCATAGAGAAAAGGTCCTCCCCGTCCAGGTACACCTTTCCCCCTGTGGGAGCGTCCAGCCCGCCGATGCAGTTCAGAAGGGTGCTCTTGCCGGAGCCGGACTCTCCCACCACGGCGGCGAACTCCCCCCGTTCCATGGAAAAGGAGACGTCCCGCAGGGCCCGGACCGCCGCTTCCCCCTTCCCGTATGTCTTGCTGAGATTTTCTACACGTAAAAGTTCCATTGTCTTTGTCCTCCTTATCCGGCGCCGGCCAGGCCGGCTCCTTCCTTTTACAGTAGATATCCTACTCCCTTAGCCTTACAGCCAGATGAATATGAGCTTACAGTTTCGTCACCTGCCCGCCGGACGCGGCCTCTGTCCCAAAGCCCGGAAAGGAGATGATAAACCGGCTCCCCCGGCCGGGCCGGCTCTCCACCTGTATCACGCCTCCCTGCCCCTCTATGACAGACTTTGCCAGGGGAAGCCCAAGCCCGCACCCCTCCCTGTCAGAGGAGCGGCTGCTCCTGTAGAAGCGCCGGAAGATAAAATGGATGTCCTCCGGCGGTATGCCGTGGCCGTTGTCCTCCACGAAGATCCGCAGCATGGCCGGGGACTCCTCCCACCGCACCCGGATGATGCCGCCCGGGTCCGTGTGGTCCAGGGCATTTTTTATGAGGTTGGAGAGTGCCTCCCGCATCCAGGACCTGTCACAGACCAGATGGGAGCGTTCCTCCCCCTGGAGGAGGAGCTGCTTTTCTTCCTTGCGGGCCCTGTCAAGAAGCTGCTCCGCCGCCTCTCCGGCAAGCTGGCCCACAGGCCAGTCCTCCTTCTCAAAGGCCACCGCCCCTGCGTCCAACCGGGCCACCTTTAAGAGCGTCTGGATGAGCTCCTGTATCCGCTCCAGTGCCTTCAGGGCCTTCCCGGAAAACTCCCGCACCACGGAGGGCTCCTCCGGCTCTCCCTCCATGATCTCCATGTACATGAAAAGAGCGGACAGAGGGGTTTTCAGCTGGTGGGAGATGTCGGACAGGGTCTCCTTCATCATCTCCTTTTCCGCCTGCCTGGCCTGGCTCCTGGCCTGCAGCGCCGTGGCAAGCTGCTCCGCGGAGGCGAACATCTGGAACAGGGTCCCCCGCTCATTTCTCGGCAGATGACGGGAGAAATTTCCCCCTGCGTACTCTCCCATCACCTCCGCCGCCCTCTCATAGAGCCGCTGCCTCCGTCCCAGGAAGAGAAGGGTCCCCATAAGCAGCAGAAGGGACAGTCCGCCAAAAACAGCGGCCTGTCCTCCCACCTGCCTCACCCCCGCCTCATAGAGGTCCGGCAAAAGCCAGAGGGGCGTGGTCTCCTCCGTGTAGCCCGCCTGCAAAAGGAACCTCTCTCCTTCCGCTGTCACCTCTGTCCCGGCAAAGGCTCTGGCAATGACCGCAGGCTCCACCCCCTCCCCGAGGAGGCCGGAGCTGACCCTGCCCTCCCACTGGAAATAAAGGGCCCTCATCCGGTCTGTCTGCCTCCATCCAAGGAGACAGGCTGCCGCCACCATGGCCGCCGCCAGAAGGAGGATAAATGCCAGGTAGCTCCTCGTCTGTCTTTCCTCCAAAATCCCTCTCATCTTTTATCCCCTCCTCTGTCCCTTCCATTCATAGCCTCGGCCCCGCACTGTCAGAAGGTGGGCCGGAGCCGACGGGTCCTCCTCCAGCTTTTCCCGCAGACGGCGCACATAGACGGACAGGGTGTTGTCGTCCACAAAGCTCCCGTTTCCATCCCACAGGGCATCCAAAATCTGAGTCCTCGTCAGCACCCGGCCCTCATTTTCCACGAGAAGGCAGAGGAGGCGGTACTCTGCCGCTGTCAGCTCCAGCATCCTGTCCTCCATGTAGGCCCGGCCTGCCAGAAGGTCTATGAAAAGGCCGTCGGAGCGCAGCTCCTTTCTCTCCCTCTCCTGGGGCCGGCCGCTGCGCCGAAGCTGTGCCCGGATGCGGGAGCACAGCTCCCCTAAGCGGAAGGGCTTTGTGATGTAGTCGTCCCCGCCCCCGTCCAGCCCCCGGATCACGTTGGTCTCCTCGTCAGCCGCCGTGAGGAAGATAATGGGGATGCCTGCGTCTTGCGCCCTCACCTGCCGGCACACGTCAAACCCGGTCCCATCGGGGAGGGATACGTCCAGGAGCAGAAGGTCATAGTCCTCCGTCCGCTCCAGCCTTTCCATGGCCTCCCCCACCGTGCGGGCCACGGTAAGCCGAAATCCGTTTTTCTCAAGGGAATACCTAAGTCCGTCTATCAGGCTTCTGTCGTCCTCCAGAAGAAATAGTCTGTCCATGCTCTGCTCCGCCTCCTGTTTTGCTGTAGTCAGTGGTTATATTATACCATGGCCGCGCAGCGCCCGCCTCCTCCTTACAAAAATGTAAGGATCTTCCTCCCAGGGGATAAAGCGAAAAGAAATCGCCCGCCGCTTACAGGTAAGCGAGCGGACGGTATCCAACCATCTGCAGCATATATTTGAGAAGCTCTCCGTCTCCTCCTCCGTGGAGGCGGTCACAAAGGCCATCCGCCTGGGGTATCTGCCGCCTTTGTAATATGGCTTTTATTCTCTTTTCTCCTCCGCGGTATATGTATCACTTAGTTGCTGCAAAATATTTTCTTTCGTCCTTGCAAGCCCCAGCTGCTTCTCATCTACGGTTTCTCCGTCCATTGCAGCGATAAATGACTGTATATCAGATAAGACCTGCGGACTGACACTGATCCTCGTTGCCGGTCCTAACAAGGCAGACAAGCGGAAAATATCATTCTTATGCTTCCGCAGATGCCTGCTGTCCACAGTTTCGCCCGCCTCTCTTCGGGCAGACAGGTCCAGCCATGCCTTGGTCTTAAAAAGGATCAGATGACCTGCATCTAAAACTGTCACACCCTCTGCCTCTGTTCTTCCTCCGCGCAGCAGCTCATAATAATTGTCGTCTAACAGAATTGCGGAGAGACTGGACACATCTCCCTCTAAGGGCAGCGGAGTCAAAACTGCTTCGTCCGGAAGCCGGATTTTTTCAGTACGTCTTGTAAACAATTCGATCATAAACGGATATTCCCTGCTTTTTGGATGGGCAAAACGATAGAATTGTGGCTCTCCGGTGCCTTTATTCCTATGCCCATATCCCGCCTGCACAATATACTGCCAGAACCTCTCTCCAAATTCCGGTGTAAGAGCTTCAAGGATCAAAACCAGATCAATATCCTTTGTCGCTCTAAAAGCCAGACCTTCTGCTGACATCAGGAGATCGCACGCCGTTCCTCCGATGATCGCATATTCCTTTTCATACCCCTGAAACCACCTGGCAAAACTCTGAAATCCCTTAACCATCCTGTTCCCCCCACATTTCTTCCATCATATCCTCCAGCGCCTCTCCCACCCGTTCATCTGTCCGGCCCACAAGGCTCATTGCCAGCGATAATGTATCCACCGTTCCGTTGTTCCCGAGAATTTGCGGATCATATTTCCATAATTCAACCTCTGCCTGAACCGATGCATCCATCAGTCTCTCCGTACCCTTGAGCCGGGCTCCTCTTCCATATACTGCATAGCTCTCCACATCAGGCGGGCTTATCATACTCTTTTCCGACAAAGCGGACAGCCCCGCAACACTTGCATTTCTGAGACATGCCTCCCCCCTGTGCACATACACAACCTTTCTCACTGGTGAGATCAGATAAGGCCGCATTTTTTCAAACAGTATTCTCCCTGTAAATTTCCCCCTTAATACGATCCGGGTTCCGTCCTTTTCTGTATCGAACAGACCGGTCTGTTCTAACTGACGGACTGCCCTTGTCAATGTCATCCCTGAGCACTCCGCTGTTTTCATGAACGCATTTGCATAAATCCGTTCCGTATTCTGATATAAATAGTAAAAAAACAATACCTGGGCAGAGGGCTGCAGTTTCTCAATCGGAAGTGGAGCTGCATCAAATTTTTCCTGCAGCACAATCCCCATAAAGGGAAGGTATAGCTGTTTATCCGGAACAACAAACGGAATTCCTGAAGCTATCAGGTACTCTCTCTGGTTTCGGCTCATCTTATCCATAACAATAACAACTGGCAGATTTTCCGCTTTCTGTATCCTTGCAATCTGTTTCCTGACAGAGGCCATCTGATCGAGTTCTCCCTTCGGATACAAAAAAACAGCCGCCACACGGTCAAGAAGGACCTTTCGGAATTCATACCGCTCTAACAGATAGTAGGGCAGTTCTCCCTTATACTGCCATGGACGATATCTCACTTTTATCCTGAGAAGCCTTTCTATATATTCCATAACCTCATACACTCCCAGCTGTTTTTATCATAATAACATTATATTAACTTTTAAAATGTTAGATGTCAACTTTTTAGTTATATAATGATCATCTCATACACCAGCCGCCTTCTTCACATGTAGATCTCCATCCTGGAGATGAGATTGGCCACGTTCATCTTGCTGGCAAAGAGCTGCCGGTAGGTGGCGCTCTTCGTCCGCCCGGCCTGGGAGAGGCGCTCCATATCCGCAGTGATCCTGTCCTGCTCCGCATAGAGGGCCTCATAGAGGTCTTCCAGGCGCCCCAGCCGGTCTATGGCCTCCTGGATGTCCGGAGCCGAATAGCCCTTTTCCCTCTTTGTCGTCAGTCTCTGTATCTTCATTGGTGTTCTCCTCTCTCTTCTTTTATTCTGCCTCCACAGGCTTTCTCCCCAGGTCCAGAAAGACCTTCGTCCCCTCTCCCGGCGCAGACTGGATCCGCATCCCGTGTCCGAGCCGGTCCATCACTCTCCTGCAAAGATAGAGGCCAATGCCCGTGGACTTCTTGTACTCCCTCCCGTTGTATCCGGTAAATCCCCGCTCAAAGACCCGGGGCAGGTCCTCCTGGGCAATGCCGATGCCTGTGTCCGCTATGACAAGGGCAATCTGGCTGGGGCCATCTTTTTGTGCATAGATGGAGACAGCGCCCTCCTTTGTGTATTTCAGCGCGTTGGACAAAATCTGTTCTATGACAAACACAAGCCACTTCTCATCCGTCAGCACCAGGCTGTCCGTCTCCTTAAAGTCCAGCTTCAGCTTCTGGATGATAAAGAGCCTGGAATATTTTCTCACCGCCTGGCGGATCAGGTCGTCCAGGGGATACCAGGAGAGCACCATATCCTGGGAAATGTCCCCGATCCGCAGATAGGTCATGACCATCTCCACATACTGCTCTGTCCGGAACAGCTCCTTGTCCATCTCCCTTAAAAAGCTGTCCTTCCCCTGCCGTTCTCTTTCCTCCTCCTGGAGAAGGAGGCGCATGGCCGCTATGGGCGTCTTGATCTGGTGCCCCCACAGACTGTAATAATCCATGCTCTCCTGCCGCCTCTCCGCAGCGTCATTTTTCTCCTCGCTCCTCTTTCTTAAAAGCTCTGTCAGCATTTCCTGGTACTCCCTCTCCGCCAGAGTGTCCGCCCCCGGAAGCATGGGGTCCGCATAGGGGAGATTTCTCCGTATCTCCTCTATCCGCCTTTCTCTCTTCAGATAGCGGGCAAGGTCCAGGGCCGTGCACACCAGCAGGATGACCGCCGACAGGAGCAGGGCATAGCCCACGGCGTCCCGCGTCACCTCATAGAGATAGCCCACAAGGGCAAAAATGAACACAGTCCCGGCATAGACAGCCAGGGGCCTTCTTATTTCCTTCAGATAGTATCCAAACGTCTTCATGCCTCCACCATGTACCCGATGCCTTTCTTCGTCACGACAGCCTCCTCCAGGCCGATCTGGGCCAGCTTCTTTCTGAGCCTTGCCACGTTCACCGTCAGCGTGTTCTCGTCGATGAACGCGTCGCTCTCCCACAGCCTTGCGATGATCTCATCTCTCGTCACGATCTTTCCCGCATTTTCCAGGAGACACTGGAAAATCTTAAATTCATTTTTCGTCAGGTCCGTCTTCCTGTTCTGGTAGGTGACTGTAGCGTCCGCCAGATTGAGGATGCAGCCCCTGTACTCCATGAGGCTTGCGCTGCCCCGGTAGGAGTAGGCCCGGCGCAGGATCGCCTGCACCTTGGCGGTGACCACATGCAGGTCAAAGGGCTTCTCGATAAACTCATCCCCTCCCATGTTCATGGCCATGACAATGTTCATATTGTCGCTGGCAGAGGAGATAAAAATGATCGGCACATCCGAAACCTGCCGTATCTGGCTGCACCAGTAAAATCCGTTGTAAAAGGGAAGGCCGATATCCAGGAGCACAAGGTCCGGCTCCACCCTGGTAAACTCAGCCATGATATTCTTAAAATCCTCCGCTATCACTGTCTCATGATCCCAGCCCTCCAGATGTCTCTTCAGTGCCTCCGCGATGGTGCTGTCGTCCTCCACGATCAAAATACGGTACATGCTGTCATCCTCCTTTTCGCTTTTTCATTGTACCATAAAAAACAGACAGGAATGATATTCCTGCCCGTTTTTTTATTTCTTCCTCTCTTACCTGGCCCTCTCCTAAATCTTCGCAATGTCGATGAGGGTCAGCTTCTTGATGTCCGTGTTCTCCAGACTGGTGATGAGGGCCTCCGCCGTGTCGATGGCTGTCAGCACGTTGACGCCTGTCTCGATGGCGTTCCTGCGAATCACAAAGCCATCCCTTGCCCTGTCCGCTCCCTGAGGCGGCGTGTCGATGACAAGGTCGATCTTGTGTCCCAGTATCAGGTCCATAAGGTTGGGTGACTCCTGCTCAATTTTATTTACAGGAACCGCCTTTACGCCTCCGGCCTGCAGGGCCTCGGCTGTGCTCCTTGTGGCGAAGATCTTGTAACCGATCTTCTCAAAGCGGCGTCCGATCTCCACAGCCTCCGGCTTGTCCTCATCCCGGACAGTGATGATCATGTTCTTGTGCTTCGGCAGCTTGATGCCGGCTCCCAGGAATGCCTTGTAGAGGGCCTCGTCAAAGGTCTTTGCGATACCCAGGCACTCTCCTGTGGACTTCATCTCAGGTCCGAGGCTGATGTCCGCGCCCCGGATCTTCTCAAAGGAGAATACCGGCATCTTGATGGCAAAGTAGTCTGCCTCCTTCTGCAGTCCCGGGGTGTAGCCCAGGTCCTTCAGCTTGTGTCCGATGATCACCTTTGTTGCCAGCGGCACGATGGGGATGCCTGTCACCTTGCTGATGTAGGGAACGGTACGGCTGGACCTGGGGTTGACCTCGATGACGTACACGTCCTCCCCGCACACGATGAACTGGATGTTGATCAGTCCGATGACATGGAGGGACTGGGCCAGCTTCCTGGTGTACTCCTCGATGGTCTTCTTTGTCTTCTCGGAAATGCTCTGCGCCGGATAGACGGAGATACTGTCTCCGGAGTGGATACCCGCTCTCTCAATATGCTCCATGATACCCGGTATGAGGATGTCCTCTCCGTCGCAGACAGCGTCCACCTCGATCTCCTTGCCCTGGAGATACTTGTCTACCAGGATGGGGTGGTCCTGAGCGATCCGGTTGATGATACCGATAAACTCATCTATGTCATGGTCGTTGATGGCGATCTGCATCCCCTGTCCGCCAAGTACGTAGGAAGGACGTACCAGCACAGGATAACCAAGGCGGTTGGCAACCTCTTTTGCCTCCTCAGCAGTAAACACCGTGCCGCCTGTCGGGCGCGGGATCCCGCATTTCTCCAGGATCTCGTCAAAGAGCTCCCTGTCCTCTGCCGCGTCCACGTTCTCTGCGGATGTACCAAGGATGGGCACGCCCATCTTCATGAGAGCTTCTGTCAGCTTGATGGCTGTCTGGCCGCCGAACTGTACCACGGCGCCGTCCGGTTTCTCCAGATCCACGATGCTCTCCACATCCTCCGGTGTGAGAGGCTCAAAATACAGCTTGTCTGCAATGTCAAAGTCTGTACTAACTGTCTCCGGGTTGTTGTTGACGATGATGGTCTCATATCCTTCTTTGGAGAAGGCCCATGTACAGTGCACGGAGCAGAAGTCGAACTCGATTCCCTGTCCGATACGGATGGGGCCGGAACCGAGGACAAGGACTTTCTTGCGTCCCTTTGTCTCCTCCACCTCATTTTCGCTTCCGTATACAGAGTAGTAGTACGGTGTGGCAGCCGCAAACTCAGCCGCGCAGGTGTCAACCATCTTGTAGGAAGCAGTAATGCCGTACTCGTGACGCATGTCATGGATCTGACGCTCTGTGTTTCCGGTCAGGTCTGCGATCACATTGTCCGGGAACTCCATTCTCTTTGCCTCTTTTAAGATGTCTGCTGACAGAGGTGTTGTCTTCAGTGTCTGCTCCATCTCTACCAGGCGGGCGATCTTGTCGATGAACCATTTGTCAATCTTTGTGATCCTGTTGATCTCATCGTAGGAGATGCCTTTTCTCAGTGCCTCCGCGATCATCCAGATACGGCGGTCGTCCACGATCTCCAGCTTCTCCAGCAGTTCCTCTTTTGTGAGGGCCGTGAAGTCGTAGGACATAAGGCTGTCCACATGCTGCTCCAGGGAGCGGATGGCCTTCATGAGGGCGCCCTCGAAGTTGTCACAGATACTCATGACCTCTCCTGTGGCCTTCATCTGGGTTGTCAGCGTACGCTTTGCGCTGATGAATTTATCAAACGGAAGACGGGGCATCTTCACTACGCAGTAGTCCAGCATGGGCTCGAAGCTTGCGTATGTCTTCTGTGTAACTGCATTCTTGATCTCATCCAGGGTGTATCCAAGAGCGATCTTGGCCGCCACCTTGGCTATGGGATAGCCTGTTGCCTTGGAAGCCAGGGCGGAAGAACGGCTGACACGGGGATTTACCTCGATAACGCAGTATTCAAATGTATCCGGGTGCAGGGCGTACTGCACGTTACATCCGCCGGTGATGTTCAGCTCGCTGATGATATTAAGGGCTGAGGTACGGAGCATCTGGTACTCCTTGTCCCCCAGTGTCTGGGAGGGAGCCACTACGATACTGTCTCCTGTGTGCACGCCGACCGGGTCAATGTTTTCCATATTACATACCGTGATGCAGTTGCCGTTGCCATCCCGCATCACCTCGTACTCAATCTCTTTCCAGCCCGCGATGCAGCGCTCCACAAGGACCTGTCCCACGCGGGAGAGGCGGAGTCCGTTCTCCAGGATCTCCACAAGCTGCTCTCTGTCGTGGGCGATACCGCCGCCGCTGCCGCCCAGCGTGTAGGCGGGGCGCAGGACTACCGGGTAGCCGATCTTCTCTGCGAACTTGATACCATCCTCCACGTTCTCCACCACAAGGGAAGCCGCACATGGCTCGCCGATCTTCTCCATGGTGGTCTTGAACTCCAGACGGTCCTCCGCCTTCTTGATGGTCTCGGATGTGGTACCGATGAGGCGCACATTGTTTCTCTTCAGGAAGCCGTTCTCCTCCAGCTCCATGGCCAGGTTCAGAGCTGCCTGTCCGCCCAGAGTGGGAAGGACGCTGTCCGGCTTCTCTTTCAGGATGAGCTGCTCCACCACTTCCACTGTCAAAGGCTCGATGTAGACGCGGTCCGCAATATCCTTGTCTGTCATGATGGTGGCAGGGTTTGAGTTGAGAAGGACAACCTCCAGGCCTTCCTCTTTCAGAGAACGGCAGGCCTGTGTTCCCGCATAGTCAAATTCTGCCGCCTGCCCGATGACGATCGGACCGGAACCGATAACCAGTACTTTTTTAATATCTTTATTTCTAGGCATTAGTTTGCTCCTTTCATCATATCCATAAACCTGTCAAACAGATACCCGGAGTCCTGTGGTCCCGGACATGCTTCCGGATGGAACTGCACAGTGAAAATATTCTTTCCTACATAGGAAAGTCCCTCGTTTGTGCCGTCGTTGACATTGACAAAGGCCTCTTTTGCGATGGCCGGGTCAATGGTGGAGGCATCCACCGCGTAGCCGTGGTTCTGGGAGGAGATGTACACCCGGTTGTTTGTCAGATCCTTCACCGGATGATTGCCGCCTCTGTGACCATATTTCAGTTTGTATGTCTTTGCCCCATTGGCAAGAGCCATGAGCTGGTGTCCCAGACAGATGGCAAAGATGGGGATATCTGTCTCGTAGAGCTTTTTGATCTGCCCGATGATCTCCGTGCAGGTCTCCGGGTCCCCGGGGCCGTTGGAGAGCATGATGCCGTCCGGCCTGGAGGCGATGATCTCCTCAGCGGTCGTGTCTGCCGGATAGATGGTCACCTGGCAGCCTCTCTTGTTGAGGGACTTTGCAATATTGTTCTTAGCTCCGAAATCCATCAGCGCCACCCTCGGTCCATTTCCTTCCAGCACATATGGTTCCTGGCATGTAACCTTTGACACAACATCTCCCACTGTGTACGCATGAAGTTTCGGAAGGATCTCATCCAGATCAAAGTTTTCATTGGTAGTGATCATACCGTTCATGGTTCCCTTTTCCCTCAGGATCTTGGTGAGGGCGCGGGTATCAATTCCTGCGATGCCCGGGATATCCTGCTCCTTTAAGAAGTCCTGGATGGTTCCCTCGCAGCGGAAGTTGCTTGGCATTCTCGATAATTCTCTTACGATGTAACCGTCCGGCCATGCTTTCTTTGACTCCATGTCCGGTGTAATTCCGTAATTTCCGATCAATGGATAGGTCATAACTACGGCCTGTCCTGCGTAAGAAGGGTCAGTCAGCACCTCCAGATAGCCTGTCATGGAGGTATTAAATACAATTTCACTGATCATGTCTCTCGTAGATCCAATGCTGGTTCCCGTAAAGACAGTTCCGTCTTCCAAAATAAGAAACGCTTTCATTTATTCACCTTTTCCCTTCACAATGTTTTCATGTAATATGCGAAGATTGTTCTGCCAGCTGAAGCGCCCGCATGTTTCCGGGCGAAATAAAAGGCAGTATGTGCAAGCACAACTGCCTTTCTACATTTCTCCCCAGCGACAAATCATGTCTCCACAAATTGTAAAGATTATACTACAGATCAGGACAATTTTCAACCGATAAAATACATTTTATTCGTAGTCCCAGTACATGGTTATCTTGTCAAGGCTGTCATCGTCCCGGTAGGAGTATCTCACCGTGCCGATGCCGTACAGGTGAGCCAGGTTCCGGGCCGCACGGTCCGCCAGGTCCGTCAGCACCTCCTCCCTGGCCTCCCGGTAGACCTCCGGCCCTGAAAATTTCAGAACAGTCATCCCTTCTCCTGCTGCGATGGAACGGTTCATGGCCTGCAGGATGGTCTCCGGATCGTAGGTCTCATAGTACATGCCGTTCACCACATAGTAATTGTAGGCCATGGTACTGCAGGCCGGGAGCTCCTGGTCGCTGTCCGGCGTATGGGTCCGGAAGAGCTGTGTGTCATCGCAGCACAGGTAATCGTAGGCGATCTCCGGACTCTCCTGCGCCTCCTGGTCCTCTTCCTGGCCCTCCTGGAGGTAGACCGGGTCTCCCCAGGTGGCATCCACATAGCAGTACTGTCCCTCGCACCTGACCAGGTTCCAGGCGTGGCCGCCCTCCCCTGACCGGGAGACGGCCGTGCCGCTGACGTAGGTGCAGAACACGCCCAGCCTCTCCAGAAGATACTGCACTGCCTTGGCGTAGCCGGCGCACACCGAGCGCCTCCCCACAAACACGCTGTAAATATTCTGATTGTCCGGTGCTGACAGGTCATACTCCACGCCGCCTATCACATACTCGTACACGTACAGGATCTTATCGTAATCACCTGCCTGGCTGTCTATCCCTGACAGACACTGGTCCGCCTCCGCCTCTATCCGGCTCCGGCGCTCCTCCTTTTCCTCCTCCGAGCAGTTGTACTCCGGCCGCAGTGCGGCGCTGCGGCCGGAAAGTCCAAAGGAGGCGCTGCTCGTCACCACGCTGCCGGCCCCGTCGCACCAGAATATTTCCGGGTAGTCCTTCATGACCAGGCCGTACAGACGGTCTATCTCCTCCGTGGACGCGTCCTCCAGCTCTATCTCCTCCTGAAAGGCCAGAAGTCCATCCCGTATCTTCCCGTAGACCTCCCTCTCCCTCTCATCCAGCTGCTGAAAGTAGTACTTTTCTGTCCCGGAAGGCTCCCCGGACACCGCGCTGCCCTCTCCTGCCCCGGCCTGCTCCTGTCCGCCGTCCTCTGTGGACGCATCCTCCAGGGCTGCCGTCTCCATGATCTTCTCCTGCTGCGCTCTTAAAAGGGCGGCAATGCTGTCCCTGCAGCCAAAGAGGACCGCTCCGGCGACAGCCGCCAGGAGCAGGCAGAGCACCCCGCATCCTCTCTTTCTCTTTCTTCTATCCATATAGCCAAACTCCTGTCAAAAAAACCTGCGGGCCGGCACAGCCGGCTTTTTCGTATCCACATATAGTATATGAAAATTTTCTTTTTTTCACAATCTGATTTTCCCCTCATATACTGACATTGACAAAACCATTGTGCCGGGAGGTTCACTATGCCTTCTTCCATAGGAAAACTGAAGATCAACGTCACCTCAGAAATAAACGGGTATCCGGTCTCCGGCGCCGACATCCGCATCTCCTACACCGGCATCCCCGACAACATACTGGAGGAGACTTCCACGGACAGCTCCGGCCAGACAGAGACACTGGAGCTGGACGCGCCGCCCGTGGAGTACAGCTTAGATGTCAATTCTGACGAGCAGCCCTACTCCGAGTACACTATCCTCGCCAGCGCCCCGGGATTTGAGACAGTCAGCATAGCAGGGGCCGAGATCCTGGGAGATGTGACTGCCATCCAGAACATAAGGATGCGTCCCTCCGACTCCACAGACAGGCGGGAGGAGCGCTTTGTCATCCCAGCCCACACTCTCTACGGGAACTATCCTCCCAAGATCCCGGAGGATGAGATCAAGCCGGTAAATGAGACCGGGGAGATCGTCTTAAGCCGGGTGGTGGTGCCGGAGTACATCGTGGTCCACGACGGCAGCCCCAGGGACAGCACGGCCCGGAATTATTATGTGAAATACAAAGACTACATCAAAAATGTGGCCTCCAGCGAGATCTACGCCACCTGGCCCGCCAACACCATCCGGGCCAATGTGCTGGCCATCATGTCCTTCACCCTGAACCGGGTGTACACGGAGTGGTACCGGAACCAGGGCTATGATTTCACCATCACCTCCTCCACCGCTTTTGACCACAAGTGGATCCCCGAGCGAAACGTGTACGACACCATATCCGTCATCGTGGATGAGCTCTTTGCGGATTACCTCTCACGCCCCAATGTGCGCCAGCCCATCCTGACCCAGTACTGCGACGGGCGCCAGGTCCAGTGTCCAAACTGGATGACACAGTGGGGGTCAAAATCCCTGGGGGACCAGGGCTACACGCCCATCGAGATCCTCCGCTATTACTACGGGGACGACATGTACATCAACACAGCCGAGGCCATCTCCGGCATCCCCTCCTCCTGGCCGGGATACAATCTGGAGGAGGGCTCCTCCGGGGCCAAGGTCCGCCAGCTCCAGGAGCAGCTGAACGTCATCGCCGGGGCCTACCCGGCCCTCCCAAAGCTTACGGCAGACGGCATCTACGGCCCGGCCACAGCGGAGGCGGTGCGGGAATTCCAGGATGTATTCGGTCTTCCCCGGACAGGGATCACCGATTATCCTACCTGGTACAAGATTTCGGAAATCTATGTGGGCGTATCGCGGATCGCAGAGCTGACCTGAAGGGAGACTGTCTGCAACATATGATGCGCCAGTGAGATCCCACACAGGCCGGCGCGCAAAAAGGCAGACAGTCTGCCGGTGGAGTCTGTCGCTCCCCCCCTCATCCTGTCTGCCTTTTTTCTGCTTTCTGTTCTCTTCTATGACTGGAGCAGGCCTACACCGGATAGCTTCCGTTTTCCGTGTCCGCCACAGTCGGGTCGATCTTCGTCTGCTGCGCTTCCCTGTACTTGAAGAAGTCCACTGCCACCTGCGGGAAGAGGGCGTATGTCAGCACGTCCTCATCCTGCTGGATCCACTGCTCACACTCTTTTCTAAGCGTATCCAGCTCATCCGGTATCAGATCCGCCGGGCGGCATGTGATGACTTCCGGATCATCTCCGAGAACCTTCTTGACCACATCCGGGTTGAACGGTTTGACGGTAGCACCGTATTTTCCGCTCAGGACGTCCTTTGTCTCTTTTGTGGCCATCTTGTAGCGCTCTCCCATCAGCACATTGAACACAGCCTGTGTGCCCACGATCTGTGAGGAAGGTGTAACAAGAGGCGGCTCGCCCAGGTCCTTGCGGACTCTCGGCACTTCTTCCAGGACCTCGTAGTACTTATCCTCAGCGCCCTGCTCTTTAAGCTGGGATGTAAGGTTGGAGAGCATACCTCCGGGTACCTGGTACAGAAGTGTCTTGATGTTGACGCCAAGGTTCTTCGGATTGAGAAGTCCGCTGTCCAGGGCCTCATCTCTGATAGGACGGAAGTAGTCCGCGATCTCTGCCAGGAGCTTCTGGTCCAGTCCTGTATCGTAAGGTGTTCCGCGGAAAGTCTCCACCATAACCTCTGTGGCCGGCTGGGATGTTCCCAGGGCGAACGGAGACATAGCTGTGTCGATGACGTCCACACCTGCCTCCACTGCTTTCAGGTAAGTCATGGAAGCCACGCCTGATGTGTAGTGGGTGTGAAGCTGAATTGGGAGATCCACTGCCTCTTTCAGTGCTCCGATCAGCTTTGTAGCCTCGTAGGGCAGGAGCAGACCTGCCATGTCCTTGATACAGATGGAATTGGCACCCATATCCTCAATTCTCTTAGCGATGTCTACCCAGTAGTCCATTGTGTAGGCATCTCCCAGTGTGTAGGAAAGGGCCACCTGTGCGTCCGCTTTCTCCTTGTTTGCCGCCTTGACCGCAGTCTGCAGGTTGCGGAGATCATTCATACAGTCAAAGATACGGATGATATCAATGCCGTTTGCCACGGACTTCTGTACGAAGTACTCTACCACGTCATCTGCGTAGGGACGGTATCCCAGGATGTTCTGTCCTCTGAAAAGCATCTGAAGCTTTGTGTTTTTAAATCCATCCCTGAACTTGCGAAGTCTGTCCCAGGGATCTTCCTTCAGGAAGCGGAGGGACGCGTCAAATGTAGCGCCGCCCCAGCACTCTACGGAATGGTAGCCGACCTTATCCATTTTATCGATAATGGGCAGCATCTGCTCTGTTGTCATACGTGTGGCGATCAGAGACTGGTGTGCATCCCGCAGAATGGTTTCTGTTATTTTCACTGGTTTTTTCTGAATTTCTGCCATTGTTTCTTCCTCCATTATATTCTATTCAAATGGCCGGCTCCGGCTCTCTTCCAAAGCCGGAGGATCCGGTCTTACATAACTCCGAAGATTGCCATAAAGGTTCCGGCGACTACCGCCGTACCGATAACTCCGGCCACGTTCGGTCCCATGGCATGCATGAGAAGGAAGTTGGTTGGATCGTACTCCGCACCCACCTTCTGGGATACCCTGGCCGCCATAGGCACGGCTGACACGCCGGCTGATCCGATCAGCGGATTGACCTTTCCTCCGGTAAGCACGCACATCAGTTTTCCGAGCAGGACACCTGCCGCTGTACCGAAGATAAAAGCGATTAGTCCGAGGGCCACGATCTTCAGTGTATCCAGATTAAGGAATGCCTCTGCACTTGTTGTAGCGCCGACGGATGTACCAAGAAGGATAACTACAATGTACATCAGTGCATTGGAAGCTGTCTCTGTAAGCTGTCTTACCACACCGCACTCGCGGAACAGGTTACCAAGCATGAGCATACCTACGAGAGGTGCTGTGGTAGGAAGGATCATACATACCACGATGGTAACGATGATGGGGAAGAGGATCCTCTCCAGCTTGGATACAGGCCGGAGCTGCTCCATCTTGATCTTTCTTTCTTTTTCTGTTGTCAAAAGTTTCATTACCGGCGGCTGAATGATAGGAACCAGCGCCATGTAAGAGTAAGCTGCCACGGCGATAGGGCCAAGGATTGCTGTCTGCTGCAGCTTTCCGGCCAGGAAGATGGACGTCGGTCCGTCCGCACCGCCGATGATGGCGATAGCGGCAGCCGCCTTGTCGGAAAATCCCATGGCCATAGCGCCAAGGTAAGCGGCGAAAATACCGAACTGTGCTGCCGCTCCCAGAAGAAAGCTCTTGGGGTTGGCGATCAGCGGTCCGAAGTCCGTCATGGCTCCCACGCCGAGGAAGATCAGTGACGGAAGGATGGACCACTCATCCAGCACGTAGAAATAATAGAGAAGTCCTCCTGTGCCGTTGGCCGCGTCCTCTGCATGCAGCATAATATCCGGATAGATATTGACAAGCAGCATACCGAAGGCAATAGGCACGAGCAGCAGAGGTTCAAATCCATGTCTGATTGCAAGATAGAGGAAAAAACATGCAACAGCGATCATGATCAGATTTCCCCATGTAAGGTTGAGGAAGGCTGTCTGCTGCACGAGGTTTCCCAAGGTCGTTATAATATAATCCATTTTTTAACCTCCAGTCGTGTTTCAAAAGTTTCCGTCAGAACGGCATCTTAGCCGCCTAGTTCAATGTAGCCAGAACCGCGCCTGCCTCAACGGCATCGCCTACAGCCACATCAACGCTGGCAACTGTTCCGTCCTCGGGTGCCACGATGGGGATCTCCATTTTCATAGCCTCGATAATGACAACCGCATCACCGCGCTTTACAGCCTGGCCTACGTTCGCCTCGATCTTAAATACCTTTCCGGCCGCTCCTGCCTTCACCTGGATAGATCCAGCGCCTGCCGCAGGTGCTTTCGGTGCCGGGGCTGCCGCAGGTGCCTTTGGTGCCGGGGCCGCAGGTGCTTTCGGTGCCGGGGCCGCTGCCGCTGCGGGAGCCGCTCCTGCCGCCTTCTCCTCAACCGTTACATCGTATACATTTCCATTTACTGTGATTGTGTAGTTTTTCATTTTTATATCCTCCTGATCCGGTTATACTTACATCCACTTATTTGATTTCCGCCGTCTGATGCTTCTCACGATAAAGCCGTCTGCCGGCACTTCCTCTGATGCCGCGATGGCCGCCGCAATGACTGCCACGAGCTCGCCGTCGTCTGTCACATCCTCAGGCTCCGCCTCGGGCGCCGCCTCCGGTACTGCCCTATGGGCCGGCTCCGGAGCTGCCGCTGCGGGAGCTGCCGCTTCCTGGACCTTTGCATCCTTCCTTGAGAACGCCTCCTGCAGCTTCGGTATATACTTCAGCAGGGAGATGATCACACTGATGATAATGAGTACAACAAATACGGTCCCCATGCCAAGCAGCGTGTTCAGCCCCGCCTTGCTCAGGATCTCCCCCATAGAATAGATACCGCTGACTGTAAGGCTGTCCAGATGCAGGTTGCCCCGCACGTCTGCCTTGTAGATGATCTCAAGGTTGGCCTCCCTGTCCGCAAACTGAGCCGTAGTCGTCACGGAGAGCTCTGTCTGGGAGGCATCATATGTGAAGTCACCGTGCCCCTCGTAGGCTCCGCACTCCTCTATGCCTGCCTGCCAGGCATCCATGGAGCCAAGGAAGCTGTCCCCCGTGAAGGGATAGCCTGACTGAGCCATCTGGATATCCAGCTGCTCGTCAGAGAGGCTGTTCCACTGCTCAATGGTCGTCTCATCCGCGGTGGAGCAGTAGCTGATGAGGAACTCGGTGGCCTCCCCGATGGCAGCCTGGTCATACTCCACTCCGGAGTCCTCGCCGCTGCACCCGGCCAGGGCAAACACAACCGTAAGCGTGCATAATAATAAGCTAATCTTCTTCTTCAATTCGTCTCACCTCACTAAACCGTTCCATGTTTCTTTGCAGGACGATCCTCTCTCTTTGTGAAGAGCATCTCGAATGCTCCGATAATATATTTGCGCGTCTCTGCCGGGCTGATGACTGCGTCCACATAGCCCCGTCCTGCCGCGGAAGCCGGGCTGGACTGGAGCGTGCGGTAGTCTGCAGCCTTCTCTGTCTGGACTGCCCTGTCAGCGTCAGGATACATGATCCTTGCAGCCAGGCCCGCGTCCATCATGCCGATCTCCGCATTCGGCCATGCATAGACCATATCCGCGCCGATGGATTTACTGTTCATAGCCACATAGGCGCTGCCGTAGGCTTTTCCGATAATGACATTGACCTTCGGAACGGTTGCATCAGCAAACGCATAGATGAGCTTTGCCGTCTCCCGGGCCAGATTCCTCTCCGCGCACTTGGATGCGTCAAAGCCTGTCACATTGGTCAGTGTCAGCACCGGAATGTTGAAGGAGTCACAGAACCTCACAAACTGAGAGGCCTTGCGCGCTCCTGCGGTGGACAGGGAGCCGTCAAATTCTGCCGTCACCTCTGCATCCGCATTGTAGACCTTTGAGCGGTTCGCAACAGCTCCCACAGTCATGCCGTTGAGTCGGATAAAGGCTGTGACCATATCCTTTGCGTAATCCTTCTTCACCTCAAAGACAACACCGTTGTCTGAAATCTGGGCCAGAGCAATGGCTGTATCCTCCGCCGCGTTCTCGATATCCCCGCACAGACGGTTCAGGTCGTCTGTACACTCATCGTAGGAGGCGTCCTCCTCGTTGTTGCAGGGCAGCATGCAGATCAGCGAGCGGATGTCGGAGAGGATCTCCTCCTCTGTCCCCACCGCGTCCACAAGACCCGCGGACTCACTCTGGAATTTCGGGGAGGCTGTGTCGCATTTCTGGACTGTATTGCCCGGAATCGCATTGGGAGAATTCACAAACAGCTTTGCGTTCTTCTCCTCCATAAATGTAAAATCTGTCAGCGCAGCCAGTGCCGCCAGACCGCCGCCGCAGCTTCCGAAGATCGCTGTGACCTGGGGGACAACACCGGAAGCCATTGTCTGCTTCAGGTAGAGCTGCCCGAATGCTTCCAGTGCGTCTGTGGCCTCCTGCAGGCGGATACCCGCACAGTCCAAAAGCCCGATGACAGGAGCGCCCATCTTCATCGCCATATCATAGACAGACACGATCTTCTTTGCATGCATCTCACCGACAGAACCTCCCAGCACAGATGCGTCCTGGCTGTAGACGTAGACAAGATTCCCGTCGATCAGACCGTACCCGGTAAGGACGCCGTCTCCCGGAGTTTTTGTTTCCTGCATGTTAAAATCAGTTGCTCTGGCAGTCACACCGCCGCCGATTTCAACAAAGCTGCCTGCATCAAGCAGAGAAGTGATCCTTCGGCTTGCTGCATTTTCTGTTGCCATGTTGCTCATAACCTAGCCCTCCATTTTCATTATTATTTAAATCAGGTTTTCTCATGCAGATTATAGATAATTGCAAAAAGTCAACCAAATTTTCTGCCTATTATATTATATATTTTTTCTTCTCTTAATTCAACTGTTTTTCGAATTTCTGTTAATTTTTTAGCAATGCTGTTCTCTGTCGAAAAAGCGACAGAGAAAGCGGCCGGCTCTGGTTTTATATCCCGGAGCTGACCGCTTTTTTTCTCAATATAGTTACAATGCCGCACAGGCTATCGATTTTAGAAAAACACCCTCTGTATGTCGTTGAACATGACCACCACCATCAGCGCCATCAAAAGCACGATCCCGGCAAAGTGGACATAGCCCTCCTTCTCCGGCGGGATGCGCTTGCGCCGCACAGCCTCTATGACGAGGAAGACAAGCCGCCCCCCGTCCAGAGCCGGCAGGGGCAGGAGGTTCATGACCCCCAGGTTGGCTGATATGAGGATGGCGATGTTCAGCATGTTGACTGCCACCGTGGCGGTGCCGTAGCTTTTGGCCTCCTGGTAGGTGTCGTCCACCACGTCCACGATACCCACAGGACCGGAGAGCTGGTCAATGCCGATCTGGCCTGTCACCAGCATCTTCAGGCTCAGGAGGGTGGTGTCGATCCAGTATTTCACCTCGTAGGCCCCGTACCGGACAGCGGTCAGGGGGGTGGCCGCCGTGTAGCCGCTGCTGCTGATGCCCAGCCTGTAGTACTGCAGTTCCTCGTCATATTTCGGGGTGATGGTGACCGTGTGCTCCTCCCCGTCCCGCTCGTAGGTGAGCTCCACTTCCTCCCCCTGGTGGAACTGGTTATACACCTGGATTTCCTTGAAGAGATGGATATTTTTCCCGTTCATCTCCACGATCCGGTCGCCGGCCTCAAGCCCTGCCTGGGCTGCCGGGTAATCCGGCTCCACTTCCCCCGCCACCGGCTCATCGTAGCCCGCCGCTCCCACAAGGATGGCCGCGCATATGAGGGCCAGGATAAAGTTGAACACAGGCCCCGCCGCTATGACACAGATCCGGGCCCACACGGACTTGTTGTTGAAATTGGCGGGGGAGTCCGTCGCCTCCTCGTCCTCGCCCATGGCGCAGTACCCGCCGATAGGCAGGATGCGCACCGCGTACAGGGTGCCGTGATACTCCTTTGTGAAGATGGCCGGCCCCATACCAACGGAGAACTCCTGCACGTCGATATGGTTCAGCTTCGCCAGGGTGAAATGTCCCAGCTCGTGGAAAAAGATGATAAAGCTGAAGATTAAGATTGCAATGATAATACCCAAATGTTACCTCCTGCCAAGTCTGCTGTTTATATACTCATAGACGCCCGCCTCTGTGTCCAGTATCTCGTCGAGGGAGGGGGAGGGAATATTCACATGTCTCTCCATGCACTCCCCTATCAGGTCTGTGATCTCCAGATATCCTATCTGCCGGTCCAGGAATTTCGCCACAGCCATCTCGTTGGCCGCGTTAAACACGGTGGGAAGGCTGCCCCCGGCCCGCCCTGCCCTGTAGGCCAGGGCCAGGGCCCGGAAGGTCTCTGTGTCCGGCCTCTCAAAGTCCAGCTTTCCGATACTCCAGAAATCCAGTCTCTCCCCCGGCAGATATCTGCGCTCCGGGTAATAGAGTGCGTACTGGATAGGCAGCTTCATGTCCGGCGTCCCCAGCTGGGCGATGACCGCCCCGTCCTCGTACTCCACCATGGAGTGGACCACACTCTGGGGCTGGACCACCACCTGGATCTGGTCCACGTCCACATCAAAGAGCCACTTCGCCTCTATCACTTCCAGCCCCTTGTTTGCCATGGTGGAGGAGTCGATGGTGATCTTCTGCCCCATCTCCCAGTTGGGATGCTTCAGTGCATCCTCCACCTGCACATCCTTGAGTTCCTCCCGGGTCCTGCCACGGAAGGGCCCCCCGGAGGCGGTCAGGAGGATTTTCTTCAGGGCCTTCTCCTGCCCTCCCTGGAGGGACTGGAAGATGGCGCTGTGCTCACTGTCCACCGGGAGGATGGACACCCCCCGCTCCCTGGCCAGTGGCATGATGAGATGCCCCGCTGTCACCAGCGTTTCCTTGTTGGCCAGAGCAATATCCTTCCCCGCCCGGATGGCCTCCATGGTAGGCCGGATGCCGATCATGCCAACGATGGCTGTTACAAGTATATCCGCCTTCTCCTCCGTTGATACCTGGATCAGTCCGTCCATGCCGGACAGGACCTGTGTGTCCAGGTCCCGGATGCGGCTTCTCAGCTCAAAGGCCCGCTCCTCGTCCCAGACAGCCGCCAGCCGGGGAGAGAACTCCCGTATCTGTTTTTCCAGAAGCCCGATGTTTTGCCCTGCTGCCAGGGCAGTCACCTCTATATCACCGTTTTCCCTCACAACCTCCAGGGTCTGTGTCCCGATGGAGCCCGTGGAGCCCAGTATGGCAATTTTTTTCATGTCCTATCTCCCTTCTTCAAAAAGACAGCAGCCTGCGGCTTAAGCCAGCATAGCAGCCAGATAGTAGATGACAGGCGCTGTAAATATCACGCTGTCAAACCGGTCCAGTATGCCGCCGTGCCCCGGGATCAGCTTCCCGTAGTCCTTCACATCGTGGTTCCGCTTGATGGCGGAGGCCGCCAGGTCGCCGATCTGGGAGATGATACCGCCCGCCCCGCAGATGACCGCGTAGAACAGAGGGTCCACGTCCGCGCCGCCCCACTGGTTCATGGCCAGGGAGAAGAGTGCGCCAAGAAGCGCCGCTCCAAGAACTCCCCCCACGCCGCCTTCCACGGATTTCTTCGGGCTCAGGCGGGGCGCCATCTTGTGCTTTCCGATGAGCATGCCCACGCAGTAGGCACAGGTGTCGCATCCCCAGGAGCTCAGGAAAATGAGCCACACGGCTGTCCCCCCTTCCGGCAGCATCCTCGTCTGGTACACGTAGGACAGCATGACCGCCACATAGAAGAGGCCGAAGAAGGTCACCATCACCTGCTCCGTCCGGAAGGCAGGGAAAGAGAACACATACACCGCCATGACCACCACAAGGAACAGGATGGTGAGCGCTGTCATCCACTCCATCCTGTCTGTGTACAGGAGCGCGTAATAGGCTGCAGCCCCCAGGTAGCCTGTGATGCCGAGGGCCCTCCTGTGTACATCCACCACTTTGTAGAGCTCGCTCATGCCGATCAGGCTGATCACCGCCAGCACCCCGAAGAGGAGACTGCCGCCGTACCCCACTGTGGCAATGAGGATGACCACCAGCACGATGCCGCTCAAAAGCCTTGTCTTAAACATTTCCTCCATCCTCCTTTTTCTCCACGCCGCCGTAGCGCCTGTCACGGCCATTGTAGTACTCTATGGCCTTTGCGAGCTCCTCCTTTGTAAAATCAGGCCACAGCACGTCTGTGAAGTAGAATTCCGAGTAGGCAAGCTGCCACAGGAGGAAATTGGACAGTCTCTCCTCGCCGCTGGTGCGGATGAGGAGGTCCGGATCCGGGATGTCATGGGTATCCAGATAAGAGGCGAAGACGTCCGGAGTGACGGACTGCGGCTCCAGCTTTCCGTCCCTTGCATCCTCAGCCAGCCTCCTCACCGCCCGGACGATCTCGTCCCGGCTGCCGTAGTTGAGGGCAATCTGGAAGTTCAGCCCCCCGTTGCCTTCCGTGGCTTCCTCCAGCTCGGCGATCCTGCTGCGGATATCCTCATCCAGCCTGGTCTTGTCGCCGATGACCCGGACCTTCATGTCGTTTTTTGCCGCCGTCTTCAGGCAGGTCTTCATGTAATTGCGAAGAAGCTTCATCAGGGCGTCCACTTCATCCCTGGGGCGGCTCCAGTTCTCCGTGGAAAAGGCGTAGACAGTCAGGTACTTGATGCCCATCTTCCATGCCTCCTCACAGATCCTCTCCACGTTCTTGCTACCCTGGGCGTGACCGTAATTGCGGGGCATTCCCTTTGCCTTGGCCCACCGCCCGTTCCCGTCCAGGATGATCGCCACATGCCTTGGTACATTCATCGCATTGTCTCCCTTCACAAGGGGGACGGCACATGATGTCCCGTCCCCCGTCTTTTCTCTCTGTTTTTTCCGGCTAGACCGTCATAACCTCTTTTGACTTGCTCTCCACCGCTTTGTCTACTTCTTTGATGAATTTGTCCGTCAGCTTCTGCAGCTCGTCCTCCAGGTCCTTGATCTCATCCTCAGACACGTCGCTCCCCTTCAGCTTCTTGAAGGCATCATTTCCATCCCGGCGGATATTGCGGACAGCCACCTTGGCCTGCTCGCCCTTTTTCTTTACATCCTTCACAAGCTCTTTTCTGCGCTCCTCTGTCAGCTCCGGAAATACAAGCCGCACGCAGGAACCGTCGTTTGTGGGGTTGATGCCCAGGTCAGACATGTTGATGGCCTTCTCGATGACCTTCAGCATGCTCTTCTCCCAGGGCTGGATCTGTATCATCCGGGCCTCCGGCACGGATATATTGGCCACCTGCTGGATCGGTGTGGGAGAGCCGTAGTAGTCCACAGTGATCTTGTTGAGCACATTGGGATTGGCCCGGCCTGCCCTTATTGTCACCAGTTCTCCCTCCAGGTTTGCCAGTGTCTTTTTCATCTTGTCCTCGTATGGTTTCAGTCTTTCATTCATGATGGTTTCCTCCCTTATGACTTTATACTACACGGTCACCCTTGTGCCGGTAAATGTTCCCGATAACGTCTCCACAATGCTGTTCTCCTCGTTCAGTCCGAACACGAGCATGGGCATCCTGTTCTCCAGGCACATGATGGACGCAGTCAGGTCCACTGCCATCAGCTTCCTGTCAATGATCTCCTGAATGGAAATCTCGTCGAACTTCACAGCCTCCGGGTTCACCTTCGGGTCGCTGTCATAGATGCCGTCGATCGCCTTTGCCAGCAGCATCGCGTCGGCCTCGATCTCGATAGCGCGGAGTACAGCCCCCGTGTCTGTGGAAAAATAGGGGTGTCCCGTCCCGCCCGCAAAGAAGATGACCTTGCCTTCCTCCAGCGCCTCCACAGCCTTATCCTTGGAGAACAGAGTGGTGAAGGCCCCGCACACAAAGGGGGTGAACACTTCTGTCTTCATGCCCGCAAAACGGAAGATGTCTGACACGTAGATACAGTTCATGACCGTAGCCAGCATGCCGATCTGGTCCGCCTTGGTCCGGTCGATGGTCTCGCTGGTCCGCCCCCGCCAGAAATTTCCTCCTCCGGTCACGATCGCCACCTGATATCCCTCTTCCACGATCTGCTTTACCTGTCTTGCGACGCCGAGGCAGGTCTCCTCGTCAAATCCGGTCTTCTTCTCTCCCGCCAGCGCCTCTCCGCTCAGCTTTAACAACACTCTTTTCATAAAGTTTTGCTCCTTGTCTTACTGTTGTACTCCTTTTGCCCATCCGGCATCCGCCTTCAGTGCATACCTAGATTAAAGTATAGCATAGGTTGCACAAAAAGGGAACTTACTTTTTTCCCCGCGTCCCGGTCTTCGGCGCCCGGGACCGCATAATGCCAAAGTACATAGCCAACAGGAGCGCCCCTGCCAGGATCCAGGCCGTGGGGCTTGCCATGCAGGTGCCGAGATAGCTTCCCCTCTGCGATGACAGCAGCGCCACGGCTCCCCTGCCAATGAGCTCCGCCACGCCTGCCATCATGGGAAGGAGGGCATAGCCCATCCCCTGGATGCCATTCCGGTATATATTGACCACCGCCAGCGGGATGAACATGGCCCCGGCGCATTTCAGGTAGATATCCGCCAGTCCCATGATCTGCCCCACCTGCTCAGACACAAAGAGGACCACCAGGTATTTCCCCCCCAGGAAGATAGCGCCTCCCGCTATGACAGCGTAGATGCTCCCGATCACCGTAGCGGAGGAAAAGCCCTTCTTCAGCCGGTCCCACCTGCCTGCCCCCATATTCTGTGCACAGTAGGTGGCCATGGTGGTCCCAAGGGCCACGTAGGCCTGGCTCACCACCTGTTCGATCTTGCTGGCCGCCGCAAAGCTGGCCACGGACAGTGCTCCCAGCGTGTTCAGGGCCGCCTGCACCATGATGGTGCCAATGGCTGTGATGGAGTACTGCAGGGCCATGGGAAGGCCGATCCTAAGCTGCCACATGGACAGGTCCCGGTGCAGCCGCCAGTCCTCCTTGTTCAGGTGCAGGTCCGGCACACTTTTGAAAATGTACAGGAGACAGGCAGCCCCCGACACGCCCTGGGAGATGACCGTGGCGTAGGCAGCTCCCGCGGCCCCCATGTGGAACACGATGATGAACACCAGGTCAAGCACTACATTTAAGAAGGCCGCCAGTATCAGGAAGTAGAGGGGCACCTTGCTGTTCCCCAGTGCCCGCAGGATGCTGGCCAAGAGGTTGTAGAGCACCTGCGCCACGATACCCGCGCAGATGACCATGATGTAGCCGTAGGCTTCGCTGTATATCTCCGGCGGCGTGTTCATCCATCCCAGGATCTGCTTCATCATGGACATGCTCAGCACCGTCATGATGACAGAGACAACAGCGGATAAAATGCAGGCAGATGCCACGGACTGGCGCATGGCCTTCATGTTCCCGGCGCCAAAGTGCTGGGCCGTGATCACGGTAAAACCCGCCGTGAGCCCCTGCAGGAAGCCGATGATAAGGAACATCAGGGTGCCGCAGGAGCCCACCGCCGCCAGGGCGTTGGGGCCCACGAATTTTCCCACGATCACTGCGTCCGCCATGTTGTAGAGCTGCTGAAATATATTTCCTATAAAAATGGGGATCGTAAAGTTCAGGATCACCCTGGCCGGGCTTCCCACTGTCATATCTGTTTCCATCCAGTCTTCCTCCTCTGTCTTCTTTTATGCGCAAACGAGCTCCATTATAAAGAAGGCGCGGGAAGAATGCAAGACTCTTCCGCCAAAAATAACAGGAATTTCTCTTCCCCTTTACAGCGGTCCGGCCTCCGGCCCGGCGCCGCTGCAAAAAAGAGCGGCAGACCGCTTAAGTCCGCCGCTCTTTGCCGTGCTCTTCTCAGCCGTGCTTTAAATATATTCTTTTCTCTCAAAATATTTCATCAGTATGTCCGCACAGTTCTCCACGCCCAGATCCGAGGTGTTCAGTATCATGTGGTAGTTGTTCACATCCCCCCATGTCTTCCCGGTGTGCTCGTAATAGTACTCCGCCCTCTCCTGGTCTGTCTTCTCGATCTTCCGCTCCGCCTCCTCGCGGCTCAGGTTTTCCTTGCCCATGATCCTCCGGACCCGGTCCTCCTTGTCCGCGCACACGTAGATGTTGAAGGCATTGCGCCTGTCCTTGAGTATCTCGGAGGCGCATCTTCCCAGGATGATGCAGGGCTTTTCCGCCAGCTTCTTGATGACCTCTACTTCAGAGTCGTAGGTATGGCTGCTCATCTCCTCCTCCACATTCACCTTGTCATAGACCGGAATGCCGAGTCTCTCGGAGAGCTCCTGAGCGATCCTGCTGGCTCCCGTGCCGTAACGCCTGCTCATGGTTATCACTAGTTTCATACCAATTCCTCCTTTGTAGTCCGGTTTTTTGTGTTGCGTGGTCATTATACCATGGCCACTAAGCTCGTAAGGAACCTCGCTAAGTGTCCAGGTATATATTCACACTAGGCTCGAAAGTACCTCGCCAAGTGTTCACATTATACCACATCTTCGCCCGGATGTACAATCCGAAGGACCCATTCCCTGCGGATTTCCCATATATTCCCGCACACGTTGAAGACAGTCCACCTGTCAATGTCGAAAATCCGGTCCCAGCTCTCCCTGATCCGCCTCTCCTCCTCCGGGTACATGCCCTTGTACCGGCCCTGGAAAAACTCAAATCCGTTGGCCACTCCCAGCTCCCTCAGGTGCTGCCTGTACTGCTCTCTGTCCTTCCCGTCCTTTGGAAGGTAGATGCGGTTCAGCACATAGTCCCACTTCTCATCATCAAAGTAGATGACCTGGTCCCTGGGCACCTCCAGCACATACACCACCGTGCCCGGGACAGGCCGCAGGCAGTTCTCCCGGCTGATGGAGCACCAGACGGGCGCCTGTACATCCGGGGGCTTTTCCACCATGGCGGACGCCTTCCTCGTGAACCAGTCGTAGCTCTCCAGGAAGAGGGGCGCAATGTCGCCGAAATGAAGCTGCACATAAATCCTCTGGTTGATGATCCGCCCGTCCCGCTCAAGCTGGTACAGCGTCTTGTCGTTCTGCCTGGTGTAGAGACGCACTGTCTCTTTCCGATCCCTTCCCTGGTCTCTCTCCGTACTCCGCTCCATGTCCTGTTCCTCCTATCTTCCCACATACCAGAGGGCCAGCTCCTCCCCCCAGAACCATGCCGCCGCCATGCCAAGGCACAGAAACGGCCCAAAAGGAACCGTAGCCCTCCTGGACACCTTCCCGCTCAGAAGCAGGGCCGCCGTCACTGCCCCGGCTGACAGAATGGCCAGGGCGCCGGCCGCCAGCACGGCTCTCCATCCCAGGAAGAATCCCCCCGCCCCTCCAAGTTTTATGTCTCCTCCGCCAAAGGCCCCCGGCAAAAGACAGCAGACCACCGCCAGGGGGAGGCTGCCGCAGAGCAGACCTGCCAGCCTGTCCGCCAGGTCCAGTCCCTCCCGGCCGCACCCGGCCGGGGCTGCGCCGAGTCCCCAGCACAAAAGGCCCGCCGCCAGGATGCCCGCCCATATCCTGTCGCGGATCTCCCGCCGCGCTATATCCTCCGCGGCCGCCCTGGCCAGCAGAAGGAGAAAAATACACAGACAAACAGTGCGCATAGCTTCACACGGTATGACACTCCCTGAACAGCTCCTCGACCGCTGCCTCGTAAGCCTCCGTCCTCTCCGCCTTGCGTATCTTCTTCAGAGGCCTCCTCCCGTCCTCGAAGAGCTGTCCCATATAAGCCCAGAGCTCCTTCATCTTGAAGAGCACCGGCCTGGCTCCCGGCATCTCCTGCCTGTACCAGTCATATATCCGGTCGTGAAAGGTTCTCAGAGCCGCCTTGTCCGGCATCCTGCCGCCCTGCAGCTGCAGGTGGAGGGCCGGGTCCACAAGGAGTCCCCTGCCTATCATGACCCGGTCCAGAGCCGGGAACCGCTCTTCCAGCGCTCTCATATCCTCCCCGGTCCGGATATCCCCGTTGTAGCAGACAGGACATCTGCTGTGCTCCGCACCGTAGGCAAAAAGGTCCATATGGACCGGACCGCTGTAGAAATCCCTCTGCGTCCTGGGGTGGATGATGAGCTCCTTCAGAGGATAGCGGTTGTAAATGTCAAGGATACGGAAGAATTCCTCCGGCTCCTCCACCCCCAGCCTTGTCTTGACCGATATCTGCATCTCCCCCAGGGAGCCTTCTCCTCCGCAGGCTGAGAACACCTCCGCAAAGAAGGCGTCCAGCTCCCCCGGCTTTGCGAGAAAGCCGGAGCCCCTGTACTTGGTCACTACTGTCCTGGAGGGGCATCCCAGGTTCAGGTTGATCTCCCGGTACCCCAGCTCTCCCAGCTTCACCGCAGTGGTGATGAAATCCTGAGGATTGTTGGTGAGGAGCTGGGGCACCGTACAGATACCCCGGTTGTGGTCAGGGAGTATATCATTTTTCTCCCTGGCGCTGAACTTTCCCTTCTGCCCCGGGGCGATGAAGGCTGTAAAGTATTTCGATATGCCGGGGAACAGGCTGTGGTGCACGTTCCTGTGTATGTAGCCTGTGATCCCCTCCATGGGCGCAAAATAGTATTCCATCCTCTGTCCTCTTTCACCTTGCTTTGTCCTACTACTCTAGCATGATCCTGTGAAAAAGTCTATGCCCTGTGAAAGCGGATCTCCACCCGGAAGAGGTCCGCCTCTGTGGATACGTGGAGAGTGCCGCCCATCAGCTCCGTAAAGCTCCTGGCTATGGCAAGTCCCAGTCCGGAGCCCTCCGTGTTCCTGGAGGCATCTCCACGCACAAAGCGGTCCGTGATCTCCTCGGTGTCGAATGTGAGCTCTGCCGCGGACACATTTTTCATCCGGACCACCGCCTCTTTTTCTGTCTCCTCCACATCGATGAAGACTCTCGTGTGGGGAAGCGCATATTTGGTAATGTTGACGATCAGGTTTTCAAAGACCCTGTAGGCCTTCTGGCTGTCCAGCCTGAGGATGACCTTCTCCCCCGGCAGGCTCCAGCGGATGTCAAGGTCCGCTTCCTTTATATCCCTGTCGTACTCCAGCTCCACCTGCTTCAGGAGCCCGATGATGTCCAGGTCCATCAAATGCAGGGTGACGTTTTTGCTGGTGGCCCTGCTGATCTCAAAGAGGTCCTCGATGAGCACTCTCAGCCTCTGGGACTTTCGCTCCAGTATGCCGATGTACTCCCGCTTCTTTTCCTCGTCCTCCTCATGCTTCAGCAGATCCACATAGGTGATGATGGCTGTCAGGGGCGTCTTCAGGTCGTGGGACACATTCGTGACCAGGTCAGTCTTCATCCTCTCGCTCTTTACTTCCCTCTCCACTGCTTTCCGAAAGCCGTCCTGTATCTTCACCAGCTCCTCCTGCACCGGCGTGAAGATGCCCGCATCCCCCTCAATGGGTACGTCCAGTCTCCCCTCGGCCAGCGTGCTGGTAGTCTTCAGGATCTGCCCGTACTGTTTCTGCACCCGGTTCAGGTACCTGCGCAGGAACAAAAACAGGACCGCTGAGTAGATGACCAGCGCCCATACATCGTAGTACCACAGGAAGCTGATGAGCAGGATAGCGATAAAATTCAGGAGTACAACCTTCAGTATGAGCCGGTTCGTCCTGTCCCGGAAATCCAGATGGAGGAGGGCGTCGTACTGGCTCTTCACCGCCTCCTTCACTTTATGTCCGGCCCCCCGGGCTCTCTGCCGCATCGTGTCCGCCACGCCCCTGTCGCTGTCAAAGATCCACCTGGCTCCCCGCACCAGGAGGCTGCGCTCCCGCAGGCAGGCTCCCGGCGACCTTAAGAAATCCCGCAGGCAGCCCCCTATCCAGAACAGGATGGCAAAGAGCAGGAACCACACGAGAAAGTTGACCCCAAAGTTCAGAGCCCGGTCCGCATCGGAGGAGGCGGACGCTGCCAACAGCCTTCCTGTGCATGTCTTCCATATCATGATAGCCGGCCAGATCATGGCGCTGGCAAGCAGGATGGCCGCCCCGGCCACCAGCTCCGGAGGCGCCCGGAAGATGACCTCCTCCTTCTCCCTCTCCAGGGTCCTGTACAGAATGCCTGCCCCGACGGCCAGCACTGTCAGGAACAGCATGACCCATATGAAGGCAGAGCTGTCCATTATCCAGCGGGCGTACAGATAGGCGCCCCCGTAGGCGTCTGCCGCCATGGCGGCGGACAGGCAGGACTTTACATTGTCCATGGTCATGCCGTACACCGCCGTCACATCCGACGGGAGTGACATGGGCCATCTCTCCTGCATCTGCCACTCCCTCTCCAGGGATTCCTGCCCCGAGAGGAGGGACTCCTCTATCTCGTACTGTACGTCCTTGTCCAGATAGCTGCTGGCCACCTGAACATTTCCAAGGCCCCCCTCACTGTCAAAGGAAAAGCGGACCCGGATGGCGTATCCGGCGCTCCCGGAGGCGTCCAGCTTTTCAGCAGCCCCCGCGCCGCTCTCGAGGAGAGCCTCACCGCCGTCATCGCAGAGGCAGTAGTCCATGTATTTTTCCAGTCTCCGGAAGTCAGACGTGTCCATCTCCTCCCGCAGCTGGGACTCATCCATATTCTTTGCGATCTCATTGTAGAGCACATAGTTACCCTGAAGGAGGGGCGACAGCATATCGGAGAGATACTGCGGCCCCTCGTACAGGTCCTCCGTGGCCTCCTGCCCCGCCTCCTCAAACGCGGGATAGAACAGCAGCATCGCAGCCGCGCACAGGCAGAGCACGGCCCCGGCCAGCGCCCGGCGTATCTTAGTCCTGTTTTTCAATTTTATACCCAACACCCCACACCACCTTTAAATATTTCGGATTTTTCGGGTCAAGCTCGATCTTCTCCCGGATATTGCGCACGTGGACCATGACCGTGTCCGTGTTTATGGCCCTCTCCTGCCAGACTCTCTCGTAAATCTCATCCGCCGAGAAGACCCGGCCCGGATTTTTGGCCAGGAGGAGCAGGATTTTATACTCCAGGGGCGTCAGCTTCACGGGGCTGCCGTCCACCGACACCTCCACCGTGTCCTCGTTGATCTCCAAGCCTCCGATGACGTGGACATTTCCCTTCACCTCCAGCTTTTCCAGGAACTTCCGGTACCGCCGGAGCTGGGAGTTGACCCTGGCCATCAGCTCCATAGGAGCGAAGGGCTTGGTCACATAGTCGTCTGCCCCCAGGCCAAGTCCGGTGATCTTGTCCACCTCCTCGGACTTTGCCGAGAGCATGATAACGGGGAAATCATACTTTTCTCTCAGCTTCAGCGTCATCTGGATCCCATCCATCCTCGGCATCATGATATCCACAATGGCAAGGTGGATTTCCTCCCTGTCCAGGATTTCCAGTCCCTCCACACCGTCCCGGGCCTGGAACACCTTATACCCCTGGCTTTTCAGATAGATTTCCACTCCTTCCCGGATTTCTTTATCATCCTCCACGATCAAGATATGATTGTCTTCCATAATTTCCTCCTGCTGTCTTTCTCTTTTGTCTTTCTCCTCCAAGTATACTACGTCTTTTTCCGGACAAAAAGGCCGGGTTTTCCCCTCTGCGTCTCCGCGGGGAGGACAGGTATGCTCCTCCTGGTGACACTGCCGTAGCTGTGGGCCCGCACAGTCACCTTTGAGAAGGGCAGAGGGATGGCATATCTGTCCCACCGCCTCCAGAGACGGAGGCAGGCGGAGTAGCTGAGGGTAAAGCCCGTAAACTCCACCCCCAAAAGCTCCGCAAAATAAAAGGCCAGCCTTTTCGGCTCATGCCGGGGCCCCAGGGGGCCGTCCAGAGCCACAGCCAGGGAAGCGTCCCTCCCCCGGAACTCCTCCAGTATCTCCCTGAGCTTTCCAAAGGAGGCCCGCCCGTCGGCCACCCGCAGGGCATGGCCGCCGCAGCTCTCCACCATCCTCTCAATGTAGTCTCCCCTTGTGTCTGCCGTGACGATGACGTGGACCGGTCTCGTCCTCCCGGCCAGCTGCTCCAGCACCAGGTTCATGCAGAAGCTGTCCTCGTGCCAGAAACCGAAGACCTGGCGGCCTGGACTGACATCGTCTTCCGCCCACTCCACCCGCAGAGTCCTTCTAAGTACTCTTAAATAGCCGAGAAAAAGAGACTGCAGCACACTCTTCCCCGCGCTCCGCCACATGTCCCGACCTGTGTCCGCCCACATAGCCTGCCACCTCCTTCTGCCTCTTCTCCAGGCATCCTCTGTACATCTGCTCCGCCTGCATGGCCAGAAGGACACTCCGGCAGCCCCGGACGCTGGCCCGGGCACGGGTCCTCATCTCCTGCACCGCCGGCCCCTCCAGAGCCTTCCACACCTTCAGGCACCAGGCGTCCACATCCTCCGGCGCCAGATAGCCGTTCCTTCCATCCTCCACTGCGTCTTCCACCCCGGTTGCCCTCACAGCCACCACCGGGCAGCCCTGCGCCAGCGCCTCCTGGATCACGATGCCCTGGGTCTCCGACCTGGAGGCAAAGAGGAACAGGTCGCTGGCGGCCAGGTAGTACTTCAGCTCCCGGTTGGGGATATTTCCGGTAAAAATGACCGTGTCCTCCAGACCCAGCTCCCGGGACAGCTCCTCCAGATGCTCCCTCTGGGTTCCCTCCCCGATGACCAGGAGGCGGAAGGGATCCATGTCCTCCTCCTTCAGCCTGCGCACTCCCTCCAGGAGAAACGGGATGTTCTTTTCTCTCTCCAGGCGGGACACGGTGCAGAACAGATATTTTCTGTCTTGCAGATACTCCTTTCGGATCTCTTCTGCCCTTCTCTCATCTGTCTCGAAAAAACTTTCCTCAAGTCCGGTGGGGAGCATTTCCACAGGGGTCCTCACACCCATCTCCAGGATCTGCCTTTTCATCCCCTTGGAGGGCGCCAGCACCAGGTCGCATTTCCCTGTGAACCACCGCATGTAGGCCGGAAGGATAAGGTCCCTCCCCGCCCGGATCAGCAGGCGCCTTATTGGCCCCGCCTTTTCTTCCTCCCTAAACAAGGGAAAATAGTGCAGATAGTCCTGGTACTTTGTGTGCCAGGTATAGACCACCGGTATATGGTACTTCTTTCTCAGCCAGAGAGCGGTATTTCCTGCAAAGACAGGCTGATGGACGTGGACACAGTCAAAGACCTCCCTCTCAAAGGCCTCTCTCACTTGCCGGTCCGCCACCCTGGGGTAGACCATGCCGTTGCTCATCTTTCTTTTAAAGCAGCTGCACCGGACCACATAGGCTTCTTCAGGGTCCTGATCCCCATTTTTCCCGTCCCCATAGTCCGGAGCAAACACCGTCACCTCGTGCCCCAGGGCCCGCAGCGCTTTCGCCTGTCTTTCCACAGAGACGGGAACGCCTCCCACAAAAGGCCTGTAATTGTTTGTCAGCATCGCGATCTTCATGTCTCATTGCCTCCTCTAGCTGAATATACGGATGGCAGCCTCCCCAAAGAAGTATCCTGCCCCCACAAAGAGGAGGTTCCACAGAAAGATACCAAGGGCAGAGCTCACCGTATATTTCACAAAATTCATTTTCACCATCCCCGCCGGGATGGAGATGAGCGTCCGCACCATGGGCAGCAGCTTGCTGACAAAGACGCCCACGCACCCCTTTTCCCGCAGGAACCGGATCTTTTCTTCTATGACGGGCCTCTGCTTTGGAAATTTTCTGAAATACCATCCCAGAAGCCGGGTGCCTCCTGTCCTCCCCAGAAGGTAGAGTGCCCAGCTTCCCGTCAGCCCCGCCGCCACGGACAGGATCATCACCATGGGAAAGCTTATCTCACCCTGGGAGGCCCATATCCCCGCCAGGGGCATGATCACACCAGCCGGAAATCCCGGCAGGTTCAGGTACTCCAGAAGAACGATCACAAATATGAAAAATGCGCCATATTCGAGAAAATAGTTTGTAAGCGTCTGGATATCCATAGAACACATCCTCCTTTGTATATATTTAGGATACCCACAATTTCTTAAGGAGCATGTGCTAAGAAACGAAAGATTTTCTAAAGAATTGACACAGCTCCCCTCCTGTGCTACATTTATATAGCAAAAACATACCGCTAAAATTCTGATGTGGATTTTTCTGGCACAGCCACTTTTCGCCACACACCTGCCGCCGGCAGATGTGTGGCTTTTTTACTGTCGCCGGGCTTACAGAAGGGACGCACTTTGGTGCGCCTCATATCAGACTGAAATACAAAAGTCAGCAGAAAGGAATGAAAAATATGAACGAGACATTTATGAAAGAGAAGCCCATCCTGCCCCTCATCACGTCCATGGCGCTCCCCATGGTCATCTCCATGCTGGTCAACTCCCTCTACAACATTGTAGACAGCTTTTTTGTGGCCCAGATCAGCGAGGACGCCATGACTGCCCTGTCACTGGTCTATCCCCTGCAGAACCTGATCAACGCAGTGGCCATCGGCTTTGGCGTGGGCATCAACGCCCAGATCTCCTTCCACCTGGGAGCCGGAAACAGGGACCGGGCCGGCACTGCCGCCACCCACGGTCTCGTGCTTTCCGCCATCCACGGCCTCATCCTGTCCCTTGCCTGCATCGGAGCTATCCGCTGGTTCCTGGGCATGTTCACCTCTGACCAGAGGGTCATAGACCTGGGCGTGCGCTACAGCGTAATCGCCTTCTCCTTTTCTGTGGTCATCTCTGTCGGGCTTGCCTTCGAGAAAATATTTCAGGCTGTAGGGCGGATGAAACTGACCATGCTGAGCATGCTCTCCGGGTGTGTCGCCAACATCATCCTGGACCCTGTTCTGATCTTTGGCCTGGGGCCCTTCCCGGAGCTGGGCATAGAAGGGGCCGCCATCGCCACCGGCGCGGGGCAGGTGCTGACACTGGCTGTCTACCTGACTGTCTACAGAAAAGTCCCCATCCCGGTAAGGATCAGCCGCCGCCATCTGTCCGCTGACAGGCAGATGGATGCAAAACTCTACTCTGTGGGCATCCCCGCCGCCCTGAACCTGGCCCTCCCGTCTGTTATGATATCTGCGCTCAACACCATCCTGGCAGCCTGGTCTCAGAGTTACATCGTCATCCTGGGCGTCTACTACAAGCTGCAGACCTTCCTCTATCTGCCGGCCAGCGGCATTGTCCAGGGAATGCGTCCCGTCATCGGCTACAACTACGGCGCCGGAGAGAGGGCAAGAGTTCAGAAAATCTACCGGGTCACCCTGATCATGTGCGCAGTTATCATGGTGGCAGGCACTTTAATCTGCCTGACAGTCCCCCACCTGCTGATCGGGCTTTTCACAGAAAATCCGGACACCGTGCAGGCAGGAGCCGAAGCGCTGCGCATCATCAGCTCCGGATTCATCGTCTCCTCTGTATCTGTTACATCCTCGGGAGCTTTAGAGGGTATAGGAAAGGGGTTCCCCTCCCTCATCATCTCCCTTTGCCGCTACATTGTGGTCATCCTTCCGGCTGCTTTCATTCTGAGCCGGCTGATGGGCCCTTCCGGCGTATGGCACGCCTTCTGGGCAACAGAGCTGATCACAGCCGTTGTTTCTTTTGCCGTGTACCGGAGGGCAGTTGTCCTCCCGGACTGACGCCGGGCTCATACCGTCCTGGCTGGTCTTCTCTGTACTGAGGCCGGGCCGGTACCGGCGGCACAGCTCCTCCAGCTTTCGGAAATCAATGCATCTTTCTGTCACCGCGCACTTCTTCCCCTCCACTTTCTTTCTATACAGGAGGGAAGCGCTGCGGCGGATCTTATCCTCCATTTTCTTGATATATCTGTATTCTGCCCGCAGCAGATCCCTGTATTTGTCATCCTCCTCCCGGGCAATGTCCACATACTCGTACTGTCCTTCCGGTACAGGAAACATATTGTTCAGATTGATGACCGCATAATTCTTCACCTTGATAAGATCCAGGCTTTCTCTCATGGCGGCATGTTTCTCCTTAAAGGAAGAGAGGGGTGCAAAATAATCCATATGATGGATATGCAGCACGATCCCTATATACTTTCTCCTGCGCCTTCCCTCCTCCTGCCTGTTGTAAAACAGATGGGGCGCGCAGGGACGCAGATATTCCACATACGCTTCTGTAATGTGGTAAAATTTGATATGGCTCATTCTGCCTCCTTACCAGAGCGCTCTTTCAGACTGTAAAACTCATCACTTTGGAAATTTTGAAGATCTTCATGGATAATCAGATAACACCGGAGGCAGACTGGCTGCCTCCTCTGTGTCCTGCCCGCCAGAAAAGGCGGATGTCTCTAACTTTCTCACTTGGGGCTGAGATACACCCTCTCGATTACAGATATTATAGAACAGATTTATGTGAAACGCAAGCTTTTTTATGTCGCTTCTTATTTTTGGCAGAGCACCATCACAGCCTCATACGGGCGAAGATGCCCGCTCTTCCACGCCTCTTCGCCGGCGCCGCTCTCCTTCTCATAATTGCAGGCCAGCACCTGCCCTTCTGCCCACATCTCCGGCAAGGGGCAGCTGACTTCTGTCCCTGAGAAGTTGGCAAGGACAAGGAGCTGCGAATCTCCATTACTTCTTGTGTAGGCGAAGACCTTTTCATCCTCCGGGAAGAGAAGCGTAAATTTCCCGTCCACGATCACCGGATACTCCTTGCGCAGGGCGATCAGCTTCTGATAGAAGCGGAACACGGAATCCGGATCCGCCATCTCCGCCTCTGCGTTGATCTGCCTGTAGTTTTCGTTCACCTCGATCCAGGGCTCGCCTGCTGTGAATCCGGCATTGGCGCTGCCGTCCCACTGCATGGGAGTGCGGGCATTGTCACGGCTCTTGGCGTAGATGGAGGTCATCACATCCGCCTCATCGTAGCCTGCTTCCAGCCTCTCCTCATAGAGGTGCAGCGTCTCGATGTCCCTGTAATGACTGATGTCCGGGAAGCGCACATTGGTCATGCCCAGCTCTTCCCCCTGGTAGATGTAGGGCGTTCCCTGCATGCCGTGGAGGATCATGGCCAGCATCTTTGCCGACTGCACCCGGTACTCCTTATCGTTCCCCCACCTGGAGACGATCCTTGGAAGGTCATGGTTGTTCCAGAACAGGCTGTTCCAGCCCTTTCCGCAGAGCTCCTCCTGCCATTTTGCCAATGTCTTTTTCAGCTTTACCACGCTCAGGGCAGCCAGGTCCCACTTGGTCTTTCCCTCCTGCTGGTCCAGGCCGATATGCTCGAACTGAAATACCATGGAGAACTCGCTGCCATCCGGATTGCTGTAGAGCTTTGCCCGCTCCGGGTCTGCTCCCCAGGCTTCTCCCACGGTGATGAGATCCCCTTTCTGGAAAGTCTCCCGGCTCATCTCCCGGATAAACTCGTGGAGCCTGGGGCCGTTGGCGGTAATACCCAGGTCCGGCTCCTTGGCGATCTGGTCAATGACATCCAGGCGGAAGCCGCCCACGCCCTTGTCCATCCACCACAGGATCATGTCGTAGATCTCCCGGCGGACTTTCTCGTTCTCCCAGTTCAGATCCGGCTGTTTCACGGAAAACTGGTGGAAATAATACTGCTCAAGCTCCGGAACCCACTCCCAGGCAGGGCCCCCGAAAGCTGCCTCCATGTCATTGGGAAGCTCCCCTTCCACGCCGTCCCTCCACACATAGTAGTCATGGTACGGATTGTCTTTGCTCTTCTTCGCCTCCTGGAACCAGCGGTGCTCGTCGGAGGTGTGGTTCAGCACCAGGTCCATGATGATGCGGATCCCTCTCTTCTCTGCCTCCGCAATAAGCTCCTCCATGTCGGCGAGGCTGCCGAACATGGGGTCTATGTCCTGGTAATCGGATATGTCGTAGCCGTTGTCATCCTGGGGAGACCTGCACACGGGCGAGAGCCAGATAGCGTCAATGCCAAGCTCCCTCAAGTAGTCCAGCCGGCTGATGATACCCGGGATGTCTCCGATGCCGTCGCCGTTGCTGTCCTGGAAGCTGCGGGGATAGATCTGATAGACCACCGCCTGCTGCCACCATTTTCTTTCTGTCGTCCTTTCACTCATAAATGTTCATCTCCTTTCCACTCTGTACGCAGATACAGGCAGGACGTATAAAAGCCTGCCTATATTTTCTGCTTTTCTACTGTTTAATCTTCTTCCGGCGGATCAGGGTGCCGTTCTTCCCAAGGACCCCGTCCGCATATTTTCTGGAGAAGAGGATCTCCCCCTCTTCCCGCACGTTCATGTCTTCCTTGGAGCAGTTCAGAAGCACCTCGATCTCATTCCGGCGCCCGTCCAGCTTGATGTACTCCACACAGCGGTCATTTTCATACTCACCGGGGAAATGGAAATAAAGGCTCCTGCAGGCCTCCTCGTCCTTCCGCATCCTGATGAGGGAGCGGACAAGGCCGATCTTCTCCTGGTTCTCCTTCTCCTCCAGCTCATCCCAGGGCATGCACCGCCGGCAGTCCGGGTCGTGGCCGCCCTCCATGGCGATCTCCGTCCCGTAATAGATGCAGGGGCTTCCCGGCATAGTAAAGAGAACCGCAAGCTGCTGGTAAAAGATATCCAGGTCATGGAACCGGTTCATAAGCCGCTCCGTGTCGTGGGAGTCCAGAAGGTTGAACATGACGTTGTTGTTCTGCTGCATGTACATGGTGTAGCAGCGGTTGATCATGTACTCGAACTCCTCTTTCTTCATGCTCTTGTCCAGGAAAAAATCATGGATGCCGCTCATAAGAGGGTAGTTCATGACCGAGTCGTACTCGTCCCCCATGAGCCACTGGCTGGCGTCATGCCAGATTTCTCCCAGGAGGTAGAGATCCTCCCTGCACCCTTTCAGATGCTCCCGCATCTTTTTCAGGAAACGGTGGGACACTTCATTTCCCACATCGAAGCGGATGCCGTCTATGTCAAAGTCCCGGATCCATCCCTGGCACACCTGGCAGAAATAGTCGATGACCTGGTCATTGTTCGTGTTGAGCTTTGGCATCCAGTCCGCAAAGGCAAAGGAATAAAATCTGCCGTCCCTTGTGTCCTCCTGCTTGTCCGGCAGGGGCCACTGGTGGATCATGAACCAGTCCGCATACGGGGAGTCCTTCCCGTTTTTCAGCACGTCCTGCCAGGGGCCGAAGTGACGCCCGCAGTGGTTGAACACCGCGTCCACCATGACCCGGATCCCCAGGGCGTGGGCCTCCTTCACCAGTCTGGCAAAGGTCTCCCCGTCTCCGAAATGAGGATCGATCCTCGTGTAGTCCGTGGTGTCATACTTGTGGTTGGACTCCGCCTCCATGATGGGGTTGAGGTAGATCCCGGTGACACCTAAGTCTGCCAGGTAGGGAAGCTTCTGCCGGATCCCCTCCAGGTTTCCCCCGAAGCGCTCCTCGTTGGTGACAGGCCCCTTCCGCCAGGGAACGATCTCTCCTCCTGAGGCATCGCTGTCCCGCTCAGCTCCTTCTGCTTCTGAAACTCCCCTGCAGAAGCGGTCCGGGAAGATCTGGTACCAGACCGTGTCGTTGACCCAGTCGGGGGTCCGGTTTACATCCGCCGGGTTCATCCAGGGCACGGTAAAGCACTGGATCATCCTTCCCTCCATATCCATCTGCTCCTGGGTCAGGAAACCGTCCTCGCAGTAGTACCAGACTTCTCTGTCCGTGTGCAGTTCAAAGTAATATTTGCATCTCTTATACGGCGGAACCAGGGTGGTGGTCCACCAGATCTGATGGCGGAGCCTCTTTTTGTAGACGATCTCCTCCCTCTTCCCGGTCCACTTCTCTTTCCCGCCAAGGATACCCGCCTCGAAGGGGTCACCGTGGTGGATGAACACCCGTTTCACGTCGTAGCCGGTCTTTAAGTTGACCACCAGCTCGTCTTCATTTAAAGGATAGCTCATCTGCTCTGAAGTTTTGTGGTAAACGCCTGTAAATTCCATCTTTTATACCTCTTTCCGGGCCTGGATCAGCTTTCTGTATCCTGCAAGTTCCCGTCCGGCCCTGTCAAAGTCCGGCATATGCCACTCCCAGTTGGGGGAGCCCACCGTTCCCGGCGTGTTCATGTGGCCCTCCCGGCCAAGTCCCAGAATGTCCTGCATGGGGATGATGGCGTACTGGGCCGGGCTGTGCAGCAGGTAGGCGATCAGCCTGTCCTTCACGGACCCTGCCCTGCACCCTTCCTTTTTAAGGAAGCGGCGCACCTTCCGCCTGGCGGCGGGGCTTAAATTCCCGTACCACTCCATAAGCGTGTCGTTGTCATGGGTGCCGGTGTATATGATCATATTTTCTGTGTCTTCTGAGATATCACAGGCGTACTTTCCGCCTGTCTCAATGGAGAAGACAAGGATCTTCATGCCCTTTAAATGGTAGTGCTCTTTCAGCGTCAGAACCTCCGGACGCAGATCTCCCAGATCTTCCGCCACCAGCTCAACGCCTGGCAGCTTCTCTGTCAGCAGATCCAGCACCTCGTACCCGGGCGCCTCGATCCAGTCTCCCTCCACGGCTGTGGGGCAGGAGGCCGGGATCTTCCAGTAGGTGTCAAAAGCACGGAAATGGTCGATGCGCACAATGTCAAAGAGCTTTCCGCTGTAGCCGATCCGGTCCAGCCAGAACTGATAGCCCTGCTCCTTCATGTAGTCCCAGTCATAGATAGGATTGCCCCATCTCTGCCCTGTCTCACTGAAATAGTCCGGCGGAACGCCTGCTATGAAGATGGGGCGTCCGTCCGTGTCCAGAAGGAAATTGTCCTTTCCTCCCCACACGTCCACAGAGTCCACGCCCACGTAGAAGGGCACGTCCCCCATGATGCGGATGCCGTTTTCGTTGGCCGTTTTTTTCACCTTCATCCACTGGCAGAAGAACATATACTGAAGGAACACCTGGAAATCGGCCTCTTCCTTTTCCGGTGCAGTAAGCTCCCGGCGGGTCTTCGTCCAGTTTTTGTCCTCCTCTTTCCACTCGTTCCAGCATGTGCCGCCGTTGCTTATCTTAAGGGCGCGGAACACACCGTACTCCAAGGCCCACTCCTGCCGGGCAAAGGTCCGGAACTCTTCCTTCTGGTCCAGCCCCTGCTCCCGGAATGACTGCCAGGCCTCCTTAAGATAGGGAAGCTTGAAAGCTCGCACCGCATCGTAGTCCACACGGACTGCCTTTTCCCGGAACACCTCCGGCTGCTCTTTCAGAAGCCCTTCCTGGAAAAGCACATCCAGACTGATATACAGCTCGTCTCCTGCGTAGGATGAGTAGGGCTGATAAGGCGAATTGCCGTAGCCCACAGGGTTCAGGGGAAGGATCTGCCAGATCCCTGCCCCGCTTTCCTTCATCATCTCGATCCATCTGTATGCCGCCGGGCCCAGCTCCCCGATCCCCGTCCGGGAGGGGAGGGAGGACACGGGCATCAGTATGCCTGTCTGTCTCATGGTAATACCTCTCTTATCTATTTTACAGATGCCAAATGTCTCTGTTGTACTCCGCAATGGTGCGGTCTGAGGAGAAGAAGCCTGCCTTTGCAATGTTCACCAGCATCTTCTTCGCCCATGCCTTCTCGTCCTCGTAGTCTGCGAGCATCTGCTCTTTTGTGCGGATGTAGTCCTTCACATCCAGAAGGGTCATGAACCAGTCTTTGCCCACGATCTCCTTGTAGAGTCTTCCTAAGTTCACCGAATCGCCGATCATGATCATCTCCTTGCTGATGATAAAGTCCACCAGCTCCTCGATCTGCGGATCGCTCTCGTAGATGGCTCTGGAATTGTAGGCGCTGTCAGCGTAGAGCTGGATGACCTTCTCGGACTTCTCGCCGAAGATATAGATGTTGTCGTCCCCCACAAGCTGGTGGATCTCCACATTTGCCCCGTCCTCGGTTCCCAGGGTCACGGCTCCGTTCAGCATGAACTTCATGTTTCCGGTTCCGGAGGCCTCTTTGGACGCCAGGGAGATCTGCTCGGAAATGTCGCAGGCCGGGATCAGCTTCTCAGCCTTTGTCACATTGTAGTTTTCCACCATGACGATGCGCATGTACTTGTTGACATCCGGATCGTTGTTCACAAGCTGCTGCAGGCAGAGGATCAGATGGATGATGTCCTTTGCGATGGTGTAGGCCGGAGCAGCCTTGGCGCCGAAGATCATGGTGATGGGTCTTGCCGGCAGGTTGCCCTTCTTGATCTCCTTGTATTTGTAGATGGCGTAGAGGGCGTTCATCTGCTGTCTCTTGTACTCGTGGAGACGCTTGATCTGGATGTCAAATACAGAGTTCTCGTCCACGTCTACATCCTGGGTCATCTTCAGATAGTCCTTCAGCTCCACCTTGGCGTCTTTCTTGATCTCTCTGAGACGCTGGAGCACTTTCTCGTCATCCTTGTATGCCAGCAGTTTTTCAAGCTGGGAAGCGTCCTCCACATACTCTTCTCCGATAAGCTCCTTCAGATAATCCGCAAGCTCATGGTTGCAGTGGAGAAGCCAGCGGCGGAAAGTGATGCCGTTTGTCTTGTTGTTGAACTTCTCCGGGTAAATATCGTAGAAAGGCTTCAGCTCGGACTCTTTCAGTATCTCTGTGTGGAGGGCAGCCACACCGTTCACCGCATAGCCGTAGTGGATGTCGATGTGGGCCATGTGTACCCGGTCCATCTTGTCGATGATGTACACTCTCTCGTCATGGAAGTCCCTTCTCACCCTTGCGTCCAGCTCGCGGATGATGGGCATAAGCTGGGGAACCACCTTCTCCAGGTAGGCGATGGGCCACTTCTCCAGAGCCTCTGCCAGAATGGTGTGGTTCGTGTAGGCGCATGTCTTTCTCACCACGTCGATGGCTGTGTCCATATTGAAGCCCTTCTGGGTTGTCAGGATACGGATCAGCTCCGGGATCACCATAGTAGGATGGGTGTCGTTGATCTGGATGCACACATGCTCGTGAAGGTGATACAGGTCCACGCCTCTCTCCTGTGCCTCTTTCAGAATGAGCTGGGCCGCGTTGCTGACCATGAAGTACTGCTGGTAGATACGCAGAAGCTGTCCCGCCTCGTCGCTGTCATCCGGGTAGAGGAAGAGGGTCAGGTTCCTGCGGACATCACTCTTGTCAAACTGGATGCCATCGTGGATCATGCTCTCGTCCACAGTATCGATGTCAAAGAGATGGAGCTTGTTGCAGCCGCTCTTGTATCCCGGCACGTCGATATCGTACATGGTGGAAGTCAGCGTAAAGTCCTTGAAAGGCACCTCAAAGTGGCAGTCTGTCTTTGTAAGCCATGTATTGTCTGTGATCCAGGGGTTTTTGTCCTCCCACTGCTTGTTGTCCGCAAACTTCTGGAGGAACAGTCCGTCGTGGTAGTTAAGTCCCACGCCGTCCCCGGCAAGTCCCAGTGTGGCGATGGAGTCAAGGAAGCAGGCCGCCAGACGTCCAAGGCCTCCGTTTCCAAGGGACGGCTCCAGCTCCACCTCCTCGATCTGTGTCAGATCGTGGCCGTATTTTTTCAGCACTTCCCTTGTCTCCTCAAAAACTCCCAGGTTGATCAGATTGTTGGACAGAAGCTTTCCGATGAGAAATTCCGCGGAAATGTAATATAATTTCCTGTCTCCTGTGTTGGCCTTCATGCCCTGCATTTTTTCCTTTGTCACAAAGAGAAGGGCTGTGTAGATCTCCTCCTTTGTGGCGTCTTTGATATCTTTCTGAAATTTCTCCTGCAATACACGCTGTAATGCCTGTTCCATAATGAATACTCTCCTTTTCACATCTGATATTTCATAAACACTACGGTATTATCATACCATGGCCGCACAGCGGCCATGGGCCTCTGGCAGATGCGCGGCGGATTTCTGCGGTTCCGCAGAAACCGCTCTATGCGCAGGTATAATAACCACGCTGTGGTTATTATACCCTATTTTTCCAGTTTTTCATAGACCCGAAGCAGTTCTCCCACACTCCAGGCCTGGGCGAAACACCCTCTGGAGACCGTGGGGAACGCCCCGTCATAGATCTCCGGAAGCTGTCCTGCGCATCCCTCCCTGAGGGCGCTCTCCAGTCCTTCCATCTGCTCTTTCACCCTTTCTTTTGCAGACCGGGAATAACCGTGGACTTTCAGATAAGCCAGGTAGTAGGCTCCCAGAGTGCATTGGCGTCCGTCATGGCAGTCAGCGTGTCGTTGGCAAACATGAACACATCCGCGCTGGCCTCCGGGTCCTGTGACACCTGCCCGGCAGCGCTGGCCTCGTCGGCCACACCGTAGACAAATGTAATGTCCCACTCAGGATGCTCATTGGCAAACCTCTCGCACATTGTCTGAAGCCATTCTCCGCTGTCCTTTGACTGGTCGTTGGACGGAGACCATACCATAAGCCGGACCTTCTCCGCGCCATCGGAAGCATCCTCTCCCGAGGCGGCGCATCCGGTCAGTCCTGCCAGCAGCCCTGCTGTGAGCAGCAGAGCCAACCCTCTTTTCATCATCACTTTATCTCCATTTCTTTAAAAGTTTCGTATTGTTTCGTTCTTTTAACAGCATACTCTATTTGGCTCACCTCGTCAATAAAAATATTGTGCGTTTTCTTTGAATTGTATGTTTTTCATAGATTGCGTTCCAGATTTTTATGCATTTTCACAATATGTCTTATCCTCTCTTTTCTAAACTCGCCGAAACTTATTGTATTTTTACGCAATATCACATTGATTTCCACGAAACTTTCCTCTATAATAAATACATCTATTTCCACATAAAAGGGGGGCCGGAAAAATGGCTACAATACAGGATATTGCCGACAAGCTGGGGATTTCCAAGGGAACAGTGTCCAAAGCTCTCAACGGTGCATCAGACATCAGCGAAACTTTACAAAAAAATGTACTGGAGACAGCGGTGGAGATGGGATACTCCAAACTGCGCCGCCCCGGCGGCGTCCGGAAGCTCTGCATCCTTATAGAAAATATGGAGTACCAGGAACCACACCAGTTCGGCTATGAGATCATCCTCGGCTTCCGGCAGATGGCAGAGCCGGCAGGCTACACAGTAGATATCGTCCCGGTGACGGAAAAGCTGCAGAAAAGCTCCTCCTACGACGCTTTCATGCTGAAGAACGATTACCTGGGCTCTTTTGTTCTGGGATTTTCCTTAAGCGATCCCTGGATGAAGGACTTCCACACAAGCCACACCTCCACTGTCCTCTACGACAACTACGTCATGGCCAATCCCCACATCGCCTATGTGGGAATTGACAACAACGAGGGCATGGAGCTGGCAGTGGCCCATCTGAAGAAGCTGGGACACAAGAAGATCGGATACTTAAGCCACGCTCTGGGCTCCCACATCATGCAGGTGCGTCACAAGGCCTTCTTCGCAGCCCTCCGCCAGAACGGTCTGAAGACGGATCCCACCTGCGCCGGGGCTTCCTACTACACCTCCCAGTGCATGGAGAAACATCTGCCCCGCCTTTTGAAGATGGGCGTCACAGCCGTCATCTGCAGCCACGATCAGATCGCCAACGCGGCTCTTGTGCAGTGCCAGCAGATGGGCCTTCGTGTCCCAACCGATGTAAGCATCATCGGCTTTGACGACCTTCCCATCTGTGCCTACACCTCCCCGCCCCTCACCACCGTGCGCCAGGAGCGGGTACAGCTTGGGAAAAGCGGCTACTACGCCCTGGAGAGCCTGATGAACCATGTGGCCATCGGCACTCTGCTGCTCCACGCCCGCCTGGTGGTGAGGAGCTCAACAGACACAGCCAGAAAAAAGGCGGATCCTGCTGTATAGGATCCGTCTTTGTCTTATCTTACATCAGCTCCGGGATGTCCCAAGAAGCGAAGCCCGTATGTCGCGCTCCAGCTTCTCCAGCTCGGCCTCCGCCTCCTGCCGTTTCCTGCGGCCCTCCTGCTGGATGCGGACCGCCTCGCTCATGGTGCTAATCAGGTTCTCGTTCGCCTTCTTCAGCGTCGCGATATCCACAATGCTCCGCTCCGACTCCCTCACCACGTCCAGGGTGTTCTGCCTGAGCTTCTCCGAGTTCTGCAAAAGGAGCTGGTTCGTCGTGTCCGTGATATTCCGCTGCAGCTTCAGGGCCTCCTGCTGCCGGTACAGCCCCAGCGCCATGACCATCTGGCTCTTCCACAAAGGGATAGTCTCCTGGATCGCCGTCTGGATCTTGTCAGCCAGAAGCTTGTCATTGTTCTGTACAAGCCGGAGCTGCGGGGCCGTCTGGATGGCGATGGTCCGGCTCGTCTTCAGGTCGTGGATCTTCTTCTCAAACTGGTTCACCGTGTCCTCAAAGTCCCGGACGATCTGGGCGTTCATGGGATCGCCGCTCCTCTCGGCCTCGGCCCGCAGGGAGGGAAGCGTCTGTTCCCGCAGCTCCTGCAGCTTCTCCTCTCCGGCCGCAATGTAGAGCTGAAGCTGCCGGAAGTAGGACAGGTTTTTCTCATACATGGCGTCCAGCATGCCGATGTCTTTGAGCATCTCCATCCGGGCCTCCTCCAGTTTGCCCTCGATCCTGTCCACCTGGACTTCCAGCTTCTCGTACTGCATGAGGAATTTCTTCACTTTGGACTCCGCCTTCTTAAAAATGCCCATGAGCCCGCCCTCTTTCTCCAGGGAGTCAAAGTCCAGTCCCTCCACATTGGCGATGAGCCCGGTCATCAGCTCTCCCACATATCCTGTGTCCTTTGCGCGGACGTTATTCAGGATATTCTCGGAGAAATCCGCGATGTTCTGCTTCGCTCCGGCACCGTACTGCATCAGCATCTGGGAATCCGTCAGATCGATCTGCTCCTTCAGCTCCTCCACCTTGCGTCTCTCATCCGGCGTGAGCAAAGTGATCTGCTCCTTGAGGGTGTCCGGCGTCTCCTCCGCTGGCACATCCGCCGCCTGTCCTCTCTGCTTTCTCAACGTATCCAGGGTTATCTCTGCCATAGTCATTCTTTCCTTTCTGTTATTTTAGCCGGGTCCTTTACCGGAGCCCGTCTATGATCCGGCGCATCACATCGTAGGAGGGCACCTGCGCCACCTGAGTGATATTGTCAGCGATGCCCGGCACGCCGAGCTCCTTGTCCGATATCTCATAGTTTCCCGTGCGGAAACCGTGCTTTTCCCACGCCAGCTTCTGCACCTCTTCATCCTGCAGTCCCCGGATCAGGGTCTTCCCCGCATCGTCCAGAGCGATCAGCACATGGGCGGACCACACGGTAGGGGCCGGGTAGAGCACGACGATGTCGTCCCGGACCGACTCATACTCTTCCGGATGCAGCATGGCGTACTCGATGATCTGGCTCTCGTACCCCGCCGCGATGGGGGTGGCTCCCACGCCCATCCGCAGGAACTGGCTGAACAGATCTGAGGAGGAGGTCTCCATGTATCCAAGCTTTCCGAAGATTGTCTGGAGTTGGGGCAGGATCTCGTCCACCTTCTCCGGGGTCAGCGTCTGCCCCCCGTTCAGCACATCCGCCAGAAGGGCCGCGAACATATTGCCCGAGTTGGAGCGGGCCGGATCCGTGGTATCCACCGAGACCGTACCGTACAGCTCCGGCACGCCGATGTCCGCCCAGGCCGTATCATTCTGGATCAGCTCCACCAGCTTCGCCATATCGACATAGTTTACGTCCCCGTCCTTCGTGATCAGCCCCTGGCTGTCAAAGGCGTCCAGCACGATCTTATGGGTGTAGAGGACAATGGGCGTGTTGAGGAGGATCTCGCTCTGGACCGGGCTGCCGTGGAGCTCCTCATAGTACTCAAGCGCGATGCTGCTGGACGGGAAGAGATAATTTCTCCCCTCCAGGTCCGCTGTCATCATGTCGAGGGAGCCCGCCTTGGAGTAGTCCACCTCCAGTCCGTATTTCTCTCCCAGGATGGACAGCACCTCCTCATCTTCCAGGAACCCGATCTTCTCGCCCCCCACATAGCCGGATACCGCTGTCTTTGGCTTTGTCTTCCCTGTTTCCTTCTCTTTGCCGTCCCCCGAACCGCCCGTCAGGAGGTAGATGCCTCCCACAGCCGCCATCACGCAGATCAGCAAAACAAGTCCTATGATCTTCTTCCTCATGTACTACACTCCTGTCTCCTTTTCGTTTCCCTGGCCGTCCCTTCCCTTATCACGGCCCTCCTCCTGCCGCACCTCGTACCCCTCCGAGCGTAGCGTCTGCCTGAGCAGGTTCAGGTCAGCCTCCATATCCATCAGTTCGTTCTGCATCAGTTTCTGGAACTGCATCCGGAAGGCGTCCTTGAGCGTCAGGACCGCCTCCGCTGTGTTCTGAAAGATCTTCTCCGACTCGTCAGTGAGGAGCCTGGTGTCCTGGAGCTCCACATAGTTCTCCAGCACGTTGGCCGCCGTCTCCTGGTAGTAGTCGATGTAGCGTCTGGCGGACGGGATCTTCTTCGGGTTGTCGGTCAGGAATTTCAGGATGTTTCCCGCAATGTCGATCAGTTCGGACGCGGACTGGCGCAGGCCCGGCGCCTGGATCCTGTCCGCCGCCTCCCGCATCCGCCGGTAATCGCGCCCCGCCTCCTGCAGCCTTTCATGGAGTACCTCCCCGTTGCCCAGCTTCTCGATATCGATCCGCCCGATCCGCCTCACCGGGCGCAGCACCAGGAGGAACCCGGCGTAGGACACAAGGGAGAGCCCCATACACAGAAGCATGTTCCACCCAAGCCCCACAAGAAGTGCGGCGAAAAGCAGAAGCGCCAGGACGGCAGAGACAGCGATGCTTACGATTTCTTTCCATTTATCTTTCATATTGCTAATTATATCCTTTCACACTGCGGAAGGCCTCTGTCAGATCCTGCGTCCCATCAAAGACCCGGCCTCCCGTTGCTTCTGCCAGTTCCTCCAGCTGCGTGGGATCCGCCGCCCCGAAAGTAATGGAGAACACCGGTACATCGATCCCCAGGGTATCCCAGGCCTCCTGGAACGTCTGGTAATTGTAGTCCGACACGCCGTCCGTCATCAGGATGATGGCAGGCGTATACTTTTCCAGGTCGTAGGACGACGCCTCAGCCAGAGCCTGCGCCGCCGCGTTGTAGATATCCGTGCCGCCTGCGATCTGGAAGTCCGCCACCTTCTGGTAGAGCTGCGCCAGAGCCTCGTCGGAGTCGTCCGCCGCCCGCTCTATATCCAGGATCGTGTTGTCAAAGAAGATCACCTCGTTGACCTCCCCCGCATTCGCCTGCAGGAAATTCCTGCTGGCATTTTCCTGCAGCAGGATCTGGGACATGGCGTCTTTGAGCTGAGCCTCCCCGGTCCCCTCCATGCTGCCGGAGAAATCCAGGCAGTAGATGTTGAGGGAGGGCTTCTTAAAGCTTGTCTGGTACAGGTTCAGCGCCTCCATCAGCACGTCTGCGTCCGGCATCTGGATGGGCGAGAGGATCCGCTCCGTGTCAACGCCCCACTCTTCGTTAAAAACATCCTTATTCTCATCCGAGACGCCGTTCGCGCTGATGCGCCGGCCGGTCGCCTCGATCTCACTCTGGGCCTCCTTCGACAGCAGATACTGCTGCACAGCCTGGAACGCCTCCTCCTTCTGGCTGTCCCCGTGATCCACATACCCGAGGGGCGAGTCCGCGATGGACAGGCCGTCGTAGGGGTAGACGATATAGAGCGGCTCTTTTCCCTCGCTCTCCAACTGCCGGTTGGCGTCAATGATCAGGCACTCGTAGTTGACCATGGCGTCGTAGTCCTCCTTGAGGAACAGGTCCTTCAGCCAGTCGGAGCTGCCGGAGCTGCGCTCCACGCCGCCAAGGAGTCCCGTGATGTCAGCCCGTAGCTGCTCCCCCTGAAGGTCTTCCGCCGTCATGCCCTCCTGCTTGCCCAGAAGCGCGTACAGGAAACCTATGTAGGCGCTGGCCCCGGAGTTGGACTGGGTGGCGCTCGTCATACAGAAGCTCATCTTTCCACCCTGTATGGCGGCCAGGATGTCTTTCACAGAGACGTCTTTCCCCTTAAATCCCAGCTCCTCCGCCAGGCTATCCCGGATGCCGAAGACCACCGGCGTCATGGAGATGGACTGACTGTGCTTCACCAGGTGGTTCACATCCCCCATGGACAGCCAGATACTGCTGGCCGGCCAGACGGCGTCATACTCTTCTGCGCCGCTCTCCAGAGCCCGCATGATATCTACAGAGCCCTTGTAGTCCATCTCGATCTCCACGCCAGTTGCCTGGCTGCACTCGTCTATCACCGCCTCCAGCTCCTCGTTCTCCGATCCGGACAGGATGCGGATCGTCCCGTCCGCCTTCATGATCTCAGCGGACGCATCCCGCTCCTTCTCTTCCGTCTTCGCCTCACCCGGCGAGCCCGCGCATCCTGTGAGCAGGAGAGCAAAAGCCAGGAATAAGGTCAGAGCTGTTCCAAATTTTCTTTTCCTCATAAGACAATTCCTTTCTTCGACCTGCGCGGCACATGCCGCTGTTTGATCCTTCTGTCTCTATTTTCCTTCATTTTGCGCATTTGCTCTATCAACTCCGGGTAAATTCTACGTAAATTCCCTGTTAAGAGCGCGGCTCCTCATGTAGGATTTCTACATCCGCGCATGGATTTACCTGGAGTTTACGCATTTTTTCGCAAACTCTCATCCCGACTTAATATTTGTCCTGTATAGTAACTTTGGAAATTTTGTATCCGAAAAAAGGAGGAAAGAATCCTATGAGAAGAAAATGGCACAAAGGCGCCGCCATCACACTGGCAGCGGCCATGCTCTGCGCACAGGGTGCTCCCGTATCCGCCCTGGCCGAGGAGCGAGTACGCCGCCTTCTTCGCGCCGGAGGAGATGTCGTCCATCGCTTATGCGCCGGCAGTGGGCAACCACGACCGCCATTACATGTTCGAGGACCACTTCAACCTGCCCAACGAGATGTCTGTGGCGGGCATGGACGAGAACGGCGCGCTCGCCCAGGTAAAGACCACCTTCCGGGGACAGAACAACGGCACAAGCCAGAGCCACGGCAACTATATCCAGGCGACAGCAGATGAGATCGCAAACAGCTCCGAGTCCAACGGCGTAACCCCAAACGCAGAGGGACAGTATGACTTTACGGAGCGCCGGGAGATGGAGACAAAGGGCAACTACTATTATCTCTATGACAATGTGCTCTTCGTCACCCTGAACACAGGCGCTTATCCGGGAGGGAATGATGAGGAGAATGCAGGAAACGCCAGCGTGCCCAGCGCAGCCAAAGATAACTCCGAGGCTGAGGCCATGGTGGACAACTTCCGCACCACCATGAACGCAGCCGTCAGCGAATACGCGGGCCAGTATCAGTGGCTGATCGTAACGCATCACAAATCCACCCAGACCGTGGCCAAGCATGCGGCGGACTCTGACATTGAGAACTACGTGGACGCGGGCTTCGAGAAGGTGATGGACGAGTTTGACGTAGATTTTGTCCTGGGCGGACACGACCACGTCTACTCCAGAAGCTACGTGCTCAAGGACGGAGCGCGCAACGCGGAGCGCCTGGACAACTATCACGATCCGGACGGCACCATCTACCTGACAGGCAACTGCTGCTCTGACATGCAGTACTACACTCCCTTCGCTTCCGTCGACAAAACGAACAATGCGGACTATCCGGTCCTTGCGGACGGAACGACGGGTTCCCAGGAATATCTGAAGGGCAAGCTCCCCATCGGCAACCAGGAGTGGAACCAGGAGTACAGCCCCAGCTACGCTGTATTCGATGTGACAGGGAACGAGATCTCCGTCCATGTATACAATCTTGGCGGAGCAAAGACGGCCGGCACCGAGAACGGGAAAGTTTCCGCATCCCTGAACCTGACACAGGAAGGCCGCTACGATGCGGGCATGACAAACGCAGACGGCGGTGTCATGGAGATCGTGGACTACAATACGGCAACCGGATGGGCCTACGCCATCAACGGACAGACCGGCAACCTGACCGCCATCCCCATGAAGACGCTGGCAGCAGGCGAGAACGTGGATCTGCTGGACGGCAATGACATCGATGTGAAATCCATGATCGAGGCAGAGTGCGAGGGCTTTACATACGGCGACATGACTTCCGTGGCGGTCTCAGCGGACGGCACGAAACTTGCAGCGGCAATCCAGGCAGCCGGATATGCGGACAGCGGCCGCGTGGCGCTCTTCACCTGCAACGCGGACGGAACGCTTACGTATGATAAAGCCTATGAGACAGGCACCCAGCCGGATATGGTGACATTCACGCCGGATGACAGCAGGGTGCTGACAGCGAACGAGGGCGAGCCGAGGGAAGGATACGAAGGAGGCGCGACAGATCCGGCGGGAACCGTGACGGTGATCTCTCTTGCGGACGACAAGGCAGTGAACATCGGATTTGAGGCATATGACAGTACGGAGGCAAGACAGGCTCTCACAGATGCGGGGATCGTGCTGAAAAAGGGATCCGTTCCGTCAGCAGACCTGGAGCCGGAGTATATCGCAGCGGGAAACAGCACGGCATACGTGACGCTGCAGGAGGCCAACGCCATCGCAGCCATCGACCTGAACAGCCTGAAAGTGACAGGCATCTACTCCGCAGGCTATGAAGACTACAGCACTGTAGCAGTTGACATTGATAAAAAAGATGAGGCTTATGATCCGAAGACCTACGGATCCCTGCGGGGCATCCGCATGCCGGACAGCATTGCGCTTTACTCTGTGGACGGCACCGACTATGTTGTAACGGCAAACGAGGGGGACTCCAGAGAGTGGGGCGACTATCTCAACGAAGACGAGAGAGATTTCAAGGACGGCCAGACCTCCCCGACAGGAAAGATCACGGAGGAGAACAGCGGCCTGACAGGGAAGGTGGTATTCTTCGACAGCAGTGATCACGACGGGCTGGATGCAAACCTGGATTACCTGTTCGGCGGGCGCTCCTTCACCGTATACGAGGCGGACGGAAACGGCCTGACCGAGGTGTTTGACAGCGGCAGCGACTTCGAGGCGAAGACAGCGGTCTATGTGCCGGAGAACTTCAACTGCTCCAATGACGATAAGACGATCGACGACCGCTCCGGAAAGAAGGGGCCCGAGTCCGAGAGCGTGACACTCGGGACTGTCGGAGAGAAAACCTATGCGTTCGTGGGACTTGAGAGAGTCGGCGGCGTGATGGTCTACGACATCACAGACCCGGCACACATCAGCTTTGCAAACTACATCAATTCCAGAGACTACAGCGAGGATATCGCAGGCGACAACTCGCCGGAGGGGCTGTGCTTCATCCCGGCAGGCGAGAGCTGGGACGGAAACGCTTATCTGGTGGCTGCATGCGAGGTGTCCGGCACAGTCGCCGTCTACAGCGCTGCCGCCAACACAGCCTATGATCCCGGCACAGGAAACCCGGATGACGGGCAAAAGCCCGGAGACGGCGAGGATGAGAACCCTGATGACGGGCAGAAGCCAGGAACAGGCGGCGAGGATCAAAAGCCCGGCACAGCCGATAGCCAGACAGGCGGGCAGAACACCTCCGGAAAGAAAGCGGCAAGGACCGGAGACGGCAGCAATTACACACTGTATCTTCTTCTGGCACTGGCAGCAGCAGGTTCTGCCACTGCTGTCATCGTGATCCGCCGCAGAAAAGCACAGCAAAAAGCAAACATCCTCTCGCAGGACAGGACAGACAAAGTTAAAGCGTAGGCTGGCACGGATAAAAACCCGTGCCAGCCCACGCTTTTTCACTATTTTCTCTTCGTAAACAGCACATCGTGGTTGATCTCTGTGTAGAACTCCCGCTTCACCCGCGCGTAGCCCGGCACGCCGCGGCCCATCAGCCACATCATCTTGGTGATCACTGCCTCCAGGGTCATGTCGTAGGCCTCCAGGAGCTGGAAGTCCTGCTTCACCTGCTTGCCCACCTCGTAGACCGTCATGTTGCTGCCCTCTTTCGCCACCTGGGTGGCCATGACCACGTACTTCCCCTTATCCTTCCACTTTTCCATCTCCTCGTAGAAGGCGGGCAGCAGCGTCTGGGGAATGCCGCCCACGCCGAAACTCTCGATGACGATGCAGTCGTAGTGCTCAAAGACCCACGGAAGGATGTCCCCCCGCATGCCGGGGATGAGCTTGAGGACGCAGACGCTGTCCTTCATGTCGTAGAAGAACTCCGGCACGCCCGCGCAGGGCTCCTCCCTGATATAGCGCACCAGAAGCCCGTCCTGGATGACTGCCAGGTAGGGAAAGTTGATGCTGGAGAAGGCGTCGTAGCTTTTGGCCCGCTCCTTCTTGGCCCGGGTCCCCGCGATGACCTTGCCGTCAAAGACGATGCTCACATTCCGGGAGCCGTCGTCCGCCGCATAGATGAAGCTGTCCAGCAGGTTCGTCTTGGCGTCCGTCACATCCATGCAGATAGGCTTCTGGGCGCCGGTGATGACGATGGGCTTCTCCGAATTGCGGATCATGTAGGACAGGGCCGCCGTCGTGTAGGCCAGGGTGTCTGTCCCGTGGCAGATCACGAATCCGTCGTATGTCTCGTAGTTCTCCTCCACCGTGCGCGCCAGCAGCTTCCAGTGCTCCGGCGTCACGTTCGTGCTGTCCAGGCTGCACACCTGGATGGCGTCCACCTCGCAGACATCCTGCACCGCCGGGATATACCGGAGGATATCCTCCGTGCCAAGCCCCGGCCGCAGTCCCTGCTCCGTCTGGGTGGAGGCGATGGTGCCTCCGGTTCCGATCATCAGTATCTGTTTCATCTGCGGCCTCCTGTGACTCACTCAGTCTGCATGTTACTCATTCGGTTTGAAATAGAACCGCCCGGACACCTGCTCCGTCCGCAGCACATTGGTGAAGGCGTGGGGATCCGCCTCCCGGATGGCCCGCACCACGTCCTTTTGCTCCGCGCTTGAGACGACGGAGTAGACCACCTTCCGCTCCCGGTGCTCGTAGGACCCCTCCCCCTCCAGGACCGTTGCCCCGTGGTTGCTTGTCCGGGAGATCGCCTCGTATACGTTCTTCGCATGGTTCGTGACGACCAGCAGGGTCTGCTGCTGGTATTTTTTATAGAGGATGTGCAGCACCTGTGTGGACGCATACTGGAAGATAATGGAGTACAGCGCCTTGTCCCAGCCGAACAGGACGCCCGCTGACACAAGGATCACCGCGTTGATCCCCAGCACGATATTGAAGGAGTCCACCCCTTTCTTCTCAGACAGATAGATAGCGATAAAGTCCGTCCCTCCCGTGGTGGCGTTGGCCGCCAGGCACATGCTGATGACAAGGCCGTTGATCATGCCGCCGAACACGGAGATGAGAAGCGTATCAGAGGTGAGCGCATACCCCGGGAGGATATCAGTCAGCACGCTGGTCAGCACAATGGAGAGGCCGGAAAACAGGGTGAACTTCTTCCCTATGAACCGGAACCCGATGTACACCGGCACAGCGTTGATAGCCACGTTCAGCACTGTGTACGGGATCTCCACGCGGAAGAACATCTCACCCGCCCGCTGGAACAACAGGGTCAGTCCCGTAGCCCCGCCCGGGAAGAGTCCTCCCGTGCGCACGAAGGTCTTGATGTTCAGCGCCATGAGAAAAGACGCAATGACTATGACAATGATCCTCTTTATATCCTTTTGTGGTTCAAATTTCATAACTCTTTAGAAGCCTCTCCTTTTGTCCCTATCGGCCGAGGGTGTATTCACAGATCCCGCTGTCGAAGAATGCCTTGACAGCCCGGATCATATATTCGCTGTCCCGCACGCCCGCCGTCTCGTAGGACGAGTGCATGGCAAGCTGCGCAAGTCCGATGTCCACGGCGTTCATAGACACCTGGGACATGGCGATATTGCCCAGGGTACTGCCGCCCCGCATATCGGATCGATTGGCAAAAAACTGGACCGGCACGCCCGCCCTTTCACAGACGCCTCTCCACACGGCAATACTGAAGGCATCGCTGGTATACTGCTGTCCCGCGTGGGACTTGATAACGATCCCCTCGTTCATGTAGACGCAGTTGCTCTGATCTGTCTTCTCCGGATGATTCGGGTGTACAGCGTGGGCGTTGTCGCAGCTGACCAGGAAGCTGGAGGCCAGCGCGCGGCGCAGTTCCTCCCGCGTCTTTCCAAGTCCTTCGTTGATCCTCTCCAGAACGTCCTTAAGGAAGGTGGAGCCGGCCCCCTGCTTTGTGTTGGATCCTACTTCCTCGTTGTCAAAGCAGGCGAAGACATTCACAGCCCTGTCGTCGGCACCTCTCAGGAAGCCGGCGAAGGAGGTGTAGGCGCACTGCAGGTCGTCCAGGCGCGGTGCTGACAAGAACTCCCCATCCTTTCCCCAGACGGATGGCTGCATGCGGTTGTAGAGATAGAGATCCATGCCAAAAATCTCCTCCTCCCTGACCCCAAGCTCCTCCGCCGCGATCCTCCTCACAGCTCCCTGCACATCATCCGCGCCTCCCGCAAACAGGGGGAGCATATCCACCTGCTTGTTGAAGGCGCTCTTCTCGTTCACATTCCGGTCCATGTGGATCGCCACACTTGGAATCAGCACCATGTCCCTGTCGATCCGGACCAGCCGCTCCCTGAATCCGCCGTCCTTCCTGACAATGGCCCTGCCCGCCACAGAGAGGGGCCGGTCCATCCAGGTAGAGCAAAGGATGCTCCCGTATCCTTCTGTGTTGAGCTGCGTGTAATGGCCCCGCACCTCCAGCTCCGCTTTCTCCTTCAGCTTGAAGGTGGGAGAGTCGCTGTGGGACGCCGCCACTTTAAAACTATAATCCTCCAGTGTGGAGCCGACCTGGAAGGCGGCAATGCTGGATCCATTCCGCACCGTATAGTAGTTTCCGCCCGGCCGGATATCCCAGTGTTCCCGCTCCGGAAGCTCCCGGTATCCGCGCTCCTCCAGCATGCGGGCGAATCCCTCCACTGCGTGGAAGGCAGTGGGGCTGTCCGCCAGGAAGCGGACCAGCCCTCTTACATCCTCCTCATAATGTTCCATCTCTATTTCTCCTCATACGCAGCATAGCTCTTCAGGATATCCTTCACGATGCCGACGACAAGATCCATACCCTCCACGGTAATGTGCTCATAGGGACCGTGGAAAGCGGAACCGCCTGTCCCAAGATTGGGGCAGGGCAGGCCCTTGAAGCTGAGCCTTGCCCCGTCCGTGCCGCCACGCACCGGAGATACGTCCGGCGTCAGCCCCGCGTCTGTGATAGCCTTCTTCGCAGTCTCCACAAGATGCATGCAGGGCTCGATCTTCTCCCGCATGTTGTAGTAGGACTCTGCGATCTCAAGCTCCACGGTACCCTCACCATACTTGTCGTTCATAGCCTTCTGGATACGGCGCAGCGTCTCGTGCCTCTCCGCAAATTTCTCCTTGCTGTGGTCCCGGACAAAATAGCGCATCTGGGTCTTCTCTGTATTGCCGTTAAAGGCCATCAGGTGGAAGAAGCCCTCGTACCCTTCCGTCGTCTCCGGCCGCTCGTCCGGCAGCATGGACTGGATCTCCATGCCGATGAGCTGGGAGTTCACCAGGATGCCCTTGGCGCTGCCCGTGTGCACGTTCACACCGTGGATCGTAAAGTAGGCTGTGGAGGCATTGAAGTTCTCGAACTGTATCTCGCCCTCGATATCCCCGTCCAGGGTGTAGGCATAATCGGCGCCGAAGCGCTCCACGTCAAAGTTCTTCGCTCCCCGCGCGATCTCCTCGTCCGGGGTAAAGCCGATGCAGATCTTCCCGTGGGGCATGCCTTCCTTCAGGACCTCGTCCACAGCGGTCAATATCTCGGCGATGCCGGCCTTGTCGTCCGCCCCCAGGAGAGTCGTACCGTCTGTTGTGATGAGGGTGCGCCCCTTCATGTCCTTCAGGTGGGGGAACTCTTTGACGGAGAGCACTCTTCCACTCTCGCCCAGTTTCACATCCTCACCGTCATAGTCCGCAATGATCTGGGGATGGATGTCATGTCCCGGAAAGTCCATCGCCGTGTCCATGTGGGCGACAAGGCCGATGGCCGGCTTCTCCTCACAGCCCGGAGTGGCCGGGATCTCCGCATAGAGGTAACACATATCGTTGAGTTCCACCTTCTCAACTCCCATGTCCTTCAGCTCCTGCGCAAGGAGCCTGCCCAGGTCAAACTGTCTCTTGGTGGACGGCACAGTCTCGCTCGTCTCGTCGCTTGTCGTCCAGACGCTCACATACTTTAAAAATCTCTCATAAGCCTTCATCATTTTTACCTCCTATTCTTGAAATGCCAGGAACCTGCATCTCTGCGGGTCCCTGACATTTATGCTCATTTTATCAGTCTTCATCCTCCACCAGCTTGTTCAGCTTCTTGTCTGTCGCGAACATAAATGCCGCGCAGAGAAGAAGGAGGACAAGAATCGCCACGAGGACGGGGAAGATGTTCATATTCTCGATGATCACCTGCACATACGGGCTCAGCTTGGATGCGCAGAAGGTGGCGACCGTGATCACGCCCATGAGCAGTGACAGGTACTTCTTCGGCGCATACTTGCTGACAAAGGCGTTGCGCAGCGGTGAGAAGCACATCTCGCCGATGGTGAGGAGGAATACGAATCCTACCATCCAGAGAACGCTTACCTTGTTGTCCCCTGAAGAGCCGACACCGCGGGTGAACTCTGCCAGCACGATAACACCGAAGGCACATCCCAGGAAGAGGAAGCTAAGGCCGATCTTCTGGAACATGTTCAGGTCACCCTGGGGTCTCTCAGAGAGCTTTCTCCACACAGCCGCCATCACGCCGCCAAGAGCCACACACAGAAGGCCGTTGAGGGATGTATTGATCCAGCCAGGTGCGATCTCGATGCCTAAGAGGTGCATGTCCACATACTCGGTCATGTAGATCGTAAGGGCCAGCTCGTTCTGGTAGTAGAACAGCCAGAAGATGACGGAGAAGGCGGACACAAGGATGATGGCCCACATACGTCTCTTCTCAGCGCGGGTCAGAGGCTCGGTGGATTTCTCGTTCTTCTTGTCCTTCTTGCTGTCCTCACCGATGATGTTGCCCTGGGTGTCTGTTAAGTACTTGAAGGGCTTTTTACCCTGGCCCTGCAGGGACTTCCAGTTGGCCACGAACCACACAGCGGAGATCAGGCAGAACACGGCGCTTAAGAAGAAACACTGCCTGAAGCCCAGCACGTCGCCGTTTTTAAAAGTATTCAGATACAGATAGCCGGTCGCCACGGACCCCACAAAGGAGCCGATGTTTACAAAGGAGTACTGGATCGAGAAGGCAGAGTCCAGCATGCTCTTGTCGTCGTACATACGCCCCTGGATGGCGGACAGGTTGCCCTTGAAAAATCCGGTCCCGATAGAGATGACGATCACCATCAGGTTCACCATGGCGGCGCTTGTGGCCTTCCAGCCAATGAGGTAGCCGACGGCCATGATCACGCTTCCTAAGGGAATGGCGTATCTGGCTCCCAGCCAGCGGTCGCTGATGTAGCCGCCGATGATCGGCGCCAGGTAGGTGTAGGCCGTCAGGTTGGCCGCAATAACCGTCGCCTGCGCATTGTCAATCCCCAGTCCGCCCTCTCCCAGAGCTGTGATGAGGAAGAGCAGCAGGATCGGTTTTGCCCCGTAGTAGGCCAGTCTCTCAAACGTGAATGTCAGATTGCAGACATAGAAGCCCCAGGGGTGTTTCTTCTTTACTGTTGTTGTACTTTCTCCCATTTTTTTGTTTCCTCCAAATCAGTCTTGTTTCATCTGCACGGCGGTAAGCTGCATAAACCGGTCCGTGCGCCTGGCAAAATATCTTATGATTAAAATTGTATAGCGTCAGAAGGCCGAAGACAAACGAGAAAAACAAATGCACTGATAAGGAAAAGTTATGCCTTTCTGTAGCGGCGCTCCAGCGTAAAGCCCCGCCCCCGGACCTCATTGATCTTGGAGATGGTGATAAAGGCCCCCGGGTCCGTCCCCTGGATCAGCTCCTTAGCCTGGAAGAGCTTCCGGTCCGGCACGATGCACAGGACACCCCTGCTCTGGGTCTTTCCGTATCCGTTCTCGATGTGTACCATGGTCACGCCTGCATCCAGGCTTCCGATGAGCTTCTGGCGTATCTCCTCGTAGGCCTCTGATATGACAAAGAGCTGCATCTGCGACGCCCCCATGACCATTACCCGGTTGAGCACCAGCGTCTCTGTCACCAGGGTGAGGATACCGTAGAGCACCTGCTCCGTGTCGGAGAAGGAGAGCTGACAGCCCAGCACGGCAAAGTCCACCCCGTAGATGAGCACGGCCACCGGGATGTGGGTGTATTTATGGAGCACCAGAGCCAGGATATCCGTCCCTCCTGTGGAGGCCCCCACCCGGACGATGACGCCCACGCCGATCCCCAGCAGTGCGCCCCCGTACAGGGCCGCCAGCATCCGGTTGTCCGTCAGGGCGCCGATGGCCGGGATCCTCTGCACCACCGAGAGGATGGCCGGGTAAGCGAAAGTGCTGACAAGAGTGGTGAGAGCAAATTTCTTTCCCAGGGTCCCGGCTCCCAGAACAAAGAGGGCCAGGTTCACCGCCAGCACGATGACAGACAGGGGCAGGGGCACATAGTGACCGATAGTCAGCCCCACGCCGGTGGCGCCTCCCATGATGATGCCCTGGGGTACGATAAAGGCCGTGACCGTGAAGGCCAGGACCACATTCCCTGCCAGCACAGCCCCAACAGTGCCGGCAGCTTTCTTCAGATCATTCTCCATAGCAGCTTTCCCCTTTTTTCTCAGTATTTGTCGTCTGCTTTTATTTTATCCCAAATGGTCCGGGGGCAACAAACGAGAAATAATCGTGGAAGGATAAGAAAAAATTATGGCATGCCCCTCCCGGGACATGCCGTATCTTTGTCTCTTTGCTCTGCGCCTGTCTGTTCAGCTCTCCATCTTCTCTTTTAGCATCTTCATGAACCTGTGCACATTCTTCTTGTCACAGTTGGTGGGATAGTACATCCGTATCTCACAGTCCTTCTCATAGTCCGTGAGGCTCCGGATCTCGCCGTCGTTACAGTAGAAATAGCGGCTGTCCACAAAGGCGAAGGCATCGTTGAACTCCACCTTCAGCTTCATGGTCTCCACGTTCCTCACTTCGATGAAATCACAGTCTCCCTCCAGGCGCCTGCAGGCCTCCCTCTGCACGCTGCAGCTGTAGTGGGGAGCCGCATAGCACCTGTGTCCCTTGAGATCCTCCAGTCTGAGGGCCCCATATGGGATGGACGTGTTCTTTCCCACATACACGCCCAGTCTGGAGCTTGTCAGGTACTGATTTTCTATGCCCGGCTCTCCAAGGAGCTCATTGTCGTCATACCCGATGAATATGTCCAGCTCACGCTTTTTCATCATCCTGGCCCCGATCTTGCTGTCAATCTTGTAGCACTCCATCTTCTCTCCGGCCCGGAGAAAGAAGGGGTCGTATATCTGCTCATAGGTCATCCACATCTTCTTGTTGATGGCGCTGTCGATTCCCACATAGGTGACCTCCCGGCTGCGGAGCTGCTCGATCTCCTTCATCATCATGTCCTCCACCGCCAGCATCTCCTTGGCTCTGCGGTACACGATTCTCCCCAGCTCAGTGGGCGTTATCTCCCCCTTGCCCCTGTTGACCAGCTTCCCGCCCGCCATCTTCTCCAGGGAGGAGATGTTCTGGCTGATGGCGGTCTGCGAGACATAGTTCATATTTCCGGCTTTTGTAAAGCTCTTGCTCTCGATCACATCCACAAAATATTTGTACTTCCATATGCTGCTCACCTGGCGGCCCTCCTACTTGCGTCGCGGGACATCTACCCCATCAGTTTTCCCACCTGACCTGCGATCTTCGTGTTGCAGCGGATCTGCTTCTGCACCCGCTCTCCCGTGCGCACAGACTCAAACACAAGGTAGGCCACCGTGTCCTTCTCCACCTGCTGCACTGTCGTCTTCAGGTCTGTGTGCCTGTGGGTCCCGTTCAGCGCCCCCACAAAAGCGCCGTCAAAGCCAGCGACGGCCCCGCCGATGATAGCGCCTGTCAGTTTTCCCTTGGGGCGGGTCGTGCCCGTCGTCGTTGTGAACGTCTCATAATGCGGGCCTCCCCATATAAAGCTGACCAGGGCCCAGCAGGCGGCGTTCTCCACAAATGCGTCCCCGAAGTAGTAGAGCCCGTTTCCTCCTCTTCTGAAGTTCAGGCCCCCGATGTGGTACTGGGTCTCCTGTTGTTTCAGTGCGCTGATCCTCTGCTTTTCCGCTATGCGCGCCTGCTTTTCCTGATATTTTGCCAGGTACTCCTCCGGGGACATCTTCTCGTTGGCGAGATAAAACTGTCTCTCCTCGTCCGTCAGGACGGCCGTGGTCCCGGCTTTCTGCATCTTATTATTAATCTGCACAATCCTTTTGCCGATGTCGAACCCCTCTTTGAGCTCATCTGCCATCTTCTTCCAAAAGCCCATTTCCCGTTCTCCTCTCTTCATCCTGTCAGAGTCTGCTGCACATTGTCTTTCTCTATCATAGAACTTTCGGAAAGATTTTTCAACACTTAAAAAAGATCCCGTCTACGCCTCCCGGCTGATGACGCTGACCACGCTCTCCTTTCTCTGGGGAAGCCAGGCAAGATATGGCACGACGACGCCCAAAAGGAGCAGTACCGGGAACACCAGCAGCATGGGCCATATGACAAAATGGTAGTCCATGAACCACAGTCCCTCCGACAGAGCCCGCACAAGGGTCAGGGACAGGATACAGCCCGCTGCCAGGGAGGCAAGGATGGTAAACCCGGCGTAGCATACTCCCTCCAGCATGAGCATCCGCGCCAGCTGCCGCCTCGTCATACCGATGGCCTCCATCATGGCCAGCTCCCGCTTCCTGGTGACAATGCCGGTGAGGATGGAGTTGACAAAGTTCAGGATGCCGATGACGCCCACCACAGTGGTTAAAACACCTCCCACAAGAGTGATGAGTCCGGTCATGCCGGAGAACTCGTTGGTATATCTCTGCCTGGACTCATAGTTCATCAGAGGCTCCTGAGAAGTCGTGTAGGTATCAATAAATGTGGCAAAGTCATCCTCCCTGTCGTCCTCCACGTCAAACAGGTAGCTCATGAGACACTCCGGCGAGGCCATTTCCTTAAACACATCCGCCGCAGTGTAGAAGGAAAAAGCTTCCCCCTTTCTGGTAGTCAGCCCGTAGTAATTCTCCTTCACAAGAGAGAGGATCTCAAACTGTCTCCTCTGCCCGTCCGGCGCGACAAGAGTGATGGCGTCCCCGGCGTGATAGCGTATCTGGTCCTCCTCCACATTCCCGTTGTCGTCCGTGTCCACCTGACCCAGCACATACTTCCCTGTGGCCAGCTTTTCCCTGATAGCGTCCAGGTCCATCTCCCCCTCCACAGGCTCTACCTTCTCCAGGGGATAGTCCTCCATCCCGTATACTGACGCCATATAATTTCCGTTCTCATCCTGCCAGCAGGGCTGCTTGCTGCTGCCTATCATGTAGTAGAGATCCCCGTTCTCATCTGTCATCATATGTTCCGTCGGCCTGTAGGTGGACGCCTCCAGAGAAAGCTCCGCCGTCATGTAGATGCGCCCGCCCCTCTCAAAGCCATCCTGCTCCTGGCAGGCCTCTATGAAGGACTCGGTCAGGTTCTCCTCCTCGATCCCCTCCTCCATGCCGAAGTATTCATAATTAAAGTACCTGGCGCTGGCGATGAGGAAATCCGAGGTGACAAACCTGCTCAGGAATTTATCCATAGAAAAGGAGCTGGTCACTGTGAAAATGCTGTTGAGAAGTACCACGGAGAGGGACAGGGACAGGATGACGATCACCGTCTTGCGCTTGCTCCTCCCCAGACCCGACAGAGCCATCCGCCAGAGCTTCCCTCCGTCGGTGGTGCGCTTCTCCTTCCTCCTGCCCTTCGCCCCTTCTGTGTACCGCACCGCCTCCACAGGGGACACCCGGGCCGCGATCCGGGCTGGCTTCCTGGTGGAAATTCCCACCGTAACGAGGGTAAAGAGGACAGCCCCCAGGAAAATGAAGGGGTTTAAGGATACCTCCACCTCCCCTCCCGCGTAGGCGCTCCTTGCCAGTACAAGGGGCACGATCCATTTCCCGATGAAAAATCCAAGCACCAGTCCCGCCGGGATGCCGAGCACCGCCAGCCTCCAGGCCTGCCTCCTGACGATCCTCCTGATCTGGGAGCCGGTGGTCCCCACAGTCTTCAAAAGCCCGTAGTACCGGATATCCCGGATGACAGAAATCTGGAACACATTGTAGATAATGAGGTATCCCGTCAGCAGGATGATGCCAAGTCCTCCCACAGCGGCCGCGATCGTCAGAGGATCCTCACCGGCGCCGTCGGAGATGTAAGCCCAGTTGGCGTTGCTGGACAGATAGTCCTCATCCCCCTCGGTCACCGAGTATCCGCTCTCTGTGATGACCCGGTCCAGCTTCTCCTGGATGCCCCAGGAGTTGGAAAAATTCACATCCATCTGGATGTTTCCGGTGCTCCCGATAGCATTGCCGCTTTCATCCCGAAAGGCGTCCAGCTCCCCGGCATGCTCTGTCAGGTAAGCCTCCGAGGTGATGACAAAGCCCACGTTCAGGGCCGGGTCGGACTTCAGGATGCCGGTCACGGTAAAAGTCCTCTCCTCCACCAGAGGATCCAGCTGTCCAAGCTGGAGGGACAGGGTGATCTGCTGCCCGGTCTTCTCCGGCAGTCCCAGGAGCTTAAGCGTCATATCGTCCACCAGCACCTCGTCCGCCCTCTCGGGAGCCGTCCCCTCCTTGATGGTGAGAAAGCGGTGGGGATAGTGGTACTCCGGCACATACCAGAGCTCCACATGCCGCTTCAGGAACTCCGGGTTCAGCACCTCGTCGGAGAGCACCTCACAGGCCGCGCTCTCCTTTACCAGGGGATGGGCCGCCAGCTTCCCGTACTCCTCCATGGTCACGTTCTTGATGACGCCGTGGCTGTCACCCCCTGACTGGCGCATGGTGGCCTGCTGGAAATTCTCCACCGTCCCCAGACCGATGGTGAAAAGGGCCGTAAAGAGCATGGCGGTCAGGGCGATGGCCAGCGATGCGATGACGTTCCTTGTCCTGCTGGCCTTAAAGCTCCTGTCCGCCAGCCTTCCTATGACTTTCCTGTTCTTCACCTTACGCATCTGCCTCACCGCCTTTTCCCCGGATGCGCCCGTCCTCGATGCGCACGATGCGGTCCGCCATCTGGGCGATCTCCTCGTTGTGGGTGATCATCACCACCGTCTGCCCGAAGCGGCTGCTGGTGACCTTCAGAAGGCTCAGCACATCCTGGCTGGTGACGGAGTCCAGGTTGCCTGTTGGCTCGTCGGCCAAAAGGATGGCCGGCTTTGCCGCCAGTGCCCGGGCGATGGCCACCCTCTGCTGCTGCCCGCCGGAGAGCTGGGAGGGCAGGCTGAACTTCTTGGTCCCAAGTCCCAGGACATCGACGATATCCTCCACAAACGCTTTGTCCGGCCTGTTTCCGTCCAGCTCCACCGGCAGCACGATGTTCTCGTATACGTTCAGCACCGGGACCAGGTTGTAGCTCTGGAACACAAACCCGATCTTCCTGCGCCGGAAGATGGTCAGCTCCTCGTCCTTCAGCCTGGAGATGTCCCTGCCGTCCACCCACACTTTTCCCGAGGTGGGCCGGTCCAGTCCTCCCAACATGTGCAGGAGGGTGGATTTCCCGCTGCCGGAGGTGCCCACGATGGCCACGAACTCCCCCAGCTCCACGGACAGGTCCACCCCGTCCAGCGCCTTCACCAGGGTGTCCCCGCTGCCGTAATATTTCTTCAGTTGACTGGTCTTCAGTATACTCATATGCATTGCCTCCTCGCTGACGGTCCCGCCTGGCCCTGCACCTTCTGCGCTGCCGGCAGCATATCTGCGGGCGCCCAATAAAGGAGTGGCCCTATAGAACCGTTTTTCTATAAGACCACTATATAACATCAATCTTTCCACATTCTTTCCCAAATCTTACACAATTGACAGATTTAATCTTTCCGGGGAAGATAAAGCCCAAAGCAGCTTCCCTCCCCCTCCCGGGAGGTGACCCTGATATAGCCGTCCTGCCGCTCGAGGATCTGTCTTGCCAGGTAGAGGCCGATGCCCACGCCCTCCTCCTGCTGCACCTGCCCGCCCCGGCAGAACCTGCCAAAGATCCGGGCCCTCTCCTCCTCCGGGATGCCCGGTCCCTGGTCTTCCACCTGGATGCAGACGTAGAATTCAAACTCCCGGACACGGATCCTCACCCGGGAACCGGCAGGAGAATACTTGATGGCATTGTCCACCACATTGCCCAGCGCCTCCCCGGTCCACTTTCTGTCGTACCGGCACAGGACCTCCTCCGGAGGCAGGACGCACTCCAGGGTCATGTCCTTTTCCCCTGCCCCGGGTCCAAACGTCTCCGCTACCCCTTCCAGCAGGGGCTTAAGGCTCTGCTTCACGGGCTGGATCTCCAGGATGCCGGACTCCAGGCGGGACATTTTTACAAGGGCCTGGATGAGAAATTCCAGCTTCTTTGTCTGCCCCAGTATCTGCCGTGCCAGCCTGCGCTCCTCCTCATCCGCCGCCTTCTCCTCCAGCAACTCCCCGTAGAGGAGGATGTTGGCAAGGGGCGTCTTTGTCTGGTGGGAAATGTCGGACACAAGGGCCTTCATGTCCTCCCGCTCCCGCCGCGTCTCCTCCAGGGCTCTCTGTGTGGAGGCAACATACTGTTTCCACCTGGACTCCAGGCGGGACAGCTCCGTCTCATCGTAATGGTCCTCCTCAAATGTGCCGTCCATGGCGCCATCCAGCATCTCCTCCAGCCGCTCCATGGTCTGCCTGGCTCCGATCTGTATCCTCATACTCTCTTCTCCCACACATATCCCAGTCCGTACACTGTCTCAATGGGCCTGTACCCGGCCCGGCCTTCCAGCTTGCGGCGCAGGCGGTTCACCGCCACGCTGAGGGCATTTTCCTCCACATATGCAGCCTCCGCGCCCCAGAGGACGTCCATCAGCCGCTCCCTTGTAAGGGTCTGCCCCGGGTTCCGCACGAAAAACCGGAGGAGCTTCTGCTCGATCTTACTTAAGACGATCTCCTGTCCGTCCACGTAGAACCGCATTTCCTCAAACTGAAAATGGTACCTGCTGTCCGCATAGTCGTCCTTTTTGTTCTCCGGCTCACCGCCTGTGCGGAGCCGCATCCGGTCCACCCTGGCCCGCAGGGCCATAAGCCCGAAGGGCTTGGTGATATAGTCGTCCGCCCCCATGGAGAAACCGGTGATCTCATCGCTCTCCAGGTCATTGGCCGTGATGAGGAGCACCGGGATCTTCGAGTGGCTGCGGATTTCTTTTAAAAGGTCGTACCCGCTGCCGTCCGGCAGGTTCACATCCAGCAGAGCCATGTCCACCTGCTCCCTCTCAAGTATCTCCCTGGCCTCACCGGCAGTAAAAGCCCGCAAAAAAGCTGTGTCCTCCCTTTCAAGAGCCAGGGTAATGCCCTGGTTCAGTCCTCTGTCATCCTCCACGATCAGGATTTTATACATCTGTCCTCTCCTTGCATGATTTCTTACTAATCATTCGTATTTTCCCTTTGCCACTTTCCGGCCCTGCAGAGCGCTCTGATTTTTGTTGACAAAAGACCTGGTCCGGGCCCGAAGCAGGATCTTCCTGCCCTCCGGCGTACGGGTGTAGACAACCCGGTACCGTCCCAGCACCCTGCGCATATGCTTCTCAAAGACCAGGGCCCGGTCTTTCTGTCTGCCGAAAATTTCCGGGACGCTGTAATATTCTTCCCCCCGCCCCCTTCTCTTCTCCCGCATCAGCAGGTATCTGGGATTGTCGATGACGCCCCAGATCTCTTCCATGCAGGCCGCAAAGGTGGTTTTATCCCGCATGGTGCCGCCCTTGAGCCATGTCCCGATGAGCATGCCCTCCACAGACTCCACCTGGGCCCGGCAGTGCTGCGGGTCTTCCAGCTCTCCGGTCTCCGCCAGGGCGTCGGCCACCGCCTGGCTGAGCCGCCTCATCCGCCGCTCCGGCGTGCTGAAGCGGGCCAGCCTGATCCCGTACCTGGCCACCAGGACGCAGGCGGCCAGCATCAGAAGGCCAAGGGCCGCCGCCAGAGCGGATCTGGTTCCATAAGCCGCCTCCACAAACATGCGCCCCATCCCGGCCATCACCGCCAGGACCACGCTGAAAATCTCATACCACAGTGCATTGAAAAAGAGAAATCCGGTCTTTTCTTCCTCCCTGGGGACCGTCTCCACCTGCTGGACTTCCATGCCGCCGTGGATCTCCCGCAGCGACTCCTGCCACCGGGCTCTCAGGCCATCCCTGTCCACCGCCCGCCGCAGCATCATCTGGTTGACTTTCTCCATCTTCTCCTTTGTGTCAAACTCCGGGATGGCAAGCCGCTCCATGCCGCTCTCTATCACATTGTCCTTCCATGAGACGCCGAGAAATGACTCAAATCTTCTTTTGAGCATCTCGTAATCCCCGGAGAGGTCCGGGTGCTTTGTCTTCCCGGATTTCTGCGGAAAGATACAGGCAAGATGCCAGATATTGCCTGTCTTCTCCGGGTGATCCCGGTCCGTCCGGATGGTGCGGCCCCGCATCTGGTTGCTGAGCATGAAGGAGCCCACATAGGTAGCCAGGATAAGCGAGTTGATGCAGGGGGCGTCCCACCCCTCCCCCAGGAGGGATTTGGTCCCCACCAGTGTATTGATCTGCCCCTGCCGGAACAGCTCTGTGATGACCGCCACCACATGGGTATTTTTCCCCTTCACTTTAAGCTGGCCGTAGCCGGTGTCCCGGACAGGGGACAGAGTGCCCTGGCAGCCCTTCTCCTGCAAAAGGATCTCCAGCTTTTCTTTCGTGTCCACAGGGACCAGTATCACGCTGCCGCTCAGGCATCCCAGACGGATCCCTTCCCCGGCCTCTCTCCTCAGATATTCGAAAATCGGCACGGCTCCTATCTCGGCCGCCAGTGTCTGGTCTGTCCCTACAAGGGGCAGCTTGTCCTTCTTGATATAGTCGCACAGGATCAGAAGCCGCAGCTCTTCCCCAAGCGACTGATGCTCCGCCTCCACGATCCTTCTGATGCTCTCCATCTTTCCCCTGCTCTTGACCAGGATTTTCTGCATGGCATCCCTGTGGGTGAGGGAGACTTTCTTCCGGTACACACAGCCCGCCTCTTTCAGTTCCTTCAGGAGCGCCTCCCTCTCCCCTTCCGTCACTTCGTAGGACTGCGCATCGTCATACAGGAACCCCTGCAGCAGAGCGTCCAGCCATTCGGGAGTCAGCTTTGGCAGCTTTCCCTCTGTGCCAATCAGCTCCCGCAGATAGGAGGGAAAGGGGATATCCTGGGCCTGGCAGAAGATCAGAAGGGCCGAAAAGTACTTGGGATCGTCCAGAAATTTTTCGCTGTACTCCTCCGGGTTTCTAAGTCCCCTGTGAGTGGCGATCATTTCCGTAAATCTGCTTCCCGTCAGCAGCTTTTCCCAGATTTCCCTCTCTTTCTTCTGGTAGGCCTCGATCTCAGCCAGCTCCTCCCTGGAGGGCCAGTTGAAATAAATGTAGTCCTCGTGGGGACACAGGCTTCCCTCTCTTACCAGCTCCGGCGTAAAGATTTCCTCGTCAATGGAGCCGCACAGGTCGATGTACCGCTTCCACTGCCCCGGCGTGCTGTCGTAGGGAGGGGTGGCTGTAAGGGCAATGACAGTCACTCCCGCCAGCTCTTTCATAAATGCTTCCAGGGCTTTCCACCACTCGCTCCTCAGGTGATGCGCCTCATCCAGGCAGATGGTCTTGATCCCCGCAGCCTTCACTGCGTCGAAAATGTCAAAATCGCGGAAATCCACTGCCTCGGACTCCCTTTCATCCTCCTCCGACTCATCGTCGCCGTCACTTAACTGCCCCTGGTAATGCTTCATGGCGCTGTACAGGGCCTGGTAGGTAATGGCGGTGATACACTTCATATGTCTCAGGTCATTGGACAAAAGCTCCTCCGGCTCCCTCCCCGGCAGCAGAAAGCCTTCCATGATCCTCTCCAGCCACTGCTGCCGGATGGTGATGCTGGGGGAGAGGATCAGGCATGGCTCTCCCAACCGCCGGAGCAGCTCAATGCCCAGGGTCGTCTTCCCGGACCCGGGTGCCGCCACGATATGCAGCTTCCCGTCCGCCAGATATTTCTGGGAGTTCTGCAGGACCCTATCCTGGTAGTCTCTCCATTTCCCCTTAAACTGCAGCACATTGTCGTATAAATCCTTCATCTCCTGTTCCCCCTCACGGTCATCTGTTTCTTCGCTCATAGGTCCATTTTATATCTGCCGGCGGAAAATAGCAATGCTGTGAAAAGGGAAAACTCGCAGACCAAACTCGCAAAAAAGCCCTGCAGACAGTGTATCCACACTATCTGCAGGGCTTCGTAACTTTTACACAGTACTAATGCAAAATGCGTTTATCTGTCTTGCTGCTTTTCGGATTACATCCCGGCCTGAGCTGCAACCTCTGCCGCGAAGTCGTCTACCTTCTTCTCGATTCCTTCGCCTGTCTCAAAACGTACAAACTTCTTAACTGTCATGTTTGCACCGTTCTCTTTAGCAACTTTTGCCACATACTTGGCAACTGTCAGATCGCTGTCCTGTACGTATACCTGGTCTAACAGACAGATCTCTTTCATCTCTTTGTTGAGACGTCCGATGATCATCTTCTCGATGATGTTGTCCGGCTTATCCGGATTCTCTGTCTTGGCCTGTGCGAGCAGGATTTCCTTCTCATGGTCCATGAACTCCTGGGAAACCTCATCCCTGGACACATACTTCGGAGACATAGCTGCAACCTGCATAGCCACGTTCTTCAGACATGTCTTTATCTCATCGTTGATCACATCTGTAGCTGCCTCTACAAGGACACCAATACGTCCGCCGCCGTGGATGTAGGACACAACGCATCCGTCGGAAACGATCTTCTCAAATCTTCTGATGCTCAGCTTCTCGCCGATGACAGAAATCTTCTCTGTCAGGGCGTCTTGAACACTCTTGGAGCTGTCCTCGATCCAGGGCTCTGCCATGAAAGCGTCCATATCCGCTGCCTCTGTCGCCAGAGCCTGCTCTGTAACTGCCTTAACAAATCCCTGGAACTCCGCGTTCTTTGCAACGAAGTCAGTCTCAGAGTTAACCTCTACGATAGCGGCTGTCTTATCATCTTTTACTTCAGCCATAACAAGACCTTCTGCAGCGATCCTGCCGGCTTTCTTAACAGCTTTTGCCTCGCCGTTCTTTCTCAGGTACTCGATTGCTGCGTCCATATCTCCGTTTGTCTCGCTGAGGGCCTTCTTGCAGTCCATCATGCCTGCGCCTGTCATCTCTCTCAGCTCTTTTACCATACTAGCTGTTACTGCCATTTCTCTTTCCTCCATATTATATACGAATATATACGAATTACCGGTCTGTACGCCTCTCTCCGGAGCTTAGGCCTCCACTGTCTCCTCAGCTTCCTCTGCTGTCTCGTCGTAAGCTTCCTCGCCCTCTGCGTACTCTTCCTCACTGTACTCAGCAGCGCCCTGGTTCGCCTCAACAACAGCGTCTGCCATCTTGGAAACGATCAGTTTTACAGCGCGGATAGCGTCGTCATTTCCCGGGATCACATAGTCAAGCTCCTCAGGATCGCAGTTTGTGTCAGCGATACCGATCAGCGGGATTCCCAGTGTGTGAGCCTCCTGCACACAGATCCTCTCCTTCTTCGGGTCAACGATGAAGATCGCATCCGGCAGTCTCTTCATCTCTTTGATACCGCCAAGGTTCTTCTCCAGCTTCTCCCACTCTTTTTTCAGCTTGATGACTTCTTTCTTGGGAAGGACATCAAATGTTCCGTCCTCAGCCATTGCCTCGATCTCTTTCAGACGTGCCACACGGCTCTTGATGGTCTTGAAGTTTGTCAACATTCCGCCGAGCCATCTCTCATTTACATAGAACATACCGCAGCGCTCTGCCTCTGTCTTGATAGCGTCCTGAGCCTGTTTCTTTGTTCCTACGAACAGGATCGTGCCGCCCTCTGCCGCGATATCAGATACTGCCTGGTAAGCCTCATCTACTTTTCCAACGGATTTCTGCAGGTCGATGATGTAGATACCGTTTCTCTCTGTGTAGATGTAGGGAGCCATCTTAGGGTTCCATCTTCTTGTCTGATGTCCAAAGTGAACACCTGCTTCTAAAAGCTGCTTCATTGAAATAACACTCATGTTTCTTTCCTCCATTTGGTTTTCTTTCTTCCGCACATTTCATTTCCCGCATGACCGTCTTTTCCTGAAAAAAGCTTAGGCACCGGTGCGGGCAGACATATGCGTGTTTTTTTGCAACGGTCATATATTATCATAAAACCTGCCCTGTTGCAAGCACTTCTCCTCATTTTGTGCCGCTGTTTTTGCAGGATTTATCAGCAGTCAATGCCCTTTCTCTGATAGAAAAGGTTGAACAGGATATACCCGGCCCCGATCCACAGGGCGCACACGCCCAGGGCGATGAGATTGCTCTTTGCCAGCAGCTCCTGATCTTGAGTCACTCCATTGTAGATCGTCTGAAAGGAGGTGGTGGGCACAGCTACAGACACCTTCTCCAGCGTCTCATTCAGTCCCCCGAAAAGAGGAGGCAGCATGGTCAGCAGCATGAGGGGCGCCCCGATGGTCCCCGCCGACGCCTGGTCCCTGGCCAGAAGTCCCGCCAGCGCCCCCAGGAAGCACAGGCCCGCTGAAGCCAGCAGCACAGCCCCTGTGTAGACCGGGAAATCCTTCATATCGCCCCCTGTGATGAAGAACACGGCCGCCGCGTCCAGGAGCGTCATCAGAAGGCAGACCAGCAGTTTGGAGGCCAGGAACTCCTGCCCTCTCACCCGGGCCATCATGAGGGACCGGAGGGTGTATTTTTCCTTCTCCTCGGCGATCATCACAGGCAGGATGCTGGTGGGACTGATGGCGATGGAAAATACGGCGCACATACCGAGCACATGATCCCCCGCCTCATCTCCCAGGTCTCTGAAGACGTTCTGGTAGATAAAACAGAATACGATGGGAATGAGAAAGCTCACCAGGATATTCTTGTTGGTCAGGCACCCCTTCAGGTCCTTTTTCAGTAACGTAAAAATAATCTTTCCGCTCATAGCTATTGCTCCTCCTTTGTCAGTGTAAGAAATACGTCCCGGAGACTGGGCTCCTCGGAGTGGATTATGAGGACCTCTCCGGCCTGCCCCAGAGACTCCAGCAGGGCTTCTCTTTCAAGGGGCACTTCCCTTTTCCCCTCCTTCGTGGTGATGACCACCCTTTTGTGTGAGTATTTCAGCTTCAGCTCCTCCGGCGAGCCGCTCTCCACGATGCTCCCCTTGTTCAGAAGGGCCACTCTGTGACAGAGCTCATCCGCCTCCTCCATGTTGTGGGTGGTGAGAAAGACGGTGGCCCCCTCCCGGTTCAGCCTTCTTATGAGATCCCGTATCTCGTCCGCCGTGGCCGGGTCAAGGTTGGCCGTGGGCTCATCCAGAAAGAGAAGGCCCGGATCGTGGAGGATGGTCCTTGCGAAGACCAGCCTCTGCTTCATGCCCCTGGAGAGCTTCTCCACCTTCTTTTTGGCGGCGTCCAGGAGCTCCACCGCCTCCAGCGTCCTCCGTATTTTTTCCTTTTTGTCCCTGATCCCGTAAATATCCGCAAACAGGTCCAGGTTCTCATAGACCGTCATCTTCTCATACAGGCCGCTCATGTCGCTCATAATGCCTATTTTCTTTTTTATATCCGGAGAAAACGGGTCCTTCCCCAGTACCGTCACCTCCCCGCTGTCGCTGTGGAGCTGCCCGGTGAGGAGCTTGATAGTGGTTGTCTTTCCCGCGCCGGAGGGTCCCAGATATCCGAATATCTCTCCTTTTTTGATCTCCAGATCACAGTGATCCAGCGCCTTTACATTTCCAAAGGTCTTTGTCAGTTGATCTGCTTTTACGATGTTTGTCATGGCTTTCGTCCTCCTTACAGCTCCTATCTTACCGTTTCTCTGGATTTTCACCTTATTTTCCCGGTAAATGGAGCCTGTCAGAGGATGAACGGAGCAAAAAAAGGGGTGAGACCTGCAATGCCTCACCTCCAAAAGTCACTTTTTTATTTCTTATCTCTGACGCGTCCCGGCCTCCAGGGTGGGGAAAAAAGGTCTCTTTTTCCGGATCACAAAGAGGGAAGCGATTCCTGCCAGGAACCAGACCGCGCACACGGCCCCTCCCCAGACCAGGGACACATCCATAAAGCCCTCCATGGGCTGCAGCTTCTTCAGGACCACGCCCAGGATGCCGGTGGGCAGGAACTCTGCCAGCCTTCCAAATGCCACGTTCCAGTAGGAAAAGACCGGAGCCACATAGACAGCCACCACACTGACGGCCGCGTACACATTTACGCTGTTCTGGTCCTTCGCGTACACACCGGTCAGGAAGCCCCAGGGCAGAAGGGCCGTCACCCCGGCCAGATGGACCAGCAGGTACTCCGGCAGGAGCGACATATCCGCCCCCGCGATCAGAAACACCACCACAGCCATGAGCTCTCCCACCACAAGACAGGCCCCTGCCTTGGACAGCGCAAAGTAGGCCAGCGACACGCCGGACCGGGACAGAAGGGACAGGGTATCTCTCTCCTTCTCCTCCACAAGAAGAAGGGGATAATCTGTCAGCGGCACCAGCACGATGTTAAAAAGAGCCATGGTCAGGAGCAGCATCCAGGGATCAAAGTACACCACCCGGAAGATGAGGGCCAGGATGGCCGGCGTCAGGACCATCAAGAGGATCGTCTTGTCCGTAAAGGATGTCCAGATATCTTTTTTCAGCAGCGTCCACATTTTCTTCATAGCTGTTTTCCTCCCTTACCTCTAAAACTCATACATGCTCCGAAGCTCCTGTATCTTTCCCTTGGACAGGGGAACATCTGTCTTCTCATACCCCGCCAGGCGCAGGGAGTAGGAATTCCTCGTCCGCTTCACCAGCTCCACCACCTTCTGCATGTTCACGATGTAGGAGCGGTGGCACCGGAAGAAGCCGAACCTAGCCAGCTTTTCCTCCAGGTCACTCATCCTGAAGTCCCCTGCATACTGCTCCCTCCTCACATACACAAAAACCTTTCCGTCGTTCGCCTCCACGTAGTCGATCTCCTCCGGATTAAAAAGGAAATTCTTTTCATTGTAGGAGACAGAGATCTTGCTCACCTGGGGAAGCTCCGGGCTGTCCTGTGTGCTCTCCCCCTGGTCAATGCACCGCACACCGTCCCGGGCAATCTCATAGTGGTCCCCGGGGCAGATGCAGGTGTCCCGGTGGGACCAGGAGAGTGTTATGAGCCGCCCCTCCCGCTCGCAGAAGCTCTCCACCCAGCCGAGGATGACCTTCTTTGACTCCTCCTCAAAGGCGATGGGGTTCAGGATAAAGTAATCCTCTGCCCCCCCTGACGATCTCCCGCGCGATACGCACCCGCTTCTTCTGCCCCTCCGTGCAGGAGCTCAGCCTTTTCCCGAGCAGCTCCGAAAGATGCATCTGCTCCACCGCGGAGCGCACCCTCTTCTCCGTGCCGGACAGCCCCGCGAAAAACTTCAGATATTTCCTCACTGTCATCTTTTCATACAGGGCTCCCTCATCTTCCACATATCCCGCGCCCCGGCCCGCCGCCTCCACCAGAGGTGCCTCGTCCTTTTTGGTCCCCTCAAAGTGGAGCATCCGGCTGCCGGATAAAACCTCCCTCAAAAGCTCTTCCATAGTCTGTTCTCCTTTGTCATCACTCTTGCCATTTTCCGCAACAGTCAAAATACTCCTCCATTGTGCTGGATGAAGACGCAGAATGCAATATACGGGGAGGAAGCATGGCCGGAACTCCTTCGGATGAAGGGCGAAAAAAGAGCCTGCGCCACAAAGCGCAGACCCTCTGTCTGTCCACCAAGGATCAGAGAACTCTCCTCACGCAGCGTATCTGACGATACGTGCAGCTCGGAGACTCGATGATCCCCACCGACGGCGACGACGCATGTATCAGGCCGCCGCTTCCATTGTAGATACCCACATGTCCATAGTAGACAACCAGGTCTCCCGCCTGAGCCTGGGAGAGAGGGATTTCCACTCCCGCCGATGCCTGGGCTGTGTCCGTCCTGCCGAGGCTGACTCCAAAAGCCGCATAGATCTGCTGGGTAAATCCGGAGCAGTCGATGCCATTGGTCAGACTGTTGCCGCCATACTCATAGGGATTGCCCAGGAACTGTCTCGCATAGGCCACTACCGCCCATCCGTCCCTCCCCTGGGGAGGTACCACCGTGCTGCTGCCGCCTCCGGAACCGCTGCCTCCGCTGGAGCTGCCCCCGCCGGAGCCGCCGTTAGACGGCTGGCTGGGTGCGGTGTCCTGGGCTGCGGCTGCTGCCGCTGCCGCCTCCTGCTGCCTGCGGGCCTCTTCCGCCGCCTGCTGGGCCGCCACCGCCTCCTGGATGTCCGCGTCCAGCTGGGCAATCTCGGACTGCTTTCCCTCGATCATGGTGCCCAGGGAAGTCTTGTCCTCCTCCAGCTGGCTCTGCATCTGCGTCATGCTCTCCGCCTCCTCCTGGAGGCTCTCGGAGAGCTTCTCTATCTTCTTCGTTGTAGCTATGTACTCCTCCTGCTTTTCTTTGTCATATGTATGCACATTTTTTATGTACTCGGCCTTGTTCACCAGATCGGAAAAGCTTTCCGCCGACAGGAGCAGCTCCAGTTCATTTCCGCTTCCGGACTCGTACATGTACTGGATACGCTTTTTCATATCCTCGTACTGCTGGTCCTGCTGGACAATAGCCTCCTCCAGGTCTATGTTCGCCTGGTCGATCTCCTCCTGCTTTTTCTGCAGGTCTGCCTCCAGCGTGCTGATCTTGTCCAGGATGCCTGTCAGCTCTGACTGGAGCGAAACCACCTCGTCCTCTGCCGCCGCCTTGTCATTCTGCAGGTCCTCCACAGAGGGCGTAGCGAAGACGGGGCTGACTGCCATGGAGCTGATCAGCGCTGCCGTGATAAAAGCCTGTGCGATTTTTCTCTTCATATTCTCCCACCTGTCTGTTGTAAATTATTTATACTCTTATGAATTCAGTTTCCACTTATTCAAATTACATGTTACTACATCTTTTCATTTATTTCAACAATTTCCGAAAATTCGCAGAAGGAAATTTGTCCGCATTGACAGAAAAAAGCGCCCTGTCGCCGCAGCGGCGACAGAGCACTGTCCTTTTTCCATATCTCCTGCTTTCCCCGCAGGTCCCTACCAGCATCTTCTGTACCAGGGCGACCCGTACACGCTGGCGATCTTGACCACATCCCCCGGCTTGGGCGCATGGATCATCTGACCGTTCCCTATGTAGATACCTACATGAGTTCCGTAGCACACAATGTCTCCCGGCTGGGGATCGCTGACCGCCACGCCGCAGCCTCCCTGTGCCTGGGAGGTCCTGGGAAGAGAAATGCCTGCCACCGCATGGCAGTACTGGACAAGTCCGGAGCAGTCAAACTCCACACCTGCCGTGGAGCCGCCGTACACGTAGGGAACTCCCAGCTGACTGTAAGCCGCGTTTACGATCGCCTGGGCAGTCGATGTATTTCCACTGGAGGTACTGCCGGATGAACTTCCGGATGAACCGGTGGAGCCGGACGTTCCACTTCCGCTCGAGGTCCCTGTAGAACTGCCTCCGGAGCCGCCGCTTCCTGTCGAAGAGACGGCACTGTCAGTCTGTGAGCTCTGGCTTTCCGCCGCCCGCTGGGCTGCCTCCGCTGCCGCCGCCTCGGCTGCCGCCTGGATCTGCTGGTCATAGTCGGCTACCTCAGCCTTCTTCGCCTCGAGAGTCGCGTTCAGCTCTGTCTCCTGGGCCTCGTACTCGGCCTGCATGGACTCCTGCTTGGCCTGCTCCTCCTCCAGCGTGTCCTTCAGCTCCTTGATCTCATTCTCTGTTTCCTCCAGAGCCTGGAGCTGCTTCCTGTCATAGGTATGTACATTGGATATATACTCCGCCTTGTTGATAAAATCCGAAAAATCCGTAGCGGACAGGAGCGTCTCTATGGCAGTGGACTGTCCGTTCTCATACATGTACTGGATGCGCACCTTCATGGATGCGTACTGCTCCTCCGCCTTCTGCTGGGCAGCCTCCAGGTCGTCCTGCGCCTGTATGATCTTCTCGCCGGTGGCGATCATCTCCTCCTCAAGCTCCCCCGCTTTATTGAGGAGCTCTGTAAGCTGCTCCTGCAGCGAATCCGCCTCACTCTGGGCCGCTGCTTTACTGCTCTCAAGTTCCTCTGTGTCCGGCGCTGCCAGTACGGGTGTCACGGCCACGGAGCTGGCCAGGACCGCAGCGAGAAACACTCTCCCATATCTCCTCATCGTTATTGCATCGTCCTTTCCGGTCATTTTGCTATGGCTATCCTGCCTTCATTTCTGTCTTCAACAGCCTCTATTATACTGGACCAGTCACCGTTTCGCAATATTTTTTAATATTTTTGTAACATTTTCACACTTTCGTCACATTCTGTACACATTTTTACAAACCCGGCGTTATCACAGCGGCCGCTCATCAATCCTCTGGATCAGGACAAACATGGCAGCCGCAAGGGCCCCGCACAGCACCGTTACAACACTGATGCGCAGTCTGTCCTCCATCAGCCATCCAAAAAGGCCGAACCGGGTGGCCGTGACAGAGATGAGGTTCATCACCACATGGGCCGTGGCCGGCGCCTTCACGGAGCCATATTTTTCATAGACATAGCTGAGCATCATGCCCGTGGCAAAGGCGTACAGCATCTGTACCATATTCCCATGGAGGAGGGCGAACACCACGCTGGAGAAGATGGCCGCGTGCATAAATCCGGACTGCTCTCTCAGCCGTTTGAACATCATCCCCCGGAAGACTAGCTCCTCCGAAATGGGGACCAGGACTCCCAGACAGAGGAGCTGCATTCCGAAGGGAGCACTGTAGAGAGAGTCGGAGGTCTGCTGGTAGCTGGCGCTGTAGCTGGAAATACCTGATATCAGGATCAGATCGTTCAGCCCCACGCACAGTGCTGCCGCTATCCCGGCCACGGCCCCGTACTTCCACAGGGGCGCCTTCCGGTTGGGTATCACGCCCGCCAGCCGCTCATTTTTCCTGTCCCTGTGGAACATATACAAAATGACAGGGATGACGATGAGGGCTGTGATCCCCTCCAGCTGAGTGGTGTACTGCAGCATCCTCTCCGAGATGGAGACAGAGAGGTCCAGCATATCCTGCTGGTCCTGCATGGCTCCCACCGTCTCTTCATAGTGGCGTGAAATATAGATAAATGTGTACCCCATCACAGCCGCCATGCTGACGCAGATACTGATGAGGTATTTGATGATCAGGGGGGTCCAGGCGTACCAGATACCCTTCCTGACAGGGGGCATCACCGGCCCCGTCGGCATGCCCTGGGGCATTTTGTGGGGTTCGCCGCCTGCTCTCTGCTCCTGGTTTGGATCTTCCCACGGATTACTCATATATCATAAGCCTCGCTTTCTGGATCATTGTACGCCCCGCCTTCCGGCAGGACCTCAAAATTCTTCTATATTCTACTTCCGAAACAGAAAAGTTGCAATTAAAAAACTATAAACTCTTTCATTTCTCCCGGTTTCGCCCTATAATAATAGAAACACCCCACGAAAGGAGCTTGATTTATCATGGAAGATCAGAAACAGCGCGTTTACGATGCCCTGAACAGGCTGGGCATTAAATATGAAGTGGTCGAGCACGAGCCCGTCCACACGATGGAGGACATGGACCGTCTCGGCCTGCCTCAGAAGGGGACTCTGTGCAAGAACCTGTTCCTGCGGGACGCCAAGGGAAAACGTCACTTCCTTGTCACCTGCGATGAAAAGAAAAAGGTGGACCTGAAGGCACTGAGCCGCACGCTCGGGGCCGGCAACTTAAGCTTTGCCTCTGAGGAGCGCCTGGAAAAATATCTGGGGCTGAAACAGGGAAGCGTATCCCCCTTCGGACTGATGAACGACACGGACCACGCGGTAGAATTCTTCATCGACAAGGATCTGAGCCGCTGCAAGAGCCTGGGCATCCATCCCCTGGAGAACACAGCCACTGTCTTCCTGTCCTTCAAGGACCTGGACAAGTTCCTCTGGGACCTGGATGTGGACGTGATCAAGATCAGGCTGTAAAGCCATCCTGACAGAAAGAGAGACAGGAGCCCCTCTCGGGGAGATACTCCTGTCTCTTTTCTATTCCGTTCCCTTTTCTGTCCCGGATCCTTTTATAAATCCCTCTGCCGCCGCGCGGATATCCGCCTCGCTGCCTGTCAGGGTCCCCTGGACCATGCCCGGCTTTCCTCCGCCCCTGCCTTCAAACCGGCTGTTCAGGGCCTTCCCGAGCGGCCGCACGTCCGCCTGCCTGCTGCCGATCACATACCGCCATCCTCCGTCCCCGGCCGCCGCAAATACGCCGCAGATAAAAGCCCCCCTCTCCAGCAGGAGGTTCATCAGCTCCCTCGGCACATCGCCCCTGATGTCGTCAGTAAAAACCGCGGTCATCGATCCCTCAACAGGAATTTCCTTTGCCCGGAAAACAAGGAGCTGATGCATGAGCCTTCCATTCTCATACTTCTGCTTTTCCAGCTCCTCCTTCTGCCTTCTCACTGCCCCCGCGATCTGGTCCTCCTTCTCACACAGGAGAGCTCCTATCTCCCTGGCGGCCGTCAGCTTGGAATCGTAATCGCGAAGGGCACGGAAGCCGCAGAGCATGGTGATGCGCTCGCCGCCCTTATAGTTCATCCGGTTCACCAGCTTGATGAGCCCGATCTCACCCGTCCGGTCCACATGGGGCGCACAGCAGGCGCACACGTCATAGCCGGGCACGCTCACGATACGGACCTGTCCCTCTATCTCTATCTTGCTCCGGTACTCCATGTGCCCCAGCTCCTCCTTTGAGGGATACTGCACAATGACCTCCAGGTCCAGGGCCACCGCCCGGTTGGCCTCCCACTCGATCTCCCGGAGCTCCTCCGGGGAAATGGGGCCGTCAAAATCCATGGTGCAGTAGTCGCTGCCCAGGTGAAAGCCCACGTTGTTGTATCCAAAGCGGCTGTGGACGAGGCCGGAGACGATGTGCTCCCCGGTGTGCTGCTGCATCTTCTCAAAGCGCTCCTCCCAGTCGATCCGGCCCCGGACCAGTTTCCCCGGCTCCAGGGGAGCTTCTGTCCTGTGGTACACAATGCCGTCCCTCTCCCGGGCATCCACCACCTTTGTCTCTCCCAGGTATCCGGTGTCCGCATACTGGCCGCCCCCCTCCGGGAAAAAGCAGGTCTGGTCCAGCACGGTCCAGAAGCCGCCTCCCTCCTCGCAGGCCTCGCAGGAGAGGACCCGGGCTTCAAATTCCTTCATGTGGCTGTCCTCGTAAAACAGTTTTCCAGTCATTTCCCGACACCTACATCCTCTCCGGCGCCTCGAAGCCGAGCACGTCGATACAGCTCTCCAGTATCCTCTTTGTCAGCACGAGAAGGGCGATGTAGCTCTTCTGCACTTCCTTATCCTCCTCTGCCAGGATCTTCGTCTCGTGGTAGAACCGGTTGAAGGCGTTGGCCAGCTCATAGATGTAGGCGCATACCTTGTGGGGCGCCAGCTCCTCAAAGGCTGTCTCCATCATGCCGTTGTACTTGGCCGCCTCCAGCATGAGGGCCTTCTCCTCATCCCCGTGGGCTCCCGCGATGGCAAGTCCCTCAAGCGCCCCGCCTGCCTCTGTATATTTGGCCAGGATGGACTTGATGCGCACGATGGTGTAGAGGATGTAGGGACCTGTATTTCCCTCAAAGGAGGTGAACCTGTCCACGTCAAAGACATAGTCCTTGGCCGCCTGGTTGGAGAGGTCGCCGTACTTGATGGCAGAAAGTCCCACGGTCTTCGCCGTCTCCTTTGCTTCCTCCTCTCCCACGGTCCGGTTGTCCGTGATCTTGCGGTACATCTCCTCGTCGATCTCCGCGATCAGGCTCTCCAGGCGCATAACGCCTCCCTCCCTTGTCTTGAAGGGCTTTCCGTCCTTGCCGTTCATGGTGCCAAAGCCCAGGAACCTCAGTCTTGTCTCCTCCGGCACGATGCCTGTCTTCTTGGCAGCCCGGAACACCTGCGTAAAGTGGAGCTCCTGTCTTTTGTCCACCACGTAGATGACCTGGTCCGGATGATAGTCCTTCTCTCTCTGTACTAAGGTGGCAAGGTCCGTGGTGCCGTAGAGGGAAGCTCCGTCTGACTTCTGTATCATGCAGGGCGGGATTTCCTTTGTGTCATCCTCACGCTTCACGTCGATGACGAGAGCCCCCTGGTCCACCCGGGCGAACCCTTCTTTTTTCAGCCTCTCGATCATATCCGGGATGTAGGGCTGGGCGTCGGCCTCTCCCTTCCAGAGGTCAAATTCCACGTTCAGATTGCTGTAGTTCTTCTTCAGGTCCGCCACAGACACCGCCATGATATGCTTCCACACAGCCGTGTATCCCCTGTGCCCGTTCTGCAGGAGATAGGTCGCATGCAATGCTTCCTCCCGGTAGTCCTCATGCTCTTTTGCGTAGGCGCTGGCTGTGGGGTAGATCTCCTCCAGCTCCCCGATGGTAAAGGGTGCCTCCTCGGGATACTCTCCCTCATAGGAGTCGTCAAAGTAGGGGAGTTCCGGCTGGCGCTTCCTCAGCTCTGTGATGATGAGGCCCATCTGGTAGCCCCAGTCTCCCATGTGGATGTCCCCCAGCACCTTGTGTCCCATGAGCCGGCAGATACGCTTAATGCTCTCCCCGATGATGGCGGAGCGGAGATGTCCCACATGGAGAGGCTTGGCCACATTGGGTCCGCCGTAGTCGATGAGGATCGTCTGGGGTGTGCTGCTCTCCTCCACTCCCAGCTTTCTGTCCTCCCCCATCTCATTCAGATAGCCTGCTATATATTTATCGTCCAGTTTGATATTGATGAAGCCGGGCTTCACTACCTCCACAGACAGGATGCAGCCTCCCCCCCTCACCTGGGATACCACGTCCTGGGCGATCATAAAGGGAGCTTTTTTGTAGGCCCTCGCTCCCGCCATGGCGCCGTTGCACTGGTACTCGCACAGGTCCGGCCTGTTGGACAGGGTGACCTTGGCGTAGGAGCGGTCATACCCCGCCGCCTCAAACGCCTCTTCCATCTCTTCCGTGATCATATCTATCAGCTGTTTCATTCTTTTTCCTCCATTCCTGCGGCCGGGATGCCCTCTGCATCCTGACACTATTATATAAGTCTACCATGATCGGGCTTTTCTCTCAACATCCTCTTTTCCATATTATGCACTTTTTTCTTTCTTGCATTTTCCGCCCGGGTGTGCTACCCTCATTGCCAGACCCGGACGCAAAACGGGCTGACAACAGACTTTTCAGAAACGAGGGATCACAATATGAAAATAGGTTCTCATGTGGGAATGAGCGGGAAGGACATGCTCCTGGGCTCCGCGAAGGAGGCTGTCTCCTACGGGGCGGACACATTCATGTTCTACACCGGCGCTCCCCAGAACACGAGAAGAAAAGAGATCAGTGAGCTGAACATAGGGCCCGCCTGGGAGTACATGGAGGAACATGGGATCGATGATATCGTCGTCCACGCTCCCTACATCATCAATCTGGCGAACACGGTCAAGCCTGAGACCTATGAACTGGCAGAGCGGTTCCTGGCCCTGGAGCTGGAGCGGGCCGCCGCCTGCAGGAGCCGGGTCCTCATCCTGCACCCCGGGGCGCATGTGGGAGCCGGGGTGGACGCAGGCATCGGCCAGATCATCCGGGGCCTGAACCACATCCTGACACCGGACACCCCGGTGTGCATCGCCCTGGAGACCATGGCCGGAAAGGGCTCTGAGATCGGCCGCAGCTTCGAGGAGCTGGCCCGCATCTACGACGGTGTCACCTGCAGCGACAAGCTGAGGGTCTGCTTTGACACCTGCCACACCAGCGACAGCGGCTACGATATCATCCACGATTTCGACGGCGTGATGGAGGAGTTTGACCACCTCATCGGGAAGGACCAGATTGCCGTCTTCCACATCAACGACAGCAAAAATCCGGCCGGCGCCGCCAAGGACAGGCACGCCAATATCGGCTTCGGACAGATTGGCTTTGAGGCGCTGAACTACATTGTACACCACCCGGATTTTGAGGATGTGCCGAAGATACTGGAGACCCCCTACGTCCCCTCCCCCACCCAGCCGAAGAAATCCTTCGCTCCCTACAAATATGAGATCGAGATGCTCCGGCAGGGCTCCTTTGACCCGGAACTTCTAAAAAAAATTGCCGGCTTTTAGTCCGGCTTTTTTCTTGACTTTTTCCTCCAAATGTATTATTGTACTATATAGATAATACATTTTATTTTTTACAGCCATACATGTCACAAGAAAAGCGAGGTGATCACATGCCATGGGACTTAGATAATGACCGCCCCATCTACCTGCAGCTTATGGAACGGATCCAGCAGGACATCATAGCCGGAATATACAAGCCCGGTGACAAGCTTCCCTCCGTGCGGGACCTGGCGGTGGAGGCCGCGGTAAATCCCAACACGATGCAGAAGGCTCTCTCCGAGCTGGAGCGGAGCGGTCTTGTATATGCCCAGCGGACCAGCGGACGTTTTATCACGGAGGATGAACAGATGCTAAAGGAAATGAAAAAAGAACAGGCTTCCCGCCATATCGCGGAGTTCTTTGAGAAAATGAGAAGTCTAGGCTTCCGGGACGAAGAGACGCTCTCTCTCATCGAGGAAGCAGTAAAGGAGGAACACTGAGTATGAAGCCGATATTAGAATGTAAGGGGCTTTCCAAAAAGTATAACAACATGTGCTACGCCCTCACCAATCTGAATCTGGCACTGGCCCCCGGTCAGATCGTAGGGCTCCTGGGACCAAACGGCAGCGGAAAGAGCACGCTGATCAAGCTCGTCAACGACCTGCTCATCCCCACGGAGGGCGTGGTCCTGGTGGACGGCATGGCACCCGGGGTAGAGACAAAGAAGCTTGTCTCCTATCTTCCGGAGCGCAGCTATCTGGACCCGTCCATGAAGATCAGAGATATCATCTCCTATTTTGCGGATTTTTACGAGAACTTCGTGACGGACAGAGCCTACCACATGATGACGGACCTGGAGATCGACGTGAACGCCAGGATGCGCACTCTGTCCAAGGGCACAAAGGAGAAGGTACAGCTGGCTCTTGTCATGAGCCGGGACGCCCGCCTGTACATCCTGGACGAACCCATCGGAGGCGTGGACCCCGCCGCAAGAGATTACATCCTGCGCACCATCCTCACGAACTACAGCGAGGATGCCACCATCCTCTTGTCCACCCATCTCATCACGGACATTGAGAACATCCTCGACCGGGTGCTCTTCCTCAGGCAGGGGCAGCTCGTGCTGAACCAGACAGTGGACGAGATCCGGATGGACCAGGGCAAATCTGTAGACGCTTTATTCAGGGAGGTGTTCAGATGCTAGGAAAACTTATTAAATACGACTTAAGATCCATCACAAAATTCCTGCTCATCATCCATATTTTCCTGGTGGTCGCCACCGTGTTCGGGCGCGTTTTCCTGACGGGAAGGATTGATTTTGAGGCAGATGAGATCAACGAGTTCCTCCTGACACTGACCTTTGTGATCTACATCATCCTGTTTGCCGGTGTCTCCTTTGGGACCTGCATTGTCATCGCCGTGAGATTTTACAAAAATCTGTTCTCAGACGAGGGGTATCTGACCAACACCCTCCCGGTGACAAGGGGGATGCACCTCCTGTCCAAGACCATTGCCGGGAGCATCTGGAGCTTCATCGACATGCTGCTCATCTACCTGTGCGCCTACATCCTGATGGCTGTCCCCGTCATCACGGTGCCCTTAAGCGAACACTGGGATGAGTTCATCCGCCTGCTGGGCTTCCAGGGCCAGGGAGACTTCAACCTCTTCCTGCTCTACATGCTGCTCCTCGTTGTTGTGAGCGCCTTTGGCAATGTGATCGTCATAGAGGCATCGGTCGTCCTGGGGCAGCTCTTTAACAGCCACAAGGTGCTGGGCGCTGTGGTCTCCTACTTTGTGATCACCACCATCACCTCCATCGCGGCCACAGTGGCCATGGGCGTGCAGGGCATCCTGAGCAACAGCATTGCCATCAACTCCAGCGCCGCGAGCACAGCTGCCGAGTCCATTGACCTGGCAGGCTATCTCATGGACATCATGAACCTGAGCCTTGTCCTGTCCCTCTGCCTGACAGTCATCCTCTACCTCCTGTCCTACTTTGTCATGCGGAAGAAGATCAATCTCTCATAAAGCAAAAGAATGGCAGGCGGCCCTTTAAAAGACCGCCTGCACAAGAAACATATACAGCACTGTGCCGGCTCCGATGCTGAGGAGGTTGTTCCTCTTCCAGACATGGAGCGCGGCCGTGACCAGCACCGCCGCTGCTTCCGGTATCCCATAGGGGGCCGAGAGCACCGGCGTTGTTTTCAGGCAGTAGACCACCAGCATGCCGATGACAGCCGGCGTCAGCACCCTTCCCAGATACTGGACCACATCCGGTATCTCCTTCCCCCTGGGAAAGATGAGGAAGGGGACCACTCTTGTCGCAAAGGTGGTCAGGGCCACCGCAAGGATGATGAGCAGCGACATTCCCACACTCAACGGCATACCTTCGCCTCCTCTCCCTCAAGGCGTGTGCGCCCCACAAAGAGGACGAGCACAATGAGCAGCATAGAGGGAAGGACAAAGCTGTCCGCCCCGAATATCTGCAGGCAGACAAACGCCGCCGCCACCCCGGTCACTTCCGGCACCCTGTTCTTTTTATCCATCCACTGCTCTACAAATATCACCACGAACAGAGCCGTCATGGCAAAGTCTATCCCCTCCGAGCTGAAGGGGATAAGTGTTCCCGCCAGGGAGCCGATGACCGAGCCGATGACCCAGTAGGACTGGTCCATGATGGAGATGGCAAAGAGGAATTTCTCCTCCTCCACATCAGGCGGCACCTTTGTGGTACACAGAAGAGAGTAGGTCTCGTCTGTCAGTCCGAATATCATGTACCATCGCTTCTTCCCCATGGAATGAAATCTGTCCAGCAGGGATATCCCATAAAAAATATGTCTTACATTCACCATCAGCGTCATAAAAATGACCTGGACAAAAGAAATACCCGGCACGAAAAAATTCACTGCCAGATATTGTCCCGAGCCTGCGTACACCAGAAGGCTCATCAGCATGGCCCACAAAAAATTATACCCTTTCTCCGCGTACATCACGCCGAAGGCGATCCCGATAAACAGATACCCCGTCATTACAGGTATCGTATACGGGAACGCCTTCCGAAATGCATGTCTGTATCCTGTCATACTTCCTGCGTCCTTTTTATCTTTCTCGTATCTTATCCGGTCCGGCCATTGGCCGTCCCGCCTTACTCCCCACTCTGCTGCCCTGCCGAGGCCGCCTCCAGGTCAGCCAGGGCCTCCGCCAGGATGGCGTCTGACGCCACGGCCTGGTCGTAGGCCGCCTGCACCTCCGCCATCAGCTGCCCGGCATCCTCCTGAGATGCCAGAAGCTGCGCTGCATCCCGGGTCCCTTCATCCGGCAGCTCCTCCTCCACACAGAGCTCTCCTGTCTCTTCATCCGGCTCTATATAGAGGATCTCCAATCCGGGAGCCATGGTGTAGATATCCTTTATCTTCATATCATAGCGGACAAACGCCAGATATGTGTCCTTGTACTTTCCCCGCTTCGTGTAGGTCTTCAGATTTTCATACCCTTCCGCAAACGGGCTCTGCGCAGTCCTCTCTTCGTAGTATCTCCGGACTGCCTCCGTGATCTCGGAGTCTGTCTCCTCCCTGAGCGGATTACTCTCCGCCTCCCGCCATCCTTTGTTCTCTGTCTGCACGTCTTCACTCTGGACAGGTACGGTCTGTTCCTCTCTGTCCCTGGCAGCTTTTTCCCCTCTGTAAACGGCTCCGGCAGCCACCGCGGTCACGGCCAGCAGCACACAGACAGCAATCCCTGTCATGCGTCTTCTGCTCCCCGCGCCCTGACTGCCTTTTTTTCTGTTTTCTTTCATGACAACCTCCATTACAATGTGATCATCAGGCGCCGGCAGACAAGGGGCACTACAAATGATACTCGCAAATATTTAAAAAGTCAAGGCAGCCCGCCGGGCAGTTTTTTAAAATTTACCCCTTGAATTTCCAGGCTGGTTATGCTATTATACTACTTGTCTCTGTAGCTCAGTGGATAGAGCACTGCCCTCCGGAGGCAGGTGCGCCAGTTCGACTCTGGTCAGAGACGTAAAGAGGAACAGCTTCAACGGCTGTTCCTCTTTTTTTGTGCGATACACCCGGATGGTGACCGCGGTGCTTGCACGCGCCCCCACATGATCCTCCTTCAGCTCTCCGGGCTGTCTGCCGCCCAGGGGGGCATGGCCAGCCTGTCCTCCTCTCTCCTGTAGTGATAGGGAACATCCGAGAGGACCTCCTCCTCTCTCACCTGTGTCTCATTTATCTCCTTTACGATCGTGGCAGTCTCCTGCCAGGAGGGAGCGCTGCTGTCCGGAACGATGATCACCTCATGGACGCTGCTGGGGAGCACGTAAAAGTCCTCCTCCAGGTATTTCCCTATATTTTTCAGGACATTCCGATACAGGACAGCCGCGGCTCCGAAATTCCGGATACAGTTGCTGAGGACGTACATGCTTCCCCCCGGCTCCTCCGGTCCTTCCTCCAGCGCGCCCGGCTCCTCCCCGCTCCCGGCAAGAAGGGCGTAAAGGGTGGTGAACCGCTCCGGAAGGAGCTTCTGTGTATTGGCACAGGCCTCACGGTATATTTCCTCCCTGGTGACCTTCCACCACTTCAAATGTTCGTTTCTGACAAGCATGGTGGCAATCCTGTCCTCCTCCTTCATGTCCACCAGCACATGGAAGACAATGGCCAGGTCCAGACAGGGGAAGTGGGGCACCTGCAGAAGCAGCTCTCTGTTCCTCTCCCTGCTGATGAGCTGATAGATCAGCCTGGGCCTCACATTGACATACTTTGTCACGAACTCCCCCTCCCAGGAGTGCTGCATCCGCACATGACTGTAGAGGCTCATGATCTGGTCTGCCACCTGCTCGAGGGAACAGCCCTGCCGGTATCTCTCGTAGTACTCCTCCAGGTAAATGGTTGGTGACACATTGACTCCGGGTTCGCAGAACACGACCCCTTTTCTCTCCTTCCCATTGTTTTTCGTCGCCTCCCTGACATAGAGGGTCCTGCCTGCGCCAAGACGGCCCTTAAGCTCCGCCTCCATCTGCTCTATAAACTGTTCATATGACATACTGCTCCTTTCTCTGCATGTTTTTTTGTGAAACGCTGCCTGGAAAAAGGCTGATCTGAAGACAGACACTCAAAAATGGTACGACCCGGCTTTGCCGGAATGAATATTATGGTGACTTATATTATAAAAAAGCCCTGCATAAAATGCAAGGCCTTTTCATCATTCTTTTACTTTTCAAACTGCATACTAAACTCTGGACAGATACTCGCCTGTACGTGTGTCGATCTTCAGCACATCGTCCTGGTTTACAAAGAGCGGAACCATGATCTGCGCGCCTGTCTCCACGATAGCCGGCTTTGTAGCTCCTGTAGCTGTATCTCCCTTCACGCCCGGCTCTGTCTCTGTCACACGGAGCTCGACCGTGATAGGCGGCTCAATGGCAAATACATTGCCCTCGTGGGAGATGACCTTTACTGTGTCGTTCTCCTTTACGAATTTGAGGGAGTCACCCACAACGTCCGCATTGACAGCCAGCTGGTCAAATGTCTCCATATCCATGAAGTTGTAGAGGTCTCCGTCTGAGTACAGATACTGCATATCCTTTCTGTCGATATGGGCTGTCTCAAACTTCTCTGTTGGGCGGAAGGTCTTCTCCACAACACCGCCGTTGATGATGTTTTTTAATTTAGTACGGACAAAAGCCGCACCCTTTCCGGGTTTTACATGCTGGAAATCAAGGATCTGATAGATATTTCCCTCAATCTCCACGGTTAATCCGTTTTTAAAATCTCCTGCTGAAACCATTATGATCCTCCTTAAACTGTACCTTCAGATAGTACATGTCGTTCTTTTTCACTTGTTCCATTTTATAATACTCTGGGGCTTTTTTCAACCTTTTTTTCCATTCAGGCTCTTTCTGTAAAAATAGAGCACGATTTTCTCCAGATAGCGCTTCAGCACGATCTGGATCTCCTCCCTGGGATGAATGGGCTTTACGAGGATATTGGGGATGCCTGCCCTCTTTGCCCCCCACACGTCGGTAAAGAGCTGGTCCCCGATAAAGACCGTGCTCTCCCGGTCTGTGCCCATGATCTCCATGGCCTTGATGTAGTTTTTCACAGAGGGCTTGTGGGCATTGTAGACATAGTCCACCCGGATGGGCTCGTTGAAGGTCTTCACCCGCTTCTCCTGGTTGTTGGAGATAAGGCAGCACCGGAAGCCGATATCCTTCAGTCTTGCAAAGAGCCTCACCGCACGCTCGTCAGCAGGGGCTCCGTGGGGGACCAGGGTGTTGTCGATGTCAAAGATCAGGCCCCGCACGCCCTCCTCATACAGCTTTTCGTAATCTATTATATATGTGGAAGCCACATATCTGTCGGGAAAAAATCGCTCAAACATCACTTTCCTTCCATCTCCGTCAGCTTCTGGATCATCTCCTCGCAGACCTGGAGCACAGTCTTTCCGTCTGTGTTCACCACGATGTCCGCAGCCGCCTCATACTTCTCCCGGCGCTGCTCCATCAGCTCTGAAATCCCCTGCACATTCTTTCTTCCATTGAGGACAGGGCGGCTGTTGCTGTCCTTCACTCTCTCGTAAATAGTCTCAGGACTTGCGGTCAGGAGCACGACCCGGCCGTTCTTCTTCATCTCAGCCACATTTCTCTCCCGCATGGCCACGCCGCCTCCGCAGGAGATGACCGTGTTCTTCCTGGACTGCATCTCGACCAGCAGACCTGTCTCCAGCTCGCGGAAGTACTCCTCTCCGTATGTAGCGAAAATATCCTGGATGCTCATCTCCTCCCGCTCCTCGATCACCTGGTCCATCTCCACGATGTTCATGGCAAACATGGTGCTCAGGTAATCGGAGATGGTCGTCTTGCCGGCTCCCATAAATCCGATAAGGATGATATTATAGTCAAACAGCTTCCTTGCCTGGATGCGCTTGCTGTTGCGGTTGATCCGGCGGAAAACATCGTATATCTCTTCTCTGTATTTGTTGTCTCCAAGCTTTTCCTTCAGGCGCGCCGCCTGCTTTGCCTCCTGCTGGGGCTGGAGGATCGGCATACCGTACTCTTCTTTGTACGCCATGATCTTCTCCACTATGGCGTTCCTCTCTACCAGCGCGTCAATAATCTTGTCGTCACACAGCGCAAGCTGTTCACGGTACATCTCCAAATCGTTCATCGCTTTTCTCTCCTATTATGTCTATGATATGTCTTCCGAAAATACATTTTCATATTATATCAAAACATATGCGGATTTTCAATGAGAATGAGTGAAAAATCAGTGGCTCTCCCCTTTCCTGCAGCCCTTTTCCGAAAACCATAGATATATTCTATCGTCAGCCGCAAAAACATGAATTTGTTTTATCTTTAACAATGTTTTATACTGTTGTTATAGCGAAGTTCTGCTTATCTGAAAAACTACATTAACGGAGGTAAATCAAATGAAGAACAACTTCAAACACATCTTCAGCCCCCTCACGATCAACGGTATGACACTCCCGAACCGTGTTGTCATGATGCCCATGGGAAGCGACTTTGCCGGGCATACAGGAGAGCTGAGTGATGAGCACATCAAATACTATGAGCTGCGCGCAAGAGGCGGCACGGGGCTCATCATCGTGGAAAATGTGTGCGTGAAATATCCGGAGGGCTCCAACGGAACCACACAGCTGCGCATTGACAAGGACTGCTACATTCCCCGTCTCTTCAATCTGACAGAGGCCTGTCACAGATACGGCGCCTGCATGGGCGTACAGCTGAACCACGCCGGCGCTTCTGCCATGTCCTCAAGGATCGGCATGCAGCCTGTCTCCGCCTCCAATCTTCCTTCCAAAGAAGGCGGCGAAGAGCCACGCCCGCTGACAAGAGAAGAGCTTGAGAGCATTGCAAAGGATTACGGCGCTGCTGCGCGCCGCGCGGTAAACGCAGGCTTTGACATGGTGGAGATCCACGCCGGACACTCCTACCTGATCAGCCAGTTCCTCTCACCTACCATGAACAACCGTACAGACGAGTTCGGCGGCTGTGCCGAGAACCGCGCACGCTTCTGCCGCATGGTCATCGACGAAGTCCGCGCGGCCGTTGGTCCGAGAGTGCCGATCTCCCTTCGTCTGAGCGTGGACGAGCTGGTAGAGGGCGGAAACACAGTGGAGGACTGCCTGGAGTACCTGGAGTTTTTAAATGACGGTGTGGACATGTTCGACACCTCCTCTGCCCTGAACCCTTCCATCCAGTACCAGATCGACGCCAACTATTTAGAGGACGGATGGCGCTCCTACATGGCAAAGGCTGTCCGGGATAAATTCCACAAGCCTACCATTGCCATTGGAAACATCCGCAACCCCCAGGTGGCAGAGGACATCCTGGCAAGGGGCGACGCAGACCTGATCGGCATGGGCCGCGGCCTGATCGCAGATCCTGACTGGTGCAACAAGGCAAGATACGGCAACGTGGAAGACATCCGCAAATGTATCTCCTGCAACATCGGCTGCGTGGGCAACCGTATCGGAGGCAACAAGCCGCTGCGCTGTACCGTGAACCCGGATCTTATCAACGGAGAGGCCTACAAAAAACAGAAAGTGAACAAACCCTGCAATGTCGTTGTTGTGGGCGCCGGTACAGCCGGACTGGAAGCTGCCTGCACAGCTGCTGAGGTGGGCTGCCATGTCACACTTCTGGAAAAGCAGGATCATGTAGGCGGACTTTCCGTGGAAATCTCCAGAATTCCGGCCAAGAAACGTCTGGCAGATTTCCCGACATACCTGAAGCACCGGGCAGAGAGCCTGGAAAACCTGACTATCAAGACAGGTGTGGACGTGACTGTGGATATGATCAGACCCTACAGCCCGGACCTGGTTGTAAACGCTACCGGCTCTGTACCGCTTCTTCCGCCCATCGAAGGACTTCATGAAAATCTGGGCAAAGAGGATACAGGCGTGTACGGCATCAAGGATCTGATGGATGACATCCCGGCCTTTGACAAAGACATGAACGGCAAGAAGGTCATCGTCATCGGCGGCGGCGCGGTAGGTCTTGACGTGGTAGAATTCTTCGCCCCCAGAGGCGCAGAGACAACCATTATCGAAATGATGCCCGTCATCGGCAAGGGGCTGGATGCCTCCACCACTTCCAGCATGAAGGAGTGCATGAAAAAGCACAGCGTGACACAGCTTGTGAACACAGCTCTGCTGAAAGTCAACCCCCACTCCTTCACGGTGAAACGCGACGGCCAGGAGGAGGAGCTGCCATTCGACTACGGCTTTGTATGCCTGGGCATGAAGGCTCACGCGCCCCTCTGGAACGACATTGTGGAAGGCTTCGAGGGTGAAGACACAGAGATCCTCAACATCGGTGACTCCGTGCGGGCACGCCGCATCATAGACGGAACCGACGCAGGCCGCCACATGGTGCTTGCCACATTAGACAGACTGGGATACCTGTAGAGCGCACCCCGATAAAAGCTCCGGGGCCAGTCGAAATATCCTTTTTTATAGATGAACCCGGTTGTGTTCACAGGCGAATGCCCCCGTGATATCCGGACCCGCCTGGGTCTTTGGAGCATCACGGGGGCATTTCTTTTCCCTGACAGACCGCAATGCATAAATAAACATTCCACATAATATTTATAAATAATATGAATTTTTAATACACTTTAACCCGTGATACGATCAAATAGTTTTAGGTAGGACGGCCGATTTACCAGAACATTGTAACTTCTTGTATGTAATGCTCTACAGAAAGGAATGTGAGGGAAATTCTTTAAAAAGATATCCACATCCATGCTGGTTGCCTTCACCACTACCTCATCAGCGGCCACACTTCCTGTATCCATCAAGATTGCGGAGGAGAGGCTGGGATGTTCGGAAAAGGTTTACGGATTTACCCTTCCCCTGGGAAATACATGTAACATGGACGGAGCCGCTATCCAGTACAGTGTCATCGCGATCTTCGCCTGCAACCTGTTCGGGCTTGACATCACGCCGGAAAGGATCTTCCAGTTTATTTTCTTAAGTCTGATCCTCTCCATCGGCGCCGCCGGCGTAAAGGGTTCCGGAATCGTCATGTCCACCATCATCATCCAGACCATCATCGGAGATGTGGGCCTGACGCTCATCCCGGTCATGGCGGCTGTATGGCCGATCCTTGACCCATTCGCCACAATGGCAAACAACGTGGGAGACCTGACCGGCACCACGCTAGTGTCAAAGAGCCTGAAGATGCTGGACGAGGACGTATATAACAGCTAAGGCAGACAGATTTTTAAACAGATCACAAAACCCAAATCCATCCTGGGCAGGCGCCGCTCGTACGAGTTCACGCCTGCCTAGGATTTTTCGTATCAGCCCGCCGGCCAGATTTCCGGGAGAGCCCTGTTGATCTCTCTGCCTCTGTTCCAAAAGCTGGATCTGCCTGATGGAGACCCCCGATCTTTCTGCCAGCTCTCTCCGGGAAAGTCCCGCATATCCTCAAGGATGCGCTGGGCAGTTCCAGGATGATCTTCATCGCAGGCGCGCATCCTCATGCTTTCACTCCTTTCCCGCTCCTACTATATCTACAAAGTGATATAAAACGATCTTCCTCTGGACATTTCCACCCTCTTCTTATAAAATAGAAACTACATTTCAAGCAAAAGAGAGGATAAACCAATGGCAGAAAAAACACTGGAACAGGTCACAAGGGAGATAGAGCAGGTCCTGGAGCTCAACGACGCAGGCCAGACCGTAACAAAGATCAGCCAGGAGCTGGACCTGGAGGAGGACTACATCTGCAGCATCCTGGTCTGCCGCCAGAGCCACTCTGACGACGCGGCCTCCATCGCCCACATGGTCATGATGGGATAACAGCAAATAGCAATAGCAGAAAACAGCATTACAGAAAAAGGCAGCAGCGCACCGGGTCATGCACATAGCGTTTTCCCCGGGCACTGCTGCCTTTTCCTTTTATATTTTATCTTTCAGTCCCCTGTTTTACCGCAGTCCAGAAGCGTCCTGCTTACAAGCGTCCTATTTATCTCCCAGCACAAGCTTTGCGAACTCATCCACGCTCATGCTGCCGATGTCTCCCTCGTCTCTTCTGCGGACGGAGACGCACTCTCCCTCCACTTCCTTCTCGCCGACGATGAGCATGTAGGGAACTTTCTCCATCTGGGCGCTGCGGATCTTGTAGCCCAGCTTCTCACTCCTGTCGTCCGTCTCCACGCGGACGCCTGCCGCCTTCAGCGCGTCAGACACCTTCTCTGCATAGTCGGCAAATTTCTCGGATACGGGAAGTATCTTCACCTGCACAGGTGAGAGCCATACCGGGAATTTTCCGGCATAGTGCTCGATGAGGATACCGATGAAACGCTCGATGGAGCCGAATGCCACTCTGTGGATCATGATGGGGCGGTGCTTCTCTCCATCCGCTCCCGTGTACTCCAGGTCAAATCTCTGGGGCATCTGGAAGTCAAGCTGGATGGTTCCGCACTGCCATGTCCTTCCGATGGAGTCCTCCAGGTGGAAGTCGATCTTCGGGCCGTAGAAGGCTCCGTCTCCCTCGTTCACCACATAGTCCAGTCCAAGGGACTCCAGAGCGCCTCTGAGGGCGTTTGTAGCCATCTCCCACTCCTCGTCCGTACCCATGCTGTCCTCGGGCCTTGTGGAGAGCTCTACGTGGTATTTAAAGCCGAATTTGGAGTACACCTCGTCGATCAGTCTGGCCACGCCCTTGATCTCATCCTGGACCTGGTCCTCTGTCATAAAAATGTGGGCATCATCCTGCGTAAAGCAGCGCACCCGCATCAGGCCGTGGAGCTGTCCGGATTTCTCGTGGCGGTGCACCAGTCCCAGCTCACCCACCCGCATGGGCAGGTCCTTGTAGGATCGGGGCTCCACCTTGTAGACAAGCATGCCTCCGGGACAGTTCATAGGCTTCACTGCATAGTCCTCATCATCAATGACTGTGGTATACATATTGTCCTTATAGTGATCCCAGTGTCCGGAGTTCTCCCAGAGATGACGGCTCAGGATGATAGGTGTGGAAATCTCCACATAGCCCTCTCTCGTGTGCAGCTTTCTCCAGTAATCGATGAGCAGGTTCTTGAGCACCATACCCTTGGGAAGGAAGAACGGGAAGCCCGGCCCCTCCTCCATGATAGCAAAAAGTCCAAGCTCTTTGCCCAGCTTTCTGTGGTCCCTCTTCTTCGCCTCCTCGATCTTGGCCAGATACTCGTCCAGCTCCGCCGCCTTGGGGAAGGAGGTGCCGTAGATCCTTGTCAGCATCTGGTTGTGCTCGTCGCCATGCCAGTAGGCGCCCGCCACGCTCTGGAGCTTGAACGCCTTCACTACGCTTGTGTTGGACACGTGGGGGCCTGCGCACAGGTCCACGAACTCGCCCTGCTTATAGAGACTGATCTCTTCGCCCTCGGGAAGTTCCTCGATAAGCTCCACCTTGTAGGGCTCGCCTCTGTCCTCCATGAGCTTTAATGCCTCTTCTCTGCTGACCGCGCTCCTCTCCAGGGGAAGGGCCTCTTTCACGATCTTCTTCATCTCTTTTTCCACGTCTGCCAGATGCTCTGTTGTGAACGGGAAGCTGAATTCAAAATCGTAGTAAAATCCGTCCTTGATAGCCGGTCCGATGGCACATTTTGTGTCCGGCCAGAGACGCTTCACTGCCTGCGCAAGGATGTGGGATGTGGTGTGGCGGAACGCCTCCTGTCCCACATCGTCCGCGAATGTCAGGTCCTGGACAGACCCGTCTTTCATGCTCACTTTCATAGTCTTTCTTCTCCTTTCTCTGCTTTCATCCAGACAGCTATCAGAGGACTTTTCTCTAAAACAAAAAACACCCCTGCCGGGACTGCTTCTTCGTCCTCCGCAAGGGTGCAATTCTCTGCACGGTTCCACCTTTATTTTTCACTCAAAAGGATTTCATTTCCTCAAAATAAAATCCTGTCCCTTAACGCGGGCTGCGTCACCGCTTACTGGGCCTTCTGGCCGTTCTGCAGTGCGGCTCGGGAATGGTTTTCATCGTCCATCTGCTATAAGGGACTTCCAGCATCCTGCCCCTCTCTCTGGATAGCTCCGGAGGACTACTCGTTTCCGTCTGTGCCTTTCCTGTCTGAGATTGTGTTTTTATTCTTCGCCAGCTTTTTTGTCCATGCTTTGGACCTGCCAGCTATTTTTTATTATATCCATCTGGCGGAAAAAGTCAATCCTTTTATCCGCGAAAAGGCAAGGATGAAAAGGCATAACGCCTCTAAGTCCGTTCTATGGCCGCCCCCACGTCCGCCCGGAACTGGTCCCAGGCTTCCTGGTTCTCCACAAAGTACTTGGGACAGTTCTTGCCTGTGACGTCGTAGTGGCGGATGACGTCATTTTCATCCAGCCCGAACTTCAGGCAGAGCCAGGCGGTGAGCTGCACCATGGAGCGGTAGGTGGCATCGTTGAATTTCCCCGACTCATCAGGATGGCAGCACTCGATGGACACTGTGTCGATATTCCTGGAGTTGGAGGCGTAGGCCACCTCCCAGGTAGGCACACACTGGACGATCTCCCCGTCCAGGCCCACGATAAAGTTGCTGCTGGCCTGGGTCTCATGGCTGTCCTTGAGGCCCTCAAAGTAATTCCGGTTATCTATGGCCGTGGAGCCGGGATTGGCCGTGTAGTGGATCACGATGCCGTTGATGCGCCCGGTGGCGTCCCCCGGTCTGGAGTAGGGATTGACAGTCAAAAGTTCCACGTCTATGTCCGGCCTGGAGGCATCCACCTGGGCGCTGTCGTACTCTATGTACCCGCCGCCCAGCCACTGGGGGCGGACCACCCGGACGACCGCTAAAGCAGCAAGCAGGGCTGCCAGAATGATCAGCCCTGCCTTCCAGTATTTTTTCATCTGTCTCTGATGCTGTACTTTAGTCCTTCTCTTCTTTATTCTTCCCGCTCTGCTGTTCATCATATGATCTCCAACCTCTTTACCTGTTTATTCTATCATATTCAGAAAAAGAAAATGTGAAGACTTACTTATGATTTTATAAATTTTATCTGCCGGATGTAAATTTATAGCTGGTGACTGTGTCGTATGTCTCCCCCGCCCGCACCACGGGACCGGCAAAATCCTCCTTGTGCACAGCGTCCGGGAAATACTGGGTCTCAAAGCAGACGCCGCTCCGCTTTCCGTAAGCGCATCCGCCCTTTCCCGCATCTCCCTCCAGGAAATTGCCGCAGTAGAGCTGCATGCCCGGAAGGTCCGTGTACACCTCCATGGAGATGCCGCTCTTCTCACAGCTCAGGCTGGCCACCTTCCGGAAGCCGGAGCCATTCAGGGCCCAGTTGTGGTCGTAGCCGCCGCCGAACTTCAGGGCCTGGTAGTCCTCCTCTATATCCCGGCCTACAGGCTTTTCCTCCCGGAAATCCATGGGAGTTCCCTCCACCGGTGTGATCTCTCCTGTGGGGATGGACTGGGCGTCCGCCTCTGTGTAGGCGTCCGCATCGATCCACACCTCCTGGTCCAGGATAGTGCCCGAGCTCTGCCCTGCAAGGTTGAAGTAGCTGTGGTTGGTCATGTTGAGAAGGGTATCCTCCTTTGGCACAGCGTGATAGTGGATCTTCACCTCATTGTCCCCTGTCAGGGTGTAGGTGACTGTGATATCCACTTCTCCCGGGTATCCCTGATCTCCGTCCGGGCTGTGAAGGCTCAGCACGATGTGATCCTTCCCGTACTCTTCCACTCTCCACATCCGCTTGCTGTAGAAGTCCATGCCGCTGTGGAGATTGTTTCCATTGTCATTTTTGTCCAGCTGATACGTCCTTCCATTCAGCTCAAAGGAGGCGCCTCCGATGCGGTTGGCCACTCTTCCCACGATAGCTCCGAAAAATTTGTCTCCGGCCTCATATCCGGCCGCATCATCATAGCCAAGAACTACATCGACCAGCTTTCCTTCCCGGTCCGGCACAAGCACCTTCACCAGAGTGGCGCCGTAATCTGATACTGCGATCTGCATGCCGTTTTTGTTTTCCAGTGTGTACAGAGTGGTCTCCCACCCTGCGGATGTCTTTCCAAATGTCTCTGTCATATGCTTTACCCCCTGTCTGTCAGAAGCCCGCCCAAAAAGGGCAGGCTTCGTCCTGAAATCTCTTTCTATTCGTCCACGCTGTAGTTGGGAGCTTCCTTCGTGATATGGATATCATGGGGATGGCTCTCCTTTAAGGATGCTGCTGAGATCTTGATAAAGCGCGCATTGGTCTTCAGCTCTTCAATGGTAGATGTTCCGCAGTATCCCATACCGGACCGGAGTCCGCCCATGAGCTGGAACACCGTGTCCTCCACAGTTCCCTTGTATGCCACGCGGCCCTCTACGCCCTCGGGAACAAGCTTCTTGGCGTTCTCCTGGAAGTAGCGGTCCTTGCTTCCGTTCTCCATGGCTGCAATAGATCCCATGCCCCTGTATACCTTGTACTTTCTTCCCTGGAACAGCTCGAAAGTTCCCGGGCTCTCGTCGCATCCCGCAAAGATGCTTCCCATCATACATACATTGGCGCCTGCGGCAATGGCCTTTGTCATGTCGCCGGAGTACTTGATCCCTCCATCGGCAATGATCGGGATACCGTACTTGTCCGCCACCTCATAGCAGTCCATGACCGCCGTGATCTGGGGCACGCCGATACCGGCCACGATACGTGTCGTGCAGATGGACCCCGGACCGATGCCGACTTTGACCGCGTCAGCGCCGGCCTTGATGAGCGCCTCAGCAGCCGCGCCTGTTGCCACATTACCTGCAATGACCTGCAGATCCGGGAATTTGCTCTTGACCATGTCAATGGTGTGCAGCACATTGGCAGAGTGTCCGTGGGCAGAGTCAAGCACCACAACGTCCACCTTGGCATTCACCAGCTCATGGGCTCTCTCCAGGCAGTTGGCTGTGATCCCAAGGGCAGCGCCACACAGGAGACGTCCCTGCTCATCCTTGGCAGACAGAGGATATTTGATCTGCTTCTCTATATCTTTGATGGTGATCAGCCCCTTCAGGTTGAAATCATCATCAACGATGGGTAATTTCTCTTTTCTCGCCTTGGCCAGGATTTTCTTGGCCTCCTCCAGGGTGATGCCCTCCTTTGCGGTGATCAGTCCCTCAGATGTCATGGACTCCTTGATCTTCTTTGTAAAGTCCTCCTCAAACTTCAGGTCACGGTTGGTAATGATACCCACCAGCTTTCTGCCCTCGGTGATGGGGACACCGGAAATCCGGAATTTGCCCATCAGCTCATTGGCGTCTGCCAGTGTGTTTTCCGGGGAAAGATAGAATGGATCCGTGATAACGCCGTTCTCTGAACGCTTTACCTTGTCTACCTCTTCCGCCTGCTGTTCAATAGACATATTTTTATGGATGATACCAATGCCGCCCTGGCGCGCCATGGCGATAGCCATGCGGTGCTCTGTGACCGTGTCCATTCCGGCACTCATCATGGGAATATTCAGTCTGATCTTCTTTGTAAGATATGTGGACAAGTCTACCTGATTTGGGATTACCTCTGAGTATCCTGGCACTAAAAGCACATCGTCAAATGTGATTCCCTCTCCGATAATTTTACCCATCGTTTATTCCTCTCTTTCTTTTGTCATGTTTAACTGCTATCATACCCAAAGACTGCTGTCTTTGTCAACAACTTTTCCTTTATTGCACCAATTTTGTCGTGCCTGCTATTTCCGGATAACTTTTCTTGGCGCCATGAGGAAAAAGCCCTCCACCAGGTCGCTGTTTGGCTCAATAAGTATCTTTGCCGTCTCCCCTGCCCTTGTAAATACGAGGACATAGCGGTTCGGGGCAGATGTGATGCCGCTGCTGTAATCATAAATCTTTCCTGTTTTGTAGGACTGCAGCTGGAAGGCTCCCTCCGGGGCAAGCAGCTCCATATCCTTCACATTTACAGAGAGCATGTGCTTCCTGCGCTCCTTGTGCATCACCTTGTCAATGTCCAGGTCTCCGTTAATGTAAATGTATTCGTACTCCACATCCATCCTCCTGAACAGAAATACGTCAGCCACAACAAACAGTATAGGCACAAGAATTAAAAGGGGCATTAAAAAAGCGATAAAAAAGCTGATTACTGTCAGCACGATCAGCAGGATTTTCATCGCTATATCCTTCCCGTCTGTCTTCTTCTTGACCAATTGCTCTGTATAGAAGTCACCCATCTTTCTTCCTCCAATGTCAGTTTCTCAGGCAGGATTTGCCTGTGGACATTATAGCACATCCAAATATAAAAAGAAAACTCCCCGGGGGGAGTTTTCTAAATTTTCATCTTTATAAAGAAGCGTGATTACATCATGCCCATTCCGCCGCCTGCCGGTGCTGCAGGAGTCTCTTCTTTGATGTTTGCAACAACGGACTCTGTTGTCAGCAGTGTGGATGCCACGCTTGTCGCATTCTGCAGAGCGCTCCTTGTAACCTTTGCAGGATCCAGGATTCCGGCTTTCACCATGTCCACATACTCCTCTTTGTATGCGTCGAATCCCTGTCCGGGCTCGGACTCTCTTACTTTGTTGATGATGACAGCGCCCTCCAGTCCGGCGTTGGCAACAATGTGGAACAGAGGAGCCTCAAGAGCCTTCAGCACAACATTTGCACCTGTCTTCTCGTCACCTTCCAGAGTGTCGGCAAGTTTTGCCACTTCCTTGGAAGCGTGGATGTATGCGGAACCGCCGCCTGCGATGATACCTTCCTCAACGGCTGCCCTTGTAGCTGCAAGAGCGTCCTCCATGCGGAGTTTTGCCTCTTTCATCTCTGTCTCTGTGGCAGCTCCCACACGGATGACTGCAACACCGCCTGCCAGTTTGGCAAGTCTCTCCTGTAACTTCTCTCTGTCAAAGTCAGATGTTGTCTCCTCGATCTGTGCTTTGATCTGAGCGATACGAGCCTGGATAGCGTCTTTCTCTCCAAGTCCGTCTACGATGACTGTGTTCTCTTTCTGGACTTTTACGGATTTTGCACGTCCAAGCTGATCCAGTGTTGTCTCTTTCAGGTCCAGTCCAAGCTCGTCAGAGATCACCTGTCCGCCTGTCAGGATAGCGATGTCTTCCAGCATGGCTTTTCTTCTGTCGCCATATCCGGGAGCTTTGACAGCTACCACGTTGAATGTACCGCGCAGTTTGTTTACGATAAGTGTGGTGAGAGCCTCGCCCTCCACGTCCTCAGCGATGATGAGGAGTCTTGCGCCTGCCTGCACAACCTGCTCAAGCAGCGGAAGGATCTCCTGGATGTTGGAAATCTTCTTGTCTGTGATAAGGATATATGGATCTTCCAGATTTGCCTCCATCTTATCCATGTCTGTGCACATGTAAGCAGATACATATCCGCGGTCGAACTGCATACCTTCTACCAGATCCAGCTCTGTCTTCATTGTCTTGGACTCCTCGATAGTGATAACACCGTCGTTGGAAACCTTCTCCATAGCCTCTGCTACCATCTCGCCTACTTCGTCGTCGCTGGCTGAGATAGCTGCTACTCTTGCGATCTGGTCTCTGCCTGTCACCTTGCTGCTCATGCCCTGGATAGCCTCTACCGCTTTATCTGTAGCTTTCTTCATACCTTTTCTCAGCACGATGGGGTTGGCCCCTGCTGCCAGGTTCTTCATTCCCTCGTGTACCATTGCCTGTGCAAGTACAGTAGCTGTTGTAGTACCATCACCAGCCACATCGTTTGTCTTGGAGGCAACCTCACGGATGAGCTGTGCGCCCATGTTCTCAAAAGCGTCCTCCAGCTCGATCTCCTTTGCGATGGTCACACCGTCGTTTGTGATAAGAGGTGCGCCGAATGACTTGTCGAGGACAACATTCCTTCCCTTAGGTCCAAGTGTCACTCTTACTGTATCTGCCAGCTGGTTTACGCCTGACTCCAGTGCTGCCCTGGCATCTGCTCCGTATTTGATTTCCTTTGCCATGATAATCAATCCTCCTGTTTTCCGATTTAGGTTTCTATGCTTATATTGCTTATCTTCTCTATCTCTGTACTGCTTACTACTCGATCACTGCAAGGATGTCGCTCTGTCTCACGATGATGTAGCTTTCCTCGTCCAGCTCCACCTCTGTTCCCGCATATTTGGAATAGATAACCTGCTGGCCTTCCTTCACATGCATCTCCACTTCTTTGCCGTCCACTACTCCGCCCGGGCCAACTGCGATCACTTCAGCCTGCTGGGGTTTCTCTTTGGACTGTCCCGGCAGGACGATACCGGACTTTGTAGTCTCTTCAGCAACTAACTGTTTCAATACAACTCTGTCTCCCAATGGTACTAATTTCATGAATGGTTCCTCCTTTAAGCTATCTATATAAATTTTATATTTGTCAGCACTCTTAAATGGAGAGTGCTAATAAACTCTAGTAATAAAATAGCACTCTCCATTTGTTTTGTCAACACACTTTATTTCAGTTTATATTATTTTTATAAAATCCATTTTCCACAGAGAAAATGAGCCGGCTCCCCTCTCTGTCAAAATACCGCTCCTTCACCGAGCCCTGACAGCTCACCTCCTCCGGCCTTATGCTGCAGTCGTACTCTGCATCCAGGGAGAGGTCCGTCAGCTCCCCCTCCTCCACTGTCATATACATATACTCTCTGTCCGGGTCATATGCAGTGATCCTGCAGACATATTCTCTTTCATCCATCAGCTCCCCCTCCAGGTAGACGTGGAGCATCCTGAGCACTGCAGTGCTTCCCTCGTACATAGTCGTCCTCCTTCCCAAAAGAAGGGCATCAGTTTCCCGATACCCTTTCTCTTCCTCATCTGTATTGATCACGCTCAGATTGTTTATTTATTTCTCTCTGCCTTTATCTTCTCCAGCTCTGTGAAGACATAGTCATTGACTACCTTGATGTATGTCCCCTTCATGCCCGAAGACCTGGACTCGATCACGCCCGCACTCTCGAACTTGCGCAGCGCATTTACGATAACAGACCTGGTGATGCCGACGCGGTCGGCAATCTTGCTGGCGACCAGTATGCCCTCCGTGCCCTCCAGCTCGTCGAAAATATGGATGATGGCCTCCAGCTCGGAAAAGGAAAGTGTACTGATAGCTGACTGAACGATATGCTCCTTGCGCGTCTCCTCCGCATTTTCTTCATTGACGGACCGGAGCATCTCCAGCCCTACGATCATCGTTCCATATTCACTTAAGATAATATCGTCAATCTCGTAGTCCTCTCCCTGTTTGTAAATGAACAGGGTCCCGAGCCTCTCTCCCGCGATCTCAATGGGGGTGACGATAGCCTGGTAGCCCTTTGCCGTCTCCTGCGAAAATCCCAGGGTCTCCAGATTGACGTTCTCCTTTGTTGAGAGGATGTTCAGCAGACGCTCGTTGAGCATCTCGTCTATATGGCATCCGACCTCTCCCTTGATGAGTTCCGTGATCACACCTACACCACTGCACCTGCTGACACCTAAGACCTTCCCTTTCTTGCTGATGACCAGCACGTTGGAATTCAGGATTTCCGTCAACACCTCACAGATATCGTTAAAGACAACCTTGCTGGAGTTGTTGTTGTGCAGTAATTTATTGATTTTTCTTGTTTTATCTAATAATTGTACACTCATACGCAACCTCCATCCTTTGTTGAATATATTATCATACAATTCTGGAAACATCAACAATCTTCTGTTAATTTCTGCGCATTTTTTATAAATAATTTCTATGGGTTTTCTCTGTTGTTTTCATTGTATCCGCATTCCGCGTTCATACAGACAAGCCTGCTGCCCTTTTCCACCATGTATCCGCCACATTTCGGGCATTTCTTTTCCGACGGCTTCTGCCAGGACATGAAATCGCACTCCGGGTTGTCCTCGCAGCCGTAATATCTTCTGCCCTTCTTCGTCTTGCGTATCACGATGTCCTTTCCGCACTTGGGACACTTGACGCCGATCTTCTCCAGATAGGGCTTTGTGTTGCGGCACTCCGGGAAGCCGGGACAGGCCAGGAACCTGCCGTGGGGGCCGTACTTGATAACCATGTTGCGTCCGCACTCCTCACAGATCACGTCTGTGACCTCGTCCTCGATCTTCACGGTCTCCAGCTCCTTCTCCGCTGTCTTCACCGCCTGGTCAAGGTCCGGGTAGAAGTTCTCAATGACTGACTTCCACTCCACCTTTCCCTCTGCCACCTTGTCCAGGAGGCCCTCCATGTTGGCGGTAAAGTTCACATCCACGATGGCCGGGAAGGACTGCTTCATGATGTTGTTCACCACTTCTCCCAGCTCCGTCAGATACAGGTTCCTGTTCTCCTTTGCTACGTACCTTCTGGCAATGATGGTGGAGATGGTGGGGGCGTAGGTACTTGGCCGCCCGATGCCCAGCTCCTCCAGCGTCTTTACGAGAGCTGCCTCCGTGTAGTGTGCCGGGGGCTGTGTGAAATGCTGCTTTGTATCAAACTCCTTCTTGGTGAGGACGGAATTCTCATCCAGTCCCTTCAGCAGCACGTTGGACTCCTCCTTCTCCTCGTCGGACTCCGTGTACACGGTGCGGAAGCCCTCAAAGACAACCTTGGAGGCAGCCACTGTGAACCGATAGTCGTCTGCGTCTATCTTCACGGAGGTCGTCTCGTATTTGGCGGGCTGCATGCGGCTCGCCACAAACCGCTTCCAGATGAGCTGATACAGCCGGAACTGGTCCCTTGTGAGGGAGTCCTTCATGGCTGCGGGAGTCCTGGTCACGTCCGTGGGGCGGATGGCCTCGTGGGCGTCCTGTATCTTCTTGTTGTCAGACTGCTTCGCGGTGCCGGTGGCCACAAACTGCTCCCCGTAGCTTTTTCCGATGAAGTCCCGGACACTGCTCTCCGCCTCCTCAGACACGCGGGTGGAGTCTGTACGCAGGTAGGTGATCAGACCTACCGTGCCGTTGCCCTTGATGTCAATTCCCTCGTAGAGCTGCTGGGCGATGCGCATGGTCTTCTGGGTGGCAAAGTTCAGGACCTTGGATGCCTCCTGCTGCATGGTACTGGTCGTGAAGGGGACGGGAGCCTTCTTAAAGCGCTCTCCCTTCTTCACTTCCTCCACGCTGTAGGATGCATGCTCCAGATCCTTCAGTATCTTATCAAGCTCCTCTTTGGAGTGGATGGTCATTTTTTCTTTTTCCGTGCCGTAGAATTTGGCCCGGAGGGGCTTCTTCTCCCCTTTTACATTCAGGATAGCCTCCAGGGTCCAGTACTCCTCCGGGATGAACGCGTTAATCTCATCCTCCCTGTCCGCAATGATACGCAGCGCCACGGACTGCACCCGCCCGGCGCTGAGGCCCCTCTTGACCTTGGCCCACAAAAGAGGGCTGATCTCGTACCCCACGATCCTGTCCAGGGCACGGCGGGCCTGCTGGGCGTCCACCAGGTCCATATCGATCTCCCTGGCGCTCTTGATGGAAGCCTTCACCGCGTTCTTTGTGATCTCGTTAAAGCTGATGCGGTAGGTCTTCTTGTCCTCCAGCTTCAGGGCCTTGCACAGATGCCAGGAGATGGCCTCCCCCTCCCGGTCCGGGTCGGTTGCCAGATAGACCTTGTCAGCCTTTTTTACTTCCTTCCTGAGGGCCGCGAGGATCTCTCCCTTTCCGCGTATGGTGATATATTTGGGCTCAAAGTCATGCTCCACGTCAATTCCGAGCTGGCTTTTGGGCAGGTCCCTCACATGTCCGTTGGAAGCCATGACTGTATAGCTGCTCCCAAGGAATTTTTTGATCGTCTTCACCTTTGCCGGAGACTCCACGATTACAAGATAATGAGCCATTTTTATTTTCTTCCTCCAATACTTCCTGGTGCCATTTCCCCGCCCGTTTTCTTCGTCCGATTTTTCCGTCCGATTTCCCCGTCCGTTTTCCCTGGCCGGTCATACGGCGCGGATGTAATGGCCTTTTGAAATTTCCCTGACGTATCCCTTAAGCTGCAAAGATACCAGCTGTTCCATGAGGGCTGCCGGCGCAAGAGCTGTCTCCTCCAGCAGCGAGCTGATGTCCCTGGGATACAAACCGAGACAACTATACACTATATTTTCGGCACTTTCAAGCACTTTTTTATTTTTGTCTGATTTTTCACATTCTCTTTTTCCCCTCGTTTCGCCCGTCAAAAGAGCCGCCAGAGCAGGCTCGCTGACCAGCTCCTCCAGCAGTTCCTCCGGTCCAAGAAGTATCCCCGCCCCCTGCCGGATCAGCTGGTTGCAGCCCCGGCTCAGGGGACTGTCCACGGGCCCGGGCAGGGCATACACGTCCCTTCCTTGCTCCAGAGCCATGTCCGCCGTGATGAGGGAACCGCTGCGCTCCCTGGCCTCCATCACAAGGACCGCGTCCGCCAGGCCGCTGATGATCCTGTTCCTGGCGGGGAAATTCTCTCTCCTCGGGGCAGCGCCCGGAAGCTGCTCCGACAGGATGCCTCCCTTTTTCAGGATATCCCCGTAAAGCCCTCTGTTCTGGCGAGGGTAGCACACATCCACTCCTGACCCCAGTACAGCATATGTGTCTCCACCTCCGTTTATGGCTCCTCTTCCCGCCGCGCCATCGATGCCCCTGGCCATGCCGCTGATGACCTGGACGCCCCGGCCCGCCAGGTACTCCGAGAACGCCAGGGCCTGCCTCTCCCCGTAGGCGCTGCACTGCCTGGCTCCCACGATGGCCACCGAGAGCCTGTCATCAGCGGGCAGGCGGCCCTTCACGAACAGGGCGTAGGGATGACCGGCGCACTCCCTCAGCCGTCTGGGGTAGGCCGTGTCATGGCAGGGCACAAGGCGTATCCCCTTCTCCAGGAGCCTGTCGTATTCTGCCGCCAGGTCCTTCTTTTTCTGGAAGCTTAAGATCACCTGCCTGTCCTTTTCTGTCAGGAACTCCATCTCCTCAAGCCTTTTTTCTTCTATATTATATACCGCCTCCCCGCTGCCGGCGCAGCTTCTCAGCCTCTCCTTTTTCCCTCCCGCCAGCGGGCGGATACAGGCAAGCCAGTACTCGTACTTCACACTCATCCCTCCTCTTTTTTGCACTCTCTGTCCTATCATGTCTTTTCCTGTCTTATTTTCTCCGACCTGGTCCCGGCGCTGTCAGCGCAGGTTTCCCCAGTATTTCGCGTCCGGCAGGCGGTATCCGATGGCCTCCGCCAGATGGCAGGACTGGATTTCCTCTTTTCCGTCAAGGTCCGCGATGGTCCTGGCCACCTTCAGCACCTTGTGATAGGTCCTGGCGGTCAGCCCCATCTGCTCAAAGGCTCTCTCCATGACCCGCTCCTCCTTCGTGCCCAGGGCGCAGTACTCCGGTATCTTTTTAGCCGGAAGGGACGCGTTTGTCTTGCCCGGCTCCCCTTCATACCGCCTCATCTGCCTCTCTCTGGCCAGCCAGACCCTCTCCCGTATCTTCTCCGACGTCTCCTCCGCCTCCTGCCCCGGACCGCCCTTCAGGTTCCTGTAGTCCACGGCAGGGGTGTCCATGCAGATGTCGATGCGGCTGAGGAAGGGCTGGCTGACCTTCCCCAGATACTGGCTGATGCCGACGGGCGTGCAGGCGCACCTGTCCATGTCCGGATAATAGCCGCAGGGACAGGGGTTCATGGCAGCCGTCAGCATAAAATCCGCCGGGAACTCGTAGACTCCCTGTTTTCTTGTGAGGCGTATCCTCTTCTCCTCCAGGGGCTGGCGCAGCACTTCCAACACAGACCGGGGAAACTCCGTCAGCTCGTCCAGAAAGAGGACGCCCTTGTGGGCCAGGGATATCTCCCCTGGGGCCGGGATCAACCCTCCTCCTATGAGAGCTGCCTTTGTGGCCGTGTGGTGCACCTCCCGGAAGGGGCGCCGCCGGATGAGGGGCGTATCCTTCTCCAGCAGCCCCTGAACACTGTATATCTTTGTGATCTCCAAAGCCTCCTCCATCTCAAGAGGCGGCAGTATGGTGGGAATCCTCCTGGCGATCATGGACTTTCCGCTGCCGGGAGGGCCAATCATGAGGAAATTGTGGCCGCCCGCCACAGCAATCTCCGCCGCCCGCTTCACAGCTCCCTGCCCTTTCACCTCCTGGAAATCACCCTCAAAGACTGGCTCCACGCTGCCTGCCGACAGGGAGTTCACAGACCTAGGCTGGGACAGATCTTTTCCTGACAGCAGGTCCAGAAGCCGGGCCAGGCTGCCTGCTGCCAGCACAGGGATACCCTCCACAAGGGCTGCCTCCGCCTCGTTGCCTGCCGGCACAATGCACAGCTTATATCCCTGCTTCCTTGCCTCCCACACTATGGGCAGCACGCCCGGCACGTCCCGGATGCTGCCGTCCAGCCCCAGCTCCCCCACTGCCAGCACCTGCTCCAGCGCCTCCCGGCCCACCAGGCCCTGGGACGCCAGGATAGACAGAGCGATGGGCAGGTCAAAGGAAGCCCCCCTCTTTCGCACGCTGCCGGGTGACAGATTGATGACTGTCTTTTTCACAGGGACCTCCAGACCGCTGTTGCGGATGGCTGTGCGCACCCGCTCTCCCGCCTCCTTCACCTCTGAGGACAGATAGCCCACCATGTGGAACATGGGCAGACCGTTGCTCAGATCCGCCTCCACGCGGATGAATTTCACCTCCATGCCATGAAGGGCTGCGGAATATACCATGCCAAGACTCATAGGCACTCCTCCTAGTATAATAATGGTGTAGTCAATAATGACTACGGGTTAATAGTTACAAAGTCTAAATGAATAACTGAAGGAGGGCTTCCCTCTCCATCAGATGTTATTGTTTCCTTACCGT